>OY969559.1:0-1915938 GCA_963701075.1 uncultured Nitrososphaerota archaeon
GGAATTAAGAGAGGAGTTAGTTCAATGACCTTCTTGTCAAAAAGACAAATCCATCATAACAAGGATTGAAACCATTAGACCTTTAGAACATGAAAATGCGTTGATTTAGTCAAAAAGACAAATCCATCATAACAAGGATTGAAACTTATGTCAAACCTTTCTTCTATGAATCTACAAAGAAGTCAAAAAGACAAATCCATCATAACAAGGATTGAAACTCCAGCCTTGAGTGCATTGTAAACAGACTTTTCATCGTCAAAAAGACAAATCCATCATAACAAGGATTGAAACTACATACCAAGTTGAATTGTTTGGACTTTCTTCTGTCAAAAAGACAAATCCATCATAACAAGGATTGAAACCTCCAATAGGATCCATCTTCAATGTAGGAGTTTTCTTGTCAAAAAGACAAATCCATCATAACAAGGATTGAAACTAGTTTATTGTTCCAGAATTGAAAACTAGAAAAAGAAAGCAAATGAAGATTAAGAGTGTATCAACGAATTAAAAAGTTCTAATAAAGACGAAATGATAATGAATTCAAATATTAAAAACCAACAGAAAATGACAATCTAAAAACTATAGGATTCTCTGATGATAAAAAACAAAGGCAATGCAGAAGATCAGACAAAAAAAGAAAAGAAAAAATATGATGAAAATAGAAAGCAAATTACAAGTATAATAAAAGGGTGCAGTCTTGTGCAGTTTGAATATAATTGTGCAGTCTTGTGCAATCATTTTATCAAGTCACTCAAGCTTCAAGATTTTATGGGAATTGAACTACCTTAGATTTCAGTCTGACTGAGAACATAATGTCTGTTTTAACAAATTATGGAATAATAGTACTTTTGAGATAAGAGGTGAATAAAATAGAGTAATGTAACTGCATATCAAAAAGTAATATAACTTTTCATGATTCCAAAAAGATCTTTATTTCTTTTCAATTTTGCATAAAAGATGAAAAGATATCAGAAAAGGCCGGAAAATTCTGCCTTAAATTCTACATCACATCATCATACCATGACAGAAGAGAATGAAAAGAAAACAGGATGCAAACATTATTCCAGGAAAGCGCAAAAGTACGGGCCAAAAGAAAAAAACACATTGTCAATTACAATACCTTCAGAGTATGCAAGACATCTTGGCATAGTCAAGGGCATGAAGCTTTTCTTTAGGCTTGAGGATAACAAGATCATCATATCAAAAGAAGAACCTGTTAGATGGAACCATGAAAAGATCTGCAATGACTTGGACAGCAGGCCAAGCTCAGGTCTTGATGCCTTGAATGAAAAAAGAGATGTAATGACAGAAGATATTGCTGAACAGTACCTAGAATCCCAGTTTGAAGTATAATGATATCATCACTGTTATTTTTCTGCCACGATTTCAAGTAAGCGACTCATGCCAAGCACATTGCTAAAGACAGGATCCTGTGAGATGACAAGGTTTGTGTTCCGCACTCTGTGCTGCAGCTCCTGATAAAGCCCATCAATGAGGATGCCGCCACCTGAGATTATCACGTCTGGTTTTCCCGTAGACTGTCTTGGAATCATCTTGCTGATATCATCAAGCTCATCAGATATCAGGTCTGCCAAGGCGCATACTCTAGTTCTTGATATCTTGCAATTTTTGATATCAACATAGGCAAGCTTGTCAGTTATATCATCAAACAGTAAAAAGTCAACTGCGTTCTTGAGCGACCTGCCAAACTCTGCCCTAAGGTCTCTGTAGCAGACAATCTCTGTCGTGCCCTGCCCTATCGATATCACTATTCCCTCACTCTTGCCTTCGCATACAAGAGTACCAATGCTTTGGCTTACCACCAAACATCTTGCTGGTTTGATGGCAGATTTTACAAGCCTTCGCATCTCTTCTTTTTGAGACCTGTTTCCGTACGGTATTCCTGTTATGACTGTCACACTTGAAAGATCCTGTTCTGACATATCCAGCCTTTTTACGGACTCGTGTACCAGTGCCTTGAATGGTTTCTCCAAGAGAGGCATTCCTTCTGAGACTCCGCGCAGAACCACTGCAGTAGGATAGACCTGCATCTCAATTGCCTTTTCCCCAACGGCTTCTATGATCTTGTTTCTTTTTTCGTCTACATTTCTACCCATTATATCATCATCCAATCTGGATGGTTCCCTGTATCCATAAAGAGATGGAAACTTTACCTTTCTGTCACCATAGGATGCCTTGACAAAACCGCTGCCCATATCAAGTGCAAGTACAGGCTGCTTTTTGTTTGGGATTGTTTCGTTCTCATTCATTGTTTCTCAGATACACAAATGTCTGAAGTTTATAAGGCATAAAATGAGGGAACCGGCACGGATGTACTGTATAGATAGAATAGTTCTTTTCTGATATTGCAGAGATAAATCAAGTCAGAGACTTGCAAAGTTGGACAAGTCTCTGTTTCTCGTCCTCTTCTTTTCTTACTATCTTATCGTATTTTTTTAGGTTGAGGTATTGTTTTATGCTACATTCCAGTATCTCGCGCAAGACCTCAGGTCCTAGGGCATCAAGCTCCCATGATTTATCGCCATGTTCTGCCCTGTATCGAGGAGATCGTGTATCGGACCTTTTGGTAGGATTTGGTGGAAGCTTGTATTCTTCTACTTGGTTTCTTGTGAGTGCTATCTTTTCCACTTTGACATTGACATAAAAGCGATTCAGTCTTTCCTGTATGTCTCGTACCATGTCTTCACCACTTGGGTCATGGTCTCCAAGGTATAGAATAACGCAGTTCTTGTGTATGCCATATGCCTGTCTTGTCATACGTTGGGCAGACTCGAATATTGCACTTGCAGAAGAATAGCCGCGATTTACAAGAAGATTGACATGATATTTTCTGGTTATTGGCTCTATCACACCAGACAATGCATCTTTTTCTACCCAGACCTCGATGTAGTAATTTTGATTTTTCCACCTGTCGAGTCTGTATGAATTTGCAGCTGCCATTGCAAACTCTTGCAAGTTTTCAAAGTGAGCCGGAATCCTTGACACTCTCCCTCTGTCCTCTATTGCCTCCCAGTCAACCATTCCTGCCATCCTTGCATCTGTAAGTAATCGGCTGAGTTTTTTGTATTCCCTGGGCAGATTTTCCACGATATTTTTTGAAACAAGTTGATAATACAGCTGCCTTAGTGTCAGCGAATAGCCCTTGTTTTGGTACTCGGCAATTACTTGGGTTACTTTGTCTAGCAAGGCTGCGGTCCTTCCACTGAATCTTTTTTTAATAAAATTAATTCTTGTCATAAAAATATTGCAGGTTACATTACCACAACAGGCTATTAGCATTTTTGAAGTCACCAAGCTTGACTGGATGTTGAGAGTCATTACACCAAGCGATCTAGTAAATAACGATCTCTTGACTATAAAATAATTTCTGAAAAAGATAAGAGAAATTTGGAATGTTGATAGGTAAATTTCATTAGCTGAGCAAGATACACTATACCTCTGAAACTGCCTTTGGTTTTTCAGACAAGCTGCAGTGCCATCTCAAGTGTCTCCCTGCATGCCTTCTCTGCCGCAGAGTCGCTATCAACTAACGCAAGTGGAGTTGTGATGCCCCTAAAGTCTTTGAGATTCTCAGTAGATATTACCGTAGCCCAGACTCTACCGTTTGCAACGTTTCTGACAAAGAGAATCATGGATACGCCAAACTTTTTTGCAGTCTTGATCTCGGCCAGCAGCTTGATCTTTCCAATCCACCTCTGCTTTGCCGAGCCATAGACTGAGAGGGTCAGAGACTTGAAGGCACCTACGCACTTTATTGTACCATCAATGTGAAATTCAAAGTCAGGTGTTCCATTGAGCAGGCTGCACTTGTGATTCTTGCCTTGCAATGAAAGATATTCTGAGAACCGTAACTGCTCCTGATTTCCCATCTCCCTGTTACGAAGACCGTCTTCCCGTGTCAGTTTATGTGTGTGATTAGACTTTTGGCCACTTTGGTAGATTTGTGGTTGTGTATCAAGTATATCCAAAGGCTCTATTGCTTGTGTTTCTTTTGACCCCGATACTGCATCATCTTTGTTTGCTGCACTAGTTTCATGCAAGTCAGATTCTAGATCAAGAAGATCCAAAAAGACATCCAGTCTGTCCAAAAGTAATTCTGCTTGTTGCGCAAGTTTTGTTTGTATTTCGGAGCTGTCCTTGTGCTCGTTGAGCCATTTGTCATATTGGCCAACAATCATTTTGTACTTTTCATCGCTTGATGTCATATCAGATGTCATCTCATTCAAGGCCTGTTCTGTATGATCTACACTTTTTTTCAATTCAGCTAGTGAGGTATCATTAGTGGTCATAGCCCACCCCAATAAGCGGACAAATGAGGTATGGGTATGCATATCTTTCCGCATGACCGACAACTCATTTTTTAGAGGCTTGAGCATCTCTTCTGATTGCCTATTTGCTATTTTTATGACATCAGACTCTCTGTCTCTGATTAGACTGGAATGCTCTAGCATCCTGTGATATAATTTCCAGGATGCAAGCAATGAGGCTGCCAGTGAGCCAATCCAGATTACCACAAAAGTAGACAGGGCTGTTGATTGGTCAAATAACTGTACATAGATTAACAACAACACAAATGAAACGGCAATAAATATTCCTGCAATCGAAAGTATTCTTCTTAGAGATTCTTTCAATGTATCTTTGCTTAGATGGCTTCCAACATCCAGTATGACATAGAATGTGATAATGCCGACCAGTCCTTCTGTCGCTATGTTCAATTGGTTTGCATCCAGAAATGTTTCACCACCTTGAAAATATGTGTACCATTTAAGGAGAAAAAATCTCATCTAATTTCTAAAAAAACCATTGTAGACAATGCAGACATTCCTTGAGATGCATAATACTCAACAGGAATACAGAATAGATAACCACTAAGATCCATGGTAAACAAGGGTAAACGTTTTTTTGTTTATCATTATTCACCTTCACTGAAATGTCTATCCTTTCATGCCTGGAAATGGTATACAACCATCCCTTCCCAGCAAGATATCATGAATATTTGGAATTATTTGTAAAATCGCAATAAAACATACTCTATAGTATATGATGGGCTGTTACTAGTAACTAGCGGTGCCACTAGTCATATTAACTTAGGAAGGAGAAACGCAAAAGCGGATCAGAAATAAAATATTCTTCAGAAGTTTTTTCAATAAAACTTGACTTTAGAAGGCTGTCTAGCAGGTCATTAAAGTTCTTGTCGTATATTGTCTCTCCTGATTTCAACTCTAGATAATCTTTCAGAGATTTCCAACCAGATCGCCTGGTGGCAAGTGCTGTCATTATTGTTTCATATCTTGACTTGGCAGTTCGGTTTTCCAAGAATTTGTCAAATTCAGATCTGGCAAGTATGGCACCATCTTTTTTTGTTTCCAGGATGTATTTAGAACTGATTTGTTTTTTTCTAACGCAGGTCAAACCAAACTTGATCAGCCAACCAATTATTCCTCCTAGTTCCTCTGATGCCTCTGAGATTACATGAGAATCTTTTTGTGTTATCTTGATTTTTTCTTGTGCAAAGCCCTGTACTAGAAAATTCTCACTCTGGGTCTTGTCTAACGGTTTTATCTTTATCTCCCATGCAATTCTGCCAAAAAGAGGTGATTTTGGGTTTTGTAATCCTAGAAATTCATGCAACAATCCAATTTCAGAGCCAGTAAGAATCAATATTATATTTTTACAGTCTATCATAAATTGAAGCAAATATGCTATTCATGTCAACGTGTTGTGATTTTCTAAATTCCTGTGCTTCGTCAACTGCTACTAAAATAATCGTGTTGTTATTTTTTGCCCATGTGTTTAGCTTGTCAAATAGACTTCTAAAGTCTAATTCATTTTTTGATTGCCAGTCAAAATTTACTCCCAAGGGACCAACAGTTACTCCCCTCACAGATCTAAATATGTCAACAAACTTGGCTTTCATGGACTCGTGTGAATCAAGAAATTGTTGAATGCTACTTTGAAAAAGGTTTACTACATCTTTTCTTGTTATGTGTTTCTTTGATCCCAAATCACGAAGATCAATTATTATGTTGAATTTAGATCTCTTGGTGATTACCGTTTTCATGACTGAAGTTTTTCCTACTCGTCTAAGCCCCGTGATAATTATCAGTGGGGACGGTCTGCTTATGGCATCTTCTAATTCTGCAACCTCGTTTTTTCTTCCAAAGAGATACTTGAGGTTGTCTTTGGGTCGTTCATCAAACAGCAAGTGTTATCACTAGTTACTAGTGGTACAACTAGTTAAAGTAATCGGGATTGTAAAAGGCGTTTGTAGATACAGATTCTAAAATTTCTGATAAGTTCAAATAAAGATTCTGACTCAAAATTGATTCCCATTCATACTTTTAGTTTATTTTCATAAACCTTTTGATCCTACAAAAATAATTTTGACAAGGTGTAGATCTTGTTTTCTAAAGATTATCCATATAATGCTAAAGAATTGAAAATATCGTTTAGCCTTTTAGTGTCTTTTATTTCTCCATTTGTGATTTTTTAACTCAAACACATCTGATCTAGTCTTTAAATGGAAACTAGATTTTATCCTGTAATGAAGACAGAATATATCAAATCATTACAAGATGAGCTTGACAGGCTCAAAACAATTACAGGAATCAAAAAAGAGTTCAAAATAGTCTGGTCTCCAAGACAGAATGGACAAAAAGAGGGTGAAGTCATAGGCAGTACAATCTACATCTATTCCACAAGCCCTCATATTGCACTGCAGACTCTGAGGCATGAATTTTTCGATCTAATTGTTAGCAATGCCATCAAACCATACATGAATCTGGTAAATGCTCTATTGTCAGTTATAGGAGAGAGCACTTACAAGAACAAAGAGGAGGCTGTAGAGTCCTTGTTGTTGCTGTGTAAATCTACAGCAAATGAACACCTTGCATCTTGAAATATTCCTAGTCCATCCAAGTTCCAGTTTTAATGAATTCATTACGCCAAAAGGCGTTACGCCAAATGGCGTAATATGTGAATTAGAAATATCCTGTATGCAAAATTGCATGCTTAAATTATTTTGCTAGACGAGCTTGCGGATTAGGATCCTGCCACTTGAAAGCTCTTTTACCACGTCCCAGCCTTTTTTGACATACAGTACAAGATTGTCTTCATCGACCAGTAGACTGTCGTATTTTTCGTTCTCTTTTTCTTTCATTGATTCCTGGATTGCAATTTTGATTGCCTCAATCTTGTTCTCGACTGGAACCGGGCCATCATTTCTTTGCTTTTCTATTTTTATCTTCAGTGGATCTATTCCATAGAGCGTGGCCTGCTCCTTCCACATCTCAAGCAAGAATTCTTTTTTGTCTTTTTCTTGAATCTCTTCTGTGGATACAAACTGCTCGCTTTGCTGGAAAGCTCGCCTCATGTCTTCAATCATTTCATCTGATAGTCTTCCCTTGTTTGTGGTATACCTTGCCTCCATGTCGCCCTTGTGACCCATAAAGAACTGCCTGTATGCATGTGCGATTTTTCCGTGACTTTCTGCCAGGAGCAGCTGCGTGTCAAAGTACGATCGTAGAACATACGGTCTTGCCTTCTTTACAGACCAGATTGCTTTTCTTATCTCTGCCGTGATTGCTTTGGTTGTAAGAATTGGATTGCTTGATCTATTTCCTTTCTGGTCATATCCCCTGCTTACTGATATGACAGGAGAATCGCTTGCAAGAGATTCGCCGTCGGTAATGCGGGCCCTGAGATACCCAAGAAGATACTGGCACCCCTGGTCTGTAAGAAAAGTGATGTACTTGTGTCTTGCCTTGCTAAGCGATGGCCTGACTAGAATCATTGCAGGGATTCTTTTGAAATGTATCTCGTTTTGTTCCATGACAAGATCTGAAATATCTGATATCCTCAATGCGTCAGAGCCATCATCTTTTCCAAGCACCTGTGGCCTCAGCCCTGCAAATGCCATGAGGCTGATGCTTGCCCTGCCTCTTCTTGTTGCGGCATTTAGGATATCTTTTAGCTCCTGTTTTGATGGTATCTTTTCATTTTGTAGTGTGACTGCAATGTCAGAGTTTGCTATCTTTATCTTTCGTCTCAGCTCGATGTAGTTGTAGAAAAGCCATGACTTGATTGCCTTTAGTATGTCATCAATGTAGCTTGGAGCATACTGTTTTGATTCAAGGTATGATACATGATCATGCAGGAGATCTTCAAGCTTTCTTGCATCCTCTTTTCCAATTGATACAAGCTCCTTCGGAGTTGTCTTGTACTGGATACAGAAGAGGTTCAATCTTCGCAGTCTTACGCTTGCAGTCAGCTTGCTTCCCCTGCAAAGGTTCTCGTACCATCTCCTAACGTCTGCATCTTCAAGGAGTCTTGTACATTTTTGCATATCTACAAAATTTTTCTTGTTTTTAAGGGGTTTCGAACTGTATAGTAGGTGGACTGGAGGGGATTTGAACCCCTGACCCCCCGCGTGCAAGGCGGGTATTCTACCGCTGAACTACCAGCCCATTGCATGAATTGAAAAGTGTGCAGATTTTAATTGTTCCCTTTAGGTGGCAAAGATTTTATTGATATTGCACATCAAAATCATCATGGTCTTACTCAAATCCGAGATCGTTTTAAAAACAGGCGACAAGGCGCCAGAGTTTAATCTACTTGGAATAGATGACAAGAAACATTCCTTGTCAGAATTCAAAGAACAGCCAACACTGGTTGTTTTCATGTGCAATCACTGTCCATATGTCCAGGCCAAAGTTACTGCCATGAACGAAATTTATGAAAAGTTCAAGGGCAAACTAGCAATGATAGGGATAAACAGCAACGACCCTACAAATTATCCTGATGATAGTTTTGACAGCATGAAGAAATTTGCAAAAGAAAAAGGCATAAAATTCACGTATCTAGTAGATGAGACACAGGAAGTTGCAAAAAAATACGGCGCAGTCTGCACTCCAGATCCGTTTCTCTTTGACAATGACAGAAGACTAGTTTTCCATGGCAGAATAGACAATGCAATGAAACCAGAAGACAGCCCTACGGAAAAGACAATGATTTCCAATGTAGAAAAACTGCTTGCAGGAAAAAAGATAGAGCGAGACTTTGACCCATCCATGGGTTGTTCCATCAAGTGGAAAAGCTAGTCCCAATAGATGTGGTTTGCACATTGACCGAGATGTCAATGCAGCCAAGAATATCTTGGCTAGAGGGATGCAGTTCGTCCCCGACGCAGTACAAAGTGAAGCAATGAAGCAGTTCAAAGATGTTCAAGCAGATTGCACCAAGCTTGTTGGTAAACCCCGATAAGTAATGGAACTGAACTGAAAAGCCAGCAGACTTAAATGGCAGTTGAATCGGAAAAATTCTTGGGCCGATAGCTCAGCTTGGCTGGAGCGTTCGACTGATAAAATTATTCAGATATCGAAAGGTCGTGGGTTCGAATCCCATTCGGCCCACTTTTGTTTTAAGCTATTTTGGATAAATATTCACGTAAGAGATCTCGATAAATAGTTGTGATTTCTATACCATCTCGTTGCCAGGAATCAATCTACCAGCGCATAATTTTAGCAATAGGATGACAAGCCATGGATTATGAAAAAATATGCAAGAAAGTAATGGAACTTGATCCCAAGATTAGGTTTGCTGGCATCATAAATGAAAAAGGAAGATTGTTTGCAGGAGGAATGAGAAATGGGCTCAAATCTCTTGAGGATTCAAGAGACGATGAAATGTTGTACATGGAACTGGTACTTAGGGCAAAAATGAGGCGCGAGTTTGACAAGGTATTAGGACCAGTAAAGTTTGCCATGTCATACAGGGAGAAAGTTATAATCATGAGTTTTCCTGTGAATGACAACGTTCTGTTATTGTCTACCGAGAAAGGGATTGATTTCTCAGACATTCCGTTTAAGATAATGAAAATGCTGTCTCATTGATTCTGCGAACTTTCAAAAACGGTCTGTGACCATTGCAGTAGTGTTTCCAAGTCGTCTGAGATAAAATCTGCTGCAATCTTTGGCTTTTTTGCAATTTTGCTGCATAACGCAAGATAGAGATTCTTGCCAAATTTCTCCTTGCTTGCAGTAACTGCTTGAGAGAAGAACTTGATTGCCCCCTCTGTGGAAGAAAATATAGCAACGATCATCATTCCCTCTCTTTTGATCCAGATCTTGTTAAGAAATCTCTGCAAATCTATATCAAATAACACATCTATTGCAGAAGACATATCCCCCAAAAGCGATACTTTCCATTCCTCAGTCTGAAATGCTGATGAGGCAGCTTGTGCAAGAAGGGAGTTTTGATAGTCAGTTGAAATAATGACTATGTTCTTTTTTGAATTTACCTCTTTTTCTGATAATCTAATTAGGTATATTGACGACGATATTATCTCGTCAAGAAAGTTCTTTTCAGATTTTCCTATCTTTCCATCTTCATACGAGTTTGCTACAGCATCTATGGCAGGTACGATGACCTCATTTACCAGTTTAGACGGATTTGCCCCAGAGTGCAGCGATGTTCTTACAAGATTGTGTGCTTCATGACTCGCTGCAGACAGTACATATTCCAGATACCTGTTTTTTACCTGAAAAAGATCTGCGGGAAAATCTAGATGATCTACGCCTTTTTCAACAAACCACAGATTCACCATACCAATATTTTTTTGTTTGATTAGGCCTTCTGCTGCAAAAACTTTAAGATATTTTGACATTGTTACTCGGTTAACACGAAGTTTTTTGGCTATCTCTATACCAGTAAGACCGGTTTTAGATTTACTTAGGACATCGATTAATTTTTCCTTTATTTCTTCCGGATTGTATCCTCGTGTCACTGGTTGATTCTTAATCTCAAGCTTTTAAGTATTTTTAGCATTAAGACACTGGTAAATTAGTGTGAGATTTCCTGCCCTGTTTTGATAAGAAATTGGAAGTTCTAACTATAAAGTGTAAATACTACTATATCCTGCTTAGGATATGATTAACCTAGGTACAGCAAAACTGTCTGGAATCATGCTAGTAGGCATACTTGCTATTGCAGGTACCGACTTGGCCTTTGCACAGAACGCAACATCAACAACACCACCAGCATGTGGATCAATGCCATACGCATTCGTTGCATGCAGCACTACAACAGGTACAGCGCAAATGGAAGGATTCATCATGGTGGGAGCTGTAGTTGCTTTCTCGGTAGGATGCGGAGCAGCGGGTTTGAAATACAGATCTTACCCATAACTGATACAATTCCAATGATTAAAACCAGAGTGGCGTCAGGTCTAGCGTTACAAGCCACTCGACTATTTTTTACGGAGAGAAAAACCGAATGGAGACGATAGAATTCATGTCCCGACGGAAAACATGTTAAACTATGTCCCAGCATTTGAACAAAACCCAACTTAAGATAAATGACATGTTAGTTTCTCAGTACATCTTCTAGCTCAAAACCAAGTTTTGCAAATATATTGTAATTTGTAATGAGTAGATCTGTCACATTTGTAACCCTAGTTGACTTGAAGTTAACAATTCCGTGTTCAGAAACGTTAAATATCAGTACTTTAAAGTACGGTATAGGTACATAGTTTGCCAAAAGCAGGTTTCAAATCCATAACAGTTTCAGAAGAAGTCTACAACAGATTCCACGATATCTACAAGAAGAATAGACACGAACTTGCAATGAAAGGCGTCAACAGCTTTGCAGGATACATAACATTCATGATGGAAGACTTGATGCAAAAGGATGAAACCTTTGCAAGATTTGCTCCCAAGCTAGAAAAAATATCAGCCGATGATAACAGAGTGGTGATAAAAGATAATATCAAAAACAGAATTGCAGAAGTTGCTGTTCAGAATGGAGAACTTTATTGTTTATTGTGTGAAGAGAAAGACTGTGTCCACGTTGGATTTGTATTTTCACTTTCTGAAGTATACGAAGTTCTAAATGCTAGAGGAATAAAGCACCAAAGATAAAAGGTGCAGGAGGTGGGATTTGAACCCACGAACCCCTAAGAGACGGGATCACCCATTTTTATGATCTTAAGTCCCGCGCGTCCAAAGGCCATGCCTTCTTTGGCCAGGCTCGGCGACTCCTGCGTTTTATTAGCACAAGTTTGGAGAAATTAAACGTTTTATGAAAAAAATTTTAAAAACCAAGTAAGATTAATAAGGATTCACAAGGGCGAGCATGTCATGCTTCGATAGCTCAGCCTGGTAGAGCGTTACCTTGGTAAGGTAAAGGTCGCGGGATCGAATCCCGTTCGAAGCTTAATGTTTTTTGGCAGATTTTATATTATTTTGGAATTGTAAAATAAAATGTTGTGCCTTCTGCTTCTTTGCTTTCAAACCAAATTTTTCCTCCAAGATTTTCTACAATTCCCTTGCAAATGACCAAACCAAATCCGCTTCCGCCATATTTTCTCTTAAAAGAGAGATTAACTTGGTAAAATTTCTTAAAAACCAATTCTTTTCTCTTCTCAGATATCCCTATTCCGTTATCTTTGACATAAAATAAGATGGAATCTCCTTCCTCACGTCCTGCAATCTCAATCTTTCCCCCCTCTTGCGGTACAAAGTCAACTGCGTTTTGTACCAAATTGTAAAATACCTGTTTCAGGCGCGTTTTGTCGCTAGTAAGCGCATATTTTGTAGAGGAACGAGCGACAAATTCAATCTTCTTTTCGTCCATCAGGGGGGAGAAAACATCATCTATATTGTGCATAAATTCATCAACTTGCAACAGCTCCTTTTTAAATTCCATTTTGTTGCTGTTGAGTTTTTGTACGTCAATTATATCTTGTATTAGTTGTTCTAATTTGTCAGCATTGTTTTGAATCTCGTTTACTGTTTCAAGTTGTTTGACGTCTAGTTTTCCAGCTGCAGAATCCTTTAGAATATCACAGTATTTTTTTACTCGTTCTACAGGTATTTGGCATTCTTTTGAGACCATCATATAAAACTCCTCTTTTAATGCATCCATTTTCTTCAATTCATCGAGTTGGATTTTTTGCCTTTCATGATCCTCCACAATTTTGTGCGCGTGGTAAGTTTCAGAAATATCCCTTATCAGGGTATTACTTCCAATTAATCGCCCCTTGTTATCGTATATGTTATTGGCACTAAGCAAGGTTGGAAATGTACTGCCGTCTTTTCGTTTAAGCCAGACCTCCGCATTTTCAATTCTGCCACTTTGCTTCCAGCTTTCAAACGTTTTTTGCATATTTTCCCTGCTCTGTTCAGCCGTATGCTCAAAGAGAGACTTTCCAATAATGTCACTTTTTTCATTACCAAAATTCTTTACGTATATTTGGTTGCACTCAATTATTATTCCATCAGTGTTAACAGTTCGCTGCATCACAGGAGACCCTTCATAAAGATTCTTGTATTTTATCATTTCCTCAAAAGAATCATTCTTTGAAGATTTATTTCCAGATTGTTGAACAAGGATGTTTTTGCTTGGTTTCCTACTACTTTGCCAAACAATGATACCGCCAGCTGCTGCGCCCACAACACCTACCGAGAAGGCCTGACTTGCATAAGGTATCGCAGGAGCTAAGCCGTAAGCAACAGCTAACAAACCAAAAATTCCTAGCAAAAGGCCGCCGATAGAACCAAACGAGCTCATATTTTCCTTTTCTTGGCATCAAAAATTTGGCCAATAGTTGCTAAATGATCCGAGTCTAAAAGTGCAACTGGAATCAGTAGATCATGACATAATATTGAATCCTTGCCAACCCCTGACAATGGTAGTATAAGGTGAAACCACAAGATTAACTTTTCATAAGTTACTTGAAGTAAATCACTGAGCTTAGAAATCAGTCAAGTATGGATATTACACTATTTACCAAATTCAAGAATCGATATAACAACATCAAGAAATTCCTGAGTTCTATTCTTCAATCCTGATAACACCTGGTTTATTTCATTTTTTGAGACTTTTGCCTCATGTATTCTTACATTTTTTGATACGTAATCCATCCCATGATCGGTGATGAATTTATTGAATTTTTCAAAAAACTGATTCCCTATAACAATCTGGGTACTGTTTTCCAGCTCTGTCACAGAGTGATATACGACTGATTTACCAAAAAGATCCGCAATGTCAGGCGGCAGGGATATCATGTTCCCGTATAGATCATAGAACTTCCAGTCAGTTTTTCGGTAGTTTGGCAGGTTATCATAAAGTTGGTCCCTAGTCTTGTATCTAACCAGATATCCACTTCACTCAAGTTCTATCCAATAGTTCTCATCAGAAATCTGAAGCGTTTTGCATATCTGTTTGCACGTTAACAGTATGTCATGTAGGGGTTTTTTTTCCTCCAAGAGTTCCACACTTGCAGATTCGGCAAGTCGTAAGAGATCCCCTTTTTCATCGTTATTGCTCACACTTATCAAGTCTAAAACATCTCTGATTTTACTTTATCTGATTACAGTGCCCAAGAATTAGTAATTTTTGATCAAAAGTTCAGTGTGGCCAGTTCTTTTCTGCGATATAGAGTTTATGAATCGATTTGCGTTTATCTCTATTACTCCATCAGAGAACTCTTCGAAGAGATCTATTATTTCAGGAGATTTCGAGTTTGACAGTAACACCTTGACCCCCTTTCTGTCAAGGGTCTTGAATTTAGCATATAGTCTTTCTTGGTCCTCATAACCAAAATCTCTGCCTGTGTAACTTGTAAAATTTGCAGTCTCGCTTACTGGCTGGTATGGCGGGTCAAGATAGACAAAGTCTCCATTTGTAGCATTTTTGAGCGCTCTTTCAAAATCTTGACATTTAATTGAGATATCTTTTGATTGAAGGATTTCGCTTACTGCAAGAAGATTTTCTTTGTTTACAATATTTGGATTTACGTACTTGCCAAGAGGCACATTGAATTTTCCCTTACTGTTTACCCTATACAGTCCGTTAAAACACGTCTTATTGAGAAAGACAAGTTTTGATACCTTATCAATCTGGCCTTTTGGGTTGCTCTCGCGAATCTTGTAATAGTATGAACTTGGATTCTTGAAATAGTTTGTAGAATGCAGTTCCAAGGCAGAGATTAATTCTTTTACCCTATCTCTTATTGTGACATAAGACAAGACTAGATCAGAATTCAAATCAGATACAAACCATTTGGCATCTCGGTCTTGAGAAACCAAGCTGAAAAAAACTGCGCCGCCACCCAAGAATGGTTCAAAGTATCGTTCAAACTTTGGAATGTGATTTGCGATGATAGGTAAAAGCTGTCGTTTCCCTCCAGCCCACTTTACAAAGGGCTTTGGTGTTGATGAAATTAATCTATATTCTTGCTTCAATATAGACTAATTTCGAAATTGAATTTCCTCTATGATGATAAAAAAAGCTACACAGTGTGTGATCTTTTTTTAATCAAATGATATTGAGGGAGACCTCTAGGTCTTAATAAAATAAAGTAAAAGGAAAAGGGGGTTTTAGTCCCATTTAGACCAAGCTGCCATCCATCTGTAAGTCCAGGTTGTTAATTTGCAGCCTAATGCAGTCATTGTGACTGTCAAAACTGCGCCAGCACCTGCACCTAACGCTACAGGACTATCATAGAACTTACCCACTTGGGGTTCTATAGGAGTCATGTATGGAGGCAATGTAGTCCTTGGATACTTGAATGCAGTCTCCAATGGATCATCTATTGTCAATAGATTAACCATGTTAAACATCGACATTGACATTCCACACAGCACACCTCCAACCAAGATAAGCATGTGCTTGTTTCTCTTGGTTGCCCAATACGTCAGATCCATCAGTATTGCCGATGGTATCCATATTGGTACAACGATGAAGCTGTACGGATATCCTAACGAGAACCACGCACCTTTTGCAATCCATGTATACACTGTCATTATCAGTGCATAGTAGGTTGCCGTTCCTGGTACACCAGTGAACGTAAGGTAATATGCTGCACCGACTGCGAGCATCAATGATTGTCCTAAAGTGAATATCACATAGGATGTCCATGCCCAGTCAGTATAGAACTCGTAGTCTCCAGTGTTGATTGTCAACAAGGTCGAGTTTACTGCTACCACTACTATGAATAAGTAGTGAGTACATCGTCTTAGCCAGACCATTAGCTACTAATGATATATGTGATGTATATAAAATTTTATGATATCTGAGATCAGGTTACAAATAGAGCCTCGGCTGGGGACCTATTTAATAAAAGAAAGGAAAAATGGTAGTTCTATCCGAAGAAGAAGCAATCTGTTAGGACTGTTGCGATAGCAATCGCGGTAATTATACCTGCGATAAGACCATTGTATGTCTTTGCCTTGGATGTGCCTTCTGTTGCTACTTTGACACAGAATAGGTATCCAATAGACTCAATGATGGTCAACACAGTCAGTGCAAAATGTGCACTTGGCGGTGGATATGCCCACGGATAGTAGGTAACTGCAACGGCAACTCCTCCCCATGTGCCTGCCCACAAGGCAACAAACATGCCTGTGATTATGCCTATGTAGTCCTCTATACGTCTACCAATCATCTTGGAGACATCAGAACTTGAGGCGCCGCCACCTGAACCGAATCCTTTTGGTAAGGTCATTTGGCTTAATTAGAAAGGCATTTGCTTTTAAGTTTTTCCTGAATAAAAGCACAAATTTCTCATTTAGATCGCAAAAATGCTGCAAGTTATGGAATTTAGTCCCTTATATGACTTGACAGTATTTGCAAAAATAAGAAAAAGTGCGCGTTGTGCGCTTGTTTATGGGATTGATCTGCTGTACAATTTGCCCTCTAAGGCCATCTTGTACATCTCTGCAACGTATGGGTTCTCACCTGGTGTTTCTGCGCCAAGTTCGACAAGACGTGCGTAGACTCTTACTACATAGGCAAGTGCGCCCATGAATGCTACGACTACACCCATATTGAACATCCAGTGGTTTGGAACTGCAAAGATTTCCTCTACATACCAAAAGTGCCACAGCTCATTAACACCGATTGTAAACATTGTTGCTAGATAACCTAGAATAGTCATCTTAAGACCAGTGTTCATCGAGTTGTTTGGACCTCTCAGGATTGGTACCTTTCTGTCATACATTGCTACTGAAGCCCAACCTAATGGTAGAGCGATAAAGTGGCTGTATAACCACCAGTGTGCTGGTGTGAAGGCACTGTCTCTGATGGATGTTTGATGTAAAGAGCCGTCAACAAAGTTGTCGACCTCTACTGATGCAGCGACAGATCCCATTGCGATGATGATCATCCAGATCTTCTTCAGTCTCTGGATCTCAACTTCTTTTGGAATAAGTGCCGGCATTTGTGCCATGTATGATGAGTTGTTAATTGTTTATTTAAAGTATGAGTTCTAGAAATTATAATATTTATTATATTTTATTACATATTTAGTCTAAAATTATAAAATATATTTAATTTAATCAGACACTAACATAACTAATTAGACACTAAATAATCACTAAATCCATGATTAACGTCAATGTCAATCATCATTTGCCTCACGTTTGCTTTTTATCGACTGCAAAAAGGGCAAAACATATATCATTGTTGTTTGTCATTTGGATTAGTTAAGCGATATGGTCGATAAGAAGTTTATTGTAGCTGCAATAGGTGTGATAGTAGCACTAGGAGCAGTTGGACCATCATTTGCACAAATGTTCCAACATGCAGAAGCTCACGGTGTACAAGCACAGCTGCAAAGCCGTTTTGTTAGGATAGACGATGAGACTTGGTCTAAACAATCTGTCCAAACAGGCGATACTCTGACAGACTCTGGCAAGTTTACGAGCCTCGTAAACAGAGATCTCAGAGGCTGGTACACTGTATACGGTGACTCTCCTAACGCAGGTAACAGATGGGAGATTGTCGCAAGAGACCCACCAGGAAACGTAATCACGATTCCAGCAAACGGTGTGGTTCCATACAAGCTCACAATTAGAGCTCTAGAGCCAGCAGTATATCACATGCATACACAGCTCAACATCGCAAGCATCGGTCCAGGTCTTGGTCCAGGACAAACAATAGTCGTAACAGGCGACCCAATCGTAAAGCCAATTCCATATACAAACATTGTATATCAATCAATAATCATCGGAATGGGTTATGCGGTTACATTTGCAACAAGACCCTGGCAAGTGATTTAAAAAAATCACCCCCTCTCTTTTCATTTTCTTAAGTCATCTAGTCCAAAGACTTTATTCGAATAAGCCTTTATTTGTTCGATTAAACTCCAGAGTCCACTTTCGGATGTAATATACCGGCACTCCAACTGTTATGGGCAAAGCGATTATCATCCCAACAGGCCATGATATCACCAAATTGATTATCAACGCAATAAAGAAGATCACAATTTCCAGCATGATTCCATAAAGCAGTTTTCTAATCCTGTAAAAAGCAATTATCTGCGAAATAAAACTTGGAATTAATGCCAGAACCAGCTGACTTTTGAGACTAACTCTTTCAGTGCCACCAGCATCATTAGAACTCACAGAAAATCTCTTGTCTTTGCCATACTAATTCCTGCCTATTCAGGCAAATGAAAACATCATACAATGCTCAGTTTTTAGATGCTAAGCGCTTTACAGTTTCTTTAAAGTCGTTCATAGGTACAATTTTCACCGTACTTATAGATGAGATTCCAGTAGCGATGCAAAGTTGTTCTATATCATGTGCACTTTTTGCATCCAAGACAATTATCCACTCATGTTCAAGTACAGACATGTAGAAGGCAACAACCTTTGATACATGGAATTTCTTGATGTTCAGTTTCATTTTATTTTCAATTTCAAGAAAAATTTTTTTACTTCGGGTATTATTCAACGGACATGATTCTGGACTGTGTACAGCAAAGATACCAAACAGCACATTTGGTTTTTAGATAATCGTTTAATTAAACTTTCAACTTAAGTTCGGTATCAAAACAATTGAAATATCAATAGTTGATTGACAGGTCATCAAAATATGCTTCAGTATTATCCTTAGTCCATAATCCAACTTGCCCTGTTAGATAGTATTGGTTGTTGGCTTTGATTATCTCTTTACCATCCAGCCATCCACCTATACCCTGTGATGATATGGTGGCTTCCAAGGTATGCCACTCTCCCACACTAATTTGAGCATGAGCTTCGTAATTACAAATTAGGAATTCAGTGTCGGATTTACATAACGAGATTCTATTATTTGTCGGGTCTAGCACCAGAACAAAATAGTGACTTGGATCCATAAAGCGTACTACTAGACCTGCCTGTTCCGTAGTGTTGCCTGGAAGTATCTTGATTTTCACGCTTATTGATGCATCAGACACTACAGGAGAATCGGGCATTATTTGCATATGATAGCCCGAGCTGTTCGCTGCAGGTAATGATGCCAGTACATTAGGTTGCGATGGTGCCGAATCATCAGACTTTACCATCCACAATCCTGGCGGGGAATCTAATTGAAAAGCTGTATAGTCCGTAGGCAATGTATTATTTTTATATGAATCGAAATTCCAATCTTTGGAATGTGTATAACTGAAGCCATTTAATGCATTATAAAGTGCAAACGTTACTCCTATGGCGGTAATAATTGCAAAAATTATCAATCTTCGTTTTTTGCTCAAACGAATTGATTGGTTTTTAGACAAATAATATCAAGAATACTCATGATGTGGTTGATATAAACAAACCTAATTCATAAAAAAATTATTTTAAATGATAGTAAAGTTTGAAATTTTTATTTGCGTCGTCTTGGTTTTTGTTTTGACTTCCATCTATCATATCCCCATCGTGTTATGGCAAATACACCAAGTGAGAAAAAGAATCCTCCCACAAACATGAAGATTGGAGTTCTCGTGTAAAACGACCACAAAAATCCCAATATTCCACTTATGAATTGCAAGCCGCAAAATGCTAGCCATCTATCGACCATCGTTTGAGTCTAAGCCCCCATCCTTTTTACCGTTTCTAAAATCAATACAAACTCATCTCATTTTTTATCATATTTTAGTTAATAGAAATAAACAGAAAAATAAAAGGGGTTCTTGAAAGCGCTACTCCGCAAACTGCGAGTATGCCCTTTCTCCGACTTGTGATAAGTCTAAGCCTATCTCTTCTTCTTTTGGCGTTACTCTTACACCACCAGGCCAGATTGCATCTTGTATTCTCCATATGATGTATGTAATACCAAATGACCATGCTGCTCCGAATCCTGCACCTTCACAGTTTATCACAAACTGCATCGGGTTTCCGAAGAACAGTCCATTGTGACCATACGGATTGATTCGTGTTTCGCTGAATGCACCTGTCAAAAGGGCACCTACTACACCGCCCATTCCGTGTACACCCCAAGTATCTAGTGCATCATCTATTCTTGCTCTGTTCTTTATTAGAACACAGTAGAAGCAGACTGTTGCGCATGCAAAGCCTACAATTATCGATGCCCACGTACCTATGAATCCAGATGCTGGCGTAATTGCCACAAGTCCGGCTACTGCTCCGTTACAAGCACCAATCGCACTCGCTTTCCCTGTGTGAGCCCAAGCCAAAAACATCCACCAAATTGCTGCAACAGCTGTTGCAAGGTTTGTGTTTTGGAATGCTTGAGTTTCAAGGAAACCTGCAAATCCTGCACTTCCTGGGTTGAAACCGAACCAACCGAACCAGAGGAGTATAGCACCTAACATGATCAGTGGAATTGAATGAGGTTCAAATGGAGCCTTTCCATAACCGATTCTTCTTCCAAGGAACATTGCTGCAGCCAGTCCAGCAAAACCTGATGTAATGTGGATGACCGTTCCTCCTGCAAAGTCTTCAGTTCCAATGTTAGCAAGCCAGCCTACTGCTGTACCCTGACTTCCAAGTGACCAGTTTGCATGTCCCACAAAGTCATAGATGAATGTAGTCCATAGTACGATGTGTATTAGGAACGCACTCATCTTCACTCTATCAGCGTACCCTGCTATTGCTAGCGCAGGAGTGATAGCAGCGAACATGAGCTGGAACATCACATATGCCAAATGTGGAATTGTTGGTGCATAAACATCAGCTGGTGCATTATGGAAGACGTTATTGAGTCCAACCCAATCCAAGTTTCCAATGAAACCGTATGGATCTGCAGAGGGACCAAACATTATTGAGTAGCCCCAAATGACCCACTGAACGCTGACAATTGAGTATACCATGAAGTTTTGTAAGATTACCATGAGTGCTTGTTTTCTTCGTGATAAACCACCGTACAGAAAACCGACACCTCCAGGAGTCATAATCATGACGAAGGAAGCTGCTGCGTACATGAAGGTCGTGTCTCCAGTATCAATACATGGTGCTTCACTACCACCAAAGGTTCCGTTACCAGGTGGGGTCATCGGTTGACCACAGTGAATCTCATTTGTCTTTTGTGGATTGGCTAGTTTGTTTATAGGACCAAATTGTGCATTTGCGTCTTGCAATGCAGTCAGTCCTGACATTGTAACAACCAAAGCTGCTAGTGCAAAAACGAGCGGCCATTTGTGCTTAGATAATATCTGTAATGGCATTCTCGAGATTGTTTCCGACATCTTTTCGTAGAGAAGGTTCCCGTCTATAAAAGGTATTTTATCCTAAAAAATTTTTTTTGTGATATAATATGAACTGATCGCCTTTTTGATCGTGATTATGGTATCATAAAATTCCAAAAAATCTTAAAAAAAATTATTATACAAGCTATAATGTATGTCTGCCATGGCAGAAGCCGGTATTGAAATATTCATTGCAACTGCAGCGTGGCTTGCAGGCACCACTGCTATCTACTTTGGTGAAAGAGCATACAGATACAAGAGAATCAAAGAAGGCAAACACGTTGGAACTTATGGAATGACGTTTGAAGGCGAAGGACATCCATAAAATCCATATTATTTTTCATACTTGATTACAAGATAGATTGATTTACTATAACAGGTTGCGTTCTTTTAATGAGAATTAATTTAGATGATGATGAATACATCACAGCTTCTCTTCCTAAGATTTGGGACATTGCTCATGGATTATCAGGTTTCTTCCATAAAAGTAAGGAAGGAGTTCTTGCATTAACAAACAAGAACCTAATCTTTGTACCAAGATTCTTGCAACTCATGTCTAAAGAAAGAGAAAAGTACTTTGGAGATGACAAGGCCAGAGTAACAAAACTTGCTCATTATTCCGAGTCGGATCTAGATGAGGACATCTCCAAGAATTCCAAGAGCTGGATATGTCCATTAAATTCTCTAGTAAATGCAGAAAGTGTTACAATAAGAAAAGTAAATTTTCTAAGAATAACGTTCAAGGGTGAAAAAAATCAGCTAAAAAAATATGATTTTGCAATAACAAGATCAGTGATAAGCTATCCACAGAGACAGCCATTAATGTATTATAGCTTGGATTGGACTGATTGGATAAATTTGTTAAAATCACACATGTAGGGTTGGCAAAATCTATTTCAGATCTTCGCCATCAATATTTGCGGGTCTGCTATGAAGCTTCTCAATTGTCCTTGACAGTATGAAATCTTGTTCTACCTCAGATTCCGTGGGAAACTTGAGATCCGTGATTCTTTTCATATAGTTGAATATCTCAAGTTCATACGTATCCTTTTTTGGAACATACAGTGCAATCTTCAGATTAGCAGCCCCCTCATAATCTTCTTTGAATTGTGTATAATGTTCAGAAATCTTGAGGGTTTTTAAGAAAACCCATGTGGTTGATAATATACGTGATTGACAGTAAAGAACAAAGTCATAGTTAGGCGCTTTTTCTACAAATCTGATTTTTATCTCATCGTCTGGAAAATATTTTATTATTTTGTTCCAAGTGGTGCCAATCTTTTTTCTTCCATCAAACATTAGAAAAATGGTAGGTTTAACATCATACATATGGTATCCAAGTCCTAGGAAATCATCAAACCAATCTATTTTAGTGTCAACCATACAAAACGTTTGAAACCATTTACCGTATTTAACATTAGACCTGCTGAATTATGTTTCATTATTTGTAATGAAACATTAGAAAGCTACATTATATACGGGAGTTGAATTTTTTACATATTGAAACCAAGCAGAAAAAGGATAGATGAAATTCTCAGTATGTCTGAGAGAGAACTGAGCCAATATCTTAGAGAGACTGACAATACTTTACAACCAACAGACTCGATTAAGATAATGACTTTTGAACATGGAGTTAAGGCGCTCTACTATCACAAAGACCTGCCAAAACCGTACAAAACTCGTGTTTTCCTCAAGAATACTGAAAGTTAGGATTTATTGAAATAGATTATAGAAGTACATAATTTCTACTCTGCGTTATTAGATCTGTGGGAAATAAACAGCATACAGAAGATAGATGGTTTTTTATTGAAAAAGTTCAAGATTGGTTTCAACGTAAAACCCATTTTTGGCTTGTAATTGGCATTTTATCGTTGACCTCAGTTTTGGTTCTACAGTATATTTTCAATTTCACGTCACAAACTAATCCTTCTGTGAGACAACAAGCAGAATTTCTAGTTATGCCCATTCTTTCACTTTTTGTCTTCAGTGTTTTTTGGAGAAATATTGTATGTGCATTCCTCTCGCTTGTAGGAGCCATGATGACCAATGGTGGAATGGTCTTCTTTCATAGGACCGATGTAACAGCACAATTGGCAATCCCGTATGTAGCTAATCGATTAGGGTACGGAATAAAACATGCTGCTGTGATTTCGCCAAATTCTGTTGCGGATGTTTATTTTATTGCGGGTGTACTTGCCCTGGCCTTTTGTCTTGTAATTGCAATCAAACCAAATTTTTTCAAACCAAAAGATCCTGATGTTCTTCCCTATCCCATATGGAAATACAGCAAAAACTTTGAAATGAGTCAAAAGTCAGGTACGGTCAGATTAATTCCAGTATCTGCATTATTGAGTTATGCAGAGCAACATCTAGTTACAAGATACAAGTATGTTGCACTGGCAATTGGCGGCAGAGAATATCTAGTTACACCCTATGAATGGATTCCAGAAAATTCAGTTGTGATTAGAGATGAAAAATCAAATACAATTATTGGGATTCCATAAAATAAAAATAGAATAAAAAAGTGTAGTTATAGGATGCTGTCTTTGGGTTTAAGTTCGCGCCATTTTCCACGAGCCCAGAATCCCCACTTTACCTTGTCCTCAGATGTGTAGTAACATTTTTCGTTGTGAGGACATTCGAGGCATCTCTCTGATGGTTCGATAGTAGGAGCTATGTTATTTTTCAGCAATGTGTTCAATATACGAGCTCTACGCTTGGTTTCACCCATGAGTCGGTTACTTCTTGGAACTTGGAATTCCATTTCATTTCCTTCTCTGTCGAAGTAAACAATCACTCCTTCTGGTTTGTCAAACATGTGCAGATACGAATTCAGTTGTATGAAGTGTTCTGGATATGGCATTTCTGGTAATTCATCTACTGCCTTGAACACCATCGCTACATCATCTTCAACTCTTTCTGCTCTGCCAACTAGTTTTACGCCAGAACCTGCATCAAGCTTGTCCCTCTACGGGTTTTTCCATAATGCTCAATGCACTTCTTTGCATAATTTTTGACATCATCTGTTTGTGACTTTTCTCAGATGGAGACTTTCTATCGAGATACGAAGCTCGCAAACAACCGCTGACCTCATCCACTGTTACTTTGCCTTCTTCAGCTATTGTTGGATTAATTGCTGCAAAAACCTCGTCTATCACATCATAGACATCAAATTTTGGTGCTGCGTCACCTGCTGCTCTGTAATTATCTATTCCCTGCTTGAGCTTTTCTTGAACCTTTCCTACGATTGGAACCTTTTTGATTTTAGATTCGCTCATTCTTTCAAAATTGGGATTTTGTTCTATAAAAGGTATTTTATCCTAAAATTATTGTTTTATGATATTATTTCTTCTTGAATATACTTCCAAGCAATAATTTTAATAAAAGCATTTGATAGTTGCAATGAATCTAGCTATGAAGAAAATAGAAGCTGTAATTCCAGAAGACAAGTTAGAGCCAGTCTTTAGTGCATTGACGCAACTTGACATCGGTGGCTTTACATATTTCACAGCAAAAGGCAGAGGAAAGAGACCCAGAGAGATGGTATCATCGGGTAGAAGCGGACGATTCCAATCTGCATATAATGTGAACATAAACATCTATGTTGTTGTACATGATAACATGGTGGACAAAGTCGTTGATGCAATAACATCTCACGCAAGTACTGGCATGACAGGAGAAGGCAAAATATTCATCTATACAGTAGATGACGCCATAGATGTAGGAACGAAGAAGCGCGGCGAGTCTTCACTCTAAATTTCTTTTACATATTTTCACGAAATTATTTTAGCAGCACATACAAGATGTCAATGTATATAACTCGATCAACCTAAACAATCCCATGATCTGGCCTGGAATGGGGGATCCTCAAAAACGAAGGAAAACTCTCAGGTTCCTTGCAATTACGGCTGCCATAGGAATTGGAATAGCGCTAACCAATGTCTATGTAATACAAAAAGTAGTGAAGGCAGACGATCCTCTTTACCAGTGCATAAACGGTCTTGATGTAACCTACCAATTATCTACTACTTTTGAGATTTACGTAGACGGAGTAAAACAAAACATACCTGCGGGCATTGGAATTACGCCAAACTGTCAACGGTCCATGTACACCCTATCAGATGATGGAGTAGTTCATGTGGCATGGACAAAACCATATGCATTTACGGTTGGTCAATTCTTGTGGATAAGTGGGTTTGATTATCGCGATACGGACGATAAAGCATCCACGATATACGTCAACGGAGTAGAGTCACCTGATTTCATAAATACCGTCTTACAAGATGGTGCCCATTACAGAGTCTGAATTTGCCACAAAGAACAGCCAGGGAGCCCCAACCTTTACCCCACCTAGTCAGAACAATCAGTAATCTTACGATAATTAGTGTTAATTAAAAAGGAAAAAGGATGGAATTCTACCAGTATTTGCCGTTGTCTGGTATGAGACCAATGCCTTCGCGCTCAAAGTGTTTATCGAGTTCGGCTACCCATCTTTCTCGGATAGCACTTTGACCCAATCCGTGTGCCCTGAGCCAGAAAGCAATGACGCCGAGTAAGAATACTGCGAACATCATAGTTGCAAATATGTAGGTCATGACATCGTAAAAGAGCGGGTCATAGTTTGGACCTATTTGACCTGCAAAGTTAGACAACACGCCTACGAGCATGAATATCGCGCTCATCATAATTCAAAACAATTTATGTACGATATATACATTTCTGTGGCATTTGGCAAAATGGGTTTCCAAGTAATAAATAAAATAAGAAAAAGAAGATCTAGTGCTGTTTTCTCGCTTTTTCCACTTGCTTTGCTCTTACGACGAAAGCAATGAAGATTCCGCCGAATATTGCGCCAGAGATGATTGTTGCGCCAACGACACCGTTAGCATCAAGGTATGGCGTGCCAGAACCGGCGTGTGGATTTGCTTGTACATCAGCTATTCTTGCTCGCGCTAGCTTCAGTTGCTCTTCTAGAGTAATCTGACCACCGCCTCCCACACCTGCGTACTGTGCCGCAGCGAATGGAGCAAATGATGATACTACGAAGAGAGTGAGTAGTGCAGCTCCAACAATTATTGGTTTGTTCATTCTATAGCACCTACTCAAAATGACTTCTGTTTATATTTAACTCTTATGCAATTCGGAGCTTCCGATCTGCAAGTAACATTTATGTTTGCTGAAAAAACAAGCGCTTCGTGGGCCGACTCCATTCACATAGACACGGAAAATCTCATTCTATAAGACCTGTTACTCCTAGTCCACCAACTTGGGTAAAGCAGACTCCAGACGAGATAGAGGAGCTCATAGTAAAGTATGCAAAAGAGGGACTCAAGACAAGTGAGATCGGCATAAAGTTACGAGATCAGTATGCTATTCCAATTACCAAGCAGATTGTTAAAAAATCAATAGTGCAGATTTTGGAAGAGAGAGGAGTCAAGCCGGATATGCCAGAAGATCTCAATAATCTTGTTACAAAGGCATTAGGTCTACAAAAACATCTAAAGGCTCACAAGTCCGATAGGAGAAACGTCAGATCGCTTGAATTGCTAGAGGCCAAAGTTCACAGGTTGTCCTCATATTACAAGAAAATTGACCGCATTCCCAAAACTTGGAAATATAAGGCAGTCATTGCTCAACTTGAGTAATGAGTAAGCTTGACCAAGCATTATCCTATTTTCATGACAAAGTTTCTGATTGCATAAGGTCTGGCAAGAACATTTCTGTAATTACTCACCTAGATTGTGATGGAATTACATCTGGAAGCATTGTAACAAAATCGCTTATCAGATCTGGAGCAAAATGTACTGTTAAAACAGTCAATGAGTTTAGCAAAAATTTGATTGACAAACTCAAAAATGATTCAAGACAATTTCACATCGTAACTGATCTTGGAGGAGGATTTGCAAAAGAATTGGATAATGTTCTTGATGATAATTGGATGGTTGTTGACCATCATCAGATTCCACAAGAAGAGTTGGATAATGAAAGAGTCATCAATGCTTGGAAGTATGACCTAGATGGCGGATTAGACGTATCAGCTGGCGGTATGGCATATCTAGTTTCAAACGCTTTGCATAAAGAAAATACTGATTTAGCATGGATTGCAGTGGTAGCTGCACTAGGAGATCGACAGGATCAGGGAGAGAAAAAATCTTTTACTGGCATCAATCTTGAGATTGCAGCAATAGCAAAAAAGAATTATCAAGTCGAAATTGATCTTGACATACTTCTTGTAGGAAGAGAGACAAGACCCCTCCCCGATGCTCTTGCCTTCACTTCACAACCTTTCATAGAAGGTCTTACGTGGAATCGTGATGCATGCCTTTCATTGTTAAATTCGTCTGGGATAAAACTAAAGGATGGCGGAAGATGGAGGGTGCCATCAGAGCTTACTGAAGATGAAAAAAGAACTCTTTTACAAACTATTTCAAAATTCATTCCAAGCAAGAATGCTAGCGATATTATCGATGAGCTTGTTGGGTACACATACACATTGGTAGGAGAGGACAGGCGAAGCTTCTTGCGCGATGCAAGAGAATTCTCTACAATGCTAAACTCATGTGGTAGAATACGCAAGGCTGGTGTGGGCGTTGCAATATGCATGGGAGATAGAACCAAGATGTTGCAAGAAGGAGAGAGCATTTTGGTAGAATATAGGACATTTTTGAGAACATACATGAACACATTATCAAGCGAGAGATGGAGGATAACAGACAATGGTTCGTACGTGCTTGTAAATGGTGAAGGCCTGGTACCAGAAAACATGACAGGAGCTGTATCTTCACTTCTTGGAGGCTCACAAAAAAATACTGGAAAGATAATAATACTTAGAACAAACGGTGAGGAAGGCACTATAAAATTCTCTTCACGAAAATCAACAGGATGCAAATCTGAAGTAAATTTGGGGTTACTCATGAGAGAATGCGCTGCAAGAGTTTCAGGAGTAGGCGGCGGACACAATGCAGCTGCTGGTGCCAGAATTACCAAGGATAAATTAGATGAATTCCTAGATTACCTTCAAGAAAATGTCTCTAGAATGCAAAGTGCAAGTATTTCTAAATAATATCTCCGAAAAAAAGGCAGAAGCTATTCACAAAGCTTTGGAACCTGATAATGTAGATTTTCCAAAAGACCTATCCTTTAAAATTGAAAATGGCAAAGAAGCGCTGATTTTTACATTTGAAGGTAAAGGAAATATACGAACACTAATCTCTACTATTGATGAAGTTCTTGAACAAACTCAAGTTATTCTCAGAGTGACTAGCTAATGCTCGATCCAAAACTCGTCAGAGACAATCCTGACAAAATAAGAAATATGCTCAAAGCAAGATATGTGGATTTCCCGCTTGATGATCTCATAAAATTAGACAAAGAAAGAAGAGAACTGATAATAAAAACAGATGAATTAAGAAAAACAAGAAATCAGATATCGGTTGAGATTTCAAAGAAAAAGAAATCAAGCGAAGATGCATCAAGCCTTATCGAACAAATGCACTCAGTCTCAGAGGAGTTACAGAGACTAGAAGAGACACAGGTCAGAGCTGAAGATTCCTACAAGGAACTTTCTCTAACATTACCTAACTTGATTCATGAATCTGTCCCTACTGGAAAGGATGAAACGGCAAATAAAGAAATAAAAAAATGGGGAAGCATTCCCGTGTTTGATTTCAAGATACGGGATCACATAGACTTGACACAAAGTCTTGATCTAGTAGATCTTGAAAGAGCTGCAAAAGTATCTGGTGCGAGATTCTACTATCTGAAAAATCAACTTGTCAAGCTAAACCAATCATTAATCCAGTTTGCACTAGACTTTCTATCTGAAAAAAATTACACTCCCATTCAAACTCCCTACATGATAAACAAAAGTTCTATGGAGGGGGCGATAATCGCACATGATTTTAAAGATGTCATTTACAAGGTTGAGGGAGAAGATCTTTACTTGATTGGCACATCAGAACATGCAGTTGCTTCAATGCATGCAGATGAGATAATAGAAGGAAAGAGCTTACCTCTCAGATATGCAGGGGTCAGCCCATGTTTTAGAAAGGAAGCAGGAGCTCATGGCAGAGACCAAAAGGGAATATTTCGAGTCCATCAATTTGAAAAAGTAGAACAATTTGTTTTTTCAAGACCTGAAGAATCTTGGAATGAGCATGAAAGAATGCTAGCAATTGTAGAAGAATTTTATCAAAAAATGGGGTTACCATATAGAGTCATGTTGCTTTCAAGTGGCGACATGGGAAAGATTTCTGCAAAAACATACGATCTAGAGGCATGGATGGCAGGACAGAGTAATTACAGAGAGATAATCTCTTGTTCGAATTGTCTTGACTTTCAGGCAAGAAGGCTCAAGATAAGGTTCCGTGATAAGACCAATGAGCAACCACAACACCTGCATACGCTAAACAGCACTCTTGTTGCAACTACAAGGACAATGGTTGCAATACTAGAAAACTTTCAAACAAAGGATGGACACATATCCATACCAAAGGCTTTACAGAAATATGTTGGTACTAGTACAATCTAAAATATTGTGCGACTCATATCCTGATGGCATCATTTAAGCCACAAAAAGTATACTTAAAGTCTTTAACGACGGTTTGAGGGGAATTTTGGATCTTGTTTTGAGTACAAAAAGTATTGACATAACTTATATTTTGGCTTCAAAGGTTGGTTTTAGTTGGCACGCCAAAAGACTACAAGGGTCAAAGACAAATGGAGAGAGAAAAAATGGGTTACGGTTATTGCTCCTTTAGCATTCAATAGTGCGCCAATTGCGTATATTCCTATAACTGATGATGAAAGTGCTATCGGTAGAGTTGTTGAAGTTACCTTATTTGATATTGTAAAAGGTGATCCTTCTCAACATCAATTCAAGCTTTACTTCCAGATAAGCAAAGTAGAAGGAGAGATTGCAACTTCAATTTTTAAACGATATGAGTATGCTAAGGAATTTCTCAGAAGTCTCGTACGACGTGGCTCTTCTTTGATTACTTTGATCGGAGATGTAAGAACTAAGGATGGATATCTTTTCAGAATCAAGATTATTGCCTTGACTCAGAAAAAGCTTAACACCTCAAGAAAACATGCCCTGAGGTTGATTGCAAAAGATGTAATGTCAAAAACGATACCAGAGATGACAATAGACCAGTTTATCCAAGCTACGGCGTTCGGTAAGATAAATTCTGACATAATGGCAGCAGTTAAGAAAGTAATTCATGTAAGGCACGTAGGAATCGAAAAGGCAAAACTCATCAGAACTGCAGAAGCAGAAACTGTTCTGTTGCAAGCCAAATAGATTTAATCGTCATACAAGATACTTATTGCGATGGCAAACCAAGTAGAAGTCAGTATTGAGATAATACTTCACGCTACTGAAGATAGCAAGAAAATTTTCGTGCCCATCTCTGAGGTATTTCAGGTAAAAGAAGAAGAATTTTCACGAGAGGAAATCATAGGTCATTATGGAAATACAATCCTGTTTTTTAGGATCACACTTACAAAGAAAAGGGCAGAGGGATTTGTAAAGATGCTAGTTTCCAAAATTTCAAAATTACAGTTAGATGAAATTCTAGATAACATTGACATGTACTTTGAAGATTCTTCTCTATTTCTCAGAATAGGGAAAGGAGAACTTGTGAGGAAGAACATCAGTCTTGCAACAAAATAATGCGATAAAAATCAGGATAAAAGTTCCAATTTACAAAAAAGCAGACATTACAAAAACATATACCGAATTATTAAGGGCCTAAATTACAAAATTTGCCTGTCTTTGAAGCATAGTTTAATAGTATTTGAAGACCAAAGACAAAAGGGAATGAGGTAAAATATTTTGCCGCTCCAGTCTGAGCATACGCTGTGAGGAAGCCGCGACGAACCGACCCAAAAACCTGATCTGTATCGATACGGTTCTTTTAAATAGAGTAGATCCTGTTTTTTGGCTGTGAAAACTGATTACGACATCATAGTAGCAGGAGGAGGTTTGGCTGGAATGATTGCAGCACAGTCAGCCGCTTTCTATTCAAATCAAAAATTATCAATCCTAGTCATAGATAGAAATCAAGAACCAACCGTAGGTAAAAAGACAATAAACGGTTGGATTTGCGGAGATGCTGTAGGCAAGAACACTGTCGATTACATGACAGAGAGAATAAAGATCAGTTGGGGAAATCCAGAGATCGAACATCCTGTCAAAGGAGTGATGGCTTTTTCACCAGATAGAGAAACTTCAATTCCTTTTGATGGCGAAGGTTTTATGTTAAATAGACAACAACTTCCCAAGCGTCAACTTAGCGATTCTAGGAAGATGGGAGTTAACATGCAATTTTCTGTAGCACTAAGAAGTCTCATATATGAAAACGGCGCCGTCATAGGAGTAGAAGGAACTAATCTTCTCTCAAATGAACCATTTAAGAAAACTGCAAAGATAGTAATCGATGCCACAGGCGTTACATCGATGCTAAGAAATGGACTGTCCATAAATTCAAAAATTGAAAGAAAGATTGACCGTGACGATTTAGAATCTACAGGAAGGCACATAATGAAATTTGAGCACGGTATAGATGATAAGAAAGATTTTGACCCAGATTATTGCATCATACATTTAGACCAAGACATTGCTCCTGGAGGATATGGCTGGGTCTTTCCCAAGGGCCAAAATAAAGTAAACATAGGATTGGGGGTACAGCAAAAAGAGCTACAGAAAAGGAATCAAAGATTAGGAAAAAACGATGATGTTACCAAATTGATAAACGATTATGTCAAGATTAACAAGGCGATGAAGAATCCCAGATTATCTGACGACCCAAGCGATTCAGTAAATGTAACAGGCAATTGGCAAGTCTCAGTAAGAAGACAAAATGATTGCTTGGTTGCAAATGGATACATGTTGGTAGGCGATTCTGCGTGGATGCCAAAACCACTAGATGCGGGAGGAATCGGTCCTGCAATAGTTGCTGCAACAATAATTGGAAAGAATGCTGTCGAGTCAATCGAAGCAGGAGACGTCAGTGAACGAGGATTATGGCAATACAACATAGATTTCATTAATGATTACGGCTACAAAACTGCAGGACTGGAGATCTTCCGAAGATTACTTCAAACTCTTACAAATGAACAGATAAACTATGGAATGAAACACTTTTTGTCAAAGACTAGATGTTGAGGCCATAAGTAAAGGAGAGCATCCCGACTTTGGAACAGTTGGAAAACTTGGAATGATGATAAGAGGAGCTTTGAACAAGAAATTAGCCGAAGGGTTGAGGTTTACTGCGCAACAAAACAAGGCTTTGACAGAGCATTACCGCAGTTTTCCAAAGACGCCAGATGGTTACGATGTATGGCATAAGACGCTACATAAGATCCTAGATGAGTCTTATGCAAGACTTGAAAATCAGATTCAGTGATAATTATTTAAGACAGTCTTAAATTAAGGAAAAAAGAGTTACTAATTATGCTAGCAGAGCAGTTGTATATAGATTGGAATAATTCCTTTGAAGTTTTAGATAAAGCCTATGCCTCGGGTCTGTTTGTTCTCATAATAGGTCCAAAGGGAACTGGCAAAACTACACTTGTAAGAGAATTTGCTGCAAGAAAAGGAATGAAGCTTGAATCAATTAACTTTAGTTTAAGAACTCGTGAGAGTCACCTAGTAGGTTCAAAAACTCTAGAAAGTGGGACAGTAGGCTTTGAAGAAGGCATACTGGTAAAATCCATGAAAGAAGGCAGCATGCTTTATCTTGATGAAGTAAACTCGGCTGAAGCAGATGTATTGCTTAGACTAGATGAAGCGTTGGATGATAGAAGACAGCTAGTACTCAAAGAAGCCAGTGGTGAGTTAATTGAAGCAGCAAAGGGATGGTTTGTGATTGCAACTATAAATCCACTATCACATGTCGGTACCAAAGAACTTCCGCCCCAATTGCTCAGTAGATTCCCAGTAAGGATCAGGCTTGATTACCCGCCAGAAGAGGTTGAGTTGCAGATAGTAAAAAAATATGTAAAAGGCTCTCATGAAAATGAGATCTCTCAAGGAATTAGGCTTGCAAGTACCTTGCGACAAGCAGCCGCAGTTGAAGAACTGTATTATTCACCCAGTTTACGTGAAACCATAGCATTTGGCAAGATACTTGATTCTGGCATGAAACCAAGACAAGCTGCTGATATTGTCTTTGCAAATGTATACGCACAATGGGGCAATGTTGAATATCAAAAGGTAAATGATATCATAACATCGATGTTTGGAAATTGATGCGTTCACTGCAACTAAGAAATGACACAATACTTGAAATAGGCACTTTTCTAGTTCGACGATGGTCTGGAAGAGAAAATATTACTTTAAACATAAGAGATCAAAAAGAAATCCAAACAAAGTTGCGGGAAAACAAAGTTACGATTTTTCCATTAGAAAAATATCAAGGCACAGATTTTCAAAAATATAGACAGTTCAGAACTGCTCTCTGGTATGAATCAATGAGGATAAGACATTCAAGCAAAATTCTAAGCAATGACCACGCATTTGGGTTTATACTAAATACATTAGAGACAAGGAGGATAGAGACCATAGGCAGAGATTATTGGCAAGGAATGGATGAAGAAATAATATTCAATTACGGATTTGCGTGGTTGTACAGACCATTACTCAATTCATTATATGGTCATAATAGAATTGTCGAGGGATTCATACAGTATTTCCTGCTTGGTGACATGAAGGGAGAAATCCCCCCAAGCGCATTTGAGAAAATTCAGAAGGCAGTCAAAATAGCTAATGAGGCAGTAAAAGAAGCGGTAGAGAAAAAATATGGAACTGACTGGCTTGAAAAGAAAGTTTCCGAAATTATCAAGGCTTTAGAAATTGATCCGCTTCTTACCATTCCCATCTCTATACCAAAAATTTCTTCAGGAATTGCCATGTCTGAGCAGGAATTCATGAGAACACTGAACAAAATTTCAAAATACAGAGAAAGCGATTTTGGCGAATTAGATTCGACAAAAATCACAGAAGGAAAGCAGATATTTGATGAATTCAAGGTCTTGCTTGAAGAAGCAAAAAGGAGCGAAAACAAGGGCCTAACAACTGATGTGGTAGGCATTAGCATTCCAGCTTTAACAAATGTAGATGAAACTAAGATCTACGATACCGATTTAATCAATAATCTAAAAGCTAAATTCAAGGAATGGAAATCAGGTTGGAAAGAACAGCATTTGATTACAGGAGACGAATTTGACCAAGAGACTTACATTGAAGGACACAAACCGTTCATGACAGACAAGAAAATAGCAATCAAGACAAGAATATTCATACTTCTTGATCACTCTTCTAGCATAGCTGAACAAGAAACACAGTACAAAAAGGCAACGTTGGCGCTTTGTGAAGTTTTAGACTTTTTGAAAGTAAAGTTTTCAGTGTATGCGTTTAACACAGAACAAAAACAAGTAACGTGTTGGCTGATAAAACCTGAAAACTTGCAATGGAACAATACAGCTGCAAAGAGGCTTGCACAAATAAGGGCCAACGGTAGTACTCCATTAGCTGAAGTTTACAATCTCTTATTGCCCACAGTACGTTCAAAAAAACCTGACATCTTTCTTACACTGACCGACGGAGAACCATCAGATCCAGATGCTGTCAGATCAGTAATGAGAGATTTCAAGCTACTAGGCATAAAGATGGTGGCAATAGGTGTCGGTCATGACACTGGATATGCAATCACAATAGCAAACAACTTGAGAAGGTTGGGCTACGAACGTACCCTTGCCGTGAGCAGGTTAAATGAGATTCCAAAGCGAGTCCTAAACGTGCTAGGAACGGACTGACATGAAATGCCTGTCAGTTTCTCAACCATATGCTGATCTCATAATTCAGGGCAAGAAAACTATCGAGTTGAGAACGTGGAATACCAAATTCAGAGGCGAATTTCTTGTTCATGCCCCACTTAGAATAAAAACAGAGGTTTGCAAAAAACTAGGAATTGACAAAGAAAATCTTAGGACTGGAGTAATAATAGGCAGAGCAGAACTTTATGATGTTAAGGTATACAGTACCGCAAATGAGTTAAAGTCTGATTATAGTAAGCACTTTGCAAGTAAAGAATTTCTTGACCACAAGTACGGGTTTTTATTGAAAAACCCAAAAGAGCTTAGAGTACCAATCCCATACAAAGGAAGTCTAGGATTTTTTGAGGCCAAGCTGCATTCCAAAACAGACTACAATGACATCAAATCAGAATTGTTTGACGAAGAATATCGATATCAATGGATTGGAAAACACTAACAATTGTCTATTAGTTCTATCTAGATTCTGATGCTTGGGTTTTCTTTCTTGAGTTTTTCCCAGTCTGCAAGAAAATTCTTTAGTCCTATGTCAGTTAGAGGATGTTTCAACATCTTTCCTAATACATCTGGAGGTAAGGTCACTACATCTGCTCCAATCTTTGCTGCCTCTACAACATGCATAGGATGCCTTACACTTGCAACTAGAATCTGTGTGCTGAATTTGTAATTTTGAAACACTTCATGAATTTCTTTAATTAGATGAATTCCATCCTGCCCATTATCATCTAATCTTCCTATAAACGGACTCACATATTTTGCACCTGCCTTTGCAGATAATATGGCCTGATTTACGGAAAAACATAGAGTCACATTAACAGGTATTCCCTCAGATGTTAGAATTTTGCATGCCTTGAGCCCTTCTGCAGTTAATGGACATTTTACAACAACATTTTTGCCATATTTTTGAAGACGTCTTCCTTCTTCTACCATTCCCAGAGTCTCCGTGCTAACTACCTCCAGGCTAACATCACCTTTTATGATTCGAACAATCTCTTCCATAGTTTTTTGTGGATCTCCTCCCTCCTTTGCCAAGAGTGATGGATTGGTTGTGATTCCATCTACAAGACCCATGTCATTGTACATTTTTATCGAAGCAAGATTTGCAGTATCAAGGAATATTTTCATTGTTTCTTACTCCTGATATCCTTAACAGCATTAGATATATGAATTGATGTCATGCCATGTTTTTCTAATAATAGCGAAATTTCGCTGTCTCGAGCAGATTCACCAAATTGGTCTCTTACACCTATTCGTCTCATGTGTACAGGATATTTCTCAGAGATGACCTCAGAGACGGCAGAACCAAAGCCTGCCATAATATTGTGCTCTTCGCATGTAACAATACCGCCCGTCTCACGTGCTGCTTTTTCCAAAAGATCAGAATCTATCGGTTTTATTGAGAACATGTCTATTACTCTGCATGAGATTCCTTCCTGTTTTAACGCATCAGCGGCATCAAGTGCCATCTGTACTGTTATTCCACACGCTGCAATGGTACAATCAGAGCCATCGCGCAATACAATTCCTTTGCCCAGTTGAAATTCTTGTTCTTGTGAATGTATGATTGGCGTTTTTGACCTTGTCATTCTCATGTAAAACGGTCCATATAGTTGTGAAATTAGTCGTGTGAGTTTCTCTACGGCAATTGTGTCTGCCGGAATTAGGACCTTAATGTTTGGGATGGCTCGCATTATTGCAATGTCTTCAATTTGTTGGTGAGATCCTCCATCAGCGCCCACGCTCAGACCACCGTGAGAAACAACCATCTTCACATTTAGTCCATTTTTTCCATTTCTTGTAGGATATGCAATTGCATTTCTTATCTGATCAACACACCTGCCAGGCAGAAAGGCAGCATATGTACTGGCAAAAGGAATTTTTCCTTCATTGGCAAGACCTGCGGCGATGGTTACCAGGTTTCCTTCTGCAATACCCACATTGAAGAATCTATTTGGAAATTTTTTACCAAATGGCTTGGTTTTAAGCGAATCAGTAGTGTCTGCGCCTACCACAACCACGTTTGGGTTTTCTTCTCCAATCTTGATCAAAGTTTCTCCGTAAACTGTTCGCATATCTGCAAACTCTGTCACGTAAAGCCTGCCTCCTTTGCAATCTGAAGAAGTTCTGTTTTCTTCTTTCCCACTTCGTGTAGATCTATCCATTTAGTTACAAGTTCTGTACCGCCAAGACTGTGAGCTTTATTTATCAAAAGTTTTCTCCTTGCATGCATCAGGTGCTTTCGGAATTCCATCATGGTTAAACGCACATCTTTTTGTCCGATTATGGCGCTGCCTCCAACAAACACCCTAGCACCGTCCAAGAAGCACGATTCCACGTTTGATAAATCCACGCCACCGTCTGCCTCAATCAGGCCTTGGAAGTTTCGTTCTGCAAGGAATTTCGATATTCTTTGAGTTTTTTCGTGAGTTGATTCGATGTATTTTTGGCCTGACTTTCCAGGAATGACTGACATTATTACCAATTGATCCAAATCTAGAATGAACTTTTCAGCCCAAGAGGGCAATTCTGTGTCAGGATTAATTGCAAGACCAAGACCTACCTCATTTGATCGTAGAATGTCATGAATTTCTCCAAAGCTTGATTCATCACAAACTTCTGCATGGACTGTGATAATATCGCTGCCAGCATTAGCATAGTCTCTAACATGCTTTACTGGTTCATTTATCATGAGATGAGTGTCAAATGGAATTTGAGTGATTGGTCTTAGTTGCTTTATTTTTTCATGATCAAATGTTTTGTTAGGAACAAACTGGCCATCCATTACATCAAGATGTATAAAGTCAGCTCTGCCATGAGATGCTCTTTTTACTTCATTTTCTAGATTGGCCATGTATCCTGCAATAATAGACGGCGCAATAAGAAACTGACAATCAAGTTCGAGTTCAATTATTGGAGAGATTTTCGGATTTGGTGCAACACCATGCCATTTTGGATTATCCTCCATATGTTCAACGGATTTTCCTTTAATGGTTCGTGCCACAATTAGTGACGGTGTACCTCTAGTCTGTAGTGCAGAGTGTATTGCCTTTACAACCTGTTCTATGCGATGACCATCTATTTCTATAACATTCCATCCAAAGGCTCTCCATTTATCACCCACTTTCCATCTTGCTGCGTTTTTCCACATTTCAGAAATATCATCACCGACTAGTTCTTCGTCAAGGGGCATGACTCGTTCAGTGTAATCGTCTTGTTGGATGAAATTTCTGTCCAGGAAAACTGTCAAGTTATCAAGCTTAAATTTCGAGCCTGCCATGGCTGCCTCCCATACTTGTCCCTCATCGGATTCGCCATCGCCGACTATAGTGTAAATGTGATGAGTTTTGCTGTCCATTTTTGCTGCAAGTGCCATACCAATTGAAAATGACAGTCCCAAGCCAAGCGAACCACCACAGAACTCAACTCCAGGACACTTGAAATCTGGATGGCCTTGCAGCCTGCTTCCAAATTTTCGTAAAGTTTCCATTTCAGGTTTATCAAAGTATCCTGCAACTGCTAAATTTGAAAAGAGTCCAGGAGACGCATGGCCTTTTGATAGGACTAACCTATCCCTGTCCTGCCAAAGAGGGTCTTTTGGATCATAATGAAGGAACTTGGAGTACACACATCCCATGATTTCGGCCATAGAAAATGACCCTCCAGGATGACCAGAACCTGCAGCTGTTGTCCCTTTGATAACAAGTTTTCGGGCTTCTCGTACTCTTTTGAGAATATGATAGTAATTTAGGCCCATATCTGTTCTAAAATTTGAATTTCTAGACAATCATTGTGCGAACTCAAACCCATGATTTTTAACGTACTTGGAGCCAATAAAAAGTTATTTCACAAAATTTTAATCTAAAGCAAGTCAATTAAAGACATGAAGATCAGAGATCTCTTGCCTATATTGATTTATGACGATAGTTGTTATCATTGCTCAAAATTTGCAAGTATTGCCAAGTCTCTTGCGGGAAAAAATATCCTAATTGTCGGTCACTATACTGATATCGGTAAAGAAATTAAATCAGAGATCTTTCCAAAGGATTATGATTCAACAAGAATGTTTTGGTTTGTGACAGACAAAATAGCATATGGAGGAAGAGCAGGAGTTTTACCATTAATTTCCTTCATCCTCACGGGAAAATCTAGAAAAATTCCTGTGAAGGATATTCCTCTAATATACGGAAACGATTGCAAGACTACAAGGGCGTTTTTTATGCGAGTAAGAACCCTTCTTTCAAACAGCCAAAAGATACCATTAAAGCAACTTTAGAATTGAACTAGTATCCCCGACTGTTTCTATCAGTAGTGCCAACATTTGGATTCCTAAATCCGTGTTTTTCCATCATGTGGTTGAGAAATCTGATATCATCAGTAAATTTTTCGCCGCAGATTGCGCAGTTGGTCATAGATCTATCAAATAAACAGAGATCTTTTTAGTCTTTGTTACAATATAGAATATGATGGTAGGAATTCAAAAGTTACCTAAACTAACTTTTACCATAGATCCTAACGCCAACGGATACGTAGTAGGTTGCAACGAGATACCATATCTTTTCACGGATACGGATTCGGTCGAAGAGATTGACCAGACTATAAGGGCGCTGATATCAGATTACGTAGAAAACTTTCCTGATGACGCCCAAAAGAGAGGCATTGACAAAAGTATTGCTACACAGGCAGTATGGAAAGGCTCTCCCAACTCGGTTGCATTAGAATAGAAAGGGCGCCAGCACTACTGCTTCCCAAGGGCTCTCGCACCTTAGTAACACAGTAGCGACATTGGGTTTGACTTCCGGGTTCGGAATGGGACCGGGTCGGACCCCAACGCTATGGCCGGCTTGATAGTTTGGCAAATAATGTCCTGTATTAATCTTGCTTGATAGAGATATAAATTCAGGATGGCGTTTGTTAGTCATGACTCATCGAGTAGCAGTTCTTGATAAGGAAGCCTGCCAGCCAAAAAAGTGCGGGCTTGAGTGTATCAAATATTGCCCCGTAAACAAATCAGGGGCAGACTGCATAATACAAAATCAAGAGACTGGAAAGGCCCAGATCGATGAGAACATCTGCAACGGATGCGGAATTTGCGTAAAGGTTTGTCCTTTTGATGCAATAACAATTGTCAATCTTGCAGAGGAATTAAAATCTGATAAGATTCATCAATATGGATTAAACTCATTTAGACTATATCGAATTCCTGCCTTAAAGAAAGGCCAAGTGATGGGCTTACTTGGAAGAAACGGAATAGGAAAAAGTACTGTGGTGAACATTTTGTCTGGAAATCTCAGGCCAAATCTTGGTAATTATTCTTCACCTCCAGAATGGAGCGATGTTTTGAAACATTTCCAAGGTACGGAATTAAAGTTGCATTTCGAAAAAATTTCAAATAATGATTTAAAGGCTTCTATAAAACCACAACAAGTCTACAATCTTGCAAAGGTCTTTGATGGAACTGCAAAAGAGTTGCTTGAAAAATATGATGAACGAAATAAGGTTCCTGAGCTTGTGCAAGAACTTGGTTTGCAAAATGCTCTTGATACCAGGATAGCTGAGTTGAGCGGTGGAGAATTACAGAGGATTGCAGTAGCAGTAGCAGCCTCAAGAGAGGCCGATTTTTACTTTTTTGACGAGCCTTCTTCATACAATGATGTTTTTCAGAGAATGGGTGTAGCACGCGTTATACAGAACCTTGCAAAGATTGAAAAAAGCGTCATGGTAGTAGAGCACGACCTGACCTTGCTTGATTATCTCAGCGACTTTATTGAGATCGTCTATGGAGAGCCTGCAGCATATGGAATAGTTGCAAACATGCTTTCAACAAAAGTTGGGATAAACGTCTTCTTGGACGGTTACTTACCCAACGAAAATGTAAGGTTTAGAGATGTAGCATTTAGATTCGATGCATCCACATCAGCAGATGAATTTGTCATGATAGAAAATATTATTGAATATCCTGTCTTGGAGAAGAAATTTGCTAATTTTTCTCTAACAATTGATGCAGGCAGAATCCGAAAGAGCGAAGTACTTGGAATAGTAGGTGCAAATGCGTTAGGAAAAACAACTATGATGAAGATGATAGCTGGTGTTGAGAAAATAGATTCTGGAGTGATCGATACCAAAATCAAGATAGCATACAAGCCACAATATCTTTCAAACGATTATGACGTTGAGGTGGTTTCATTATTAGAAAGGGCAAACAATGGAGGTATCGACGGAACAACAGAGGAAGAACTTATTGTTCATCCTATGAAAATAAAAAAACTATACAATAAATCAGTTAAAAACTTGTCAGGCGGTGAACTTCAGAAAGTAGCAATTGCCACATGTTTATTACAAAAAGTTGATCTGTATGCACTTGATGAGCCTTCTGCGTTTCTTGATGTAGAAGATAGAATTGCAATAGCAAAATTAATTCAGAGATTTGTTCGTTCTTATGGAAAATCAGCAATAATAATTGATCATGATATACAGCTTATGGATTTGATTTCAGATTCTCTTGTAATATTCCATGGTAACCCCGGTAGAGAAGGACATGCGACATCCCCAATGTCAAAAGCTGAAGGAATGAATCAATTTTTGAGGTCACTAGATATTACTTATCGAAGAGATGAAACAAGTATGAGGCCACGAGTAAACAAATCAGAAAGCAGATTAGATAGAGGACAGAAACAATCGGGGCATTTCTATTATAGAAATTGACAAAGATGCTAAAACAAGCAATGGCAAGCATACTGACATCAGAGGAAACTGAAGAGTCTATACGGTGCATTTGACCAGATAGGAAGCATAATAATATTAAGAATTCCAGACACCCTACTTTCCAAAAGAAAGCTAATAGGTGAAATTCTCTTGGAAAAGGTAAAAACTGCCAAGTCAATCTTTTATCAATCATCGCCAGTAGAAGGAGATTACCGAATTCGTCAACTAGAATTGCTTGCCGGAGAAGACAATACGGTAACAGAGTACAAAGAACATGGTTGCAGATTCAAGGTGGACGTTGAAAAGACATTCTTTTCACCCAGGCTTGCAACGGAACGTCTCAGAATAGCGGATTTAGTAAAAGAGGGCGAAATAATCATCAATATGTTCGGTGGAGTAGGGATGTTTTCCATAGTAGCTGCAAAAAAGAAAAAATGTCATGTCTATAACATAGACATAAACCCACATGCAGCAAAACTCTGTTCAGAAAATGTCATTCTTAACAAGTTAAAGGGCACAGTAGAGTCAATAGAAGGAGACGCTGTAGACATTATAGAAAAAAAACTAGTTAACAGTGGAGATAGAGTTCTAATGTTACTTCCCGAGAGATCAGACGAATTCTTGGATGTTGCCATAAAGGCATTAAAACAAAAAGGGATTCTGCATTATTATTGTCACATACATTCAGATAAAAAAAGTCAGGTCTCAGAAGTAGTCACTAATCATTTCTTATCAGTTGTAAAATTCAAATCAGAAATACTTGGTGCAAAAATTGTCAGACCAGTAGGTCCAAGGTTTTACCAAGCCGTAGTAGATGCTGTAATATCTAAATGATTATTTTTTATCGTCGGTAATAAAAGAAGATGGTGACGGCCGAGATGTTGCCATGTTATATCCTATCCAAGATATTACTCCCAAAATTCCTCCCACTGCCATAAGTACTGAGAGTTGAAGCACTATTGGGCTCCATTCTGAAAGCATCAACAGATATGCATATACAAAGAATCCCCCTATTGATAAGACGAAAATCATTATTCCCATAGAACGTCGTTTTGCCATAACGCTAAACACTTTTGCAGAGTTATTTATTTTAATCTAGTATGAGAATTCAATTGTCATAAGATAAGCGTCCTCGCCATCTCGGTAGTATGCCTTCAGCCTCTGTTTTATTATAAAACCAAGTTTCTCATACAGTTTTATTGCTTCATTATTACTACATCTCACCTCAAGATACAGTTCGTCTGATTTCTTTAGTTTTACACCTACTATGGCCTCTTCAACTAGTGCCCTACCAATTCCCTTCTGCCTATGTTCAGGCAAAACTGCAATAGAGACAACATGGCCTTTTTTCACAAACCCGAGTTTTTTGAAATTTGAAAAGCCATATTCAATTTTACACATTATGTATCCAACTAATTTTTGCTCAGCCTCAGCCACAAGAAATGCCTCTGGCAACTCAGCAAGTAGGCTTTCATAGAAATAATCCGAATAGTGTTCGGGGAGGGTTTTTAGGTTGATCTCCATTACAGGGATTATATCAGAGGGATCACATCTTCGAATTACGCAGTTACCAATGTCTCTGAGAGCCACTTGCATACGAGAATACTTGAATTATTAATTATTTAACTTTAAGCAAATAAAAGAATTAATGTAAATGGATTATAGTAGTATTGATTGAGCGCGCCAACTATAGATGAAGTCATATCTACTGTTTCTACTTTTTGCACCATAAAAGGAATAAACCAAACTACTGCATCTTTGGAAATTGAGATAAATGAAACAATTGTAACAGAAAAATTCAGAGATCTTGCACAAAACATGGAACAGAGAAATCTCATTGCAAGACTAGAGAAAAATTCGAAAGGTACGTTTATCATAATATCAAGATTCCAACCTCCTACAGCTAGAAGGGCATGGATTCCCCGTGTACTGTTTGCTGGAACCATCATGACGGTAATGATAGATGGATACTATCGTGCAGTATCAACAAATTCGATCGCAAAGGTTGGAGACCCGCTTTCCATAGCAATTTTTTATACAATATCATTGATGGGAATTCTTGGCATCCATGAATTAGGCCACATCATAGCATCAAAAAAACATAAACTCAAAGTAAGCTGGCCATATTTTATTCCAGGAATTCCAATAATTGGATTCATTCCTACATTTGGTGCTCTTATCATGTCACGCGGCCTAATCATAAATAGAAACATGCTCTTTGATGTTGGAATATCAGGACCCATAGCAGGTCTTGTTGTTGCGATACTTGTTTCAACCTATGGTGCATCCATTTCTCCTTTGATACCAATTTCGTCTGTTCAGGAATTATCCGCAAAACAAGGACTTGTGGATATCCACTCAAGTGTTCTCATGGATGCGACAATTGCTCTTGCAGGCAAACACATACCAGGAAAAGAACTCGTCATGTCACCAGTTTTGTTAGCAGCTTGGTTTGGATTTCTCATTACTTTCTTGAATCTTCTTCCAGCATGGCAGCTTGATGGTGGTCACATGGCACGAGCAACGTTTGGAATAAAATGGCACCGGCTTCTCACTTATGTTAGCATAGGAATACTTGCAGTTACTGGGTATTTCATAATGGCATTTTTGGTATTGACGTTGAGCATGAGAAGTCCAGATGCAAAACCCCTAGATGACATATCACCACTTTCCTCAAAAAGAAAAAAAATATTTGTATTTGTTATGATTCTAGCTTTTCTTTGTGCGCCTCTTCCGTTTTCAATATTACCTCAGTAGAACACGCGAGCCATCTGATACTATGACGGCTTTTTGTCTCTCACCATATGTTTTGAGCACATATTCCATTGATTCTTTGGTTCCTCCAAACGGAATCATTGCAAGCTTGTCTTTGCTATAGTAATGCGGCAATACAGAGACGATCCCAATTTTGATTAGTTTTTGAATCTCAGTTAAGAAAAGAAGGTTTTCCATACCATCAACATACTTGGCAGGACTCTTTAGCCGGTCCAAGCTCATACTGCCTTCGGCATATTGAAGAAGGGCTTCTGCCCCCAGTCCATTTTTACACTCAGCCAATAGTATTGCAAGACCTTCTTCTTTTACAGCATTTGCACAATTCCATAATGCAGAAAGTGATCTGCTCAATGTTTCATTGCTTGCTTCCTTGCCAGTGCTGATAAACAACACTCTATGTTTACCTACGTCATTTATCATTGCAGAAGACAGAGATTTGGAGAGTGCTATTGTAGAAGATGGATGTCCTACAGATACATCAACTACCCCTGATGAATTTGCAACCACTTCAAGTGATGATATCTCAAACCCATCTGTGAATTTTTTTGCCACCTCAATAGTTGACAAATCCTCTCCTGGATGTGGCATGTTTCCAGTTTTCTTTTCATATGCCTCCAACATCTGTTCTTTTCCAAATCTTCGCAATAATTTTGTAGATACTGTGCTATATCCAAATAATCCATCAAATTCCATTTCACCAACAAACATAAGATTGGTACCTGTTAGCTGAGAATTGTTAAATTCAGAAATTAATATGGAAGGATCGGAGAACATGTTTTTGACAAGATGTAGATTTGATTTATCTACAAGAATTCGGGGTTTGGGAAGTGATTTTTGATTACAAATTTCCAATAGACCAGAGATTACTTTTTGAACAGCTTTTGTGGATTCCAAAATAACAATCTCGGTTGGTTTTGTAAGATCTATTGACTGCAATTTTGAGGCAATGCCAGAATCACTCAAATTTGTGCCCTCTAGTCCTATTTGTCTCTCAAGGTTCTCAGCCTTTATGTCCAATACAACCTCTGTTGGACCGTAGCTAAGCCAAATCTCAGGCATACCATACCGATGGGACAGTTAAAATAAATCTAGTTCGGTAAATTTTGCTGTGGATTTTGTCAAAGAATTTGCAATATTTTTACAGGAAAGTACTGCCATAAAGTTTGGAGATTTCAACCTTTCTAGCGGAAAGAAGAGTGCATATTACATTGATCTTCGAATAATACCGAGTTTTCCACACCAATTTAGGAAGATGATAAAACATCTTCAAAACACCATTGCTGAAAAAATCGGCCTGGATAGCTTTGATTGTATTGCATCAGTACCAACATCTGGACTTGTGATAGACTTCTGCATTAGCAATAGAAACAGTGAAGCCACTTGTATACATCAGACAAAAACCAAAAGACTATGGTACAGGCAGCCTAATCGAGGGGAAGATAATGCAAGGAACAAAGGTATTACTTGTTGATGACGTGGGAACAACAGGACAGTCCCTAGTTAGTGCCATCAGAGCACTAAAGGATGCTAAAATGATCGTAACTGACGCGTTTGTGATAGTAAATAGATTCGAAGGCGCAAGAGAACTTTTGGCATCAGAAGGTGTAAGATTACATGAAGTCATGGATGTGATACAGATCTCAAGTATATTATATCATGAAAAATTACTTGACGAACAAACGTTTGAACGAATTAAAAAACAAATGAATGTGGCCTAATCCAAAAAAAACTTGTACATTTAGCTTTCATAGATCATTAGTTCTTTTTCTTCAAGTAGTGTGTGTAGATTATGTACCGCACGGTATACATCAGACTCTTTCTTTGCTCCGGTACAGACCAATTTTCCTGATGCAAATAACAAGATAACTGTCTTGGGATCAAGCATTCTGTGTATCAGACCAGGAAATTGTTCTGGCTCATACATGCTCCTAGACAAGCTTCTTGCTGCCTGTTCTAGATGTATTCTTCCTCCAAGACTGGCTGAGGCCACTATGTTTTGGATGACTATTACCGCATCTTTTTTTATCTTGATTCCTCCTTTTCTTAATTTTTGGACTACACTTCGCACTGCTTTGATTGCCTGTTCTTCAGATTTTGCACCGGTGCAAACCATTTTACCTGAGCTAAAGATCAGTGTTGCAGTCTTGGGAGATTTTATTCTAAAGACAAGACCTGGAAATTGATCAGGATGATATTCAACATCAGGAAAAGTTTGAGTGATAACGTTAAGATCAATGCGTTGATCAACTGAAGCAGAAGCCACAACATTTTCAATGCTAACGATAGGTTTTGTTTGAGGCATTCCGCTGTTTATATATGGGCTTTATATATACTCTGTAACGTTTCATGACGGTGTTCTTTGTGTCAAATTTATCAGATCACTTTTAGATTTTTGGCAGCTCAGACAAATGCCTTTACATCATTCATTTCAGCCATAACTCTGATTCCTCATTGCAGCCAAATCAAGATAGTTAACTGATTATTTTAAAATTGGTTTCATGGTTTAAACAAGTGTGAAAGTAGAATTACTAAACCGAGTTTTCCTTTAGAACACAACAAAAATTGATTGAGAGTTAAATTGATGGGCCCAAAGGGCTTCGATCCCTTGGCTCACCGGTTATGAGCCGGTTACTCTACCAAGCTGAGTTATGGGCCCAACGACAGAACAATTCGGTATGTAATATAAAATGGTATAGAGCTAGCAATATGCTTGATAGCAACTGTCCAGTAAGAGATTCTGAGCTTCCATTGACTTGCTAGCAATTTGAACTAGATCATCTTCTTTGGATGCTGATGACTTTTCAAGGACTTTTCTCCATAATGCCGCGTGTCTAATATCGGCCTCAGTATGAATTCTGAAATATTCAATTGCGTCGTCATCTGATATACCATAGAATTTCCTCAGACCATCAATCTTTGAAAGGCTGATCTTTGGAATTTCTTGTTCTAGCGCATACATTGCTGCTGCACCTTCTTCAAAGGGAGTCATCAATGCAGATAGATTAGATACTGCCTGTCTTGTCTTATCAAGACCCACGTAATTTTGTATTTCGTCATGTGAGATTCCTAAGGAACCTGCAAATTTTGTCCAAGGTTCAATATGCTCATATTCTTCATTTTGGTTTACTGATATTTTTCCCCTTAGGTCAGATGGGCTGTTTTTCATTATTGCTCCAACAAAGGAAGGAACAGATTTTACTAACTGAAAGTATTCTTTGGAATAACCACTAAGGGATTCAAGTGATAATTGGCCCTCATTCCACATTACATAGAATTTGTGTTTTAGGAGACTTTGTTCTTCAATGATTTTATCAATTCTTTGAATGAGGGTGCTCATGCGATTTATCAAAATTCAGTACTAAAAAAATCTTTTGAATGACTCCAAAAGGATTTTATGGATAAGAAACAGGATGCAGGTCAGGCTCCAGTGGTGTAGACCGGTCAAGCATGGGGGACTTTCAATCCTCCGACCCGGGTTCAAATTCTATTCGATGAAAATCCCGGCTGGAGCACCTATACAAAAGCATTAATATTCTTACCATTTCCTACGCACGATAGTGCAGTTTTTTGGATAGAAAAAACTTTGAGATCAATCCGTTAATCAAAGACTACAAAAACTATATTGATTCAATAAATCAAGCACTTAAAAAAGAACTAGAACTTTATTCCGCTTCAGAATTTTTTGAGCCTCTGCAATATGCACTTGAGGGAGGAAAAAGAATAAGACCCATCATTCTTGTCTTGGCTGCTGAAAGTGTTGGCAAGTGTAATGAACATGCGTTCATTGCTGCTTGCGCAGTAGAACTATTACACACTGAATCCGTAATTCACGATGATATAATCGATAATGAGATTCTAAGGAGACGAAAGGATCCATTTCACATCAAGTATGGATATAATACAAGTATAATGACTGGCGATTTTGTTCTTGGATTGATTCTGAACATATCTTCACGTCTTGACAACTCACGAATAGCAAGAGAACTTGCAAATACAGCCATGATGATGAGCGATGGTGAGATGATAGAAACGAGACTAGAGACAAGCGAGGATATCACCTTTGATGACTATCTCAAAGTCATTGAATACAAGACTGCAACCGCATTTGAGGCAGCAACAAAGATTGGCGCCATTCTAGGAGGCGGCAATGAGGAGCAGATCATGGCATTTGCTGAATATGGCAAGAACATGGGAATTGCCTACCAGATTCGTGATGATTTACAGGATTGGAATAACGAGGATAAGCTATTCAATACGCTGATTAAGAAAAGCTCAGATCCACGCAATGTTTTTGATCACATGGACATGTTACTAAACAACTACTCAAAGAAAGCCAAGATAGCACTTAGGAAAATGGATGACGGTCCAGCAAGAAGAAGACTCGATAGTCTACTAGATCTTACTATGCTTAATGTATAGTAGAAAGATTTGCGAGAACTGGAACAGCTGATTTTGCAAATTCAATAAATGGACCTGGATACACTCCAATTCCAACCATGAAGATTATTGAAAATATCATGACAGCTATTATGGATCTTGGTTCTTTTACTCTCTTTTCAGATTCGCCTTCTTCAAAGTACATCTTTCGTATTATCCAACCATAGTATGCAAGAGACAGCGCACTGTTTAGTACTCCTGCCACAGCCAAGTATGGCGCCCATGGTATAGAGGCACCAGCATTTATCGCGGCACCAAATAACATGAGCTTACTCCAAAATCCATTGAGGGGTGGAACTCCTGCCAAAGCTAAAAGCGATATGACTAGTCCAAGCGAAGTAATCGGCATTCGTTTTCCAAGTCCACGAAGCTTGTCAATGTGAGTGATAGATAGTGTTACAGCTATTCCTGCTACAGCTATGAACGCAGCAGCTTTCATGACAGCGTGATTTAGAATATGAAAGAGTGCAGCTGCAATACCAATTGCAGAAAATGGCGCGATACTCAAACCAATCAGAATGTACCCAGCATGGCTGATGCTAGAGTATGCAAGCATTCTTGAGATATTCTTCTGCCTTATGGCTGCCAAGTTTCCCCAAGTCATAGTGACTATAGCTATTACAGCAAGGGCAAGAGACCAGTTGAGATTAAGGGCTATTGCGCCCATTACTATTACACGCAGGGCTGCGGCAAAGCCAGCTTTTTTCGTTCCTGCTGCAAGCAATGCAGCGATTGTTGGTGGCGCTCCCTCATACGTATCTGGAAGCCACATGTGGAAAGGCACCAAGCCAATTTTGAATCCAAATCCAGCTATGAACATTCCAACTGCGAGTATGGCCAGTGGTGCCATGTCTGGGCTTAGATGTGAAAAGCCAGCTATCACTTGTCCTATGTTAGTTGAACCCGTAAGGCCGTATGCTATTGATATTCCCCAGAGTATTATTCCTGAAGATAGGGCTCCAAATAGAAAGTATTTGATAGCTGCTTCGTTTGAACTTGGATCTTTTTTGTTAAATCCAGCCAGTACATAAGTTGGAATACTCATCAATTCCCAGGCAACAAACAACATTACTAGATCAGTAGAATATGCAATCAGTACCATTCCTATTGCCGATAATATTATCAGGGAATAGTAGACAGCAGGATTTGCTTTTCCTCGCATGTAGCTGAATGAACCAACTGTTGTCATTACACTGACTATCAACATTGCAATTGCAAAGAAAGATCCAAACATGTCGTTTGAAAGCACGCCTTTTGAGAAAATTGCTCCAGGCGTAACATGGTTTGAAACTATTTGATATACAACAAATGCGATTGCTGCAGCCAGTGCGGCAAATGCAATCCCACCATAAAGGGAATCATTCTTCTCTTTTCTTACTACACTAATTACTGGAATTATTACTCCGACGGCTCCTAGCATCAGAGTTAGAATGATTGGTGTTGAGGTAAAGTCCATCATATTTTTTCACCTAAATAAACAGTAGTAACACTACTATCAATATGCCAGCACCAAATACATACAAGTAAGATTGAGAAATTCCTGTTTGTGTAGATTGTAATATTCTTGCACCGCCTGCCATAGTTTTTTCAGGTATCAGGTTAAACCCTTCCATTACTTTATCTTCAAAGTAGCGATAGGCTCCTCTTGCAAGATACAATGGGCCTACAACAAATGTCCAGTTGATCAGTGCGTCAAGATACCACCTGTTGAGGAAAAACTTGTGTATTGCGTAAAATACAATATTTGAATTTACAAATTTTGCAGGATCTACAAATCGTCCAATGTAGAAAATATATCCTAGCACAAATCCAATCGCAAATGCGGAAAGAGAGGCGACTAGTGCAATTGGGTTAACGCCCTCTAGAAATCCCCCAAGTAGTTGCGAGGATCCAGTAGCAACTGCTCCTACTTGAGACTGGATTCCAAATGTTGAGGATAGATATGCTGTGAAAATGCTGTGTAGTTTACGTTCAAACGCCAAGCCCAGAACACCAACTCCAATCGTAAGAGCTGCTAGAATGCCATATGGAATCCACATCACAGGACTTGCCTCGTGTATATGGTATCCTTCCTTCTCCAAGTGCTCTACGTGTTTGCTCTTGTTACCAAAAAAGACCATTCCAATCATCCTAGTAGTGTAGAATGTTGTCATCACAGCAGTAATCACTGCCATGATAAATATCGGCATAGCCCAGGTATTACCCGATTGATATACAGCTGCAAAAATGGCATCTTTGCTCCAGAAACCTGATGTAATAAACGGAGCAGCCATTAATCCTAGTCCTGCGGCCCACATGAAGACATACGTCTTTGGCATGAGTCTTCGAAGTCCTCCCATGTCAGTCATAAATCTAGACCCAACTACATGCAGTAATGAGCCTGCGGCCATGAACAAGGAAGCTTTGAACATTGCATGTGAAATAAGCTGGAAGAAACCTGCAGTATAACCATCTACAAATTGCCTTGAAAGCCCAGCTATGCCAAAGGCCATCATCATGTAACCAATTTGTGAGCCTGTTGAATATGCAAGTACTTTCTTTATTTCGGTTTGAACCATTCCTTGAGTAGCTAGAAGAAATGCAGTGATTGCTCCAACCCAGGTTATTACTTCGAAGAATTGATCCATACTGATGCCAGCTGCTGCCAAGGCAAAGAACAGTGGACCTAACCTTGCTACCAAAAATACACCAGCCTTTACCATTGTGGCTGCATGAATGAGTGCAGAAACTGGAGTAGGACCAGTCATTGCCTCAAGTAACCATTCGTTTAGTGGAAATTGTGCTGATTTTCCTATAGCTCCTCCAAATAACAAAATTGCAGCCGGGACCAACAGGTTTTGAGAAGACATGGCAGTTGCCCAGCCTGTATTTGCCGCCAATTCTTTAAATCCAAAAGTTCCTGCAAATGCAAAGATTAGGAACATTCCAGCTAACATCATAACGTCTCCAACTTTGGTCATGATGAATGCCTTCATTCCCGCTTGAGTAGGAGAGTAATAATCCAACAAGCCAAGAACTGTACGCCCTTCGATTCCTACATGATCCTTCTTTTTGTCCCTATACCAAAATCCTACTAGCGCGTATGATGCAAGACCCACACCCTCCCAACCAAAGAAGAGTTGCAGGAAATTGTCTGATAATACTATTAGTTGCATAGAGCCAATGAAGAAAGACATCCAGAAAAAGAACCTCATTAGATCCTTGTCGCCTTTCATGTAACCCGTGCTGTATATGAAAATCAAAAGTGATATCCATGCAACTACGTTGGTCATTATTGCAGCCAATGGGTCTGCCAAGATACCGGCTTTCAGTCCGATTGACGATATCCATGGAATTTGATTATGAATTTCTTGATTATGTAATGCAAGTGGAATTAGTGTTGCAGCTGAAATAGCGCTGACCAGAGCAAATGCTACTGCCACATATCCTGGAGATTTTTTTGATACTTTTGCCACAGCAGGTATTACCAATGCGCCAACAAACGGCAATATCCAAATTGCCCATACGTTTAACGCGCTAGCACTAAGACCAAGAGAACTAAAATCCATGTTCTAAACTCCCACCAGTCCTTTCATGAACGGAATTATTTGATTGAAAAATATATCGGGATCTATTCCAATAACAACTGTAAATCCTGACAATACCATCATAGGACCTGTTACGTACCAGTTTGCTTCTTTAGTATTTTCAAGATGCACTGGAAGTTTTCCAAGGAAGACTCTTTTTATCATCCACAAAGAATATGCCATGGTAATAACGGTCGCAATCAGCCCAAGCCCAAAGGAGATCATCCTAATTGTTGACCCTTCTTGAATTGCTGTCTGTAATGCACCATTGAACATAGTCCATTCTGCCATGAATCCACTTGTTGGAGGAACGCCCACTATGGTGAGTACTCCAATCATTGCACAAGTTGCAGTGATTGGCATTTTTCCTGCAAGTCCACCCATCTTTGTAATGCTTCTAGTGCCAACCTGAAGAATAATTGCGCCAACCATCATGAAGAGAATTACTTTACCCAAGCTGTGCGATACAAACAACATTTCAGCGCCAGAAAGTCCCAAGGCCGAGGCAGAACCTATTCCAAAAAGGATATACCCCATTTGACTAATACTTGAATAAGCAAAGAATTTTTTGATGTCATCTTGGACTAGTGCCATTATTCCACCATAGAGCATGGTTCCAACTCCCCACAGGTTCAAAAACAAAGCAAAATGAGCATACTCTCCTGGCAAGAGCGCTATTAACAGTCTGAAGAAACCGTAAGCACCAACACCTAGCATTGCTCCAGATGATAGTGCGTTAAGTGGAGTCGGAGCTGCCCTATACGTATGTGGCAACCAGATATGCACAACAAATGCAGCCATCTTTACACCAAGCCCCACAATTATTGCCACCGCAGCAAGTGCCAAAAGACGATGTGGTATTCCATGTTCATGAATGTCAGCATAGTTGAAGCTGCCTGCATTGAATCCTATTGTAAGAAAGCCAAGAAGTAGAATTACTGCTCCAACATGAGTCCAGAAGAAGAACAGTAGAGCAACCCTTCTTTTTGCCTCATAGCCCCAGAGTGCAATCATAAAGAATCCTGGAATCAACATAACCTCAAAGAAGACATAAAATTCAATCAGATTTGTTGCAAGTATTGAGCCCAGCATGCCCATCGCCATAACAAGAAGAAGTGCATAGTAAATGCCGATCTGATGATTCACATAATTTTTCAATGATGATGCTTCTACCATTGCAGTTGGTCCATCACCAACTACCTGTTTTTGGGCATGCATTTTTTCTTCATATTGTGCTGTGAGCTTGGCAACCATGTAGGGTTTTGAAAATAGAACCACGACTGTAGAGATTACATATATTATGATTGCAAATGGTGATGCAAGACCATCCAACAATAGTCCAAATTCTCCAAATTGTTGTGTCCATGGATAATGTTCTTCGTATGTACCTGATAATGACGCCAGTGTAACTAGCGCAGTGCAATAAGTTAGTATTCCAAAACTGAACCATGTTGCAGCGTTTGGTCCTGATTTTTTTCCAAGATAATATGCTATTGGAGACAGTAACAGTGGCAGAAAAATTGCCTGAAGTAAAAGGTACTGCATTATCCTTTCAAGCTCCTAAAGTCCTCGATATCGATATTCTTGTACATTCTATACGCGACAATAATTAGTGCAAGTCCAACTGCAACTTCGGCTGCCGCAATTGCGATGGAAAAGAGGGCCAGTGTTTGACCTTGGCTGTTTGGAATGAATCTTGCAAATGCTACTAAATTTAGATTTGCAGAATTGATTATCATTTCTATTCCAAATAACATTCTAATTGCATTTCGCTTTACTGCCATGCCATAAATCCCAATGGCCAAAAGAGCCACTGAAACTAGAACAAAATCAATTAGCCCGTTGGTCATTTGTTATATCCTCCCTTTTTGCCAAAGTCAGAGCACCAATTACTGATGCAGCCAAAACCAGCGCCATAACTATAAGGGCTGGTGAATAATATGTAAGAAAGTCTGAGCCTATTTTCTTGTAGTCTACTGTCGGAGAGTTTGTTTCCATTGATTTTATACCAGAGCCAATAATTATCATACCAATGCCAAGCATCAATGCAAGCATGAGTCCTATTCCTGCATATCGCCTTCGCTTATCCTCGATCTTGTTGAATATCAGCTCACGTCTTACTAACATCACAGTGAACAAAATTAGTACTGCAACAGAGCCTACATAAACCGAGAGTTGAAACATTGCTACAAAAGGCGCATCAAGTAGCAAGAAAAATCCAGCTATGCCAGATAATGTTATCATGAGCGCTATTGAACCATAAATCAGTGAACGAATCTCAAGTGCCACTATAGCACTGCCAATTGTTAAAACAGAAAGAGCGAGAAATACCGCATCAACCATGTGTTGCACCCCTGTCAGTGATTTTTATTTCCACATCCTGTGATATCTTTGGCTTGAGAGCAAGCTGAGCAGGGGTGTAAATCAAAGCAGACTTGGTAAAAGATGAAAGCTCGTAATCATTTGTCATGTATAACGCATAGAACGGGCATGCATCAACACATAGACCACAAAATACACATTTGCCATAATCTATCTGTGGCATTATTGCCTTTTTGTTTTGTTTCCAAGTTTCATTTACCTTGACCATGCCAATGGCCTCTGCTATTCCTTCACATGCCACTGCACAAAGCTGACAACCTGTACAGTGTTCGTGGTACAGTATATGTCGACCTCGCAGCCCGGCTATTCCTACTCCTGTCTCTGGGTTAAATTGAAAGCCATCACCTACGAATTTTAGCTTCTGCTCAGGATAGCGTAGCGTAAATCTTCTAACTGCAAGGTGTTTTACTCCTGAATTCAGTGCTTTTATAATTCCGCCAGCAGTGCTCATTGAATCAATCCTCCAGGCCCCAAGACACCTGCGTATAGCAATCCAAGAGCTATAAAGATGTTAATGAAGGCCAGACCTATCAATTTGTACCAGCCAGTATGCAGTAACATGTCTATTCTAATTCTTGGGAACACACCACGTGGTAATAGAATTACAAGTATAACTCCGACAGTTTTTATTACAAACCAGAGGGTTCCGTTGAGCATCTCTTGATCAAAGAGAGGAAGACCAGCTATCTTTGCTGTTATTGGCCCTATAGTGATTCCATTGGTTATCAGATCTGGTGAAAGCGGTGGCCAAACCGAAGGTCCATTCCATCCGCCAAGGAATAATACGGTAAACAGTCCAGCGAATGCATATAACTTCAGGTATGTTCCAAGCTGAATAAGTCCATACATCATACCTGAAAATTCAGTTAACCATCCTGCTACTATCTCACTTTCTGCTTCTGGAAGATCAAATGGAACTCTCTCAAGCTCCGCAATTATACAAATGAAAAACACAATAGCGCTAATAGGTGCAAAGATAATCCACCAGTAATGTTGCTGTGATTCAACAATTTGTGAAAGATTCAGTGTGCCTGTTAAGATAACAATACTGAGCAAAGAAAGAATCAATGGGATTTCAAATGCGATCATTTGATGTAGTGCTCTCAGGCCACCAATGAACGTCCACTTGTTATTTGCAGCCCAAGCGGTAAGAACAGTGATTATTGGAAAGAATCCTATTGTAGCAAAAACTGCAAGTAATCCTACACTGGGATTTGCAACGACCCATCCAGGTGCAACTGGAATTAATGATACAAAAGCTGCTGCAGTGCCAAGAAACAGCAATGGCCCCACCCAGAAGATGGGCTTATCTGCTTTCGCCGGAATTATGATTTCCTTTGATATCAATTTCAAGCCATCGCCCATCAGCTGAAGTATACCCTCTATTTTACCACAATAAAGAGGCCCAACCCTAAGCTGTATTTTGGCCAAGAATTTTCGCTCAATAAATATGGTAGCTGCTGCAAGAAGTGCAGCGAACCCAAATCCTGGAAATGCAACAACATGGAAGAATGTAGTGTGAAGTAGCGTCTTGATTATAGGCAACGTACGTGAGGGATCGGCCATCCACGTCATGGCCAGATACGGCGTCAATAATTGATGATTAACGATTGGCATTTTGATGTAAAATAGTATGATAAAGACAATTGGAAGTCCAACAAGCGAGAATAGCAGTAGAATCCAGAATATTATATCAAATAGTGAACCAACGAATCTGCTGAATCTAAACTGCGGTGCAATTGTTGACATTTACCTGTCTGCCTCCACAGGCCAATAGTTAAGTCCCCAGTAAACAGCTGGCATGTTTCCCAACAGCTCGCCTTTTAACAAGTATGGCATACAAATCAAATTTCTAAAGGAACCAACACTAATCTTGACTCTGTACGGTTCTGGTCTGTTGTTTGACACTATGTAATATCCAAGTGATCCTCTGCCAGATTCTACCCTTTTGTACACTTCGTCGTTTCCGCCTTTTGGGTTTGGTTTTAGTTTTGTGCGTACAGAGCCTGACTTTGGCATCTTTCTTATTGCGTCTCTAATTATTCTACAACTTTCAAACATCTCAAGGTATGGAATGTAAGACCTTGCGTAAGAGTCACCTTCCTTCCTTACTACAGTTTCAAAATCCAAATTTTCATAGACATCATATGGTTCCTTCTTTCGTAAATCAAAGTCCACACCTGAGGCCCTCAGAACAGAACCAGTAGTGCCAAGCCTTATTGCATCCGTTCTTGATAATATGCCGGTTCCTTCTGTTCTGCTTATTAAAAGTGGATTTTTGTAAAATATAGCTTGATACTCTTTCAATCTCTTTTCAAAATAGTCTACTTGTCTGAGGCATCTTTCTTCAAAGTTAGCAGGCAGATCATTTCGTATTCCACCTGGCACAAGATATGCATGAGTTACCCGTGCACCAGACATTGCCTCCAAAAGATCAATGAATAACTCACGATCTCCGGCTGGCCACATGAACATTGTAGAGTGACCCAAGAAGATGCCATAGATTGCAAGCCAGTAAAGTGTATAGACACACCTATTGAGCTCAGATGCTATGACCCGAATGTACTTTGCTCGCTCCGGAACTTCAATTCCCAATAGTTCTTCAACAGCTAGACAATACGGATACAAAATATTACATGAATCGTGAATTACTGGTCTTTCGAGGTGGGGAATGTTTTGAATGTAATTTCTGTACTCTGCCATTTTTTCTTCGCCGCGATGAACGTATCCTGGATCTGGATCGCATGAAACGATGTAATCCCCGTCTACCTTTATGATAAGTCTCATGTGACCTGAACCTGGATGTTGTGGTCCAACGTTGAGCGTCATTATTCTATCATCTACTTTTTCAAGTTGGATTCCTGGAGGCAGTGGTGTTGTCATCTTATCTTCCCTTTATCTTGAAATCTTTTCTAAATGGAGGAATGTCTGCCCAATCCTCTGGTAAAAGTAATCTCCTATTATCGGGGTGACCTTCAAAGTATACACCAAACATTTCAAAACATTCTCTTTCATGAAATTCAACGCTGTAAAACACCTCTCTTAGTGATGTCATTCTCGTGCTATCTTTTCCCGGATTTGGAATTTCCTCGCGCGGTACGCGGGTAGCAAGTGTTAGAACATGAGTAGCGAGTTTGTCATCGGTGTAAGACCCCAGATGATATACAACTTCAATTTCTTTCGAATCGGGATAATCTACACCAGAAACTGATTCAGCGTGATCATATCCTAATTCATCACGGATGAAAAAGGCTACATCTAAGATATTTTCTTTCTTTGTAGAGATTCGAATTCTACTTGATCTTACATAGTCTACATTTATTTTTGAACCAAATTTTGAAGCAATTTTATCAGAAATAGATTTTTCAAATTCAGGTATTGGCTTAGGGCGAACGGGAGAGTCTGGAGAGAAATCGATGCCTTGTTCTTCATACGATTTTTTTGTTTCATCTTTTGATAGAGACTCGGCATCTTCAGATGTCGCCGCAGTCTCACTGGGCTGTTCGTCCTTTTCAGTCTCCGAGCTCATTTTTATGCGCCCTTCATCCGTTTAATTTTTTCTTGAAGCAACATACATCCTTGAATGAGAGTTTCTGGTCTTGGTGGGCAGCCTGGAACATAGACGTCTACTGGAAGTACACCGTCAATGCCAGGAAGCACATTGTATGAATCAAAATATAATCCTCCAGTAATTGCACATGCGCCCATAGCTATTACGTACTTTGGATCAGGCATTTGATCATAAACCATTCTTAACCTGGGCGCCATTTTTCTTGTAATAGTCCCCATTACTACGATTAGATCACATTGTCGAAGAGAACCAAATGCCTCTATAATCCCAAATCGCTCTACGTCATATCTAGGGCTTGAGGCAGCGCCGAATTCTACACTACAACATGCAGTCTCAAGGTGCACAGGCCATAACGACCAAATTCTGCCCCAATTTATAGCATAATCCAAAGGTTTGCCAATAGCCTTCACAAGTACTTCGCCTAGTTTTCCAACTAGCACATTAGTAGCATGCGGCGCAGTATCTTGATTAAAGAATTCTTTTAGCATTTCTCTTTCCTACCTCGAACTTCTTCAATATTTGATTTAAGAGTTACCAAATGTTTTTCCTTCCTGCTTGATTCAAAGCATAGGCAAAAGCCGCAAACATTATCCCAAGAAAAGCAATAATTGGAAGAGTTGCCGTTTTTGGCAACCCAATAAGACTACTGCCCCATGCATATAGAAAAATCGACATCACGTCAAAGACAACAAACATCAAGACATAGGAATAATATTGCATCATGAAATGTGTACGTCCTTCTTCTTTTGGAACTTGACCGGATTCCATAGGAAGGAACTTCACTGGACTGCTAGTTTTTCTAGGCGCAATCATTCGAGAAAGAATCAAAGCTGGTCCTGTTGCTACAACTGCAAATCCAAACATTAGTAGAACTGGACTAAAACTACTCGCAACTTCTCCTACCAAAGTAGCTAACAAGCCAATCGGAGAGTATAAAAAGCTATGCACATTCTGCGATCATTATTTTAATTTGAGAGGAATTTTTCATCGATTTTTTATAAATTAATCAATAATCTCTATTAATTAATTGGATAAAAATTTCTAAAAAAATTAAGCATGCATATGAATTCTTGAAGATGATTGATATATGACCATGGTCGAATTCTTTTCATGGTAAACGTTGGAGACAAAGCACCATCTTTTACCTTGGTAGACACAAACCTTAAGATGCAAAATCTAGACGACTTTAAAGGAAAGAAAGTAGTTCTTTCATTTTTTGTTGCTGCAAGTTCTCCTGTATGCACCAAAGAAATGTGTACTTTCAGAGACAGTTGGGATGAGATCTCAAAACTTGGCGCCCAAGTAATTGGCATAAGCAATGATGGACCGTTTGCCAATAAGGCATTTGCAGAAATACATCATCTCAATTTTCCTGTGCTTGGAGATTACAAAAGCCAAACTATCCGAGACTATGGAATACTAATGCCTGATTTGTTACATGTCAAAGGATACGATGCAGCTAAGCGATCTGTCTTTATTGTAGACGAGAAAGGGAATATTGTGTACAAGTGGGTTTCTGACAATCCCTTGATAGAACCAAACTACCAAGAAATAATTGACTTCCTAAAGAAAGGAAAATAATTTTTCCTTAATTTTATTTTCGGATTTTTAACAATACATTATTCTATTTCTGCAAGAACATCATTTTTTGCAACTGATGCCCCTTGTTTTATTTTTAGAGATTTTACCACACCATCCTTGTGTGATTTAATTGAAACCTGCATCTTCATGGACTCTAAAACGCACACTACATCACCTTTCTTTACATTGTCACCTTGAGATACATTTATCGAAACAACCCTTCCAGGAATTTGGCTTTTCAAACTCACTTGTGAATCAGTAGCAGACTCTATACCAGAATTTTTGTAAACGACCTTGTCTAAATCTGGATGTTTGTTAAAGGTTAGTTTGACTCCGTCTACCACCACCGTAATCTTTGATGTACTGTTTTCCAAGTATTTTGTAATATGAAATGAATTATCTAGCATGAATTCAATTTTATCATGACCCATGTTTAGGATCTTTAGGTTGCGTTCATTATTTCCGAGTTTTATAACAAATTCGTTATTTCCAAGCGACTTTACTATTGCGCCCTCTAGAGTTTCACCAGTATTTTCAAGTTTGAATTTCATCTCTAATTCCTATCCAAATGTGTTTTCCAGTGAGGGCTGTGTTCTTTGTGTGATCTTATCCTATTTTTTAGAAATTCAGAGTGTATTAGTGTAGCGGCTAGGGCAACCTCAGATTTTTGTGACGCTTCTTTTTTAAGATCATCGCGCAACCTGTCAAGAATCTTGAATCTATCAAGGAAATCAGTTGATAGATCTCCTGAAATGAATTCTTTACTATCAAGTATAGTCCTATAGAGCGGAATTGCAGTTTCCACTCCCTCTATGTAAAAGTCAGCGAGCGAAGTTTGCATTCTTTGTCTTGCCTCCTCAAAGTTTTGCCCCCATGTGATAAGTTTTCCCATCAATGAATCATAATATGGCGAGACAGTGCATCCCGGATATAGGTAAGTATCCACCCTAACTCCCGGACCTGATGGAATGTTGACGTCGTAAATCCTTCCTGTGGATGGAGCAAAGTCAAGAAATGTGTCTTCTGCATTTATCCTACATTCTATTGCACAGCCATTTACCTTCAGGTCTTTTTGTTTGAATGGAATTTCTTTTCCATTTGCAATATCAATTTGCAATTTTACAAGATCAAGTCCCGAAACAAACTCGGTTACTGGGTGCTCTACTTGAAGTCTGGCATTTATTTCTATGAAATAAAATGTACCGTCATCCAGTCTAAGAAATTCGGCAGTACCTGCATTAAGATAATCTACAGCAACTGCAGCGTTTACAGCTGAGCTGGCCTATTTCGTCACGTACTTTTTGATCAACCACGGGAGATGGCGACATCTCGATTAATTTCTGATGTCGTCTCTGAATAGAACATTCTCTTTCAAAAATATGTACTGCGTTTCCGTGTTTATCTCTAGCTAATTGAAATTCAATATGTCTTATTTTTGGCAGAAACTTTTCAACAAAAAGTGCAGACTTGCCAAAGGCAGCTTTTGATTCACCTGACGCAAGTTCAAACGCCTGCTTGAGTTCATTGTCATCATGTACAAGTCTAATTCCCCTACCTCCACCACCAAATACTGATTTGAGCATAACTGGGTATCCTATATCATGTGCTATGTCAAGAGCTTTTTCTACCTCTTCAACAATTCCTGGGCTACCTGGAACGGTTGGCACTTTTGCTTTTATCATTGCTGCTTTACACAACATCTTGTCTCCACAAAGCCTCATTGATTTTCCAGAAGGCCCTATGAAGTTGAGCTTCTTTTTTTCACAAAGATCAGCAAAGTCAGCATTTTCTGAGAGAAACCCATATCCCGGATGAATTGCATCAGCTCCACAACTTAATGCCGTCTCGACTATCTTTTCCATGTTAAGATAACTTTGTGCTGGAGAGGGAGGACCTATGTGGTATGACTCTGAAGCCATCTTGACATGTTTTGAATTTACATCTTCATCAGAATAGACTGCTACTGATTTTATTCCTAGAGCGTTACATGTCTTGATTACACGGATGGCAATTTCTCCCCTGTTTGCGATAAGAATTTTTTCTATCATATCCAAGTCAGAGATTTATGTTTCCATGTTTACGTGGAATTCTTCTCTCGCGTTTGTTTGCAAGAGCTTCTAAAGCACGAATGATAACAGGCCTGGTTTCAGCGGGATCAATCACCGTATCAATGGTACCATAGGATGCAGCCACATATGGATTTGCAAATTTTTCAGTGAAATTATCAACAAGTTGCTTTTTGAGTGCCACGGGATCCTTTGCAGTCTCAATCTCCTTTCTATTCATAATTCGTACTGCGGCTTCCGAACCCAATACTGCGATTTGAGCCGTTGGCCATGCATAATTCATATCAGTGCCCAAGTTCTTGCTGCCCATCGCAATGTAAGCACCTCCATAGGCTTTTCCAATTATAATAGTGATTTTAGGTACGGTCGCTTCACAATATGCATACAAGAGTTTGCTTCCATGTCTGATTATACCGCCATGCTCTTGATGTGTTCCAGGCATGTATCCTGGCGTGTCAACAAGAGTGATAATTGGAATGTTGTAACAATCACAAAGTCTAACAAATCTTGATGCCTTGTTTGATGAATCAATATCTAGTGCACCTGCCAACACCATGGGCTGGTTTGCTACAATTCCTACAGTTCTTCCATGCAACCTGCCAAATCCCACAACAACGTTTGGAGCAAACAGTTCGTGAATTTCAAAGAACTGGTGATTGTCAACAATTGAGTGTATGATTTCTTTCATGTCATAAGGTTGCAATGCATTCTCAGGAACTATGTTTATCAAATTATTATCAAGTCTGTTTGGATCATCACCAGTATCTACTACAGGTGGTTCTTCAGTACTGTTTTGAGGCATGTATGACAATATGGATTTGACAATATCCATGCATTGATATTCATTCTTGGCAACGAAATGGGAAACACCGCTAATTTTTCCGTGCGACATTGCACCCCCAAGTTCGTCAAATGAGACTTCTTCTCCAAGAACAGTCTTGACTACTTCTGGACCAGTTACAAACATGGTTGCAATCTTGTCTACCATTATAACAAAATCTGTCATGGCAGGAGAATATACCGCCCCACCAGCAGAGGGGCCTACACTACAAGTAATTTGAGGAACTACACCGGAAGCAAGTTGATTGCGATAGAATATACTGGCAAATCCATCGAGACTTAGAATTCCTTCCTGAATTCTAGCACCTCCTGAATCTGCTATTCCAATTATTGGGCACCCTGCACGTATTGCATGTTCCATGATTTTGGTTATTTTTTTGGCTCCCATCTCGCTTAATGTTCCACCAAGAACTGTAAAATCATAGGCAAAAAGGAAAACTTTACGACCATTTATTGTTCCATAGCCAGTCAATACACCATCTCCAAAGAATTTTTTATTTTGCATGTCAAATTCATGATAATGGTGTGTCGCAAGAGCATCAATCTCTGTGAAACTGCCTTCGTCAAGTAAAAGATCTACTCTCTCTCTTGCAGTAAGCTTACCTTTTTCATGCTGAGATTGAATTTTTTCTTCTCCGCCACCCTGTTCTGCTTTTCGCTTCTTCTGTAAAAAATTTTTCAATTTTTCAGAGTGCATGTTTCGAATTAGAAGCGACTTTCAACCTATATTAATTTACTCAGGTTTGACTTCTCGAATTCCGTCACGGCCACCTTTTGCATTTCTAAAAACGTTCATTCCAATGTGATAGTTCTCCCATAAACCCTCCAAGACCTGCAATTGTTCAGCTGCTTCTTGCATGGTCTCTTGGCTCGTATTTGGATCGGATTGTAGTTTTCTGACCTTTTCTTTAGTCTCTGCAAGTAAGGTTTCAAGTCCTACCTCATAGTTTGACTCCCCGTGGAATATCGGATCAACTGGAGTGATCTTCGTTGTACTTTCTGGCATTGATCACACTCTATTGAGGGTAAATTTTAACTTTTTACTCTTGACTGATCAAAGCACTGGCCAATGAGTTCAATCCTTTAGATTCAGGAGTGGAAAGCGGTTTGAAATGGCCTTTTGATAGAGAACAAAAACTTCCTTTCCCTCATGACATTTTTTGCATATGCACATCTGCGAGACTTTGCTTCTGTCACAGTCATCTGTGAATTCACATTGTTGGCATCCTGCCGGCCCTCCACAGATAGCACATTTTAGATCTACAACTTCAGCACATGCCTGATGTTTGACTCCTAATCCTTTTGCCCACAAGGCAATTTCATTTACTTCGATCTTCTTCTTGCAAACTATGCAAGTTCCCGGAAATCTCATCGGCATGGTGCGCCAGCTCATTTTATGATAGACTATCTCCTTTTGGATAATTTCATTTTCAGCATCATTGAAATCCATTACTAGTGTCTTGTTTTTGATACACATCAAAAGATATGGAAGATAAAAAGTTGCAAAAACACTTCTAGAGACATGCATGCGTTTTGCTAGACCTGCTTCAAGTTCCTTTATTGCCTTACCATCCCATCTCAATCGAGTTATTAGAGGCCAAGGAAGGTTATATTGTGAATATCTAACCGGAGTATCATTCTTGTAGAGTCTAACAAGAATTGAATCCAGATATCGTAAAAGTCTCCACTGTTGTTCTCTCATTATTTTTCCGTAAAGCATGTCAGCTTCTGAGATTACATCCAACATCTCTTGCATGTCTTCTTTTGAGAGCTGGCTTGTTATTACACTTGAATAAAATGCGTCAATTTTTTCTCGCGGATCAATCCTTAAAGAATAAAGTATCATCATTGCTTCCTGGTACGATTTTGCTTTGAAAAATGCATTTATTGCAGATTCTATGTCTGTTGTTTCAAAGGACTTGTCGGTTTGCGGTTCAAATCCAGATACAAGAGCTTGAGAAGAATTTAGAATGGACCTAATGTCGCCTCTTGAATCAAGAACTAATTTTATCATGGTTCCAATCTTAAGGGAAGCACCTTCCCGTCTCAAAATCTCTTCCAGATAAAATCGCAAAAGCCTAGGCGGAATAGGCCTCATTCGTATTGTTGTTGTAGCTTTCTTAATGTCCTTCATTTTATCAGAATTATCAGAGTTTGCAGCCAAGATTATTGGAACTGTTGGTTCCTTTAGAATGTCTACAAGTGCTCCCACTCCCCCAAAATCAGACCTTCCATGAATTCCATCCACTTCATCCACAAAGATCATCATGGCTTTGCCAAGGACACCGGCATTTCCCATAACCGGATTAAGTATCTCTTGTATGCGTTGTTTATTTCTGACATCACTTGCGTTGAGGCTTATCATATCATATCCAAATTGTTTAGCACAAAGCATAGCCATGGTAGTCTTTCCAATTCCCGGAGGCCCAACCAAGAGCAGGGGTTTTGTTCCCTTGACCCACTTGGCAATCCACTTGACAAACGATTCCTTTGCTTCGTCATTGCCAATCATTTCAAGAAGATTTTTTGGCCTATATTTTTCAGACCACATCATTTTCTATCACTTGGGTAGTTTTGAATCAAATTCTGACCAAAGTTTCTGTTTTTGTAGTTGATTAAACCAGAACGAATTGTAATGCTCTACAGTAAGAAATAAAAATTCAAGAAAGTCCCTGTGTGAAAAGTTTTCAGGTAAAAGTTCCAAAGCCAGTCTTGCTTCACTTAGATACAGTTCACTCTTTTTCATTGTAAATTCAAATCCCTTCTGTACATCATTTGTCAGGATTGTATAATAGAGCGGCCAAGAAGGAACTTTTACAAACTTGTTCTTTATCGAGTCTTCGATCTCGTTGCCACATCCCACCGACTCGGCTGCCTTTGCCATTCCCAGATAGAAAATCTCACCCAGAGGAAGACGTGCAAGTGCCATGTTCTTTCCTGCTGTACCCATTACGGCTCTGTATTTTTTATAACATTCAATCATGGATTCCTCTGTTATGCCCTTTGGTTTCATTTTCAGTTTAAAATCAACATACTGACCTATTCTTGCATCTTTGAATCCTCGTTCAAATTCCTCCAATACCTGCTGCCCCCCACTTCCAATCTTAGATCTGGCAAGTTGCAAAATGTATGGATTCATTAGCTTGTAGTCATCCAGATACTCTACATCCTCATCTTTGTCCATTATCCTATCCATTGGCTCACTTAGATCTATTGCGATAATGTGTCCATCTATGATGTCGGTTTTCTTTTTGGTATCATTTGTATCCCCAAAGTATTGCGATGAAGCATCGTACAGAGCACTAAAAACTGGAAACGTCATTTTAACAAAGTTGGAATTGAGAATTCTGGTCACCCTATCAAGCAAGGTATCATAGTCTTCAAGCCTCTTTTTGACCGAATCTATTTGGGATTTCTCTAGAGTTATCTCGCTTGAACCTACTTCAGCGGCGAACTTTTCTTGAGTTTCATTAGGAGCATTGTCAGACTTTATTTGCCTCAACAAGTCTTCAGCAAATCTCTTTGTAAATTTTGGAAGTTCATCTTCTGCTTCCTTTTTGTATTTATCAAATTGTTTGTAACCCTTACTTTTGAACAAAGACTTGTTTTACTATGTCCTTTCCAGGTTTTGTTGACATCAAAGCCTCCTTGCTAAAAATTGATTCGTCTTTGCTGCTCACATATTGGCACAACTTCTTTTGCTATTTATGCATTGAGATGTTTTTCTGATTACTTGGAATAAATTAGGATCGAAGATAAAAAATACATGGAAAAAATTGAGATTTTAGAGCAAGCTGCAAAAAGAGTCTATGAGAGTGTCAAGCACCTTCCCGGAACAGAAGATGCTGCTGGAGATTTTGGCAGAGGGGCAGGCGGAGACATATCACGACGAATAGACATAGTAGCAGAGAAAACAGTTTTGGATTACCTAAGAGAGGTTAATTTTCCATGCATAGTTCTTGGCGAAGAATGCGGTAAGATTGAACTTTCAAAAAATCCTGAAGGCATCATAATAATGGATGCCGTCGACGGATCTACAAATGCAGTAAGGGGTATTCCCTTTTCGTGTTGTTCTCTTGCATTTGCCACAAAGGATAAGCTCAGCTCTGTTACTGACGCAGCAATCATTGATCTGTACACTGGTGATCTGTATTCTGCATCAAGAGGCAAAGGAGCTTTTATGAATGGAAAAAAAATCACAGTTCACAAGAAAAAGCCGCTTTACTTTGTGGTAGGATTGGATTTGTCTGGGATATCGCTAGACTCCCTGCAGAAATTATCCCCCATCATTTCAGCATCTAACCATATCAGGCATTTTGGTGCCGTTGCACTAGAGCTTGCAATATTTGCTCGTGGACTGGTAGACCTGTTTGTAGACCTCAGAGAAAGCTGCGAGTCACAGATGTTGCTGCTGGGTACCTTATCGCACTAGAGGCCGGCGGAATCATAGTTGACAAAAATGCAACCCCACTTGATTCAGATCTTGGCTATGACCAAAGAATTTCCTTTATCGCTGCAGCCAGCGAGGAAATACTTGATGAAACTCTTGAGAAATTGAATTTACCAAAGCGACTCTAACAAAAGATCGACATTTGATTTTGGGTGAAAAAAGTGTAAGCGCCCTTGGCGGGATTTGAACTCGCGTCGAGGCCGTGACAGGGCCCCATTCTAGACCGGGCTATACAAGGATTGGATTTTACCCCAAGCCTCTCTATACTACAAGGGCGTTGAAATATTGGGAACAAAAATCTGAGTTTAAAGCTTTCTTTTCATCTAAAAATTTTGTAAAAGACGTCTTTGCCAACATATGGGAGATATATATCATAATTACCCTGCTCTTTTAAGAAAACCAGCATGTGAATGCATATTGCAAAAGTAATAAAATGCGTCTGGCAATTTCATGATAAAAAAGACGATCTCAGACAAGTTTTTGATTATTTTAGATATTGTGCAAACGAGGCAATCAGAATAGGTATAGAAAAAGATCTCACGTCAAAATACAAGTTACATTACCAATTATATCATACACTGCGTCTACATTCACAGTTTCATTCCAAGTATGTCTATGGAGCACTAGAATGTGCGGCGTCAAAGTTAAAGATGTATAAAAAGACATTGAAGAAAAAACTAGATGCTAAAAGGCCATACATTACAAGAAATCATCTCATACTTGACAATCAGTCATACAAAATTGAACATGATACAATCAGGATACCAATTAAGGCTACAAAATATCTATCCATTAAACTGACTAGTTATGTTTTAGAGAAGATAAAGCATACAAAACTTGGTAGTCTTGTTATCACAGATGATAAGATCATAATCTCATATTCAAAAGAGATTCCAGAACAGAGACATGGTAATTTTATTGGTGTTGATAGAAACTTGAACAATGTAACCATATGGGATTCCAAAGGAGATTGTATTGTACACGATCTGTCTAGTGCCCAGAGAATAATCACTTTATATAGTACAGTAAAAAGCAAATTCAGACGCAATGATTCCAGAATAAGAAAAAAGATTTTCCAAAAATATGGCAGACTACAGAAGAATAGAGTACAAAATATCTTACACTGTACATCCAAGAAGACAGTATCTCAAAATTCTGGAATTGTCATGGAAAACCTGAAAGGAATACGCAAACTGTATAGACGAGGAAACTGGCAGGGAAGAAAGTACCGGAGAAGATTGAACTCTTGGTCATTTTATGAACTGCAACGACAGATCGAGTATAAAGCAAGATGGCTTGGTCTGCCGGTAGAATATGTCAAAGCAGGTGGGACAAGCACAAGGTGTGCGGTATGTGGGTCAAGACTAGTACCCGAAGAGCACCGAAAGATGTTCTGTCCTACTTGCAAGAGTAGTGTTGACCGAGACATCAACGCTGCTCACAACATCTTGCTTCGAGGCACATGGGTCGTGCCAGACGGGACTGCAGGTGAAGCGGTGATGACAGAATCTGGTAGCAAGGAACCGGTAATCTGTCGAGTCGATGCAGTCAAGTCAGGTCATCGGCATCTGCCGATAACTTGTCAGAGCCTAAAAGACTAAATTATACACAACTATGACCTTTCGCGTGGGTTCGTAGCTCAGCCAGGTAGAGTACCGGACTTTTAATCCGGCTGTCCGGGGTCCGAATCCCCGCGAACCCGCTTCTTCATTGGTCTCTTTTTGGGACTCAAGTAGCTGAAAACCCGTCCGCATTTCTCAATTCCAATGGATGGTATGGGATATCATGAGCGGCAACATTAGGCTCTCAGCAGACGAGATAAAATCAGGACATGAAAATGCCCTTGACATCTTCTACTCCGGGATAAGATCTTCTGAGACTCGCAGAACAATGAACGGCAACCTCGAAAAGTTTCTTCTGGACGCATGTGCCGATATATTCAGTGGAGATTACAGGGAGAGGGCAAGACAGTTTGCAGAGATGGCAAAGGAAGACCAGGAAAAGGCCACAAGTCTTGTCTTGGCATATGCGCGAAAGCTAAGGGAGAGGACTATGCTGGATAAATCAAATCCCGGCTATCTCAACCCCTCTACTCTGCCAAACAAGGTAAAGGCAGTCAAAAAGTTCCTTGACATGAACGGCCTCGGCCTTGGCTGGAAGAGGGTCTATGTGACATTTCCAGATAAAGACAATACCCACAAGGGAAGGGGATACACAAGACACGAGTTGCAAAAGATGCTAGAGTATTCTCGTTCAATCGAGACTGATTTTGTAATACTTGCATCAGAGCTCTGGAGGTTTCAGGTCGGGCTCATGGAATGGCCAGAGATGGGAGAACGTATTTCCCATCTATGAAGTAAACGGTACATACAAGATAGAGATTGAAAAAGATGATGCCGCAAATGTTGTCTGCGCCGGCATGGTAATCTACAAGGGAACACCAGACGAGTATGTCTGTCTTATCTCACTTGAGGCCTGGAATAAGCTTGTAGAGTACAAAAAGATCTGGACCGAGAGGATGAAGAGGCCTCCGACAAGCTCTGATTATCTGGTACTTGCAAGATACGTCAAGCCAACACCGATAACGGATCTGGCAATAAAAAGAAGAATATGGGTGCTGCTTCTAAGGACTGGCCTTAGGAGTCCGCTCACAGAAGGTCGCAGAAGACACCAAGTTCCTATCACCAACGGGTTTAGACGATACTGGGATAGAATAATGATGGAGAACGGAAAGAGGCGCGGCACGCTCTCTGCCCTTGTGATAAAGGAGAGACTAATGGGCCATACAGGCGTGGTTACAACAGACAAGAACTATTTCTGGACCGATATACTGGACCTTGTCCCAGAATACTTGGATGCCATGCCGGAGCTTGTGGTAGGCGAGGAGATGAGGTTGAGGCACAAGCTTGAGATTGAAAAACGGGAAAAGGAAAAGCTTGCCGCATCAAACAATGAAAAGGAACAAGCGCTGCAAAAGTTGGCAGAACTAGAGGCCAAGGTACGACGGATGGAAAAGTACAGCTAGATAAGACTAGGACCTTTTCCCAGTTTTCTTTTTGTTTGACTTGTTAATTCTTCGCCGGTTTGAATGGTATACCGTGGGCTTGCCGTAATCTGCTTTTAAAAAATCCCTATCCATCAAGAGCGATATGTCTGAAGCATTAATCCAAGCATGAGCACTTTCTTTGACTAGTAGTCTGTACCATCTTTCATATTCTTTCTCTCCTATACCATGAAATAATTTGATCCTGTTGCCAATCTGTTTCATTGATATCTTTGATTTCTGAGATGCATCCTTTTTTGTTTCTAATGCGTTTACAAGAAATGTAGACAGTAACTCTTGAGCGTAAAGTCGATTAGTCAAGAGTTTGTTATAAAACTCGATGTCTTCGCGGTGGTCCCTGTTCAGATCGTCAGAGAGTTCTTTAAAACTTGAAAAAACCCTTGAATGAAAATTTAGTTCCTCGCCATATCTTGACAGAAAGTCTCTAAAGTTGGCCAGAAAGTTGACGATCTGCCCTTCTCTGAGTTCTTTTCTACGAATGGCAATGTAATCTCCAAACTTTTTATTCCTGCTGTATTCCATCAGCAAAATCTTCACTTTTAGGATATACATGATGACGAGTTTTCTTAGAATTTGCTCAAATGGCAGCAGGCCAGAATTAATTTTCCATTTATACACCATCAATCCTCTTCTTAATGCTCCTTTCTTCATGCGTGCCATTCCTCCTTTGAGGCCATAATAGGCGACAAATTTACTGTAAAAGTTACTCTTTGAAATCTGCTCATTTGATTCCATAAGTGAAGAGACCGCATCTTTTAGCAACAAATGATTGGCTGTGGTGGTTTGAAAAGGCTCCAAATGTCTGGGAACAAAATAGACTTCAGACGCCCACCAATTCCTCTTTTTCATGGTATTGTGTTTAGTAAAATATTCCAGGTCTGCTTTTACATCCTCCCAGTTTTTTGAAGCACGGCTTTTCTTGTGTATTTCATACAAGGTTGAAAAGGGATTAGCTATAACATAATCGAGAACTCTTGACCGTCTGTAAGATAACCCGTCAGTGGGTATCATAGGTCAATTTCACATATGACCATAAAGAAGGATCGTTTTTGTAAAAAGATACAAAGCAGATCACTTTGGTTTACCAAAATGAGGGTGACTAACCGCAGAACAGCGTTCCCTATCTAACTTTATGCTGTTTTACATTCATGGCAAACGAGTTTTCACACAAAAAGATCTGCATCAGCCTGCCAGTATGGCAGATAAAGATGCTACAGGAAGAACAAGGAAATCTTTCCATGTCAAAGCTCATCTCTGGACTTGTTAACAGGGAACTCATGGAGCAGAGAAAAAAGAGGAAACAAGATTGATAACACTTGGATGTACTCATACACCAAAGAGTTACAGGATGACCTTTGCCTGCAAGACAACAGGAGATTATGTCCTTGAACTTTGTGGGAACTGTCATGATTCTGAGAGCAGGGATTTCCTCATAAATGAGGAAGAAATTAAAAATTGAATCACTTTTTACTTCCAAGTTTCTGGGTTTTCACAAAAGTCGCATAGATCGCCGGATACCAGTTCCAGAAAGTGACAAACTGCAGTCTCCAAATATCTCTGAAGTTCATGTATTCCAGTTATTTTGCCGTCCTTCATCCATCCTGCCATCTCGAACAGAACCTTGATGAACCCTGCTGGAAGTACTGTCATTTTTTTCATCTCGCAAAATTTGTCGTACATTTCCTTTACATATTCGGGACTGAGTTGAGTTTTTACAACTATATCACATAGAGATTCTCCTTCCTCAAATAGTTTGAATAGAAGAGCCGCATTGGGGTCCTTATTTTCGGAGTCACTTGCCTGACTTGTGAATTTCTGCTTTATTTTGCTTATCCCGCTTATGTTGAATTTCTTGATTCTGCCGTCAATTCTGTATCTTGTCTTTACAATTTCACTGTAACTTTCTCCGCGTTGTATTCTTCTGAATATGTCCTTTTCTACCTCATCGAGTGTCATGTCTTTCTGTATTTTCTTCATTAAAGATTTGGACGGAAGTATGAAGTAGATAAGTTTTTGAATGATCTTCTTGTTTTCTCTTGTTTTCTCTTATTCTCGCTTGTTTTTCTTGTTCCTAGTGGTACTTTACACTACAATTAATCTTGAAATTAGTTGCCTAGTGCCGCATATAGTATCTACTAGGTAGTGGAACGTAGCAGAACCGGTTTCAAACTATACTCTTAGAAGTCTATTTTAGTAAATACCTATTCCATTATACAGAATTTTCAGTTTAAAATCATGAATTATTATCTGGAAGATGAATTGGCAAATACCCAACGAGAGTATGTTAAATTACGAATAAAGGCAGAAAAAACAAGAGATCCTAAGGCTGTAAAGAAGATAAGAGAGGCAGAAAAAATGCTTGAAAAGGCTGAAGACGAAGCCGATAAAACTATGGATTCTAAATTAAAGAAGAAATGTGATGAATTACTCAGAAAATACCAAGCAATATGGAATAAACTTTGGCGCTAGCAGCTAAATTCCAACATGCTTGGACTGTCTGTTCGCTCACTCTTTTTCCTAAAAGTAAATCAGTATTGAAGAAATTCTTGAAGAACTCTGTAAAGAATGCATAACGATCAGCTGCGACTGCTTTTTGGATTCCATCGAAGACAGCTTGGTCCACGCCTTCAGGATTGTCTTGCGTCTTAAGCAAGAAGGGCGGAACAGAACTTATGAAGACTGCCTTTTTCATGCCTTTGGATCCGTACCTTCCAAAGTATCGAGCAATTTCGCCGCCTCCCATCGAGAAACCAACCAGAGAAAAATCGCGTAGTCCAAGATGTGTCACGAGTTTGTGAAGATCTTCGGCAAAGATATCATAGTTGTAGCCTGTTGTCGGCTTGCTTGAGTTACCAAAGCCTCTGCGATCATATGTGATTACACGGAACCCTGCGTCAAGCAAGACCGGAATTTGCTTTTCCCATGAAGCTCCGCTAAGCGGGTACCCGTGGATTAACACAACTGGCTTGCCAGATCCGTGATCTTCATAATAGAGATCAATTGAACCCGAGTTTTCCTTACCGACACTTACAAACGGCATTATCTATATCACTCCTCAATTTCTGGCACGACTATCTGACTAATAAATAGGCAAGTGAGTGAATCGCAAGTTATGAGAGACCAGTTGCTGAACTGTAATAATCCTCATCCACTAATAGAAATTAACAAGTGGCGGTCTACAAGATCGTACAGCCAGTAGTTCCAATGCACAAAATACGTAGACCGCTGGATGAAAATTCATTTCACATTATCTAAGGATTTACTATTGTTTTTCCATATGCTATATGATAGTACGGTATAATCATTTTAAGAATAAAAAGTCAATACAAGTTTCTAAAGTGAGGATCAGAATTTTAGGCCATGGCAAACTTTACTATGAAGACTGTGTTCTCAATGTAATAATAAATCAGATACTTTGAAAAAAATACTGGCAATGAAAAAAATTATTCCCGCGAACCCGCTATATTACAATTTGACTAAGAATTCACATTATCCCAAAATTGTAAATTTTGCCCAATAGTTTTCACTGCAAACTCCCTCTAAAAAGAAGGGAATTCTAACTAGTGCAGATGCAGTTCTGGAAATTCTGCTTGTTTTATTCCCAAGTCATTCTGAAGAGTTCTTATTTTCTTGGCATATTCTGACATTCTGGCGTGATCACTTTGCACTTTGGCAATTTTGTATCCTCGCCATGCCTTCTTCAAAGCTCCCCACGTCTGACCTGCAGTGTAGTTAGGTTTATTGTCTGATTGTGGCTGTACGAATTGGTACATACTTGTATCTCGTCGCAGAAATTTTTTATCTATAGTGATGTGAAGTAAAATCAATGAAAAAGTCAAGAATGCTCCATTAAAATCACGTCTTTAGGCATCATAGTTTGCAAAAAATTTTAGTTAAACTTGACTTTATCAATTTTTTTGGTTCTGTATCATAATCGGTTGTTCTCTACGGTTGTTTCAGAGTGGCGATATGAAATGCAAACCTTGTTCAAGCAAGATCTTGCCACTTTAGTAATTACAGTATAACCACCTGTTAATATTCCCCACAATGATCTGTTGATGATTCATCATTAGATTACGCATTTTCATTTAGAAAAATATTCCAGTACAATTATACTACAAAATTTAAATAATACTAATAGTATAATGATCCTATGAAGATTAAGTTGGATCCAACTGTAAAAAGAGAAACAACATCAATCAAGATAGACCCTACAATATGGAAGGAAGCAAAAAAAGATGCAATAGACAGAGATGTCGATTTGTCACAATTAGTAGAGATTGCGTTAAAGACATGGTTAGAAGACGAAGATCCAAAAAGAGTCAAAAATGAATTGAGGGAAAAAGAATAGATGCTTTACCCAATAGAATATAGACAGAATCTAAAATTCATAGGAGACAAGGTACGCAAGTATTCTGATATGCTGCATCAGTATGGTGATGAAGAAAACGATATCGATATGAAAATACAGTGGTATGCACTAGGCATGCTTTGTGAGTCAGTAGGTTACCAATATCAGATTACTACTAGCCACTTACAAGATCTTAACTCCTTATCTGACGCCATAGAAAAATTACCAAAGAGTGCAGAATTTGATGATCTCAAGGAAGCGTTACGTAAAACAAGTGAAAGGGTGAAGCAAACGCTAGAGCCTATCAAAGAGGCTTACGACAAGGCACGAGCTTTTGAAAAGAGGATGATTGAGAATGGAGTCTACACATAATCAAATCATAAGCAAAGAAACGTTATCAAATCTAAAAGATTTGCGCAAGGATTGCAAATGTATGAAGGATGCATTCCTAAAGGAATCAACTCACGAGTCAGATCCGCTAGTAAAAACATTCTACAAGTCTATCGCAGCTTCGTTTGTGAATGCGGAATTGATATCTTCGTGGGTAGAATTATCGCTTGTTGCGATTAATAATCTGGGCAAGGCCATAGACAAATTACCTAACAAACAGAGGTGTGACACCCCAAGAAAAGAACTGGGGAATCAAAAAAAGAGAGCCAGAACAGAACTAATAGAAAAATCATTCAAAAAGACGAAAAATAACAAGAAATAAGTCAAATATCAAAGATGCTTATAACATAAACGACTAGAGCATTAGCAAACTAAATCAGAAAAACCCGACTTGCATTAGCCTTTGTTTTTTATCAATGACAGTACCTTGCTATTCAACACTTCAATAACTTCTCTTGTCTCATTAGTCCTTTTGTTGGTGCCTGTAATGTAGGCTTGGACTTTGCGTTTCCTATCAGCAATCATGCGTTGTTGTTCGTGTTTTCCTGCAGAGCCTTGTGATTTCCTAGTTTCAAGTGAAGATTCAGGTGTTGTTGACTGGATTATTTTATACAATTCCCTTGGGTCTATTTCATTACTTGAGATCACATTTTTTATCTCACTAGTTGAAAGGGCAGAGAGTGGCTTTTTTGAATTGGAAGCAATTTGAACTAGATTACCAACAATTTTGTGTGCAGCCCTGAAAGGAATTCCTTTTCTTACCAGAGCTTCTGCAATATCAAGAGATATTGAATATCCACCATCTATTGCTTGACGCAATTTCTTTTCATTTACTTTCATAGTCTTAAGAAGCGAGTTTGCAACCAAGAGTGATGATATTATTATTTTAGATGTTGGCCATATTGAGACCTTGATTTGTTGCAAGTCCCTATTGTATCCAGATGGCAATCCCTTGAGGTTTGACAATACTGCCATCTGGTACCCAATAACCTGTGATGTCTTTCCGCGAATCAACTCCAGTACGTCTGGATTTTTCTTTTGTGGCATCACGCTAGAAGTCGAAGTAAACCTATCAGAGAGTTCAATGAAAGAAAACTCGGATGTAGACCAGATAATGAAATCCTCTGCCATTCGGCTCAGGTTTGTCATCAGTATTGCCGCGTTTCCAAGATATTCAGCAACAAAGTCACGGGAAGTTGTTGCATCAATAGAATTTTCCACCAGGCCCTTGAAGCCAAGCATCTTGGCAGTATATTGCCTATCAATAGGAATACTGGTTCCACCTACAGGACCAGCCCCTAGTGGAGACTCGTTGACTCGTCCGTATGCCACATAGAACCTATCAAGATCCCGGAAGAGCGCATCTGCATATGCAAGAAGAAAGTGAGAAAACAACCCAACCTGGGCCTGCTGTGTGTGAGTATACAATGGCATTATAACACGTTGGTTCTTCTCTGCCAGATCAATGAGAGTCTCTATTGTCTGATTCAGACAAAAGCAGACCATATTGATATCATCGCGAATCTTCATTCGAATATCAAGTGCCACTTGATCATTTCTTGATCTTGCCGTATGCATCTTTCCTCCAACTTCCTTTCCTGCCTTCTTTATAACCAGGGATTCTATGAGCTCATGAATATCTTCTGCTTCAGATTTTTCTGAAATATCTTCTTTTTTTAACTTTTCAAGTGCACTTAGAATCTTGATTGTCTCTTTCCTGTTGATAATTTTATTTTCTAAAAGCATCAGTGTGTGGGCCTGACTTCCCAGAATATCATACGAGGCAATTGCAAAGTCGTCAGAAATTGATGAAAGAAATTCTAATGTGACATCGTCTAACTTTCCGTCTAATCTAGACCTGTACATCAATTTAGGAAATAGAATGGTTATATATAGCATAGACGCTTTTTTGATTTATGGCTCAGGCATCTACAGATTTGAGAAGACAGATCTTCGATGAGTTGACAAAAGTAGTTGATCCAGAAATCAATGTCTCAATAATGGAGCTTGAATTGATAGATAATATTGATATTGTAGGTCCAGATGTCAAAGTAGATTTGCACCTTACCAGTCCTTTCTGTCCTGCAATATTTGGATTTAAGATTGCCCAAGATGTTCATGACAACTTGTTGAAGATAGATGGAGTAAGCGATGTGAAAGTGAATGTCTCAAATCATTTCATGGCCGAAGCCATCAACAATCAGGTAAACTCTAGTAAAAACCCTAAAAAGCCTTAGAGAGAGAAAAAGACTATTTTCTAAATCCTAACAGATATCCTCTGAGTAGTTGTATTGCCATTGCTGGGTCCACTCCCTTGGGGCACACATTGCTACACGAGCCGGCAAAATGACATCTCCATATTCCATGAGACTGATCAACTATTTTGAGCCTCTCCTTTTTCCCTTGATCTCTATTATCTGCGGTGTATCGGTAGGCTTGGGCAAGACCTTGCGGTCCAACAAATGACTTGTCTGTTGCCATGGTTGGGCAGGCAGAGTTGCATAAACCGCATTTGATACAATATGAGAATTGCAAAAACTTTTCAAGATCTTGCGGAGTCTGGATGAATTCCTTGGTACCCGGTAGTACCTCCGATTCCTCGTTTACAATGAATGGTTTCATCTTCTTATGGGTAGAGAAGAGCTGCTTGAAGTCAACTGCCAAATCTCTAATTATAGGAAAATTGTTCATCGGCTCTACTGTAATAACATTTGATTCAAGTTCAGAGACCTTGGTATAGCAAGCAAGGCGAGGCTTGCCATTAATTTTCATCCCACATGAACCACATGATGCCTGTCTACAAGAGTATCTAACAGCAACGGAATGATCAAGGCTCTGTTTTACATATAGAATTGCTTCAAGTACAGTGGTCCATTTTTGGACCGGGATCTTGAACTCTTCAAATTTTGCTTCTGCATTCTCTGATGGGTTTGACCTAGATATTCGAAGTGTTATTGTCTTTGGCTTTGACGGTGCAGGAGCGGGAGTAATTGTTTCTGCTTGTTCCTTTGGAACCTCTACTGTTGCCATGGTTAGAGCCCCACTCCAGCCATCAATATAGTTCTTGAACCATAGGCTACCAAAACAATCATTGCTACAATCGAACCATAGTTAATTGCTCTTTCATATACAACACCTTGCTTTACTCCAATAGAATAACCCGCAGTCCATTGAATCCATGTACGGATAACAAGATCAGTATCACTTCAAGCATAAGCGCATACGGTAAAAAGTGATAATTTGCAATTACATTTTGATATTGTAACGAATCAGAGAATTTCTGTGACAGTCTCATGAGAATGTGTACAGCTACTAGTGCCACTGCTCCAAGCGCAGTTCCATAATGTATCTTCATGATTATGCTTTCTCGCATCTTAATCACCAAATAATACTCCAGCACCATACATCATTGCCAATGCTGCAAGTGCTATTGAGACCCAAATGCAAAGCCTCTGCTTGGAGTTCAGCGAAGAAGCGCGATACGGATATTCAGGTTGTCCAGGCTTTCCTACACCCTTTCCACCTTCGCTTATCATAAGTCGTATTCCATTTCCAGTATGAAAAACACACATTCCTATTACAAGTACAAGTACCATATGACCCCCTGGAGTCTCCGTTAGTGACAGCATATTGTTCCATGCAGCCTTTCCGTTGAGAATTGTACTTGTCTCGTAAATGTGGCCAATCAGATATGCAAGCAGGCCAAGCCCACTCAGCCTTTGCATCCAATATGCAACTCTTTCTAACCCATAACGAGTTGGATTTATCATTCCCTTGATGCCTTCACGGTTGGAGAATTGTTTGGCCATCAGTATTTTCTCTCCACTGGCTTGTATTTAGTAATAGTGACAGGATGAGTCTTGATAACTGGCTCTTTTGTGTCAAAGTAAACTAGAGTGTGAGCCAAAAAGTTCTTGTCGTCTCTGTCAGGATAGTCAGTTCTTGCGTGAGCTCCTCGAGATTCTTTTCTCCAAATTGCACCCATCAAAATTACTTCAGATACCCGAAACATGGAATCAAGTTCCATCACATTTGTAAAGTTTGTATTGTACTCTTTAGCTTTGTCGTCTACATGTTTCCATGTTTTTTGTCTTAATGCTCTTACCAACTTGAGGCCATCAACAAGATCAGTTTCATTTCTAAAAACGTAAGACTTGTTATTCATTATCTCTGTTAGTTCCTGTCTAACCTCGTATGGATTTACACTGCCTGTGCCTCGAAATATTCCATCATAGATCCTTTTTTCCTCAGTCGCAACCAAATGCAATGGAAATGGCGGAGAGGATGTTTCTTCTAAAATGTATTTAGCGGCAAGTTCACCTGTAATTTTACCCCATACAAGACACTCGGCAGTAGAGTTTGCACCTAACCTGTTTGCTCCATGAACGCTGTTGCATGCAGCTTCTCCTGCTGCCCATATGCCTTGAATTTCAGTTGCCCCGTCTATGTTACTGTGAATTCCGCCCATCATGTAATGGCATACTGGTCGGACATCTACCGGCTCATTAGCCGGGTCAATTCCTGAGAATTTCAGTGATATCTCGCGTATTGCAGGAAGTTTTCTTATAATCAATTCTTTTCCCAGATGCCTCAAATCTAGTTTTAGGCAATCCACTCCAGTATCGTGTTTGAAGCCATGTCCTTGGTTGATTTCAGTAATCATGGCACGTGATACGACATCTCTTGATGCAAGCTCTAGTTTGCTTGGGGCATACTTTTTCATAAAACGCTCACCCTTGTTGTTAAGAAGATACCCACCTTCCCCTCTGGCACCCTCTGTAATCAAAATTCCCGAAGGCAGTATGCCAGTAGGATGGAATTGAACAAACTCCATGTCCTTTAGCGCCATTCCAGCCCGGTATGCCATATCCAGACCATCAGGAGTTGAAGCTAGCGCATAAGTTGAAAAACTGTATACCCTTCCTGCTCCGCCGGTAGCAATAATCAATGCCTTTGCCTTGAATGTATAGAAAGTGCCACTTGAGATCTCGATGGCGGTAATACCACAAAACTTTTGGCCATCATGAACTATTGACGTAACAAACCATTCGTTATAGAACTCAATGTTGTCAAATTTTTGGCATGTATCATACAAAGTCTGCATTTCATAAAATCCTACTTTGTCTTGAGCATACGTTGCCCTTGGAAAGCTATATCCTCCAAAGTTTCTCTGGCCAATTCTTCCATCATCTCTCCTTGACCATGGCATTCCCCAATGTTCAAGTTGATAGACCTCAGATGGCATCTCATTGACGAGTCTCTCAATTACATCTTGATCGCCAAGAAAATCGCTCCCCTTTACAGTGTCATAAACATGAGACTCTATTGTGTCACCATCTTCAGGATATAGAACAGCTGCAGTGCCACCTTCAGCAGAAACAGAATGTGAACGCATAACTTGTAGTTTTGAGATAACGGTGATTTTGATATGCGGGGCAATCCTTGCTGCCTGAATCGCTGCTCTCAGTCCAGCAAGACCAGAACCTACGATTAGAAGATCACTGTCAATACTGTTAACCATGGTTCGACATCTTCCTTTTCACACTTCATAAATATGTCTTGTGAAGGACTGATGTCAGAATCGTTAATATATATCGCTAGCGATATCACTAGTGATGATTTCGGATTGGTTTCAAAGAGTAGGAAGTTCAATTCCTAGAGGATTTTCAAGATACTTCATTTTAGAGGCATTAAAGAAGAAACCAAGTACTGGAAAGGAGATAATAGATGTAGCAACTGCTCAAAGTGGAGGAAAGTGGAAACCCTCTCCTGGACTGATATATCCTCTACTTGGGAGATTGCTAGATGAAGGACTCATAGAGGAGACAAAAGATGGCAAATATCAGATAACCAAGAAAGGAAGAATAGTTTCAGAAGACCTTGAGGCTTTGGATAAGATAGTCAAGAACCAACTTGATGTAATTTTTAGAATAGGCGATATTGGCAAATTTGTAGCCATGGATCTGATAGAACGAATCAATACAATTGGGAACTCGCTTAGTTCAAACGTTTCATACATGACCAAGGATGAGACCCAGCGATACAGAAAATTCCTAGAATCCGAGCTGCGAAAGATGGAATCTGCTGAAAAAAAGTCCCAGGGCAAGGAAATCAGGATCAATTAAGCAATAAATAATTGTAAAACATTATAGCGACAGTTGAAAAGCATTAGAAAATTAGTATATGACAAGTCAAAGCCTCTTGTTTTTCCTGGCGTGTATGATGCAATTACGGCCAGAATAGCCCAAAAAGCAGGGTTTGAGGCTATGTTTCAAACGGGATATGGAACTTCAGCCGCGTTGCTTGGGATGCCCGATTATGGTTTTATTGGATCCACGGAAACTATTGAAAATGCAAGACGAATTTGCAAATCTGTTTCAGTTCCAGTAATAGTTGATGCTGATACAGGGTATGGAAACCCTTTGAGTGTATGGAAACTTGTTAACGAATTAGAAGCGGTTGGAGCCGCCGGTATTTTCCTAGAAGATCAGAAATGGCCAAAGAGGTGCGGGCACATGTCAGGAAAGGAAGTAATTGCCAAGGAGGAATACAGTGAAAAACTCAGGGCGGCAGTAGATGCTAGAAAAAGTAACGACTTCATGATAGTAGCAAGGACCGATGCTCGCGCAACTGAGGGCTTGGATGCTGCAATTGAGCGGGGCCTTTTGTACAAGGATATAGGAGCAGATGCCATATTCGTAGAAGCCCCCAAATCAGTTGATGAAATGAAAAAGATAGGAAGATCGATAAAGGCACCATTGGTAGCAAACATGATAGAAGGAGGAGCTACGCCGCTACTTTCTTCAAGCGAGATACACAAGATGGGGTTCAATCTCATTCTTTACCCACTATCCGTATTGTATGCCAATACATTTGCAACAATGCAAATTCTAAAGGAGTTAAGAAAGAGCGGAACTACTGCAAAGCTAAGAGACAGGCTTGTTGATTTCGATCAGTTCAATGAAATTGTAGAATTATCGAAATTCAAAAAGATGGAAGACAAGTACGAAACAAAGTCATAGAAAATAACAAAAAAGAAAGGTTTCCGTCAAGGCTTCCTAAGAGTTTCTCTTTACTTCTATGTCTATAGTAGAAACATTCCTAGAGCGTCCATCTTGTGATTGAAGTTGTTCTGATCCAATCTTGATGTTTCCTATTGAGTAACCAGCATTTTCTGTCTTTCGTGCAATTATTTGTGCTACGTCAACTGCACGGCCAATGCTTAGCCCTCTTGCCTTGATAGATATCCTTGGTTGATTTGCCAACTGTATGAGCGAAGAAGTAACGTACGCCATCAGTGGCTTCTTGCCGATGTAGATAGTTTCTCTAGATTCGGACATGCGTTCCCTGTCTCTTGGGATAATTTAAATCTAAGAATGCAAGAATTGCAGCAATGAAGTTTCTCCTCGTATTACTTTTTGCTCTTGCAATAATTGGAATTAATTCGGCATATGGATATGGCGAAGTTTCTGTATCTAATTTCAAGGTAGTTAATTCTCTTGGAGAAGAGATCAATTCTCCGGTAGTAGACCAACAACTTAACTTACAAACATCGCTGCAAAATGTGAGCCAAAACGAGGTAGACTGGGCATATGTTGTTCAGGTAATTGATTCAAGCGGAGCTATATCAGATCTAAATTATGCCACAGGTTCCCTTGTTGCCAATCAAACTCTTACCGCAGCTCTTTCTTGGACGCCACATGCAAGCGGAACATACGAAATTCAGATACTGGTCTGGGATAATTTACGCGATATAGATCCGCTTGCACCTGTGTCAACATTTAACATGACCGTGACTTGATTTTTAAAAAAGTGGACCGGGTGGGATTTGAACCCACGATCTCACCCATGCCAAGGGCGTATCCTACTAGGCTAGACGACCGGCCCGATTTTAATCAGAGTAGGAATCTGATTTGCATTAACTTTTTTTGTGAGGTTATTAACGTTTAGCGTGACTCAGAAAATTAGCTTGACCAAAATAGCATAAGATATTTAACTATCAAGAATGGAATTCTTCGCGTGGTAGTAGAAAGTAAAGCAATAATTTCCTACATTCAAATTCAAAAAGAAGACTTGGCAGTTTTCAGATTTAAACCAAAAGAAGGAGAACTGCCCCAATACAAGTCAGGCCAATTTTTAACTCTAGGTGCCCATATACAATCAGAGAATAAAGTAATCAGAAGAGCTTACTCGATTGCCTCAAATCCAGAAAACAGAAAGTACATTGAACTATACATAAGATGGGTCAGAAAACCGCTTCCTGGTCGCCTTACAACAGTTTTGTTTAGCGCAAAAGAAGGAGATGAAATTACTTGGATAAAGCCTACCGGGGCCTTTACCATTGAAGAAAAGAAACCCAACGGAGACCCAGACGACAGAAGAATTGTTTGCTTAGGGGGCGGTACAGGTCTAGCCCCGTTTGTCAGTTATGCACGTCATCTTCATGATACTGGAAGCAAGAGAGAGATAGTTGTTTTGCATGGAGCAAGCTATGTAGATGAGCTTGGCTACAGGGAGGAACTGACTCAGCTTGAAGAAGAAAGTCTAGACCGAGGCAAAGACAAGTTCAACTTTAGGTATAGATCAGCTATCAGTCGACCCGATGAATGGTTCAACAGAACTTGGAACGGGCAAAAAGGAAGAGTAGAGACTTTCTTGCAGTCAAAAAATGGAGAGATGTCACCACTTGAGAAACTGGTTGGAGAGAAAATTACCAAGGATAATACAGTGTTTTTCATTTGTGGCTGGCAGGGAACCATAGATGGATGTCTCGACGTGTTGACTCCAAAAGGATTTGTAACTGAGAGAACCAAAAGACCTGACAAAAGCTTTGAGATAAAATACGAGTCCTACGGATAGTCAAATTTCATTTGAAAAGATAATATTCTATCATTCTGGCCAGACTACGGGGACGTAGGTTAGCTTGGCAGACTGCCAGCCTCGGGCGCTGGATGTCGTGGGTTCAAGTCCCATCGTCCCCATTTTCAAATTGGAATATTTTGATCAAATTCAGTCAAGGATTGAAATATACCAGACAAATATAGAAGGCAATTGACAATCGCAATCTACCTTGCTCATCTCAATCCTGTTACCAAAGCTCACGTTGAAATCATCAACGAATTAAAAAATGGCAATGACGTGAGGGTTCTTCCAGTCATATTCAGAATCGATGGCAATGAAATCAACAGTAAGAGTTTTCCATTCAGTTATGAGTTGAGAAAAAAAATGCTTGAATCAGTGTTTGGAGACTCTATATCCATAGTATCAAATTACACATTTTATTCGCCATTTTCAAAATACATGCCTCCATTACTTTCACCTTATTCGTGGAACATCAAAAAGCAAATTTTGGACGGAATTAAAACAGATTACTTTACGTATACTGGAGACAAGGCAGAAGCCTTTGTGCTAAGGATTTACGGATTGAATCCAAAGGTCGGTCAAAGAAAAGAAACATCAGCTTCATTTGTAAAACAAAAAATGTTTGAATCTGCAATGGGAAAGGATACTGACTGGGAACAGTATGTGGAACCTGAAATTGTAAAGATCATACATGAGAATTGGGATGTTGTGAAGAAATTTGCAAATTCTCCTGACCTGACATATAGAGTACTTGGCATGAAATTTCCAAGTACTGGGTTTTGGTAGAAATAGATTAATTATAGGCAGAATGGGTTTTGTATATGAAAACTTTTGTTCCCAAGTTTGTTTGGTTTGATGGCAAGTTTGTAAAGGACGATGAAGCGAAAGTTTCTGTAATGACCCATGCCGTTCATTATGGAACTTCTGTTTTTGAGGGATTACGGGGTTATTGGAATTCAAAAAATCTTTACATTTTCAGATTGCAGGATCATATCAAAAGATTTAGGAATTCTGGAAGGGTGTATTCCATTTCACTGAGATTTACAGACAAGCAAATAGCTGACGCAATAACAGGACTCTGTAAGAAAAACAATGTAAGAGAATCATGTTACATACGACCGTTTTATTTTGTAGGACGATATGGGATAAATCTTCATGTGACAGAAAGCAGCCCAACTCATGCAGCAGTTGTAATGTTTCCCTTCGGAGATCTATTCAATAAAAATGGAATCAGTGCAGGTATTTCATCATGGAGAAGAATTCATGACATTTCTACTCCTCCCCTTGCAAAGATGGGCGGTAATTATTTGAATTCAATATTGGCAACCCAAGAGTGTAAGAGAAATGGATATGATGAAGCAATCCTGCTAGATCATCTCGGGAACATCAGTGAAGCTCCTGGCGAGAACATATTCATTATAAGAGATAAGAAATTACTGACACCGTCTTCTAGTTCTTCGGCATTAGAAGGAATTACAAAAGATTCTGTGATTAAAATAGCAAAAGATCTTGGTTACGAAACAGTAGAACGTGACATTCCAAGAACAGAGATTTATTTTGCAGATGAAGTGTTTTTGACTGGCACCGCAGCCGAGATAACACCTATTGTTTCCGTCGATGGCAAAAGCGTTGGAGATGGCAAAGTCGGAAAAATAACACAGAAACTACAGAGCACATATTCAGAAATTACAATGGGAAGAAACAAAAGGTATTCCAGATGGATAACACCGGTGTATTAAAATGAAAATTGTACAAATCGGAGTTGGAGGTTTTGGCAAGAACCACACAAGAATTCTTTCCCAACTTGGAGTTCTTTCAGCAATCTGTGACGCAGATTTATCAAGAGCCAAGGAATTTGGAACAAAGTACTCTGTTAATCACTACTCAAGCATCGATTCTCTTTTAGGATCAGAGCAATTTGATGCCGCCTTTGTTTGTACCCCTACATCAACTCATTTTGGAATTGCCAAGACATTGCTACAAAAGAAGAAAAATGTATTTGTCGAAAAACCCATGACATATCTCTCTCTTGAGGGTGATGAACTGCTAGAATTAGCAAAGAAGAACAAGGTAACCCTAACATCAGGATATATCGAGAGATTCAACCCAGCAGTCTCACTTGTAAAGGAATACGTCAAGACAAAAAAATACGGAGAGCTGATAATGTTAGAATTTCATCGAGAAAACAGAATGCCTCCCCACATCAAAGATGTTGGGATAATTTACGACACTTCAGTTCACGATATAGATACAGCCATGTGGCTTTTTGATGATGTTCCTGAAGTGGTCTTTGCAAGATCCGGTAGAATAAGACATGAGCATGAAGATTTTGCTACAATAATGCTAGGTTTTAGAGAAAACAAAGTAGCCATTATTTCATCAAACTGGATAACTCCAATTAAAGTTAGAAGATTCAATGCTGTTTGTGGAGATGCAATAATTTCTTCTGATTTTATCACACAAGAAGTAAAGATAGAAACCAATTCAGGAGCCGAGATTCCACGAAAAGACGTAGAAGAACCACTTCTTTTGGAAATTAAAAATTTCATTGCTGCGTCAGAGGGCAAAGAAAACATAAGGGTAAGGCCGGAAGACGCATTAAATACAACAAAGATAGCTGAGGCGGCACTTTTATCTAGTCACAAAGGGACTCCAATTTATCTAGATCTCAAATGAACAAAAAAATGATGGAAATTCTTGCATGTCCAATAGACAAACATTTCCCACTTGATATTTTCGAGATTTTATCAAAAGAAGACGTTATTTCAGAAGGTGCAATATTTTGTTCCAAGTGTTCTAGATTTTATCCCATAATAGATGAGATTCCCATCATGCTACCAGATGAACTAAGAGACAAAAATCAGGAGATAGAATTCTTGAAAAAGTACAAAGACAAACTACCCGAAAAGATTGTCAACAAGAGCCTCTCCTTGGCATTTGTGATGAAAAATGGTTACAAATTTTGTATCAGAGAAGGCAAAATTGGGCAAGAATGTGAAAATATGGCATTTTGCATACGTGGGTGACAACGCAGAGATCGGAGACAATGTAAAGATTGGTTCTCTTGCTCATGTGGATTACAATGTAAAAATTGGTGACAATACAATGATAGAAGGCATGGTATACATACCTCCTCTCTCCAGAATAGGAAAAAATGTTTTCATCGGACCTGCTGCTGCTCTGACAAATGACCCATATCCGGCAAGTAAGAAAATGATCGGAGTTACCATAGAAGATGGTGCAGTGATAGGCTCAAGAGTCTGTCATAAAAGCTGGAGTAACAATTGGAAAAAATAGTGTAGTGGCAATGGGGGCAGTAGTTATCAAAGATGTTCCTGCAAATACAGTAGTTGTCGGAGTTCCAGCCAAAATCAAGTATTCTCGTGAAGAATATGATAAAAAGAAGAAAGATTGGGAAGATAGCTAATTTCTGATTTGCTTGTGAAATATCCAGTTCTTTATCTTTGACATGATAAAGATCCAGAGCACTACAAGAAATACAGCAATGATTGCCTTTATGCCTGAATCTAAAAATTCACTATATTTTCCAAAACCTTGTATCGAGATTGGCGCAATTGTTAAAACAAGAAGGCCTCCACCGGCTAGAATCATTAGCCACATTATGAAGACATATACAAAGATCTGCCCTTTCATATCTTAATACCTGTCATAAATGCCGTAATGATTGCAAGTGCAGCTGAAAACAGCGCTAGCTTGAAAATTGTAAATCCTACCTCTTTTTCTGTCATAGGTCCATTAGCTAAAATCAAACGCACCAACGTCACTGGAGCGTCTTTGTGTTCAGTAGCTTTGAGTTTGAAATCTTCGGTATGTTCCACAGGATTTGATTTTAGTTGCCTGTGTTCAACTATTCGTTTTACGCTTGATAGAAATAGAAATGAGTTTATCACTGCGGGCAACAAAGCAACCGCAGCGATTATTTCTACATGACCTACTATAGCAATTGTTCCATACATAGCACCTAAGGTGAGTGCTCCTGAATCACCAGGAAATATTCTGCTAGGAAACTTGTGGTATTTGTAAAAAGCAAGAGATACAAAACCTAGAGGCAAACTTGCTATACCTATATCATAATGATGAACGATAAACAATGATATCGTGAGCGCAAAACTAGCAATTGTCATAAATCCACTTGCAACACCATTTAGCACATCAATAGAATTTACCGTATTTCCCGTAATTGGAATCATGAGAATTATCAAGGCCAGATACAATTCAGGAATGTGAACAGAGCCAAATAGTGGAAAATCCAAATGTGAACCATGTGCTCCTAACAAAATTATTGGAATTGCAGTAGCTGCTAGAGCAAGAGGTTTGAACCACCCACCCAATACTTTTCTATCATCTGCCAAACCTACAAGAAATGCCAGAAAAGTGGTAAGAATTATTGCCAATACATCTACTGAAGAAAAGAACGCATAAAGAACAAGTTCTGAGACCAAGATTCCTGCAAGAAGGGATGGACCCCCAGGCCTTGCCACCATTGCACCTCCAACTCTATTGTAATCTTTGACTACAAGTTTTCTTTTTTCTAGGTTTTTGATAAGAATTGGAGTAATGGCGTAAACAGTAACAAATGCTATGGCTGAAACTACTATAGCCGCTATTGTTTTGTCAAACATCATCTTATCTTTTTGAGTTGTGTCTTTATGTTTTCTGCAATTCCAGGCCCAATCTTATCAATTTTGGCAAGTTTTTCAACAGGAATCGATGCTAATTCGTCTAGGTTCTTGATTCCATTTTTGTACAGAATTCTTGCACGTATTCTTCCAATGCCCCGTACTTTGACAAGATCAACAAGTTCTTCCTTTATTCCATATGCCATTCTAGTTCGTAAGACGTCTAGTTCGTCCATTACGTTATTTGACTTTTCAAGCTTTGCAATCTCATAAAATGCATGAATGAGCCAGTCTGCTGTTTCAGACATTCTATGCATGTCCCCTGATTCGATACCCAGATTATCAGAAAGAGAGATCTCGCTTGATTCAGTGATCCAAGCATGCATTGCAAGTAGGCTTCGATTGCAATCATATTCTGAAATGCTTTCAATCAATTGATCAGAATAGTTTTCAAGAAGCGTACTGAGTAATTCATAATCTTTGTTCCTTAATGAAAACTTGGGGAAAAAATCCTCACAGCTTGTGATAATGTGTAATATCCCAAGAGTGTGTTTTCTGCCTTTTGAAATTTGCTGAAGTGTTTTTCTGAAATAAACAGCTGTTAGTGGATCTATGTACAAAGTTGAAGTCTTTTTGCCAAATTCTGTTGCGATGAATCTACCTCCTTTTTGTTTCAAGAGTTCTTCCAGTTCAAGATAGCGTAATGCTATCTGAATCTTGAATTTTATAGTTGATTTTCTTTCCTGAAATCCCGAAAGTGTTTTTGAAAAAAAATCAACAATTTCTTCATTTTTTATTCCAGGAGTAGTTGAAACTAGGCTCAATATGTGAATTCGTAGTGCCTTGTCATCTGTAAGTTTTGAAGAAATTGGCTCCGGCATGCCATTGATGTAATAATCAAAGAGATCATTACTGTTAGAGCTTCCAACGATAATAGATTCTCCATATTCATCATATTGAGGCCTCCCTGCTCTTCCAGAAAGCTGTTTGTATTCAAGAATGCTGATAGGTTTGTTGACTCCATATTTTCCGTCATATCTATTGATGCTAGAAATTATTACTCTTCTTGCTGGAAGATTTACTCCAGCAGCCAGTGTAGGCGTAGAAGTCAGGATCTTTATTCTCCTATTCCTAAATTCTAACTCTACAATGTCTCTGCAGTTCTGGTTCAGCCCTGCATGGTGAAATGCAACACCTTTTTTCACTAACGTTGCTAGATTTCTAATGAGTTCTGTATGTTCATTGTTTTCAAGAAGTCTTTGTGAGATTTGTTCTAGAATTTTCTTCTCTTCTTCTGTGATATGTTTTGAAACTGCATCAGATGCCTTTGTTGCAAGAGATACAGATCGTGCTCTAGTTTCAGCAAACAGGATTGCTTGGCCTCCATTTTTGAGAGAATCCAAGCCCAAGTCAACTGGCGCTCCCCTAATGCTTGTCTCAATTTGAAAATTCTTCTTGTTCTGCATTGTTACCATACCCTGATCGTAAACTCCTTCCCAGAGCGGAACTGGCCTCCAGTCGCTTTCTACAAGTTTGCAATCAAGCCACTTCGATATCTCATCAGCATTAGTCACGGTTGCACTAAGTGCAAGTATCTGCGGTTTTTTCTGGAGTGACATTAGTTTGGTGAGCACAATATCAAGGGTTGGTCCCCTATCCTCATCCCCCAGTAAATGGACCTCGTCTGCAATAACAAGACTGATTTCATTTAGCCATTCAGCGCCTTGCCTCATTACAGAGTCCATCTTCTCATTGGTAAGAACAAGAATATCGTTTGATCCTAGATTTTTATCAGTCTGATCATAATCACCTGTTGAAATCTGAATCTTAATTTTTTTATCAAGGTCTACAGATTCTAGTTTTTTAAATTCAGAAAATTTTTCAGAAGCGAGTGCTTTGAGAGGACTGAGATACACTACTTTGCCCTTTTTCTCAGAGATGTGCTTTATTATGGCAAGCATGGCAATTAGCGTCTTTCCGCTTGCAGTTGGAGCAGAAACAAGGATGCTTTTTCCATCTAATAACCCAGCCTTTACACTCTTTTCTTGCGGTGGATAAAGAGTAACAAATCCACTATCGCAAAGAAATTTGATTGCAGTTTTGGGGATATCTAGTTCCGATACTTTCATACCCGGTTATAATGACCGGGTTTTGATTCATAAATAGCTGACTCTCGTTGCAATTTCTTGATGTATTTTCTTGCTTCCTCTTCAGTGAATTTGCCTGTCTTGACTAGTTCTTTTACGAAGGTTTTTTCTTCGACAGGTCTTTTCTCATCTCCTTCCAATGATTTCATTACATCCATGAATAGTTGCATCTTTGATACTTCACTGTGAGGCCTACCTTGAAGAACTCCAAGGTCCACCTTTCCAGTGTTCACGTCGACTCCTGCGTCTTGAAGCATGCTTTGTATTAGAAATATTGCCCTTTCTGCATCTTCGCTCTCAACTTGTGTCTTCATCAATAGCCTTGCTCTAGCAGTAGCTAATCTCACAAGCCCTTCTAATTGTCTTGGGGTTACTGTAATCATTCCCTCAGATTCTACGTTTCTCATTGTCATATAATATTCTAGAATCTTTTCCTCTGCTTCTGATGTAAGTATCGGATCAAATCTTTTCGTATATGTCAGATACTTTGTAAGAATATCTACGTCAATTAGTGATTTAATGTCAGTTCCTGAAGTTCGATGTAGATTCAATATGTGTCGTGCTATTCTTGTATCTCTTTCTTTTGATGGGATATCCCTAACGACAAAGATGAGATCAAAACGTGTTAAAAGTGGGACTGGCAGGTTAACATTTTCCGTTATGTTCTTGAATGGATCATATTTTCCATACATTGGGTTTGCAGCAGCCAAAATTGAGGTTCTTGCGTTCAACGTTGCAACAATTCCACCTTTTGCAATGCTTACTGACTGTTGTTCCATAGTTTCATGCAATGCACTTCTGTCTTCTGGCTTCATTTTATCAAATTCATCTATGCAAACAAGGCCTTGATCGCCCAGAACAACCGCTCCTGCTTCAAGCATCATTATACCAATCTTATCTCTCACTACAGCTGCTGTGAGTCCTGCTGCAGTGGAACCTCTTCCTGATGTGTAGAGTCCTCTTGGAGCAATTCTTGCACAGAACTTTAACATCTCGCTTTTTGCCGTACCAGGATCACCCACCAAAAAGACGTTGATATCTCCACGAATTTTAGCACCATCAGCAAGAAGTTTCTGAGTAGAACCTACAATCAACAACAAGATTGACTCTTTGATGATATCATGACCATGAACGTGAGGAGCAAATGAAGCTACAAGCCTGTCGTAAATGTCTGCATTTTTTCCAAGCGATTTGATTATCTTCTCTTCATCTGGAGAGATTTCTTCCCTTTCAGTGCTCCTAGAGCTCTTGTTTCCCCTACCACCTAGAAACTCTATATTATTTCCCTGAATTCTTAATCTGTAAATCCCGCTCTTTCCTCTCATAGAAGGTATGTGCTCTTGTTCAATCCTTACAATTCCCGTAAGAATTACACGGTCTCCTGGTCTTGCGTTGTCAACCAAGTCTTGAAGCACTGTAACGTCAAGATAATGAGGTAATTGACCTGGAGGTAGATCTTCAGGTAGTTCCTGGAGTCGCACCATTTGAAAATCAATGAATTTGCTTTGTTCAGGATTTAATTCTAGATCTCTATGAGTACATTTTCCATTATCACATTTTAGGGGTTCCTTGAATTCAAGACCTTTTTCCTGAATTCTTTTAGTCTGATGTCCATCTGGACAGATGTAAACTAGTTCTTTTGCAAGTGGTTTAATCTCAGAAGATCTTACAACCATTCCCGAAACACTTATCATTTTTCCTATAACCTCTGCATTTACTTCACGCAGACTTCGCTGTGCTGGATAGTTTGAAATCCTGACTCTAATATCATGACGGATTTTTTCTGCATATTGCGGAAATCTTTCCTTGAGAATGTCCTTGATTGCCCCGCTGAAAGCATGAAGAATTTCATCTGGATCCACATTGAAAACAGATTCAATTTCGTGGTATGATACCAGTTCGTTGTAATCTACCACAATGTATTGAATTTTCTTTGCCATCATCTGGTCAATTTCGTCAACATACTTGTATGAACCCGATTTATCTTTGAATTGACTTAGGAATTCCCTTACCTGATCCTGAAGCTTGCTTGATGAAATAGATTCAGACTGTACGGTCATTTCTTATCGCCTATAACTTGTTTTTTAAATTCTGCACTGTTATCATGAATATAATCAAATAGGGCTCGCTCTTCAACTGTCAATTTCTTTGCTAATTCAGTAGCCATCTTGGATGAATCTGCCAATCTAATGATCTTTCCTTGTCTTTTACGAACAAGGGAATTTAGCATGCTTTCTATTTTATCACGGTCTTGCTGGGGCAGTCTTTGCATGAATGAATTCATTTTTATGTAAAATTCTGGCTCTAGGGTAGAAAGATCAAAATCTCCCTGTACGTTTTCTTTCACAATGGCTTGCTTCAAAGCTACTACCATATCGGTGTCCTGTACTTCAGCAAGTTTTTCTGACGATAATACCTCAGCTACCCATCGCGGTATACTCAAAATTTCACCATGTTTGGCATCAATTGATACTTCAGGTGCATCGATTTTGAGATCATACCCAAAGTTGACTTTGACCTCCTGTAAGCGATACCCTATACTATGCATCTGTATTAGTTCCGATATATCCAATTTACTTCATGATCCTCCATTAGGCCCTAAAGCTGATCGATCAATTCTGTTAACAATTTACTCTGATCATTTGATCTAGTTACTCGTACATTACTTTCTATCATGATTTGCCTCGTGATATTTAATATAAAGTTCATCGGATGATCGCTCTAGTAATAATCCATTCTACCCCTTCTTAATAGATGGGTATTATGGCATTACCAATAGCCCACATCAGATCGGCATCAAGAACAATGCATCCATGCAAGATCATAGACTTAATTTTATTAGTAGGGCAAAGAGGTAGGACCATATGACCGAATCCTCCATGTGGGTTGAAAAATACCGCCCGATGAAACTATCATCCATAATAAATCAGAAAGAGATAGTAGGCAGTTTGAAATCACTTTTAAAAAATACATCCGAGATGCCACACCTGATGTTCTCTGGATCGGCAGGCGTAGGTAAGACCACCACTGCCCTATGTCTTGCAAGAGAGATTCTGGGGGATTCATGGAAAGAATACACCTTAGAGTTGAACGCTTCAGATGAAAGAGGAATAAACATGGTAAGAGACAGAGTAAAAAAGTTTGCAAGGTTCTCAGGACTTGACACCAAAATACCGTTTAAGCTTGTCATACTAGACGAAGCTGATGAAATGACCTCTGACGCTCAGACTGCCCTTAGGAGAATCATAGAAGATACAGCTGGTCATTGCAGGTTTATCATGATTGCAAATAACATATCAAAAATTATAGAACCACTTCAAAGTAGATGCGCCGTATTCAAATTCACCAGGATCTCTGAAGAAGAGATAATAGGACATCTAGAAGAGATTTGCAAAAAAGAAAAAATCAAGTACAACAAGGAAGGCCTGAAATCGCTATATTCGTATTCAGAAGGCGATATGCGCCATTCTATCAATATGCTACAAGCAACTGCAAGTCTTGGAATAATAAATGAAGATAATGTAAAGGCATCTGCCGGGCTTACAAAGATTAGTGATGTAGGAGATATCCTGAAGATTGCACTATCTGGAAAGTTGACAGAGGCAAGAAACAAGATGGTTGAACTCATCAAGATATATGGAATGTCGGAATCGGATTTCCTAAAATACCTTAATGAAGAATGCTACAAACTAAAGACGGATAATCTTTCAGATATTTTGGAATCCATCGCCAAATACGATTATCGGCTCATAATAGGTGCCAATCCCGAGATTCAACTTTCCGCCCTTTTGGCAGAGCTAGGAAAAATAGGTAAATAGCGCAGAGAGAGGGATTTGAACCCCCGCGTGCTTGCGCACATAGGCTCTCAAGGCCCACGCCATGCCGGGCTAGGCGACCTCTGCAATACTTTTTCAGAAAAGACTTGTTAAAATTTGTTTAAGAACAAACGTTATCTGGCAAATAACAAGTATTTGTACAATATATCAGATAATTAAGAAAAATAAAAAAGTCGAAAAATTCTAGTGGTGTGCGTGTGGATTAACAGAACCGGTCTCCATTTTGGTAAAGGTTCCTGCTGCCTTTTCATGGTGTTCTAGGTTAGATTGATCTACCTTGATTGCCTGTGGAGGACAAACTGAAACACATGCCATGCACCAAATGCAGTCATGTTCTCTTATTGGATCAGCCTTGTCTGTGTAGTCTTTTCGTTCTTCTTTTACTGAACTACCAGTTCCAGCCATTGTAATGTTTACTGCCTTGATAGCTGGAACATCTTTCTCTGTTCTATACCACTGAAAGACTTGTACTGGACAAGCCTCGATGCATGCACCGTCAGCAACACAAGAATCCCAATCTACTGCGACCATGGTGCCACTCACACCTACGGGTTCTATCTTTTCACCCCTGGCCTTAAACGCCGCTATGCAATTCTCATCTTTAGAAGCTTCGGCTAGTTTACCAGGACCCCATCTGAAGTGAAAGTGCTCGTCGGATTGATTTATTTTTCCAATTGGTTTGTATCCCTTTGGAAAGTCTTCGGGTATTGGCATATGGTTTTTTGTCACAGGATATGTTATTTAAACCTAGACAAAGTTAGTTTAAACTAAGATAGGTTAGCAAACTCTTTTTCGTGAATTTCTTGATTTGCCTGATCAACTTTGATTGCTTTTGTGGGGCAAACTTCTACGCATGCCATACACCAAATGCAGTTAGCTTCCTGTACAGGGCTTGCCTTATCAGTAAAGTCCTTTCTATCGTTTCTGCCTGTTTCTCCTGGATTTTTGTACCACTCAAATACTTTTACTGGACAACTCAATAGACATATTCCGTCAGCAACACAGGAATCCCAATCTACTGCGACATATGTCCCATGCACCCCCATAGGTTTGATTTCTTCACCTGCTGTCTTGTAATCAGCTATGACTTTTGGATCTGATGCCGCCTCTGCAAGACGTCCAGGTCCCCAAACTAGATAATAACTCTCACTTAATGGATCTTTGAATTTTTCTTCCACTTTGTGGTTCTTTGGAAAGTTTGGATCTATTGGCACGATATTGCAAGAATATTTCTACTTATTTAAAGTGTGTACAAGAATACGGGCAAAGCAATCTGCCAAGCGGTCAAGTCAGGTAATGAGTTTATCTTCCTATAATTTGCCAGTCATGCAAGATAAATTCATATCTTTCAGAAATTGGTTGTAAGCATGGGAATTTTCAAGTATGATGTATATCGCAGTCCTAATGTAGGCATTTATGCAAAATGTAATGACAGTTTTGTCTTTATTCCAAATGGTTTTGCTATAACAAAAGTTAAAAATTTGTGCGAGTTCCTCAAAACTGATTATGTCTTTACATCAGTAGCTAACACCAGACTTCTTGGAGTTTTAATGGTGATGAACAACAACGGAATATTGTTACCACGAAATTCTCTTGAGGAAGAGGTGGTTCATCTAAAAAAATCAACTGGCCTTAATGTAGACATACTTGATACAAAGTACACAGCTATAGGCAATCTGCTATGCGTAAATGACAAAGGCGGAATAATGTCACCTCTAATTCCATCTGAATATGTAAAAAAAGTCGAAGATGTTCTAGGAATAGAAGTGATAAGAAAAAAAGTTGCCGGATACTATCAAAGCGGTGCCATGGCAAAGGCCAATTCCCATGGCGGAATCATACATCCTGAAACTGAAGAAGAAGACATCAGAACCATATCACAAGTTCTAGGGGTAGAGCTTGAACCTGCTACCATCAATGGTGGATCTCCTTTTGTCTCCTCAGGAATACTGGCAAACAACAAATCCATGGTAGTAGGTTCACTTACAAACGGTCCTGAGCTAGTGATGCTTACAAAAGCATTCAAAGTTGAAGACTAGATCGCGGATCATTTAGAAGGGAATCGAGTTTAATCTGTTTCTCAGAGCCATCCTTCATATTACGAATTAAAACCGATTTTTCACTATACTCCTTTGGAGTTATTATTATCACGTACTTGGAATTTGATGCCATGTCCATTTGTTTCCTAAGTGACCTACCTGCCAAATCCACCTCAGACGGTATACCTTTGAGTCGGAGTGCAGATGCAATGCTAATGGCAATTTTCTTCATTTCATCATTTACAGATGCTACCCATACATGTTCTTCATTATTTGACAAATTTGTAATTCCTTGTTTCTCTAGGGAATGTACTATGCGCTCCACACCACCTGCAGCACCAGTTGCACCCATGTCGTCTCGCCCAAATGCTTTTGTTAATGTGTCATAACGACCGCCACCAACAAGTGCTCCCAGGTCTGAGCTGCTGTCAAATACCTCAAAAACAATTCCAGAATAATAATCAAGGCCTCGCACAGTACCAAAGTTTACTCTGACATTTTCTACGCCTCTATTTTTTAGTGATTCAAACAGTTGCAGTATCTTGTCCCAGTTTTTGAGCTTGCCCGTATCAATCATTTTCTCAATTTCTCGTGGAGTTCCCTTCATTTGAGAAAATTCCAAAACCAGTTCCAAGTCTGGAACAGAATATCCCTTTTCTTGATATTCTTTGATTATTTCCTGTTTTCTCTTCTTTTGTATCTTATCTACAGCCCTTAGAATATCGCCGATTACATCAGACGAATCAGTCTTGAAAATGCTTTTTACATATGATTCAACTAGTTCTCGGTCACAGATATCAATTACAATATTTCCAAGTTTGAGGCTTGAGAAAAACTTTGAAGTAAAATCTATTATTTCCGCGTCAGACTCTGTATTTGGTTCTCCATATATTTCCACATCCCACTGATGAAAGAATCTGTATCGCCCTTTTTGTGGCTCGTCATATCTCCATACCCCCCCAAAAGTACAGAACTTTGCAGGAAGCCTCATTGATTTTTGAGAGGTGGCATATCTAGTAAGACCAATAGTAAAGTCAAAGCGCAGCGCAACTTCTCTGTCTCCCTTGTCTATAAAATAGTAAATTTCATTTCTTATAGAAGGCCCACTCTTTGTTTCTATCACTGAGACAAGTTCTATGGGAGATGGCTCCATGAATTGAAATCTGAATAGATTTGATGTTTCTATGAATTTTTGTCGTACGTATTCTATTGTGGCAGATTCCTTGTGTTCTATATCTCTCATCCCACGTGGTAAGTCCAAATTCAAGACTCACTTTTGTTCCAATGCATTTAGACTTTCTGATTTTACAAAATTGCAATTGTGATAAATTAATAACACAAGTGAAACTTACCAAAGGTCGGCCATATGACATATCGCTATTTAGAACACATGACAGATGCATTCATTGAAGTAACTGGGCAAACCCTGGAAGAAGCCTTTGAAACAGCTGGAATTGCTGTAGTCGATACAATTTTTGATATTAAATCAGTTGAAAAAAAAATGGAAAAAAAAATTGAGATAAAGGCACGAGATCTGAACAACTTGCTATATAGCTGGCTTGAGGAGATAATCATACTTACAATAACGGATGGATTTGTTGGAGCCAGCTTTAAAGTTTGCATAAGCAAATCACAAGAATATGTTCTAAATGCAACGATAAATGGGGAAGAGATTGATTTTCAAAAACACCATTTTAAATTAGAAATCAAAGCCCCCACCTTTCATCTCATGGAAATAAAACTGGAAAAACCAGTTGTGATGAGATTTCTTCTTGATCTCTAGTACAAATTATTAAATACTGTTTGAATTCATTTTATCAAGTTGGTAGACGAGGAAATAGAAAAGATAATGAAAAAGAAGTTAGCTGAAATGACTTCTCACAAGGAGCAGGAAATTTTAGAACTAAATGATACAAGTTTTGACAATGGAATAGCTGGTAATGCTCCAGTAATAGTTGATTTTTGGGCCACATGGTGTGGACCCTGTCAGTTTATGTTGCCCATATTTACTAGATTGGCAAAAAAATACAAGGGCATCAAGTTTGCTCGCGTAAATGTGGATGAAGCACAAGGAATTTCCCAAAGATACCAAGTGTATGCAATACCTACATTTTTGGTCTTCAAGGGAGGTAAACTTGTCGATAAGGCAGTAGGTGCAGTAGGGGAACCAGGCCTCCACATGCTTGCCCAGAAATATTCTCAATAGCCGTAAACGGAATTTGATTTTCTCTGAAGCTCTATTATTTTCTGCAAGGTCTGAAGTTCCTCAGGATTTAACTTGTGAGAAAATTCCTTGAGTAAAAGCCTAGCTTCTCTAGATGGAGGCAGTGAATAAAAGACATCTTCTTCTGAAACCTGTCTTCCAACAGTGACATTTTGAATAGATATGGCTACTTCTTGGCCCTTTTTGGCAGAATCTATGTTCTTTCCATTATCCTGAAGTTGGTGAACAAGACCAATTTTTTTTCCATCTGCGTTCATTATATTGATTTTTTGTTTGAGGGTACCAACATCCACCCTGACTCCAAAGACAGCTGGATTGCTTTTTCTAAATATGTATCCCTTTAGAAATGTCAGTTTGCAAATAGGAGTTAGTTCCTGAAATATAGCGTTTTCTTCATTGGCCGTGTCCTCTTGGACCCAGTTGACATAATTATCAATCAGACTGTATATGACTTGATCATGGAAAATTCTAATGTGGTTTGCCTCCGCTTCTTCTTGAGCATCCTGTAAAATTTTTACATTAAATGCAATCACTACTCCAAGATGCCTGTCATTTTCCTTTATTGCAAGAGCCTCGACAACATCACGCCTAGTTACTGGACCTATGTCAGCCATTGATACTGGAACGCTTTGTCGTTTTAACATGTCAGTGATGGCTTCAAGAGATCCAATAGTGTCACATTTTAGAATCACGCCTTTTTTGTCAGTCTTTACAAAGACTGACTTCATTTCAGACTCGATTAATTTTTTAAATTCTTCAATCTTTGATTCGTCGGCAGAGGCATAAACTGGACTTCCAGGTAAGACTCCTTCCAAGTCTGGAGATGCAATCTTAATTCCAGCAGCGGCATAGACTTCGTTTACTGGTCGGAATTTGTCCCTTGGATCGCGCATTTCATCCAATGGTTTTGGTAAGAGTATTGCTTTGGGTTTTGTAATTACTACAGAATCTCTTTTGGCAAGAACTATGGAGTCACTCTTTTTAAGATTTCCATCAATCAAAATAATGTTGGCAGTTACTCCAAGGCCAGTCTCTTCTTTTACTTCAAGAACTATGCCTCTTGTGGGTTTCTCTGTCTGGTCGAGTTTCTTTTGTAGATATTGTTGGGTAAGACCTACAAGGACTGCTAGCAATTCTGGAATTCCTTCTCCTGACCTAGCGCTAACGGGAACGATTGAAACTTCTTTTGTAAAATCTTTGACTCTGTAAAATGCTTCAGAACTGAAGCCAAGTATCGATAGTGTTCCCACAACATTGTACAGAAGCTCATCGAGCGAAGTTTGCACGAAAGGATCTTGTTCTTTTATGGATTGAGTGATAAACTTCGTTGTTGGGTTCTTTTTCCAGCCTGAAACCATATCCACCTTGTTGAGAGCAATTACAAATGGAACCTTTCTACTCTGCAAGATTTTCAGACTTTCATTGGTTTGTGGTTGAAAACCTCGATTTACGTCTACTACCAAAATAGCAATGTCTGCTGCAGAGCCTCCACGTGCCCTCAAGTTTGTGAAAATTTCATGCCCTGGCGTATCAATGACTAACAATCCAGGAATTTCTTGGCTATCGCCTGCCATTTTTGCGAACAGTGGTCCGCACACTTTCTTGATTACGTCAGTAGGAAGAAAACTAACTCCTATGTGTTGCGTGATACCGCCTGCTTCACGGGCTTGGACACCTGTACCTCTTATCTTGTCTAATAGTGAGGTCTTACCAGAGTCTACGTGACCTAGAACTGCCACTATCGGCTGTCGTATTTGCAACCACTTTCACTTGAATATTACAGCTACCTCTTTTTCAAAACTTTCCTTAGAATCGGAGGCATGAATTATGTTATCTGATATTCCAAGTCCAAAGTCACCCCTAATTGTTCCCGGAGCTGCCTCAAAGGATTTGGTAGAGCCTATCATGAGTCTTGTTGTAGCAATAGCATTATTTCCTTCAATCACTGCTGCAACAACTCTTCCTGATGTAATAAAAGAGACAAGTTCGCCAAAAAATGGCTTTGATTTATGATCCGAGTAAAATTCTTCTGCCATCTGTTTTGTAAAAGTAAACATCTTTAGTTTTACAATGTTGAAGCCTTTCTTTTCAAATCTTGAAATAATTTTTCCTGCAATTTTTCTTTCTACACCGTCAGGTTTTACTATAAATAATGTCTGTTCAGTCATTTTATTTTTTGACCCTTATTCCGCCTTTGACGTATTTGTTTGTCCACTTGAGTCTTCTAGGATCACGCTTGAGAACAAGCATGTTCTTTTTGCATTTAGAAGAACAGAACCAAAATACTGTGCCGTCATTTTTTACAAGCATGGTACCAGATCCCTTTGCTACTGGCCTGTTACAAAAACTACATGGCTTAACTAGAACGCTCAATTTCTAATCACTTTATCTTCCTTGCTTCACGCTCGGTTTCACGTAACATGAGTATATCTGACATTCTAACAGAGCCCTTTACATTTCTTGTCAGAACCCTACCTTTGTCTTTTCCATCCAATATCTTTACTCTAACTTGTATAACCTCTCCTGCAATGCCTGTTCGGCCAACAATTTGTATTACTTCGGCTGGAATGGGTACTTCAGAACTCATTTGCTAGCTTGACCACCTTTTATCTGCGCCAGCGATGCCACAATTTGGTCAACTATGTGTTGAGCATCTCCTGAATCTATTATCGCAGCTGCTGCAGAGGTGACATCGATTCCTAATGCCTTGCCCAATTCTTGTCTGCTTGGCACAAAGCTATACGGTAAATTATGTTCCTCACAGAGTATTGGCAGATGTGCTACTACCTCTGGTGGTTCAACATCCTCAGCTATAACTACGAGTTTACTTATTCCTCTCTCAATTGCCTTTGTGACTTCGTTTGTACCTTTCTTTACTTTACCGCTCTGATGAGCAACCCTCACTGCTTCGTAGATTGGGCTAACTAGGTCAGCGGGGACTTGGAACTTTACGTAATAAGCCTTAGTCATAGGTATCACCCATTGGGATCATTTCCATTCCTTTGGGTGCTTTCAATTGGTTTTAAAAGTGTTCAGGTTACCAAATATTCCAATTAAATTTGGTTTTCAATAATTTTAACCCAGTAAAAGGCAGTAATTCTGATCTTAGGACATTTCAAGTGTATACAAGTGCTAGTAAGAATATATCAGACGGTACCAGATAAAAATTAACTATATAAAAAATGAATTAGATTATTTGAACTGACATGTTATGAGTTAGATCTTGTTTTTCAAACATTGCAAGTCTACTTTGCATTTTTGAGAGCGACTATTACTGATATGCATCATTAATTTGCAAGGTTCTAAGTAATGGTATAGTTACCAGCTTTTTTTATTCTTATAAATATCATAATCTCATTTGTCGAAGGCAAACAATCCAATAAACCAAGATTTCCGATCTAATCATGAATTTGCGTGTATCATATTTCTTGACTACATGCAGACTACTATGGATGTAATAAAATTGCATGTGGAGACTTAATGCATATGCGCAATCACAAGTTCAGGTTATATCCAAACAATGTCATCAAGGCCAGACTAGATGCAACACTTGAAGCCTCACGCTGGTTATACAACTACCTTTTGTCCAAAAACCTTCAGTCAAAGGAAGACATGCAGTTTGCTCTTACAGAGCTGAAAGAGAATGAATCGTGGCTGAAACTGTATCATAGCAAGATGCTCCAGATGATACCACATAGGATAGATAGTGCAAGAAGATCACTAATAGAGAAGAAAAAGAGAGGATATGATACAGGTCAGCTGCAATATGCTACAAGGGATGAATGGAGCACATTTGTCTATAACCAATCTGGGTTTGAGATCAAACTACATGGTAAGGCGGATCTGCTCTGGCTGTCAAAGATAGGATGTATGGAGATAAGATTACACAGGCCAATAAATAGCAATATCAAACAGGTAACCATAACAAAGAAGGCTGAGAAATGGTATGCTATTATTGCAATAGAGACACAGCCAATTTTGCCTAAACTCATCAATCTAAAGAAAAGTGTTGGTATTGATGTTGGCATCAAGAATTATGCATATGATTCAGATGGAAATGTAGTACCAAATCCACATAACTTGCAGAAGATGTTAAAGCCGCTGGTGAGAGCGCAGAGAAAGCTATCACGAAGAGTCAGGGGTTCATGCAACTACAAGAAGGCAAAACGTTGGTATCAGATTCTGCATCAGCGAATTGCAAACAGGAGAAAGGATTTTCAGCATAAACTCTCTGCACACTATGCTAAAAAATATGATGTTGTTTTCATGGAGAGATTACAATTACGGAATATGATAAAAAACCATAATCTTGCCCAGAAAATATTAGATGCAGGATGGGGTTCATTCAAAGATATTGTAGATTACAAATGCATGGTTGTAGATGTAGAACCAAGGAACACAACAATAGATTGTTCTAAATGTATAAACAAGGTACCAAAGACACTTGCCATAAGAATTCATGTGTGCGATCAATGTGGTTTATCTATTGATCGCGACCATAACGCAAGCCTCAACATACTCAAGCGAGGACTGGCGCTGTGGAACCTACCGATGGAGCATCGGGAAGTCACGCCTGTGGAGATCTCACAGAGATCAAGGAAGCAGGAAGAAGCCTATCTACAAGGGTAGAGTAGCTCACAAGTGTTATCTGCCAGCTATCCGCTTTATTTTTGACATGTATTTATCAAAAATTTCAACCAAATTATCTTCGGTGTTAGATTCAGCATATATTCTTGCTATTGGTTCAGTCCCACTTAGCCTAACCATAACCCAGCTTGATTTATCAAGAAAAATCTTGATGCCATCAGTAAGATCTTTTTTGTATGGTTCATTTTTTAGTCCTTGAAGTATTTTTTTAAAACTGTCTTTTGAACATTCTATCTTGCCCTTTGTTGTAAACGATTGTGGTAAGCTACTCATCTCCTCTGACAAGACCTTGTTAGTTTTTGACAATAGATCAAGTACCAGAGCCATAGTCATTGAACCATCCCTGACTTGATTGTGTTTTCCATACATGAATCCACCATTTTCCTCAAATCCTACTAGTGCCTTTTCCTTAACCATTTTACGTGAGACCTCAACACTTCCTACTCTTGTCCTCAACACTTTGGATTTGGTTTGTTCTGCTATTTCCTCAATTGCAGAAGTGGAGTTGAGTGTTGTCACAACCTTTGATTGCGGATATTTATTCAAAAGGAATCTGGAAATGAGAAGTGCCGACCTATCACCTGTGAGAATCTTGCCCTTGTCATCACAAAAGATGCTCCTATCACCATCTCCGTCAAATGCTATACCAAAATCGGCTTTTGATTTTACTACGACTTGTGATAATTTGTTCAAGTTTTGTGGAGTTGGCTCTGAGCCTCGCCCCGAAAATGTGCCATCTATGATATCATTTATGGCAATTACTTCACATCCAAGCTCTTTACAAAGAAGAGGAGCTGCTACTGCCTGTGCACCATTTCCCAAGTCAAGTGCAACCTTGAATCTACTAGATCTTATTTTCTTGATATCTACCTGAGACTTGATTCCGTCAAGATATGTCCGAATAGATCTGGTTTCGTTTCCAATTGAACCGAGTTTATTTAAAGTGCTCCATCTTTTTTTAAAATAAATATCCTCTACTTTGAGCTCATCTTCTCTTGAGATCTCAACACCATCTCTTGCAGTAGGTTTTAACCCGTTATACTCGGGTGGGTTGTGTGAAGCAGTTATCATTATCCCTCCATTATAGCCTAGTTTTTTTGTGGCAAACTGTAGACATGGAGTAGGTACCAGACCACATACCGAAGAATCAAGCCCTACCGCACTAAGAGATGAGCATACTACTTTGGACATTATTACACTTGACTCTCTGCCATCGTATCCAACAAGTATTGGGCCTTTTCTGAAGAAAGTTCCAAGCGACGATACAATATCAGAAACAAAATCTAGGGTTAGACTCTCTCCGAAGACTCCTCTAATCCCATTAGTGCCAAATAATCTTGCCATGGATACCTCAACAATAGATAAATTTGTCTTAAAAGTCATGGTGCATGCGGGAGTTGCCAAGCCTGGTCAAAGGCGCAGGGCTTAGGACCCTGTCTTTCAGGAGTTCGTGGGTTCAAATCCCACCTCCCGCATTTTTAATGAATTATGCAAAGTTGCATTTCTTTATGACCGTGAAAATGGGTGCTACAAAAGTCATTTGAGCACTCGTAACAATGCCAGTCACCAATAGTAGAACAAACCCTACAGGTCTTCACGGGATTGTTATGATCATAACTATTTACTCTACCACGGCTTTTGCTAGAATTTTTTGATCTGTCCATTATTTTGCCTCAGAGTATAAAATTGAAAAATCTTCTTCCATTCAATCACTCATTACAGAATTGAGATATCTAGTTCTACTAGCATTTGATAATACGTTATATTTCAAAAGGGTATTTAAGCATTAATAAAGCGCGAAATACGTACCAATTAAAATGGAGAAAATAGTTGTAGAGATCACAATAGTTGGAAGGGATCATGAGGGAGTAGTTGCTGGTTTTACTAATTTCATTTTCCAAAATGGCGGAAACATTGAGAAAATAAATCAAAATGTGATTAAAAGCCTGTTTGGTATGTACTTGGAAGCATCTTTTACCAAAAAAATTGATACTGCAAAATTCAATCAGGAAGCAGAAAAGCTAGCAAAGAGCCTGAGAATGGAAGTCAACATCCACTATGAAGTCTCAAAGAGAAAAAGAGTTGCAGTGTTGGTAACAAAAGAGCCTCACTGTCTAGAAGCGATATTGGATGCCAGAGCAAAAAACCAGCTAAGAGGCGAGATTGCCGTAATTATCGGTACAGAAAACACGTTATCAAAGTTGGCCAAGAAAGCAAAGATTCCCTTTGTGCTTGTTAGCGAAAAAGAACAGAGCAGGGCAGAAGAGAAAATAATTTCGATTTCAAAAAAATATAATGTTGACTTGATAGTTCTTGCAAGATATATGAGAATACTTTCTCCAAACTTTGTATGGAGATATCCAAATAGGATAATCAACATACATCCTTCTTTATTACCTGCATTTCCTGGAGCCTTTGCATACGTTCAAGCATATGAGCGGGGTGCAAAGATTGTAGGCTGTACTGCACATTACGTCACTGAAGACTTGGATCAGGGGCCAATAATATTCCAAGATGCGTTTGCAATTGATGAAGACGAGACTCTAGAATCTCTGAAAAGAAAGGGCCAGAGACTGGAAGCAAGAACACTTCTTGAGGCAGTAAAGATGCACCTAGATGGCAGACTTGAAGTATATTGGGGAAAGGTGCATGTCAAGCCAAGACGATCTAAATGATAGCAAGAGATCTCTCAAATTCGCATCTTATCAAGCAAATAAGAAAGAAGCCTGTTGCCATAATACCGGTAGGATCTACTGAGCAGCATGGGCCACACTTACCGGTATCAACTGATTCGGATATTGTATCTTTCATAGCAGAAAAGGTATCAGAAAAGACAGGCTTTCTTCTTCTGCCCACCATTGAATATGGAATCTCATTTGAGCATCATCCTTTCTTCAACCTGAGTATAAGATCAGGTACGCTGCAAAAGTATGTCATTGATATATGTGCATCACTTTGGAAAAATAAGATAAAGACAATAATAATACTCAATGGTCATCACAGCAACCAGAAAGCGCTAAAGGAGGTACCAACAAAAGTTGCCAGAATTCATGGCATCAGGCCAAAAATCTTGGTCTATTCCTATTGGCATTTTATGAAGAGAAGATTCGATCATGCAGGATTTGTTGAGACCTCAATTATGCGTGCTATATCAAGGCAAGTAGACATGAGTAAGGCAGAAAAAGGACTGGTAGAAGACGGATTGTCAAAAAAGGAGCTATATAGGCTAGGCAAGATAGCAAACAAGTCCTTTATTGCAGTAACAAGAAACGGCGTCTGGGGAGACCCCACCCAAGCTACTGCAAAAGAGGGAAGGAAGATTTTAGGCGAGATCATTGCATCCATCGTAAAAGAGAGTCAAACTTGCCTTACCGGAGAAAGCCGAAAATTACACCAATGAAATTTTAATATATACCCTCGATAGAGTGGGTAATAAGTGAAATAAATGTCAGTAGATATGGCAGTAAAAGTACTTGATGAAAGCCTCAACAAGGTTGTTCTTATCAAGCTCAAAGGGGGCAAAGTGATAAGAGGAAACCTGCACGGCTTTGATCAGCACATGAATCTGCTACTTGATTCTTCGGAAGAGATCCCTTCTGAAGGAGAGACAAAAAGTCTAGGAACCATAGTAGTTAGAGGAGATAACGTGGTTATCATATCTCCTCCGCCAAAGTGAAAGTACAATGACTAAAGGCACAACCTCCATGGGAGGGTACACCAAAAAGCATGTCCACGTAAGATGCAGAAGATGTGGAAAGAATTCTTTTCATGCAAGACATGACAAATGTGCAAGCTGTGGTTATCCAGAGGCAAAAATAAGAAAGTACAACTGGATCAAATGGTATACGTAAATTGGAAGAAATAGCTCTCGTTTTTAGTTCTCTGGCGGGCGCTTGTACTGCAGTTGCTTTAGATAAAATCCCAAAACGAAAATACAAACAAACCATTACAGTAAATTCTGTAGTAGAAGATCAATTGCATTCCTTGAAGATTGAAAAGGATATACTAACAAAAACAATTACAAGGCTTCACCATGAAGAATCAAATATTTCAAGGGTTCAGCGAGACAAACTGCTCATTAGATATCAGCATCAACTTGGAACTACAATTGCTAAGATAGAAAAATTAGAGACTGCAAGCAAATACCCGGATCTTGGACCCATAGGCGACAGCTTGGTAACCTTGATGGACAACAAACTATCAAAAATGGACCAGAGGTTACATGAAATTTCTTCCAAGATCTCAGTAAATACTGTGCAGCCATCTGTACAGCCAACCGTACAACCTACTGTTCAAGTCAAACAACAAGAACAGCCAAAGCAAATCGTACAGGAAAAGCCACGAATTGAAAAGATTGAACCAAAAGTAGAGTACCAACAAGAAAGAGCCGAGATTCAAAAAGAAAATATCCTTCCACCAATGCCTCCGATTGAGATTCCTGCTCAGGCAAGACATAGATCAATTGAGCTTAGTACATTGACAGAAATTCCAAGCAAAATGCCAGAGTTTCCATCAGAGATAACAAGACCGCCACAAGTTCACGTAGAACCTGAAAAAATTATTGTAGAGCCCATCAAGGAAACGCTTGAGATCCCGCAATCAATTGTTCCACTAGAGTCTACTCCTCTTGTACCAAGAGAAGAGATTGTAACAATAGAGACACCAAAACCAGATGTAGTAACACAGGTCGAAAAGAAAGCACAGCTTCCAACTCCAATAAAGATACCAGAAGAAGAAAAAATCGAAGACGATGACAAGGATTTAGATAAAATAAAAAGCGAAATAATGAAAGCCCTGTCAAAACTAGAACAAGTAGAGGTAGAATAATTGACAGTAGATGATGCCATAAAGGCATTGTCGCCCCAAGCGCTAAAAATGGTAAAAGACAACTATGTCATAGGTCTTGGCAGCGGCAGGGCTGCAACTGCCATTGTTAGGTCGTTATCATCATACTTGAAAAAAAATCATCTTTCTGTCAAAGCCATTCCAACATCGCTGCAAATCAAGATGGAGGCAGAGAGGGGAGGCATATCAATAATCGAGCCTGATCAGATTGATCATGTGGATTTAGTTTTTGACGGAGCTGATCAAATAGACACAAAAGGCAACATGATAAAGGGTGGAGGTGGAGCACTCCTTCGAGAAAAAATACTAATCAGTATGGCAAAAAAAGTGGTAATCATAGCTGATGAATCTAAATTTGTAAAACAACTAGACCGTAGTGTACCAGTAGAGGTACATCAGTTTGCAAGAAACACGGCAACAATTCAAATTAAAAAACACGGAGGTAAGCCACACATACGATTGTTAGAACGTGGATATCCATATGTAACTGAAAATGGAAACATAATACTTGACTGTGAGTTTGGCACAATTTCCAATCCCAAAGGATTGGCGGCAAAAATAATAGCAATTCCAGGTGTCATAGAGGTTGGAATATTTTCAAAACCTGATATAATTTACAAGGCAAAAGAAAACGGCAAGTTTGAGATATTATGCTGACACAGGTCTTTGGATGAATTTTCCATATCCTTGCTTTCCTGTTACTTTGGAATCTTCGGCCACAACTGTTCCCCTGACTAGAGTTTTTACGGGCCAGCCCTTGAGATTCCATCCATCATAGACGGTATAATCAGAGTAGCCATTTAGGAGCTCAGGGCTGACTTTCTTTTCTGCTTTCATATCAACCAGTACAACATCAGCGTCAGAGTCCTTTTGGATTATTCCTTTCTTGGGGTACATTCCAAATATTTTTGCAGTGTTCAGACTGGTAAGATTTGATAACTGTTGCAGGTTTATCCTGCCTTTATTGACGCCCTCACTTAGCAATATGGGCATCATTGTACCTATTCCTGGAAATCCTGCCAAGGCATCCCAGACGGTATCCCCTCCAAGCTTGAGGCCGAGCCGGTTTGCCACATGATCTGTGCCAATTGTATCAATGTTGCCACTCTGAACCTCTTGCCATATTCTTGCAGTATCGTTTTCTGATCTAATAGGTGGCATTACTTTTGCAAGATATCCTTTCTGTGATTCGTATGATAGTGTTAGATAATGTGGACATGTCTCCACAAAAATTGTGGTGCCGTTTTTCTTTTCCCTTGAGATTGCATCCATTGCCGCCTGTGATCCAATGTGCACAAAGTAGAGCTTGCATCCTGCCTTTCTTGCCATATCAGATGCAGTAGTTATCGATTTGACTTCAGACTCTACCGGTCTACTTTCTGACCAAGCTCCAAGTCCATTTTTGTTTTTGTTCTTTGCCTCACGTATACCACAGGAGCACATCTGGTAATCTTCTGCATGGACAAGTACTGTGCATCCAAGTTGCGATGCGTTATGAATAACCCGCTCGACAATTTTTGCATTAACCTCTACTTTTTGCTCTACAAGCAGATTCTGTCCTGGCTTCATGTCCATGTATACATGACCAACCTCATCTCCCAGATTCATGTACAACTTGAATGATGTAATTCCTTTTTTTGCACAAAATTCCATCTCGTCAACCTGGCTTTCCTCAAGAATTGATGCATGGAGTGAATAATCGATATAGTGAGACTGCGCGCTTTCGATAAGATGCGAGTCAAGGTTTCTTTTGTATGACCCGCTTAAACGTAACATTCGCATCATGGTAGTTACTCCCCCGACTGCTGCAACTCGAGATTCAGTTACTGCGGCTTTCTCTATTGGCGAATAGACGCCATAATGTACATGCGGGTCAATTATACCAGGCAGAGTAACTAGGCCCCTTCCATCAATTTTTGCGTCACATTGAGGAGTGTCATTTGTTAGGCCGACAATTTTTCCGTCATCTATTACAATATTTTTATCGACTATGCCGCTTGGCAGAACAACATGTGAATTCAGTATTATACTATCAAAAGTCATCGAAAACTTTGCCAAAATCCCAGTATTATTCTTTGAGTAAAAATGAATAAAAGCAGATGCCATTCTTGATAACAAAAGGGCCGGTAGTCTAGTGGTAGTGATGCCTCGTTCGCAACGAGGATGTCGGGGGTTCAAATCCCCCTCGGTCCACTCCTACACATATCAAAATGATTTTACTGACCATCATGTGAAAAACGAAAAACAAGTAAAAGGCTAGAAAATCAAGGATGTTCTACTTTCAAGTACTGCAACCATTAATTCATTTGATCTAATGTGTACAAAATCTGCTTACTGTGTTCATGATTTTGCTCATATTGATTGGTTTTTCAAGAATTGCTGTTGCATGACAATTGTCTAGTTTTTTCTCAGTGTTGGCAGAACCAGTTACCAAAAATACTACTGCCTTAGGATTACATTCCCTGATCTTTTCAAGTCCATAAAATCCATCATATTTAGGCATTAGTGCATCCATGAAAACAACATCTGGATGAAATTTCAGATATAATTCAACTGCGTCTTTTCCATTAACGCCACTACCCATCACATTAATTCCATGGACTTGGAGTAATTCCACAAAGACATCTAGGAGGTCTTTATTGTCGTCTATAACTATTGCATTAATACCATTATGGACATTGTGGACTTGGGTTACCATAGTTTCATTCCCGGACAATTTCATATTAGATAGACTATGTTTTTTATAAACAAACTAGAAACAATACCGCATATTGCAGTATGTAACTGCAATACTTTGCAATCATTGGTGTTGATCAATTTTTATTATCACTATTTTGGTTTATTATCTATTAGCTGAGAAAATGGTTAAACGTAAATATTCGTTTTTACAAATACAGTTTAGCAAATGATCCGCAAAGCAGTTTTAACTATACTACTTGTTGCCATATTTGCTACAGGACTATCAGCCACAAGTGCAACATATGCAGATTCTCAGTATCAAATTAACGTACATGTAACAAACTCTCTGACTGGCTCTGCCGAGTCTGGTTCCACATGCACGTTTACCTTCAATCCATCTGGAAATATAGTCACCAATACCACTGATTCAAGTGGTGCAACCCAAGCTGCAGATTCTACCACATATGATACTACAGTAGACGTTAGTTGTACCGGTACTGATGGCAATGTAGGGACTGTAACAGATACACCGTTGAGTGTGCAACAGGGAAATACTATACAGATAATGTTGTCCAAGCTAATTGCTCCGTCCCAGGTCCAGAATATCCAGGCTAGTGCCGCATCGTTTGGAACAGGTCCTGTCACATTGACTTGGCAGGCACCCTCTTCTAATGGTGGCTCACCAGTGCGAGACTATTACATCTACAGAGGAACGTCGCAAGGAACAGAGACATTCTTTGCTCTAGTGCCTGGCAATGTCTTGACATACCTAGATGACTCTACAAGCCCAGGCAGTTCCTACTATTATTATGTCACTGCTGCAAATGCAGCCGGATCATCTCAGCCCTCAGATGAGGTTTCAGTAGAGGTCAGCTGCTTTGGAGACGGCGGCGCCTTTTGTAATTGAATATCTGGTACAACTAGATAGAGACATACGAAATATTATCACACAAAAAACAATATACATCCATTGCAGTTAGTCAACAGTGATGAAAGTATTCAATGCAAAAGTGGCTGCAGAAGATTATATGTCAAATCATACTCTGACTTTTTCCACACCAGAAATGACTCTAATGAGATTTGCATCTTGGCTTGGAGATATGGTACCAGACCCCAAGAATCCTGGACAACAGGTGCCACGAATTATGGTTTTTGTTGAAGAGAAAGACTTTGCACCAGTTCCCATAATAGATGATGACACGTTTGTCCCAACAGGAGCTGTGAAGACCATCAATAGTGATCTATACGGAAGTGTAAATACAGAGGCAGGTCCAAGTTCAAAATTCTGTTCTGAATGTGGCACAAAACTTTCGACAAATGCCAGATTTTGTATAGAATGTGGTGCAACCCAAGAATAGATTTTCTGTTTTATTAAATTTTATTTCCGCACTTGGTGCAAAACTTGGATGTTGCTTTCACTTGGGAGCCACAAGAACCGCATGTTGGTCCCACCGAAGACCCTTTTGGCAAAAGAGATGGATCGGGTGGAGGCAGGACTCCAGGCGTTGAAAAAGCCGCTGCTGCAGAGATGATAGACGGAGGTTGACCGGCACCTGGCAATGTGGCAGCTGTCACGCGAGATGCCTGCTGGCCTCCAAAGCTCATTCCGCTTGGCATGGTGCCACCACTTTGTCCACCCAAGGCCTGACCACCAGCAATTTTGTCAAGTGCCTTTTTTAGTTCAAAAATCACTTTGATAGAGAGGAATTCGAGTGCCGAGTATGCAACAACATAGTCACCTAGTTTTTGGAAAAATTCCTTTTCAGATAATTTTCCTTGCTTATACAGACCGTTGGTATCAAGAAATGATTCATAGTAACCTTGAGTATCGTTGAGTAGGTTTTGCAGTTTATCAAATAATAGAGTAAGAGTATCTACTTCGCCAAATGACATGTTGACTGTTGACTCTGACCGGTATTAATTATTTGGTTCTGTCAAATCTACGGTTGATAATATCATGCCGAGACTAACTTGACAGAACTGATTAAAAAGATGGGTAAGATTTTTGTCTCTAGGCTTTTTGAAGAGCTTTGTCTATCATGTTCTTATAAGACGACTTTGATGCGGCGCCCACCTGTTGTGCAATGATCTGACCTTTGTTGAAAAGAGCCAGTGTTGGAATGCTAAACACGTTATACTTTGATGCAAGTTCGTTGCTTTCGTCAACGTTTACCTTCACAAAGCTAACCTTGCCTGCATATTCACCTGCGAGTTCCTCAACGACAGGACCTACCATTCTGCATGGACCACACCATTCAGCCCAAAAATCTACAAATACAGGAACCTGAGAATGCATTACCTCGGTTTCCCAATTTTTTTCGTTAACAGGTTTTGCTTTATCCATACCTATCAAAAGATGATATCCCTAAATATATTGAACGCTTTTTACCAACGGCTTCTCAAGCCGTAATAGTTGTTCCTATCGCCATATCTTCGCCTTCCGTCGCCTCTTGCTTCATGTCTTCCCTCATATTTTCTTCCTCGGTTTTGGTGTTCATATCTGCCGCCGCCTCTTCTGTGGTTTACTTCTCGCTTTAATGGATCGGGGATATTTACCACAATTCCAAGCTCTTTGTTTAGATCTTTCATGGTTACCTTGGTTTGGCTCGATATTGCCTTAAAATCACCAATTGAAGAATATGATACTAGAGTGATTGCCCTTCCCTTTGCTCCAGCCCTTGCAGTTCTTCCTATCCTGTGGAAATAAACCAGATCATGGCTTGGCACATCATAGTTTACGACCAACGCTACCTCTGGAACATCAATTCCTCTTGCTGCCACATCAGTTGCAACAAGAATGTCAGCCTTTCCTTTTCTAAACATGTACATGGCTTTATCTCTCCTAAACTGCGACATGTCACCCTGAATTGACACTACATTGAATCTCTCTTTTTCAAGATCGTGTGCAACTCTTCTTGTTCGCTCCTTTGTAGAACAAAAGACAATAGTTTGACCGGTGGTATTTTCTTTGATAAACTTTAAGAGAAACTCCATTTTCTCCCTGTCCCTTATTACTAGGAAGGCCTGTTCTATCCCCTCGCCGCTGAGGTCATCTGCATCAATAAAGATTTTCTGTGGACTACGCATGTATTTTTCTGCCAACATGAGTATTTCTGGAGGCATTGTTGCAGAGAATAATGCCGTCAGGTGGTCTTTTGGAACAAGGTCCAAGATGAATCTTATATCATCAATGAATCCCATGTCAAGCATTGTATCAGCCTCGTCGAGCACTACATACTTGACGTTTTTTAGCTTGACTGAACCGCGTTTTATGTGATCTATGAGTCTGCCAGGCGTTGCAACGACAATTTCAACTCCCCTATCGAGTTCATTGAATTGTACATTGATGCTTTGACCGCCATAGATTGTTACGTATCTAACATGTGAATTCTTTGAAAATCTTTGAATTTCTCCTGTTATCTGTACTGCAAGTTCTCTTGTTGGTGCAAGTATCAATGCCTGTATTCCACCTTTTGGAACAATGTTTTGGATGATTGGTAGTGAGAATGCTGCAGTCTTTCCTGTACCAGTATGTGCTTGCCCTATAACATCTTGGCCCGATAATAGTACAGGTATAGAAGCCGCCTGAATTGGAAATGCTTCATGAAATTGTATCTCACTTAGCGCTGTCAGTATCGGATTCTTTATCCCTAATTCTTCAAATTTTGTCAACTTTAATCATCATCTTTTTTTTATTGAAATGACAGAGAAGATTGTTATTAATTTCCGTCATTATTTTTGTTTAACTTTCCAGTCTGGCTCTATTAACTCTTTCCAAATTATTGAAAAAAAACGCATTATTTTTTAAAATTGTATAATCTGTTACGTCTGTACGTATTAGAGATTTGACCAATCGATATCATATACATACTTAAATGACTTTTTGATAGACTAAAGTCATGAGCAGTGAATTGCGCTTGAAAAAACTCAGAGGGTCTGGAGGGTATATCATGGCAAATGTCAACGATGACCAACAAAGAAAAGGGAGCCTTGGCGGTCCGGATCTGTTCTTGGCACCTGTAGGCCGTCTGGATTCTGAAAAGATTACAAAATATTATTGCAACACTTGCGAGAAAGAATACGAAGGCGGACCCAAGATTGATTTTGAAACACCAAATGAGGTGGTGGCAGAAAACCTAGTTCTTTTGGAAAAAGGGCAATACATATGCACTACTTGCGGATCAGTTCTTGCAGAATATAGAAACTTTAGCAAGCCAGACGAAAAAGCAGAAGTGGGTGCTGCAAAACCAGAGTTGGCTTCTCAAGACACATACTTACCTCCAACGAGTTCTGCTCCACAACAATCATTTCAAACAACTACTGACTCGGTAGTAAAGCCGTTTAATTCAATTGTAGGACTTGTGGTATATGATTCAGAGGCAAGAAGATTCGGTGTCGTAAAAGAGATCGGCATCCAGCTAGGACAATCTGGAATAGTTCTTGTTGTGACAAAAAACGATAACACAAATGTCACTATAAAGTGGGAGGAGATCAGAAAGATAGGGGAAGTGGTTCTTCTTGGCGGACAGATAGCAGACAATGATTCCAAGTGTACCAAGTGTGGAAATACCAATATTCCTGGCTCAAAATTCTGTGAAAGTTGCGGTAATAAACTAAAGTAGAAATACAATGTAAAGCAAGATTTATCTTACGAGTTTAAAGGACGAAATATAATTGAAGAAAAATTCCGCCACATCAGGTTTTGTAAAAGATATCATAATTGTGGTTATAGGAATTGCAATAATATGGATAGGATTGAGGGTTGCATTGGGTACTGAAAATCCGTTTTATGTAGTATCTAGTGGAAGCATGATTCCAAAGCTGAACATATTTGACGTCATTGTTATTAATGGAAATATTCCCTTTGACCACATCAAGATAGGAGACATTATTGTTTTCCACGCGCCATCTGAGGACTTGGTCATAGTTCACCGGGTTGCCGAGGTACTCAATCAGAATCCGCTCACAATTAGAACAAAAGGTGATGCCAACCCAGGTTCCATACCAGGAGTTGACTTTCCAATAACACAGGGGAATTATATTGGAAAGGTAGTGTATGTAGTTCCACAGATAGGCTATGTTACCAGAATTCTCACTCCACCCATCAATTACATCATAATAGCAGTAATAGTTGGAATAATGATTGTAAAGCAATTTGGAAAATCTAAAATAGATACTACAAGTGTTCTTTCAAGCAAGGACCTTCCAAGCTCTGACAATTCAAGTGCAGCAGCTGAAACGAGGAACTTGGCTGATAAGGAATATTCCACGCCTGACAAAGACCAAGAACCAGAAGAAAAGAAAGAGTAAATTTTTCTATTGTTTTGTCGTGCTTACCTTAAACACTCTTTCGAAATAATCAGACAGTTCGGGCGTAGATTCTTCATCCTCTTTTACATTTGCCAGGCTCTTGGCAAGTTGTTTTTTGTACTCTAGTTGCATCTGTCTTGCTATATTGATTCTCTGAGCTTGTGGCGAGCCTGCTCCGTGCATAGATTCTGTAAGATATCCTACTGCATTTCTTCCAAGAGTCATGTTCTCTATCAACCTCAAGATTCGCATTCTGTTTTCAACGTCAACACCTTTTCGACCCTTTAGGTATTTTTTCAGCATGGGACCCGTCTCTGGATTTCTAAAGTCTTTTTCAGATGGGAGTGTAACCATGAGTCCTCCGGCAATGTCTTGTGCGAGTCTTCCTATCTCATATGGGAATCTTGTAACATTGTGCTTGCATACGTTTGCCAGCATATCGTCGTTTATCCAGTTACCAGACTTGGTACGATAAGATTGATATGAAGACGCTACACCTGCTGCGTATATCGTCTCATTTAGATGAGTCATCTCTACTAGCTTGTCTCTAATATGAGATACATGTGGCACTCCATTATAATCAGCAATTGCTGCAGATGCTCCAATCAGTACGTCTCCAAGGCCTGTCTTGCAGACATAGCTTCTTCTATGGTAACAAGTGAATCTCTCTACCAGCATTGACGCAAATTCATACTCTCCGTTCATAAAGACATATTCCCATGGAACAAAAACATTATCAAAAATTATCATTGCCTCTTGGCCTGAAAACTTGGAGTTGCCTGAATCAAGGTCACCTTCTTCCATGCTTCGCGTGTCACACGACTGTCTGCCGTAAATGTATGTTATACCTGGCGCATCTGCTGGCACTGCACCCACTACTGCATAGTCGCGGTCGTTTTCATGCAGTCTCATTGTGGGCATGAATATTATCCAGTGTGAGTTAATGCAACCGGTTTGATGTGCCTTGGCACCTTTTACAATAATTCCTTTGTCATTTTTTTCAACGATATGCAAAAAGACATCTGGGTCTTCTTGTTCATATGGCGCCTTGCTCCTGTCTCCCTTGGGATCTGTCATGGCACCTCCGATTACAAAATTTTCTTTTTGAGCCATCTTGATAAACTCTACCAGTCTTTTGTGATAGTCTGTCTTGTGTTTTTCATCAATTTCAAAAGTAACAGAATATAATGAATTTATTGCATCCATTCCTACACATCTCTGAAAACATGTACCTGTAAGTTGGCCCAACTTTCTCTGCATCTTGTTTTGGTTTACCAGATCATCTGCACTCTCTGCTATATGCAAAAACCTGTTTACTTGCTGACCGCTAAGCGATGATTTTGCACTTGCAAGCTCGCCTTCTTGTACTGCCAGATCAAAAGTTTCCGCCACAGCGTTAATTGATGGACGAATCATGGGGTGGTCGACAGGTTCTGGTACAAGCTCACCAAAAAGATAGACCTTCATCTTTCTTCCCCTGAGGCTTTGTATGTACTCGGCACCTGTCTTAATTGGCATATCTGCTATTTCCTCTCAAAGTAATATAAGCATTATAACCAGGATGTGAGGCTTTAAGAGAGGCCAATTCTTACATCAACCACTTTGCAGCCCTTGCCCTTTTCAAATACAAGCACTGGGTTCAAGTCAAGTCTCTTTTATCTCCTCAAAATCAGTCACAAGCTGAGAAATTTTCTGAATACACTCTGATAATTTTTGCACGTCAGATGGCTTTTCTCCTCTTACGCCCTGCAACAATTTGTTTGTCTTGATAGACGATACCATTTCATCTGCCTCAAAATTAGTGATTGGTGTTATTCTAAAAGTAACATCTTTGAGAACTTCGACATATATTCCTCCCATTCCAAACATGACGACTGACCCAAATCCTGGCTCTTGTTTTGAGCCAACAATTGTTTCCTTTCCTCCCTTTACCATTTCTTGTACCAAGACTCCTTTGATTATTGCCTTTTTATCGTATTTCTTTGCGTTCTTGATTATTTCCTTAAATGCTGTCTTTACTTCTTGTGGAGTTTTCATACCTACCTTTACTCCACCTGCATCAGACTTGTGAATAATTTGTGGTGATGCGATCTTCATGACAACAGGATATCCAATTTTCTTTGCTGCAAAGAGTGCCTCTTTTTCTTTGGTGACCAAAATGCTTTTTGGAAGCGGTACGCCATAGGCTTTCAGGACCTCTTGTCCTTCCTCTTCTAGCAGGTTCTTTCTTCCGTCTGATCTTACCTTGACAAAAATTTGTTCTACTTTTTTCTTGTTTACCTTGAATTGCTGCACCTTGCCCTCAGGGGCCTGGGACCACTGCATAAATCTCAGCATGGCCTTCAGTGCCCTGATTGCACTTTCTGCATATTTGTAATGAGGAATACCACCTTCGGCAAGTATCTCCTTGTTCTGTATTCCCTCGTCAAGCCCCATCAGACTTGCCAAGATGGTTTTGTTGTGTTTTTTTGAGACGTTTACTATGACTTCTGCTAGCTTGTTGTAGTCTAACGTTGCTGAAGGTGTACACATTGCAATTACAGAGCCGACATTTTTGTGAGCAAGAACTAGATTTAGGACATGATCAAACCTGTTGTAATCTGCATCGCCTACAATGTCAACTGGATTTCTTGATGTGCCCCACGGCGGAATAACTGCGTTAATTTGAGGTCTAATGTCTTCTATGTTTGCCATCTTTATGCCAAGCTTTGAGCATGCATCCGTTGAAATAATTGCAGGCCCTCCTGCGTTTGACACAATCACTAGATCCCCTTTGGTTGGAAGCGGTTGCTTTGAAAATGCTGTGGCATAGTCAAACAACTCCTCCATGGTATCAACCCTAATTGCGCCTGCCTGTGTGAGTAAAGCGTCATAGATCTCGTCAGAGCCCATGAGTGCACCAGTATGAGACATGGCAGCCTTTGCGCCCTCTGGGCTTCGTCCTGACTTTAAAACAAGAACCGGTTTTTTAGCTTGGCCTAGTCTTGTGATTTGTTTGCATACTTTGAGAAACTCTCTTCCATTTGCCATGTCTTCAAGATACATGACAATGACCTTGGTTTGATCATGTTCTGCTAACATTTTGAGCATGTCAACCTCGTTTAGGTCTACTTTGTTTCCCATGCTGATTACAGCTGAAAATCCTATTCCTTGTGCACTGGCATCTTCGACCAGTGCAGCACAGATAGCACCACTTTGTGAAACTAGTGCAATTCCGCCAGACTTGGGAGTTACCTTTAGAAAAGTAGAATTCATCATTGTCTGCGGAGCAAGGTTCATGACTCCAAGACAGTTTGGTCCTATTATCCTAATGTTGTATTGTCGTGAGATCTCTGCCAACTTTTGTTCAAGCTTTGCCCCCTCTTCGTCTACTTCTTTGAATCCTGCGGTGATTACAATTGCGCCCTTGATTCCCTTTTTTCCACAATGTTCAAGAACAGTAGGCACAACATCATTTTTTGTTACCACTACTGCAAGGTCTATCTCCTCTGGTACATCTAGAACGCTGTAGTAGGCTTTTTTACCAAAGACCGTTTCTCGAGTGCGACTTATTGGAAAGATCTTGCCGGTATATCCCTTGAGGATGTTTGATGTGATCGCTCTGCCAACACTGCCTTCTTGGTCTGATGCGCCAATTATGGCAATTGATTTGGGAGAGAGAAAGAAAGAATCAGTCATTTTAACGAGATGGTTTCAAATTGTTATGTATAATAAGTTTATCCAAGATCCTTCCAATTATTGGGCAGTCGGTTCAGCTTCCAAGCATTTTTCCTGCCATGTTTTTCTCTCGTGGAATCCATGTTATCTTTAGATTCTTGCATTTTGCAACAAGTCCCCAAGCCTCCATTGCAAGGAGTCGTAGCTGGCTGTTGTTTATTGCAAACTCGTGGTTTAGCTGAGATACGGTATTTTTGGAATCACTGTATATGACAATCTCGTCTTGCAAGTTGTGATGTTTTTTTAGTGCAGCAATTATTGCCATGTATTCGGCTTGATTATTTGTTATACCCGGCTCCTTTTTGTAAAATGATTCTCCAGTCTCTTGGACAAAGAACCCAAAGCCTGAATCTGGTCCGCCAGAACCGTCGACAAATATGCTAAGCATTCTTGTACAACCTCATTAGTTTGACGCTCAGATTTATTGTTACCATATAGATGCAAGTTGAGATGGACTGTGACACAAGAGATGCAAGATATGCTTCATAGGAATCTGTCAGCAAGTAATATTGCAGCGACCACCTTGCAATTGTATAGACGACTTCACCTATTCCAAGCGATGAGATTATTTTTATTAGATCTCTTCTCAGGTTTGTCCTGTCAACCTCACCTGATTCTAGCATGTACTTTTTTTTGTTGTCGAAATAAAACAGGGCACCAAAAGTTGTGAAATATACGATATAATCAACAACAAGAGTTATTGTTGTGTTAACATAGCTTTGTTGGTTTGACATGGACTGGGCTACAATGGCAGAAATTACAATTGATGCAGAGAATCCAAGTAGAATGTTTTTGTTAAGCCTCAGATATTCTTTGTATTGCTGTTTCACGGGTTGACTTTGTTCTAGTTACAAATAAACTGAATCTATTGCAGTGTTATTTTCAAAAGTATTAGGATTCCTGCTAGCTCTGCCGTATGCACTGCCAAAAGATATGGCAGAAGAGCCACTGCATAAAGTTCCATCATTGAGAAATATGCATAAACCGTGATTACATTGTGCAAGAAGAGCAGGCCTGAGAAAAATATCATGCCCAGCGGAAGCTGTGCCTTTGTTTTCGAATACATCTTGCCAAAGACTCCCATTAGTATTCCCAATACTACCATGTTGGCGCTTGAGACAATTGTGCTTGCAGTCATTATGGGTTCCATGTGTAAAAAACTTCAGCCTCGCAGAGCTTATTTACTTTTTTCCAATTTGGCTACAATTTCATCAAATGCCATCAAGTTGACCTCCAAAAATGTAGATATGAAATAAGTCGCGCCGTATTTTTCTCCTACACGCGTTATGAGGTTGTTTTTTTCAAGCACACCGATATGGTGCTGTATTGCCTTGTAGTCTAAATCCAGCTCTTTTGCCAGTTGGTTTGCATTAAGAGGCCTTTCACGTATAACAGAGATGATTCTCATCCGGTTCGGCCCGCCTTTTGAGCCCATGAACACAAACCAGAGAAGGCGCTTTGCATAAGGATCTGCAGGCATTGATGCCTTCCTGTACCCCTACTAATTAAAACATCTTTGGGGTTTTTTTAACAATTGTAAAGTTCAGGCTTCAAGTAATGGTAAATTTGTATCAGAAAGATAGGGCGCCTTTGTTTGGAACAATGTCATACAACATTCTTACATTTGAAGAAACCTTTTTTGTAGAATTTTGCCCATACTCAGATAACTATGAAAGACCAATCCTAACATCTACTACCTTGCATCCCTTTCCTTCCTCAAAAACTACGGCAGGATTCAAGTCAAGTTCCTTTATTTGAGGAAAATCTGTTGCTAATTGTGATATTCTCTGTATGCATTCTGCCAGTTTTTTGATATCTGATGGTCTCTCACCACGTACCCCATGGAGAAGTTGACTTGTTCTAATTGAGGATACCATGCCAGAAGCTTCCACGTCTGTGACTGGTGCAACCCTAAAAACAACATCTTTTAGGAATTGGACATAAATTCCACCCATTCCAAACATCACTACTGGACCAAATCCAGGCTCTTGCTTGGAACCAATTATTGTCTCCTTGCCACCAGCAACCATTTCCTGCACAAGAATGCCTCTTATCTCGGCGTTTGGGTTGTATTGCTTGGCATTTTTTGCTATCTGCACAAAGGCATCTCTCGCTTCTGTCTCGGTTTTGACATTTACTATTACTCCACCTGCATCGGATTTGTGCAATATTTGAGGCGATGATATCTTCATCACTACTGGAAACCCAATATCTTTTGCGATTGTAACGGCCTCATATTCGGTTTTGGCAACTTTGCTTATGGGAATTGGAATACCATAAGCTTTCAAAACATTCATCCCTTCTTCTTGAAACAGCGTTGATCTTCCCTCGTCTCTTGCCCTTCTTAGCAACTCCTCAACCTCATCTTTGTTTACTTCAAATTTTGCGATACTTCCTTCTGGAGATTTTACCCATTCTGCAAATTGCAGCATGGCCTTGAGCGATTTTATTGCTTCCCCACAGTAATTGTAGTACGGTATGTTTCCCTCTGCCAGAATCTCTTTATTTCTATGTCCTTCGTCTTCTCCTATCAGACTTGCAAGCATCGTCTTGCCGTATTTTTTTGACATTGCAACAATTACCTCGGCAAGCTTGTTGTAATCAAGTATTGCAGAGGGTGTACACATTGTTACCACAGATCCCACATTTGGATGAGCAAGAACAATGTCGAGGACATTTTTGAAGCGTTCATGGTCTGCATCGCCTACTATATCTACGGGATTTCTGGAACTGCCCCAAGGCGGTATCACGGCATCTATATTTGGCCGAATATCAGAAATATCAGCCATCTTTATGCCAAATTTCTCGCATGCGTCAGTTGAGATTATGGCAAGACCTCCTGCATTAGATACAATTACCATATCTCCTTTGATAGGTATTGGTTGTTTTGCAAAAGCTGTAGCGTAATCAAATAATTCCTCCATGTCATCAACTCGTATTGCACCTGCCTGTCTTAGGGCTGCATCGTAGACCTCGTCTGAGCCCATGAGTGCACCTGTGTGCGACATTGCAGCCTTTGCGCCACGTGCACTGCGACCAGATTTTAAGACCAGAACTGGTTTTTTGATATCATTGCGTTTTGTTATCTGCTTGCAAATGTCAATGAACTTGTTACCGTCATGCATGTCCTCAAGATACATCACTATAACTTTGGTCTGGGGATGCAAAGATAGTATTTCAAGTATCTCAACCTCGGTTTGGTCAACCTTGTTTCCCATACTTATTACCGCAGAAAAGCCCACATCTTCCATACTTGCATTTTCAACCAAGGCAGCACATATCGCGCCGCTCTGAGATACCAGTGCAATATTTCCTGGCTTGGGAATGCTTTTGAGAAATGTCGCGTTCATCATCACCTTTGGATCCAAATTCATTACCCCAATACAGTTTGGTCCTATCACTTTGATGCTATGTCTCTGGGCGATGGTTCTTACTTCGTCTTCAAGTTTTGCTCCCTCCTTGCCGGTTTCTTTGAAGCCTGCTGTGATTATGATTACGCCCTTCACTTTTTTTATTCCGCATTCCTCCATTATTTTTGGAACAGTTGTATTCCTTGTTACAATGACAGCCAAGTCAATTTCCTGAGGTACTTCTACTACGTTTTTGTATGATTTTATACCAAAGACGGAATCCTTGGTGGGGTTTACTGGAAAAACTAATCCTTTAAAGTCTTTTACAATATTTGAGGTTATCGCGTGACCAACACTTCCTTCCTTGTCTGTAGCACCTATTACTGCAATAGATCTTGGGGAGAGAATGGAATAACTCAAAGTCTTAGAATCGTTCCCTGTATTTCTTAATTAGGTCAGCAATCTTTCTTCCCATTGACAAAGGACTGTTTTTGTTCAACCTGAGAATGGAATCACACAATGGTTCAAGGGACATATAGGACGACATCAGATCACGCTTATGCTGAAGTATTAACTTCTTTTAACAATTCTGGTAATTCTCAATGTTAATAATGAAGATTGGAAATGATCGCATCAAAAATAATTCTTTACTCTTCAGCTGTTTGATTAAATCCAGTCCCAAAGATAGTGTCATACCACCAGAAGATTGACTTTTCAACAATAATGACGAGTCCTGTATGAGGCCTAAAGAATAACTGATAAATTGGATCATATCATAACTGAGCTTGATGCTAGACTATGATTACCCTTTGTACAGGCCACCATCGGAGGGCAAGTCACTTATTTTTCAGGTAACATTGGGATGCTCATTTAACAAATGTTCGTACTGTGACATGTATAGAACAAAAGAATACCAAGAAAGGCCGTGGGATGAGATAAAGATGGAAATTGATCTTGCTTCAAAACACATGCCTGGAACAACAAGAATATTTCTTGCAGATGGAGATGCGTTGAACCTGTCAACAGAGAGAATGTTACAGATTTTAGATTACATACAAGGCAAGTTTCCAAATCTTGAGAGAATTTCGTGCTATGCCATGCCAAAAAATATTTTGGAAAAATCTACAGAGGACCTGAAAAAACTTTACGACGCCGGGCTTACCATGTTCTATATCGGCATAGAGACAGGTTCTGATATCATACTGAAAAAAATTACAAAGGGTGCAACTAGCCAGACAATCATCAAGGCATGCCAAAAGGCAAAGGACTCTGGCTATACTATATCATGCATGGTGATTCTAGGCCTTGGCGGAAAAAAGTACTCAAAGCAACACATTGAGGATACTGCAAAGATTCTCAGCGTGACCTCCCCTCATTATGTGGGAGCCCTAACTTTGCACCTAGACAAAGGAATACGCGAAGAGTTCCTCACCAAGTTCAAGGAACCTTTTCTGGTAATTGATGATTCTGATGCGCTAGATGAGATAGAGTCTCTTGTGAGCAAGATGGAACCCAAGACTCCGGTAATTTTCCGAGCCAACCATGGCTCCAATGCATATCCAATAGGTGGTACATTTCCACAAGAGAAGCAACAGATGCTGGAAAAAATTACATATCTTAGAAAACATCCGGAATTGTGCAGACCAGTAGGTTTTAGGGCATTCTAGAATTATTGTCTAGCGACCAGCACAATTGTGAATGCAGTTTGCCAGAAATGCCAACGCATAAGCTAGCAAGTCCATCATAGTGCCAATTCATCGAGCATGTATGAAAAACTGCGCATATTTTTGTGTAATGATATCAGCTTGTTGAATTTGTTACTGTGAAATGATTTATCGAGAGATGGCCCCACTCGTCATCTCCCACTAGGGTGTATACTCCGGGCATGAGTGTTTGGAATTTCTGGCCGTTATAGTATCCATCAAATGCCACATGGTACTGCATTGGTACTTGATAGTTTGTTGAATTGTAGGTTTCAATTACTGCTTGGTTGCTTGAGGGCTGGAATACATAGTCTACAATACCAATTGTTTTACACATGTAGACACCGCTCTTATAAAACGCTAGACGTTTACCTTCAGTCATGTTCTCTACTGAATAGTTTCCCTCAAACAAGGCCATGCCAAAGGGCAGATGAAATAGGCAAGGCAGTATGCTCCATTGTTTTACAGGCCAGTTATGTTGTGGACGCAGGGTCAGTACGTTTGGTGATGTGTTGTCAAGTACAATATCCATTGCAATCCCCTGCCCTGCCTTTATTTGAGTGGAATTCACAGATACATCAAGCGAGAGCATGGACGGCGGCGTATTTTCAGAGATTGGCTGATATGGTTGACTGGGGTTGAATATATGAGAGAACGATACAATTGCTCCAAATGTTACAATTACTCCAATGCTTATTGCCATAATGATGTAAAGAGTTAGTGACTTCATATTCTTCCACCCAGTTTTACGCTGCCCAGTCCTCGATTAGATACTATTCCATAAAAAATAAGAAGCGTTGCTATACTTGCTGCAAGTACAATCCCAGATGCTGGAAACTCTGGCACAGGAGTTGTTTTTTCTGTACTTTGAGTGATAACAAACCCGTCAATTCTTGCACTAGCTGTTATGTTCAGGTTACCTGGAGCGGCAGTAAGCGGCACCTTGAACTGAAGATTAAAGTTTCCATTCTGATCTGCCTGTACAGTTCTAATCAAAAGCAGATTTCCCTTTGCATCCTTTACTTGGATGGCAACAAGTTGGCCTGGAGTTACGTCATTGACAAAACCCGTGAGGTTCACTGTATCCCCTGGACCATACATGCTCTTGGATGTGTTAATAGTAATTGATTCATTGCCCAGCTGTGCATAAGAGCTTGGCATAGCAAGCGCTACCAGAGACAAGGCAACTATTGCAAGTAGTGATGAGATTTTCAATTTGCCATACCTACAAGAGTCCTACAAAATATGATAATTCATGTGATTCGGATGTGCCTCCTTTATTTGGCCAGGCAGTTAGTACGTTAGCGTATATGCTGGCAAGGCCTGTAGAGGCCTGGGTGGGCACGTAATATGGAATTACTACCTCTGAAGTACCTGGGTTTATCGTGTATTGTGCTGAGCCTGTCCCCAATGTATCAAGGTTTGAATCAAAGAGGTCTATAGTTACAAGAGTTGGAATAGTATAGCTTGATGAAATATTTACCCGGACATAGCCGTTCTGGCCTCGGGTAAATGTTGATACTGGGTTTCCATTTTGGTCAGTTGGTTGGACTGATGTTATCTGGATACCACTTGAATTGGTAGAGTTGTTCTCCAAGTTTGCAATGCATGGGTTTGTCCCATCAACAACTGTCAGATCTCCATTGCTGTCAAAACATGACTGTACATTGCTGTTTGCAAGACCATACTCGACGTTGAGATTGTCGTTTATTTGTACGACTTGTTCTCGGTTTACTGCTGCATAGCTGTCAAATGTTTGCATTGCTTGGTCCAAACTTCCGCCGTTAGCAAGTACGTTTTGCATGGCAGCATTTGCAGCAGCTACTCTTTGTTGCATGAAATTAAACTCTCCCTCAAAGACTCCCTGTGTAGCGTTATTTGGTATCGTAGAGAGGAAGGAAGAATAAGCCGCACTAGGAGTGGTAGAAGCAGTAGATTGTTGAAGTGCTGTCAGGTCTTGCTTGAGCTGGCTTGCAGCAACTACTCTTTGTTGTTGTACCAGTTCATTGTTAACTGTTGCAGCTGTTTCATTTCCAAGTATATTTGCCACTTGTTGCTTTGAGGCCTGAATCTCTTGCAAGATCTTTTGTGCCATAGGATCATTTTGTAGAGACGGACCAACAAGAGTTGTAAACTGGGTGACGTTTCCAGAATTAGTTAGATTAGATACAGCGCCAGTAGAGTTGAGTGCAGCAAGATTGAGGTTTACTAGTGCAATTGATTGGGCACCAGCGTTTCCAGCAGTACCATTTTGATATGCAAGTGCCAAAAGTTGTGCTTGGGTAGGACTCATAAACGTCATGGTATCGTTTTGTATGGCAACACCCAACATAACCTGTGCTTGAGCATTAGTCATCTTGGCTGATGCAGCAGATACCAGAGTTGTTCCAGTCAGGTTTTGTGGATGTACTGTACAAGTTTGTGGAGAAGTTGGCTGATATGATACTGGAATGGTAGCAGGATTCTCTAGACTAGCCGAGAGACATGATTCTGTAGTAAGAGGTGTTCCTCCATTGCTTGGCCAGTCAGAATATGCATCAGTGAATACATCTGCCGTTCCCACTTGTGCATTAGAAGGTATGAAAAATGAGAACGTCATATTAGAGTCTCCTGGAGTTACAGTGGACTTGATGGATGCCGTGCCGATACTACTCTGGTTGGTGTCAAAGAGATTCAGAGTAAAAAGTACAGGCATTGTTTCGCCAGAAGAGACTGAGACCTGTACAAAGTTATTCTGGTTTTCCTTTAGCATTGATACTGGATTGCCCTGTTGGTCAGTTAGCTGTACTGAATCTATTGATATTCCATGTGTTTTGATTACATTAAATGTTGTAGAGTTGGTATAGTTTTGTCCATCAACTAGTGCTGTTGCAATGTCTCGATAAACTCCTGTCTGAAAGTTGGATGGAATCTTGAATTGTATCTCGCCTGTACCGTTCTCGTCTGTAGTTATTGTTCTTGATACAATGTCATTTCCTGTAGGATCTGAAACTACAATTGCAATATTTTGAAGGCTTAGGCCAGGCAATGCTACCTGTAGTGTTACAACATCACCATAGGCATAGTACTCTTGGTCGTTAGTTAGCAAGAGCGCTGGAGGCAAGATTGGGGCACCAGTATAGACTGTTGGAGAAGATACTATACTTGAGTTACTTGTAGTACTTGAATTTGTTATGCCTGAGATCGCAATACTTGGTGACTCTTCTGATTCATTGCTAGCCGAGGTTTCTGTGCTAGTTGTTGTGGGAGCAACTATTGTTATCGAGTCAGAACCCAAATCACCGCCACCAGATGACTCTTCTATCGGTGCAGGAGTGGATGATTCTGAGATTACCTGTGAAGTGGATTGGTTACCAGCGACTGAAGTTACATTAGTAGAGTTTGATGAAGTAAGAGATGTGCTATTGTTTGTTTGAGTTGTGCTTGTAGTTCCTGCACTAGATGAGGTTTGATTGCTTGGAGTTGATTGTGTTGTGCTTGTTGTGGAAGACTGGGTTGAATTTGAATTACTGGTAGAATTAGTATTAGATAACGTTTTAGAGGAAGTAGAGTTTGTGCCAGATACCACAGTATTTGAGGTTCCAGTACTGTTGCTCGATGTTTGATGTGATGTACTGTTAGAAGTTGATTGGGTGGTTGGTGTACTGCTAGTTGATTGAGTAGTTGGTGTGTTTGATGTACTGTTAGAAGTTGATTGGGTGGTTGGTGTACTGCTAGTTGATTGAGTAGTTGGTGTGTTTGATGTACTGTTAGAAGTTGATTGGGTGGTTGGTGTACTGCTAGTTGATTGAGTAGTTGGTGTGTTTGATGTACTGTTAGAAGTTGATTGGGTGGTTGGTGTACTGCTAGTTGATTGAGTAGTTGGTGTGTTTGATGTACTGTTAGAAGTTGATTGGGTGGTTGGTGTACTGCTAGTTGATTGAGTAGTTGGTGTGTTTGATGTACTGTTAGAAGTTGATTGGGTGGTTGGTGTACTGCTAGTTGATTGAGTAGTTGGTGTGTTTGATGTACTGTTAGAAGTTGATTGGGTGGTTGGTGTACTGCTAGTTGATTGAGTAGTTGGTGTGTTTGATGTACTGTTAGAAGTTGATTGGGTGGTTGGTGTACTGCTAGTTGATTGAGTAGTTGGTGTGTTTGATGTACTGCTAGAAGTTGATTGGGTGGTTGGTGTACTGCTAGTTGATTGAGTAGTTGGTGTGTTTGATGTACTGTTAGAAGTTGGTGTAGTGGATGTACTGCTAGAAGTTGGTGTAGTGGATGTACTGCTAGAAGTTGGTGTAGTGGATGTACTGCTAGAAGTTGGTGTAGTGGATGTACTGCTAGAAGTTGGTGTAGTGGATGTACTGCTAGAAGTTGGTGTAGTGGATGTACTGCTAGAAGTTGGTGTAGTGGATGTACTGCTAGAAGTTGGTGTAGTGGATGTACTGCTAGAAGTTGGTGTAGTGGATGTACTGCTAGAAGTTGGTGTAGTGGATGTACTGCTAGAAGTTGATTGGGTGGTTGGTGTACTGCTAGTTGATTGAGTAGTTGGTGTGTTTGATGTACTGTTAGAAGTTGATTGGGTGGTTGGTGTACTGCTAGTTGATTGAGTAGTTGGTGTGTTTGATGTACTGTTAGAAGTTGATTGGGTGGTTGGTGTACTGCTAGTTGATTGAGTAGTTGGTGTGTTTGATGTACTGTTAGAAGTTGATTGGGTGGTTGGTGTACTGCTAGTTGATTGAGTAGTTGGTGTGTTTGATGTACTGTTAGAAGTTGATTGGGTGGTTGGTGTACTGCTAGTTGATTGAGTAGTTGGTGTGTTTGATGTACTGTTAGAAGTTGATTGGGTGGTTGGTGTACTGCTAGTTGATTGAGTAGTTGGTGTGTTTGATGTACTGTTAGAAGTTGGTGTAGTGGATGTACTGCTAGAAGTTGATTGGGTAGATGATGCGTTGTTAGAATAGTCAATAAATGTCAAAGTAGAAAATGCATGTTGCGGCATGAAAAAAACAGCAGAAATAGAAATCAGCTACAAATACCATTAGCACAAATTTTCCTGCAGAGTGTGATCTTTTATGATTCAAAGTTGTCGAGTGTTCTCTACCAAGAATAAACCAATTAAAATGTCTAACGCTCAAACGCCCTATGTACTCTTGTAGAGTAATGCCCATAATCTCCAAACTCCATGATGTTCTATCTCTAAATAATTTATAATGGATTGCGACACCTTGTTAAGGAACAATGTTATCGATTGTATAAAGATTGGGTATCAATGATATGGGTCCACAGGGATTTGAACCCTGGATCTTCGCCGTGTAAGGGCGACGTCATAACCAACTGGACTATGAACCCAAGCAAGCTCCAATTTAAAATGCATTTAAACTTTGAGAATTACATGAAGGAAAAATGGAAATTGTTCATTGGGTAAAATCTACAATATGACAGACTTGGTTTTCTTTACAAGCCCCATAGGATTGGGACACGCTACAAGAGATGTTGCGATTTTGCAGTACTTGGACAATATTCCAAAAAAATTCATAAGCGGTGCAGGCGCATACAAGTTACTTTCTGGATACGGATTTGATGCAGACAATCTTTACAGACCTCCACCATTTAGAATTGAAAACGGCAAGCTTCACAGCCCCCTTAGGTGGCTTTTTGATTACGTCGCATACTACAAAGAGTGCAAGAAAATCTCGATAAAAGTAATAGAAGATGAGATGCCTCGTCTGGTAGTAAGCGACGAGGATTTTGCATCACTTGCGATAGCACAGAAACAAAAGATCAAGACAGTCCTTGTCACTGATATTTTGGAGTCAAAATTTACAAAAGGGATTGGTTCCATCATAGAAAAAAAGATGAACAAAGCCATGAAAAGCATCATAGAAAAATGTGATCTTGTTATCATACCAGAGAATGGTCAAGACAACAATAACATGGTAAGAGTTGGACCAATAGTTAGGGATACTGCCGAGTCTCGTGAACAGCTGCGAAAAAAATATTCTTTTGACAGGAAAACAATCGTTGTAAGTATAGGTGGAACCAACCTTGGAGAATTTTTAATTGAAAGGACTGTAGAGGCGTTCAAAAAGATCAACCTTGATGCAGAACTTGTAATAGTATCTGGACCTGCTCTCCAGATGAAGCAATTGCCATATAGAAATTTGGGGTTTGTCAACAATCTGCATGAAATAATATTTGCATCAGACTTGGTAATATCTCTGGCAGGAAAATCCACCATAGACGAATCAAAACATTACGGCACACCTGGAATATTTATCCCGATAAAGGGGCATTTTGAACAGGAAGAAAATGCAAGAGAGGTTGGATATTCTTATGAAGATATTTTCAGATTGGAAACTTTGATTCTAGAAAAGATAGATGGGAGAAGAAGCCCCCAGTATTTTCAGGGCAGTAAAAAAGCTGCAGAATTGATAAGAAAATTTTTGTACTAGTTATTTTTTTAAAAGTTGATGCAGCCTGTTATTTCCTTGCAAAGCTCTTCATTGTGAACTAGCCCCATTTCATGCAGATAGAGTATGATTTGTGTTCTTGTCTTCGAAGAGTTCTCCTTGTTCAAGTCTCATAACAAACACCCAAGTTATGGAAACAATTGTCCAGTTTTTCCTTTTAAGGCATGTGCACAAATGATTCTTGATTTGTCACTAGATGATATCATGCGTTAGTGCCATTCACTCAAACTTTATAGAAGGTACAGACAGATGTAATCAAGTTTTGCAGAATCTCATCGTAGCAAAGTTTGGAGGAAGTGCAGTAGGAATTGACGGTATACTAATACCTACAATAATTAAAAGAATTAATGAATTAAAAAAAGATTCCAAAGTGATTGCAGTTTTTTCGGCTCCCCTTACAACATATGACGGCAAACAAAGATCATTGACAGACATTGCGCTTGAGCTTGGCAGAAGGGCAGAAAATGGTCAAAGTGTAGATGTCGAAGGGCTGCGCAAGCCATATCTTAAGATCCTCTCCCTTATAGACAAGAAACTTCAAGAAGAATGCAAAAAGACAATTGAGTCGTTCTTGGAGAGAGCGCTGAGCTCCCTCAGAGAGGCACTACAAAAAAAGGAATTTGCAAATGAGATCCGGGCAAGAGTTCTTGCATATTCTGGTGAGATACTAATGTCTAATGTCATGAGCTATGTTCTAAAAAGTGCCGGCATAAAATCAGATGTTGTAAGTTTTGACATGTGGCCCATTGTAACTGATGAAAATATCGAGTCTGCCAATTTTCTTGCTACGCAGTCATCTGAGAATTTAGATGGAATTGAATCTCTGCTTGAGAAAAACGATGTAATATCAATGGGAGGATTCATTGGAAAGACCACTAAGGGGCTTGAGACTACCTACGAGCGGGGTGGCTCTGACAGGACTGCTGCCGATCTTGGAATTTTGTTTAGCAAAAAGTACAATACCAAGATTGATTTTGAAAAAGACAGCGCCGTATTATCTGCAGACCCCCGTGTTGTAAAGGAAGAACTGGAATACATAACCCATCTCTCATACAACGAGGCACGAATTGCAGGCATGTTTGGGATGAAGATTCTAGACCCCATTGCAATAAAGGAGATAGTCGAAAATGGAGTAGACATGCCAATCATAATAACTGACATGGGCAATCCTGGCAAAATTACAATAATAGAAAGAAATCCAGGTGACGAAAATGGTCATCCGCTAAAAATAGTCACAGGAAAGAAAAACTGTGCCATCCTTAGAATGGAAAGCAAGTCATCCCAAGATCTTTTTGATTCACTTGAAAAAGACAAAAGATACAGCGAATTTGTGGTACTATCCCCATTTACAAAAGATGACATAGAGTTTACAAGAATTCTCTTCCTAGATGGGGACTATGTAAAACGCAATGAAAGATATGTTTTGGCCTTTGATCCGTTGGCCTCAATCACCTACAACAGGGGAGTCATCACATTGATTGGCGATGAGATGTGGCGCGTGCAACAAATTGCGTCAAAGGCAAGCTCAAGAATTGGTGAAGCTGGTCTTAACATTCTCAACATGGACGCACAAGAAGAGACATCACGTATAATCATAGTTACAGAAGACAGTGGTGACAACATAGAGCGGGCAATTTGCGCCGTTCACGCGGAAAGATCGAAAATAAAATTTGTGTGATGGTACTGGAATTGATAATCAGAAAATTTCTACTTTTTTCTTTTTCTACGTGCAGCCCTTTGGTCTGCCTTTCGCATATGCTTGCCTTTTTTTCGTGCTACCATATGATGCCTGTAATGTATGGTACCGATATATCTTGTGTCATTTTGAATAAAATCAAAAATTCAGAAAACATTCGACCTCTACAAGGCCTTTACCTGTAGAAGTCAAAGTGGGTTTGTTCTTGGGCCTTTTATCTAGAATCAGCCCGGCGTTACCCAAAACACGCGCTAATGTTAGTACGTAGAAGAAATATTTAGAGTTGATCTATATAGATCAAGTATAGGCATTGCCTATAGCCATCAATACAAGAGCCGCCCCGATGAATGCATACCACTTGAAGTTCCTCTTGTTCAGGAACATGTTCTTTGGGGCCATATCTTCGTCTCGTACGGTAGAAAGACGCGCCTTTCTCATCTCAAATCCGTTTCCAGCAAGGCCTATGATTAGCAAGGCGGCAGCGGCAAATGAGATGATATAGCTCACACGGTAAGAGATCATAGTACTACATTTAAACAAAGCCAAGCATCTTTGCAGACCTCACTTGTGAAATCTCGATGAATTCTTAAATTACCAAAACTTTACCCAATCATATGAAAGAGCAGGGCAAGATATGGATGAACGGCAAACTTGTTCCGTTCAGAAACGCAAAGGTCCACGTTCTTACCCATGCACTACATTATTCCACTGCAGTCTTTGAGGGAATTAGGTGTTACAAGACAACAAAGGGTCCTGCAATTTTCAGGTTACAAGAACATGTTGACAGGCTCTTCAAGTCTGCAAAGATCTATTCCATGAAAGTTCCCTACTCAAAAAAAGTGATCTCAGATGGCATAATCAAGACTGTACTGGCAAGCGGATTAAAAGAGTGCTACATCAGACCCATTGCATACTATAGCTATGGAGTTCTTGGCCTTACACCAACGCCCAACAAGATAGATGTGGCAATAGCATGCTGGGAGTGGAATACTGGCGAGTCAAGTGCTGGAAAAACTCACGGTGCAAGATGTAAAGTTTCAAGCTGGCTTAGAATTGATTCTAGGTCACAGCCAATGCAGGCAAAGGCAGCATCAAACTATGCAAATGCTGCGCTTGCAAGAGTAGAGGCCCTAAAAGACGGATATGATGAGGCAATAATGCTAAATTATCAGGGTAAGGTTTCAGAAGGAAGTGCTGAAAATATTTTCACAGTAAACAAGGGCGAGATAGCTACCCCGCCATTAAATGCCGGAATATTGGATGGAATAACAAGAGACAGCGTAATCAAGATAGCAAGATCCGAGGGAATCAATATCATTGAAAGAGAGATTTCCAGGGACGAGCTATATACGGCAGATGAAGTTTTCATGACAGGCACTGCTGCAGAAGTCAAATCTGTTACAGAGATTGACAATGTTGCTGTAGGAGACGGCAAAGTAGGCGAGATTACGTGCAAGCTGCAGGATGCATTCCATGAGGCATCAAGAGGTAAGGACGAGCGGTTCATAGACTGGCTCACTCCAATCTGATACCGTGAAAGGTTCAATTACACCTGTACAAGATTATTATTTTATGGTTCTCTCAATGGTAGACCAACACAAGCCCAAATGCTATATTTGTAGCAATGTGTTTGAAAATTTAGAAGAGCTTCGAGTGCACCAAGAGGTTGACCACAAGGAATTTGTAGAGTTTCACAAGGACGTAAATGACCATTCTCCTGCGCCAGGAGATGTCACAGTATTTTAGGAAAATTGTATGGACCCTGATAATTCTGTACACATTTGTTGGTTTTGCAAAAAAGGCCGCCATGACGAATGCATGGAAAAGATTCCGACAGACGCCAAATCAGAAGGGCCACATGACTGTACCTTTGATACAAAGCTCATAGATTGCCAGTGTTCACACTAGATTGTACCAAGAAATTAGTGCTTGATTTTATTTCCTGACAAAAGTTTTTGGCAAGGCACAAAAAAATATCCTAGACGTTTTTGGGTTTTCTTTTTTGCATTATCACTATGCCTGCCCCAGCGCCTGCTGCAGCAATAGCTATACCAACATAGATGAGTGTGTTGTCGTTAGTTGGGATTGGGTTTTGTACAGGCACAAAAACCTTGAACTCGCCAATAGCAATTGGGCTGTTTGGCCCATAAATCGAGGAAGGATAATTTGCACGCAAAAATACTGGAAAGAGCCCGTCATTTGGGAATGCGTAACTTACAGAGAAGTTTCCATTTGGTACATTTATACTGCTGAAATTATAGTAGCCGCTTCCACCGGTAAAATTTACAACATTACCAACTGTAACTGAGGCAATAAAATTTTGCAGGGGCTTGCCAGTGGTTGCGTTTATAACATTGAATGTTAGGTTCGTGTAGTCATTAATGACTGGACTTGACGGGTAATAACTGAACTGCATTATTATTCCGTTTTGTTGTATCTGCTGAACTGGACTGCTTCCAAGCTGTGCATTTGCAGGCAAGACATGTAAAGTGGTTATCAATATAACAAGCAAAATTGGAACCGCATACAAGCAAAAAAATGGTTTCATCAAACTGGTTTGGTAACTCTGGTACGTAAACCTTTAGGCTATACTTCCATATTGTCCAATAGAATGCTTTAACCCATTACAAATTTTTTATTTTTACAAAAAATAATTCCATTGGCAATATAGTTTTTATAAGAGCAAACTGCCCACACGTCTATCTTGAAGATTCTAGTCTTGGTGTTAGTAGTAATGATGACAGCTGTCATACTACAATACCAAATCAAAGCGTTCGGTGAAATATCTACTCTTACACCACCTGCAGATACAATTATGGTAAATGGAACAAGTTTCACAATTCCATATACCATTACAGGAGGAACTGTTACTTTGATTCAAGCTGATACGGATGCAAAAACGATAGATGTGAATGTACAATCATCAAAGGGCGGCAACTTGACAATAACCTTGCCAACAACACTCATAGACGCATATCAAAATGCGTCTCTTGAGCCAACATATATCCAGAATGTAAAAGATATATCTCATTTTGTGGTCATGGACAAAAATCACGGAGTTCATTATACAGAAGTTGATACCTCTGAAAATAGAACCCTGACCATTCCATTTCGCCTTGGAAATAGTACAGTTGAAATTAAAGGTACACAGATGATTCCAGAATTTGGATCCTTGACATCTGTCATACTAGTAATCTCAGTCATTTCCGTAATTATAGCATCCAAGAATCACTTTAGATCATGAATAAAAGAATCCTAATTGCTGTAGGTGTGGCAATTGTGGCTATAACACTGACAATCACATATCTTGAACAAGGAGAATCCAAGGTTACTACCGTCAGCAATTCCACATCTAATGTGATACAATCAACCAACCAATCTCCAGCTACGACCATTGCCTTTGTCACAGACAAATCATCTTACAGCATGGGAGACGCAATTGTAATCTCAGGTGATGTCAAATCACCAGTCGCTGGAACTCCAGTAACAATATTGATTCTTGATCCAAATAATTTACTTTTACAAGCTGAGCGAATTTCTGTTTCTCCAGATGGTAGCTTTCAAACTACAATCACGACTACCCCTGCTATTTGGAAACTTGGTGGAACATATGCCGTATCAATACAATATGGTTCGTCCAATGTCAAGGCCCAAAAAACATTCTACTTTGCAGGTTGAGTGTTTGAGTCCTGTAAAACTTAGACTCTCGCAGGTCTGAACCCCAAAAATTCGATATTTGTGCAATATGCATTTTGAGATATACTTTCAGTTCTTCTCTTATTGTAACCTAGGATCATGACAGGTAGGAAGGTAAGAAAGATACGACTTTAGGGTTCCATTACAGTCTTGTTTGATAGTGTTTATTGCATGAATACAAGTGGTAGAATTAGAAATTGTAGTATTGACACATTCGTTTAGAATGTTTTCTGTTTCGTTGTTAAGGTTATTGAATACTGTTACATTAATTGCTGTCGAACTGGGGGCAGTGGATTGCTGTGATGGAGTTGTAGTTTGTCCCATGTTTACCATTTGTGGTATTCTTGGATCATCACAGGCTGTCATGTTTGGATAAGTAAAACATGACTTTTTAATCTGTAACATCAACGACTGGCACTCTGAAATAGTATTTACATCACTTGCGTGAGAACACTGATCGAGTCCCTGTAATATATCAGCATTCATTTTTGATTCTGTGGATGAACCCTGTGTTTGTGTGCTAGCAATTATACCATCCACTGTAGATAAAAACTGATCAATTCTTGGATCGTTGCAAGCAGATACAGAAGAGAAAGTGGAGTTACCACATTCGTTTTTAACAAAAGTCATTGTTTCTTTACAATTTTTCAGATCCCCTATTGAAGAGGCATTATCACATATAGCAATGGTATTAAGAATTTTTTCATTTATTTGTGATGTTGATTGTTCGGTTTGATTGGTGGTCTGTTGCACTTCATGAAGCTGAGATGGCAGAACAATTAGAATAATCACAATACCAAAAATAAGACTTGTAATACTAATAATGAATTTACCTACCGCTTTCATATAGTTTCTTATAATCTCTGTTGAGTATTTATGATTCTCTAACGAAGTTGTAATGAATCCTAAATGCTTCTACGGTTTTTGTTCAAACTCTTACAGGTCTACGCTATACACGTATTACACGTCTTGCTTTCTGCCTTCGAAATTTTCAAATATTGTCTTTTCTCTGGACAAAGTTGCAAAAGTCTTGACCTGATTTAACAAAGAACAAACGTCGAGCCTTCTAGTAGTTGTGTGTCTATGTTAGATTGAAATTCTTTTATCATGATACCGTTTGCAGTTGCCGTCATCAGTCCTATTGAAGGATTGTATTGGTTTGTTAGCAATGCACTTCCACCAAGACCAGAAAATTCTGTTTTTGGGTACATTGCAATAGACCCTCCTGTATCAGAGGCAAGGCTTGAAAGAAATGCGGTTTCCTGGCTGCCAAAACTACACATGGGTTGAGGAACAAACAATATCTCTGATGCTCCGGGCCACAACCCTATCTTGGTTACATTATTCTGCGGAGATACTGCAAAGATATTTCCTGTACCTGGGTCAGGTACTAGGATATCTCCCCCATAGGTACCAAAGCTTGACGGTGCCACTACCGCACTACCAATTCTATCATGACCACTTTCTCTTATTGGAATTTCAGCTACTTGCGACGATTTACCATTGGAATTTATTTTCCATACCTGATCTCCTCCTGTAACAATCATATCATATCCAAAGGAACCTGTCCTGTCAAATGTAATGTATACGTCTGGACCAAGCGGCGGCAGGTTGGTTTCAAACAAGCTTGTCTTGCCGTCAAAACCTATCTTCCAGATGTCAACTTGGCCCCACGTACCCTGTGCCAGATAGATATATCCTGTTGGAAATCCGCCAAGACCAGACGAGATGGCAAGATGATCCGTCTGCTGACATCCAAACGGTGCAGGCAAAGAAGCAATTATTGTCTGCGTGCCGGAATTATCAATTGATAAAATTTCGCTTTGAAAATCATACGAGCTGCAATCATATGCAGTAAATCCTGGACATACTGATGCACCTGTCATATCAAAACCGTACTCGTAATCTCCTTGAAGTGCACATGTTCTATGAATGACAAACACATGATTACTATCTGCTGCCACATCGATTGGCTGATAGACGGAAATTAATGAGATTGCGTTCAAGCCTGATGGCTCGGCTGATACTGATTGACTAAAAAACAAGAAAAACATCATAGACGTTACTGCATATGCTAGAAAATTTTTTCTGAAAGAAGAGTTGAGTTTATTTGTCAATCTAGTGATAATAACGTGTTTCATTAGTAAAAGGGTTTCAGTAGTAAGTTCTTTTATAAGTTAGAAAAAAGAATTGTATGGCAATGCCCAAGATAGTGTTCCTTGCAGCTTTATGCATTACCACTACAGGATTATTTGCATTGTCTGAAAATTTTCTGATATCAAATATGGTACTTCCTGATGCATATGGGGTAGGATCTCACTCAAGGGGTTTTGCCTCACTTATAGGAGTTGATATTGGGCACTGCACCGATTCTCTTCCATGCAATGTTCATGTATGTGCAGATCACGTGTGCAGTACTGAGGAATGGGAGAAGATGAACCAGCAGATCACCAATCTCCAGTCAAAAAAAATAGGAAACCTAACCTCGTCTGCAGCGGGAATAATGAATACTGTTGACACCTTTAACATTGGCAGCAACACCTTCACGTCCTTTGTGCAAGTATCATACATTGGAAACCTTACGGCAAATTACATCGATATATCTCAACTAAACAATGACACCACAATACACAATGCATGGATATCAAGCAACTGGAATGCAGATATAACACAGACAGGCGTTGCATTTCATTCTACCAACTCACATATTTCTAATGGCAAGACAATTGATATTACAATGGTGACACAGGGCAAGCCAATTTTCAGGCTTGACGACATATCCTTACAAAACTAGATTCTGTATAATTTACTCTCAAATAATTTTAGAAAATTTTATGTTACGACTATCTGAAATGATTGTTCAGGTGACAGAGGAACTGCATCACGGATTGCATTCCAGACAAATACTTGGATTGTATATGTATCTGCCTTGTCTGGCTGCCATGATTGTGAGGCATTAACTGATTGCATGGCAGTTAAAATTCCTGTAATCCATGAGAGTGATACCACAATGTCGTCTTTGTCCTTTACCTGTACAAGATAGACAAATGGTTGTGTATCCTGTGTGTTTTGAAGTTTTGTTGTTATCTGAACCTGTTGTCCGGTCTTTACTGAAGAGATAAGATTGCCATCCGAGTCAGTAATTTGTGGACTGGATGTTTGTATAGACATGATGTTAGTTGTAGGCAAGATTAATGCCTTGGCTGTAAAGATCAGTTGCTGCGTTGAAAGATATGGGGGCGGCAGTGTTCTATCAATGTATTCTGCTGTAACCGTATCTCCCACTGAAACATGAAGTCTATTTCCAGAAGATGAATAATTGGTTGAAAAATAGACATTTCCTGTAAATACGCCTGAGTTTGGCGCAGTTTCTACCATTTGAAGTCTTATGCCGCTTTGGTCCGAATCAGACCAGACGCTTGTCTCAAAAGTAGATATCGTCATAGGGTTGAGGCTCAGGTCCCTGTCCACAATCTCCACCACACCAGTAGAGTTTGGAGGATAGGTTGATTGCTGCCAATTTATTATCTGATTTTGAGCAGTTACTGTGGAAAATGCTGTCGGCATCAGAATCAGAAAGAGCAAGCCACTTAGCGATATGATTTTCTGCAAGCGCTAATGAGTATGTGTAATTGTTTTAATTGGTTTCTTTTTGCCCATGACCAAGCTTAGGAATTTTAAAATCAGCGGGTCTAGTGGGATTCGCAACCATAGTTCATTTCAGGTTCCGCCCAGACATTGCCTGCAAGAGCCTTTGTACGAGTGCGCATAATGATTCCAAGAATACCAATAATAAGAAGTTAGTAGTAGTTAATACATGCAGTCCTCTACAAAAAAGTCAAAAGAGATGCCAGAACTATCTCCTGAGACTGAAGAGAAGGTCAAAATGATCGAATCTGGCAAAGTTACTGGTAAGAAGTATACGCCAGATGAATACATAAAACATATTGAGAAAGTCTTAGAAGATTAATCCTTGTGGTTTGTTCAACCTGTTGATGATACAATAGATAAGAAACTAAAGAAGTTCAAAAGTAATCAACAACTAGTCAAGAATTACAAAATGTTTATTGTAGAATTAAAGACTGCTGACGACCCAAGATTGTTGGGAGAACTTAAGCATGGTAGACTTCAAAATTGTTTTGGCAAACACCTTACCAAATCTCATAGTTTGATATATTATGTGGATGTCCAAAAAAGAACCGTCTTTCTAATTGACTTAGATGACCACAAGAATCTTTATGGTAGAGATAACAGAAGTTAGTCTCAGTTACGGCTGGAATTAAGAATTTTAGAGGCAGCAGGTCTAGTTGGATTTGCTACCACATAGTTCATTTCAGGTTCCGTTTGGTGTCTCATTACTTCAAAAACCTAGAAGTGCGTGGAGGTTTATAGCATGAACAAGGAATTGTTAACGCATGCACTAGAACTAATTTTTTTCTAGTCTTAATGCAGTGATAAATGATGAACCGTCAGCTAGAGAAAAATTAATTGTTTTAACTTGCATCTTGTATACGAGTGCAGTGTTTTCAATCGTATAGACTACGGAACAAACTGGATCTTTTTTGGTTTGTTCAATTGAAAGTAGAGAACAATCAGGCGGTGTTGGATAGGCATAGATTAGGAAAAGATAGTCATTATCTCTCAAATCTAAAGAGCCTATTTTTTGCATAGGATCGTGGAATTTTCCTAATTCTTCCATCTGCGGTAATGTCCATTGTAATGTAATTGGAATAACATTGCCGTTAGTATAGAAAGGAATAACCTTAGCGGTAAAAAAATCAACGGAGACGATTTTTAAATGATTTTGGTTTGCATAATCATAAATTTTTTCATATACCTTCGAGGTATCAGCAGTAGAAGAATGATCTAGAGTGTTAAATCCGCTAGCCAGAAGCGGTAGCTGTGTCAACCCAACTATTACAATAGATGAAATAAGTAAATAATTAATTTTTCTCGAAGACAATAGCAATCTTGCTTTCCCCATATTGTTAGAAATGATATCAAAGCCTTTACCAATAGATAGAAACATGAATGGTAAAATTACGCTCATTTGAATTGGTAAAAATTCAGATACTGTAAATGAACTCGATATGAAAATTCCGCTGATTATTAAAAAAATAGATGCAATTCTTCTTGATTCTTTTTTTCTTTTTACCACATACCATATGGAAACAATTGTGGTCAATAAGAAAATGGCTGGGAAAACATAACTTGTAACATTCCATGAATGGTTAGAGTTTGCAAATAAAAATGCAACTTGTGGATGAGCTAGAAAATCATATACATCGTGAATGCGCATACTCATATTAGATATAAAATCAGTGTTAGACGCATGGAGATATGCTGAATTATCTCCCGAAACTGTTTTTGTTAGAAATGGAATTAGTGAATGAACTGAGCTAATGAAATACCCTACCAGCACATGACTGAACCCAAGGACAAGAGCTGTGCTTGACACAGCAATAATCTTATATTTACTTTGGCTGGAGGCTGTAAATCTGTTCTTGAATTTGTTTATCCATAATGGTATAGTAAACATAAACCCAATGATTATCCAGACAAACCAGAGATATTCGTAAACACCAATTCCGATAAGTAATAATGCAACAAACAGATAGCGATGTTTAAGTGTCCTGAGATATCGTATACCAAATATTAAAACAAGCAACGCTATGCAAAGATCTGACCAATCATACAATGCTGACTGCCTAGAATAAAAAACAAATGACGGTAGAATAGAAAGTAGAGATGCAGAGATCATACCTACTTTCTTACAAAATATTTCTTTACCTGTAAAATACGTTAAAAATAATACTGAAATGGCCATAACCATTTCGTATATTCTTATTGCAGTAACGCTTATACCAAAAAAATACAAAAAAGGAGTTGAAAGATAGCTTGCTATGCCATTTCCGTTATACTGTTGCCATGCTAAAGGATATGGTCCTATATGTGCTCCCCACTGACGTGAATAATGATACAGATCTGAATTGTCAGAAGAAATTAATGATAAAGACATTATAGATGGCGAAGTTTCGTCTGCCCAAAGTGGCGGCAAACCAAAATCATAGAAATGGAATCCAGATGTCACAAGTGCAATGGATAAAAGAAAGTACAATTCAGAGTTTTTGAGAAACATATCCTTAACTTATAAAAGATGCTTCTAAATAAACACGCATTCCCAAGTGAGAATGGGTTTGTCAAAATTTAAAATCTTGATTACAATTTTTCATTTCATATTGAAATCTAATTCATAAAAGCGGGTCTAGTGGGATTTGAACCCACGACATAGGGATGTCTCCGAAAAGATCATAAGAGTCCCTCGCTCTACCTGGCTGAGCCATAGACCCGCAAAATAGCAAACGCTAAATTCGTTATTTAAACTTGCCAAAAATAAGATGAATTTAGTTTTTGACTGTCTCGATTTGAGAATATTTTTCCAGTATTTTTGTCAATACTGTAGAAACTGGAACATTGTTCATCTTCTCTTTTTCTTCCAAGAGTTTTCGGTATGCATCAAGTGTGATGTATACTGGAATTGAACCATTGCCTTCCAATAGTCCACGAACTCTGTACAGCGCAGTCTCCATTCCCTTCTCGGCAACTTTTGCAAACTTGACCTTGTTGAGAATTCCACCCAGAGGACCAAATGGCATTTCATAGTTTACTGTCATGGTAACGCGGGTTGATTTCTCACCCAGTTCCTTGAACTCTACTGAAATATTCCATGCTTTGAATGGTCCTTTGATCATTTTCAGCTGCAATCTTTTGTTCTGGTATAAACTCAGTTGTTTCACAGTCCCACTCTAGTCTCTTGCCATCAAAGTCACCTATCACTCTAAAGGTTGTACCTACACCCATTCCTGCCTTTACATCCATAGGAACTACGGTCATTCCTACTCGCTCTTCGAACTGGTCAGAAATGTGCTCTGGTCTTGCAAAGTATGTAAAAACATTCAAGGTCTTCTCTTTGATGTCAATTGATTTACTGACAGATGTCATATACAGTGGGCAATCTTTTTCAACTTGATTTAAAGCTTTTGCTAATTTCCAGCGATCGTAAGACTTGGAGGGAATAGTTGAAGCATTCTCAGCTGTTCTGATTTGCGTCTTATGGTGTTGATCTAACAATAGGTTCTGTCAAGTTTATTGCTCATGAACTATCAAATAGATCGCAGTTATTGCAAAATAACCTCCTGATTTATTATATCGTATCAGCAGAATCTCCACACACTTGTTAGCTACCAAATCCATCAAACAATCATACCAACAAAACAATGATCTTGACAGCATGATGGAAACATTTCGACAGATGGTAAACTATTGTATAAGATTGGGTCTTGAAAGCAATATTTCCACTCTAAAGAAATTCTCATCACTTCATTACAAAGATCTAGAAAAATACAACATTCAATCAAAATACAAGCTTACTGCCATGTCTCAAGCTTGTGGAAGACTTGCGCAAATGAAAAAAGACATTAAGAAAGGCAAAACTCCAAAGTACCCATACGTACAGAAATCGTTCCTAGTCTCATGTTATGGCTTCAAGATAAACGGTCAATTACTTTCAATCCCAGTAGGAGATAGAAGACACATCCACATTATACTGAACTATCATACACAAGCAATTCTCTCAGACAAATCACTCAAGGTCAAATCATTTGTAATCACACCAGATTCAATCAGCCTTTGTGTACAAAAGGAAGTTGAAGAGATTGAATGCAATAGCACCATTGGAATAGACAGGAATCTACGAAATGTCACAGTAGGAAACCATGATAAAGTAACAATGTATGACATGTCAGATATACCAGAAATCACACATCGTGCAAAAAAGATTATCTCATCATTCAAAAGAAATGACCATAGAATAAGACAAAAAATCTACTCCAAGATTAGTAATAGAAGAGCAAGAAGAGTAAAACAATTCCTCAACAGAATCTCAAAAGACATTGTACAAAAAGCAAGAGAATCCAAATCCATAATAGTATTTGAAGATTTGAAAGGTATTCGTAAACTCTACAAAAAAGGAAATGGTCAAGGGAAAAAATATCGTGGAATTATGAATTCATGGTCATTCTACGAGTTACAGAGACAGATACAATACAAAGCAGACTGGAAAGGAATTCCAGTACGATTTGTATCACCAGTACGCACCAGCATACTGTGTCCAATATGCGGGGATAGAACCCAAGAGGATAGAGCACAACATCGTCAAGTTTGGTGCAGCAGTTGTAAAAAATTAATGGATCGTGACATTGTCGCAGCCATGAATATCTCTTACAAGGGGTTGCAAAAGTTCTGCAATCCTAGTGGGCTTTCAGAAAAAGCAATGAGGGGGAACTTGGATAACGCAATGCCAGTAATCCTCCGAGTCGATGGAAGCAAGTTATCTCAACAACCAGAGATGACAGAACTTATTAAAGAAAAAGACCAGTAAAAAGAGATGGTTAACTTTCGATTTCTAGTTGCCATGTTTGCTTTAGTGTTAGTTCTTTCTCCCATGATACAATATGCAAGTGCCCATGAGGATCTAAACTCTGGCGACGAGTCGATAGGAAATTATGAAGTGCAGGTAGCAACAGACCCTGAGATCCCATCTGCCAACCAGCCTTTCAAATTAAGTTTTAGAGTTCTAAATTACCAATCAGCCTCTAATCTGTTCAATTCATTTGACACTAGGCTAAGCGAGGTTGATCACTTTAGGATGGGAATTAGAATTTATTACAACAACGAGCTAGTATCAACAATTCCAGTACAAGACTTCAAGGGCGGGGAGTGGTCTACTAATTACGTGTTTCATGAATCTGGGAACCATGTCATGTTCGTTGATCTCTATGATGTTGGACCTGGCGGACAGCCCCTGACCTTTATTTACAATATCAGTGTGCTTGACGTATTTGGCCCACTATTTGTGTATATCATCTCAGCAGGAGGCATGTCATGCTTTGTCTTACTTGGATGGGTAGTAGTTACAAATAAAAGAAAAAAAGTAAAATCTAAGCACTAGCCTTTATTGTGGCACCGCAAGGAAGTTTGAAGGCATAGATTGCAGTGAGCAGGGTCATTGCAAAAAGCAAGATGCCAATACCATTATGAATTGCAACTATTGTTGCCTTGAGTTGTGTGTTGATGACAATTGCACCAAGCACTATCTGCGATGCTGCAAAAACTGCTGCAAGCGTTCCAGTGATTCTAAGGTTCTTGTGAGAGCCTGCAACTTTCCAGCTTGCAACGGCAGTAACTATTATCATAACACCAGTCATTGCAGCAATTAATCTATGAGTCCATTCTGTCAAGTATGCTGCAGAAGGTAAGAATCCGCTAGGGCATAGCGGCCATTGTGGACACGCAAGTCCCTGTCCACTTGACTCTAGATATCCACCAATGAACATTAGAGAATAAAGAATTACCAGCGAAGCAAGTGCGAGATATTTGAAGTACATTTATTTTTCTACGATAAAGTGTCCGTCCATTCCAAGTGCTGCATGTCCTGGGACAGTACAGATGTAATGGTATAATCCTGGAGTGCCTGCAACAAATGTTACAGTACCGGTATCTCCTGGTTTCATTGGACTATCTGGAGTTTTGTACGCTGCATTCCAGACAACTCCGCTTGGATTGTTTGGATCTGTCACTATGCCAAATGCGTGAAACACCTTGCTTGGATTGCTCACGTTAATTGTAACTGTGTCACCAGAGTGTACTGTAATGTCTGGGTTTGTTCCTGTGCCTCCCGTTCCATTAAAGCCATATTTTGAAAAGTCAGAACTGACCTCAAAAGCAAGTGAGAACGACTCTGTATTTCCATTTGCTGCTGCAGTGCCACCAGTTCCTGCAGGGATGCTACTGGCTCCGCTTCCTCCTCCCACAATTATCTCTCCTTGCATGCCAAGTTCTCTGTGGCCTGGGACTGCGCAGATATAGTAGTAAGTTCCGGCAGATGCCGGAATAAATGTAACAGTGCCACTTTGTCCAGGCTTCATTGGGCTGTCAGCAGTTCCAATTGTAGTGCCGTCAATTGCAGGTCCTGGACCACTTGTTGATGCGGTAATTGCAAATGCATGAAATGATTTACCACCGTTTGTTACAGAAAATACAATTTTATCTCCAATGCTTGCGTTAACAGTCGGATTAGCCCCTGGAGAACCTGTTGGCGCATCAAAGCCATACTTTGAGAAGTCAGGCGACTCTACAAATTTTAGTGAGACGTCAATCTCTTTTCCTGTAAATGTTCCTTGGGTAGATGATGGGCCGCTGCCGGAAGTTTGATTTGCAGCTTGTGCTTCCATTTGCTGTTCTTGAAGTTTACCTGCATTTGGCAAGTAAGAGTTCCAATAATCATAATGTGTGAAAAAGAGGGCGCCGCCTATTACTTGGACACCGATAATAATTGCAAGCATCTTTCCAAGTCTTTTAGAGGAGGTCCTATTGATTGGAGTTTCGTGTTCGTTATGGCTCATATCAGTATCCTGAGTGGCCGCCGTGTGGATTCTTTGCTTCTACAGGATAGTAATACTTGCCACCAAGTCCCCATGGATCGTCCATATTGGCTGGCTTGCCTTTTGCGGCATAGTATATCAATGAGGCTAAGAATACTGCAAAGCTTGCTCCAATTATCCACGCTCCAATTGTTGCAATCTGGTTTAGCTGTGTCCATGACGTAAATTCTGGCGGATAGTCATAGACTCTTCTTGGCATTCCTTCAAGACCAAGCAAGTGTTGTGTGAAGAACGTCTGAACAGTTCCCCAGAACATTGCGACAAAGTGAACGCTTGCCCATTTTTCGCTGTACATTCTTCCTGTGATATATGGGAACATGTAGTATATCATGGCTACAAATCCAAATCCAATTGTTCCTACAAGGAACAAGTGCATGTGGCCTACTACCCAATAAGTTCCGTGCGAGATAAAGTCTAACGGCATTGCAGAGTTTAGCACACCGCCAGCACCTGCAGAGAAAAATAACGCAATTCCACCAACTGCAAACTTCATTGGAGCTGCAAATCTAATTCTGCCTCCCCACATTGTTGCAAGGAAGTTAAAGACATGCATTCCTGATGCAGGAACTGCAGCTAGAGTACCAATCATAAAGACTACCTTTGTTGTAAAGTCCATTCCAGTAGAGTACATGTGATGTCCCCAAGAGGCAAAGCCTATGATACCAAGCATGACAAATGCAAAGACACCGGAGGCCTGACTGTATAGCGGCTTTCTTGAGAACCGTGGTATAATCTCATACATCATTCCAATTGATGGTAACAGGAATATGTACACCTCAGGATGGAACGTGAACCAGAACAAATGCAAGTATGCAATTGGATCTCCGCCTGCAAATGGATTAAAGAACGCGGAAATTCCAAGTCTGTCGGTTAGCATCATGATAAGTGCCGCGGCATATGTTGGCATTGCAACAATTGTCATCAAGGAAACTGTAAACATTGACCATGCAAATAATGGAACTCTTCTCAATGGAAGGTCTGGGTGTTTGCATTTGAGAATTGTTACAACAAAGTTAATTGATGATAAAATTGAGGATATGCCAAGAATTTTCATACCAAATATGAACATGTCTGCAGCAGGCCCAGGTGCTCTGATTATAGAGTATGGAGCATATGAGACCCAACTCGTATCTGCAAATCCAAGCCAGAGTAGTGCACCACCAACTGGATTCATCCAGAATGCGATTGCGTTAAGTTTTGGATACGCCATGTCTTTGTATCTAACCATGATTGGAACTAGATAGTTACCAATACCGTTTGCAACCGGCAGAGCAAACAGGAAGAGCATTGTCAGACCGTGAACTGTAAATATTCTGTTAAATGTTGCCGAGTCTGAGATTAGGACTCCTTCTCCTGGGAAGAACAAGTGTGTCCTGATTATCATGGCCAAAACTCCACCCATAAACAAGAATGTGAGACCGGTTATGGTATAGAGATAACCCACATCAGTGTGGTGTGTTGAAAACATTATCTGCCAGACTGGTCGTGGCTTTTGAAGTTCTAGTACCATGTCATTACCTCTATCTTTTCAAATGTTTCTAATGTACATAAAATGTTTTTGGTTATTTTCAAGTGGCGTTATCATCCTCCACTACAAGCGATCCTCTCATGTTATAGTGCAAAAGACCACAATATTCTCTGCATTGTATAGGATATGTCCCTACCGTATCCGGTGCAAACCATGCATGATTTACATGACCTGGAACTGCATCTTCGAAGACTACCCAGTCTGGAATGTTAAATGAGTGCATTACATCTCTTGAATAGATCTCAAAGACATATGCATGGCCCTTCTTGACATGCAGAGTGCTAATCTCCTTTGTTCCATCTGCATGCTCAAAGCTCCAGTACCACTGCTGACCGGTTACTTTGATAACTTCGGCATCGGCTGGAACGTCTTCAACTGCTTTTTGAACTATCCAAGAATCTACACCGACATAACATAAAACTGCAATAACGATAGCAACAAAGACCCACTCGGCGGTATCGTGACCCATCTAATGACCGCCCTCGTCTTCATAGCTGCCAGCGGTTGGATCTTCAAGGTGTTCCCATTTGGTAGGAGTTTTGTTCTTTGGATTTGATTCTCTAAATCTCCAGCAAAGCCAGATTATTGTACCTGACACAATTGCGCCAACTGTAAATGCGGCAGTAGTCATTCTGAAGAACTCGTTCCACACCACTGCCCTTAGGTTGATGTATTGTTTTGGGGATGTTTGTTGTGCAAGCTGGGCATGTGCAAAGTAGATCTGGGGAACTAGGGCCAAAGCAATTATCGTTATAATTGAAATAGCAATGAGGGTTTTCATTTGCTGTTTTCACGTTCACTTCGCTTTCTATTTAAGCGTTTTGAAGATTGTCAGCGATCCATCAAGTTTTTTGAATATATTATAATGATCATATCTTTTTAAGAAAGTCATTCTTGCTCACACCATGAAAGTAACAAGTGTGCATGAGGACCCATACAAAAAAGGCGATCTAGACCGATCTTTAATTATTTAATGTACTATACATCAAAGAAAATTGCATCATAAAATTCTGGAATCATAATACGAAGTAATAGTATTCATTGATGTAAAACGTCTTTCTCGATGTTTTACAGATACAAAAGATGGTAGAAATCCAGTTTAAGGCATTATCAGTTTTGTAAGACAAGCGAAGATTTCTCACATAACTTCTCTGCAAAATAGATTTGAATCAAGTAACAGAATTCTTGTATTCCATAACTTTCGTTAGGAGTTTTCAGATAAAAAGGAAAAGGGGGGAAAGTTAGTTGTTTTTTGTATCTCTAGTCTACTGTACTGTGATAGTTGTACTCAATGGTGGCGACAGTGCGTTTGGATTGTCGATGCTCTGCCATACAAAGATTTGAGCAGTGTATGTGCCAGCTGTTGACGGAGTCCATGACTGGGCCGGGTTGAGTGACTGACCTGCAGACAGCGTACCTGTGATCCATGAGAGTGAGACAGTCACACCGTTTGCATCCTGTATTTGTACAAGATATGCAAATGGCTGGTCTACGGTTTGTCCGTTAGCCAAATCAGCAGTCACTTGGATCTGCTGGCCTGTCTTGACGGTACCGTTGATTGCGTTGCCAAACGAGTCAACTATTCTTGGGTTGGTGGCCGGCGCTCTTTCGAGTGGAGGCACAACTGTACCAATGAATGTTGTCGCGGTCATGCGCAAGTCATCAGCCGTGGTGTATGGCGGAGGCAATGTTAGATCATCGTATTCGCCTGTTACTGTATCGCCTTGTGAGACGTGCAACCTGTTACCAGATGACTGGAAGTTGGTTGTAAAGTACACAGTACCTTGGAAGATACCGGTATCCTGGCCAGTCTCTGTCATGGTGAGTTTGATACCACCTGAATCAGAGTCAGACCACACGTTGGTGTCGAACTTGTCGATCGCCTTTGGATTGAGGTTCATGTCTGGGTCTACTATTTGCAATACTCCTTGACCGTTAACTGGGTAGCTTGCCTGTAACCATGAGACTTCACCGATGTTCCATCTGATCAATGCAGAGCCAGTAACTGTTTGATCTCTTGTGAATTCAAACGATACTGATACACCGTCAGAGTCTTCTGCTGGGAGGAATCCGTTTGTTGGACCACAAGGCGTAGAGGCGGTACATGAGGAACCTGCGGTTCCACCTGTGCCGATTAGGCCTGTTGGTTCTGTTCCTTGTCCATCAACACCGCCGGTACCCTTGAGGGTTGGATCGCCGGTGAGGATGACATATCCAGTGAAGATACCTGTGTCGACTCCGGTTTCTGAGAGCTTGTAGTAGATCTGGTTGCCTCTAGTTGAGACGATAACCTGATCTTCGTCAGTCAGACCGATTGTGTCGATTAGGTTTGGATCAAAGTTGTGATCTGGTGCGACTACGGTAATGTAAACCATATCAGTCCAGGTGTATACCTTCTGGTCGAGTTCAACTGTTGCGCCAAAGTTAGACGTGTAGATTGTCAGCTCAATATCTTGGCTGTTTGAACCTACTGTCTTGGCACCTGCTGGACCCCAGTCAGTATATTCTAGGTTGATCTGTTCTCCTAATTCAAGCTGTGTAGTTCCCAGTTCTTCTGGAATCTTTATCACTGCTTGGAAGATACCTGTATCCTTACCAGTCTCTACAAATGTTGAGGGCTTGGCATCAAAGGACTCAAAGATAGATTGGCTTGACGCTAGGTCAGCCAATGGACCCATGGTACCCTTGTATGCGTGTGAGTCCCACTCGATTAGATCAAGTGGTACTGTCTCAGCAGTTTGTGAGTCTAGGTTCAAGTCTGGTTCTACCAAGGTTAAGATCATGTCTGAACCAATGATATAGACGGACTTGTCGGATTGTAGTACACCGTTTCGTAAGTCAAATGTTGCAGAGTCTGTGACAGTTCCAGGTTGACCTGATGCAGTTGCTGTATCATAGTATGTTACAGTTAGTACATCTCCCTGTCTTACACAGTAGCCGTTGTTGCCAGTTGCTAGTGTTGTATTCTCAAATCTTGAGCCAATGCTAGAACTAAAGCCAGCAGTACCGGTACTGATAGACGAGTCATAGTTGTCAACTACAGGACAGTCGGTGCCTTGTGGACCGTCGGTTAGTTCTATTGGCAGGTTAGTCTGGAAGATTCCAGCGCCTGGTGAGATCTCAGCCATAGGGCCAAGATCTGGAACTAATGCCCACAATGGTGAATTCAATGTGGGTAGCTGTGTATTGACCAAGTTCAGGATATGACCAGTAGTTTTTGCTGGACCACCTGCTGTTGCCAAGAGCACAGACTCACCTTGTCTTGTAATTTGGAACGCGACTGGACCGTTAGCTGAGCCAAAGACACCAGTATTGATGAAGTTGGTGCCTGAGCCAGATATGGTATAGTCTGGGTCATTTACTCTTGCGTGCACAAGGACAATACCTGCTGGTAATGTCACTGCGTCCGTAACAGCAGAAGCTCCAGTTCCAAATGTTCTGACAAGTCCTGTTCCTGATAGATCTCTATGTAATGGGAATACACCGTTGAGGCTGCTAACAGTTGAGAGCAATGCATGGTTAGCATTAGATACATCATCAAAGTTTGCAGTTCCCAGTGTTGATGCTGTGTCTACTGTACCAAATGGTACTGGGTAGACAGATTTGTCCAACTTTACTGAGCCGGTGTTACCTCGGATACCAGCGTTGTCAGATACTTCAACCATTGTTCCAGATTGATCACGGAAGTCAACATAGTTGACCTTGACGTTCAATCCGTTGGTTGCAGTAGAGACGCCTGAAAGACAGACGTGGTCTGGAATCTCAAATGTGCCTGTAAAGATGCCTGAACCTGCAGCAGTCTCAACTAGTGAGAATCCTGAGGCTGACAAGCTTGTTGCAAATCCACTAGGTGTTCCTGTGTTGTTGTCATCAGTTTGTGTGCTGGCAACAGCGCCGAAGCATTGGCTAGTATTTGGATTGGTTGGGACGTTTGAGTTAGACCATCTCTGATCTGACTGACCCCATTGTACATCTAAGAGCCTGCCAATGGCTGAGCCATCAGAATATGTACCAAGACCTGATGCACCGATTGTATCGGTTGCTGGGTCTTGTGTACAATTGAAGCCTTTCTGGCCCGTGGCACATTGTGACGGGTTCGCGGCGACAGTCAAGCCAGCTTGTGGCGTAACTGCCGTATAGATTACAACTAGGTCGTTGTTGGTATTCAAGTCTGGGTCGTTAACTGTAATTGTCACAGTGTCTCCTATCTTGTATGTCGTCTGGTCAAATGATACGGTTCCAGAGTGAGTTGGGATATCTTGCTGTGCAGATATCTGCGAGTTTACACCGTCAGCACCTAAATCTAGATAGGTTACTTGTGGTGCATTTGCGTCAGCCTGGATCATATCTTGGATTGCTGCAAACAGAACATCGTGATTAATTGTCCTCAATTGGGTGTAGGTACTTGGGTTGAGAAGATTCAACTGGTTGAGCATCAGGAACTGTGTAGTTCCAGTAAAGACACCAGTGTTTGCACTGCTCTCTTGAAGCTCCCATCTGTAGATGGCGTTGTTTATTCTCTGGTTGTTATTTGTACCGTCTCCTACTATACCGATTGACATAAAGTCAGTAACCAGTGGCAAGTTCTTTGTAACAAAGCCATTGCCTGATGCACCAGCTACTGGCAGAACTGTTCCGCCAGTAGTAAATGAGTACATAAAGCCAAGGTCTGCTTTATTTGGAATGCCAAAGATTCTTTTTGCTATAACTGCTCCGTTGTCAACTACGCCAGGAGTGTATTGCACATGATCAGTTGCAGTATTTGCATCTGGTTCATCTGCAGCAGTTCCTAGCTCGAGTGCCGTTCAAATTGACAAAGTCTTCCATATTGGTGTCATTTGCCAATGAGATAAACACTGTATTTGCACATGTTGGTGCTGGACAGTTTCCGGCTATCTGTTCAACGGAGCCGTTGGTTGGGCTGATGAACGATGCTTTTCCAGTAGGTGAAGTGTCCACAGGAGCTGTGTTGTACGCCAAGAAGATTTGCACTGCTGTGGGGTCAACACCTGTCGCTCCGTTGAGGCTTGTTAGAGACCTCAAGTCAAAGTTGAGGAAGTTGAAACCATGGAATCTTGTTGTTGCAGTCGTTGTACCCGTTGCTGGGTTGTTGATTGTGTTCAACAAGGTCTGCATGGTTGCACCCGTATCAAGAACGAGACCACCAGTGTTTTGTATTGTTGGGGTATTTGTTGATACTTGGAATGCTGGGACTACTCTGTTACTGAATTGTTCATCTACACCATTGTCTGGATCGGTTGAAGAAGATGTGATGGAACTAGAACCGTTGAAGCCAAGTATGATTGTACCGTTAGCAAATTTACCTATTCCAAGGTTAATTTTAGATACAAAGATACCTGGATCAATGGCACCTGTTAGACAGGTGGGACAACCGCTGTTCAATGAGAATGGAGTTCCAATCTTCATTGTAGAGATTCTTCCTACGTTACCATCATAATCATTGAGGTATTGATCAACTTTTGAGTTCGTGTTTGCGTTGTTATCCGTTAGTGTGACTGGAATTCTTGTACCTGATGACCAAGTGCCGTTTGCTGCAGTCATTGTAATTGTGCCAAATGAATAGCCGCCTACGATGCTTCCTCCAAGTTCATTATAGTTGAAGGTTGCAGACTGGCCTCTAATTGACTGTCCAAGTCCAGATTGCTCTGATGGAGTTAATGTTACAATGTCTGCTGTATGACTACCGTCCCAGTTGCCAAAGACACCTGTACTCACACCACCTTGTTCAAGGAATGTGATAGGCTCTGAACCAGCGTTGAAGCTAAGTCCAGTGTCTTGTACTGTGGTTGGATCACCACGTCCGCCACTTGCAATCACTTGTAGTCCGTTTTTCTGGAAGTCTACAACTCGGACGGCTTGTGCTTTCGGATTGAAAGTAAATGCGCCGTTGTGATTGAAGTTCATGGAGGTTAGGTTTCCAATCAGGTTCTGCATGGCTGGTGAACTTGCTGGTGCCTGAGGCATCAACGTGTTTCCTGCGCCACCAGATGCTGCTGAACCTAGTATACCGTCAGCCGCGACTCCACCGTTCTTGTTAAATGCTTCATAGAACAGTGTATTGTTCGTAGGGTTTGCACCCCATGTCCACGAGTCTGGGTCTGTCGGGTCTACGTTAAGCTGTGGGTCGTTCATAGTCAAGAACACTTGTGCGTTATCTGGATAGGATGTCCTATCTGGAGTTACGCTGATCAAGTTACTAGGAATTCTATCAAAAGTCAGGTTGACGACTTGGTCGCCACCTGCAGCTGAATAGTCAACTGTTACTGGACTTGGAATAGCTGAGAAATCATATAGCTGGATTACTGGCCATATTTGTTCATATGCGCCGCTTGCGGCAAAGCCGTTACCGGCATTTGAACCAGTACCTGAACCGACAGTGCTCAGAGTCTTGTTCTCTCTGATCACATTTTCGGTGGTATTTTGACTTACTGGGTTACCATTGATATCACCAGTTATTACAGCCGGAATAGTACACACATTGCTGAGTGCACCAATCGATGTTATCGAAAATGGTGATATTGGGTTTGTTGCAGCGCTTCCAGAAGTGGCATTACTGATTGCGTTTCTTGCAATAGTAAATCCTTTGGTGTTTGAATAATCAAGACCAGATCTCACTCCACCTACGCTAGATGTTGGACCACAGAAGAAACCAAAGTTAAGACCTTTGCCAGCTACTGGAGCAGTCTTGCCTGCAATTTCAGCTTGATTTCTATCAGCAAAGTATCCATACCAGTTACCGTCTGTACCCTGTGCCATTCTCAGTCTCTTACCGTTGACGTTCACGAGTGGTTCACCGTATGCTTGATTCAATTGTGATATGTTTGGATCAGATACGATTACTTGAACCACATCTGGACCGGCAAAGTAATTGTTGAACTGAGAGTTTTCAGCAGAGACAAACAAGTTAGGATGTGATGCTACCTGAGCGTGTGCTGCTGGCATTGCGTTTGGCAATGCAAATGCAGCGCTGCTCATAAGTAGTATAGTTAATAGTGATAGACTAGTTATTTTTCTTATTAGATTGTTGTACATAGTTATTGTAATTTTTGCACGATTTTAGATATATAAGTATAATGGATGATTTGTTCACTTTTTGTGCAAAGATCATTTTATTTTGAATCTGGGAGCAACAATTATGAATAATCCACAAAGCTGCATCATAGATTTTACAATTTTGGTCATTTTTGTCAGATCGATGTAAGATTCCTTACTGCCGCTCACGCATTAGTGTTGCCATTGAAAATAATATCACTGCCGTGACACATAAAATGGTCCCAACCAGAAATAAAATTATTGCAGCCATAAGCGAGCCCAAAAAGATTACCTGCTTGTTAAGATATGCATTAAGGAACTGGTAGCCAATGATGGAACCTGCAATTACAAGAGCTATACCTGGAAGCCCGTAAAATGGAATTGGGTGTTTTACTGAAATAAATTTCAATGTATTCATCAGTACTGCGATACCATGCGGGACCGGGTTTTGCGTTGACGTGTCACCGTTATAGGATACAGTGATTGGAACTTCGGCCAAGCTTAATCCCTTGTTTGATATCTTTAGCAAAATTTCAGTTGATACTGACATGCCTGTTTCCGTTGGATGAATTGACTCTATTGCCTGCTTTGAGTATGCACGAAACCCGGACTGGGCATCACTTACCTTAAAGTCAGCTCCAAAGTTTGCAGCTGATGTTATAATTTTAATTCCCTGCCTTCGGTATCCTGGCGTACTGGAACTTTTGTCCAAGAATCTAGAACCGAGTACAACATCTACATTGTTTTCTTTTAACGTATCAAGCAAGAGTGGAATCTGATCAGGATTGTGTTGTCCGTCGCCGTCAATTGTTACCATGATATCGGCATTTTCCTGTCTTGCCCTGTCAAATAGTGTGATGATTGCTGCGCCATAGCCTTCATTTTTTTTGTGCGATATTACTGTCGCGCCGCTCTGCTTTGCAATTTTTGCCGTACTGTCAGTAGAGCCATCATCGCACACAATTACCTTATCTGCATGTTTTAGCGAGAGCCTTACCATATCTCCAATTACCTTTTCTTCGTTGTATGCCGGAATGCAGACAAGATTCATATCTTGAAAAGATTCTGCACCCACTCTTCTAATTTAGTTTCCGGTTCCCAACCAAGTAATCTTTTAGCTAAAGAGATATCAGCCTGACTTGCCCTCACGTTTCCCTCCGGTTCCTTTTGAAATATTGGCTCTAGGTTCTTTTTTGAGTATTTTATGAAAAGATTAGCTGAGATCAAGAATTGAGGTGGTAGTACCAGAACCGATATTGATGAAAGCAGAGCCTGTATCTTTTTCCATCGCAGATATCGTTGCACGTACTACATCTCCAACGAAGACAAAGTCTCGCAGCTGTTGACCGTCGCCATCTATTACCGGCGGCTTGTTTGCAATTATGTTTTGGTAAAATCTAGATATTACACCAGATGATGATATTGCCGGATTGTTTCCATATACGTTATAGTAACGCAGTCCCACTAGATCGCATTTGTATTTTTTTGCCAAGAGCTCGGCTTTGAGCTTTGTGACACCGTATGGGTTTACAGGTTTTAGTTCTGCAGATTCTAGAGTCGGTATTGTACTTGTGTTTCCATATACGCCTGCGCTGCTTGCAAACACTACCTTTGTGCCAGTCTTCTGCGCTATCTCAAATATGTTCTTGGTTCCATTCACGTTGACATCAAAGTACTCCTTTTCTTTTTGGTATGATTGTATAACAGATGTCAGTGCGGCATGGTGAAATATTCCGTCCTTTCCTGCAAGTATGTCAAGTTCTGAATCGTTGCGGATGTCAATATTGTGAAATTTTATCTTGTCTTCAATACCAGACAAGTTAGAGCGGTTTCCCGTAGATAGATTGTCAATTACATCTACCTTGTGCCCTTGCTGCAATAATAGCTTGGTAAGGTTACTGCCTATGAACCCTGCACCGCCAGTTACGACATAATCCAATAGGACTAGTCAAAGAATGGCCCTAAATTAACTGCATACCCCTCAACGTCAAAGAATGCACAAATCTAGAGCAAGTTAATTTGCATTCAAAAATTCCAATACTTTATTGGAATCCCATGGCCCGCACAATGTGTTTGTTATCTAGAGTGCGACATACCTGAATCTGTAGGGACAATACACTACTATTGAACTAGTTCTATTTCTTTTACAGAATGACGCAAAACTTCTTCTATATCTTTAGATTTTTTCTTGGGAAGCATTATTTCTAGACCAAAGGCCTGTCCGTTTTCTGCAACATCTAGATAGGTGCCCTTGCCTAATGGTATGGTTTTAATAATTCGTTGTTTACCTTTTGCAAATTTCACGTATATTGCATTTGCTAATGGATCATATTGTGCTAAAACCATGTCTTTTCAATGCTCCTCTTGTTGTCCACATTACTGAAATAATCCAAACTGCTGTATTAAACTTGCTATGTACTATCAATAGATATGCTTGATTTTTGGTGTATGGGTGTATAGTTAAACCGTAGCTTTTGTAGTTATCTTCTCTTGGATCGTAAATTGTTTCTATAGGACTGTTAATTATAACTTCAATTTTTTTTTCAGATATATCACGTTGTTGACACCGTAATCTTGCATGTCTTGTTAGACGTATAGAATATTTTTTTGTAGATGTCAATTTGTTTCTAGTGCGAGTAGTTTCAAGATAAGTTTTTCATTGTGCTGTTTCAACTCGATCATTTTACATCAAGTTTGAAAGTAAATCATTAGATAACATGTCAAATCAATGATATTATAGAACAAGTTAATTTGCATTCAAAAATTCCAATACTTTATTGTAATCCCATGGCCCGCACCTTGCGTTCTGTATGTTTACGATTCCCTTTTGCCGCAGCTGTTCAATGATATACACTGCAAACGGCAGTGCACCTGTAGCGCCAGGTGAGTTGTAGTTTAGAATGTGAATTGACTTTGTTCCCTCTTTTATTACCGCATCTGGGACAAACTTGCCTGCACTGTCAATCACTGATGCCCTCACCCCCGCAGTACCTCTCACATGAAACTTGGATGGATCCACCTTGGGGAGAAACTCCCTTACTCTGTTAATCATGACTGTCTTGGATGCAGAAGAGAGAAACTCGCTTGTCGCAAGTGAGAGAAACTTGGAATCAAAAAGCATCTTTGCCGCGCCAGACGACAACATCTCTATAATCTTTGACGGAAACTCTTTGATGTTTTCTGTGAAACCATACCCGTATGGGCTGAAGACCGGCACTGCATTTGGCCCAACCTCGCAGCGCCCATCATGGCGCACAATCCAGTGCGGGTCCAAGAATGGATACTCGGGGTGTTTTGGTACAGAATATACTGAGACCTTTGTCAGGTTGTTGTATATTTTGTCAGCCTGCCAGTACTCTCCACGAAAGTGAACGTCTGTGAGATCATGGGCCACATCCATCGCATGGGCAATATCAATTGACATACCCCCTGCCGCGTTTATGACATAGTCTGTCTGTATGACACCAGAACTTGTTTTTATCTCAAGGGATTCTTTTTTATTTTCTATCTTTTCTGCTCTTGTGTCAAGCAAAAAACTGGCACCACTTTGTTTTGCGTCCTCCATCAATGATTCAGTAAACTTGCCATAGTCTACCGATGCGTCTTTGGTGCAAAATATTGCCTTTTGGCAGCGCACCTCTGGCTCTTGTCTTGATACTTCGGAGCTGTCCAAAAGTTTTATCTCTTCTTTTTTCAGCCCGTTCTGCTCGCCCCATGATAGATACTTTTCAAGTCTCTTTGTTCCCTGCTCGTCAAGTGATACCTCTAGTACTCCATCTTTTTTGAACGGCAAGCTCTTTTGTTTTGCGTACAGATCCCACATCTCAAAGCCAAGCGCTGCTGCCTTTGCAAAGAGCCTCTTTTTTTGCGGGTCATAAAGAAATGGCGCGTGGACCTTTCCTGTGTTTCTTCTGCTGGTATGGAATGCAACTTCTGGCGCTTGCTCTAATACCAGAATTTTTTTGTCTGTAACTTGTGAGAGGAAATATCCAAGTGAGGTTCCTAAAATTCCTGCTCCAATTATTGTAATGTCAGACTCCATAGATATTTTGTCAACAAGGGATCAAATAAGATGTTTTGATTGAGATGATGTATAACAGGGCTGTGTGGAAAAATTTAATTTGTCTCATGCCATAGGGGGATACAATGAAGCTTGCCATACTAGGATGTGTTGCACTGCTTGCAGTCTCTTCGAGTCCTGCATGGGCAGCGTTTGATGTTGACGGTAACTATTACTGCAATAGTTCCAATCTTCCACTAGAAGAGACAATCTACAAGTCATCTGTTGTCAAGATAGATAGTGATCTGAATTCATATCTCTCGCTTGACCCAAGTGCGACAGACCAGGAACTACATAGCTATCTAATATCAGACCCTGACGTGGCAGGGCCATATTCCATCATGGAACAGTCAAAGGCATGTCTGCAGTCAAATGGAATAAATCCTGATTCGGTTACAGCGCCAAGCTCACTATTTCTTGAGGTCTTTGCAGCTCCAGAGTTTGGAATCTTATCAGGTCTTGTGTTTGGCATCACGCTGGCAAGCGTTATTGTGCTTCAAAATAAAATTAATAGGTCAGCTTTGATTCAAGTCTAGGCTGCTGCATGCCCCCAGCCTCTTGCCTCAAGCAGTGACGCTGTACTTTGTGTTACACATGCAGGACGAGGGTTAGAGTTGCTTATAACCAAGGAAAACCCTGACATGCATTTTACATTTGCCGGTTGTGTCCCTGCATTGACTTGAGCATTAGGTGATGGCATACTGCTTGTCATTGGCATGGAATTCATGTTACCAGCCATTGCACCATTTGCCATGTTACCTGTCATGGTACCATTTGCCATAGTACCGGTCATGTTGCCATTATGATGCATGTGCATGCCCGTCATATTTCCTTGCATGGTACCGTTTCCCATGTAACCTGTCATGTTTCCATGGTGGTGCAACATGGCTGTTGCGTTTGCCGATGCACTCAACTGGTTTGTAATGTTTGGCATTCCTGTCTGGTTTGCGTTGGGAACCATGCCTGGCGTATAGGTCTCGCCTGGCGCACATGGATGGTTTCCACAGATCGGGGCACATGGCTGTGACGCGGTGCACGGGTTCTGAGCTGATGCCTGCATGCCATATCCTAATGCAGAGCCTGCAAGTAGTATCGATAATATTATGGGGGTAAGATTCATGATTTCTAATTATAGAAATGGACAAATAAAGTTTGGCGTCATTTAGCTTTGGTTCCTTGAGCACGATCATTATTTTTTATACGGTTTTATCGCAATACAGTGCAGAACTTGGCAGTTTGTTCTAGCGTAATTTAGGCACTAGATGTGTTTTTCTGTAAAGATGTAAGATCTCAGAACTTGTTTATAGTTACATAGTACATCATTACATCTTTTTGTTCAAATCTTGCCTTTAGCTTTTTCTTTAATTTATGAAAAAACTCGATATTCTTTTTTGTTTTCTCGCAGACCACCCAGTACGTGCTGTTCTCATCGCTGATTCGATTTTTCGTATTGGGATCCGTCCACCCGCCTATCAAAGGCGAGTTATCTACGGTACAGCCGCCAAACCTATCAACAATCTCCTCAAAAGTTTTGGAATACTTTTCACCTTCTATTTTCTTTCGTTTACCAGTGGAACTATCATTATAATAATGGGGAAGTAAAATTTCTACCTTAAGATAAGGCAACTGTCTATTCGACTAGTTCGTACTTTATATTCTTATTTTTGAGCAGCTTGCAATCTTTTTTTTGCACGACAAGGGTGTTTTTTCCAATGCCACTGAATTGTGATTTGGAATGTATCAATTCATAGAATGCCTTTGCTTTTTCTTCTTCAGTGCGAAAACTTATTGTGCAGGTACCATTGCCTGATGTCATTTTTGACATGTCATACATAACAGCTAATTGTATTTAAAAGAAATGCCGTAAAGTTTGTCGCTCATGCGTTCTTGCCTAGAATTGTAAAGCGATTTTTCTTCTATTTCTTTCTGGTACGCCTAAGTCTAGTGAGCAGTTCTTTTGGCGATATAGTCTCAAGATGCCGATTGGCTTTCTTTAACTCTTTGTCGTGTGTTACAAGATATTGTGCGCCTTTTGCAAGTCCGGTAGCAATTATCATAGCATCAGGCAATCTAAGGCCTGTATTAGCACGGACTCTTGCTGCCGCATCAGTCTATCTCCATGTCAAGCTCGGCAATTACAAAACCCTTGGCAGAAATTAAATGTGCAAGCAGCTCTTCCTTACCACTCTTGTCTCCTTGAGAATAGTATCCCGTACATAATTCTGCAATAGAGATTACAGATATGACTGCTTGTATGAAGCCATCTTCAACTGCATTCAATACCTGCAAAGAGTATACAGAATGCGGCTCGCTGGCATTCTTGGCATTGAGTAAGATGTTGGTATCAAGTATTACAGTAATTACCATTCTTTACGCATTCTCTTTTGGAACTTGACACTGTGTTCTCTCCATGGTTTCTGTCTGCGTAAAATCTCAGAGAGCTTCTCCCTTGAAGCTTTTTTCATTGTCGCCTGCCCGTCCTCAATAGCAAAAATTACTCTATCACCTTCCTTTAGATCAAGTGAAGTCCTAATCTCCTTTGGAATTGTTATCTGACCCTTGGTGGTAATTGAACCTACGCTCAGCTCTGACATTTCCTTACTCTATAGTAAGGATTTCCTTGCTATTAAGTATATGTCAGACAGGCAGTAGTATGTGAATCGCAGTTCCCTTTCCTATTCCTTCTGATTCTGCCCAGATCTTTCCGCCGTGTCCCTCAACTATTCCCTTGCATATTGACAGGCCAAGCCCTGAGCCCTTGTGTTCTCTTGTACTTGACGTATCTACCTGATAGAACCTTACAAAGATCTTGTCCAGCTTGTCTTTTTGAATTCCCGTTCCGTTGTCCTTTACAACTATAGAGCAGAATTTCTCTTTTTTGTCAAGCGTTATGGTTATGCTGCCTTTCTCCTTTGGACAAAAATTCATTGCATTAAGTACCAAGTTTGTAACAACCTGAGATATCCTGGTATTGTCACATGTACATGCGGTATCTTGCCTAAGAGATGTTGTTATCTCTATCTTGTTTTTGTCAGTTAGTGGCTTTATGCCAGATATTGCATTTGAGATAATCTCTGCAAGGTTGTGCGTATTTTTTTCCAGCTTTAGCTGCCCAATCTCAATTTTTTGTGCGTCAAGCAGATCAGATATCAGTTTTTGCATCGAGTCCGTACTTGTCTTTACTATCTCAAGCCTTTCATGTTGCATTGGAGTAAGCGGGCCGAACCTTTCTGCAAGTGTCAGGTCAACATAGCCCTGTATTGGCACAAGGGGCGTCTTTAGTTCATGTGTGACCATTGCTAAAAATTCATCCTTTGCAAGCTCTGCATTTTTTAGCTCGGTATACTGCTGGCTTAGCTTTTCTTGGTCCTCTTCTATCTTTTTTCTCGAGTAATAAATTTCAGTGATATCCCTTAATGCAACTGTTCTTCCAGTCAGTCTTCCTTTCTCATCGTAAATGTTGGTACCGCTGAGCAGCGTTGGAAATTCAGAGCCGCCCTTTCTTTTCATCCATATTTCCCTGTTCACTATCTTGCCAGACTTTTTCCATTCTGCAATGGATTTTGTAAGCTCGTCGAAACTTTTCTCTGCAGTATGGTCTACTGCCCTTGTTTTTCCTATAATCTCCTCTTTTGTGTATCCAAGATTTTTTGCATATGCGTCATTGCAGTCAATTATTTTTTCATCAGATGTTATGGTACGCAGCATGTCAGGTGAGCTGTCATACAGGTTACGGTATTTTTTTTCCGTAAGTACAAGGGACTCGTGCGTCTTTTTTAGTTCTGCATACTGGTCTTTTAGCCTGACCTCGCCCTCTTCTGCCTTTTTTAGCGTATCATGAAGTTTTGATATGTCCTGAATTGCAACGATATATTCTGGTGGTTCTATTTTTCCAAGCCTTGCGCCGCTGCACATGCCGTAAAACTTTGTCTTGTCTTTTTTTATCAGCAGTATCTCAATTAGCGGGCCTGCCCCTGTCTTTTGCATCTGTGCAAACCCGTCAAGTGCGACCTTTTTGTAATCTTGTTCAATAAAGTCAAAGCATGATTTTCCAACCAGCTCCTCTTTTGTGTATCCGATATAGTCAAGTGCACGCCGGTTGATGTCAGTTATTATTCCGTTATTGTCAAGCGTACACACTAGATTGGGGGATACCTCAAAGAAGAGCCTGAACCTGCTTTCGTCCTGGTTCTGGGAATCCATGTTCTTATAACAGGTACCGTCCCCTTTTATAACCCCAGCCACTGGTTGCCAAATTTTAGAAATTGTAACTTAGATTGTCTCTTTGAAGCACGAGCATTTTTTTGACTTGTGTGTAATACATCCCACAAGCCTGTGGTCCTTGCAGCCGCAAATTATGCATTTTTTATCCATTTGAGATGATCTTTGGCACCATGATATTAATTGGTTCTAGTCTTTGCAAAAAAAAGAGATTTTTTAAAAATCAAGGTAAAGAGCGGCGAAAGTTCTGGTATTTTTTTGCAGATGTAACAAAGTACAATCTAAATTGTATAGCAAGAATCTTCCATAGGTTTTAGTATATCACAAATATACCGCACCTCAATGTCTGGTCAGGAATCTGTCGAGTGGCAAATAATAAACAAAGTTCAGGAGACTGTCAATACATACACGTATACATTTTCAACTGGAAAAAAATATGAGCTTGGCATTGGCCAGTTTGTTACAATTGGTGCACATCTGAAAAGGCCCACTATATCTGGCGGAACAGAAGAGAGTTTTGTAGAGCGTGCATATTCTATTGCGTCATCACCTGACAGGGAGAAAGTCGAGCTGACAATAAAATGCGAAAAGCCCTACGGATACATCAATCCTGCACTAAAAAAGGCCGACGGTTTTGCCGCCTACTTTTTTGAGCAGGCAAAGATTGGCGACAAGGTAAAGGTAAAGTTTGGCTTGAAAAAAGACCATTTTCTCTCAAAAATAATCTCTGGAGCAGAAAAAGACATTGCATACTGGTCAGGCGAGAACGGGGCAGAATCTGCAAGAAGCCTGATACAGTACATGCAGGACAGGCCGGACCTTGGAATCAAGCTTGTTCTCTTTTACAGTAACCCATACCTGTACCTTGATAAGAGTATCAACGTGATTTACTATAACTGGCTAATTGAGATGGCAAAAAAGATGGAAAACTTTAGCGTTGTCTTTACATTTACAAGGGATTCTGAAATCCCTGTATCTGACCATCCGCGTGTGTTTTTCCGAAAGGGTAGGTTCTTTGTGGATTCTGCAGGAGAAGTGGAGAAGACTTTGTCAAAATATCATGGCACTCCAAAATCTGTGTTCAACCCAATTTGTGGAAGCAGTGGCTTTATCATTGGCGTAAGCCAGGGACAAGACGGAAAACTTGTCAAGGGACGCGGCATCATGCACAACCTAATGGAAGTTGAAGGCATACCTGCAGAAAAGATTGACAAGGAACAGTTCTATCTTGACCACGCACATTAAAAGGAAAACCTGACGTGAGATACTGGTGCAAGGAACTTAAATAAATAAACAAGTGGTTGTTATTACATGTCAGTTAAGATAAAAGACATCAAGACTCTGGCGATCAAAGAAGACGATGGTTCCTATTCCATAACATGTTCTGCATTAGGAGTTTATAGTACTGGAAAAAACATGGCAGAGGCCAGAAAAAACTTTGTCAAAGCCCTTGAGCTTCATCTGTCTGTTTTAAGAGAAAAGGCTACTGAAATAGCGGTTTGAAAAGACTTGCATTTTGCATCAAATCATTTGTAAACTTTTTTTCTGTGCTCAAATCTTAGCAGATATAGAACTGTTCCCTGATATGCATAGATGAGCCTGTAGGGTTTTACATAGACCGTCCTTTCACCTTTCAAGTCATATCTTAGCGGCTTTCCTAACTCAGGAGATTCTACTATGTTTTGTATCTGCTTTTGCAGTTTTTCTTTTAGTTTGCTATCTTTGATTTTTGTAACTTCTTTTTTGAACTTGTCAGACCATATTATTTGGGTAATTACCATTTGGCAAATTCCATAAAGAATTTGGATGTATTGGCTTTTCCACCCTTGCCAGTTTCTATTTCCCGCCATGCCTCATGGATTGACTTGAGTGTTTTAATATCGTCCTGACTCAATTTTTGGTCTACCTTTTTTAGAACGATCAAACCTTTTTTTTCTGTTATGACAAATACGTTTCCATCCTTTATGTCAAGTTTTTTTCTTACCTTGTTTGGTATTACTATCTGTCCCCTGCTGCTAACTGTGGTGAACATGGTTTCATTTGACATGATGTAAGATTATCTTACTAAATATTAAATGTGTTTGCCGTAGACAGTAGATTTCTTGTACAATCCCTTTAGGTCTAGTCCTTCAGATACCCCATATCTTCAAGCTTTTGGATCAAAGCATCAAGGGACTCTTGTGGCGTAGAGTTTTCAGTATCCAAAATTATCTCCGGATTTGTTGGCTCTTCGTATGGCGATGATATTCCTGTCATGTTTTTTACCTCGCCTGCCTTGGCTTTCTGGTATAGTCCCTTTGGGTCTCTCTTGATGCATGTTTCCAGTGATGCCTTGATGTAGACCTCTACAAAGTTTGGGATCTCTTTTCTTGCAAGCTCTCGTGTCTCGCGGTATGGGGAGATTAATGGTATGATTGTGGTAATATCGTTTTTTACCAACAGCTTGGCAATTTCTATTACCCGCCTGTTGTGCTCCTTTCTTCCCTGTTCGGTATAATCGCAGTCAGAACTTAGCGTCTTTCTTAGCTCGTCTCCATCTAGTATCATTACCGGCATATTCTTTGATTTGAGATAGTTTTTGACTAGTCCTGCAATTGTGCTCTTGCCGGAGGCCGGAAGACCAGTAATCCACATAGCAGGAACTTCCATTCAACAATGGGTTCTATTTTTTGCATATATGAATTACGTAACTTTGTTGACGAACTTTGTTCCCTATGCTCTGCCACGATATTTTTTATGATAAATTAAAGTCTGATTTGTGATCTTTCACCAAGTAAGAACTGGTGCTTTTTTGGATGCGTGTGGTCCTCAATTTCTGATTCACGGGCTATGATGCTGTCTACTAGGTGCACTCTAGCATCAATCTTTGCGCCTTCCATTATGATTGAATTTTCAATGTCACATTTTTTTAAAGATACATTGTTTCCAACGCTGGCATAAGGTCCAAGCCTTACTGCAGGCCCTATGGTACAATTATCGCCAATTATTACAGGCCCTGTAACAAACGAGTCTCTGGATATGGTTGTGTTCTTTCCAATTACTAAATTTCCTCTAACTTCTGAGCCGCTTGATATTACAAACTGGTTCGGCGTTCCAATTGAATCCAGCACCAATTGGTTTGCATGCAAGATATCTTCTGGCGTGCCCGTATCCTTCCACCAGCCTGTTACCGTATCATATTCTATTGTACCACCACTGTTCATCAAAAGGTCCAGCGCATCTGTAATCTCTAGCTCGCCCCGCCATGACGGCTTTAGCTTGTCTATTATACCAAATATCTTGGGGGTGAGAAAATAGATTCCAATTACTGCCAGGTTTGACTGAGGGTTTTTTGGCTTTTCCATTATCTTTTTTATTTTCTTTCCGTCAAGCTCTGCTATGCCAAACCTTGAAGGGTCGTCGACTTCGCAGAGAAGTATCATTGCCTCTGCACTGGATACTTTGAATTTTTTTGTATAGTCGACCAGTCCCTTTCGTAAAATGTTGTCGCCAAGATATACGACAAACCTGTCATTTCCGATAAAGTCTTTGCATAATCTGATTGCATGAGAGATGCCAGCAGGCTTGTCCTGGTAAATGTATGTAATTTTTACGCCAAATTTAGAACCGTCGCCGTAGAACTCTTTTACCTTTTCCGGATAGACATCTCCTATTATGATTCCAATCTCGGTGATTCCCGCCTCTCTGAAATCTTCGAGTGCATACTGTGACATGGGCTTGTTTGCAATTGGTAAAAGTTGCTTAGGTCCTGTATGTGTGAGCGGTCTCAGTCTTGTCCCATGGCCGCCGTGAAGTATGATTCCTTTCATTTTGATCCGTGTTATGATATACAGCATATTTCAAGGTGCTGTCAAATTAGATTCATAAAAATAACTATCTGGTGAGATCAACAGGTTCTGTCAACTTGATGGCTCAATGGTTTGTAGTGACTTGGAGTTAACTAGTCATCCAAGAAGCCTTGAAAAATCTTCCACGCTCATTCCAGCATCATCTATTATTCTGCTCAACGTGCCTTTCTTCAACTCTTTATGCAAGGGAACAGTAAGCTTGATTATTTTATCAGCATGAACTTTTTCTAATCTCACATGACTGCCTTTCTGTCTTATGACCCTAAAACCAGCCTTACTGAGTGCCTTTATGACATCCTTGCCAGAAGTTATAGGTAGTTTGGTGCTCAAATAGCAACCTCAACAATCTCCTTTCCTTCTGCTTTCTCAGTATATTCTAGATAAAGCTCTATGGCTTCTCGTATGTTGTGAAGTGTTTCTTCTTTTGTTTCACCTTCACTTATACATCCCGGAAGTGATGGTACGTATGCAGTATAACCTCCCTCTTCTTGTGACTCGAGAACTACCTTGATCTTCAACTGTTATAATTTTGTCTAGGTGATAAATATTGGTTCTGTTTGATATGTCTTATTGCCCTCAACTGGCAAAGTTACTTGAAATCTGGTCTCTACTTTATCTCTTCTATAAACAGATCAAGGCCTTTTTCTATAGTCATTGGCTTTTCCTTGAGAAGCGATGCTGCTTTTGATATATCAAGTGACGAATCTTTTGGCCTCTTGGCAGTCCAGTTCATGTCTGCCATATTGGTTGGCCTCAATAGTTTTTTGTCAAGGCCTAGCTTGTCTGCAACCATCTCTGCCATGTCGTATCTTGAGATTCGTGTTGCCCCCGATACGTGAAGTATTCCCTGAATCTTTCTAGAAGATATCTCAATTAACATTCTTGACAGATTTGGCACATATGTTGGAGATGTGTACTGGTCAGTTATGATATCAAGTGGGGTTTTTGCCCTGAGATTTTCTGCAATAAATATTGGAAAACTCTTCTTCTTTGGATGTATTCCGTATGGCGTGCTAGTTCTTGCTATACACCACTTTGTTGCAATCTCTTTTACTGCACTCTCGCCTTCTAGCTTTGATCTTCCATAATGATCAATTGGCTCGGTATTGTCGGATTCTTTTTTCATCCCATTTTCTCCGTCAAAGACGTAATCTGTTGATACGTATACAAGAAATGCCCCTAGCTTTGTTGCCTGCTCAGCTATGATTGCAGTTGACTTGGAATTAATCTTTGTAGCAAGATCTTTTTGTGTCTCGCACAGGTCAACATTTGTCATTGCAGCCAGATGAATTATCACATCGGGCTTGGTTGACTCTACAACCTTGATGATAGCGTCTTGGCTTGTCAGGTCAAGCTGCGTTGCAATTCCATCTTCTGGCTTTGAATTATTGTAACAGGAATAGACGTGTGTGTATGATTGTAGAAGGTCCTTTACGACCTGCCTTCCTACAAGACCTGCTGAACCTGTTACTAGAAATTTCATCTTCGATTCACTCCATACCATAATCAAAAAACATGTTTTATTTCTTGTCTACGAGTTGTTTTGATGTGTTATTTCTTGTGTTTTGTTTGAATGCTAATCTTAGGTTCTGTCAACTTGATGGCTCATGGCAGGCATTGTAAACTTCTTGAGATATATCACAATTACCTGCTCTTTTAAGAAGATCAAAGATATCAAAAGCCTACCGTGTTATCAGTCAAATGTGTAACACAGAACCATCGCTGTGCCGAGATTGTACCAGTGATGAAGGATTTCAGGTCTGTTGTAAACGATGCAATAAAGCTGGGTATCGAACATAACATTACTTCGAGATTTAAACTACGAAGCCTGGTCTATCCAAGGTTTAACAAGATGATGTATTCTGGATATGTCTATACCGCAATTTGGAAGGCTTGTGCCATGCTCAAAAACTATCGCAGAACAAAAAAGAAGAATGCTCATGCCAGGATACCTGTCATGAAAAGTCACATCCTTGTAATTGATAACCAGAGATACGAGATAATCCACAACCATCTCAAGTTTCCAGTCAGGCCTAGGCAGTTTGTATACATTCCTCTCAATCACTACGTTTGTAAAATTTTACTGCAACCAGGTCTGAAACTTGGTGAGGTTACATTAACTGAAGAAAAACTCTTCATATCTTATACAAAAGTGATATCCAAAAAGGAGCCAAAGGGATACATTGGAATTGACATGAACCTTGAGAACGCAACTGGCACAGATGAAAGCGGCACCACTACAATAGTAGACACATCTGATATTGTATCAATGAAAGCAAAATACAGAGATGTACTGTCGCACTTTACAAGAAATGATGCCAAGATACAAAAGAGACTCAAACAAAAATATGGCAAGAAACAAAAAAACAAAGAAGATACATTCCTGCACCAGAAATCAAAGGAGATTGTATCACAAGGCAGGCAGGTCATAATGGAGAATCTCACCGGAATAAGAAGATTGTACAGAAAAGGAAATGGTCAGGGAAAAAGGTTTAGGTTCAGACTAAACTCGTGGTCAAGATTCAAGTTGCAAAAGATGATAGAGTACAAGTCAGTTGATTGTAACGGCCTTGAAGTGATTTACATAAAACCAAATGGGACTTCATCGAGGTGTGCGACATGTGGGTCAAAACTAGTACCCGAAGAGCACCGAATGATGAGATGTCCCTCCTGTCGTGTTACCACAGACAGGGACAAAAATGCCAGCAAGAATATTCTGGCTAGAGGCTTGGCAATGCTGGAACAGAAAGAACCAGCACGGTTCGAGCCTGACGCAGTGCAAGGTGAAGCGATGAAGCAGTTCAAAGATGTGGAGCAGATTGCACCGAGTCTACTTGTTGGACGAGCCATCAAGTTGACAGAACCTAATCTTGTGTGACTCGTCAGCAATCTTTTGCGAGATGTAATCAACATTTTTTCGCATGCCCTGAACTACTGGACTGTCCATATTAATCGAGTAAAGCTTGGCGTTTGCGATCTTCCGGTTTACCCTAATCATTCCAAATTCAACGAGATTGTCAAAGTACTTGTAAAACGTAGTCTTGCTCATGCCTAGTGCCTCAATTATCTCCTTTTGCATAAAGTCATTTTTTGGAAAGTCCATAAGATAAGACAGGATCTTCATCTGGGGCGAGCTGCCATAGGCCCTAAGAAGAAGGGGAGATGATTCCGACATGGTTTTATCTTCCTCTAAAAAGTATTTAAATCATAACTTTAGAAGGTATCATAAGTGTACCTAGTTGAAGGCTACGTTTACTGATGACCAGCTACGCGCCCAGATCCTATACTATCTATGGAACCAGGGAAGCTGGTCTGAAATCTATACAAATATTGACAAGATGGTAAGAAGATTGGGAAATGTTGTAAAGAACAACGGAAAGAATACAATGAAAAAGGTGGAAGACCTTGTCAAATGGAACTGGGTTTTACCGCGCAAAAATTGGGATACGGTTTCATTGAATCCAATATTCAAGTCTCAAATTAGCCAGTACATAGGGTTACACTTGATTGGACAATCATAATGTCGTTTTTTGGTTGCCTTCCGACAAGTCCTGCAGAGCCTGTTACAAGAAATTTCATATTTGATTACCTGCCTTACCATTTAGAACCAGCGTATTGTATACCTACAGTTTGATAGCCGCATCCCATCTCTTCTTTGCGGTCGGGCTTGCGTAAATCCATACTATCGAACCATCTTTGTCAAGCAATACCTTATTTGACTTTTCAAGATAACGCAAAATAACATTAAGAACTGGTGGCCTCATGGTGACATCTAACTTCTTTACCAATTGTGCTTTAGAGTCAAACTCTTTGTACTCTGCAAGAAGCTGTTCGACTTTTAGAATATTTTTTAACGTAGGGTTATACTTTTGAATGCTTTTGTGCATGTCGTCTCTTGATTCCAAACCTGGATTGTGTTTTGCTACAAATACTGTCTTTGGTTTCATGGTATACAATGCATTGCATACTTCTTGTATATATGTACGTACATTTATGTATCAATAGCCAAATCTCTTATTGTATTTTTCATGATCGAATAATTCCATTAAAAGGGCTTTTTTCTCATTGTGTATTGCAGTTATACCATAAATCAAACGCCAATGGCCGGGCAGGTCTACCTTGAAGACGGCATTAACATCGTGTCTTTTGAGATAGTGTTTTGGAATCTGTTCTCGTTTTAGGCGAACCCCGACTATTTTATCACTTTTCAAATTACTAATGATCTCTTTTACAACCTTGTACAACGCATCATCTTTGTCAAGTGCATCATAGACAGGCATAAAGTCATCAGGATCTCCTCCTACTTCCATTCCCATCACATAACTTGACAGAGATTAAAACTTGATACTCAGCTGTTTAGATCTTGTTTTGAGGTCTTGTATGACCTGCCTTCCGACAAGTCCCGCAGAGCCTGTTACAAGAAATTTCATATATCATTTACACCAAAGGACTTGTTTTTAAAATCAGATCATATACTTGCAACTTTTTTTACCTGAATATCTCATCTTTGTTCTTTATTATAGTATGTTCCTCTTTTTCTATGCTGTTAACAAGTTGCCTTGCCTCATTTCTTGTGACTACATCATCCTTGATTGCAAGCCTCAATATCCTTGGTAGCGAAAAATAATTCATGTTATCTCCCTTGCACAATCTATGCACTATCTTTTCATTGCTTGCAAGTGGAATATTTCGGTTCTTTGCTATAACATAGCATTCTTTTTCTCCCTTGTCAAGCTTCACTGTATGCATACTTTAGATCCTTTAACTCACCGGTTGTTAATTGAACAAACTCAGGACCAAGCTTCTTGATCTCTATTTTTCCTTCCGCAAGTTCAACCTTTACTGATGGTGGTACAATAATAGCTTCAAAAAGTTTGTTTAATATATCAAGCCTCCCAATTCTTGCAAAAATGCTCAGCATGTCTGTATCGACAACAATCTTCATTCATTACCTGCTCTTGATCTTTTCAATCACACTGTCCATCTTTGACGCGCTTTCTGCTTCTATTACCCTCTTGATGCCGTACTCTTTTAGTTTCTCCTTGAATTCTATTATGCCAACATCTGCAATCTCGGCTGCCTTGCCAAGGGTGACCTCTCCCTTTTTGTATAGTCCCACTGCAGCTGCAAGTCTTAGGTTCTTTTTATTGCTGAACATGTATCTGAGGGCGTCCTTGACAACATCGGACTTGCTTGAATAATACCCTGATTTGACCAGCTCGTCTATTTCCTTCTTGACTATTTCTGGCAGGTTGTAGCTTGAAGGCATACAATGTATTGATAACTATTATCATAAATAACTATCGGTTCTTGTGATCCGGCTTGCGTCATCTGGATCTGCCTATATAACCCTCCCAGGAGTTAGCGTTCTCTTTTTACCAGTTTACAGTCCAGGGTTGGGGATGAAGTGTCTTTTCATCTGCAAGTGGCTCCCACCAAGACTTGTTGTTTTGATACCATGATACGGTTTCCTGCAATGCTTGGTCAAACTGGTATCTAGGCTTCCATCCCGTTGCCTTCATTATTTTCGATGCATCAATGGAATACCTCTTGTCGTGTCCCGGCCTGTCGCCTACGTTTTCTATGATATCAAGTGGTTTTTTCATCTGGTTGAGTATTTTTTCAACTATGATTCTGTTTGTAATCTCGTTCCATGCTGTGATGTTATAGACCTCGCCTGACTTGCCCTTTTCTATTAGCTCGTCAATTGCCTGTACATGGTCAAGAACATAGATCCAGCTTCTGATCTGGTTTCCTGAACCATAGAGTGGAACTTTGAGGTTCTTGGAAGCTCGAATTATTGTCTTTGGGATTAGCTTCTCTGGAAATTGATTAGGTCCAAAGTTGTTGGTGCATCTTGTAGTGATGCATTTTATGCCGTATGTCCTATGGTAAGATTCCACTAGGAGATCAGCTGATGCCTTTGTGGCTGAATAGGGATTGCTTGGCTTGAGGATATCGTGCTCTGTAAATGATTCCTTGTTCTCTGCATCGCCGTAAATCTCGTCAGTTGATACATGTATGAACAGCTTGTCGTGTCTTCTTGCTGCCTCTAGGATGGAATATGTTCCCAAGACATTTGTCTCTATGAATGGTTTTGGGTTTGATATGGAACGGTCAACGTGGGTCTCTGCTGCAAAGTTTACTATCACATCTGATTCCTTTGCAAGTTTGTTTATGTTATCTTGCGATCTGATGTCGTCTTTGATGAAAGAATAATTTGGATTCTTTTCTACCTCTTTTAGGTTTTCTAAATTGGAACCAATTGTCAGGCTGTCAAGATTTACTATGGTATCTTTTGGATTATTTTTAAGGTGGTTTCTGATATGCGCACTTCCAATAAAGCCTGCCCCGCCACAAACTAGAAGTTTCACATCTTGGAGAATCCAATCTTATTATTTATTCTAATCTGGCGTTTTATCGGTATACGAAGTTGTTGCCTGTGTTTTTCAAGCTAGTTTGTATTATTTTTCACTTGATTTTTTCATTTTATCAACGATATCATCATACTTCCTAAGTAATCTCCAAGTAAAACTTTGATGTATATCATCTAACGAGGATTGCAAGCTGGTGATTTGTAGATCTTTATCTGCAATAGCTTTGTTATAGTTCTCTAACGAGGATTGCAAGCTGGTGATTTGTAGATCTTTATCGGTAATAGCTTTGTTATAGTTCTCTAACGAGGATTGCAAGCTGGTGATTTGTAGATCTTTATCGGTAATAGACTTTGTTATAGTTCTCTAACGAGGATTGCAAGACTGGTGATTTGCAGATCTTTATCGGTAATAGCTTTGTTATAGTTCTCTAACGAGGATTGCAGACTGGTGATTTGCAGATCTTTATCGGTAATAGCTTTGTTATAGTTCTCTAACGAGGATTGCAAGCTGGTGATTTGCAGATAAAGATCTGCAATAGCTTTGTTATAATACATAAGTAGCCTCAGTAAACGTTCTAATGAGTCGTTTTGTGTGAATTGAATTACCTTTGTCGATAAAAACTCAGATTGCTCTGTGGAATTTGATAGATAGTATTTCTTAACATCATAACCTAATTTTATCATCAATTCACCAGTTATCTTGATGATTTCTGAAATCTCCTCCTTTGAGAGGTATTCAGAATATTGATTTAGTGAAGATGTATGAATTGGTAATCTTGGATCAGTTTTTCCAATTGCGAGTCCCGTTTCATCTAATTCCGGATGAAGAAGTTTTTCATGTTTTAGAACCGCATCTTCCCAAGATACATCCAAGAAATTCAAAATGGTAGATATGGTAGGAATGGGTTTTGTAACGAGATTCTCGTAAAACACCAGAATTATCTGAGATGTCTTATTTGCATAATTGTAATATGATGATGTTTTTATTTTCCAATATATTGCTCCTGCCACAGTTGCCTTAAATTTCGTGTTTTCAAGCAATCGAATCTCTTCGCGATAGATATTATCAAAGTCTGGAATAGTTTTTCTCCAAAAGTCGATAGTGCTTTCAGCCCATATTTCTAACCAAGATTTACTTCCCTGATCCAATTTTTTCATAGAAGCAATAGTATCCAGTGGATTTCTGACCAAGAAGATCATAGGAATATTACTATAATGGTTCACCATTCCCAGAAAATCTGCTCCAGCATCTGCAATAAATGGTTCTAAGAATTGTTCTGTGATTCTGGGAGTTTTAAACCCCAACCACTTTTTTGCTTGATTAATCTTTAATTCTTTATTCAATAATTCAGTTTCTCTAAGAATAGAATAAGATCTTAATTCATCAACACATGAAATCATTGAGTGACTTTCCAAAACTAGTCGCATTAATGTAGTGCCACTTCTCTGACAGCCAATAATGAAAAATATTTTGGGAAGATTTTTTTCTATCAACATGCATAATTTTAATTTTATATAATATAAGTCAATTCTGTAAAGATAATGCTTGTATTTAAAATCGTGTTACTAAGAAATTTTGTGAAAATTAATCGTAGAATTAATTGAATTTGGTTAGATGGGACATACCTGCGATTTATTTTAATCTAGAAATAATTTATTCATAGACAAAATTGTTGTCTGCATTTTTTAAGGTAGGTAATTGCAGATCCTTTTTTATCATGATTGGCTTGTCTGTTGGCCACTTGATAGCTATGTCTTGATCGTTCCAGAGTATTCCTCTCTCATGCTCTGGAGAATATTCAGAGTTTACCTTGTAGAGTACGTCTGCTTTCTCACTTGTCACGCAAAATCCATGTGCAAAGCCCTCTGGGATATACAGTAGGTTATGATTTTTGTCTGAAAGTATCTGGCTTACCCATCTTCCATATGTGGGCGAGCCTTTGCGGATATCAACTACAACATCAAATATTTCCCCTCTTGTTACCATCACTAGCTTTGCCTGTGCTTTTGGATCCTTTTGATAATGCAGTCCTCGTATGACTCCTTTGACTGAATGGGAATAATTGTCTTGAACGAATTTTGTGTTTATTCCGTTTGCGCTGAAAATAGACTCTTTGAAGCTCTCCATGAAAAGGCCTCTCTCGTCTGAAAATGCTCTAGATTCCACAAGTATCACTTCAGGAATGCTTAGTTTTTTGAATCCAAATGGCATAGCTAAAGCTAAAGAGATAAGATAATAGATTTTTCGCCAAAAATTGATCTGTTTAGGGCAATATCTTGGCTGTCTATCAATTTTTGGGTTGCCAGATTACAGGACATTGCACTGATTCCCTCTTTTACACTTTCAATTAGATTTTATGGTTTTGAAGATAATATGAGACTTTTCCCAGTAGACCTTCGTGTTCCAACTAGACCGGCAAAAACAAGGGAAGATCATTGTAACCATAAAAACATCCGCTAGACCATAGAGAACAAAGTTAGTCAACAAAGTTACTGAATTCCTATATGTAAAAAAATCAATATGTATTATTGTGAAGATGCCAACTGTCTGGCTTACAAGACTGGCAGGTGAGGGAAAACCCACCAGGATGATTTCAAAACAGGAAGGTGTCATAATAAATTCCAAATTAATCAGAGTTACACATAATCAAAAATACATGTTAAAAGCAAACGTGATTTGTAGACAAGGTATTCCTAATGCTGCATATTTATGTGCAATAATATTAGATAAAGACAAAAAAGAAATTGATCGAAAAATAAGATGGATAAACGATTTTAGCGGTAATCCAGTTGACTATACCATAATTTTCAAAACTTTTTTAGGAGCTGCATATGCAACACTAGGTTTTCGAATAAATACTGAAAACCAAGGGATTAAGAATCTGGAGCCAACAAGGGACACCTTTGAAATAGAATTACCATCAGTATCTCTTTTAGGATTAGACACTATTGACAAAGATGCCGAGGAACAGTATGATCATCTAATTGCTCCTCCATCTAATCCATTGACAGAAGAAGAAGAAAATACTTTAGAAAGAAAAACTGTGTGGGTTTTTGGCTCTCCTCGATCTGGCTCAACATGGTTAGCTGCAGGTTTATTGAATCATGAACAAAATATTTTGTGGGATGAACCTTTGGTGGGATATCATATCATAAATTTATATGAATGGTATGAAGATAGAAGTGATTTTTTCTATTCTACAATGCACAAGTACTCTTGGCAACAACTATTGAGAAAAATGATTCTTTCAAGGACATATTCACAAGCTCGTACTTTAACAAAAAATGTAATCATCAAAGAACCAAACTCTAGTAGTGGCGCTGATTTTATTATGAACTGTCTTCCAAATTCGAAGTTACTTTTCTTGTTAAGGGATGGCAGAGATGTTGTCGACTCTATGATTGATGCACACAATCCAAATTCATGGAATAGGGAATTATCACTAATGCCATTGACTGATGCTGCCCATAGATTAGAATATTTAAAAAAATATTCAGAGAATTGGAGATTTTTTACCGAGGTTGTCTTGAAAGCATATAACAAACATAATCCTGGTTTACGGCTCTTAGTCAAATATGAAGACTTGAGAAAAGATACCGTAAACCAATTACAAAGAATTTATGACTTTCTCGGTATTGAAATTAGTAAAGAAGCATTAGAATCAATAGTGGAAAAAAATAGGTTTGAGAATATAAAGCCAGAATTACGCGGATCTGGTAAGTTCCATAGGTCTGCAACACCAGGAAAATGGAAAGAAAACTTTTCAGATGAAGAAAAATATGCAATGGAACAGATAATGGGTAATACTTTACGAAAACTAGGATACTAGTTCAAGAGTTCCATCTTTCTCAGATGTTTCCTTGCTTCAACTAAAGATTGTTATGACTGGCAAGTAATGTTTTGATATCATACCACTAAAATCAGTTCATTATGTTCTTATTTGTGATGCAAACTGTCTGTACTTTTCAACTACAGTTTTTGGATCTCCATATTCCTGAATCCTACCATTGTGTATCCATAGTACATTGTCACAAAGTTTTTCCATCTGTTCTACTGCATGTGATACAAATACAATCGTTTTCCCTTTCTTTTTAAATTCCATAAATGCGTTAAAGCTCTTCTCCTGGAACGAGATATCACCTACTGATAACACCTCATCTACAAGTAAGATATCTGGGTCTACCTGAATTGCAGTAGAAAACGCCAATCTGGCGTTCATTCCTGATGAAAAGTTCTTCAATTTTGTATCAAGGAATTTTTCAAGCTCTGCAAATCTGGATATATCTTCTATCTTTTGTGTGATCTCTTTTTTTGTAAATCCCAGAATTACACCGTATATTATTATGTTGTCCCTTGCAGTAAGTTCTCCATTAAATCCTGTTCCAAGCTCCAAGAAAGGAATTACTTTACCATTTATGATTACATTTCCTTTGTCAGGACGGTATATTCTTCCTATTATCTTAAGTAGCGTGGTCTTGCCGCTTCCATTGAATCCTATTATCCCAAGCATCTGGCCTTTTCTTACTGAAAAAGAGATATCTTTTAGAACTGGAAGTTCCTCAAAGGTTCGCTTTTTATCAAAAAATGATGTGATGTATTCAAATACAGAGGTTCTTTTTTCATGAAACAGCCTAAATGACTTGGATACGTTTTTCACTATGATGGAATAGCTGTCTTCTTCCAATCTAGATCTCCTCGACAAGTCTTTTATCTTTGAGCCTAAAAACAAGGTACCCAACTATGAAAATTACAGCTGTTGAAATTATCATATATGATGTTTCAAGAGCAGTTGGAAGTGTGCCGTAGAGTACAAGGCCACGAGATGTATCAAGTATTGGTACAAGTGGATTTATTTCAAGTATATTTCTTATATTTTCAGGATAGATGCCAAGCGTGTAAAATATTGGAGTAAGAAAAAAGCCAGCTTGTAGTGCAATCTGCCAGATAAACTTGATATCCCTAAAGTATACTGTCAGGGGCGACAAGATAAGAGAGACCCCAAAGGAGAGTACGAAAAGATCTACAAGTAAGAGGGGCAGCAAAGCAATTGTTACAGGTGGGACGAAATGAAATATCACAACAAAAAAGGCAAATGCGATAAACTCAAAGCACATCATTATAAATGAGGTAAGAGATGAGCTAAGAACTATAATCTCTCTTCTAAAGTAGACTTTCTTTATTATGCCTGATTTATCAAGGAGACTTGTCTGTCCCATCGAGGTTGCCCTTGAGAACATGTACCAGATTACAAGTCCCAGAAGAAGATAGAGCGGAAAGTCCGGTATTGTATTCTTAAATATATTGGTAAAGACAAAGTAAAGGACTCCAAGCATCAAAAGTGGCTCAAGAAAGGACCACAAAAAACCAAGTACTGAGTTCCTGTACCTTATCCTAACATCATTGAAGGCAAGAAGTACGATAAGTGACCTGTGGCTCCATATCTCTTCTAAAAGGCTTGACATTGAGCAGAATCTACTCTTGTTAGTATTATAATGTTAACCTCTAGTCTGAATTTGATTACCATATATTTACTGGATTATTCCCATGTCTCAGATAGTTTGATTTACAACCTTTATGGCCCAAATTTATAATAGAACTCAAAAAATGTCTTGTTCTAAATTTATCTACTATAATGATCGTCTTGAAGTCCTAACAATACTGAATAGGACAACCGACATTAACAACAACATTAAGCCAATCAAAAGTGCTCCAAAAGCCACTAGGGTCAGCGGTATTGAGAAATATCTTGACTCGTTAAAATAAGATAATACCATAACAGAAGAGACTGCACCGACTATAAGAAATCCCAATCCCGGCAACCCCAAGTACTTTAATGGATGTTTCAATGCAATAAGTTCTATCAGGGATGCCAGCACCTCAGTGGTATGAGAAACAGGGTTTTTCGTGGATGTTTTTGATCCTGTGTTGTACAGTACCGTTATTTTTTTTTCAGTAATTTTTAATCCCTTTTTGAACGCATCTATCAAGATCTCTGAATCTGACCCAAAGCCATTAGAAACAAAGTTGATAGTCTCTATGGCCTTTTTTGAGTATGCTCGAAATCCACTCTGAGTATCCCTAAAGGGTAGGTCTGAAGCAATCTTTGTTACTCTATCGAGCATCTTGTTACCGACCATTCTATATTTTGGCATCTCTTTTGAATTATCAAAACGATAACCAATTACTACATCATATTGGTCCTTTTCTATAGGAGCTATCAATTTGTCCATTTCTTCTGGTAAGAATTGTCCATCTCCATCTATTGTAACCATTATGTCTGCATTTATCTCTCTTGCATACTTGAACAGAGATTGTAATGCAGCACCCTTGCCCAAGTTTTTTTGATGTTTGATAACAGTTGCGCCTTCCTCTTTAGAAATTTCTGCTGTTTGATCTGATGAACCATCATCGCACACCACAACAATATCTACATAATTTAATGCTCTTTTAATTACATCCGCTATTTTTTCTTCCACATTGAATGCAGGTATGGATGCTACTTTTAACATTACAATAAACGGTTGGCTGACTTCAATATATCCTCTTCAATCAGATATTGTTTGCCTTGATTTATAAAAGTCTAATATGGGTACTTTTGTAGTCTGTCCATGAGATTAGGGGTTGCCATAGATTATGGAAAATATGCAAATGCTTCCAGTCTACATCTAATTGCAAGAAAAATATTTTTAGAACTTGGAAAGTTGATGAACAAAAAAAAGACTTTCACTGTATCAGCTTTACTATATGAAAATATTGGCATTGGAGATGTCAATCAACACTATGACTGTATCAGTGTACCAAATATGGGAGGATACAAATTTCCTCACAAGGGTATCCTTACTGCAAATAATGTGGTAATAGGTTTGTCTGGAATAGACGAGGTAGTTTTGGGTCCTGCCGTCTTCAAAAATAAACTAGATTGGGAGAGAGTAAAACCACTCATAAGCAAAGAAATTTCAAATTGGAAAAAAGATGTCAATAAAATAAACTTCATACATGTTCCATCTAATTCAGACAAGAAGCAGATGATAGAATATCTAAAAATCCCAGAGGAGAAGCTGCATGTCATATATCATGGTGTAGACGGGGAAAAATTCTTTCCACCCAAAAATAAGAATGAAGTAATGAAAAAAATGGCTAGTGCATTCTATTTCCATCGATATAATCCCTATATCATTCACATAAGTGAAAGTAATTGGGCAAGAAAAAATGTATTTAGACTGCTAGAGGCGTTCAAGATTGCAAAGGAGCAAGGGATCAGACACAATCTCTTCATAATAGGAAGAATGGATCCCATAGTATATGAAAAAGCCCAACAGATAACCGATGTTAAAATTCTGGGTTTTGTGTCAGAGGAACACTTGGCAATGTTGCTACAAGGAGCTGATGCATTGATCCTTCCTTCCCTCCATGAAGGTTTTGGTTTGCCACTAGCTGAAGCCATGGCCTGTGGTGTACCAGTGGTTACGTCAAATGTTTTCAGTCCTCCCGAGATAGCTGGCAGTGGAGGCCTATTTGTAGACCCGTACAATGTTTCTGACATCGCAGACAAGATAATAGAGATCTCAAAAAATGACTCACTTAGGGATTCTCTGTCAAGAAATGCCATAGAAGAATCTAGAAAATATTCATGGGAAAATGCAGCAATGACTTTGTTGAGCCTGATCGAAAAGAATACCAAGCCAAATTCTAAAGATTTTGATTTTTTAGAAAGCTATGACATGGCTGCATACCGAACACTTGTTTCAATTTGTCAGATGAAACATGATTTCTATAATACAGTAGTGAATGACCTTCTAAAGTGTGATTATAATAGAATAATAAATTGGGCGCTTGAGATTGGTTTGAAAGATCCCGATATAAGAGACTACCTTCTACCATTTGAGGAATGGTTAGTTTCTCATAGTTAAAGTAGACCATTCTGGAAGGGAAGTTGAGGTTGTAATGCAGCTAAAGTCAAGATATAGAAAGCTCACTAGACTTGCACATTCTTCATCAGGTATGATTCGTGAATTTGGTTTCATTTTTTTCTTGAATACTGCATATTTCGAACTAAAGAAAAACAAGTTTTCAGTATTTTCACCAATTCGAGAATTTAAAAAGCCGCCAAAGATCGCTTCACAATCTTCCTATAATCAATGGCTGAAAATTCATGAGATCACAGATAAAATGGAACAGGAAATGAAAGATAAATCGCAGAGATTTTCAAAGTTAAAGATGGCAGTGGTCATTTCACTTTACGATAGCAACAAGAAATTGTTTTCAGAAACCTTGAATTCCACACTCTCGCAAATCTATGAGAATTGGACAATTTACTTTGATTGTCAGGAATCTATTACAAAAGAAATTAGAGAATTGGCAAAAAAAACTGACCTTGAAGATAAGAGGATAAACTTTATGGAAAATAATTTCCAAAATTTTGATTTAGAAAATTTTGATTATTGCATTTTTGTAAACGGAGGAAGCGTTTTGACCAAAGATGCGCTCTATAGGATTGCCAGCCACTTAAATGAAGAACCAGAAGCTGACATAATTTATTCAGATGAGGATTTCATTGATTCTGGAAAGAGAACCACACCATTTTTTAAACCTGATTGGTCTCCAGAGACTTTTTTGAGCATGGATTATCTATCTAGCTTTTACGCAGTAAGAGCCGAACTTTTGAAGGAGACTTCATTTAGAGACAATTACGGAGATGCTAAACATTACGATCTTCTGCTCAGACTTGGTGAAAAGACAAATAAAATAAGCCACATATCAACAGTGCTTGTAAGCATCAGAGAACCAAGATGCAAAGAAACAGATGAGTCCATACAAAGCGCCATAAGATGCCTAACCGAAGCACTCAAACGGAGAAATATCAAGGGTGAGGTAGTAAGGGGTAAGAACAATGCAAAGGATTGGCCAATTTTTAGAATCAAATACGAGGTAGAAAAGGATCAGAAGGTAAGCATAATCATACCTACGAAGGATAACGTATCTCTTTTAAAGCGCTGCCTTTTAGCTTTAAAGAAAACAACATACAAAAATTATGAGATTGTCATAATAGATAACAACAGTACCAAGCAAGAAACGTTGTCATATCTCAAATCTTTGCCCTATACAATTGTACGATATCCAAATCAGTTCAACTTCTCAAAAATGAATAATCTTGCAGTAACCAAAACCTCAGGTGAATATTTGCTCTTCCTAAATGATGATACTGCCCCATTAGAACCAAATTGGCTTTCAGAGATGGTAGGTGCATGTAATCAAGATGGCGTGGGGGCAGTTGGTGCAAAACTTGTCCATTTAGATAATACCATACAACATGCAGGAATAGTTCTACTAAAGACCGGAGCAGGTTTTCACCCATGGCAGAATGTACCATCAAACGAGCCAGTGAATTTTGGGTTCCTCAATTTGAGTAGAAATTGTACTGCGGTAACCGGAGCATGTTTACTGATAAAAAAAACAGTATTTGAAGAAATAGGTGGATATGATGATGAATTTGATTTGTATTACGGTGATACTGATCTTTGCATGAAGGTGGTTGATATGGGGTACAGAGTTGTGTATAATCCATATGCAAAATTATTGCATCAAGGATCTAGCACTATCAAAGAACATTCCTCTGCCTTTTTTGCGGTGGAAAATCACTATCATTTTGTAAAAAAATGGCCGCACATAAAAAAGGGCGATCCCTTTTACAATCCCAACCTTGAATGGAATTACGAGATTAACTTGAACCCTATTGAAACAGTCACCACCGAATCTACATATTAATTAAGGTTTATCAGGTAAAATATTTGATATGAAATTTTTAGGTAATACAAAATCAGAGATGTTAAAAAAATATACAGAATTTTTGAACGATACATATAATGAGCTATTGCACAGGCCCCCAGACAAGGCTGGATTGGATCACTACATCTCAGAACTGGCAAACAAAAAAATTACGATGGAAGGTGTGAGAAAGGAGATTTTAGAATCGGAGGAAAGAAAACTCGTTCTTGCTGAAGAAAAGCTCGCTCTTGCTGAAGAAAAATACAAAAAACCGTTGGAGGAGCTGTATGATGAGCTATTGCGCAGGCCTCCAGACAAGGCGGGATTGGATCATTATATCGGGTTACTGGCAAACGAAAAAATTACGATGGAAGGTGTGAGAAAGGAGATTTTAGAATCGGAGGAAGGAAGGAATGTACAGTCTTTTTCGCATTATTCAGCAAAATACTGGAACGATTTGAAAGAGGTGCAGAGATACAAGAATAGGTTAGCAACCGGAGATGAATCAACGGAGATATGCCAAACAAAGAAAAGTTATACATTGTTGTGCAACATTTGTGGCTCCAAGAAAGGATTTATCAACAGTCACCATGGTGCTTTGAGAGAAGGACTTTCTTGCAAAAATTGCGGTTCAACCAGTAGAGATAGAGGATACATTTGGACATTAGGATATGCCATGAAATTAGAAAACATGCCGCTTTGTGATTGGCCAATCAATAAATCGATAAAAATACTTGAGACGTCAGGATATAGAAGTTATCCAAAATATTTGACTGAAAAATTCGACTACTATAATCCAAAATTTTCAGATGATCCAAAATTACTAGATGAAAATCCCAAGGAATTTGCAGACGTTGAAAATTTACAGTATGAAAAAGATTTCTTCGATTATGTGATCTCTTCTGATGTTTTTGAACACGTACGAAGAGACAACGTGGCCTTTGAGAATATATATAATGTGTTGAAGCCTGGAGGCCTTTTTGTCCTAACTGCACCATTGGTTTTGGGTTTACCAGAAAACCAAAACAGGATCAAAATAGGAGAAACACAAGAACAAGATGTTCCATTACTGAGCAAATTCTATCATTCAGATAACTCGTTGGTATACAGAGTTTATGGGCTGGAAATTTTACAACAATTAAACCAATTTGGCTTCTTCAGCGTGATAATCAATCTCCAACAGCCGGAATTTAATATAAGTACTCAAGAAGTGGTCTTGAGCAGAAAGAACAATCCCATACAACTGGACAGGTTGTATGGTGACACCAATGTTTCCATGATCAAAAATATTGCACAAGGTAATGCAATATCAGAGGAGCTCTTGAAAAAATATACGGAAATTTTGAATGATGCATATAATGAGCTATTGCACAGGCCCCCAGACAAGGCTGGATTGGATCACTACATCTCGGAACTGGCAAACGATACAATTACTATTGAAGATGTGATAAAGGAGATTTTAGAAACGGAGGAAGGAAAACTCGTTCTTGCTGAAGAAAAATACAAAAAACCGTTGGAGGAGCTGTATGATGAGCTATTGCGTAGGCCTCCAGACAAGGCTGGATTGGATCACTACATCTCGGAACTGGCAAACGATACAATTACTATTGAAGGTGTAAGAAAGGAGATTTTAGAATCAGAGGAAGGAAAACTTGCTCTTGCTGAAGAAAAGCTCGCTCTTGCTGAAGAAAAATACAAAAAACCGTTGGAGGAGCTGTATAACCAGTTATTGCGCAGGCCTCCAGACAAGGCGGGATTGGATCACTATATCTCAGAACTGGCAAACGAAACAATTACTATTGAAGGTGTGAGAAAGGAGATTTTAGAATCAGAGGAAGGAAGGAATGTACAGTCTTTTTCGCATTATTCAGCAAAATACTGGAACGATTTGAAAGAGGTGCAGGAATACAAGAATAGGTTAGCAACCGGAGATGAATCAAAGGATTGGATCGATGACATATCTTACCGTTTCAACACTTATTTGCCTTTTGAAGACGTTCTAATAGTTGGTTGCGGCAATGGATGGCTTGAAAGAAGACTGTATGATCTTGGAATTGGCCTACATTTTGATGCATTTGATATTTCAGAGAAATACTTGAAAATTGCACGGCAAGAAAAGCACAACAGGAAAATTAACTATTTTGTTTCTGACATCAATTCCATGGAAAATATAGAAGAAAAAAAATATGATGCCGTCTTCAACTATGCAATACTGCATCATGCTGACAATTTAGAGGCTGCTGTGAAAAAACTTGCAAAAGTTCTAAAACCAAATGGTCTAATGTTCAATGAGGAATATGTTGGACCCTCAAGAAATCAATATTCTGACCAGCACCTAACAATAATGAGAAATACGATGCTTCAATTGCCTCCTAGATTTAGATCCACATATCCTTTAAGACCCTCCCTAACCAATTTTCGAGTGGAACCTACTGAGGCAGTTCACTCGGATCTTATTCGTTCCACTTTTAAGAAATATTTTGACACAATCTATGAAAGAAATCTTAATGGAGGCGTGGCATATCAAATTTTGTGGAATAACATAGACCCTTTCAAAGACAAGTCAGACATAGAAGCTCAAGATACATTAAAGCACCTCCTAGAAATTGACTATGAATTGTCTGCAAGTAATCAAGTGCCCATACTATTTTGGTATAGCGTAGGAAAACCAAGAAAAATATAGAATGATGTAGATATAGAGACAGATTATTATGAATAAGACAGATTATTATGAATAAGACAGAAAAGGGAATTCTCATTTTTTATTCAATTCTTGCAATTTCGTATCTAGTGATAAACGTGCAGATGAATCAAACCTATGCAAACGTCAGATTCCCTAATGAGACTCCATCTCTTGTGAGTGGATTGACCGACAAGTATGAAAATACTGTAGACCATTTGTACAGAGAAATACTTCACAGGCCTGCAGATAAAACTGGTTTGATGTACTACAGTGATGCGCTTAGGAGCGGCAAGATGACAGTTGATGACATAAGAAATGCACTTGCCAACTCGTCAGAGGCAAAGGCAGAAGAATCCTCGGCTATGTTAAATGAAACAACAGAGAAAACCATAACGCAATTATACAGCCAGATACTTCACAGGGGACCAGATATTCATGGAATGTCATTTTATGGATCCTCGCTTGAAAACGGTAAGATGACAGTTGGTGACATAAGAAATGCACTTGCCAACTCAGATGAAGCTAAGATGTATATGGCTCCAAACGAGTTTATGCCCGTTTATGAATTAAGCAATAGTACCAAAGATACCATTACCAACATCTACGTCAAGGTGTTTGATAGAACTCCATTAGCAAATGAGATGGCATACTATGGTTCCTATCTTCAGAACGGCAGGATGACCCCAGATCAGATACAAAGTATTCTAATGTCTGAGAAGAGTGGACAGTAGTTTCCATCAAGTACAATGATATTACTGAGAAACTAGCTCGTCATGATATGATGTTCTTATTTGCTAGAATCTCTGTCAAATCTTCAGGTTTAATTTTACCCTCCTTTAATTGAGTCAGATAGTAACTCATTCCAAGTTCGTCTGGTTCTCGTTTCAAAATTTCGGAATAACTTTTACGAATTATATTCCTAATATCGTCATCATTAGTCATTGTTATGAATGCGAAGATTATGGTTTTATCCTTTGTTTTTTACGTAAATTGAGTGTTGTTGCATTGTAGGGTTTCAAAAATCAGGCTATAACTTGATAATCTCGATTACTAAAGATCTTGTAAAAAAGATAGATTTGGGGAGCAATTATGACTGCAAACGATGCTACAAAAGCCTTCATCCCTAACAATTTGAGCAAAAAGATATCAGGCTGCAGATGTGTAAAGGCAACCAAGATTGCTTGCGTTAAGGGACTGAACTTGAAGGTCCAAAGAATGGCCGGATTTATCCACAGGTCATTGTGAACAGTTCCAAGACTAAACAAGCCATGATTACAACTGGGAAGACACCAGACAAAGTAGATGGCATCTTGTATCATATACACGAAATTAAAGAAAAACCCAAGAGCTGCTAGCCCTAATAACGCAATCTTTAGAGCAGTTTTCTTTCCGATCTCTAGAGTTGCGCCTAAAGGAAGAAGTAGGAACGGGATCACCTCAAGCAGGTATCTTGGTCCCCATGCAACCAGTCCATGCCATGCATTCAAGTTTCCATAATAAACTAGGAAAATAATTACAAAGGCAAGAAAGAGTAGAGACTCTTTTCTGTTTTTCTTGTAAAAAGCAAAAAATGAGAAAAAGGCGGTTACCATAATAGGGCAAAATACAAAGAGCCCCACACCAGGGCTCAGTAACAGTCCGTAGATCGCTATTGGTAACGGCGTATTATGCGTATGTTGCCATGTTGCGCCAAGTCCCTGCTCAGAGCCTGCAAATGAGGATAATAGTGTAGTTCCATCACGAATAAAGTTTGTCAATATGTAAATTCCATAAAAGCCAATAAGCGGAACTATAAAAGAGGTCAATTTCTTCAGTTTGCTAGTCTTTTGTCTCAGGTCAATCAGGAGGAACAAAAGTAGCGGAATTATAAAGAGAATAGCGTCAGGTCTTACAAGAAATGAGAATCCAAAGGATGATCCAGAATAAACAAGGTTTGGACCCCCAAGCTTTTGGTATCTTCTAAAAAACAAAAACCCTAACAAATCAAAAAATGTTCCAGGTACTACATTGAGAGATGTTTTTGAATATGCCCATACAATGGTTGTAAAGGCAAAGAGAATCGCAAGAATCGTCGAGTTTTTCTGATTGAAGTCAAACGAACGAGACACTAGAAAGAAAACTCCTACAGAGAGGGCTGAAAACATAGGACCATAAAAGAATTGTAGGAAATTGAGATCAGGATCCAAACTGTTTCTCCAATATACATAATTTGGATCATCGAAATCATCATTTGTCAATACCAAAGTATTATTTGTCATAATGTGAAGATAATGGTTGACAAAAACAAATGGTACCTCAGTAGCACTGTGGCCAACATATGCTACACTACAGATTATTGCATTTCTGCAAGCAGGACCGGTGCTATCAGGATAAATTAGTGGATATTCAAAGTTGATTTTTGATACACCTGGTATGTATCCAGGAGTCGGTTGACCTGTCACCATTCTGATTGTCTGCTGCTCTGCAACATCCTCATCAAAGGTAAACCGATGCCCATCTTCAGTAAAAAGGAAAACTGAAAATGAAAAAATACAGATCAAGACTACAATCCATCTGTCCATGCTTAATTTGTTTTTTGTAACAATCATTGTAACAGATTTTTGGAGAACGTCAATTTAAACTAGTTCGCTGCTCTCTAAAAAGGTATTTAGTATCTCCTACTTAGATTGAAAAAGTGAACAAATTATTTTTAAGAATATGCTCATCAGGTAAAGAACAAGCAGTTACACATTTTATACTTCCATATTTAGATAAATGATCAAAATGCCATCTAAAATGAGACGTGTTTTAATTATCTCGCAGTATTTGCCTCCAGATATCTCAGGTGGAGGTACAAGAGCATTCAATTATGCTCAGTGCCTTTCACAGCAAAACTTTGATGTGACGGTAATAACAGCACATCCTCACCTACACGCCTCAGTACCAAAAGAGTATAGTCGTAAATTAATCCATAGAGAACAGGCGAGTGGTTTCAAGGTGATACGGGTATGGATTCCATCGTTGTTACATTCATCTGCCTTGAACAGAATAATATTGCATTTTTCGTTCATTGTCTTCTCTTTGCTGCCATTATTTAGTATCAAACCAGACATAATATTTGCATCAGAGCCAAATCTATTTTCCATAATTCCAGCATACATCTATGCCAAGCTTAGGGGAGGAAAGGTAATTCGTGTCGTTGACGACTTGTGGCCGGAGGTAATTTATGAAAGAGGATATACAAAATCAAAAGTCTTAAAAAAGATACTTGATAATCTTGCAAAGTTTTCCTACACATATCCAAAATATATTCTACCATTGACTGAAGAAGCAAAGCAATACATCCATGAACATTATGGGATAGGAGAAGATAAGATAATAGTAATGGAACATGGTGTTAATACTGAGATCTATACTTATCAAGAAAATAAACGCGAGGACATCTTTTGCCTGATGTATTCAGGTGCGTTAGTGGAATCGTATGACTTTGACTTGATTATCGAGGCAGCAAGAAAACTCAGAGATAAGAACATAAAATTTGTGATAAGGGGAAAAGGACACCTTTTTTCTTATTTGAGTCAACAAAAAGAAAAATTTCATCTAGACAATCTTTTTACAGATATGAACATAGTTCCTTTGGAAAAATTAGCCAGTATACTTGGAACAGCCGATGTTTTTTTGATACCTATGAAGAATGAACATACCTTGAATTTATCCCTGCCAACCAAAATTCTAGAATATCAGGCAATAGGAAGACCCATTATTTGTTGCTCAAGTGGAGCTCCAGGCAACTATGTGGAAAGAACAAAATCTGGAATAAGAGTGAACTATGGTGACCTGGGGGGTTTTATGGATGCCATACTGAAATTAAAATCAGATCCACAATTATGCAAAATGCTAGGTAGTAACAGTAGAAAAAATGTCGAAGCGAATCTTACTTTTGATAAAATTGGCAAGCGCTTGTCTGAAATAATTGAACAAACTCTTGTTTTATAAAATATGGAACATTTTAAGAACCGAAGAACTAATGTACTGACTAATTTTAGGTAGAAATACATGGTTAAAGGAAAAACTGCTCTTATAACAGGTATTACTGGTCAGGATGGGGGATATCTAGCCGAGTTCTTGTTAAAAAAAGGATATCATGTTTATGGCACATTCAGGCGAATTTCATCACCTAATTTTTGGCGCCTTCTTTCACTTGATCTTGTAGACAAAATAAATCTCATCCCAGCAGATCTAATTGATGATTCATCATTAAAGGAGGCAATCAAAATTTCAAAACCTGACGAAGTTTATCACCTAGCTGCACAAAGCTATGTTGGTACCTCATTTGCTCAACCAATAACTAGCGGGGAATTTTCTGGGCTTGCAGTTGCAAGAATCCTTGAAAGCATACGACAATATGATCCGTCCATCAAATTCTATCAAGCTTCATCAAGTGAAATGTTTGGGAATGTAAAAACATATCCACAAAATGAAAAGACCGAATTTGTTCCTCAAAGCCCATATGCAGCAGCCAAAGTATATGGTTATCACATTACCAAAATTTACAGAGAAGGATATGATATGTTTGCATGTAATGGAATATTGTTCAACCATGAATCGCCTCTTCGTGGTCTTGAATTTGTTTCAAGGAAAATAACCAATGGTGTAGCAAAAATTGCTTTGGGAATAGAGAAATATCTCTATCTTGGTAACCTAAATGCCAAAAGGGACTGGGGTTATGCACCGGAATACGTTGAATGTATGTGGAAAATGCTTCAACAAAAAAAAGCAGACGATTTTGTAATTGCTACGGGTAAATCACATACCGTACTAGATTTTGTGAAAAAATCTTTTTCTCTTGTTGATTTAGACTGGAAAAAACATGTAAAAACAGACAAAAACCTTCTTAGAATTCTAGAAGTTGATATTCTAGAAGGGGATTCAAGTAAAGCAAAAGAAAAATTGGATTGGAAACCTAAGACAAATTTTGATGAACTCGTAAAGATCATGGTACATGCAGACTTGGAACGATGGAAAAATTGGAAAAATGGCAGGTTGTTTCCTTGGGATGCAATGTCTTCTATTGATGAATATAAGACATTGGTCAGAAAAATATGATCACATCCAGTCTCTTTATGCTTTACCAAATAGCGAAATGATATCACATATTCTAGTATCTAAAATATTATTGTAAACTATATGGTATTGATTTTTTTGTATTTTAAATTTTGAAAGATCAAAAGCATCAAATAATGACAAATGTGTCTGATTTCAAATGAAAATTGCCCTTGTATGTCCTGCATCAATCCCTGCGACTCAATTTGGGGGTCCATTAACTCTTTTTGTTGATCTTGCAAGAGAACTTGTTAAATTGGGAAACGAGGTCACCGTATATACGACAGACTTGGATTCTGCCAACAACATTCATACATTTAACAAAAATCTTCCTCGTCTTGAAATGTATGAGGGCTTTGAGATAAATCGAACTCATGTATGGTTTGCACTCTATACTTTTTTTATAAACTCTGGAATGTATTATCAACTTAAGAAAGATAGACCTGATGTAATTCATACAATCGGGGTAAGAAGTTTTCAATCACTAATTTCGGCACTTGTGGCAAAGAGATACAAAATACCGCTAGTTGTATCAGATCAAAGCGGCTTGGCTACACAACCCGAAGAAAAAAAAGGAAATCTAGTAAAAAGAATATTGTATAAAGTACAATCTCCGATGGTAAAATTTATCATAAATCAGGCTACAAAGGTGAGTACACCAAATGAATATGAAAAGAAAGTGTTTGCACAATTTTGCAACAGTTCAAAGGTTGTCATAATTCCAAATGGAATTAGCTTGGAGGCTTTGTATTCAAGGGTTATACCCTTTAAGCAAAAATATGGCATAACAGAAAATTTTATTCTCTTTGTTGGTAGATTCACAAAGATCAAAGGAATAGATACTTTACTGCAAGCATTCGCATTGATTAGAGATGAACCTGAGATTAGAAACATAAAACTGGTAATCATGGGGGTTGATTTTGGATTTGAGCACGACATGATGAAAATGATTGAGGATCTTGAGATAAAAAACCAGGTATTGGTAATTAAAAAGCCTCCAAGGGAGGATGTCATATCAGCTTATGGTGAATCAGAGTTCTTGGTACTCCCTTCTAGATGGGAGCTTTCTCCAATAACTCCTCTTGAGGGTCTAGCCTTTAAGAAGGCGGTAGTCAGTACTAATGCCCATGGCATACCATACACAATAAAAAATAAAGAGTGCTGCACATTGGTAGACGCAGAAAACTACCAACAACTGTCCCAAGCAATACTTGATCTATTAAGAGATGAAAAGAAAAGAATCCAATATGGCCTGTCTGGATACAAATTAGTAAATGAAATTGCCAATTCAAAGACCATGGCCGCAAAGACTTTGGAACTTTATCAAGGATTATTGAAATAGAATGTTAATTAAATCACATTTTCTACATATCACAATAGATGAAGACTAATGGATAAAAATAATGTATTTGGTAAAAAGTCAATCAAAGTACCCTTCTTTTCTCATCACATAACAAAAGGCGACAAAAAAGCCATGATGAAGGCGTTGGATTCAATGTTACTTACTGATGGTCCCATACTTCGTCAATTTGAATCTGAATTTGCAAAATTTACGGGAGCAAAGTATGCCATAGGCATCTCAAATGCTACTGCAGCACTTCACTTATCATTGAAATCTATTGGAGTTGGAAAAGGAGATGAGGTCATTGTTCCTGACATGACTTTTGTTGCCACCGCAAACGCTGTAAGGCTTTGTGGTGCAACTCCAGTCTTTGCAGATGTGGAAAAAGATGACATGAATATTTCTATAAATTCCATAAAAGAAAACCTGAGTTCTAGGACAAAGGCAATTTTACCAGTGCATTTTGCTGGCAAAGTTTGTAAAATTGATAAAATAAAAAAAATTGCTCAATCAAACAACCTCAAGATAATAGAGGATTGTGCTCATGCTATTGGTGCAAAATACAATGGTAAACATGTAGGAAATTTTGGGAGTGCAGGATGTTTTAGCTTCTATCCGACAAAAAACATAACAACCATTGAAGGCGGAATGGTAATAACAAATAGTAAAGAAATTGGGGATTATGTCAGATCTGCAAGAAACCACGGTATAACCAAATCGTTATCTCAGAGATACTCACATGGAAAGCCTTGGGAATACGATATACTCGAGTCTGGTTATAATTATAGGCTGGACGAAATCCGTGCTGCATTGGGCATAAATCAATTAAAGAGAATCCAGCGGTTGAATTTGTCAAGAAAAAAGGCATTTGAATATTATAATAAAAACCTAGAGACAATTCCTGGCATAATTACTCCTGTCATTTCGGCAAAATATGACAATGTATATCACTTGTATATAGTTAGAATACAAAAAAATTTCGGAATTCCAAGAGATGTTTTATTTGAAAAATTGCGTGAACAGGGGATTAGTACGTCTGTACATTACAAACCTCTACATCTGTTTACAACATTTCGCAAATTGAAACGACATAACAAAAGTTTGAAAAATACACAGGATCTGTATAATGAAATTATTTCGTTACCACTGTATCCTAACATATCTAGAAAAGAACAAGATATGGTTATCAAATGTATTAAGAATGCAATAGGCAAGTAAAGGATATTTGCCCAAAATGAGAAGAATCAAAATCCTCTTCTTTGAACAAATTTATACAAAATATGTTGTTCATCTAAGTAAGACAATTTCCTCTGATGAGTTTAATGTTAATTATATTGCATGTCTATCCACCCAATATTGGGAGCAATCCAATGTTGCAGGTAAAAATCATAGAGAAAGTAAAATCAAAGCACTTTCAATTCCAATAAAGACTGGATCACGTGGTACACATTTTGAAGTTATCAGTCTTCATTTTCTGTGGTATTTGATAAAAGACAAACCCGACTTGGTTGTAATAGATCCCAATCCTGCTTTTTCAGTGTTTTATCTCTTGCTTACAAAAATTCTTGGAGCAAAAATTCTCGGATTTACAACCCATATTCCAGACAAATCTTCGTTATGGGGCAAAATTTCTGATTTCATTTTAAAGTTTAATGATTTTCTTATTGATTCCTATGTAGTACCTAGCTCGGTTAAGAAGCAACTTATGATCAAATTAGGAATAGATTCTAATAAAATCAATGTAATAGGGCATGCAATAGATGTTGAAAAATTCCAGATTGCTGAAAATGCAATTAAGAATAAAATTTCAACCCAAAAAAAAATTATTTTATTTGTAGGACGTTTTGTCTGCTATAAGGGAATTAAATATCTGGTTGAAAGTTTTCAGCTAGTAAATGAGAAAATAAATGGCGTATGTCTAGTTCTTATTGGAGATGGGCCAGAAAAACCATCAATTAACCAATTAATAAAAAATTTGAAATTGTCTGATGATGTTTTACAAATTGATAATATTGCAAACTCTGAAATACCTGAATATTATGCAGAGGCTGATATTCTGGTTGTTCCTTCTATAGAACCAGAACCTTTTGGTTTGGTCTACATTGAGGGAATGTCTGCAGGAAAACCAATTATTACGTTTAATGTAGGCGGCGGAGAGCAAGATTTGATCTACAATCAAAAGAATGGGTTACTTGTGAATTCAAAAGATGTCAATGGGCTTGCTAATGCTATCATAGATCTTTTAGAGGATGATAAAAAACGAAAACAAATGGGAATGAATGCAAGAAAATTTGTTGAAGAAAATTATGATATTCACATTATTGCAGAAAAATGGAGAAAAATAATCAGGGACCTAGTCCAATAGCATGGAAATTTACCATACATGGATTTTTCAAGAAAATACAATCTAGTGAGGTTTTTGTATATCTTGATGATATTCAATATGAAAGAAATGATTGGGATAATGTACTTCTTACGCAGTATTAAACTGAATTATCAAATTTTGATTATTTTGTGAATCGGCAACAATATCATCAAAATCTTTTGGTTTGAATTCCATTGGAGGATAAATTCCCCACGAACCAAAATATTCGTCATTTACCATCCAAGGATCACATAGAATTTTTACCCTATTGTCTTCTACGATCACACATGCAGAATTTAAGTTAATTTCATTTACCGTTCACTTTTAATCCCTTAAAAATTCTTGAAATACTTAAGGGTATGCCCTGAAAATCATTACTGAAATAATGATCTTAAACAATTTCCAACAAATTCGACTACATCGTTATTCTAGTCATAATGGAAGGTATGATTTGTTCGAGTCCTTATAAAACAACTGTAAAACAGGGTTTGCACGGCAGTGCAGACTAACTAATTTATCATTAGGATATCCTAATCTTGTTTCATGAGAGACATTGAATTTCCAAAATTGCCCAAATTCGTATGGGGAACTATATGTGAAAAAAACTCGGGTCATACCAAGAATGAATGGGGAATATCCAATGGGGATGAGAAGGAATCTAATATCAAATTCATTGTTGCATATGCGATCAAGGGAAAGTTGGCAACTGTAGATACTCGAGGGTTTTTATCTTCTCATTTACCAACAAAAATTTCCACTGACTAGATAATAACAAACAGTATGATTTGTTGAAAAGTCTTTAAGATCATAATCTAAATAATGATTTCGTGAAAAAACAATTCAAAATAACTCCATTGAAAGTATACAAGGAATTTGGAAGATATTTTCCATTCTCAACTGTAGATGTCATAATTAGAAATAGTGACGGTTCGTTCATTCTCACCAAGAGAATCATTCCTCCTTATGTTAACAAATGGCATCTACCTGGAGGGTTAATCCGAAAGGGTGAAAAATTAAGCGATGCTGCAAAAAGGGCAGTAAAAAAGGAACTAAATTTAGAAATAAAGATAGAAAAATTTCTAGGCACATATGAAAATCCTATTTCTACAAGACATGACATCTCTCATGTTTTTATTGCCTCTGTAGTAAAGGGGGAAATAAGAAACGATTTTCAAAGTAAAGGAATAAAATTCTTTAAAAAACCGCCTAAGAATACAATTCTATATCATATCAGAATATTACAAGATGCTAAACCGTTCTTGAAATGACAATAAAAGGCAGAACAAATCATTATTCTAGTCATAACCAACTTTTTAGACACGGAAAAGGGAGGGTATCTTTTTTATCAGACAGAATAAAAATAGAATACCGTCATCATCCGTTCCAAATGCGAATCACTGCAAATGTGGAAGGCGAGGGAATTGTACAGAAAAATGGAGAAAAATAATCAGGGACCTAGTCCAATAGCATGGAAATTAAGGTCTTTTTTGAATTCATCTGGTTCAAAAATTCTTCTTGCATCAATAACATTAGGCTTTCTCATAGATTTTAGGAAATCTACTGGCTTTAGGTTCTTGTATTCATCCCATTCAGTTAAAATGATGGATAGATCAGAATTGTGAAGACAGTCTCTAATTGAATTAGCATATGATATTTTTTGACCAAAAATATCTCTCACTTTAATTATTGCCATAGGGTCGTGAACTACAATTTTTGCTCCAAGTCTCAGTAGGTGTTCTATAACTTTCAATGATACAGCATTTCTAATATCATCCGTATCTTTCTTAAAGGCAAGACCTAAAATTGAAATTTTTTTATTTTTAATTGTTTGAAGTATGTCTTTTGCAAATTCGATTATTTCTTTGGATTGATTTTCATTAACCTCATTAACAGCAGATAGTACTGAGAGCGGTACGCCTATTTTTTCTCCATAACTCAAAAATGCAGATACATCCTTGGGTAAACAAGACCCGCCAAATCCAGGTCCAGCATTCAGAAATTCTTTTCCTATCCTTTTGTCTTCTCCGATTGCCTCTGCAACTAAATTGATATCTGCACCAGGGATTTTTTGGCAAAGATTTGCTATGCTGTTAATAAAACTGATTTTAGTTGCAAGAAATGCATTGTTTGAATATTTTATTACTTCTGCAGTAGATTCATTACAATAGATAATTTTTGGAATCTTCTTTTTGTATAGGTCTTTATAAAAACTGGTGAGTATTTTCCTTGCCTTTTCAAATTTGCTTCCAATTACAATCAAATGCGGATTCTCTGTATCATAAATAGATCTTCCCTCTCTAAGAAATTCAGGATTTGTAGCTATGAATATACTCTTACCCATTTTTGACATCGAGTTGGATTCCACAATGCTAGATAAAGAATTAGTTGTTCCTGGGACTACTGTACTTTTAATGACTATTATTTTTTCTTCGTTGCTCTTTATCAACGCACTTCCAATCTGTTTACAAGCTTCATTTATGTAAGTGAGGTTGATCTCTCCATTACTATTTTGAGGAGTTCCCACAGTTACAAAAATTATAGTAGAATTTAATACAGCTTTTGCAAGATCAGTTGTAAAAATTAAATTTTTTCTGGCATCTTTAAGATCTCTCTTCAAATTTGGTTCATAAAATGGAGGGATTCCTCTTTTTAGATTATCTATTTTTTTGATATCATTATCTACTCCATAAACAACAATACCTCTTTTAGCACAAACTACTGAAAGAGACAATCCAACATAACCACAGCCAATTACTGAAATTTTATAATTCATGTTCGTATTTTGATTGTGTTGTATAATAACCAATCAGTAAAAAACTATTTTTTATTTTTGGCAATATTGTGTGATTTTATGTTTTTATTCTTTAATTCATTGTTATGGATCTTCACCAGTGAATCAAAGTATCGTTCTGGTGTTCCTAAATCATATCTTCTACCCGCAAACTCTGTTGCATAGATTTTACTTCTTTCAAGTTTGTGTTTTAATGCATTTGTAAGCTGAACCTCTCCTCCGAAATCTTTTGACGTGTTTCTTATACTGTCAAAAATATCTGATGTTAAGATGTATCTACCCGAAACGATGTATTTCCATTTTGATGATTTCTTTTTTGGTTTTTCCATTAGATCTACAACTTCATATGAATTACCATATTTTTTTACAGAAGCAATTCCATATGAGAGATAATCTTCTGATTTTTCTATGGCTATGACAGATTCATTTACTCTATCAAAAGTATTTAGTAACTGTTTTGTACATGGCACCGAAGAAAAAAATACATCGTCTCCTAAAAGTACTGCAAACGGTTCATTTCCTATGTGTTTTTCAGTTTTGAGAATTGCGTCACCTAATCCTAGTGGATTATACTGGCGCACATAGTGAATTGTAACTTTATTTAAAAGAGAGTTAATTTCCTCTAGCAAGTTTTCTTTTTTAGATTTTTTAAGATGAGTTTCAAGCTCTGGTGAAAAATCAAAATAATCTTCTATAGCTCTTTTGCCTCTTCCAGTTACAATGATGATGTCTTCTATGCCTGATTGAATAGCCTCTATTACCACATAATGTATGATTGGCTTGTTAATTATGGGCAACATTTCTTTTGGCTGGGATTTGGTAAGTGGTAGAAATCTAGTTCCAAGACCGGCTGCTGGTATTACTGCCTTTTTTACATGCATGTTAATTTTGTCTTAAATTTTATATCTTAAAAAGAATTTGAATGCGATATTGAACGTTATTTGTTCTATTTTTTCATTATGAATCCGAATTGACCTATTTTAAGTGAAATTACTTTGTCCTTGTGATTATTTACAAAGTCATCAAAAGCAGTGTTTCTATTTACATCATCTGCAAGTATTATTCCTCCATTGGTAATATGTGGCCATGCTGTATTGAATTCAAACATCATGTTGTCAAAGGAATGTTCACTGTCATGAAAAAATACCTCGCATTTCTTTGTCTTGTTAAAGACTTCTGGCAATATCTCTCTTGATTTGCCAAGACTAAGAATCCATCTTTTTCGAAGCTTTAATGGGACTAGCCAGCCAACTTCATCATTTTTCACTTCCACCTTGTCTACTTTTCTGTATGCAGTATTTTTCCAATATGGGACTGGTAGATCGACTGAATAAAGAGTACCAGTGTTATTCAAATCAAGTGCTTGAAGTATAAGAGTTGATGAAACACCATTTGCTACTCCTGTTTCTACTACATACTCCGGTTTTAGATGTCTAATGATAGAGTAAACTATTGTTTGAAAGGTAGGATTGAATGCTCCAGTATTGGTAAGATTTTCCAAAGATCTTGAGATGTAATCAATCAAGTCATGATTGTCCTTAATTTCTCTGTGAAATTTTAATAAAGATCCTTTTTCAAAACTGCACCCCTGCTCAATCTTTTCAATTATTGTTAGTGTAATTTGCTCCCGTTGGGATTTTGTAAGGTTCTTTCTTAATAAAACTCTTAATGCAATATCAGGATGGGAAATGGCAAAAGATACAAATTTTTTCAACTTCTTTAGGTATTTAACCCTGCTATTTTAATCATCATAAATTTCTGTATGAACAAGTAAATTAATTTCTCAGAATTTTTTCAAATGCTTTACCTGTTCTGGCACATCTAAAGTATACCTGTTTGTAAACTATTTCATCATTACTCCAGACATATACTTTATCAAAATATTTTAAAAGGAATTTTTCCATGTCATAATTTGAATAAAATTTTTGAAGTTTCTCTTTTTCAGTATTTTCCAATGGCTGCATTGTAACAGAACCTACAAAAAGAGAATCATCATCCATGCAAGAAGCAATCTTGCTCATTAAAATTTCAGCTTCACTCTCTTTTAGATACATTATTGATGAATCCATTATTATTACATTGTATCGATCTCTTGGAAATGAATCCTTTGTTACATCTAATTTGTAATAGAAAATATTTTTAGATGAATATTTTTTTTTTGCAATTCTAAGTGCATCTTCATTTGCATCTATTGCATCTATACTGGAGGCAATATCTGAAAAAAGGAAATAATCAAAAAAACCATTACCGCAACCAATATCCATAACTATGTCCCCTTTTCGTATTGCTTGTCTTGAGTAAAAACCGCGGTTAAGCCAACCGGGGAATTTGTTTTTATAAAATAATAAATGAGCTGGCCTCAAATCTGAAAAATGAGGCTCTTTATTAGATAACCAGAAATCTCTGATCAATTTTACATGTAATGTAAATCGTAGAAAATCTTCTGATAAATTTATGACGCTGCAACTTGATATTGGTAAAAAGAGAACCCTTAGAAAAATTTTGAGCATTTTGATAATTCTCTTATTCTTATTCTTTCTAAGATAATTAATGATTGATTCTTTCATTTAATTAATAACCTGTTTTCATTTATTTTAACAATTCATGAACATAAACATGTTCTTTAGCATGTTATTTATAGGCATAATATTTGTTTGATTTTTTAATATCTTAAATATGTAAGTATTACTAATTGATTTCCTGAATCTTTTAATATGCTAAACCCGAAAAAATTTCTGTGGACTGGACAGATAAAAAAATTGTTGTAACTGGCGGTAGTGGTTTTTTAGGATCCCGCGTTGTAGATGCCTTACAGAAAAGAGGAGCAAGAAATATTTTTATTCCTAGATCTAAAGATTGCGATTTACGTTTACAAGATAACTGTGCTATTATTACAAAAAATGCAGACATTGTTTTTCATTTAGCCGCTAAAGTAGGAGGAATTGGATTAAATCAGCAAAAACCAGGGGAATTGTTCTATGACAATCTGGTAATGGGAGTAAATTTAATGGAGGAAGCAAGAAAAAATAGAGTCACAAAATTTGTTGCACTTGGAACTATTTGCAGTTATCCAAAATTCACACCTGTACCATTTTTGGAAGAATCTATTTGGAATGGTTATCCTGAAGAAACAAACGCACCTTACGGTTTGGCAAAAAAAATGTTACTGGTTCAATCTCAGGCATATAGACAACAATATGATTTTAGATCAATTGTGGTTTTTCCAACAAATCTATATGGCCCAAATGATAACTTTGAGGAAAATAAATCTCATGTCATTCCAGCACTAATTAAAAAGATTTATCTAGCGAAAAAGGAAAATGCGAGTTCTATTAATTTATGGGGAGATGGCAGCCCAACACGAGATTTTCTCTATGTTGATGATGCAGCAGAAGGAATAGTATTGGCTGCTGAAAAGTACGATAAAACTGATCCAGTCAACCTTGGCACGGGGGAAGAAATTTCAATAAAGTATTTAGCAGAGATGTTATTGAAGTTAATGAATGCCAACCTTTCAATAACATGGCAAACAGACAAGCCAAACGGTCAACCCAGAAGATGTGTTGATTCAAAACGAGCATTACAAGAATTTGGTTTTAAGCCAAAAATTAGTTTTGAGGAAGGATTGAAAAGAACCATAGCATGGTTTGAAAAAACTCAAAGTGGTTAAAATTACACACTATCAAATCTCGGCAATTAGGAAATTAACCTACAATATCAAGATTAGTCATTAGATTGTTAGGATCGTTTGTGATTTTAAAAATTTTCCATTGTTAAAACACGATGACTGGATTTATTATTTTATTTTGTGTATAATGCTAGAAAGGACTGGATAAATCTTCTCAGCAGTATTCTTTGGAAAACCAGAGTATATCACGTCATGAATATCTCCATCTGTGAATAAATTCAAGCGGATATACACTATTAAAGAACCAAAGAAGATAGCAATTGAAGCAATTATAAATTCAATATGAAATATCCACAAAATAAAACCCAATGCCATTGGGATAACTGTAAATATTGCATATTTTCTATATTCCAGCACCAAATTATGTTTTGAAGCAAATTTACTTATGAAGATGAATGTTACAATTGAACCAGCAATGTAAGCAAGAGCAGCACCATTACCTCCAAAAGAAGGAATTAGCACAAAATAAAGAATAGTACGTAGAATGCTTCCAATAAGTCCGAAATAAAATACAGATTTGTGATCACCTCTTCCATAAATAAAATGGTAAACTATTCCAGTTACGATATCAAATGGAACTGCAATCATTAAGATGACTAGAATGCTTTGTCCAATGCTAAAGGTCTTGCCAAAGATTCCAAGGAAGTCATTTGAAAAGAAAAGAAGTGAAAGTGATATTGGAATAGTAAAAATAAAGCCTAGTTTTAATGTGTGTAATAAATACAAAACACGTTGTTCTGCACTGATCATGCCAGCAACTAAAGGTTGAGTAATTCTTTCAATTCCATTTACAATAAAAAGTGATAATGAATAAATTGACATAGGGATATAAAATAGTCCTGCGTCAGTAGGGCTCTTGTTTGCAAAAATAATTATAACTCCAAGTTGTGATCCTATTTGACCCATTACATAAGGAAGCCAACTCGCAAGACTTGCATTAAAAAGTTGTTTGAAATTCGAAACTATATTATGTGTAGACTTTAGAGGGGTTCCTTTTACAATTTTTAATACATAAAAAGCATAAAATGCTGTAGATACAAATAACATTGAAGCGTATGAAAGTATTGTTCCCATGCCAGGAGAATTCAGGAAATAAACAAAACCAAAAAGTAAAGGAAATCTAATCAAAGATCCAATGATTGACGGCAATAAAAGTTTCTTTGCATTGAGTGATGATACCAACGGTTCATACAAAATAAAGTTAAATGTAGTTGCAGCAATCATTGCAACAATTATCCATACATATTCATAGCCAATACCCATTAATCTTAAGATTTGTAGTTGTGGAATAAGGATCAATACAGATATGATAATAGTTCCTACTGACACAAACAATATCGACGAAGTGACAAACTGTTTGAATTCTCCCATGTTTCCCAAAGAAAATGAGATTCCCAGGTATCGTCTGATTCCTGCTGATGCATTTACACTACTTATCGAGGTGACTAGTGTTACAAATGATGCTATTGCAGCAACTAAACCAATAGTATCTACATTAACTACTTTTGTTGCAAAAAGTAAAAAAGCATAGGCAAGTATGGCGGGTAACATATAACCCATAGAAGCATATCCAATATTCTTTCCAACTTTATCATCCAATTACAATCATCAACTTCTATAGCATATTTGGCTAGCAATTTATGTCATACAGCATTAATAACATTCTAATCAGATATTTTACAGATTTTATTTAAGAAATTTTAGTTTGTTTACCAACTCGTTCCAAACCGCAATTTTGGCATAAATATTGGACATCTTTCTCATGCAAAGATCTAAAAATAGATCAAAATGATATTGAAAAATAACGAATTTCGGAGTTAGTCAACAAAGCAAAAAATTTCCTAGTTTCATATACTGGTATAACTAAAATTTAACTCCCAAATACCTTGGCATACATGAGAGTGAAAATACAGATGATTGGTTTATAGTATCTAAATGAATGATAAAATTCATGAGAGATAAGATCCTGTTTTGGATAGATGAAGATTTTATACATTATGGAATTTCAAAATATTTACAAGATAACTATGATTGTGATCTTTTTTCTGTAGTAGATTTACTTGATAAACCTAAAAAATTCTTTGAGAAACAACAACTGGTTAAATTTCAAAAAGCATGGTATTACGATGAACATCTTCCATCAGATAATGAAAAACCTGATCTTGCATATTTAAAATCCTTTGAAGAAAAATATGGAATAAGTTTATCACGCATGATTTATCTTGATAGGATGTTTTCATTACATAACAAATTTTATAAAGTAAAAAATGATCAAATATTGTCACTGATTGAAAGAGCGTGTAGATTCTGTGAAGATGTACTTGATGAATTAAAACCTAATTTCTTTATAACAAAAATGACTAATATGCATCACAATCATCTATTTTATGAGACTTGTAAAGCTCGAGGTATTCATGTACTGATGCTTGTACCAGATAAATTTGAACGTAGATGCATGATATCAAAAGAATCAAATAAATTTGATTTAAATCCTAACAGTACAGATATTTCAAAAACAAGAACAATTTCAGAATTGCAAGATTTTGTGAAAAAATATAGTTCACAAAAACAAACAAAAAAAGGAATTACAAATTTTCAAGCATATACGAAGAAAAAAATTTTAACATGGATTTTAAAATTTTTATTTTCTAAAAGTGAAAATTTCACTGATCATTTTAATCGCTATGGTCAAACGAAAATTAGAATTCTCATGAATGCAGCCTCTAATATACTTCAGAGAAAAATCAGAAGTTCCTTCATAGATAGAAATTTTATAACAAAAATAGATGAAACAACTCCTTTCATATATTATCCATTACACTATGAACCTGAAAGATTGTATCTCATAGATGTTCCACATTATGACAATCAGATTTATGAGATTAAGAATATTGCAAAATCATTACCTATTGGTTATAAATTATTAGTCAAGGAACACCCGGCAATGGTTCTACTTAACTGGAGAGATGTACAATATTATAAACAAATCATGGATTTGCCTAATGTTCAGTTGGTTCACCCATCTATATCTACAGATGAGATTATAGCGAAATGCTCTCTGGTAATATCAATTGCAGGTTCTGCGGGTTTGGAATCTGCTTTTTATAAGAAACCGTCAATTGTGTTTTCTGATGTAATTTATTCAACTTTTCCATTTACATACCGTTTAAAATCAATAGAAGAACTCTCGCAAGCTATACGTCTATCTTTAGAAAGAGAGGTAAATCTCTCTGATCTTGATAGATACTTGAACATTCTTGAACAGAATTCATTTGAATTCGATATTGTAGAGATTCAATCTGGGTTCAATAATTGGTTCTATGGTGGCGGCGTGTTGACAGATGTGGAAATAGCAATACCAAAAATGATATCCTTTTTAGAGAATTATAAATCATCGTTTGACAAATTGGGCTTTGAACATGTGAAAAAAATCAAGCAATATAATGAAACCAATCAAAAAAATACTCTTTGATTTTGTTTGTTACAACACACCACATCAATTAAATAAAAAGAGATGATTGAAGATCTATTATTCATCTTCTTTCTGGTTATTCAATTGTCAAATTCAGGTTAGAACGCCTACCACAAGTCGTTAAACTATACAGAGTCTTACGGAAGAACTAAACTGTTAAAGTATTTCAAACACAGATTATTATCATCACCATTTTGGCCTATCAAACGTAAAATGATTGCGAATGTTTAAAATAATGAAGACAAAACATTTCCAAGCTTTTGCTAATCACTTTAATGCTATTCCTAAAGCACGTCTTGTTACATCCTTTGTGATATATCTAGTACCATGCCAAGATCCTAGAGTTTCTTCAAAACAGACCATGCTATTATCCAAATTATAGGGTTCGAATATTATTGATGATTCATCTTCATTTTTACAAATGTAAGTGCCACCGGGATCACCTTTTTGCCAGTTTTTAGAAAAGTATAGCATGATTTGTATCTTATGGGGGTAATTTCCATCATAATCTATATGTGGAAGTTGGAATCCTCCTTTTGTATTTACTACGAAGGCAGAATGTAATGTCTTCGCTACTTTAATGCCTATAAAATTACTAAAGTTCTCAAGAAATTCCTTCGAACACATATATGTTTTAAAATCATTCCATTCTTTGCTCAAATGCAGTTCCTCTTTTAGTTCATCACTTCCATCCAAAAGAGGTTTCATTTTTGAAACACGTCTAAATTGATTTTGCTCCCATGAATTGTCTGGATTTGGAAATGTTTCGTATAATTTTTCGTAAAAAGGGCGGTGAAAAACCTCTTCAACAAAAGCAAATCTAAAGGGTTTATTGTTTTTAAAGGTCTCGGAATTCTTATACAGATTTTCCCAATTTATTATCTTTTGAGTGCTCAATAGCTAGCAGTCATCTCTGGACTTAATAAAAACTTTACATATGTTATCAAAAATGATTATGACAATTCCATCGCAGCTGTATTCATTTTGTAAAGAACTGCAGTAAGAAATGTCTTGTACTTTGTTTTTATTAGTGGAGTCAATATTTTATATTTTAATGTTAATTTTAAATTCGCTTTAATGGTAATCGTTGTTCCAGAATCATTTTTTCCCAAAGTTAATTGAACTGATGTACCCTTAAGCGGTCCTTTAATTATATCACTTTGTATAATGTTCTTGTCTATCAATTTATGTGATGTACGTTGCAATATTTCTTGAAATTTAATTGCTTCAAAAGTCAAGATCTCTTCAGTAATTGTTTCGTTTCCTTTTCTTTCTACAACTTTAATGCTTTTGACTTGATATGGTGGCAAATATTTTATTGCATTATCATAGTCTGTTGCTATTTTGTAAATCTTACTAGGATCAGCAGGCAAATTCATGGAGAATTCAATTAAAGTCATCAGGTACTACTTAAATGAGAATCATATAAATTTAGTCTTGATTATCGTTTGTGGAATCCACAAATTTTTTATCCATTGGTTTGGGTTTTTCATTATAACACATTTTCATTTAGAATAATTTGTTCTAGTTCTTCCTTAGTTAATTTTTTAACCTTGTCTGATGAATATTCTTGTTTTAGGTCTGATTTTTTTGCATCTATCATTTTTTCAAAATCATGGTTTTGGGTTTGTTGTTCGAATAGTATGTAATCATGTTCAGTTTCAAAGGTATTTCTCAGTTCTTCTTTACTTATGAGACATTCATGATATTTTTCTCCAGGTCTGACTGGAATTCTTTCCACTTCGTTTTTCTTTTTCATTAATTCTACTATTGCATCCTTGATATCACCAACGGTGTAAGCTTTGAGTTTAGGAATAAATACCTCACCACCAGTACCTGTTTTCAGAGCACGCATGATCAAGTCCAGAGCTTGACTCATTGTTATATTAAATCGTGTCATTGTAGGATCAGTAATAGTAATTTTTCTGCCTTCTCTGATCTGATTGGAAAATACTTGAATGATAGAGCCACGACTTCCTAACACATTGCCGTATCTAACACAGGAGAATTTGGTTTTATGATTCCCTTTGTAATAATTTGCCGATATGAATAATCTTTCCATTAACAATTTTGTTGCTCCATAAGTATTAAAAGGAGAAACTGCCTTGTCTGTTCCAATAGCTAAGGCATGTTCTACATTATTATCTAAACATGCTTCAATCAAGTTTTGTGCTCCGTATACATTTGTTTTTACTGCTTCAAACGGGTTATATTCTGCCACAGGAACATGTTTGAGTGCGGCTGCATGAATTACTATATTGATGTCTTCTAATGCCCTATGCAGTCTATTTTTGTCTCTAATATCTCCAATTAAAAATCGCAATCTATGATCCTTGAATTCTGAGTCCATCTTAACTTGTTTTAGTTCATCTCTGCTAAAAATTCTAATTGTATCAACATTGTTTTCTAGTAATCTTCTTGTCAGTGCAGTACCTAATGAACCAGTGCCGCCTGTTATGAGAATCTTCTTTCCTTCAAACATAGTAGGTTCATTTAAAATGCAATACAATAATCTTCCGTTTTCTTGTCTCTAACGTTACTAATTATTCACTAACTAACCAAACGATTTACATGATTAGAAAATTACATACTGCATATCATTTGAAAATCTATATTGTAGATGGTACGGACCCCTCTAGAATAAGATCATCTCATTACATACACTTTTTGAACATTATTGGAGGAATCATACATGGTAAGAAGCAAATTCATGCCCCAGAAAAAGGCAAGAATAATCTTGGAGTCATTGAACACAAACATCAGTGCTGCAGAGCTGTGCCGCAAGCAAAATATCAGCCCGCCGACATTTTACCAGTGGAAAGAAAAATTCGTAGAAGGTACAGTACACTGTCAGAATTCTACCGTTTGTGGGAGATGAGAAATAAATGAGAGTAATTGTATGTAAAATCATGCCAAAAGCGTTCTCCAAGACAGGGTCCACTCCGATCATTATTATAAAATTTAAATTTTGAATCTGTAAAACAGTAGTTATTGAACTGCACATTACATCCATGTCATGTCTGATAATGTGAAAAAACTTTTTATCTAGGGGTTAGTAAAATTGGGATTACTAGGAAAACATAGCAGAATATGACTCAATTAAACTCTGATTTAATAAAAATGCATTTAGAAGAAATTAATCTTAAGGGCTATAGCATTATTGAAAATGTTATTACTTCAGATGAATGTAAAAAAATTTCAGATAAACTTGATGCGTTTGAAGAAGATCAGCAAAAGGAATTTGGTCTTGAGCGTCTAAAAAAATTAACCGAAATTGGAATTATAAGAACTCTAATAGAAAAAGATGAATATTTCATGAATATTATTCTCAACCGAACCGTTTTGTCCATAATGAATACAATATTGGGTGATAAACGTATTTTACATCTTCAGAATGGTCTAGTCCTAGAACCACAGCTTGCACAAAATCAAATAGCTCGCTATCATAGAGATATGCCATTTTCAAATTATGCTGGAAATCCTATAGCAGTAAATGCCTTTTGGATGATTGATGATTTTACAAAAGAGAATGGTGCAACGTGGATATTGCCATATAGTCATAAGATGTTGGAAATTCCCAGTACTCAATTTATAGAAAAGCATAGCATACAAGCAGAAACCAAAAAAGGATCAGTAATGATTTTTGATAGTAGGTTACTTCACAAAGTCTGGATTTAACAATACAAAGAATAGAAGAAGAGCTATAAATCACTTGTACACAAAATCTTTTGTAAAACAACAGCTTGATTTTCCTAAAATAATGGCTGGAAAATATGATTTAGAAAGTGAGATGAGCCAGATTTTGGGATTCTGGTCAGTTCCTCCAAAATCTATTCATGAGTTTAGAAGTGATCCAGAGAAAAGAACATACCGAAGTGGTCAACAATAGTAAATATTGGAATGTCATTAAATTTGATTTTAATCTATCTTTGTGATTATAAAACCTCTCTCAATAACTAATTGTTAACTTGCTTCTTATAATTTTCATATAGTGTGATTTAAACAAGATAATACAATTTTTATACTAATCAAGTCTTAGATAAATATCCCTCAGATAAATTCTTAAGGAATTAATCTATGGTTAGCTTAAGACCATCTCTGAACGTAATTACAGATTCAAATCCTAATTTTTCATTGGCGTTCGTTATTGACAGCTTGTGTATTACAGTGAGATTTTTTGATAATACCTAATGATTATTTGTAGATTTGAAGGTATTATTATTGTATTGTGATGCCTACAGCAATCTATAAGACTATCTAGAACTTCACTTAAGAAGATTAATGTGCTGTATAGTTATATTGGTAATAAGAGAATTTCCAAAATCACCTTGGGAACGGTCCAGATTGGAGTTAGGTATGGAATTGCTAACAAATCTGGAAAACCAAACTTTCAATCTGCACAAAATATTTTGCAGTCATCTGTTCTTATGGGAATAAATGCTTTTGATACTGCCGCCACTTACGGTAATAGTGAAGAAATTATTGGATCTTTTCTTAAAAAAATATCATTAGAAGAATATCCAATAATAATTACCAAGATTCCAAAAATTCAAGCTAAAAACGTCTCATTTGAAAATATCTATCAGCAGGTAAAATCATCAGTGGTTAGTTCTGCTACAAGACTAAATTTGGACCAGATTCCAATTTGTTTGCTTCATGAAGCTGGTGATATGATATCTTATGATGGATTAGTTACTAAGAGTCTAGTAAAGCTTAAAGAAGAAGGATTTGTCAAAATGATTGGAGCGTCAATATATAGCCCTACAGAAGCAAAAAAATTTCTTGAGATAGATGAATTTGAAGTAATACAGATTCCAATTAACATATTTGATACTCGTTTATTAAAACAAGGAATCCTTGATGAATTTAATCAAAGAAAAACTATTGTTTTTGCACGTAGCATTTTTCTTCAAGGACTTATTTTTCTCAAACTTGAAAAGCTGCCTTCTTTCCTTGCATCTGCAAGAATTCCTCTTGAACAATTTTATGATCTTTCATCCGATTTGGGTATGAATCCTGCACAACTCGCGTTAACCTTTGTAAGAGACACACCGGGAATTACAAGCATGGTGCTAGGAGTTGAGACTGTAAATCAGTTAAATGAGAATGTTAAATTAATAGATTCGCCACATCTGTCTGACGGTGTGAGGTGTAAGATAATAGATATGTTTTGTGATACTCCTGAGGAAATAGTTAATCCAAGTAAATGGAACATAAAGGAAGAATAGAATTGAATGTTAAAGATCTCTTTAATTTAAAAAATAATGTTTCCGTTGTGACTGGTGGTGCTGGTCACTTGGGCCTTGCTCTCTCAGAAGCTTTACTGAAGCAGGTTCTGATGTTTACATTGTTAGTAGGAATGAAGAAAAATGTAAAAAAGCAGCAAAATCTATACAAAAATGTACTGGAGCAAATGTAAAAGGATTATCAGTAGACATTTCTTCCATGATATCAATCATAAAATGTTTCAATGAAATAGTAAAGAAATCAGGAAGAATAGATGTACTTGTAAATAATGCTGCATTTGCTCCACTTAAAAAATTTGAGAAAATGTCTGATGAAGATTGGATTAGAGGAATAGATGGAACCATAAATGGTGTGTACAGGACAACAAAAGCAGCAATACCAATCATGGAAAAAAACAAGGGTGGTTCTATCATTAATATTTCATCGATGTATGGAACTGTCTCACCTGATCCATCAATTTATGGAAATTCTGGATTCGATAATCCTCCAAATTATGGTGCAGGAAAAGCAGCTATTGTTCAATTTACCCGCTATTTGGCATGTCATATGGCAAAAAAAGGAATACGAGCAAATGCTGTTTCACCTGGACCATTTCCAAATCTAAAGGTACAAAAGAATAAAACATTCATTTCTAACTTGGAAAAAAAAACTCCCTTGGGTAGAATCGGCTTACCTTATGAACTCAAAGGAATAACTGTGTTCTTAGCATCAAAGGCATCAAGTTATGTCACTGGACAAAACATACATGTAGATGGTGGATGGACTGCATGGTAAACAAATTTTTGATTTGTTCCATTTTTTCTATCCGAGATTTATTCAAATATGTATGATTGGTCTGGCTCTTACTCACATATCTATTAACAAAGATTCTTTATTACTTAGAAGATGATTTTTTATTTCTTATTAGTATTTTTTGGTGCGGACCCCCTGTTTTTAGTACCACTTTTTGAATAATTTTACATACAATTACTCTCATTTATTTCTCATCTCCCACAAACGGTAGAATTCTGACAGTGTACTGTACCTTCTACGAATTTTTCTTTCCACTGGTAAAATGTCGGCGGGCTGATATTTTGCTTGCGGCACAGCTCTGCAGCACTGATGTTTGTGTTCAATGACTCCAAGATTATTCTTGCCTTTTTCTGGGGCATGAATTTGCTTCTTACCATGTATGATTCCTCCAATAATGTTCAAAAAGTGTATGTAATGAGATGATCTTATTCTAGAGGGGTCCGTACTAATAAATAGGTAATAAACTAATCTGCATTATCCTAAAAACCAATAGTTTTATTTCTCATTTTTCTTCAATATGTGATGAAGAAAAATATTGCAGATTCTATCATTGTATACTATTCTAATCTGTTTAAAAAATATGGATTGAGTAACAAAGCACTTGGTTGGCTAACTGGAAAACAATCTATTCGATTCAACATACTTACTCAAATTGGTAGCATGGATAATTCATCTGTTCTGGATGTAGGTTGTGGATTTGGTGATTTTTATGGTTATCTCAAGTATAAAAAAATACGTGCAAAATATCACGGTGTGGATATTAATAATGATTTTTTAGAATTAACAAGAAAAAGATATCCGGGTACTATTTTTGAGTTAAGAGATATTCAAAAAGATCATTTTAAAAGAAAATTTGATTGGGTTGTAGCAACGGGAATTACAAACCATGCTAGTACATATCCGCATCTAAAAAGTATCATAAAAGAAATGTTTAGTATTTGTAGAAAAGGAGTCGTTATGGATTTTATAAGTAATTATGTAGACTATAAAGATAAAGATATTTTTTACACATCCCCCGAAATAATATTCAAATTTGCAAAGAGCTTGACACGTCGTGTTGTTTTAAGACATGACTATATGCCCTTTGAATTTTGTTTATATATATACAAAAATGATGTTAAAAATAAAAGAAATGTTTTTGACGAATATTATAGAAGTTTGCCAAAAACAATACAAAATGATTCATGGCTGAAATATCCTAAATAAGGCCATATGAAAAAGTTAAATTCGCATCATAAGTGAAAATGTTAAAAATGATAGTCAGTATATCTCAACCAACCTTATTTCCATGGTTAGGATATTTTAGTATCATAAAAAATTCTGATGTTTTTGTTTTTTTGGATAATGTCAAATTTGAAAAAAGAAGTTGGCAGATGCGAAATAAATTAAAAGCAATATCTGGTGATCAAGAATCTGAAGTATGGATAAGAATACCAACTAGATTAGAAAAAACTGATACGATGATAAAAGATGTACTCATTGACAACACGCAAGATTGGAAACGTAAACACATCAATGCATTTAGAAGTAATTATGGTAAAGACTATGCCGAAATAGATTTTTTACAGAAAATGTATGAAAAGGATTGGGAAAAATTAGCAGAATTTAACATCACTTTTATTCGTGAATGTTGCCAATTTTTGGGAATCAGAACTAAATTAGTCAGGGCATCGGATTTATCAGTGGAAGGAAAAAAAAGCCAATTATTGTTAAATATATGTAAGAATTTTTCTGCAACTGAATATCTAAGTACTGTAGGTTCAAAAGAATATCTAGAAAATGACAAGAATATGTTTGAAATAGAAAATATTAAAATCTCATATCATGAATATGTACATCCAATTTATAGACAGAAAGGAAATACATTCATAGAAAAGATGAGTATCCTCGATTTGTTGTTTAATGAAAAAGAAAACTCTATGAAATTTATCTAAATATTTGGTAGATTATTCCATGACAGCATAACCAAAACCTGTTTTTCCATACTCATTACCATTGTATAACATGTATTTTGTTCCATTATGTTTAAACACAAATGAGTATTCCATCATTTCTGAATCCCACTCTGTTGAAGAAACATCTATTCCTACCTGCTCATCCTTTCTTTCCCAATGTATTCCATCCCTTGATTCTGAATATCCTATTCTATACTGCTTTGTCGCATGTGAGTACCACATTTTGTAAATTCCATCTTCTTTCAATATACATGCTTTTCCAATTCTTGTTTCATTTTCTTTAAAGTCGACACAAATTACACCATTTCTTTCCCAATGTATTCCATCCCTTGATTCTGCATATCTAATATGATAAGGAATCTTAAACTCCCCGTTATTTCTTTCCCAATGTGTACCGGAAATATACCACATTCTCCATAAATTATCTTCACGAATTACCCATGGCGATGCTGCAAAATATGGATCTATTGTATTACGATCAATAATGGGACCATCACTATACTTTTTGAAACTTACTCCATTATCATGACTGATGGCAAGTCCAATTGACCATCTAAAAGGAACTGTCCCACCCAAGTTCCAACCTACGTAATAAAGATATTTTTTATCCTCATAAGTTACTAAACTACCTGTCATTGCCCCGTTATCATCAAAAGTTCCCAATTTTCCTAATGGTACAACAGGCTCCTCACTTATCTTCAAAATTTTTCTAGGATCCTTAATGTCTATTTCCAAATATCCTATAGAAGCTCTATTTTCTGAATCACGTCCACTAAAATATATTCGGTATAAATCATCTTTTATTCTATCAGCTATTGGTAAACTTGCATATGATTTCATCCATTCAAATTCTCCCTTTGACTCAAAAATTAGACCTTTTTTAACCCACTTCATACAACACCCCAACTATTAGATATTTTTCAACTTATCGCTTGTGATTGGAAGTAATTTGGTACTGTCTGTAGTATATACTTCCTTTTCTTTAGTGTCTTTCAAAATAACTGCACCTGCACCAATAACGCATTCTCTTGCTATACTAATTCCATCTCTAATAGTAGAATTAACTCCTAAAAAACAAAATGGGCCGATCTTAACATTTCCTGATATAACTACATGTGATGCAATAAAACAATGATCTCCAATAGTAGAATGATGACCTATGTGATTTCCACTCCAAATTATTACATCGTCACCTATTTTTACAAAAGGCTGAATGACATTATTTTCCAATATGAAACAATTCTGCCCTATATCTAATTTGCCCCAAGTAATTGCCTTTGAATTAACATAACTCAATAAGTTATAACCCTTGGATTTTACATCATCAAATATTTTTGCTCTCAGTTTATTGATTTTCGAATATACAACAGCTATGAACATCAAATATTGGTCTGGTGGATATTTTTCTTCTATATTTTCAAAAGGTATTATAGGTAAACCAAATAATTCTTTTTTATCGATAAACTCTTTGTTTGCAGTAAATGCAACAATCTCATATTGGCTATCATGTGTAAGATAAAAATGTACTACCTCTGCAAAACCTGAAGTTCCAAATATGATTACTTTTCTCATAAATCTCAATAATCCATTGTTATGTATTTAATATTGTCCTTTTACATAAAATAACTTCCAAACCTAACTGAATCGAAAAAGTGACTTGTACAAGAAATATAAAACAAGTTTATTATTAACCCAGTGTTCAAATGTGACTATTAGAATTTTAGGAATAGAAAAATCTGAAAAACTAATCTATGATTTAGGAAGATATTTAACAAGGTCAAAAATCATGCAGATGAATATTCCAACTGGTTACAGAAATTTTCTTATATCTCATAATGATATAGAGTTTTTTAAATCACAAAAGACAGCTGATCAAGTTAAAAAAATAAATCAAATTAAAGATAATTTTGATCTATGTATTGTTTCAGGATGGGATGCTGCAACAATTGCATATCTGTCAGGATTGAAATACATTATTTTCTTCATGGGTGATGATATTAAAATACCTCCATTTGTAAAAAACTCTAAACCTGATTTTCTTAATGAGCCTGTTAACAAATACAACTTTCTCCAAAGAAAATTCTATAAACATATTCTTAATAACGCACTAGCCTGTGTTACTGGCTCCGAAGAGATGATCAGTTATTTAAAAAAATATAGAAAAGATGCATATAGGATCGATGGATTTGTAGCAAATACCTCTTTGTTTAATCCTACAGTTAAACCGATAGATCTTAAAAAAAATACATTTACATTTTTTAGTCCGCAAAGAATTGGACTTGAGAAAGGTACGGATGTTCTATGGAAGGCCATCTCTTTATGTAAATCTGACTTTGAAGTCATTCAGGTTGAATGGTTTGACGAAAAATCTCCAGAAGCAAAGAGAACAAGCAATGAATTATTAAAAATAAAACCTTCTAAAGTTCGTCTAATACCGTTGATAAAACTTGTGGATATGCCAAAATACTATGCATTTGCAGATGCAGTACTTGGAGAAATGAAAACAGGGCATTTGAATTACACAGAATGTGAAGCAATATTATGTAAAAAACCAGTTATAACCTATAATGATCCTAAGTGGAAACATCTTGCTGCTGGAAAAGAAATTTCTTCTCCTTTTCTACCTACATCCCAAGATCCTTTGCAAATAGCTGAATTGATAGACAAAGTAGTTGAATCTAGAGATTTTCGCGAAAAATTAATTGAAACAGAATATGATTTTATAATGAAAATGGCAGATCCTGTGAAGAAAGCAGAAGAATGGGATGATTTTTTTGAAATTGTATATAAACAACAAAAATCAACTAAAAAAAATATACCTTTTTTTATAAGATGGTTTCGAATGATCTTTTTCTATATCTGTCAATAAATTCAACTGATTGTAAATAAAACCTGATAAAATAATAATTAAATTACAGGTTATCTATTTTTCATTAAATAAGGTTTTTTTCTTAAAAGCTCGAGAATGTCATCAGTATAAAATATGCCATTTTTATATAATTCAGCAAAAATTCCTCTAATGAATTCTAAATCATAAGGAACCTCTACAGTCCAATGAAATTTTCCTAAATCATATCCTGTTTGGATTTCTAAAATTCTGAATCCATTTTCAGGATTTATGATATATGGTGTTACATGTTCTCTCTCTGCTGGTGATTTTGCATTTAACCACGCTTTCTCTAATGCTTCAAATGTAAATCCTTCCATTCCAATACCGAGTACTGTATTAGCAGCAGGTCTAACATAATCCACCTCTGATGTTTCAAATGATTTTACTATCTGAGAGCACAAATGAGGATCTATAAGTGGAGAATCAGCAGTTATTCTAAATATCTCATTTAATTTGTATTCTTTTGATGCCTGATAATATCTATCTAGCACATCATTAGTCGATCCCCTATAATATTTAACATCACATTCATTCGAAATTTCTATAATCTTATCATCAATGTCTCGTTGAGTAGTTGCTACTATGATTGGAATACCAATCTTCTTTGAACGCTCTATTACGTGCCATAACAATGGTTTTCCTTCTATTATTTGTAATACCTTAGAGGGAAAACGTGAAGAATCAGTTCTAGCTTGAATTATTCCAGCTTTCTCATTGATAGTCAAATATCTACTCTTTTATTGTATCGTATTAGAATTTTTTGAATATGTCATGAAAATGGGCTTTTGGATTTTTTTATTATTAGAAATTAGTTATATAACACATACACGTTTTGTTGTTAATTCCTTAATGTAATATCTTTATTATTCTATTTTGAAAGCAAATTAACAGTCTTTATGATAAAATCAACATCATGATCAGTTAAATTTGGATGAACTGGTATTGTAACTATCTCATTTGCAGATTTCTCAGTATTGGGCAGAGATATTTTCGAATTATAAAAACTCATGGAATGAACAGGCCTATAATGTAATCCAATTTCAATTCCATGTGAATTTATTTTTTTAATAAATTGATTTCTATTTTTTACTCTTATCCAATACAAATGATAGCTACATTCCTTACTTAGTGGAATTTTTTCCGAAGTTTTTAATTCAGAATCATATCGTTGAGTGATGTGGAATCTTTTTAAATTTAATGAATCTAGTTTTTTTAACTGTTCTATTCCTATTGCTGCAGAAATTTCATCCGAGTAGTAATTATACCCAAGAGAAGTTACATCATAACTTGTACCTTTTCTGTTGTCTATACCGCACCATCTAAGAGAATTCAATTTTTTTCGTAGAGTGTGACTATTTCTAGAATTGATTGTTATTGCTCCACCTTTGGGCATTGAAAGATTTTTCACAGGGTGAAAACTAAAACAAGTTAATTCACTTATTGCACCAATCTTTTTGGAATTATAACTACTGCCACAGGCATGTGCCGCATCTTCTATTATGTGTACATCTCTCTCTTTTGATATATTTATTATTTTATTCATATCACATGGATATCCACCAAAATGAACAGGAACTATTGCTTTCGTATTTTTTGTAATTTTTGTCTCAATGTCTGCCGGATCCAAACATAATGTATCTGGATCTACATCAACAAAAATTGGAATTCCGCCATTATATAATATTGAATGGACAGTAGTAACAAAAGTTAGAGAAGGAACTAAAACTTCTTTTTCATTAATATCTAGAATTTTTAATGCTAAGTGAAGTGCCGCCGTTCCACTGTCAACAGCTACGCATTCTCTCGAATGTGTGTATTTTCTAAAATTATTCTCAAACTCTAAAACTTTTCCTAGTCCTGCACCTGAAGCCCAATTATGACTTTTCAGAGTTTTTACTGCAGCGTTAATTTCTTTATTGTTAAATGAAGGAGAAAAAAGTTTTATTGCATAATTTTTCATGTGTTAATCTCCTAATATTGTATTAGTTATTTCTCTTTTGATATTATTAAAGATTCAATTCTTTTTGCATGTTTAACTAATAATGAGAGTTCATCAAAGGATATTGAAAATGGCGCATCGGGGCCTTTAGATATGTCTAATTTTACATGTTTTTCTACAAATAATTCATGTGCATTAAGATATTTTTTTATGGCTAAATATACCAAAGGAATTGTAATTCCTAATGTGTGATCTGAAAAAAAATCATGTTTCAAATTTTCTTTCCAATCAATTTCATTATCTGTAGCAGGATATTCCGCTACACAATAACAAAATTGATAATTTTGCCCTTGAAATAATCCCTGAATTTTCTGATAATCAATTCCATATCCGGTACTGATAAAAACACGTTTTTTTGTTTCCGCCACTTTCTTAATTGTTTCATATGCAAATTTGTGTTTTAACGCTGCGGTGTAAGAGGCAATTTTATACACTTCGGTATTTATTGATTCTAAAACATCAACAGCTTCTGGATTGAATACGCTACAAAACCACTTTATCCCAATCTTATCAGCATATTTCTTTAACTCTCTTGCATTGTCTTCAGTTAGTTCTGCTTTTTTAACAAAATCCCAATGTTCAAATGATGGATTATAGAGATCAGCTGCTCGCCACATTTGGAATTTAATATAGGACGCACCACTTTCTTTTGCTTTTTCAATACAAAGTTTCGCTAGTTCTACATCTCCTTCCCAATTAGATCCAATTTCAGGAATTATATTTATTGACAATAATTTACATCAGAACTGAATCTAGCATATATTAATTCATTGCTGATTTCTGCACTGGATAGTTAGAGAGATAAATCATTGACTAAAACAAATTGTAAAGAAACGGTTGATTTTTGGATGTCAGAAAATACGTGCCTACTGCACCACGATTCATAGATGTCATAGCCTATCCCCTTAGAGTTATCTCCGCCTACTGGACAGGTCTGCTGGTGCTTATTTTGCTTGTAGGATTCAGCTCCTACTTTGATCTATAGTGATAAGTTCTAAATGGAGAGATGAGATGGTAGTAGAAAAAATCTTGGTTATGTGATCATTACCATATGGTATCGTCATAAGCAGTAGATTAGACAGAACTCTTCCTATTTCTATGAAATTACTTAAAAAGATGAAAATTTAACATGTAGTGATTTTGTTGTCTTTTGAGTCAATTCTTAATTTTTGATTCTACAACGTAGCGATATTCTGGAAAATTTGTATCCTCGTACTCTTTTTCAAATACTTCCAAAAATAAGCTATCTTCTAACGCAGTAAGTAGATGTGCTTCCTTAGATGGCGTATCAATGATTTCATTTGCTAAAAAAACTTGAATTCTCTCACGTCCTGTATTGATATCCTTGCCTCTGTATTCGATTTTTCCTAAGATAACAATATGCTTAGTGGGGATCTTGTGATAATGCCCTCCCCTTGAATATCCCTTTCTTAATTCAAGTAGATGTACTTTCTTATTATTAGAAGATAAAAAGAAAATCTTTCCCCTTACATCTTCAACTTCTTTTTCTATTTTCATCAAATACTGATTTTGTTATTACTATTTTAACACTCTAATAAAGATTCTCAAGGAATTGCTGCACATGAAAGTAATTTCTACATCATTAAATTCCAGAATAAAAAACGAGATTATGGAATACATTGAAAGGAATTTGAATCCATGACAGTGTCTGAATTTTCATTAATTATAATAACTAAACTTGCAGCGCATATTTACTGGCTTGTTTCAAATAAAATCATTTGGTTGTTTAACAAATTCCACTACATATTTTAAAACTTGAAGTAAATGAATTGTTCTGGATTTCCATCATAGAAGAAGAGAATTAAAAGCATTATTCCTACCAAGAAAAACATCCAGTAATGAAGTTTGTAGTTGGATATTCTTTCAGTTAGATTTCCTTTTTTATATGATATAAAATGTAAAATCAGAAATACTGACAATACAGCTATTGGGAATTTATTTAATGTGATAAATTGCATTGTTTCCGAAATGTGGAAGTCCAATAGAAGATATTTTCCCATAGCATATGTCATGTAGTTAAAATTTCCAACTCTAAACGCAATCCATGCGAGGAAGACAAAATATTGTGTTATCAATATGGAAATTATAATTCCAATCTTTGTTTGGAAAAATGAATGATTCCTAAGACTAGGAAACCTGTTTGACACGAACTTGTGAATTGCAAGATATGACCCATGTAATAGGCCCCAGATCACGAAATTCCAGGCAACTCCATGCCATAGACCACCCAAGAACATAACTGCGATTAAATTGAGATATGTTCTTGCTTTTGATTTCTTATTTCCGCCTAAAGGTATGTAGAGATAGTCTCTAAGCCAAGATGACAATGAAATGTGCCATCTTCTCCAAAAATCTGATGGGGATATAGCAAAGTATGGTTTGTTAAAATTAATTGGTATCTTAAAGCCCATTATTAAAGAAGCTCCGATTGCAATGTCAGTATAACCTGAAAAGTCAGAATAAATTTGAATTCCAAAGGCTATCGTACCCAAAATAATTGTAAATGAATCATGACCCACGGGGTTTCTAAAAATGTCGTTTACCATCGGTGCTATGTTATCTGCAAAAAACATTTTCTTGAAAAAACCCATGGCCATTATTGTAATTCCCAACTTGAGGTTGGTTTTTTCTATTAAGATCTGTCGAAGTTTTGTTCCTGATTGGTAATTTTCCATTTTCTCTCTTAGTTGAGGCAAAAAGTCTTTTGCCCTTAAAATAGGGCCTGCAACTAATTGTGGAAAAAATGAAACAAAGATGGCATATTCTCTAAAGGACTTGACAGGTTCTAGTTGACCTCGAAAAATCCCAACGGTATATGTTATTGAATGAAATGTGTAAAAGGATATGCCAATAGGTAGTGCCAGATTCAGAAGTGGAATTTGAGTCTCCAAGTTAAGGTGTTGCCCCAAAATATTGAATTGGGTTACAGCAAAATCATAGTACTTGAAGAAGCCTAAAAGACCTAGATTACCAGCCAGGCTAAGAACCAGCCAGATCTTCTTTTTTCTTGTACTATCAGCTTTCCAAATTGCCTTGCCAAAATAAAAGTCCCAAATTGTAGTAAATATTAAAAGTGTGATCAAATAATTACTAGAATAATAAAAAAAGAAATAACTTGCAATTAAAATAAAAGTATGTTGGAATTGTCTGTTCTTTATCATTACAAGAACGCTTAATACCGTTATGAAAAAAATTATGAAATCGATTGTATTGAAAAGCATTATGGATACGTCTCGGCTTCAATCATTTTAGTGACATCTTTACAGTACATTGTATCATTATCATTGAATGCTATGTGGTTAAGATCATGCCAGACATTCAGATTTTCATACTTGTCAAAGAGTGAATAAAATTCTATATCATGATTGTCGGCTAATCTGTTCACGATGACATCAAAAGACTTTCTATATTGCGCTGGCATGGCATCCAAATAAATCTCGTTTTGCGGCGTGGTAAACACAATTACTTTTATGTTGTTTTGATGTAATTTTGTAATAATCTCCTCTAATGCGATAAAGTTCTCATTTTTGTCTGGCGGCGGAATTTCCCTAAATTGTGATGCAACTTGGTTAAACTGGACTTGATTTATGGATGCTTCCTGATTCTCTAGTTCATTCTTACTTGCAGTGATCGTATCGCCTTTTCCAATTGAAAAGAACGGAGAGTTTGGATAATGCGGGCCTTGGAGTTTTTCTTCCAAATTATGAGTTAAAAAAATATCTTGTATTGAACTTAGGGTTAATATTTTCGGTGATTGTAGAAAATCCAGATCATACTGAAGTGGAGACATCAATTCTGAAAAAATTCCTGCAAAGAATTCATGTGGATCAGGCAGTATGCTTGTTGGCGTGTTTAGTGAAGAATCTGTGGCTGGATTAAGACTTACAAAATCTCTGTCTGCTACACCGTAGATCACTATTGTTGGATGTTCTGAAATAATCATGTTTATCGTATCTAGTCTTTCTATTGGATGATCGCTGCCTACAGCTAGATTGTAAATCGTATAATTTTGATTTGCCTCTAGCAGATATTCCTGAATTGTAGTGGTATTTAATGGCATTACATGACTAGAACCTAGTATGAAAATTTTTTTTTCAGCAGTACTAATTTTTTCAGAGTAAAAATTCTTTTCCATTAAATAAGTATCAGGATCTGTTATTATCAGATGACCGTCTACTGTTTTGTATTGGATACTAAAAAGTACAATAAAAAATATCGAAAAAGCAATCACAAATGCAGAAAATGTCGCAAGAATTATTTTTTTATTCTTAACTTGTTCTGAGGGCAAATACATGAGTGAATTTTCATAATCTGCTACTCTTCAAATAGTTTTTCGTTAATGTAGTTTTTATCACCTATTCCTAAGATGTAAGTGTAGCCTCAATAGATAAGACATCTTGGCATCTAAAAAGGCTGGAATTTCAACAATCAAAATGGAAACAGACGGTAGCTTGCTAGAGATTGTAAATAAAATCGTAGATCGTTCCTAAAGTGTGGGAATGATTTTCTTATGTTAATTTTTTCTTTATAAAATCTATAGAATTGGTGGGAGTTGGATCCGTTCTTTTTAATATGGCATGATATATGCTGGCATAATCTAAGAGATACACCAGATTGATTATCTTTGAAAATATGCTTCCAGAAACAGAATGTATTTCTTTATAGTCAATATGGTTAATATCAAAATAACACTTGATTACTCTCCACAGGTTCTTGGTCTTTACATAATCATCTTTTCCCTGTATCAATATTGGTTGCACATTAGATGGTCTCTCCCACGAAACTATTCCATTATGGCACGCTTCTATAACGTCTTCGGCAAATGCATGCATCTTGGAATTTTCCTGCAAAGAGTTTTTAAATCTAATAGCTACGGCCTGCAACCCGGCCGGATAGTAAATCAAAGGTATTTCAGACAACCACAAGGCAAGCTCAATTGATGGGTTGGTTTTGTTCAGGTTGGATGAGGATATCTGTCTATGAGTTTTCTTTAAAGATGAAATTGATTCCATGATATCTGATTTCTTTGTGGGCATTACTGGACCTAAGACTTTGAGAATGGAATACAGATAGACAGGAAAGGAGGCTCGTGGAGAGTTTAGCATAGGAATATTTCTGTGCTCGATTCTATTTTTTTTGCAGTATTCTTCCAGTTTTCCTCCAGAAGAAAATCCTACAAGCTTACAGCCAGCTTTTTTTGCCTTGTCTATTACTGTAAGTGTCTCTTTAGTATCACCAGATACGCTTGTTGCAACTACAAGAGTATGAGAATCTATAGTCCTTGGAAGGTGATAGCCCTTGACCACACAGACATGCATTCTAGTTTTTGATAGAATGGATGATAGCGTGTCCCCAATTACGCCAGAGCCTCCCATTCCAACAAAAACAATATGGTTGATTCCTTTGAAATCAGCCACATCATAATCTGTACCATAGAATTTTTCTGCAAGTTCTGGCCATCTGTCATAAACTTTGTACATTCCGCTTTTGTCATATTTGTTTATAGTATCAATATCAAGCAATTATTGTTGTGAAGATATGGTTGTAATATAATGATTATGAGATTTGTAGAGTTTATAATTTAAAAAAAGAAATCAAAAAATAATCTCCATGAGTTTATTTGTTTTTATCACTACAGCAAGCGTACATTTCCATGATTTTACCATACATAAGATCTTGATTAAATGAATCAGCAAGCAATTTGCTTCCATCTTGTCCCATCTCCAAAGCCAGGCTAGGGTTTTCTATCAATTTTAAAAGATGTTCTGCCCATGCTTTTTCGTCGTAGGGGTCCAACACAAACCCATTTTTTCCATCAGATACGATATCTGACATTGGTTTGATGTTTGATACAAGTACCGGTTTTTTCTGAGAAAATGCTTCTAGAATCACCAATCCAAAACCTTCGCACAAGCTTGGAAATACTAGTGCATTAGAAGTTGCAATTATCTTCATTTTTTCATCAAGTGGTGCATATCCCAGAAATTCTACGTTAGACTCTAAACCCAACTTGTTTGCCAATTCTTCAAGTGATCTTCTGTGTGGCCCATCTCCTACTATTACAAGCTTGACATTTGGTTGTCTTTTTTTTAAAATTCCTATTGCTTTTATGACAACTTCAAGATTCTTGTAAAAGACAAGCCTTCCCACATGAACAAATTGAAGAGGATTAGATATCTCATTAAGAACTGGGCTTGCATCTACAGAGTTGTGTATTACATGGATGGGTCTTTTTTCACCAAACTTTAACAGGTCCTCTTTTGTCGCATCGCTTACCGTGTGAACACACTCATGTTTTAGCTTGACCATTAGCTTTTCAAATAATGGAGCCAGTATGACGTTTAGCTTGGATACATTTGCCTGGTCTCCCCACTTTTTCCAGTAGTTTTTGCCACATAGAGAAAAGATGTCATGCACTGTCAGAACATGGGGAATTGAAAATAGAGTAGATAGTATTGAGCCTGCCAAAGCAGGTGAAAAGTTGTTGGAGTGTATGATATCTATATTATTTTTCTTGATTACTTTAGAGCATGCAATTACAGCATTTACAACATAACGTATGTTGTCGCCAAAGCTTGGAGGCAGCCCCCCTTGATATTGCAGCGTTGGCTTGACAAAAATTATGTTCAAGTTTTTGTCGTAACTCTCGCCTTTTATCTCGTTTGTAATTATCCAGACTTTATGACCATTTTTTACAAGCATCTTAGCTAGCATGCTAAAAACATACTCTCCACCTCCCTTTGTAGTAGAGAAGAACTGGGACAGGAGAAGAATATTCATGAGTTTGATTTATCGACTTGATTTATGAATTTGTACCTATGGATCTAATGACCCAGTCATAGGATTGATTTGCGTATACATGGCAGGAAAAGACCTTTATTCTTGCATTCCACGTTTCTTGAGAAACCTAATAAACTCTACTACGACCCTGCCAATACCATGGCGCTTTCTTACCTTATTTGATACCTCGATGTATTTTCCTAGTCGCTTGGAAAATCCTTGCTCTGATTCGAAAACCAAACGAATGTCAGTCAATACCAACTTTTCATCTCCAGTCTTTGGCTCAAAGGGCCTGACCCTTGAGAGGTCTTGATCATAGTATGGATCCCCCTTCAATATTGTATCATGGTATCGTTTCACAAAATATCGTATCTCTTCATTGTCTTCAGTATATGGCCTGCTAGCTGTTCCATGATGGTATAGCTGAGCATGCGGGGTATAGATTACAGAATATCCTTTCTCCCGCAATCTCAAACAGAGATCAACATCGTTGAACGAATAGGCAAATTTTTCATCAAATCCTCCAATTTTATCAAAGAAGCTCTTTTTTATCATCATGCAAGCTCCCGTTACTGCGCTACATTCTCGGACAGTTTGCACAAGCCCCTTGTAGCCTTGATCGTTTCGCGATAGACCCTCAAAGGCATGTATTGCTATCCCTCCAACACCGATTAGCACGCCTGCATGCTGTATGGTATCGTTTGGATAAAACAGCAGAGCCCCAACGGCACCAACTGTAGGTTTTACAGAATGCTCAAGCATGCTTTCGATCCAAGTTTGTGAAATTACTCTAGTGTCATCGTTTAGAAATATGATATGTTCTCCTTGTGCATTTGTTACCGCAAAGTTATTGATACGAGAAAAGTTGAATGGCTTGTCATAGGAGAGTACCTTGTGTTTTAGGCTGCCCAGATATGTTTTTGTCTCTTCTTTTCTGCTGCCGTTGTCAATTATTATGATTTCATAATTTTTGTATGATGATTTGGTCTCAATGCTTTCAATGCACGCTTTTAGTAATTTGGGGTTGTCCTTGGTTGGTATAATGATACTAACTAGCGGCTTAGAGTCTTGAGAGGCCATTTTGAAGACTCTTGTCCTTTCTTTTTCCAAGTCTTTATATCGTTTCTTTTGGATGCTGTACGCCTTGATTCTGAAATGAGTTATAGTCGATCATATCCGGACAAGCAAAGTCAAGACTGTACCTGCAATCAGCCTGATTCTCCAACCTGCCTATGATCTAGCAGCTCAAAAGAAAAACTCTTGGTATCGTTTACCATGTGCGCAAATGCAGCAGAAAAAACAACATTATACACCTTGTTAGGCGCTTTGTTTTCCATCAGTACCGAGCCTTCAAACCATCCAAACTGGTTTGTAGTTTCCTGAAAACTTGGGAAGTACCGTGGAATTATCATAATTGTATAGCGTTGCATTTATTGAAACTCCCTGCAAGTCTCTCCCTGATCCAGCCTGAACTCTTCTAGAGGTATAGTCTTTGTTACCTGGTTATCATCAAACGCTCCAAGCTGGAAATAGTAGACGTTTCCCTGTACCACAAAAGGTGAGCCAAAGGCTCGCTTAATGACGGGCTTCTAATTGGGCAAGGCGGGCTTTCATTTGTTCTACATCTTTGATAATGTCTAACTTCTCGGACAGGGCATCTATTCTAGTATGAATAGAACGTATTTCTGTTGTTAGACGTTTGTCTAACTCATCCACGCTGTTATGGAGTGCATCTATTCTGGTGTTGATGGCCTTGAGTTCGCCTGACATTTCACCCTTGAGTGCCTTTATCTCCCCCTTGATTTCATTTAACTGAGGTAAGAGAAAAGTTTCAAGTTCTTTCATCAAGCCCTTTATTGCCATAATTTTGATTGGGTTTTAGGTCTAATAATGTTTTAGTCTGTCCGCTTGCGGACTTGATAAATGATACGCTTCGTGCCAATTCACCCTGTCCCTTCGGGACACCCCTCTTGGCACCGCTAAGAAACTTTTGGAAAAAGTTTCATCAAAAGCAGACACCTTTGCTCGTCCTCTGGCTACGACCATTCGCTTGAGCTCAAGGTCTGCCAAGCTATATGCCATCCAGATACATATCGATGATTAATCTAGTTGGATTCTAATCAAGCCCAACAAGTTCCTTCCATGACATATCATAGTTTTGATCCATTGTTTTTAAGCAAGTTAGATGTAAACCTAGATTTTAACCTGGTCTTTCTCCGCTGGACTGCATAGTCATGCTCTATCTTTGTTTTGACAATACCACCCCACCACTCTTTTGATATGATAGGTCCTACATCTAGGCGATACAACTAGCTTGTACTGTGTGCCATACCCATGCCTTCCCTTGGAACTGGTCTGTGATACCACCCCAAGCAAGATGGAAGTTAGTAGGATTTTCATTATAACCAAATAATTTAAACCAAGAATTCTTCAATCACAATCAAAATCTTCGCCATCTAAGACTTTTTCTTCTGGGGCATCAGCAAAGTATGTTCTCATAATTTTGCGCTCAGCTCCCACTATTGCATAAACTAGGCTCATCACAGAATCTTTTGGATGGTTAAATTCCTTCTTTGCCCTCTGTCTAGGGTCCACAACATCCCCAAATTCTAAATCTTTTCGCGTAAGCTTGGTAAAATCTTCAATTAGAAAGTGTGTTTCGTCTTTTTTTGCGTATGGTATTATGAATTTAGGGCCAGATACTGTTTGTCCTGATGTTGTTGTATAAGTAATCTTGGTATTCAGCAGATCGATGACGCGTTGAATGGAATAAGTTTTGTCAATGCGAGCCATAAATGCACGCTGCCCATGTTCGTCGTGGTCTTCTGCAAAAATTGGCGCAGTGATGCTTTCATTACTTTCTGTTCTGCACCCAATGAATTTTTTCGAGCCAGCGCCGGGAAATTTCCCTCCGTTGCTGTCGGTGAATCCATCCTGGATCATTTTAATCTGGTTTGCTCCATAGCCCAGGTCACCAACTCCAATATCACAATGTGAATAGTGGAATAATTTGGCAATGAGCTTGGCCTGTTCAAGTTGATTCTCTGCAGGACGTTTGTCAAGAAATGCCAGAAAATACCGCCTCTCCCCGTTCGGAAGTCTCCATTTTATTACAATTGAGATTACGGTACTAGATGAAGAACCAGAGCCAAAGTCTACACCCATGGAAACCCTGATTGTATGGCCAAATATTCTTTTGAGCTCTGCAATCTCCTCCCAGGTAAGAAGCGCAATATACTGGTACGAATTCATACATTGTAGTACCATATTTCGCGTTACAGGTCGTGCCATCGATCTGTTAAATTGTCCCATGATATGGTTTGGATAAAATGATGGATCTGGGTTTTCGTTTTTCTGATACTCGATTGAAAAAATTGGCGAGACTTTGTACAGATTTATCGCGTCAGACATGGTAATGGGGTTTGTCGGAATCATTGTTTGTGGAATATGATACCCATGACAGATTGTGTTGTTTGGATTTTGCGCAATCCATTTACCGGTCATCAAGTCTTCCAAGTATTTTCCAATCACAAGACCGTGTTCGTCGAATTGTAACTTACTTCGCCACTCTGGCTCATCTGGAACCCATTCAAATTGTGTGCTGTTATTCCAGAAATTTTCATATGCAGAGCCAGATTCCCCTCCGATGCCACACATTGTAAGTTCACCTTTTGTAGCTGCCATGGTTTGAATCACCTTTTGCGCCACGTGCATAGGCTGCTCCTGTGACTCGTCTAGGATAACATGGTGCAGAGATTTTCCCTCTAAATTTTTAAAGTTGTTATTTGATATCATGCAATAGATTCGGCTTCCATTTCGGAAAGACTGCTCGTCAATGTTGCTAGTTTTCCAAAGATATTTCATCAAGCCTGGATTTTGCAAAAAAGAGCCGTGCAATTTCTGGCGCGAAAAAGCTGCAAGACTTTTGTTGTTGAATGTTACATACGCAAGTTGCACACCAGGCCTTGTCAGTGCTTCATACGTTAGGACATCTGTGATGTATGTTGACTTGTAAATCTGCCTGCCACCAAGAATCATCTTAACAGGATGCGGATCCTGATAAATTTCGGTCCAAAATGGAGTGATGGCAAGATTTCTAAGGTTACCTTCTGACATGGGCTTCATCTTGGGAATAAATTCCAAAATGTTTTCTTGTACTTGGGGTAATGATTTTGCTGACTTGGATTGTTTTTGAAGATCCTTTATGATTTTTTCAAGTTCTCGCTCTGCGAGTTTATTATGCTCAGTTTGCCATTTGAGAACCAAGTTTTTTCAAAACCTCCTGTGCAAGTTTCACCATACTAATATCCGCAGTTGGCGAGTTTGCTATTGCTAGTTTCAAAGCGGTTAGTTTTGCTATAGTATCTATTGTTTTTCTTATTTGATCGCATGTAGAATCAATCGTAAATTCATTTTGAGGAGTAGAAAGACGATTTTTTTGAAAATCGTACAAGTCGTATAATTTTAAGATCAGTTCATCTAGTGCAACAGTAGCGCCTTCGATATTTATTTTACATTCTTCGATAAAACCCCTCTCGTTCACCGATCGTTTAATTGCAGCAAATTTTTTAAGAATCCTTCTTACAGTCTTTATATCATATCGGGTAAGTCCAGCTATTGTTCTAGGTGATGTTGTACCTTTTGAAAACCAGCCCCAAACCTTTTCTTCCATTTCAACTTGTGTTGCTGCACTAGGCCTTCCACGTCCATTATGTTGTGAACTGGAATCGCTCTGTTCATTAGATCTTTCCCCCTCTAACATCAAAACTTCCTGCAGAATCCAGGTTTTTATGTATTAATTGCAAAATTTCGATTCGAAAAATTTGACAAAAAATTCATGTGATCAAAAAACTTTTCTGACAACTTAATTTTGCAAATGCATCAAATGATCGCCCGCCAAAAATTAAAAATGCAAAAACAGACCATTTTAGACCATTTAATTGGCCAAATCGGGTTTGATTGCATACCTTTAGATCTTGATGCAGATAAATTTGTCGTGTTTAAATATTTAAGTAAATGATGTTTCAGATTTTAATCTCTGTTGCAAAAAAATAGTTTGTAAAAATATTTCCTACAAATTTTTGATAGTAAAAATATATCACAAAATTTTTTTGTTGAAAATCCAAACAACAATCAATTCTTTTGTAAACTTGTGTCTAGTTAATTGCCCCACCGGCTTTAATCAATACACCACCAGAATCAAAAGTGGAAAAAACTCGCAAATTAACAGAAGCTCAAGAAGTGTAAGATCAGTCTTTTATGCAAATTTTGCACCTACCCGTCATTCTCTAATATCAAGAATCTTCATGATGTCCTGTAGCCGTTGCGGATTTAGAGCGTACTGCATTCCGTATGAAGGATGCTGCAGGACAAGATTTTCCTTTACAAGTTTCTTGAGACCCTTTTCAATATTGCCTCTCTCATGTGATGGACACCCTGTCCTCAAATCCTCTAACGAAATGTGCCTTGCACCGACAACCCTGTTTCTGTACATCTTTTCCAAGATGAAAAACAAGATGCGCTCGTGCTTCATGCCCTTGCATGCGCATGGCAGATATTTAACAATTATTTACTAAATTACATACATATGGTAAATTTAATATAGTAATTTATGGCAATATATCACATGATACGTACAACGTCAAGTGCCAAAGCAATGCCGGATGGACCGCTTGAAAGCATGTTTCCCGTGGCAAGCTCAAAGATACTGGATTTTCTTTCAACGCACAAACTGTGGGACTATTCTGTATCTGATATTGCCAAATACTCTGGAGTGTCATTTAAAACTGCCCTGGCTGAGATCAGAAAGCTAGCAAGCCAGGATGTTGTAGAGCAGACAAGAACTGTTGGCAATGCCATAATGTACAAGTTCAACATGGAATCAAAGCAAGCATATCATATTGACAAGCTCATAAATGAAATTGCCACAAGGAGAATCAATGAAACCATCAAGCCCGTACATAAGAAAGCCTCGAGGATCACTACAAAGAATGCAAAGGCTGAGATTCAATCCCATCTGGACAAGGCAGAAAAGATTAGGGCAGAGCACCCCGATTTGTATGAGGCCCTAGCAAAAGATAATAAAAAACTAATCAAGTAACTTTCTTTGTAAGATATTTTGCTCTTTTGAGAACTCGGCCTATTCCATATTAGATCTTCTGCTAAAATGATCAACTCGGTTTACTTCCTTGAGTTCTGGATATAGTTTTAGTGCGCCTTTTGCCACCATCATACCGTCCGATGTAAGGTAGTACCCAGATTTTGTTTTTCCTACATATTCAGATTCCATTAGTTCTCTTAACATAGAGTCTTGAGGAATATCAATTGCCGAATCTTTTGAGATTGCTTTTCGTATAAGGAAATAAACCAGTATTTCTTCTTCTCTTGAGGCCGTGGGATAATGCAGCGTTTTGATAATCATCTTTTGAATATTTTCAGGAAACGATGTTAATCCTGCGCGTTCCTTCATTCGTACAATTTTAACATTGCCCAGTGCAGAAATGTCCACAATATTTTCTTGCAGAATAGATTGAACTTCACCGATATGATCTAAAACCTTTTGCAATGTTCTAAAATTTAGGCGAGTTTTTTGTGCTAATTTGTTCTGAGTAAATGACTCACCGCTTTTTAGAGTTTCAAGAGTCTTTTCTACTGCGGTAGCAAAATCAGTTCGCATTCTAGATTTCATATGTATACTTGTTATGTTGTATACTTATATAATGCTTATTGTATAATTATACATAACCAGCCATGGTATTACAAAATTATGAAATTGCAGTACTGCTAAAGATGTACGATGAACGCATTATGGGCAAAAGTGGTTATACAAGCCTCCAAAAAGTAAGAAGCAAAATCAATTGGCAAAAAATAGCCGCAGCATACAAGATTAAAAAAAGCTTTGATGATGTTTCAAGAAAATTGGTTAAAAGAAAGTTGTTATCTGATGATGGAAAAAGCATGGAGGTATTATACCTAGACAAACTAGGCGTTGATTTTGTGGTTGCATATATTTCAGAAAACCCCACCGCTTTCAGTGATTTAGAAGCAAAATTGTCAGGTTACTGATTCTGTCCAATCTGCGGTGATGGCAAGTATCTCGTTTTCTCCACTAGAAACGCATATAATAATATTTTTTGGCCTAAATTAGGCACAAAAGGAAGAAAGCAGAGGATGAAATACAGGATGTAAAGTTTTACTCTTCTAATTAATTGCCACAAAGGCCTTAATCGAGATCTTGCTCAATAAGGATCTTCGGCCGTTGCCTCTTTTATCCTAACAAAATCCTTGATATTCTTGGTCCATACTTTGGCATCATATACTGATGCGGTAGCAGCTATGATGGCATCCGGAATCTCAACCTTGTATTTTCTTCTAAAAAGGCCTGCTTGTTGTGCTATCTCATTTGTCAGTAGGATTTTCGTAAAAAGAGAGGTGAGACCTCCTACTTTGGAGATGCCAGAGTCTGTTCCACATTCTCTTCCAGCATACAGCTCGGCTTCAGTAAGAACTGAGATAAAACCATCTATCTCCCTTTTGGCAACGCGCTCAATTACACCAACAGCTCTTGCGTTACCTCTTAGGCAGTCTATCAAGATAGATGTGTCAAAAATTATCTTTGCCATTAGAGACCGGACCTTTTGAGTCTCTTGCCCCAGCCTCTTCTAATCTCCTTTACATACTCTTTGCCGCTTTCATCAATCTTCCAACTCCCCGCACTATCCCTTAAAATCTTCAATCTACTCTTTTTCTCATCAGAATCTATCGTGCCTGCAAGTCCCTCGGCACGGCCTAGTTTCTCATTAATTAATTTAGACAGGTTTTTTGTGTTTCCGTATCTTTCTACAGTCTCTTTTACAAGTCTCTTGTAAAGATCATCATTTAGGTTTACGGTTGTCTTCAAGTTATCACCATTTAACCATTTAGCCGCCTAAATATTTAAAGTTGATCAAATGCTGTCAGCCATAAAGTCACAAAGGACTCAGTCCACTTTTCTGTTAATGCGTCTCTTTTGGGCAGAGAGGATTATTTTGTTTGGATCTTTCCTGAAATAATGACATAAATCCCATCGCTTGACAGTGCCTGAATTTTCATCAATTATAATAGCTAAACTTGCAGTGCATATTTCCTGGCTTTGGCCAGAAAATCCACAATGTCGTTCTCCCTGGCCAGCTTATCCAAGTAAGCGTTATCAATAGAATCTGAGAATATTTTCAGCAATGCAACACTTTCTTCCATATCCCGTTGAGTATTGCTCTTCCAGAACTTGGCAGAATACAGCCTGTTCTGTATTAGATCTTCTGGTGCTGCCACCCTAAGCTCGTAACCCTTCACCTTGAATTTCCTCAGCTTGGTAAGATCACCACTGTAGACTGCAGGTATGACTTGAATGACAATGTTTAGGTCACTATTGAACCACAACATATTTCCTTTTTTTCCAAACTCAAATTTATTGAGCAATTTTTCAGTCATTGCCTTATTGTCTACTAACAAGTCAATGTCTGAGGTAGCAAATGTTCCTGCAGTATAGAGATCTATTGCTTCCCCACCTACTAGAATTGCACTGGCTGCAATTTCTTTTAGTTTTGTAGTAAGAAATCCTAGGAAGAGGATCCTCCGTTTAAATGGATCTCTTTCGTCTTTTAGCTCCTTGTATTGTGTAGATGTCCTAAATCGAGAGCGTTTTTGAGCTACCACGTTTATCACTATGTCTTTAGAATAAAGGTACCATCTTGCAGTTCAAATAGTTCACTGAAGGCTATTTCTGCTGATCTAACAAGTACGGCAAGCTCCCCTTGCACCCTTTTGGACATTATCTTGTCAATATTTTGCTTCTCATCTACATTTCTAAATTTTGATCTATCTAATTGATCAAGTTTAACAATTTTTTCCATTCGCTCAGCTTGCATCTCAGTAGACATCCACTTTTCCAAATCAACTGGCCTGGATCTCTCTTGTTTTAATGACCGCAAAAAGTTAGATGCCGCTCTTCCTGCCACATTTGAAAGTTTATAGAATGTTTGGTTACGTTCCTTTATTTGAGATTCAACAATTCTAAACTCTAATAGTTCTGTTAAACAGCGATATGTTGCGGCTGGGTCTAGTCCTTTAATCATGGCAATCTGATAGGCCGTAATAGGCTGCTTTGCATCTGCTAGTGCATCTATTGTCAAAAATCTAGTCCTTCCCCCAAGTAAGATTTCGGCTTTCATTTGTGTACCTAAGACTAACATCTCTCCAGATCTATATAACACCTTAGATTTTAAATCTATGATACTTCAAACATTCTGGTGATTCTAAGTTATAGTGAGATGTAGATATCATAATTACGTGCTCAAGAAGAACAGTCTTTTCTAGTAATATTGAAAAAGTAACACAATGTGTCTGACAGTACCCAAGAGAGTCTAGAATTTGGTCCTAAATCTTAACGTAAACCATACCATTTTGTGTGCCGTAATAATTGTGGTTTTTTATACAATATTTATCCTGTTTTCAGACGCTGAAAAATTTTCTTCCCAATTAATCAAGATTGATGTATTGTTTGTGCCGTTGATTATTGCAGTACATGTTATTTCCTTGCTTGTTTGCAGTGTGCGACAAAAAGTGCTGCTTGACTCATTAGACATCAAATTATCTCTAAGACAAAATATTTTATTTCAATTTGCAGGCTATTCCATGTCAATTACCCCAGGCGGCATAGGCGAGCTGATAAAGTCCCATTTCTTGAAAAAAATCCATTCAAAAGACTATACAAAAACAATTCCTGTTGTTTTTGCAGAAAAGTACTACAACATGCTGGCCTCTGCCCTTGTAATTACGGTTATGCTGTTTTTTAGGAATAATTTTGAGATAGAGATAACCGTATCAGTCATCTGGATTTTATTAATAGCGGCGCTTGTCATCATAAGAAACAAAAAGGTCTTTCCCATGCGCAAAATTCCCCAAGTGTGGGTTTTAAAGAACATACTAGAGAGTGTCTCAAGTTTTTCCAATACATTAGTTTCCCTGTCAGAAAAAAAGATCTTCATAAAGTGTTTTTTCTTGGGAACGGTTGCAGTCTTTGCAGATGCAGTTGCAATCTACCTTTGTTTTTTGGCTTTTAATATCAATTTTAGTTTCATAGATTCCACCTTATTTGTCATTACTTCATTAACGGTAGGCGCAATATCTTTTCTGCCTGGCGGGGTAGGGGTAACAGAGCTTAGCATGACAGGGTTGTTGGTTAAATCAGGCATTATTGTTTCTGCTGCATTGGCTCTTACAATATTCATTAGATTTATGATCACATGGTCAACTGTTGTAATTGGCTTTATTACGCTTAGATTTGCAATGAAAAGTAAATAGTCATCCAGTTGTGATTTCTAAGACTCAATTTAGAACTTCGATGATCAGTTTTTCGTCGTTTTTAGAATCTTCTTCTAAAGACTCTAGAACAAGTTCTATGGCTTCAGTCATATTCTTCTTTAATTCTTCGATTGTTTCACCTTCACTTATGGCCCCTGGCAACTCAAGACATTGTCCAGTATAGCCTCCTTCAGGAGCCTTTTGAAGTCGTATGGTAAACTTGTGTTTTTCTGTCATGGTATAGATTATGATTCTGTCATATTTCTAGTTGCCTCAAAGGTTCTGTCAAATTCCCGTACTCTAGCAGATATTAAAATCGGTTCAAGTCAAACAAGCAAGCTTGGGGCTAACACTAGATCAGTATTATCAATTTTTCAGCCTATGCCTGAGATACCAATTCTTTTGGGTTCTTGTTGAACTTTGAAACAATGTACTGTACTTTGTCATCGCCTTCTGGCAGAGGATTTGCGCACCTACCGCATTTTGGAAGGGTTACTATTGCATCGTAATCAATCTCACCAATGAACCTGTCACACTGGGAGCAGCGGACCGATTTTTTGTCATATATGTTCATGGCGTACTATAATACGTCATCTCCCCTAATAAGGCAGATCACCATTATCACGTACGGGACTGCCAAGTTACCTTCTGGAAATAATCAGATTCTGTCCAAATGATAAATCTGAATCAACAGCAGGATCCAGTTTGAAGAATATGATGGCAGGTTCTTGAAATTATATGGCTGGTAGGTTCGTCAACTTGGTGGCTCATCCAAAGGACTTTTTGCCGTTTTACAACCACCAGATCATATTTCCAAATCAAGACTGGATCTATTTCGAGATAGCAGCAATAGTAGGATTTGTAACCATTTTAACAACAAGAAAGTCACAGAGGATTCAGGCAAGTGCCTAAAGGATTGACTATTGGTGCTGTTACCTGTGTACTACGTTAAAATATCTGCAAGTCCATTAGATAGCATGCAAAAGGCAGAGAAGAAAAGACCTGTAATTGATGCAAATGGTTACGATCTTTCAAAAAAGGTTATGAAAGTGACTGAAGAAAAAACATTTCTTGAGGAAATAAAACAAATTATGGCTGAAAATCCAAGATTATACAACGCTTTAGCAGAAGATAAGTTTGATTAAACTGCAAATACTTTTCTTCTAAGATAATCCTCAACCTCTGGAATTATTGTGTCATCTCCTTCTGATTTCAACATAGTTTTTTCCAAGAGGTAGAACATCTCCTTTTCTTCTTCCCTAGTCTTTAGCGATAGCGTAAATCCATTCTTACGAAGAAAATGAATTGTAATTGCTAATGCTGTTCGTTTGTTTCCATTGGAAAATGGCTGTTGCCATACTATCCCGCCAAGTATATGTGCTGCTTTTTTTATTATGCGTTCTCTTTTGTCTTTTATATCATTAAATGAATTAACTTGGTTGAAAACGGCAAAAAGTCTTTCTGTAACGCATCCAAATGGTTCATTTCTATGTGTGCAAATGTGCTTGTCAACACGAATTACATTATTTATCATATTGTCGGAAAAAATCTCATTCATTGCGTATTTACATATGCAAGTACAATTTCAATTGTTCTACCCGAATAGATCAATGGTCCCAAATACTTTAGTGTTGGAAGTATATCAGTTAGCATAATGAAGGTTGAAGATCTCTTCAAAGACTATACTGAGTTTGACTCTAGAAGTCAGCTTTTACGTAAACTAGAAGGAAGTATGAAAGCAGCTGTACTCAATACAATAATTGCTCGCCTAGTATTGGAGAACAAGATAGTTGTAAATGATGATCATTCCTTAACATGGATTGATACGGAAGGAAACGGAAAACTAAACAAGCACTTTGACACGGCTATTCCTCTCTAAGGATACACAGGTTGTCTGGAGACAAATCCATGACTGATAGTACCTAAATTTTGCTCTGGCATATAGACGCAAATCAAAATAACTAGAGGGTGCTAAAGGCGGACATCAGATGATAAAAAAGAAGACCCCTCCCAAAAGGCCGAGAAATGCAAAAAGTACAGGTACAAACAATGCTAAAGGTACTGCAGCTGAGAAAAAAGGGCACAAGAAAAAGCCAACATATGGACCCTGACAGGCTTGCGCTCTCAAAAAATGACATTTTAGAGTTCTGCGACAGGGTGCTAAAAAAATGGCAGCAGGATCCGGCACAAAACTCTAGAAACATTCCGGCAATGTTTGCAGTAAGAGCCGGCGTACTCTTCTCCGACGAGGTATCGCTTAGTGCAATCTGGTCTGAGATAATATCATGGGTGTATCAATTGTTATATGAAAATGCACAGGCACAGGCAAGACACGAGAACCAAGAGTGGGCCAAAGTGTTCTCCAAGATAAAAAGCGATTAGATGCCAACACCGCCTATATGAAGAATCAATATTACTTTAAAATTTCAGCTTTTATCTTTGTCAGCAGATCCTCAGCAAATTGCAGATTCTTTCTCAGATCAGCTTCCTTGAACTCCATTCCTTGCAAATATCCAGCCAAATGAAGTTCAGATGCCATATCCAGATATTTTCCATTTGTACGTTTGTCTATTAGTCCTCTTTGCAGCAAATTATCACGTATGAGAAATTGTAGTGCCAACCTGCCTGTGAATTTTGGTGAGCCAGGATATTCTATCTTTTTTATACCATGGTGATAAAGCAATCCTTCAAGTGCTGTTTCTACTGCTCGAAATATCTCCTCTGCAGCAGGAAAAAGCCGCTTATTTTGAAAATTGTTCTGTGCAGACTGCAGATATTCTTCTGCTTTCTTCATACTCCATCTAACTAAATCTTCTCGGCTTTTCACCATACAAAACCTCTCCATTTGCATGAATCCCTATTATCAAGGGATCGTTTTCTAATCTCTGCAAGTATTCCTTGACAGACATGACTATTGGATAAATCACAATACCATAATCTATGCTTATTTTCATGTTGACAAAGTCAAGAAGATCTTTTTTTATTACTTCATTTCTGTTCTGTGAAAGTACAAGTATGTCTATATCGCTTGGTTCCCTTACAATGTCGCTTCTTATCCTACCTTTTGCAAGACTACCAAATAGTATAACCGCTTTTATCCTGTAATTTTTTACTGTATGTCTGACCACCTTGCGTGCTATCTCCATGTAGACGTCTTGCAGGTCTATGAACAGGGTCTTCAGAGATTTGTAGAGAAAATGATTGCGGTTTATCTGATACATCTTGGCCTTGCCAACCCTTTCCATCGTAACTAACCCAGAATTGACGAGATCTCCCATCTGCCTATTTATCTCCGAGACAGAAGAGCCTGCATCTTTAGCCAACTCTATCTCGAGAATTTTCCTGTCTGGCTTTTCGATTAATACCGATAAAGCATTAACCTTTGTTTTGCTGCCTAATATTCTATCCAAATACATTGTCATACACTTCTTTTGGTTTTCCGAAATATATTTCTGTTTTCCGAAAATAAATACTTTCTGCATCTAGACTCTACATAAAATGATTTATCATACGAGAACGCAGGCACAAGCAAGACACGAGAACCAAGAGTGAGCCAAAGTATTTTCCAAGATAAAAAATGATAAAACCTAGATTAATTTTATCGATCATTAACCAAACTGATCCTTCTATTGTTCAGCTAGTCGTATCTTGTTGATATAAGCAGGTTTTACGTGCCAATGAAGAAGAGGGCAAGTGACGTAATTGGCAGTATTGAGTTTAGAAGATTCTATGACAGTATTGCTCAAGATGATCCCAAAAAGAAGGAATTTCTTGATGCATTCAAAATTCTAAAAGAAGACTGTTTGCGAGGCAATAAGATACCACATGATCGTTGGCCTCTTACATATGCCAGAAAATATGGAATCAAGAACCTCTGGAGATATCCCCTACGATCAGGCTGGAGAATTGTGTACACGATATCAAGCCAAAAAAGGGGTTTTGTTGTTTGTATTCTTGAGGTCTTTTCACACCAAGAATATGAGAAAAGATTTGGCTACTAGTTTACAGTAATGATTTGGAAGTTTTCAGGAGTTTTTTTAGTTTAATGTTGTCTGCAAATATCCAGACTATGGCCCTGTCCTTGTCGTACATTATTTTGTTTGATTCCTCCAGATAATCAAGAACTGCCTTGAATGTTGGGTATTGCACCTGCCTTGGCAGTGCTCTCCAGAGACTGTTCTTGGAAGGATATTGCGAGATTTTAGAAAGCATTTGTTCCACCATCTTGATAGTATCAAGCGTAGGGTTGGATGCATTTGCTTTGAGTTTTTTATTTTTTAATATTACTTTACTCATCTGGTTTATAATGCGCTTCCATGTATATATGTAATACTATAATACGTATACGTATAGTACATCTAAATTATACATGATAGAAGGTGTGATGTCTTGTCTTGATAAAAGACAACATGAAAAATGGCTGCTTTTTGGCAGATCGAAAGCAAGACAGAGAACCAAGAGTGGGCCAAAGTGTTCTCCAAGATAAGAAACGAGAGATAACCGCATTGAAAGTTCTGCAGGTTTTCAGATTACATCAATTTACAGTCGATTCCAGTATCTTGAGCATCTCATCTGCTGTGACAATCTTTGTGCCCTTAAATTTCCCAATGTCAAGCAAATGTCTGTCGCCTGAAACGATATAGTCTGCATGAACTGCAAGCGCAGTGGCAAGAATCACGTCATCGTCAGGGTCTTCGAGCACCACTTTTATGCCAGAACTTGGGCGTACAAATCTTACCGTATTGTTGAACGCTTTGAGAAAATCTACAATATCCCCTTCCCTTACATAATGTTCAAACTTTTTTCTGGCTATAACGCCAAGAAAATCAGAGCGAATCTTTCTTGATGAGACCAGGACAAACTCTTTCTCTATTGATTTGAACCACAGTTTTCTTGGTTTGCCTCTTGTGATTAAAGCAGAAATCAGAATATTGGTGTCAGACACAACATATGTACCCAGATCTCTTAGCGCTTCCTCTTCTCTGTCCTATATTCTTCTATCTCGCGCTGGATCTCATCTTCTGACAGTTCGCCGTATTTTTCTATTCTGGAATCAATCCTCTTGTACAGTTCCTTCAAATCCTTCATCACGTCTGGGATCTCCATCTTCTTCATTATGACTGAATCCTTGTATCCGTATACGAGTAGTTTTGTCTTTGGCCCAAGCCCGAGCTTCTTTCTGAGCGCTTGTGGTATGACAACCTGTCCCTTCCCGCTCACTATTGTAATATCCCCTTCCTCGTAAGTTATAGCATTCTTCATAGCATATTCTTACTTTCTTACCATAAATAATTGACGGTATCCCTACTGGTCCTGACTGGTTTCAAACAAGTTTTAAACCCAGTCACTTTAAGTGAAAATGTTTGGCAGACAAGAAGAAAAAGGCGCCAGAGCCAAAAAAGCAAGAGTCAAAACCCAATGTTGGCAGGTCAATCAAGCCACATCTTCTTTCCTGGGCAGTCTTTGTACCAACTGTTGTCATAGTTTTTATCAGCTTGATACCGGTGGTCTTTCCCGCACTGATAGCAAGGACAACAAGCCAGTTTCAGGCAGCAGTCTTTAACCCAAATGTAATCAATCCGTTCCAGCCAGGAGTGCTTGCAGTGCCGCTGATTATAGTAAATATAATCATACTTGCAGTAGGCATTGCATATTACAAGAGGTCAAAGTGCAAGACATATTTTAAAAAAATTGCAAACTTTGAGGTATCACAGAAACAGGCATTAATTGGCGTAATTATCATACTTGCAGTCTTTGCAGCACTGACTGTAGGAACGTTATCAACTGAAGAGACATGGGGAGATTATAAATCTGTCAAAGAGAGAGTCCAGGGATGGGACATATCGCAGTTTGGCAAAAGCTTTGAGCCGCATTTTAGATATCTTTTACTTTCTACCTCACTGCATGTATTTGGTAACATCAGAGTACTTCCATTTATCGTAAGCATAGCCCTGCTTGTTCAGACATACTTTTTTACAAAAAAGATCACAGGAAAAAGATTTGCAGGAATTGTCTCCATGGCATTGGTGCTTCAAAGCGATATCTTTGTAACATACAGTACCACAGCAAGCTATGAGAATTCCTGGATACTGCTATATCTTTTCTCGCTGTATATGGTTTTAAAGTTCTGGCCGCCATCTCCGATACCATATATTCTCTCAATATTTTCAAAGCCCCTCACGCTTGCATTTCTCCCAATGAGCCTTTATTTTATCGCAAGATCTTCGCTTCCAAAAAAGTCCAAGATTTACTCTCTTGGTACATATGGTGTTATCATAATCATAATTGCAGCAGCTACTGCTACATCATACAAGACAGACTTTACCGCGGGCGGCGCCATATCACTTGATGCCTCCCAATTCTGGCAGGGCTTTGCAGCAATGGCAATACAGATGAGGTTTGACTATATTGTGATACTATTTCTTTTACCATTAACGGTAATGCTCTTTTTTGCATCAAGAAGGGGAATACAGCATGCAGATTCTATTATGATATTTATGCTTGTCATACTATTGATATCTCCTTTCCTGACAGGGTTTACACGTCAGACAAATGAGCCCTACAGGTTCGTCTCGCTTTCAGTGTTTTTTGCAATAGGTGTTGGAGTACTGTTGTCTGACAAAGCTAGGAAACAGAACGAATTATTGTCCAGTACGTAGTTACCTTGTCTCCTGGTGCTACAGGATATCCGTCATGGTATGCAGCTGCCAGACCTATTTTTCCGCTTGGCGTACTTGCAGATATTATGTTCAGCGTCACTATGGTCGGAGACGTGTGTACTGTAGTATCGTTTACTTGGAGGATCTCAAGGTTTTGCCCTCCAGCATTTATTAGATTTCTCTTGAACATGCCTATGTTTTCGTTTATCTGTTCGTTGAGCTGATCCGGATAATATATGGTAACACGCGGTGTCTCAATATATGCAACCAAGTTTCCTGACGAGTCCTGTACCTCTATCTGTGCATAAATTCCAAGTACCGATTGCTTCGAAGGACCTGTAGTCTGCGCAAAGGAATTTCCAGTTGACAGTACCAGAACAGAGCCTATCACCAGAACAAGCAGCAGTACGCGCATAGTTTTTTTGGAATTGTTTTGGACTAATAAGCTTCTCGAAGAATATGGCAAATATTGTCTTTTCAATGTAGTGAAATTACAAGAGAGTGATAAATTCCTCAACTGTCAATTCCGCCTCTTCCAATATAGCCTTCAACGTACCTTTGGCTATCTCTTTATGATTTGGTACTGTCAGTCTTTTATGCGGATGTTCTCTATGTCTTAAAATTATATGACTTCCAGTTTGATGATCTGTATCGTACCCAATTTTTGATAATACCTTGATTACTTTTATGGCTGAAACTATTGGAATTTTAGGCACTTACTTCAACCAATTCTTCTTCTACATTTGGGAGAGGCTCATTATGTTTTTTTAGGCTTTGCAAGTATCCACGTACTGCATCCTTGATGTTAGTCAAAGCATCTTCTCGTGTCTTGCCCTGCGAGATACAACCTGGTAAGGATGGACATTTTGCTACAAATATGCCGTCCTCATCTTGCTGTATCAATATTCGATATTTCATTACTATTGTCCTTTGTGTTTTTTATTTACTTAAACGTTAACTTCTAGTATTTTATTATGTCTTTGACTAGTCAAATAGGTTCTGTCAACTTGATGGCTCATCCTACAAGTAAACTCGGCGCAATCTGCTCCACATCTTTGGACTGCTTCATCGCTTCATCTTGCACTGCGTCAGGCTCGAACCGTGCTGGTTCTTTCTGTTTCAGCATTGCCAAGCCTCTAGCCAGAATGTTTCTGCTGGCGTTTTTGTCCCTGTCTATTATAACACAACAGGTCGGACATCTCATCATTCGATGCTCTTCGGGTATCATTTTTGACCCACATACCGCACACTTCGATGAAGTCCCATTTGGTTTTACATAAATCACTTCAAGGCCGTTACAATCAACTGACTTGTATTTGATCATCTTTTGCAACTTGAATCGTGACCACGAGTTTAGTCTGAATCTAAACCTTTTTCCCTGACCGTTTCCTTTTCTGTACAATTTTCTTATTCCAGTGAGATTCTCCATTATGACCTGCCTGCCCTGTGATACAATCTCACTTGATTTCTGGTGCAGGAATGTATCTTCTCTGTTCTTTTGTTTCTTGCCATATTTTTGTTTGAGTCTCTTCTGTATTCTGGCATCGTTTCTTGTAAAGTGCGACAGTACATCTCTGTATTTTGCCTTCATTGATGCAATATCAGACATGTCTAGTACCATGGTGGTGCTGGTTTCGTCCGTGCCAGTTGCGTTCTCAAGGTTCATGTCAATTCCAATGTATCCAGCCGGTTCCTTTCTTGATATCCCTCTTGTATAAGATATGGATAATTTTTTACCAGTTAATGTAATCTCTCCTAGTTTCAGACCTGGTTGTAGTAGAACATTATAGACATGGTGATTGAGAGGGATGTAGACAAACTGTCTTGGTCTAACCGGAAACTTGAGGTGGTTGTGGACTAGCTCGTATCTCTGGTTATCAATTACAAGTATGCGTCTTTTCATGAATGGTATCTTTACACTTGCATTCTTCTTTTTAGCTCGACGATAGTTTTTGAGCATGGCACAAGCCTTCCAGATTGCAGTGTAGACATATCCAGAATACATCATCTTGTTGAATTTTGGGTAGACAAGACTACGCAGTTTGAATCGTGAAGTGATACCATGTTTGATACCAAGCCTTATTGCCTCGTTTACAACAGACCTGAAATCCTCCATCACTGGCACAATCTCAGTACAGCTATGATTCTGTGTTGCACACTTGACTGATAACATTGTAGGCTTTTGATATCTCTGATCTTCTTAAGAAGGAGGTAATTGTGATATGTCGCAAGTTTACAATGTCTGCCACGAGCCATCAAGTTGGCAGAACCGTCAAATAACATTATTAATGGAACTAAATAGAATTCCAACGAAGCCCGGTAGTGTAGCGGTCAAGCATAGGGGCCTTTGGAGCCCTTGACCCCAGTTCGAATCTGGGCCGGGCTACTTTTAAAATCAAATTCCTCAAAATATCATCACATGTAGTTCATGTGCGGCACATTAACTGGCGGCATAAGATGCGGCAAGATAGTTATTCCAACCAGAACCGGTACAACAAACAAGAGTACAGGTATTGTAGCAAGAAGTATTCCAAGCAAGAGACAGACTTCTGGCCTTTTTTGGATCATCATCACGAATAACAAAATATGCAACTATTCCTCCCAGTACGTTAAACACAATAGGCAACAGGAACCATAGACTGCTTCTTCTTCTAATTTGCACGGTATAGATAACACGTTTTTTACATTTAAACCATGTCTGCAGGCACGCCCGGTTTACAGATGCATCTTTGCTAATGCGTGTTCTAGTGATTTGTGTATCACATAGAACGGCATGCTGTCACTTACACTTTGTGTTCCTGAATATGGGTTGCATATTTCATATCCAGCAAATCCATTTGCATTCTGGTGGAATGTAGCCAGTGCTTCTGCAAGGCAGACTGGATTTGTCATTACTGGAGAGGTTACATCTCCACCTGCCGACTTGCTGCCAACTACTTCAACTTGAGATACATCATTGACGACGACTACACCGGAGAGTAGGTTATTGATTCCACTAGAAGTAGATGCTATACTGTTTGGCAACAGCACTGGAGTCGTGTTAGTATACAATGTCAATGTAGTTCCAGATATGGTATAGTGAGCTGTCTTGTCTACCCAGGCGTAGTTACTGTTAACAGATCTTTGGAATTGAATTACGTAGACTACATCCAGGATTGGACTGGTTAGTTAGTTCCTGCACTAGACCAATATACGAATATGTCTCGTTATGCTGTGTCAGCACTTTTTCAGTCATATTAACTACTTTGGAGTTGATAGACTGGTCTATGGGTTGCAAGACACAGACTGTCTTCTGTGTTACCTGGGCATGAGCAGTCATTGCGGGTATCACACATGTATCTACTGAAAAGAGAACCATCAGAGATATGGCGGCCAGTATCACCGGTTTCCAGCTTGCAAACTCAGACAAGTGGGACCTCCGCCAGCTTTAGATTGTTTTTTGATACGTAGAAATCAACTATAATATCAAGTTCATTTGAGATGGTTCTCTTTTCAAGATCAGACAGTTGCCTCAATTTCTTAAAGACTGCTTCCTTGAGTGTAGCCGTTGTGAATCCTTTGGCTTTCTTGCCCATACAGTAACTTTACTGTATATTGTAATATAAAAATCTACAGTAATTTTACTGTACGTATATCCAAAGTTAATCTTAAATGAACAAATACGGTAACTTTACCGTATGGCAAGAAAGGACTGGGTCAGCGCAAACATCCCTGTGGGACTGGCAGAGAGACTGGACGAGTTTCTAAAGACAGAGGATTCCTACAAGATGGGCTTTACCAGTAGAAACCAGATAATTGTAGATATAGTCAAGGACTTTTTGCAGACGTGGGAATCCAAAGGCGAGAAACGTAGATCAAAAGGCTAGGGGCACATTTACTATATCTCAAGTCTTGAAAGCAATTTTGTTGCTATACTAAAAAATACCACAGCAAGAACAGTCAGAACAATCATCTCGTACCCAGTGGTACCAGTAAAGTTGCCAAATATTCCAGCACGCACCACATCGACAAGATATGTCAGTGGATTGAGATAAAATGCCGTTGCAAGAATTGGAGGAGCACCCTGTGCAGGATAAAATGCGGTACTTACAAATGCAAAAAACAAAAATGCCGTATTGATTACCACATTGAACCCCTCGCTTGATTTTAGCCTGGTGGATATGATGGATGCAATGGAGCCAAATAGTATGGCACCAGTCATTGAAGCAAAGACAACAAGAGGTATGGTCAGTACATTAAACTCTACTGACTTGAAAAATATGGGATACCCAATTGCTGTTATCAATCCAGCAGATACAAGCCCAATGATTCCAATTGTATATACATTTGACAGGATATATTGCGCGCGGGTAAATGGACCGACCAAAATCTGCTCAAACATTCCATGCCTTCGGTCATTCCAGATTATGATACCGGAGATCAGGGTGCTGTTCATTATATTAAAGCCAATCATGCCAGATGCGATAAATGCAGGATAGTTGAGACTCTTTGAGCCAAACGGGACACTGTGAATCAGTGCAGTATATGCAAACCCTGCAACGAAAATATAGATGACAGGAAATATCACCTGCCATATCACAAAGCCCATGTTGAGCGATATGGTAAGATTTCTATTTACCAGACGAAATATTGGATGCATTGGAATTTTTCACCACTGTAAGAAAGATCTCCTCGAGGCTTGTTGGGACCACACTCAAGTCCTCTATTGGGATATTGTTTGATTGTAATACCTGCAAAATTTTTACCAAAACCTGCTCCGAGTCTGCAGAATGTATTGTAATAACAGTACCTTCATCATGGGAAACCTCATAGTTTCCAACCCCCTGCAATATACCTGAGATCTCTTGCATGTGTCCTATGCGAATCTTGATTGTCTTTTCCCTTCCAAACTTGTTTTTGAGCTCGTCCGGGGTATCAACAGCAATAATTTTTCCCCGGTTTATTATGGCAATCTCGTCGCATAGATATTCTGCCTCCTCAAGTATGTGTGTTGTAAAAAATATCGTCAACCCATCGCGCACCTTTCCCTTGATATAGTCAAGCAGTCCCCTTCGTGCAGATGGGTCAAGCCCTGCTGTTGGCTCGTCTAAAAACAAGAGATCCATGTCATGCATAAACTCTCGTGCAACCTGGACCCGTCTTCTCTGTCCAATAGAGATATCATCATTCTTCTTTTTTCTTATATCCTGCAGGTCAAAAGCCGTGAGAAGTTCCTCCACCCTGTCGCGTCTTGTCTTGATATCGATATCCCACATCATGCCATACTTCTCAAGGGATTTTTCTACAGTAAGTGTTGGTTCGTAGCTTGGCTGCTGTAACACCACGCCAATCTTTTTTCGCACATCAAGAGGGTGTCGCGATGCATCAATTCCAAGAATAGTGATAGTACCGCTGCTTGGAGGAATCAATGTAGTCAAAAGTTTCATGGTGGTTGTCTTGCCAGCACCATTTGGCCCCAAAAATCCAAATATCTTGCCAGACTCTACTGACAAATCAATGCCATCAACTGCTGTGACATTTCCATATGATCTAAAAAGAGATTTTGCCTCGATGCAGAGCATTTAATGACTTTCTTTCTCCTACTAATTTATCTACTGAAATTCAGACTTTTTGTTAAATGCGGTTTCATTTTTGAATTTATTCTCTTTGGCTGAGCATATTGATAGACTTCTTGCAGCCGTTTAGGGTTTAATGCAAACTGCGGACCATAAGACGTTGGATGCTGTAAGACCAGATTTTCTTTTACCAGTTTTTTTAATTTCTTATCGATATCACCCTTTAGATGAGAAGGAAACCCAGTTTTCAAGTTCTCAAGCGAGATGTGTTTTTTGCCTATCCTGTTATCATAATATAACTTTCTTAGAATGGCACTGCTTACATCATCCAGCAATGATTTTATGAGACAGCCTAGGCATTTAACTATTATGTAATTATTTACCTAACAATAGGTAATTATATTAATAATATTAACAATAATACTAGACATGGTAAAAAGGGCTCTTTCGAAGAACAAGACATTACAAAACGGCCCACTAGAGAGCGTGTTTCCAGGAAGTACATCAAAGATTCTAGATTTCCTCGCAACTTTCAAAGATTGGGACTATTCCATATCAGACATTGCCAAGAATTCTGGAATCTCTTTTAAGACGGCATTGAACGAAATAAGAAATCTAGAACGGCAAGATGTAGTTTCCAGAACAAGGATTGTAGGAAAGGCCATAATGTATAAACTAAATCTAGAATCAAAACAAGGGTCCTACATTGACAAGCTAATATTTGAAATTGCCACAAAACGAGCTCTTGAAACAAAGAATAGCGGCAAAGCTAAGATAACAGTGTAGATCGCCCAGATTAAAAGATCAACTTTTTTGTTACTAGAAAGTTGTCCAAGTATGAAATACAGTAGATCGCGGTAGGTCAAAAATTCTTATTAATACACAGATCTTAATTGAGTTTGATTTGTCCGAATTTGATTCATTGATGAATAAACTTCTTGAGCAAAAACCAGAGATCTCAAGACAAGATATAGAAGAGATGATCCAAAAAAAGAAAGAAAAGATAGGCGCAGGTTATCTTACAGACCAAGGTGCCCTCTTTCTTATTGCGTCAGACCTTGGCGTATCATTGAGCGAGCCGTTAAAGGTCGAGATGGGCCTCAAGGACCTCTATGTTGGTGCAAAGGAGATTACACTTGAGACACGAGTGATGAATATCTATCCAGCAAAGCAATTCTCAAGAAAGGACGGTACCCAGTTTCTTTTGCGTAACATGACAGTATATGACGGAGACTCTAGAGCAAAGGTAAAGCTATGGGATGAAAAGGCAAACCTTCCCGGAATAGAGAATCTCAAGCCAGGGGACCTCGTTAGGATAATCAAGGCATATGTAAAATCTGACATGAAGGGCAATCCGATAATCAACGTCGGTTCAGGTTCCACAGTAGAGCCAAACAGCACACAAAGCAAGATCCCAGGCCTTGATGCAATAACAGACAACGTATCAAACGTAAAGGAGAACCAACAGAATCTAGTGGTATCAGGAATTTTGGATGGAAACATCCGCACTACAGAGTTTACTAATTTCAAGGGAGAGCCAAGCAAGGCATTGCAGCTTCGACTAAAGGGCAATGACGGTACAATAATTCGCGCCGTACTGTGGAACAAGGACGAGAACTCGGTTCCAAAGGTAGTCTCTCCTGGTGCAAAGGCAAGATTGATTGGAGTTAACACAAAGATGGGCCAGATGGGACTTGAGCTTCATGGAGATGAGGGAACTGTACTGGAGATAGAGGGAGGAAAAGAGATAGAGAAAATGGTTGTAAGAATTTTGTCTGCCGCAAAGAGTGAGTCGGGAAGCAGGCTGCTTGTTGTAACAGCACAAGACAAAAAGCTTAGTAAATATCGTAGATGCCTCTTCAATCACATCAAACCTCAGTGTTGGCGATGTCATCGAACTCTTGCCATCAAAGATATACGGGAACTCTGTGACAATTGAACAAGATTCCCCTGTAAAAAAAATTGATGATCAAAAGATGCCGACGTTATCAGATGTCAGGACAAAGATAAGAGATGTCAAGCCATCAGATGGAATCTATTGCGTCGAGGCCATAATTTTAAAAGCTCCACAAAAGCGCGAGGTACAAACAAAGACAGGCGAGTCCATCTCACTTTCCGAGACATTCATAGAAGATGACACAGGACAGATATGGCTCAAGGGCTGGCGCACACAAGCAAGGCTGCTAGAACAGTTCACCCAAGGTGAGATAATCAGCGTTACAGGTGTTACTGCAAAGCCAGGTCTTGAGGGAAGAACAGAGATATTTCTTACCGCATATTCAGTCGTTACAAAAAAGAACTAGTTAGTCCCAGAATCCTCGCGTAGTAACATACTGTCTTTCTGCTTCGTATATCTGTCGGTAAAGTTCTTCTTCGCCTACCATGTTTCGCAGTATCCTTGCCCCAGTGTCTGCACCAACACCATATCCTGACAACACAACAAGTGCAGTACTTCCAAAATTTTCTAACAGCGATGAAACCTTCCACGCGCGATTGAACTTGTGGTCCTCCTCTGCGGTTATTTTTTTTCCTGCCGCCTTTTTTTGTACTATTTTTGATAGGTCATAGTCAGAGTAAAACGTAGCAGAGACCTGCCTTGACTTGCAGTGCGGACAGACAAGCGCCCCCTTTACTTCACGGGTTTCTACCACTTTTTCCCACTTGCCGCAACGCATACAGACAAGCCTATGTTTTGTTTTGACAAGCCGTGCTTTTACCAAGTCAAGCACCCCCTTGTCCAAGTTTGCAGGAGACGAATAGTATTTTGTGGTGTGATCAAGTATTGGCTCTGCAAGTTTTGAGAAACTATCAGCCTCAAACCACCGCAATGTTATGGTATCATTTCGTATACTTTCAAGAGTTTTAGCTGTTCCCTCCAAGTCATACTTGTCGTGGAAGAGCTCCCGCAGGGCTTCCTTTGCAAGTACAGTGGCAGAATATCTTTCATAGAGAAACCTTGCAGATTTTCTGTCATATACTGCCTCCCTGCCTACGATTCCAAATTTTTTTGCAACACACCAAGTTCTCCAGTTTACGTTATGTGTACCAGAAAGCGATGCACGAACAATTGACTCCAATTCATACTTGTCTTTTAGTACGGAAAGCACCGAGTCCTCGTTGATTCTCCCATTTGATGATATCATGATTCTATATGCATCAGACCTTGAATCAACAAGATATCCACTCTTTGCAGAAAGCATTGCAGAAAGAAGTGTGGCAAGTGTTGCGTTGATCCTAGTTCCAAAGCACGCATGAATTACTATGGTGTTTCTAGCACGCTGCGATTCCACAACAATTGTTTTCTCGTCTGGAATTGCATCCATCTTTAGACTCTCAATTATCTTGTTTGCAAGAGGCTCAAGCTTTGTCTTGGTGCGATATAACCCCACTTTTCTTGCAGTGGCAAGATCAACTGGTATGTTCTCTCCCTCCCAGTATGGAACATTTATTCCAGCAGACTGGACTGGTTCTACGTTTATCTTAAGTGAACTGTCATCAACGTTTAAAATTCTCCATTGCATCCCGCGCAACACAAAGACATTTCCTGGGTCGCCGTGGTCACCTACAAATCTCTGGTCAAGGCTTCCGATCATTTTTTTGGATACAGTATCGAGCACCTTGAATTTCAAAATATCAGGAATTGTGGACAGGTTTTCAAAAAAATACCTAAACGAGCGTCCCCTTTTTTTGAAGACCATCTCTTCTTTATCAAAAAATACAATCGAGCCGTTATGCAGTATATCTAGCACACCAAACAGGTCATCAAGTGTTGTATCTCTAAACGAATAGGCTTGGTTTATCATCTTTAGCGCAAAGTCAATTGGAACAGTTCCAAACTGCATTGTCATGCCAACCAAGTGGTGCGCCAGCACATCTAGTGCGCCATCATGAACTATTTGGTCCTCGATTGATTTTTCCCTGACACGTTCCAGTATAGCAAGTGCTTCAAACTCGTCGTCGGCATTGTTAGTTACAATCAGTCCCTTTGCAGACAAGCCCCTGCTGTGCTTGCTTCTGCCAATTCTTTGCACAAGTTTTGATACCTGCCTTGGTGAACCATAGTGTATCACAAGTTCCACAGAGCCAATGTCAAGACCTCACTCAAGCGATGACGTGCAAACCACGATTCCAGGCCTTCCCTCCCTTAGAGTCTCCTCAGTTTCCTCCCGTACCTGTTGTGAGAGAGAACCGTGGTGCATATCTATTCGCAGACTGGACCTCTCCTTTAGGACGGATGCTAGATATTCTGACTCGCCACGGGTATTTGTAAACAAGAGTACTGGCGAGTCTGCATAATTTTTGGTAACGTAATCTATGATGGAATCAACAACATCGGTTATGGTCCCGTCGATATACCTTACCTCAACGTCATACTTTCTAATTGAGCGGTCCTCAATTATCTTGCATCTTCTTTTTGTTCCTACCACAAACTTGGCGGCTTCTGATGTATTTCCCACTGTTGCAGAAAGACCAACCCTTGTTACAGGAAATTTTGTGTTTGTCTGCAGCCGCTCAAGGCTCAGCGATAGCTGTGCACCGCGCTCATTTCCCAGCAGCTCGTGCACTTCGTCTATTACAATCCACTCTCAGCTCGTCAAGTGCCTGTAACATTGCTGGCTGTGTCAGTAAAATTATGATTGTCTCAGGAGTTGTTATCAGTACGTCTGGTGGTTCAAGTGCAATCTTTTTCCTAACTGACTGCGATGTATCCCCATGACGAATCTGAATTGTAAGGCCCTCATTTTCCGCATACCCAATTACTCTACGAAAGACATCCCTGTTTAGTGCCCGGAGTGGAGTGACATATAGTGTCTTAATCTTTCCATGTTTTTTTGACTTGGCAACCCTATCAAAGATTGGAATCACGGCAGTCTCTGTCTTGCCAGAGCCTGTTGGCGCAATAACTAGTGAATCAATCTTTTGATATATTACAGGAACAGCTTTTTTCTGGATCTCAGTTAGGTGCTCAAAACCAAGATTGCGAAACTTGTTCTCTAACTCAAGCGGTAGATGATGTAGATGAGTCTGATTCTTTTGCTTGTCTTGTTCTAGATCGCTCGTATACCATTGCACCAACTATGCCAGCACCAAATAAGATAACTGTGATAATTGGTATCTGATCGAAAATTCCTGCCATGAGTCACGTTACAACCACAGTGATAAATATCTTAGCTCAAGCAAGCAACTTGCACAGATTTATTCTAATTCAGTTCTCTTGAGATCATAATTTTATGATCTGGATGAGAGATCAGGATTAAGATATTAAGCTGCGATGAAATGTAAATGAAATGATTTTGTTAAATAGAAATCTTCGGTAAAGAAACCTGTCAGGGTCGCCAAGTAAGGTATGGCGTGTGTCTGAAAAACACATTTTCCCCCGGATACGTGGGTTCAATTCCCACCCCTGACGGGTTTATCACAATATGGATTTAGAGTCTAATTAATGTTTTAGTCTGCTGAAAATTTGTTCAAGCTATTTCTACAATCCCTTCTGGTTCTATCTTGTATGCAACCTCTTTTTTCATGCCAAATGCAGGCAGTACCTGTGCAGAAAACTTGTTTCCCTCTTTTGATAGCCTGATCTTTTTGTGAGTAAAGATGCTAATTGACTTGTCAAGGTTCTCCCTGTCTTGCTCGCCTGACCTTCTGACAACGTTGGTTATAACAACTGGAATCTTGTTTTGGATGCAAAGCAAGCTGAGTGAGTGCATGTATTCCATGAATTTTACGTGTTTTTCAAGCGAGTTTGATTCTTTAGAGTACTCGAACGAAAAAAGATCTGTAATATTGTCTATTATGACTAGTCCCGGATTTACCTGAGATATGTTTTTGAGATGATTGATTTGCTCGGCGATATTTGTCACTCGCGCAACAATTATGTTGTCTAAAAGACTTGGCGCAAGTTGTCTGGCATGCATTAGCTGAAGTATTCTTTCAGGTCTAAAGCTGCCGCTTGTGTCCTGATAAATTATTTTTTTATTCATAGCATTGGTACAAATCTGCATTGCAAGTTGCGTCTTTCCGCTTCCACCAGGTCCAAAGATGTCAGTTATGATGCCAGCAGCTATTCCCCCACCCAATAGATTATCAAGTCTTGGTAGACCAGTTGAGATCAAATCGATTGTCTAGAAAATACTGGAAATTAAATGGTATAAGTGATGATCGGGAAGGCTTTTATTTACGATTTCAAGCACTGGTGACAAGTGAATTATTGATTGTCGCAACCACCGACTCAGAAACGACCTCTAACAACGCTGCAAAAAGGTGTTAACAAAAAGGTTACGGTCAGACTCAAAAGCGATATAGAGTACAAAGGAAAAATGAACAATGTTGATTCCTACATGAATTTAATCATGACAGATGCAGAGGAGGTCAGTGGTGGCAAGGTGGTTGCAAATTATGGTAGAGTTATCGTAAGAGGCAATAATGTACTTTTTATCAAATTAGAAAATGAGCTGTAATGACCCTGACAATGAAAGAAGCGGGTAGGAACTATCTATTTACTTCAGAATCGGTCACCGAGGGTCATCCAGACAAGGTGTGCGATCAAATTTCAGACGCAATTTTGGACGAGTTTCTAAAACAAGACCCTGATTCAAGAGTTGCAGTTGAGACCATGACAACTACAGGAATTGTTGTGGTGGCAGGCGAGGTCACATCAAAGGCAAGATTTGACATTCAAGATGTAGTCAGAAAAACAATCAAGGAGATAGGCTATAACGATCCCCAGTATGGTTTTGATGCTGACTCGTGCAGTGTTCTAGTTTCCATTCATTCCCAAAGTCCTGACATCTCAAATGGAATCTCTGCCAATGAAAACAAGGAGCAGGGAGCAGGAGACCAGGGACTGATGTTTGGCTATGCAACAAACGAGACTGCAGAATTTATGCCGATGCCAATAATGCTTGCTCACAAGCTTACCCAGCGTCTTGCAGAGGCAAGAAAGAAAAAGGAACTTCCATGGGCAAGACCTGACGGAAAATCACAGGTTACCATAGAATATGAAGATGGCAAGCCAAAAAGGATCGAGGCCATTGTTGTTTCAACACAGCATTCTCCTGACATTACAAACGAAGAGATAAAAAAAGAAATTATTGAAAAGGTGATCAAACCAGTCTGCGGCAATCTATGGAATGATAAAATAAAGATCCACGTAAATCCAACTGGAAGATTCGTAATTGGCGGACCTCCAGGAGACGCAGGACTTACGGGAAGAAAGATAATTGTGGACACATATGGTGGCATGGGAAGACATGGCGGAGGGGCATTTTCCGGAAAAGATCCATCAAAGGTAGATAGATCCGCGTGTTATATGTGCAGATACATTGCAAAAAATATTGTAGCGGCAGGACTTGCAGACCGCTGCGAAGTCCAAGTTGCATATGCAATAGGGGTAGCACAACCAGTTTCCCTCATGGTCAGCACATTTGGCACAGGCAAGATCCCAGAAGAGCAGATTGAGAACCTAGTTAGAAAACATTTTGACATGAGACCTGCTGCAATCATATCTCAACTGAAATTAAAGAACCCAATTTACAGAAAGACTGCAGCATATGGACATTTTGGAAGGGACGAGCCAGAATTTACTTGGGAAAAGACAGACAAGGCTGACACACTAAGAAAGGCGGCAGGCCTGTAGCATTTCTCCATATTTTGTAAATTCAATTCCTGAAATACCGGCAAGTTTTCTGTGATTGCCAATATAATCACCCACTAGAATGCTGAGATCGTCGACACCAAACTGCGAGGCACTGGAGCAAAGAGCATCATGATATGCCTTTTCAAAATCTACATGTCTTATTTGCGCCTTGTCCCCAACCAAGTCTCTTACAAAGCGATCATACGTTACTGCCTGTGGACCAACAAGGTCAATTGTCTTTTTTGAGAACTGTTTTCCATGTATGGCTTTCATTATAACTTGTGCCACATCTGATACCAAGATAGGCTGAAGTCTATATTTCCCAGAGCCTGCAATGATAACGAAACCTTTGCGTATCTGTCTTGAAAGTATCTGCGACAGTGGATCATTTTTTCCCATGATATACGAGGGTCGAAATATTGTATAATCAAGTCCAGACTGCACAATCTCTTGCTCTGCTTTGAATTTTGATACAAAATATCCCAGTGTAGATTTTTTGTCAACACCAAGACCGCTTAGGTAAATTATTTTCTTGATTCCAGCTTTCTTGCAAAGTGTAACCGCATTTCTTGTAAGATTGACATTTACGGTATCATAGTCAGAGTCTGCTGTCTGTCTTCCCTTTCCAATAAAATGCAGAAATGCGGCAGACCCTTTCACCAAATCTACAAGGGCATCTTCCGTAAGATCGTGCGATATGATAGCCTGTCCAAAATCAACTGCCTTTTTTCTGCCCTTTCTCACTAGAGGTATAATCTCAAACCCATTTTTTGCAAGAAACTTGCCCACATTTTTTCCCACAAATCCATTGGCTCCAGATATGGCTATCTTATCCATATACACCCACAATATATCCGACAAATTAATTTTGGTGCTTGTTCAATCTCTAGATACTTGAAGAACCTGTCTGACTGCTATCAGATTCTAGGCGTCCAAAAGGGAGCATCGCAGAAGGAGATCAAGAATGCATACAGACAGGCTCTCACTCAAGTATCACCCAGACAGAAACAAGGATGACACGGGTGGAGAGAAATTCAAGCAGATTACAGAGGCATATCAGTTGCTTCGACGTGAGGAAAAGTCAAAGACAAGGGTTTCTGAGACAGATGTTGCAACAAAATACACCGAGTTTTGGAAAAAATACGACGGCAGCAAGATGAATGATGATTTTAATTTTGGGCCCAACTTTGCAGGATTTAAGAATCCATTTGGGGCAAGCGTTCAAGAAGAGTACAGCCATTTTCGTGAAAAGGAATCTTCCTTTAAGGTTACACACATCATACTATATGGCGGACTTGGTCTGTTTGCATTGTGGATAATACTGACTAGCATATTCAAGTGATATCAAAGGATTAATACAGAAAAAAAATAATTACCCACATGGAATCTGACTCTACGCCAAAAGGAAAAATGAGAACAGGTTATACCACGGGAACTTCGGCAACGGCTGGAGCAAAGGCTGGAATACTTGCAATTTTGAATCAGGAAAAGATAGGCTTTATCGATGTTACATTACCAAAAAAATCCAAGATCCAAATAAAGATTGAAAAATGTGAATTTGACAAGCAATCTGCACACTGTTACGTAATAAAAGATGGTGGCGACGATCCAGATGTTACCCACGGTGCAGAGATACACACTGATGTCTCACTAACAAGTAATGTTGGAAAAATCGAGATAGACGGGGGTGAAGGAGTAGGCAGGGTGACAAAGCCAGGCCTTGGCCTAGAGGTGGGTTCTGCTGCAATAAATCCAACACCAAAAAAGATGATCACAGAAAACATTACCGAAGTTGCACAAGACCTTCTCAAAAAAAATGGAGTCAGGGTCATCATATCTGTTCCAAAGGGAAAAGAGCTTGCGCCAAAGACTGACAACCCACGGCTTGGCATCCTAGATGGCATCTCAATTCTTGGCACAAGTGGAATTGTTATCCCGTATTCGACTGCCTCGTTTGCAGCATCAATTAGGCAGAGCATAGATGTTACAATTGCAATGGGAAATGATACCGTAGTCCTGACAACAGGTGGCAGAAGTGAAGATTTTTCAAGAAACATAATCACTTTGCCTGACCATTGCTTTGTCCAGATGGGAGACTTTTCAGGTTATACAGTACAGCAGTGCGCAAAAAAGGGAATAAGAAAGGCATACGTTGCAGGCTTTATTGGAAAATTGACCAAGATGGGCATGGGTGTAAAGCAGACCCATGTAAAGGGCTCCAAGGTAGACATGGAATTTCTTGCAGAGCTTGCACAGAGATGCAATGCATCAAGTGATACTATACAGGAAATAAAAAAAGCAAACACTGCAAGACATGTCTTTGAGATAGTGTCAGCCAAGAACCTCAAGGGATACTTTGATCTTGTCTGCTCTGAAGTATACAATCAACTACGAAAACATTCTGAGGAAAAATTTGAGATTGATGTTATCATGTTCGATTTCGATGGTAACACAATAGGTAAGTATCCAAGATAGCAAGAGATATGTTCACTTGGAAAAGAGACAATTTGTGGATACCGTAGCAATTCTAGCTATTACAAAAAATGGAATCAAGATGGCTAAAAACTTGAAGGGCAAGTTTCCAAATTGGCAGGTCTTTGCACCCTCCAAGTTTTCAAACAATGATTCCAAGATTAACTGGTTTGAGGATTCTACCACAGAAAAAATAGGTGAGTTGTTCAAAAAACATGATGCCCTCGTCTGCATCTTCTCGCTTGGTGCCGTAATACGTCTAGTCAGCTCCCCACATGAAGGACAAAAAGACAGATCCTGCAGTAGTTGTGATTGATGATACAGGCAAGTTTGTGATAAGTACACTATCAGGACATCTTGGCGGGGCAAACAAGCTTGCAGAAGATATTGCAGAAGTTCTTGGCGCAACTCCTGTGATTACAACGGCTGCAGATGTTAACAAGACCATTGCAGTAGACTTGGTAGGAAAGGAGTTTGGGTGGCAGATTGATGATGATTCAACTGTAACAAAAATTAGTGCATTTATGGTAAACGAAGAAAAGATAGGTCTCTTTCAGGATGCTGGCGAGAAAGATTGGTGGACACCAAAAAGAGAGCTTCCAAAAAATGTCCACCCATATGCAAGTTTGGAAGAGCTGATAGGGTCAGACTGCAAGGGATTTTTGATAATCTCAGATAAAATGATACATGACAGGCAGATACTGGAGCGCTCAGTTGTGTATAGGCCAAAGACTCTGGTGGTCGGTGTTGGGCTACACTGGGATACAAGCAAGGATATAATCAAGGAGGGCCTAGAGTTTTGTCTCTCAAAGTTCAATCTCAGTTCCAAGTCAGTTGCTAGGTTTGCATCAATCAAAAAGGAAGCTCAGGTGACAGGACTGCGCGAGATTGCAGAAAACATGAAGGTTCCAATAGATTATTTTGAAAAGCAAGAGCTTGCAGGAATTGCAATCCCGAATCCTTCAGAAGTTGTCAAGACATTTGAGGGAACCCCAAGTGTCTCAGAGGCGTCGGCAATCAAGAGCTCAGGCGGTACGCTAGTAGTTGAAAAACAGAAATTTCCCCCAAATCTTACCATTGCAATTGCGAGGATATCAAAATGAAACGAGGGTTATTGCTAATCGATAGGGGTAGCCATGAAGATGACGTAAAGCAGGAGCTTCAATACATATGCGACAAAGTAAAGCAAAAGGGAGACTATCATGTGTCTGATTACTGTTTTCTCGAGGTAGTCCCCCCATATATCGAAGAGGGTATCAATGCTTGCCTATCTGAACAGATTGATTCACTTACCATAGTGCCATATTTTCTGTACCCCGGAAGAAAGGTCAAGGCTGCTGTCAACACTGCAATAAAATTCCAGTCAAAGACCAAAGTGAAACTGACCATATCAAAACCCATGAACTTGCACAAGTCTTTGATAAGACTTGTAGACGAAAAGATACAGAGCATACTTGGGAAGAACAAGGTTACCGCCGCAAGAAATGGCGTAGATGTATTGCTAATTGGACATGGAAGCAAGGACCCAAATGCAAGATCATCTCTAAAGTATGTTGCAGATGGGCTTGAGCCATTGTATAGAAACGTCAACTATTGTTTTTTAGAGATTGAAGAGCCCAACATACAACATGGCATAGATGTATGTACAAAAAACAATCCAGACTTTCTTGTTGTGGTACCATACTTTTTGCACAAGGGAGCTCATGTAAAGCGTGACATTTATGAAGACCTCAATCCCGCAATTACAAATTCCGGAATAAAGAAAGTATTTCTTTCCGAGCATCTAGGAATAGATGACAAGATGGTTGACTTGGTGCTTGAGAGGGCAAAGGAAGTAGAGAGATGATCACGCAGAAGGGTCAGTCAATAGAGGACAAGAGCATGGAAATAATAGAGAGTGAGATAGGCGCTCATCCTTACAGCCAAGACGAATGGACAATAGTGAAGCGAGTGATACATTCTACAGCCGATTTTGACTTTGCAAGAGATAACAAAATAATTTTTCACAAGCAGGCAATAGAGAGTGGAACAGCTGCCCTCAAGCGAGGATGCAACATAATTGTAGATGTTAATGGAGTAGTGGGACTGTTAAACAAAGACAACCTGAGCAAGTTTTCAAACAATGTGATTTGTGGCATATCAGATCCTGCAGTGGTAGAGGAAGCAAAAAAACTCAACAAGACTCGGGCCCAGACTGCAATGCGAATGGCTGCAAAAGAGATGGATGGAGGAATTGTGGCAATAGGAAATGCCCCTACTGCACTTCAGGAAGTAATACAGATGGTGCAGCAAGGATTGACGAAACCTGCCCTTGTCGTTGGCATACCTGTTGGATTTGTCTGCGCCGCAGAGTCAAAAGAAGAGCTCCGCCATTCCGATATTGTACACATAACAAATCTTGGCCGTAAAGGAGGTAGCCCATGCGCGTCTGCCATCTTAAATGCACTCTACATCATTTTAAAACAAAGATCATCTTCTTGAGAGTGCGACACAGTTCTCAACAAATGTATTTGCAACTTTTGGCATAGCAAAATGCATGTGCATGTAGGATGCAAGTGCATTGTATTGCACCATACCGTCCCTGTTTTTTCCTATGCCTATTCCAATATCCATTGTGTAGGCAAACTTGGAGTCCTTTGATACCGACTCTAGTTCAGAGAAATGAAACTCGTGCCCCCGCAGTATGGAATTTTTCCCAGATACAACACACGGTCTTGATACACTTGCCTTGGTATAGTTTAGCGTTAGTTTTTTCTGCATGGCAGTATCTGCCTCGCATAGCCCAATCATCTTGAATTTTTTCTCCTTGTACCTAATTGACCGGGTCAGATACATCAATCCCCCACATTCTGCATATATTGGTAAGCCATCTTCTGCTTTTTCCTTTATCTCTTTTTTCATGGAATCATTTCTTTCTAAAAGTTCTCCCTTGACTTCTGGAAATCCCCCTCCAATATAGAGACCGTCACATGATGGAATTTTTTTGTCATGAATTGGGCTGAAAAATTCAATAGATGCCCCCGCCCTGCGCAGTGAATCCAGGTTCTCCTGATAGTAAAAGTTGAATGACTCGTCTAGTGCTACTGCAATCTTTGCTCTTTGTTTTGTCTTGGTGTCTTGTGGTATAGATGGCAGGTTTGGTACCTTGCAGCTTGTCTCAATAATTTTTTCAATATCGATATAATCAGAATATGATTTGGCAATAGCCCTTATTTTTTGCTCGAGTGTTTTCATCTCATTTACTGGAATCAATCCAAGGTGTCTTGATTCAAGATTTAGGTGGACATCTCGTGGAATCATGCCAACAATTGGAATTTCCAGTTTTGACAATGCTTGCCTGCAAAGATCCTCATGCTTGCGGCTTCCAATCTTGTTTAGTATGAAACCTACAATTCTAGAATTTTTGTGAAACTTTACAAATCCCAGTGCAGTTGCCGCAATAGAGCGAGCAGCCTTGCTTGCATCAAGTACCAGAACAACTGGAGCTTTTACGATATTTGATATGTGGTGCGTGCTTGCAAAATTGGAGCCTCCGCCAAACCCATCATAGTACCCCATGACACCTTCTATCACCGATATATCATCATGCGAGTTTTGAACAAAGTCTTTTAGCACTCCATGCTCGCCCATGAGCCACGCATCAAGATTTCGTGCAGGCCTCTTTGCTACTGCCGAGAGATATGTAGGGTCAATAAAGTCAGGCCCCACCTTGAACGGTTGTACCGAGTATCCATGTTTTTTCATGCCATAAATTATTGCTGCAGCAATTGATGTTTTGCCAACTCCGCTGCTGGTACCAGAAAGAACTATTCTAGGTATCTTCAATTTCAATCTCCTGACTGAGCCTTGATTGAAGCCAGTATTCAATTTTCTTGTGATTGGAGAGCGTTTCCAGCATTGTCTTTTATCAAACCAAAGAGCTGGCGTATTGCTAGCTTTGGATGATTTGCTGCAAGCTTTATCATGTTTGCCAACCCAAATTCAGCTTTTACAAAATCCAGGAATTCTTCTGCGGAGAGGTCATCAATTATTCCAATCTCACGATCCCATTCCTCGTCACTGAGGCCAAGCCACCTGTACTGCACCTTTATTGCAGAGGCAATCTTGGAGCCAATTGCTTTTTTCATGGAATCTTCATATGGTTTCAAAGATTTTTTGGACGTGTCCCCAGATGAGATGGCATTTGTAGCCACCTCTCCTGCCTTTCTTCCATATTCTATTGCATACCTTATTCCCTCCAGAACAAGTGGATTTGCTTGACCTGCAGAATCTCCTACAAGTATAAGGTTGTCATCAATGGTAGAAGATCGCAGTCCCTCGTTTGGGATCAAGCCATAATGAAATTCAATAGGGACTATTCTGCCAAGCGAATCTAGCGGCTTGGGTCTTTTCTCAAGCAATTCCAAAAGTCGTTGTGTTGCATCTACTTGGGACTCTGGCTTGCCAACACCAACACCTATCCGAACCTTATTTTTTCCCAGCGGAAAGATCCAGGCATATCCAGCAGGAGAATAATTCTGTCCAACCATAAGATACCACGTCTGAGGGTCTATCTTTTCCACATAGGCCTCATATTCTGCTCCAGCACCAAACCTCTTCCACTGGGATACCAATCCAGTAGATTTTGCCACCACAGAATAAAATCCACTTGCATCTATGGTTACCTTTGAGCGAAACACCAGATCTTCTTTTAGCGATGTTGCCTTGACTCCACATAATTTTTTCTCTTCAAGTATAACATCAGTGACACCAGTTCGCAAAAATATGTCTGCACCAGCACCTGCTGCCTGATATGCAAGAAACTGGTATGTCTTTCTAACATCTAGTACGGCTACTTCGGGCTCCTTGCTTTTTTTTAGTATCATATTATTTGGTGAATAAAACGCATAATTTTGTATTGGGTTGTAATATTCTGCAGGAATGCCAAATGACCTTGCTTCCTTTATCCAGGTGACTCCACTTGTTCTGACGCTCTGCCCTATTGCCTCATCTCTTTCAAGTATTGCTACTTTTGCCCCCTTTTTTGCGGCACTCCATCCAGCGGACAGGCCTGCAGGCCCTCCGCCTACCACAACGATATCGTATTCGTAGTTTCTGGTCATAGATTGTCTATGGGTCTTTGATTTAACATAATAATCCTTTTTGCGATTAGTGCAAGTCAAATCCCTAAAGCGTCAGATTTTTACTAGTCACAGTAAAACTACATTTTATGGAAAAGGACGGGCTGGTAATTGTTTATACAGGCAAGGGAAAGGGAAAGACAACAGCTGCACTTGGGATGGCACTTCGCGCAATAGGTTATGATTACAAAGTTTGCATGATTCAATTCATCAAGGGCTCCTGGCACTATGGCGAGATGACCTCATCGAAGAGACTAGAACCAGAGTTTGAGCTCACTGCAGTAGGCAAGGGATTTGTTGGCATCATGGATGACAAGAGCCCCATTGAAGACCACAAAAAGGTTGCAGATGAGGCGCTTGCCATAGCAAAAGAAAAAATAACTTCGGAAAAATACAACATCGTAATTCTAGACGAGATAAACTATGCTGTCAACCTAGGATTAGTAAAGATTGATGATGTGTTAAAACTAATACAGACAAAACCTACAAACGTCAACCTAGTACTGACAGGAAATCATGTCAGAGATGAGATAATAGAATTGGCTGACTTGGTGACAGAAATGAGAGAGATAAAACATCCATTCAAGTCTGGCATACGAGCAAAAAAAGGAATTGATTTCTAAGCAGCAACATTAAATTACGTACGTAAAACTTGAAAATTATGACAACTGCCATACAAGAATTTCCCGAAGTTGGAGAAATTGTGATTGCTACAATAACTAGAATTATGGCTCAAGGTGCCTATGTTACTCTTGATGAATACAATAACATCCAGGGGTTCTTGCATGTTTCCGAGATTGCTACCGGTTGGATTAGAAATGTAGAAAAGTTTCTCAAGGTAGGAGAAAAGAAAGTTCTGCTGGTAAAGCGTGTCGATCCAAGAAGATCTGAGATTGACTTGTCGCTCAAGCAAATTTCCTCAGATCAAAAGAAGAAAAAACTTTTGGAAATAAAACGTGGAGAAAAAGAGATGGCTCTTATTGACAATCTCAAGACAAAAGCTAACCTATCAGCAGCAGAGGCTGAAAAAATTGAAAATATTCTAGTAGATAAATTTGATTCAGTGTATAATGCTTTCAGCGAGGTAACTGCAAAGGGCCCGTCCATTTTGAGCGGCCTTGACATACCCGAAAAAACAGTTGCGGTAATTAATGAATTGAGTTCAAAGATGCAAATTCCTCATGTCGAGATAAGGGGAGTATTGGATCTTACATGTACCAAGCCTGATGGTATCGATGTTATCAAGCGAGCTTTGCTTGCAGCTTTAGACAACAAGAAGGTAACGGTATCTGTGACCTACATAGGTGCACCCAAGTATCGCCTCAACATTACTGCACAAAATTTCAAGGATGCAGAAAAAGAGCTAAAGCCTACTCTTGAAGCAATTGAGCGTGCCATTGAAAAAAGCGGTGGTACCTTCAAGTTTACAAGAGAAGAGTCAAAGAAGACCCGAGAGGGCTAACATGAAATTTCAGATGCGCAAGTGCACCAACTGCAAAAGATATACGCTAAAAGACGAGTGCCCCAAGTGCGGAAATAACACAACAAGTGTTCATCCGGGAAAATATTCTCCTGATGACAAGTATGCAAGATACCGAGTATCTGACAGATACAAGTGACTTAGCTTGTGCCGTTAGAAGCCCTTATCGTTATTACACGAGCATCATCTGGATTAACTGGTCTGCTGTTCGAATCTGTCGGTAATGCGGCTATCTTGTCTACTACATCCTGGCCTGAAATTACCTGCCCAAAGAGAGTATACTTGCCATTTAGGAAACTGGCATCTCCTACTGTTATGAAGAATTGTGAGCTTCCGCTGTTGACGTCTTGTCCGCGTGCCATTCCAACTGTATATGACGTAAAGTTCAGGTCACTGAACTCTGGCGGGATGTTATATCCAGCATCTCCTGTTCCCCAAGTATCTTCTGAACCGTTTATGGAATTGGGATCTCCTCCTTGTATGACAAATCCAGGAACTATTCTGTGGAATACAGTTTTGTCATAGAACCCAGAATTTGCCAATTTCTCAAAGTTGGCAACTGTCTTGGGAGCTACGCTGTTGAATAATTTTAGCGTGATGTCTCCATATTTTGTAGTAATTACTGCAGTATCACCAGTTGTTGTAGACGAACTATTTGTTGTCGTAATCTTTGGCAGCGAAGGTTGTTGTGGCAGTGTGCTGTTTGCCTGTTGCTGTGTGCTGTTTGTCTGTTGTTGACTGTAGCTTCCTAGCACATAATTTGCATTGACTTGGTAAATTAATACCCCAGAGATGACACCCGAGTCAGTTCTGTTCATGCTGGATGACTGGTATACAAGTTTTAGTGGACCATTTCCATTTTCAGGATACTTGATATTTTTGGCATAAATTGCAGTAAATCCAGATTGGTATGTCTGAGACTCGGAATGACTAGTTGGATCATAATACGTTACAGTTGTAAATGGGAACATGTGTCCAAGCAATGTATTTTGCCAGAAATAATCAGTAGGTGTAAACTCGTCGGATTGTAGGAATTGCGTCTCGTCTTCACCTGCAATTCTCATAAACCACTGTTTCTTACTTTCATCTCCACCACCGCCTAGAACATACAGTTCTTGGCCGTTTGAGACAAATTTTTGTCCAACTACATACACAACAACATAGTCTGCGTGCATGTCTCGCAACATCTTCCAAGCATCATCAGGAGAAGCCAGAAACATCTTTGCTATACCTGCTATTTTGTTTGTATCTAGTGTAGCATTATCAACAAAAGTGGTTCTGTTTCCTAAAGTCTGTATCCAGTAACCATAATCCCACCATGAAGCTATGACCGAATTTGGCGGAGTATTGTTTTTTAGCCAACTCATTGCATCTGGCCAATCAGTTGTCGCAATTGCAAAATTAGAACCGCCATTGAGTATTGTAGGAGGCGCTTTTACTATTGATATCCAATTTGCGTCAACAGGAAAAATTAGAGGTACCAATAACAAGGCCACAATTATAACTACAAATGATATCTTTGGAATCGGGCCAAGAAAGACAAGGCTTTTTTTTGTCAGAGTTTTCTTTTTTGATGACTCTTTTGATGGTTCTGTCACTGCCGGTTTGTTTTCCTTTTTCAGTATCTCAGATGTCATGGCCGCAAGCCCAATAGATGCCAGCACAATGACAGAGCTTGCTGTCAATAATTCTAATCTAGAAAATGTTGAACCGGCATATGCACCTACTATTCCAAGAATGAGGGCAAAAATAGTCATCTCATTTTTGATGCTAAATGGCAGAGAGTTATTGCCATCACTTTTCTTCCTAAAGATCAACCATATTCCAAAGCCCGCAAATAACATTAGAATTGAAAAATAGGTAAAGTTTTGCGCAAGTGTTGGAGTGGCATGTTCTGCAACTGAATCTACCAAGGGATCCTCTGATGTTAAGAAGGGATCCATCGCATTCATGTAACGGAAACTAGCTGAGTGAAGAGCCCCCGATGCAAAGATTGCACCTCCAATGACTATACACGCGGCAAGAACCAACAAGCTGTTACGCAACTTGACCTGATCCTTGCTAAATTTCTGAACAAAAATTATTATGACCATCAGTATGGTTGGGCCGATGAGAACAAGACCTCTTTCGCCAAATACAAAAGTGGGTCCGGGTCTTGCAAATACGCCTCCCGATATAGCCATTGTTACGGCTACAAAAAATGGAATTGCCCACAATAAGAACTTGTGATCTTTTCGCACAAAGGGCAGTATAAGGACAAAAATTCCTAGGGGTATTAGGAAGAATTCTATTCCTCCCCAAGAAGCAAAACCGATGCTTAGAAATCCTGCCCCGCCAAAGAGTTTGGCAATTGCAACTTTTCGGTTTTCAGATTTTATCCCGCTAAGGAACAGGTATACGCCTAATAGTCCATAAAAGAGTCCAAGCGGTTCTGACTTGAACCACCCTATTGTTCCCCTCACTATTATGGGCGGAGAAATTGCGAAGAAAAGCGATGCAAAAAGACCAGATGTCGTGCCTCCTATAACTCGGACAAGTGCAAATACTATGACAGTTGTTAGAGAACCAAAGACTACTGGAAATATTATTGTAAAATCATAAAGACTCATTCCACCGCCAAAGATTTTGTACAAGATGGCATCGGTGAAGTGAAGCGGCACTTGGGCATTGGTAAAGACATCCCTGCCTTCCGGATACCAGCTCATTGTGTCATGCCAGTGAACATACGCATCGACACCGTTATTTAGCAAGTATTCTGTTGCCCTGTAGTTAAAGAACGGGTCAAACTCGTTTAGTTGAAAACCATAGTCAGCAGCTTGTGATCTTACCATGGCCGAGATGGAAAAGGAAGCTGCAAGTATTCCAATCACAAGCAAATGTCGTAAATTAAAATCACGGCTTCCTACCGTGAACAGTTTTCTATCCTGAATCAACCTAAGCTTGATGAAATTCACTCTGTTTATTACTCTTTTGGGCTCTCTATTGTCCCCTAAGGTTCTTTTGTTAATATGTGGACTTCACAGGATGTCACCGCATTTTTAAATTCCTGAGCATCCTGCGGACTTCCTACAATTGAACCATAATGCATAGGTATTGCAATCTTTGGCTTTATCACATCTACAGATCTTGCAGCATCCCTTGGAGTCATAACATATGTTCCGCTTACTGGAACCAGCAACACATCTGGTTGCAAATTATTCATTTCTGGAACCAGATCAGAATCGCCAGTGTGATATATTGTGGTACCATTGATATTAATCAGAAATCCAATTTTGCCATCTTCTTTTGGATGGAATGGTTTTTTTGTATCAGGATTTATTTTGTCTATGTTATAAGCTGCAACTCCCCTCAATTTTATTCCATTTACGGTTTTTTCTTCGCCAGGAGAGAGGCTTATCTTTTCCTTAAATGGAATACCCACCAACTTGCTGATGCATTCTTTTGCTGCCACAATCGTTGTCCTGTTAGATGAGACTTTACCCAAGTCTTCTATACTCATATGATCAAAGTGCTCATGAGAGACAAGTATCAAGTCTGCCTCAAATGGCTTTGAAATTCTGTAGGGGTCTGTTATTATCTTGAAATCTTTTTCCAGCAAAAAGGTATCATGGCCTAGCCATTTTATTTTGATGCCTTTGTACTCTAACATATTTTAATATTATTTTTGATAAAATTAAGTCTTGCTTGGCTCTAAAATTATTCTGTCATTTGCCAAAGACAGGATTGTTCCTCCATTTTCCTTTATCTTCCTCTTGAGTTCAATATCTATGGTAGCCACTATACCGCCATTGTTCTTCACGTGGTATACCAGGGCATCATCTACTTTCTTTCCAGAAATTTTTATCCTGCCAAAGCCTTCTGAGATCCTCAATGCATCAAGTGCGGAACTTTTTTTTTATCATTTGCTTTTGAAATTCTTGTAAGCTCATCAATTACAAGGTCTGGCACAACAAACTCCAAATTTCCAATTTCAGTATCCATACTTGAGATATTTTTTATCTTTTTTGAGCCAAGAACCATTAGAAAACTGGTATCACAGATTACTTTAACCAACTGATACACCTGCACCTATCAATCTCCATCTTTCCCCTATTCTTCTACTTATTGCAACCTTACTGTTCTCAAAGAGACACACAGGTCGCTTGAACTGTATCTCTACTGTCTTACCTCTTGCACTTGTTACTTTGGATAACAAAGGAGCTGTTCCTATGCTTAATCTAAGAGATTCTCCGGTTTGGACCGATGATACTTTAATCTCATCGCCAGAACCAACTGCAGTATCAAAAAGGCTGACTTCAATCTTGGCATTGTAGGAATTTTCAGGCAGGGTCCCGGGCTTTCCTATGATGGAGCCTATCAACGAGTCGCTGCGTGTCATGGATGGATCAAGTTTTGTCCCTATTGCAACAAGGCCCCCAGGTTTTACTTGATCAACAATTCCAGCTCCGGTTCCAAGAGAAGATATCTGAGTTACAATGGATTCATATTTTCCTGACTTTTCATTTTGTAGGCCGGGCTTTATCTCAATCTCGTCTCCCACATTAAACGTGCCCTGAGTGAGACTTCCTCCTATCACCCCTCCCTTCATGTCTTTTATCTTTGTACCTGGTTTGTTTACATCAAATGATCTTAACACATGCATGACAGTACTTCCAGATTCTTTGCGTTCTGGAGTTGGAATTGTAGATTCTATTGCACCTATTAGTGCGTCAATATTTAGTTTTGATTGAGCAGAGATAGGAATGATTGGGGATTTGGCAGCATTGGTTCCTTTAACAAATTTTACTATATCAGAATAATTTTCCATGGCTTCCTCATATGATACGAGATCTACCTTGTTTTGCACCAAAACTATTTGTTTTATGCCAAGTGTTTGCAAGGCAAGCAAGTGTTCTTTTGTCTGTGGCTGGGGCACCTTTTCATTTGCTGCAATTACAAGCATGGCGCCATCTATCAGGGCAGATCCAGAAAGCATGTTTGCCATAAGGCTTTCATGGCCCGGACTGTCAACAAAACTTACAACACGAGAAAGCTCGCTTTCCTTGCCACAGTTATTACATTTTGGCGTAACTGAATATCCTAGTGGAACTTCACAGCTTTTGCATTTATAAAATGCGGCATCTGCATATCCAACTCTAATGGTAATTCCCCGTTTGAGTTCCTCACTGTGAGCACTGGTCCAAACACCTGTTAGTGCCTGTATCAGAGTTGTCTTTCCGTGATCAACATGTCCAGATGTACCAATATTGACACATGGTTGATGTCCATATTTTTTTATGTACCAATCAGGAAGAGTTTCTCTCCAGTGCACAAAGAAGCTGAAAAACATTACCTATCTTAATCTTATGCCTTTTTTGATTTTTCAGCGCTTTCTTTTTTCTCTGCTTCTTCTTGTGGTTTTTCTTCTATCTTGAGCTCGCCATCAAGAAAACAATTTACCTGATATACCTCTTCAGTTATCGTACTTCCCCGTATTAGCTTGCGTACTCGCTGGCCAATCTCTGCATTTCTCAGGCCAACTCCCTGCGACAAAAGTATGTACTTGCGCGCTCCACCATGGATATCAGGGCGCAAAGGAACTCCCGACTTGTCACTGCCTCCTGTGACCTTTAGTTTACCTGCTTCGCCTACCAATGCAGCATCAAGCTCAGAGCCTACTTGCAGTCCTAGAAATGGATTTGCATCCTTTTCTTTAACCTCTTTTGAGATTGTTTTTCCTTTCTTGTCTGAGATGTTTAGCTTGAATGTAGCCAAGTAGTGAAAAAAGTTTTCACACTATTAATTAAGGTTCTGTTATGAGTGTTTGTCAAATTTGCAAGACATACCCCCATCACTTGACTGCATCGACTCGATAGATTACCGGTTCCTTGCTACCAGGTTCTACCATCACCGCTTCACCTGCAGTCCCGTCTGGCACGACCTGTGTGCCTCGAAGCAAGATGTTGTGAGCAGCGTTGATATCTCTATCAATACTGCTCTTACAAGTAGGACAGAACATCTTTCGGTGCTCTTCGGGTACTAGTTTTGACCCACATGCCGCACACTTTGTGCTTGTCCCACCTGCCTTGATATATTCTACCGGCAGACCAAGCCATCTTGCCTTGTACTCGATCTGTCGTTGAAGTTCATAAAATGACCAAGAGTTCATCTTTTGTCTGTGCTTTCTTCCTTGACCGTTTCCCTTTCGATACAACTTGCGAATTCCCTTGAGGTTTTCCATTATGATTCCAGAATTTTGAGATACAATCTTCTTTGATGTATAGTGCAAGATACCATGTACTCTGTTCTTCTGCAGTTTACCATATTTTTGAAATATCTTTCTTCGTATCCTGGAATCATTGCGTTTGAATTTACTTTTTACTGTACTGTATGATGCAATGATCTTCTGAGCCTGGAATAGGTCGTGTACAATACAGTTTCCATGTGTATCATATGTTGTTACATTATTTAGATTTCTGTCAATTCCAATAAAACTAGATGGTCTTTGTTCTGGAATGTCTTTAGAGTATGAGATTATCAACTTGTCATCTGTGATGGTAACATTTCCAAGCTTTGTACCCTTAATTTTTTCACAAACATAGCTAGTCAGCCTGATGAGGATATATTTTGTAGATTCTGTAGGAACTCTGATGATATCATATTCAATCTTATATGACTGATTTTCAATTATCAAGTGATTCCTTGAAATATACGGTTTTTTAGCATTAGGTTTCTTCTTTAGCACCTTTTTATACAGTTTCAATTTAGAAGCAGCACATTCTAGTGCACCATAGACATATTTGCAATGGAACTGTGAGTCTAGACGTAATTTGTGGTACAATTGGTAATGAATTTTGTACTTTGATGTGAGGTTCTTCTCTATACCGATCCTGATTGCCTCGTTTGCGCAGTATCTGAAATAATCAAAGACTGGACCAAGCTCGTCTTTTCTGTTATGGTACTGCCAGACACACTTTGTTACTTTCATGATGTGTCAAAAACGAACGATTCACCTAAAAGGTATTGGTAATTATCACATATCCATATAATTCAACAACACTAACCTAAATCTTTTAAAATTTGCAATTCCGCTCTAGTCTATTGAAAGAGCAGATCAAGTGCCCACGATGTGAAAGGATGATGACCTCAATGCAAGCGTGTCACATGATATGCACAAATTGCGGTGCACACCTTGATTGCTCTGACAAGGGCTCGTTCTGGTAAATTACAATCCACCAGGCTTGTCGAATTGAAAGTTGTCCACCATTGCTCCTACTCTTTGTTTCATGAGATTTAGGTAGTCTTCATATTTTGCTTCAAAACCACAGTGAGGGCATTTGACACTAGTTACATCGTCATCAAGAATTGCAACTTTGTCACATTCTGGGCACTTTGCATCCATTGGATCTAGTTGCGCGGTCAAACTATATAATGTTAGATACCAGAATCTCAACCAAGCGGAGTTAGTCCAGCCCGGCAGGACGTCAGCTTCCCAAGCTGAAGGTCGCGGGTTCAAATCCCGCACTCCGCATTTAACAAATACAAAATTTGTTTATTTTTTTAAAATATTTTCAATCTCAGCAAGCTCGCTATCACTCAGTTTGGGTCTCTTTGTAAACATGCTGTGCACCGGACCTGCACCGTCTTCTTGTCTCCTTGGAATTAGGTGTACATGAACATGCGGTATTTCCTGGCCACTTTCTTTTCCGTTATGGACTGCTACTAGTGAAGATGGAGCCAAACGCTCAATCTTGCCTGTCAATATTCTTACAGTCTCAAACAGATCAGCGTTGTCTGATTCGGTCATTTCTTGTATCTTGGTATAGTGAGTCTTGGGGATTACAAGTGTGTGACCTTTAGTCAATGGAAACGCATCAAGGAATGCAATTGATTTTAAAGTCTCATGTATCTTTCTTGCAGGAATCTTTCCAGATACAATGTTGCAAAATATGCAATCCATTTACATTTTTTGGTTGTTAGAAGACTGTTAAATCCTTTTGGAGGTCGTTAGTTCAATTCTGTTATTGCTTGCGCAATAGATGCATGGTCTGGAGCATCTGGCATCTGTTCCAGATATTTTTTGAGATCTTCTTTGGCCTCGACTGTTTTATTCTGCTCTAGTCTTGCAATGCCTCGATTCTTGTAGATTGGCACAAATCTGTGTGGATTTATCTTTATTGCAGCAGTGTAATGAATTTCTGCATTTTGATAATCTTTTGTCTTTAGATAATAGTTGCCAAGTCCCCTATATGCAAGATAGCACCTGTCATTTACTCGATGCTTTTCTTGTAGTACTGGACTGCTTCTTGCAAGCTTAGGTCATTTAGTATTCCAGCATACAGGCATGAAGCAGTGGAATTTGATGGATTGATCTCAAGTGCTTTTTTTAACAATTGGACAGCTTCGTCAGTTTTTCCCTGCAACCGTAACTTTTCTGCATCAAAGCACAGCCTGTTTGACTTTGTCTTGCTGTCATGTGCTATCTTTGCCTCTGGTATGATATCAGGAGGAACTAGCAAAAGCATCAACCTGTCATCTTCTTCCCACTGTTTGTCAAATTTTTCGTCAGGAATTGCGCCAATCTTGTCAGGCTCTGGAATGTAGTGAAAAATGGTCTTTTCCATTTCATCATACCCAATAACCAAAGATGCATGTTGCACGACATCTTTTATTCCAGGTAAGATAACAATGGGAGGTATTCCCATGTCAATGAATCTCTTGAGTTCTTTTAGCGAAGAATTCAAAATTATGCTTGCAAGCCCGTGTCTTTCTGCTAGCTCGACGCCCTCAATCAATATGGTTCCCTTTACTCCAGGATATCTTTTTGCAATCTCTTTGGCTTCTGCCAGGGGAAGGTCTACTCCCCAGTATTTTGACACGGCGCTAATAACAAGGGGCAGACAGATGTTCTCCTCTTGGACTATAGGTACATCAAGTGAGTGACTCGATTCCATGAGATGAGACCTTGCACGTGTGTTATTAACTCTATTTCACAGATGCGAAACTTTTCAACAAATTCTTTCCGTCGTTGCTCATCTCCGGATGAAATTGAGTTCCAAAAATATTTTGATTTTCATACTGGAAAATTTCAAACTTGCAAGCACCTGAGCTGGCTATCACGTTAAAGGATGAGTCAAGTGTGGCAACCTTGTACGAATGGCTTTCAAATGCCTTGATCTTTCCGCTGCATAAGGGATTATCTTGTGTTACATTGACTTCATGAATGCCATGTCGTGGCTCTGCCATCTTTTTTATTGTGCCCCCTAGCGTGATTGCAAGAATTTCTGCACCGTAACATATTCCAAGAAGAGGCTTTTTCTTTGCAAGAGCATATCTAATCAATTTAGAGTTGATAGCATTCATCATGGAATCATTTTGTCTTCTTCCAGATAGAATGATTGAAAGCGAGTCCTCAATGTCTGATTCTGTTACCTTATCAAATAATACATGCCTGTAGTTTATTTTTATTTCTTTGAGGCAGTCTATAATGGAGTTTGTGTAGACAGAGCCATTGTCTACAACCAGTAACAACTATCCTACCCCTATCGATATGTAGTGCAGTTCTGGTACGTTATTGACAACTATGATAGTGCCTAGGTTTATCGTGTTGTTCTCTTGCCAGAAGATTATTCTGTTGTCTCCAGACTGCACAAAGTTCTTGACAAAGCCTGCGATCAGTGTTTTTGCGTTATCAAGATCAGTTGGTTGTTCAAATGAAACTTGGCCCTCCTCAAAAGTAAGCGGCAGCTGTATTGTGGTAGGAGTTACTACTGTAAGCTTGTCTTGATCAAGTATTGACCTGATAGCAGATATTCTTGATGATTCGTCCAGTGTTAATGTGGCGGTAACATTAGACGAGGTAACACCACTAAGCTTTTCAAGATATGCCGCAAACGCCTCTTGCGGAGTGTTTCCCAGTCCTACAAAGTATTCGCCATCAAATGCAGCCCCAACAGCTGCAATTGTTGCAATTTGAGATACAACTCCGCCAGTGCCTGCGGTATATACAGGAATAAAGTAGACATCGTGATCTCCCACCCTGTACAAAATATTATCTCCTAACGTAGGGTTTTGAAGCAATGTTCTAAGCTGTCTAAAGTCCGAGTCCTTGTCAAGCGCCTCACTTACAGAGGATGGTCCAAGAAGTTTTGTTGTGGAATTGAGGGGAACTTGGTAAAATTGCATCCGTCCAAGATTTGGTACATCGTTCTGAACTGTCATAAATCCTGCCAAGTTTCTGCCTGCAGACCCTTGAAGTTCTAGCGATAGTATGCCAAGATAAGTCGGCTTGTCAAATCCCTCTGGTTTTGCCTCTACGTAATAAGTGTCAACACCATTAGGTACCTCATAAAAGTTGTTTGCCTGAATAAATGTAGAAGTGTCTGTAACGTGATAAATGTTGAACATGTCCACTTTCCAATCAAAGAGTTCCTCTGGATACCTAAGTTGCTTGTTGAGCCATGTCGGTGTATCTATGAATTTATCTTGGTATTGGCTGTAGAACATATTTGTAAAGAAATCGTCTCCTGTCTTTATCAGAGTAATATTTCCATTATAGGTATCAATCAGTGCGTAACCGACTAGCCTTATGTACGGATTGCTAACAGACCATGGTACATTTTTTGTGTCAAATCCTATTATCAATGGCATGAGCCAGTAGGTTTTGTTCCCGTTAGCAACAGGAAGCGTACCCACTTGGTTTCCAAATAGATCGTACTGGAAATATGGGTACAGTAATTGCATTCTGTCATGTATGTCTCTGTATCGCATAATGTGAATTGGCTGCGTTGGATATGACAGGAAGAAATTTGGCTCGAAGAGCTGGCTTACTGGTGGGCTTACATCAAGTCCTCCTGTTCCATCATAAGATGCATTGTTTAGTTCAGCCGTTACGGTTCTTCCTACAGGATATGCAGACCAAGTATCGGTAAACAGTCCTCCTTCTCCATAATAGATTACCCTTTGCTTGAAAAATTGGCTGCTGTCAACTATGGTTCCATTATTGGCATCAAGTGTGAGAAATCCATTGTCTACATGGGTGTAGACAAAGTGTTGATTATACCACACGTTTTCTGCACTAACCGATGACGGTAGGATTGGTTTCATTGATGCAGTCCAGTATAACGTATCATTGAATCTCAGTATATCGTTGCCTTCAAAGTCAACATATGGTATCAGCCCTATTTCCGGCTTTAATTTTGCAAATGCCGCATCCCAGTTCCATACCCTAACCTTGCTTAACACATCATTATTGGCAGCAACATAGTCTGCGATCTGATCTGGAGGAACGGGCGAAATTTTTACAGTGTGAGGCACGATAGATATTTGATCTAGTTGAGCCAGGTACCTGTTCACTCCAATCTGTTGTGCCTTGTATGGCCCAAGATACTCTATCTTTCTTGCGTCAGCTATGCTGTTGTTAATAACCATTATCGAGCCTACGATTATTGCTATTATGACCAAGGTTAGTACGCGGATGTAGATGTCACGTTTTGACGGGTGCATAATTACCTTGGACTTGAACTTGTCAATGAAATAAAATGCAACAAGCGCAAAGCCTGCTGCAAAGGTTCCGGCAATCTGATATTTTGTGTTATAGTCTATAGAGTCTGTGAAGAACATGTTGAATGCAGACCATATTACTCCTATTCCAATTATTCCCTCAACGGTTGATGTATAATCAAGAAACTTTGGCTTGCCTTTTGCTGCATCTTGAAGGTAGCTTGTGATTATTCTCACAACATTATGAAGCCCGACGTATAGCACAAGTCGCATGCCAATAACAGCTAACAGCGAGGGCACGAATACTGTTAGTGCAGGAATCATCGGTACTACTTGGGTTGTTGCATAAGTAGGATCTAGTGCCGGAGTGTTAAAGGGAAGAGAAAAGATATTCCAAACGCTTTGTATGCCCAGATCATTTCCTTGCAAAAGATAAACCAAGGCAAAGCCAAAAATAAGATTTGTAAAGAATGCCCCAAAGAGCAGGACCTTTGTTATCTGCCAAATTATAAAGTTTGGAATGCTCAGCTTGTATTCCTTAAAACCAGGAATATTTTCTGCCCCAACATAATTTCCCCTTTTGAGAAATGTGAGGGCAACACTAAGAGAGTACCAAGAGATTGAAGATCGATTCTTGATATTTACTCTAATCAGTGCTATTGATGATAATACAAGTGCAGATACGAGTGAGAAATACAGAGGTTTTGTAAAAAGCGTGCCAAACTCCTGAAAGTTCATGTACAAAACGACAGCTTGGTTGCTGCCCATCACAAAAATTACAATTGCAATTATGGCTACAATTCCAAGCCTGATGTACTTGCTGGCATCACGCGGAGGTGGGTTGGATTGAGTAGATGAGCTGATACAAAATTATGCTACCTTCCCAAATGTCAAATTAATGTCTACCTACTTCCAGTTCTTTGGCAACTATTAATAAGTCAAGTCGCAGTTTTCTCAGACCGCACTAGCTAATCCCTTGCATATCATGTATACGGCCGCGTATTTTGGCACAGAGATTCTCTCATTTGCATATGGACCATATTTCTTGTTCTTCAACCTAACCAAGACAGGACAGTTGGCAATAATGTCCACCTCTTCTTCTCCAAGCAAGCATGCATCCAAAAAGGGATCAAAGTCATCGAGATTTTTGCACTGGATTTTTGACAGGCCGCTCTTGCTGTTTACCGAACCTTCAAGCCTGAAAATCCTGTGTATGTCCATAGTTACTTTGGGATCCACTTTTACGCCCATTGTTTGGCGTATCTCGTCGAGTTTTGCTTGGAAGGCAAGATACCCATCTGAAATTATTTGTCTTGTTATTTTGGGTACCTTTGTTTTTGATCCAAATAAGCTAGTTGCTACTCTTCCTTTCCATCCTGCATCACCTATCTCAGGAAGCGTTGACTTGGAGTTGTATTGTTTTTTCATTCCAAAGGTTTCAGGCATGGCACCGTTGAACATGATATAATCCACAAGATCAGACTCTTTCTTGCGAGCCCAACATTTCATAATTATTGTTTATGACTCTGATGTGAAATCCCTCGTTTCCTGAAAAATATACATCAGTCTCTTCATTTTTTATGCCAAGATCTTGGCCAAGTACTTGCACCAGTTTTTTAACTTCTTTTTTGGACTCGCTGATACAGTTCTTGCAAGCAACTGATACAATGTCAAACTTGGTAGACCCGCACTGAGGACAGGCTGGCGGCTTTCCAGGTACAGCGCCATGACATGAACCACACTTGAAAACAGAGTGATCATTTCTGCAAGACAGCGCCAAGTCCTTTGCGTCAATATCAAAGATTAGATCAGCACCCTTCCAGTCCTTTTCTGACATTGGCAAGTTTGGAAAAGAATAGTATGCATTTGAGCAATAAACATCTGATGGAGCCTCTTTCATCAGGAGAAGATGCAGCTCCTTGTTGTCCTTTATTGCAATATGTCGTATCATGCCGCCGTTTATTTTTTGATAACCAAATTCTCTTTGAGTGGGGTTTGGCGGAACACTGACCAGATCAAAGTGATTGAAATAATATTCTTTGATTGCATTCTCTACAAGTGTAACATCTTTTTCAAGCATTAGTTCTTCCTCTTTTTGCCAAATTGAATTGGATTTATTATTCCATCACAATCAGGAATTGCAAAACACAGGTTCTCGCTTCGCAGTTTATCACAAGAGGGGCACTGATATTTCGTACCTTTGCCTGAAGCACCAGATATGTGTTCAAGTTGGTATCGAGTTACGCGTTCATTATAGTCTGGCGCATTTTTAAAAAGCGGAGCTGATCTGATCAGTTGTCTGACCCCTTGCAAGAAGATATGTAGCAAGCAAGAATCTTCCCGAGTGTGGTAGGTTTTCCCCTTTTTCCAGCACCTCAATTGCGTGTTTCACACACGGAGGATAGCCAGATGATACCACCACAGCATCAGAGAATTTAGTTGCCAGCTGAACCAGGTCTTGTACGCGAGCCTTGAAGGTGTCTGGAATTGGTGGTAGTGTTATTGATTGGATTCTAGAGGTGATGTATTGACCAAGTTCTGTACGTATAAGCCTCACAGTTTCATGCGCTGTCAAATGTACAAACCCAGTTGCCACTCTCCGGTTGACAAGTTTCCATTCTTTTTCATGAAAATGTACTGCCCTTCGCAAGTAATTTGGTACACTTAACATAAATTCGTCATTTTCTACTACAACTTTTACTGAAAATAGTTCCTGGATGATTTTTAATGGAAAGTCGCTATCGTATTTTTGTTTAAGGTCATGCTCCAGATATTTTTCAGCTCTTCGTGCTTCAGAAAGTGAAAATCTTCTTGTCAGAGTACTAATTCCAGTCGCTTTTAACAAAATGACTGCCACAATGAAAGAAAGTATTTCCATGTCCATGTCCAAGTTTTTCAGCTGTTCCATATCAGAACTGTAGACCTGTCCTGATGAAGCCACAACAATTCTGCCATATGCCTTTTCTATCAATGGTGCCCAGTCCTGGTGGCCCAGCTGTTCAAGATTGAACCCCTTATCTCGCAGATATTCTCCTGCTTCTGCAAGAAAGGGATACTTGGCAAGATCCATTATTCCTGGCTGTAGCACATCTCTCTTCATTTTGCACGACTTAAAAATTTGATTGTGTTTTGGTATAATTGCAGAAGACTTGCATCATGATAAAATACACAGCGAACTTAAATTATGCTCAAATGAACCACTGACATGCAGGTTGGGATGCATGTGTCCATCTCGGGTTCCATTGACCGTGCTGTAGATAATGCAGTGGCAATAGATTGTACTGCATTTCAGATATTTACTCGCAATCCACGCGGCTGGGCAGCAAAGCCCTTGGCATCTAATGATATCACTAATTTTAGGGAAAAACTTGCTGCAAGCAAGATAGACAGGTTTGCAACCGTTGCTCATATGCCATATTTACCAAACCTTTCATCGCCTGAGGACGATCCATTTGCAAGATCGCTTGGCTCGCTAATAGATGAGATAAAAAGATGCAGCAAACTTGGCATTCCCTATATTGTAGCACATCTTGGAAGCCACAAAGGTGCAGGAGATAAGAAAGGAATTGAAAAATTGATCAAGGCATTTACAAAAGCAGCCGATGACACTGCAGACGATGTTATGATTTTACTTGAAAATACGGCTGGACAAAAAAATAGCGTAGGTTCTGATTTTGAACAGCTTGGAGCCATACTGCAACAACTAAAGCCTGCCAAGCGTTTTGGGGTATGCATTGATACATGTCACGCATTTGCAGCAGGGCATGATTTGAGAACAGAAAAAAGTGCTTCAAATACACTTTCAAAGTTCCACAAAACGATAGGATTTGAGCACCTAAAGATACTGCATCTAAACGATTCAAAGGGCGAACTTGGGTCCAACCTAGACAGACATGAACACATTGGTCTGGGTCACATTGGTGAGAAAGGGCTTGCATATGTTATACATACCATAAATTCAAAAAAGATTCCGATGATTTTAGAGACTCCCATAGATGAGAGGCGTGACGATGTTGGTAACCTTAAAAAAGTTAAGGAACTGGCTTAAGAGATCTGGTGCCTTGGGTGATATATCATGAATTATGAACAGATAATACAACTTGCGCTTGAAAGGGGATTTTACTTTCCAAGTTGTGAGATTTATTCAGATGCTCCTGCAGGATTCTGGGAGTATGGGCCATCAGGTGTTAGCTTAAAGAACAAGTTCATAGATTTGTGGAGACGTGAGCTTGTCAGACGTGATAGGATGTGGGAGATTGATGGTTCCCAGATAATGTCACAGTCTGTTTTTGTTGCATCAGGCCATCTGTCAAGTTTTGCTGATCCAATAATAACTTGTCAAAAATGCAAATCCATTTTCAGGGCCGACAAGCTAATTGCAGAGGTTACTTCACTAGTGGTCCCAGAGAGTGCAGAGCTTGAACAGTTTGACCAAGTCATATCAGAAAAAGATGTGAGGTGTCCCAAATGCAAGGGAAGTTTTGATAACACAAAAAAATTCAACATGATGTTCAAGGTGGGGATAGGCCCACAGAGTGAGGCGGCGTATCTTAGACCAGAGACATGTCAATCTATCTTTGTTGACTTTCCAAGACTTTACAAGACAATGCGAGGAAGACTGCCGATTGGAGTTGCACAGATTGGAAAAAGTTTTAGAAACGAGATCTCGCCGCGACAGAGCCTTCTTAGATTAAGAGAGTTTTATCAGGCAGAAATAGAGGTCTTTTGCAATCCCAATAAACTAAACGAGATGGATGGATTCTCCGAGGTAGAAAATACTGAGATCAGGATAATGGCTGATGATGACACCATCAAACAAGTAACATGCAAGGAGGCATTAGAGTCTGGAATGCTGCCCAACAAGCTTGTGGCATACTACTTGGCGCTATTAGTGGAATTTTATCGCAAGACAGGAATTGATGTGAGCAAAAGCAGGTTCAGAAAACTAAATGACAAGGAAAAGGCATTTTACGCATCAGTTGCATTTGACTTTGAAGTAGAGACTACCATTGGCTGGCTTGAGCTTGTTGCATGTAACTATAGGTCTGATTATGATCTTAAGAGCCATGGAAACGTAAGCAAGGAAAAGTTTGAGGTGCTAGACAATGACGTCAAGGTTTTGCCTCATGTCTTTGAGCTCTCAATGGGAATAGACCGCAGTCTGTATACTATTTTGGAGCATAGTTTTCGGGAAGACAAGGAAAATGACAGAGTTGTGCTTTCTCTAAAACCATACCTTGCTCCAATACATGTAGGAATACTTTCTCTTATGAAAAAAGATGGTCTTGCAGAAAAAACAGACGAGATCTTTTCAAAGATAAAGACAAGATTTGATGCCTTCTTGGATCACTCTGGCGCCATAGGGCGAAGATATAGAAGACTTGACGAGGTAGGTGCGCCCTTTGCAGTAACAGTTGACCATCAGACATTACAGGATGACACGGTAACAATTAGGATGCGAGACTCGATGAGCCAAGAAAGGATAAAGATATCAGATCTTGATTTACATCTTACCAAAGAAACTAGGTTTCCGTGATTTTACAATAAACGTAAAGGATTCAAAAAGCGTCGTTCAACAAAATACTTTTGATGAATATGCTAGTCCTTACTTGATTAGCAGAACAGGACATGAGGCTTTATGTGAAACACCAATTGACACACTACCCAACAGCAATCTATTATAATCTCCTCTTCCATGAGTGCCCATTACAATAAGGTCTGCCTTATTTGAACTAGCAAAAGAAACTAAAGAATCAGTTACTGACGATGAAGTTAATATTTCTGTCTTCAAAGGTATTGCAAATTTTTCTGCAGCAAGATGTATTTTCTTGAATAGTTTTTCCATTGAAGCAAGTTTTTCTTTGCTTATTATCTGCTTACCAACTTCTTGAATATCAAGAGATGAATCCTCAAAAGATGAGTCAGTCATGACTGTTGTAACTATAATGGAGGAACCGTATTTTTTTGCTAAATCCAGGGCAAATTCAAATGCTCGATTAGAAAATATCGATCCGTCATAAGGAACAAAGATGTGTTTAATCAGAGATGTATCAATTTCTTTACATGATAAATCTACACAAACTATTTGTTCCTGTTTTATAGTAAAGGGAATTTCATGAGGATGACCACATGTACCATCCTTGCAGTCATTACGTGTTCTTTGTATTTTTATAGTATACTTCTTTGACAAGTTACCATCACTTACAGTTCTATTTGATAATCAATGTGAATAAACATCAGTCTGTTTAAAAAATAAAACAAAGTTTGGTTTTTAGCACATGCCATCTTTGAGTTTGTTATGCAAGATTCTGCTCTTGATATGAATGATTCTAGTCTTGACATAGAAAATTATTCTTGCAGAACCAGTATGGTACGGTTAGACTTTTGTCAGCATCTTGATCAAGTCTAGAGGCAAGAATAATTCTAATGTATTCCAAGTTCATTATATAGCATAAATTTTTTCTGCAACAGATTATTGCGACAATAATGTCACAGGTAAACTATCGATAGCCCTATACTTTATCTTCAGATATACGTCGTCCATGGCATGTGCTTGCGGTAAGAGGCCTTGCTGCGAATCAATTCCTACTTTCCAATTACCAAGTATTGGATCTACTGATGTTATAGAGAATCTCTCAAGCGGGCTATCTGGTCCAGAGTATCTGACTCGGTATATCTGGTCTCCTATGGTTACTGACTTGAAGTTGCCTGCAAGCCCAAGGGTAGAGTTTGTTACAAGACAGTCACTTGAGCCACCAATGACACATACTCCGTCAGGTGCAATGACATTATATTGCATAGTTCCTTCGTTATTAAATGAAGAATACAGCACTAATGGTTGTGCTATAGTGTTGTTGCTTTCATTTAGCATATCTATGCTTGATAATTGTGAAAGGGCAATTGTCTGGACTGATGGGAATATGATTATTGAGGATGCCGATGTCTCAAATGACTTGTCGTAAAAGTTGGCAATTGCCTGTACATTATAGTCATCTAATTTTCCAGTTGAGGGAGCCTTCCATTCCAAGTTTACAGCTGTCTGTCCTGTTCCAAATACCTGTGGGGGAGACGTATAGGTGACATTTCCATCAACAATTAGAGATACTGAACCGTAGATATGCCCTGTGCTGTTATTAGTAAAGTATGCGGTTTGGATTCCCATCGTTCCCTCTGCTCTTGTAGGACTGATATCCATCTCAAGATTGCCTGAAATGTCATATTGTGGCTTGACACCAATTGTATACTGGCCAGAATCAGTTGTCTTGCCTGCATTGTTTTGAGCATCTATCCAGTATGTTATAGCTGGGGCCTGCATCATACTTTCTGGAATTATTCCCGAAACAGCATATGTAGTGTTTGAGATCTGCAATGGTGTTACACCCATGTTTATTACAGAATATCCAGTGGTAGAGTTTCCTATTGGGACAAACCTGAGCTCCACTTGACTGAGTGGTGTCGGACTGTTAATTATGGCAGATACTGTTACTGGTTGGGAGTTTGTAAACTGGTTTTCTTCAGATGGAGTAATTATACCGTTTCCTATCTGGGATTTGACATTAAATATTTCAGGTGCACCTGGTGGGATTTGTTCTGCAGATGTTGCACCTGTGTTTTCATAATTGATGTTTCCTTCACATCCTGAGACATTTACTGTCTCTCCTACTGAGAAGACATTGTTATCTGCTGCCTGTAATGCCACTACCTCAAATGATGTTTCTTTTGGATCAACTTGTGCAACATAGACTAGCTTCTGGATAGTAGAGTTTTGGTTCTCTTGTGCAAATGGTTGCACCTGAGCTAGTGTTGCTTGAACTGTTCCTGTTAGAGATGTGCGCAATATGACTGTGGGGGTGCTGACAGAATATTCTACAAGCATACTTACGGTATCATTCTGGCATAGGTTATAGGAGACTGAATCGATCTTAAGTTCTGGTGCAAGTACACCTCCAAATGTGCTACTGGATTCACCTGAAGATGATACACCAGCTCCTACACCACCAACTCCTACACCACCAACTCCTACAGCTCCTGCACCACCTCCACCGGTGGATACACTAGGTGATGGACTTGGCGATACACTACCTGAGCTCCATGTTGCAAATCCAGTAAAGTGCTTTGTCCAGATGTGCAAGTCCGAGCCTACGTTAATCTTACAGTCTCCTCCTGCTGGCAAGTTGTTGTTTGTTGCCTGTGTATCATCAGTACATGTTGTTGTAATCTCTGTGACTGAGGATGGAGAGTAATAGTAACCAATGTGCTCTCCTGCCTGACCGAACAATACCAACTGTACCGCATTGTTAAATGTCATCGGAATGCTTGATCCCATCTCTAGCACAGTTTTTACCGTACTGGTTTGTCCTGATGGCGTAGGTATTACCAGATTCTGTCCGGTTTGTACTGTTGGCAGATCAAGTACGCCATTCCATGATGTTCCTGACATGGCTGTATTTGCTGGAATTGTTACTTGAACAATGGGATTTTCAGTATCAATAGAATATTTTGTTATGTCAAGAGGATTTGAGATCTGGACGGTATTGGTATTGTCAATTGTTGTATATATTGAAGAATAGTTAATCGACGGTGTAGTTACATTGGCTGGAATTGTGACAGTAGAGAGGGCTGCAGTGGGGCTAATCACCACCAGTTGTGGTCGTGATGGATTGACTGTAATTTGTGTTTGAGTATTGCCAACTAATTGTTGGGTCGGAGTAAGACCCGTGGCAAAAGTATCTGAAAGGCTCATCGATTCTGTGGCAAGTGTAACTGACTGGTGGTGGAATGCTGTTACTGTATCGGTGGTGCCCACTGATTCTGTAAGCGGGACTGTGTGTATCTGTGATACTGTAACTGGGTTGTCGGTGGTGCCTACTGACTCTATGGTAAGTGGAACTGACTGACCATGGGATGTTGTTACTTGGTTGTCGGTAGTACCTACTGACTCGGCGCTAAGTGTAACTGACTGGGGGTGGAATGCTGTTACTGTATCGGTGGTGCCCACTGATTCTGTAAGCGGGACTGTGTGTTGAGCAACTGCAGATACGGTGTTGTCGGTGGTGCCTACTGACTCGGTGCTAAGTGTAACTGACTGGGATACTACGACTGTATCAGAAGTGCCCACTGACTCGGTGCTAAGTGTAACTGACTGGTGGTGGGATGTTGTTACTGTATCGGTGGTGCCCACTGACTCGGTGCTAAGTGTAACTGTGTGTTGAGCAACTGCAGATACGGTGTTGTCGGTAGTACCCACTGACTCGGTGCTAAGTGTAACTGATCTAGATACTGCGACTGTATCAGAAGTGCCCACTGACTCGGTGCTAAGTGTAACTGACTGGTGGTGGGATGTTGTTACTGTATCGGTGGTGCCCACTGACTCGGTGCTAAGTGTAGTTGTGTGTTGAGCGACTGCAGAGACGGTGTTGTCGGTAGTACCTACTGACTCGGTGCTAAGTGTAACTGACTGGGATACTACGACTGTATCAGAAGTGCCCACTGACTCGGTGCTAAGTGTAACTGACTGACCATGGGATGTTGTTACTGTATCGGTGGTGCCCACTGACTCGGTGCTAAGTGTAGTTGTGTGTTGAGCGACTGCAGAGACGGTGTTGTCGGTAGTACCTACTGACTCGGTGCTAAGTGTAACTGACTGGCTGTAGGATGTTGTTACTTGGTTGTCGGTAGTACCCACTGACTCGGTGCTAAGTGTAACTGACTGGCTGTGGGATGTTGTTACTTGGTTGTCGGTAGTACCCACTGACTCGGTGCTAAGTGTAACTGACTGGTGGTGGAATGCTGTTACTGTATCGGTGGTGCCCACTGACTCGGTGCTAAGTGTAACTGTGTGATGAGCAACTGCAGATACGGTGTTGTCTGTAAGACTAACGTTTTCTGTAAATCCCACATCATCCGGATAGAATTTTGAGACTCTGTTGTTGCCAGCATCTGCCACATAGATGCCATTGTTGCTATCTATTCCTATACCCATTGGTCCGTCAAACTCGCTACCAGCAGTTCCAGTAGATCCAAATGTTTCAAGGAATGTTCCTGATGGACTGAACTTTTCTATTCTATCGTTTTGTGTGTCTGCAACATAGGGGTTGTTAAAGCCGTCAATTGCAATTCCAATAGGACTATTGAATTGACCATTGCCATTTCCTGCTGTACCAAACGATGAGGAATAGGTACCAGATGGGTTGAATATCTCTACCCTATTGTTTCCAGTATCGGTGACATAGACCCAACCAGTACTGTTAACTGCCACACCCATAGGACCTGTAAATTGCCCATTGCCAGTTCCAGTTCCGCTACCAAATGTTGTCTCTAGCGTTCCTGAAGAACTAAACTCTTTTACAAGGTCATCTCCGGTGTCTGCTACGTAGATATTGCCAGAACTATCCACTGTAACTCCTGTAGGACTGTCAAGTGTACTGGAACCAAATGAGCCTTGAGAACTTCCTGAAGATGAGTATTCGTTAATTACGTTATCGTTAGTGTCTGCAACATATACCACGCCGGTATTACTATTGGCTGCCACTCCGAATGCAGCAGTAGATGTAACGTTGAAGGTTGGTGTGCCACCGCTTGACGGTATTTTAGAAGCATAGTCCAGTGCAGAACCAATGTTAAAGTTACCACTACTATCAATGAACACGCTAAGTGGGGTGTCTACTGCGATCTGTCCTATGAATGCGTTGTTGTTTGCATATGCGGTAGAGTTTCCAAACTGGAACATCAGATGATGATGCGCGAAAGTCATGACATGCGAGATCTCAAAGCCAGTCTCATTGCTTGAGTAATTGTGGTAAATTATCGAGTTACCCTCTATCGTCGGGCTAAGCACAGTGGTTCCATTGTTTAGTTGTAGGAATTTAAGGTCTGCAGGAGGAGCAGTACCAAAGTTTGTTCCATTAATTGACGTAATGTTCAGGTCTGCAGTGCCTGTGGTGTTAAAGTATACTGTCCAGTTGCCTCCCACTGCAGGATATGACTGGACATTGATCACCTCTATTTGTGCAGTTATTTGGAATTGCTGTTGTGAGAGATGCGGCACAGTCCACTGTATCTGATCGGGAATTCCATCGCCGTTTGTATCAACTAGTTTCACTGCAAATCTAGCATCATTGGTAACATCAACACTTGAACCATTAACTAGCCAGTTTAGTTTGAAATGGGCACCCTCCTTGACTAGATCTTCAGGTATATTGGAAAATGCTGTTACATTTGTGTAGTGTAAGGTAGAGTTGTGTGCAACCCAGACTAGCTTGTCATATTTTGATGCGATAGACAAATCCTTCTCTATAGTAAATGGAGCAGGTGTTACGTAGGCAATATCGTACTTGCTTGCAGATTCGTTGATAAATAGTAACTTGGTTGGCTTGTTAGTCTGTAATATCTTCGGAATCTGGCCTAGTGATACTAATGGCGCAGATAGATTGCCGCCAAAAGACAGGGTACGCAGACCATGCGGGTATTGCAAGTTTTGGCTGGTAAGCTGGTTCAGGAGACTTAACCCATTCAAGTGTTTTTGTTGAATATCAGTATTATTTGAAATTCCTATGCCATTGATGGTCTGATTTTGGACAGCCGTGAAGCCTGTAGGCATCTGGTTCAAGTTAAAAAGGGTCTGCAACCTGTTGTTGTGTATCACATCAAGGTGGACGATATGGGCATCCGCAGGTATCTCCATAGCCAAGTCTTGTGTCTGGTTTGTCAGAGTGACGTTTTGAACCCACATCACCGGCTGGTTGATTAGGATTTTGTTGTGTCTTAGGAAGAGTCCTCCCATCGTACCATTTCCTACGGCAAATACGGTCGAGTTTGCAGGAATAGTGGAATTGTTGAGAGTAGAATTCGGATAGTCAGAGGTTAGTGGGTTCGTAGAATTTGTGTTTTGAATAGAGGTAGAGTTGGTAGACGTGAAGTTTGATATTCCTGTTGCAAGTGTGGGATAAAATGTAGAGATGTTTTGACCATATACTTCTGAAATTTGAGTAGGCGTCAGTAATGAGTCATAAAGATTGACGTTGCTCAAAAGACCCGAGAACTGGCTTTCTGCTTCATTTCTTATGTTGTTGTAATATGCACCGATGACGACATCTGCATTAGACGAGATATCCGTATAGTTCTTTGTAGCAAGGTTGCCGTTAACAGCTATTGTTGGGATGCCCGTTATTGGCATCGAGGACTGGAATGTGCCGTTTACGTATAGTGCAATCGATGATCCATTGAAGGTTGCAGCAAGATTGTTCCAGCTCTGTCCAATGGGCACGGTTGAGCTTACTGTATCCCATTTTATTCCGTCAAAGACTGAGAACTGTGCTGTCTGATACGGTGGGATCTCGTTGTTAATTGATAGGGTAAATTCATTTTCTTTGCTAATAACCGTGAAGACTGGAGCCCCCTGTGTATAGTCTGGTTTTACCCATGCAGATAGTGTGAGATCCTTAAGATCCTTTGTGGCAGAGCCGTTTGCCGTTAGAAATCCATTTCCTTGCAGTTGCAGTACTGTCTTGTTAGTCTGGTTTGTAAGGCCAATCTGGCCAACTGTCGTGGTATCGTTGTTCTGAGCTCCAAAATTCCAAGACTGGATTGAACTTGGAAGTGTTGGCAATTGTATGGAGTTGGAATGGTTGTTAAACTGTAATTGTGTGGAGTTGGAATAGTTGTTAAACTGTAATTGTGTGGAGTTGGAATAGTTGTTAAACTGTAAATGTGTGGAGTTGGAATGGTTGTTAAACTGTAATTGTTTGTAGTTGGAATAGTTGTTAAACTGTAATTGTTTGAAGTTGGAATAGTTGTTAAACTGTAATTGTGTGGAGTTGGAATAGTTGTTAAACTGTAATTGTTTGAAGTTGGAATAGTTGTTAAACTGTAAATCACTACCACTGTTATTGCCAGATGGTTGGATATCTGTGCCGGACCCATTATTTTGTGAATAGGCGTATACCAAAAAGCTTGGAGATATAGAGACCGGTTCAATAACAGCAGATGAGATTAAAATTGCAATAAAACAAAAAGAGAGAGCTTGTCTCGAATTAGAAACTCTTAATCTTGCACCCTCAGCTCGAACGAGGATGTATCCCGAAAGGGGAACTAGCAACAAAAATATTGTTGGGTTTTTTCCATTTACAGAATCGTGCGCTGTAGCTGATACAAAATTTTTCACAATAACCAGGTCATCAGAAAGTCTGTAGACCAGCCCTTGTACAGAAGAGCCATGTGTAGACTCTGACAGGTAGTTTAACAGATTTTCATTTATTTTTCCAAAATTGTTTACTACATTCTGATTCAATAATCTGGATGGGGATAATTCTAGATTTTTCAAAAATGTAATTGGTTCCATGTTTATATTTTTAGACGGTATACCGTTATTGATAACAATTGATCTTCCATTAAATCTAATTCTGTCAGAATTTGATATTCTTTCCATTGTTGTTACAGTATCAGAGTTTTGTTTCAAAACAAGAAATGCATTCTGTCCAGGGATATTGTCATAGATTGAAAGATTTTCGAACAGATTAATTTGAGTGTTAATTGATGATCGGGTGTTAGCAGAATTTGAAATTTCATTTTGTGGTTGGTTGTTGTTTGAATTATCATTGGTGCTGGTTCCCATACTTTCTGAAAGGTCTACCTCGATTTTTTTAGCTTGATGATTTGATACACTGGTAGTAATTATTTTTTGATCTGGTGTCATTGTCTCAGTTTTTTGAAGATCAGGTAACCCAAGCGTTCCAAACTCTGCATTTGCCATTCCAAGTGACGAAGCGATTATCAATCCAATTAGTATCAATGAGGAAATTTTTATCATCAAATTTTCATCTCCGTTGGTATCATTGGAAGATTAGTCAGTGGAATCTCAGAACCACAAAAGAAAATTTTAGAATCTATGATTAGAATTAGAGATTCTATTCTAGCGGTTGAGATTATCCCCTGTGTCATGATTAATAATTCTAGATTGGGATGACCATTAAGCGGGCTGGAAATGGTGGTTCCAAAAGAGGTCCAGACTGGAAATTGAGGCTTTCCCGGCTGCCGTTTTGGAATACGCCCTTTTTGGCATAAAATTGCCCGTTTTTTGGTTTTGCCAAGAAATCGAAGAATTGCTGATTGTTGTTTCTAATTAATCTGAGGATTGATCACAATTTCAATCCAATTTAATACGGTTGGTAACAATTTCACTTAATAATAATTTTCAAGAGATGATCTTTCACTGCTTCTATTAATTCAACTTGTCAGGGTTGATTTTTTTTAATAAGAATCAGGCAGATGTTTTATTGCAAGTAGTCTTGTAGAAACTATAGATTTTTGAAAGATTGTAGGTACTATTCTGTGGACAGATCTATAGCTTGCAAAGTGAATTCAGCATACCGTGACGCATTTTGGTGCATGTGAATGTCTCGGGCCATATTGCAGAAAGTAAATAAGGCAAGAAAACTAAGCGAGGCAATATTTGAGTAAAGAGAAAGTTGCGCAAACACATCATGTTAAGGTGTATTATGATACAGAAAGTAGAAGCGCTATTTCGAGTTATTACATACAACTGCTACAGGATTACTAGGGATTATTTTGTAATTTATGGAAGGTTTCTACACCGTTGTACAAATCTTATTTGTTGAAAATATTTGCACCAAAAATGATTCCAATCTTACTATTGTAAAGTCTGCAATTAATATTACATGATACAATTCAAAGCAAATTATGTTGTTGATTTGTCATTAGATTTAGAATTAGTGACACTGAAAAATTCCTTTTGACAGTCTTTATTTTGATTCGTACATAAATTAATGAGGCAAATCTTTTATGACTACAAAATCAGGCAAATAACTTATTCGGAAGAGCTGATCTTGGACAGAACTTCTTTATACTTTTCATTAAATTCATCAAACCTAGAATCAGTGCATATAGACATCATTGAAACAAATCTAGGATCTGTACAGTCATCATGTTCATTGTAAATGCAGAGGGTGTTAGCAATACCAACGATGATGGTGGTGCCGTGAAGTTGGTTGATGGAACAGGTACTGCTCCAACAAGATTGGCAAAAAGGCTAGTAAATGGCAGGTCCAATTCTTGACAAGGCTATTATACTAAAAGGAAAATTTTGTATAACTGTACCGGCTCACAAACACGTTAATTTATTGGTACCCGAATGACTTTTTGTTGAACTCTAGGATAATTCTAGCATCTGCAGGAGGTGTGATTGCAATAGTTGTCTTGATAGTAATCATGACATCCATGATAAATCCTGCACCGCAAAATAACGACCAGCTTTATACTAAAGCAGGGGTTAGCCCTTCAACACAGAGTTTTCCCTTGCCCGTAAATTATACCTCGAACCAACTCTTAGATTATTGCTCACAAAATGAAACACTAGTTTACAACGATGTATGTATACGTGGGTTGTGGGACGTTAGTGACGAATGCAAGAACGCTAACTTTTCATCTGCCAATTCTGTTTGCACAGACCCACGATTTGGGCAGTTTGAGGACAAGGTAACAAAAGAGATGCAGGATCTTGACAATTCATTAACAAGATTTGTAAATTCGTGCATGAACGCGACATCAAATGACGATATTCAGAATTGCTCTGTCAATATCGAGAGAATAAAAAATGATTGTAGCGACCCAAGATTTTATGAAATGATGTCAGTGTGTAAAAATTCTAACTTTGAAATGCTTTCACAAAAAAATTACAATGGCACATAGGAAGTCAGATATTTGAGCAACAGTTCATTGAATACCTTATTGAATTTTACTTTTTTCAGTAAGTGATGATAATAAAATCATTTGCTCAGATCTTTTTCTTCTTTACAAAAGATGAATAAATTTAATATTCCTGTAAAAACCACTGAAGGTTTCTTATAGTACAAGTTCCAGCAGCATTCAATCTTGCAAGGGCAATATCAAAGAAATATTTTGTACCCACAGTAAAATGTTGGCCTGCAACTGTAATTGAGAATGTTTGGTTTACTGTATCCCAATTAGAGCCCCAATAGCCCAAGTTATTTCTCCTGCAATAACCACTCGGTATTATAAAGAACGCATGTACTGCCAGATGTAGTTCTTGCGGCGGCCAAATCAACATATTCCGTGGTTCCCGGAGTAAGTCCTGTTATCTCGCCAGTCCTTGCAAATGGAATTGGATCACCGGATGTCGGTATCTTGACACTGAGATCACTTCCTAATTCCGTTCCTGCCAATGTTGCACCGTTTATGCCCATATTTGAAGTCGAATATCTAATTTCAATAACACACCCACCTCCATTCGATCCAGTGTCGACATAGCCTGAAATTGTCACCTCTACATTTCCTGTAACCTCTGGAGTTAGAGTTGCATAATCTCCCATCATTACAACAGTTGCAGCCGTTGGTCCTGTTGCGTTTCCTAATGCTGCATGTCCTACAGTATAATTAATCTGCGGCCTTACTGCGAATGTTTCAGTCTCTTTGGTAAGAGGTAAGTTTAGGGTTTCGTTTGCAGCCACTGCGGCATTACTAATTTTAGTGGTAAACGTACTTGCTGGATTTCTTATTATTATTCCACCCGAACCAAACTTCATTGTATTATTTCCAGTCCAAGTTTGTATCATGTTTAATGCACCAAGAGTATCAGATCCAGTGATCAATGGTAAGTTGAGAGTTTCATTTGCTGTAACTGCTCCCCCTGCAAGAGTTGTGGCATGTGTATTAGCTGCATTAGAAACGACCAGACCTGTATTTGCTGCTGTAAATGTATTTGTGTCATGACTAAATGTATTTGCACCAGTCCAAGTTTGAGTAAGACCTAGAGTTCCAAGAGTATCACCCGCCGCAATATTTGGAATTGCAAGAGCCTGAGTTGTTGTCTGGGCTGATGAAAGTGTAAGAGTTTTTCCTGCAGTCATTCCAGATAATGAGAACGTTAGTTGTTTACTGGTTGTTGTTGGGTCGGTTATCGTTGTACCTCCTGAAAATGTATTGGCGCCAGTCCAAGTTTGAGAAAGACCTAGCGCACCAACCGTTTGAGTACCCGATGATGCTTGGTATTTCAAAGTGTTTGCTGTTGTAGTACTTAGCCACAGATCTCCACTAGCAAGTGAGGAGGGATCAGCCGAGGAAGCAAGATTAAGGCCTGCAGTAGTACCAGAGTTTTGAAATGTTTGTTTGTCTCCAGCTGTATACGTATTTACAGTATCAGTAAAAACAGTCGTGCTAGGAAGGTCACTCTCCAGAAATTGCCCGACCGTTGATATTGCCTTTTTTGGAATACCTGCTGCATCAGCAGCACTGACAGCAACTGCTGTGACTATTACCAATATTACAATTAAGGTATAATCCCTGTTTTCCAACAATATTATTTTGTATTTTAAGAGATAAGCTTTTGGGTAAAATGGATGAAAAATGAATTCCTTTTTGGCAATAAATTCAACGTGGTAGGCAGGTGAAGAGAAATGTCCTGACCCGAATAGTGAAAGCACAGGAAGCCTACCCTTTTGGTGTAATTATTTTATATTCCCAAAAGCACACAAGGTCTACAAAAAAATTCCTAACAACTCCTAGAGTCTATAAGAAAAATAATGAACTCGTTTTTAATGACGAGTTTAGGTTGTGGTTATAGTCCAGGTAACTGTTAGCGAGTCGCCGCTATTTAGGCTGACAGCACTGGCAAATTTTTGGTGAGCCAGCATGTCTCCTGCCCCCTCAGTTGTGGAATCAAACACTCCTGCCTCTGCAATGCCGGCTACGGATGTGGTTGAAGTGTATGTATTGGCTATTGTAACTGTGGTAGTACCTGAAGCTGCTGCCGAGTCTGTAGCAGTAGCTTTTGCTCTCGAATCTGAAGCACCCAGACCAAAGTCATTTGCATTTATCTCAGTTCCTAGTGCAGTATCAGTGGCTGCTGGAGCTCCAGTCCCGGTTCCAAGTGCAATTACATCAAAGACAGCGGTTCCATTCACACCACAGGAATGCGATGTGTGTCCACTAAACAAATCTCCTGCAGTACAGTCCACCCCGGTATTTGTTATCAAGTTGTCAGTCTGTTGATAAGACTTGATGTTTCCATGAGAGTCTCTCTCTACCAGTGTTATGTGCCCCAACATATTGGTCGTTGCAGGCAGGGTTTTATCTGTGGTATCTTGAGAAGGAGAGTAGCTCGTTGCAAATATGCCGTCAAGCCCCATTGAACTTACCACGGCAACAATAGCTATTCCCATCAAGGCCACAGTTGTGCTTTGTTTCATTGCACTATGTTTAATAGCATAATTAATAGAGCTTACGGCATTTGTCTGAATTTTCCAGTTCCAAAGTGGATCCTATTGTCAATGTTGGGTAGGTGTTGTGCCTAGCGTCTCATTTAGGCCTATTGTAAAGTGCTTATGGGTAGAGTTAGTGTTCGTGTTTTCTTGACTGCTGTTACCATTATTGCTATTGATGGTACCATTACTGCTGCTATAATCTATTTTATGACCTTGATATGACGCCAGTGCTATTCCAATGATAACAATAATGACTGCAACAATTGCTATTGCAAATTTTTTGTCCAAAGATATATCGTGAGATTTTATCATATTTGCAATATAAACATGGTGCAAAATGTAATAGTCAATATTTTTATCAACTGTAAGGCTAGGACGATCACATGAAAAAATATTATTTTGCCGTGGCAGTTTTTTTTCTTATTTTGTTTCATATTCCAAATGTATTTGCAATAGAGCCCATAATGATAACAATTTCAAACGATATGAATAAGGTAATTTTTGATGGAAAGTGGTCATTTATGACAGAATGGAAGCACTCAAGTCTTAATACACTGTCCTATGACGATGGAACCACAATTGAATTAAGGACGGCTTGGCAAGGTGATTTCATTTATGTCTTCATGGATGATATCAGTACCAACAGATGGGCAAGCGGAGCAGACAGAGCAGTCGTTTGTTTTGACAAAAATAATGACAAAAACTTGACAGCTAATGCAGATGACTATTGTTTTGTAAACATACTTTCTGGCAAAGAGCCATTTACTCTGCAAGGGGGATCTGCCCTAGGTTTTACAAGCAATTTCAAGAAAATTCCAAATCCAGAAGGGTTTGTTGCAGTAGCTGGCATCTCTGATCAAAATGATCGTTACACCCCGGTTCCACATCCTGGATATGAGTTTAGAATTCCAACGGATCTGGTTGGAAGATCTGCGGACTATGGATTCTATGTTGAAGTTTATCATTCCTTATCAAATAAGGTCTATTCGTGGCCCCAAGACATAGATCTGACAACGCCACTTGAAATTCCAAGTCCAAGCCAGTGGGGTGATTTAGTATCCCCGGATAATTCTCTTCCAGAGTTTCAATGGCCTATGATACCATTGCTTTTAGTATAGCATATGTAATCTGGTTTACTCAAAGAAAACAAATCTCTTTAAACTAATTATCAAGAAAATCTCTCAATGAGAGGTATTAAAGAAGATATTCGTATTCTAAATCAGAAGATAGTCAGATGTAAAAAATGTCCAAGGCTTGTCTCATACATACATGACATATCCGAAAAAAAGGTAAAGAGGTTTGAGGATGAGAAATACTGGGGTAGACCATTGACAGGCTTTGGAGATTTTCATGCACGATTATTTATCATAGGTCTTGCTCCCGCTGCACATGGTGGAAACAGGACAGGAAGGATGTTTACGGGAGACAGTTCTGGTGATTGGGTTGCCAAGACCCTTTATGAGAATGGTTTTGCTTCTCAGCCAACAAGTATTAGGGCTAATGATGGGCTCAGACTAGTTGATGCCTATATCACGGCATCAGTCAGATGCGCCCCGCCAAAAAACAAACCAACAAGAGAAGAGTTTGAAAATTGCTTTCCCTATTTGATAGAAGAGTTTTCTTTGCTAAAAGAAGTCAAAGTAATAGTATGTCTTGGCAGAATAGCCTTTGATACATGTTGCAAGATGTTGCACATAAAGGGCGTTGATTTTGCTCATGGTAAATCATTTACACACCAACATTTGACAATAATATGTTCATACCATCCAAGCAGACAAAATACCCAGACAGGCCGGCTAACATGGAAGCAGTGGTCAATGATATTTGCAAAGGCTAGAAAATTTCTTTATGACATCAAATGAGATCTATGATGGTACTACATCAAGATAACAAAAAAATCAGAATTTCTTTATAATATAAAAAGAAGACGTTCTCGCCCATCTCCCCATCCGAGCTTCCCTACTCGTATGTTGATTGTGACGATACGCCGGAGGGTGATGGAACTGATGGGAATCTGTCGCCGATCTGTTGTTCTGCAACTGCGGATGCTTCTTGTAGTATCTTGTCTGTCTCTTCGCTTGATACGTCGGAGTCCACATTGAAGTCTCCTCCTGCTAGCGAGTCCATCATTAGTCCATTGAGTGTCTGGGTCATAGAGTTCAGTTCGGAATCTGCCTCTGGCATAAATCTTCCAAGGGATGATTTGAGTCCCTTCATTGTAGACATTGCAGGAGCTATTGCTACCATTGCGTCTCCTAAGTCGTGTATTGTTGTTAGACGTAATTGTACTTGCTCTAGTGCCATTCGGGCATTTCCTAGCATCTTTGTGACCTTTCTTATCTCGGCAAGCTCATTGGACAGAACTCTGCTTGTGCTCGCATCGTGCTGTTGCATGGCGGTTACGATTCGCTTGAAAAGCTGTTCATCTCTTTGTCTCAGCTTTGTCAGCATAGAATCCATCTTCGATATTTGACCCTGTAATTTGTTCACAGCGCCCTCAATTCTAGGTTTGAGTGCTCCCTGTGGTTTTACAGTTTCACGTAATTTTTCGGTTAAACCTGCAGACTCGGGACGAGTCCAGGTCTTATCGAAGCCGGTCATGGTGGCTAGTTTGAAAGTTAGTTCTTAATTGCCGGTGTATATTATCGTCAACTTCAGGCTAAATTAAGCTCACAATCTTCTGTCAAATCTCTGTTGCAGGTATTACGATATGTATGGTAATGATAACATAACCAGACTCTTTTGTTTGTTGTTCTGCCCAACACATACATACAGAAATGACTTCCATTGCAATCCAATCTGTTAAACAGCGTCACGGTATTAATGATCGTAAAGTTATCAACTTTTTGGAGATATTCAGATACATGGTAAATCACAGTATCAGGATTGGATTGCAAAATAATTGCTCTACAATGAAAAAGCTTTGCATGTTATCTTATCATGAACTTAAACAATATGATATCCCAAGCTACTACAAACTATGTGCCATATCAAAGGCAGCTGGGATCCTAGCATCAAGGAATAAATCAATTAAACGTGGTTATCCGGTCAAGAATCCATATATGAAAAAACCAGTACTTGTTTCATGTTACGGATTCAAGTACCAAGATGGAACCCTAAAGATTCCTCTTGGAGACAGAACGTATCTTGATGTATCATTAAATCATTATTGTAAGGAAATTTTATCAGAAGATCCTCAAATCAAAATCAGATCCTTTACACTTACTGCCAGTCATATCAGCATATCATATTCAAAAGAGATCACTCAAATCAAATGTGATAGTACTGTAGGAATTGATAGGAATCTTGGAAATCTTACCCTTGGTAACTGTACCAAGGTAATTCAGTTTGACCTTTCAAAGACTATACAAATTGCTGAAAACACAAAATCAATCTATTCCAGTTTCAAACGTAATGATTGCAGAATCAGAAAGAAAATTTATTCCAAGCATGGAAAGAGGAGAAAGAATAGAGTAGATCAGATCTTGCATAAAGTTTCAAAGACTGTTGTTGAGTATGTGATAACGAACAAAACAGCTCTGGTGTTTGAAGATATCAGGCATATTAGAAAATTATATCAGAAAGGCAATGGACAAGGAAGAGAATATCGTGGAAGGATGAATGGTTGGTCATTTTCAGAAATAAAAAGACAGATAGAATACAAGTCAAGATGGAAAGGTGTTCCAATCATTCAGTTATCAAAAAAGGAAACAATGGGTACAAGTTCACGCTGTCCTATATGTGGGGAGAGACTCCGAAAGGACATGCAAACGAGGAACTTGTCATGTGATGTTTGTAAGAAGAGATGGGATCGTGATGTTGTCGCAGTCATGAACCAGTCTCTTCGAGGGTGGGTTAGGTTCGCTCATTCAAAAGGTCCTGCAGATGAAGCGATGATACAGGAACCTGGGTCTGTTGTCATAACAATAACATCCCCAGTAATCCTGAGAGTCGATGCAGGAAAGTCGTGTCTTCAACAGGAGACGACAGAATCAGCTCACAAAATAAATCCAACAAGGTCGGTTCGAAATCGTGTCAAGGATAGCGGTATTTGATTCTGGTCTGGGTTCCCTTTCCATAATAAAACCAATTCAAAAAAAGATCAAGACTGAGATTATCTATTTTGCTGATCAGGACAATTTTCCATATGGCACAAAATCTACTAGCAAGTTAAGAAAGATTATCAAGTCAACCATTAGAAAATTGGAAGAAAAATTTGAACCAGATTTGATAGTGATTGCTTCAAATACACCTTCACTTTTGCTAAATCCCAAAAAACAATCAAAAATTTTAGGGGTTTATCCACCATTAGAAGATGCGGTAGAGAAGACAATTACAAATTCAATAGCAGTTCTTGCCACCAAATCAGTTGTTGAAAGTAAAGAACTAGAAAATTACATCAAAAAACAAGTTCCCAAAAGAATTAGAGTGATTAAAATTAACGCGTCGTCACTTGTAGATCTCGTAGAATCTGGAAAGTTTATTTCTAAAAAAGAATTGTGTAAAAAAAAGATTAGAGCAATCCTACAACTAATACAAAAGGAGAGAGTTGATGTGGTAACCTTGTCTAGTACACACCTTCCATTTCTTCTGCCAATGTTAAAGGAGATTTTTCCTAATGTAACATTCCTTGATCCAGCAGATGCTGTAGCCGATAAGATTGCAACATTACTACATGGTAAGAAGGAAAGTAGGTACAAACTAAAGATCTTTGCCTCTGGCAATACCACTACTTTTCAAAAAAAGTTACAAAAATTGGGAATTAAAAACAAAGTATTTCCGCTATGAAATTACTTTGGCCTTTCGATATCCATGGCTGAAAGTTTTGTCATAAAGTTTAGAATATTCATAATGTTTCGGATTTACAATTTCTCCAATGATTATGATTGCAGTTTTTGTAATTTTTTCGTCTCTGATTTTTTTTGTAATGTTTTCTAATGTTCCAGTTATTACCTTTTCATCTTTCCAGCTTGCTCTATAGACAGCTGCTACAGGAGTTGATTTAGAATATCCGCCTTTGATTGCTTCCTTAACAATATCGGATATGAGATGAACGCTCAGATAGAATATCATAGTGGCTTTATGCTTTGCAAGCTCTGAAATTTTTTCTCTTGTTGGTACTTTTGTTCGCGATTCTGCCCTTGTCACAATAATGGTTTGGGTGACGCCGGGCAGGGTAAGCTCACACCCTAGTGCTGCAGCAGATGCCAGAAAAGAAGTGATTCCTGGCACTATCTCAAATCCAATTCCATCTTTTTTGAGGTTGTCAGTCTGCTCTCTTATTGCGCCATAGATTGAAGGATCGCCGTCATGTAATCTCACAACTAGTTTTCCTTTCAATGCGTTATCCCGTAGAATCTTGAAAATATCTTCTCGAACTAGTTTTGCAGCATCATGCAATTCTGCTCTTTTACAGAGTTTGACTATTTCAGGCGGGATTAATGAACCCGAATATACAACTACATCAGCTTTCTGGATTAATTTTTTGGCCTTTACCGTGATAAGTTCCGGGTCACCCGGACCGCAACCAACAAAGTAGACTTTACGCACGTTTTACCACCATGATTGAAAAATATTTGCTAGTCAATGTGTCTTTTGTGACTTCGCCAAGTGTTAATTTCTTTACAATCTCTTCGTTTGTTCCTACGTCTTGGGCTATAGCAAAAAGTGAACTGTCAGGAAAGCCAGCCTCTCTGAGTAGTACGATAACCTGATCAAAATATCTACCATCTTTTAGAAATATCATGGTATCGCAGTTTTTTGCAGTCTCTTTTACTCTAGAAAGGTCATAGCATGCAGGTATCACGGCAACTGTTTCATCTCCTTCTGCTATGCTGATTCCCACTTTGGAGGCAAAAGCAAACATGGATACTATTCCAGGAACTACTGTTATTTTGATTTCAGGATATTTTGACTTGAGCTCGCGTTGCAGGTAAATCCATGTACTGTATAATGATGGATCTCCTACTGTAAGATATACAACATTTTTCCCATCTTTTACTTTATTCACTATTATGCGTGCATTAGTTTCCCAAGTGTTCTCTAAGGTTTCCCTGTCCTTTACCATAGGAAATACAAGATTCAAAATGTCAGGTTTTTTGGAATTATCAACCAGTGACGATATTATGGAATATGCAATGCTTTCTTTGCCTTCCCTTGAAGTGGGACACATGATTACGTCTGCACTTTGAATGGCCTTTACTGCCTTTACGGTAAGAAGATCTGGATCTCCAGGACCACAGCCAACGCATGTCAATTCAGCCATTTATAAAAAAATCGCCATTAGCACCTAATTAAAATCTAGATTTCATGGAAACGTTCCATAATAGGCACGAAATGGGATCCTCATGAATATTTTCGAATACAATTTTTTAGCATAACCTTAGGATTCAGAATTAATCCGGATAATTTGGACTTGACTAATGAGAATCCTTTTTAGTCAATTAGTGGTAGAACAATTATTAGATGGAAACTAAAACAGTATCGCATCAAGAAATTAAAAAAATTATGAAGGAAATTCACATTTACAAGCGAACCACGGAAAAAGAAATAAGACTTTTGAACATGAAGATTGCCAAATTACAGAAAATGATAGAGAAAAGCTTCATACCAGAAGATAATCCCGACGCATATGAAATTAAGGCAATAAAGGATTTCGAATCCAAGAAGAAGAAAGAAGATATCAAGTTCGTACCATTGGATCCGTTAAACTAACTACTAGACTTGCCAATCAAGGTTTTAATCAAAAAAGAAATCTATGATGAGATTAATAGATTTCCTTCTGATCTTAATAATAGGATTAGGGGAGTGCTGAAGGAGCTTGAGACTACATGGCCTATGTCTAGACTTGACATAAAAAAATTAAAGGGATTTGACAATCATTACAGAATTCGTGTTGGAGATTATAGAATTCTCTTCTTACGTGAGTCAGGTACTGCAAAAATTTACGATGTATCGCATAGACGTGATGTGTATAAAAGAAAAGACAACTTTTATGCAAAAAATGAGTGAATTTAGGAAATGTCATCAGCAGATAGAAAATGACAAAAAGTGTGTGCTAGATTTTCGTTGCAGAGATTATGGTGACTGGATTTCTAGCAAGCATCATTGTACCAGTAGATGTCTTGCGGCTCTTGGATATTGTAACTTGTGTAATGTCAACAGATGAAAACTTGAGTTTTTCTATAGCTGAGAGCACAGAATAAAGGGTTTCAATCAAAATGGTTCCTATTACTATTCTTCCTCCTTGCTTGAGTCTGCCTTCACAGAGTTTTAGTATCTCAGATGTCTCGCCTCCTGTTCCCCCGATAAATATTGCATCAGCTACAGGAAGCTCTGAAATCTTTTCTAACGCATTTCCTAAAATGACTGTAACATTTAAGATCCCAAACTTGGACAGATTTTTCTTGGTAAGTTCTACTGCTTTTGGATCAAAATCAATTGCAAAAACTTTTCCGGATATACCTATTTGATGTGCTGCCTCTATTGATACAGACCCGCTTCCACATCCAATGTCATATACAGTTTGGCCCTCATCTAGTCTGCCTTTACTAATTTGTACTGTACGTACTTCTTCTTTTGTAATTGGTACCTCTTCTACTCTCTCAAATAGTTCATCTGGAATGCCAGGTGTTCTATATTTCCACATCTAGTCTGAATGAGATTTTATTTTATATTTAGAACTACCTAATGCACTGTTGCAATGCTGCTAATATGTGGATTGATTATCGTATATACCAGAATCCAGCTAACCAAGAACATCAAAAAATAGCTTCCAATACCAGTCATGACAAGTTTTCTCTTATCAGACAACGGCAGCGGAACTCTTAGTGCTTTTGCTATTCCATATGATATAATGAATAACACAATTACAATCCCCAATCCTGTATACGCTCTTTCATGAGCATGCAACATAGTACTTCCAATTATGGCAGAAATAGATCCAGCTAGTATACCCAGACCAACGCGCAGCCAGAACACCTTGTCAAGGCCACTTTTTATCCTAGATTCGTCAGTCTCCATAGCACGTGGTTCTTCAGGAGGCATATCCTTTGCAGTGTTGTCATTTGGCTCTGGTTTCTTATCGTTATCTTTGCCTTTTGGATGTCTTACCAAGTAAATTTTCAAACTTACTCAGGGAAGCCTGTGTAAATATTTACCGTTATGAGATTAAGGCATGAATTACTGGAATTTAATACCAAAAATATCATGTCCAAGTGTAGAAATGTCCTTTTACTTCAAAACTCTAAACTCTTGCAATCCTAGATGTCAGACTACTGGTACTGGAGTGATAGTATAATCTATGAGAAGTGGTGGATTGTCAAGTCCGTATTCTCAGTATTGAAGAGTTTTCGGTGATCACGTGATGGCACACGAGTGACAGAACAGGAAAAGGAACTAGAATTGAAGATCTCCTTGTCAACAGATTCATGAACATGTAATAGGGAGGATAGGATGATGCGATCTGCTTAAACTATGTGGAGTTGGTCGACAAAGCATGTTATAATTACCAGCCTTTCATATTCTTGCAAGTATCATAATCTTTGTTGAAGGTATTCAAGTCAATGAAACAATTGATTTGGTTGGAAATTTCTTGAATACATCATATTTCTGGGATATAGCAGATCGGGTTACATTAGATGTATTGAAGTGGCATATGGAGGCTTGAGGTAGTGCGTAATTACAAATTCAGACTGTATCCTAACAGCGTCATCAAAGCAAGGCTCGGTGCCACATTAGAAGCCTCTCGCTGGCTGTACAACTACCTTTTGAGTAAGAACTTACGGTCCAAGCAGGACATGCAGTTTGCACTCACAGAGCTCAAGGAGACCGAGACGTGGTTGAAACTATACCACAGCAAGATGCTCCAGATGATACCACACAGGATAGACAGTGCAAGGAGATCATTGATAGAAAAGAAAAAGAGGGGATATGTTGTGGGTCAGCTACAATATGCAACAAGGGATGAATGGAACACGTTTGTCTACAACCAATCCGGATTCAGCATCGAGAAGCATGGTAACGCTGATCTACTCTGGCTCTCAAAGATAGGATGGGTGGAGATAAGATTACACAGACCAGTAGATGGTAATATCAAACAGATAACCATGACAAAGAAGGTTGGTAAATGGTATGCCATAATTGCTGTAGAGATACAACCCGTCTTGCCTAAACTCATCGATATAAAGAAAAGTGTTGGTATCGATGTTGGTATTAAGAACTATACATACGACTCGGATGGAAATGTAACACCAAATCCACAAAACTTGGAGAGGATGTTAAAGTCACTGGCAAGGGCACAGAGAAAGATGTCGAGAAGGGTCAAGGGTTCAAACAACTACAAGAAGGCAAAACGATGGTATCAAATTGTTCATGAACGCATTACCAACAGGAGAAGGGATTTCCAGCACAAACTTTCTACGCACTATGCCAGAAAGTATGATGTTGTCTTCATGGAAAAACTGCACCTGCAGAACATGGTAAAAAATCATAATCTTGCTCGAAGAATTATGGATGCAGGATGGGGTTCATTCAAAAATATGATTGAGTACAAATGTATGGAAATCGATGTCGAATCACGAAATTCAACAATCGATTGTTCCAGATGCGGGCACAAAGTCCCAAAGACGCTTGCCATAAGAATTCACCATTGCGACCAATGTGGTTTATCCATTGATCGCGACCACAACGCAAGCCTCAATATACTCAAGCGAGGACTGGCGTTGTGGAACTTACCGATGGAACATCGGGAAGTCACGCCTGTGGAGATCTCACAGAGATCACAGAAGCAGGAAGAATCTCTATCTGTAGGGTAGAATAGTTCACAATGTTTGGTTGACCCTCAATAGCAAAGAGTATAATTTTGGACTGTTAACGACTCATTATGACACTTGCAGGAATTGAACTATCTTATCTGGTAAACGAAATATCCAGCAAGACAAAGGACTATTATGTCAGCAACATTTACGGTATAACTCGCAATAGCCTTCTCTTCAAATTGCATCATCCCGAAAAACCAGATCTTTTGCTCATGTTTTCCACATTTGGATTTTGGATTACCAATGTAAAGATAAGCCAGATGGAGGAGAACAGACTGGTAAAGAGACTCAGAAATGATCTTCTTCGCGCCAGAATTATTAATGTTGAGCAAATTGGTAGTGAGAGAATAGTCCAAGTTACATTTAGCGGTTTCAACCAAGAATTTGTTCTGATTGGGGAATTTTTTGGTGACGGTAACATACTTTTGTGCAATAAAGAGATGAAGATCTTATCGCTTCTTCATTCAATTGATGTAAGACATAGAAAGTTAGGGGTTGGCCTAACATATGTTCCTCCACCATCAAGTGGCTCAGATATTTTCAAAGTGACACAAAAAGATCTAGAGGAGATAAAATCCGCATCTACTGTAACAGTTAGGTGGATTGGCAGAACCCTAGGATTACCCTCCAAATATGCTGAGGAGATAATGAAGAGATCCAATGTAGATGGTCAGAGATTGGGAAATACATTGTCTAGCGAAGAAGTTGCCAGGATATATCAAGCAACAAGAGAGATGATTGAAAAAGTTGTCAGTGGAAAACATGATCCATGCATTGTCCGTGATGATAAGGGAGCAGACGTGTATCCCATACCGCTTGGAGACGTTTCACAAAAAAATGTCAGTCAAGTATCTAGTTTTATGGAAGGGTTAGATTCACTATTTTCTGAAAATCTTCTAGAACAGGGAAAGACATCACAAACTGATACCGTAAGCCAAAAGATAATAGAGATGGAGCATAAACTTGAGGAGCAAAACAAGGCAATCTCACTGGTTAAGCTGAAGAGCTGAATCAATATCCAAGGTTGCCAAAGCTCTCTTTGGTTTGGCATCAATTGGAGTTACATCTATCGAGGATTCAAGAGTTCCACCACTATTGCAAGAACACAATTCCTCTCTGATGAGAGAAAGTGGCATACTAATGATAAATATCGAGGAAGATAAAGTAAAGATCAACCCACAGTCATCAATTCAAGCCATAGCTTCTATCTTGTTTAACGAATCAAAACGACAATTAAAAGCAATTGAAACAATAGGGTCAGAAAAAATCAAGACTGAAAAGAATTTGGAGGCATTCAGAAAACAGGCTACCATCACACAAAATTCTATTGTTTTTGCAATACAGAAAAAGAAAGAATGGTATGAAAGGTACAGATGGTTTTTCACTTCAGATGGACTTTTGGCAATTGGAGGACGAGACGCATCATCCAATTCTTCGGTAATAAGAAAACACCTAGGTAAGGATGACAGAGTCTTCCACGCAGAGATAGTAGGATCACCGTTTTTTATCCTAAAAGATAGTGAAGATGAGATGACATCAAGTATAACAGAAGTAGCACAGGCTACAGTCTGTTTTAGTAGAGCTTGGAGAGAAGGATTGTACGGATTAAATGCCTATTGGGTAAAACCAGATCAGATCAAGATGGGAGCACCTACGGGTCAATTTCTTGCAAAGGGCGCATTCCCAATAGAGGGGACTAGAAGTCTTTGTTCAAGTTTCAAACTTGCAACTAGCCATAGGATTATATCAAAAAAATGACAGTTATGCAATCATGTCTGGTCCACTGTCAGCAGTAAAGATGAGATGCTTGTTTTATGTAATTATAGAGCCAGCAGGAACTGATATGACGGATCTTGCAAAAAAGATAAGATTAGAATTTTTAAAACTTGCAGAAAATCAAGATGTTGTTAAAGCATTTAATATTGATGATTTCATACGTGCACTTCCTGCAGGCGATAGCCACATAGTAGAATCAGGTATTGGTCAAGGATATTGAGTACACATAAGCCTAGTTTTATTGTAGATGCAATGCTTGGGAACTTGGCAAGAAAATTGCGTATTCTTGGCTATGACTCCAAATACGAATCTTCAATTGAGGATTCAGAATTGATTAAATTTGCAGAGAATCAGAGGCGCGTCATAGTTACAAAAGACGAAAATCTTTCCAAAAGTGCTGAAAAGATAGGCGGCATTACGACAGTACTCATTAGAGGAAATGATGAAATTGAACAGATTGTACAGATTGCAAAAAAGATCGGTCTTTCAAATTTTGTACTTGATACCAACTCTTCAAGATGTGGAGATTGCAATGAGAAAATTGAAGCGATTGATAAAATAAGGATCATGGAGAAGGTTCCCCCCAGAATTTATGAAAGACAAGAAAAATTTTGGCGCTGTAAGGGTTGCAAGAAAATTTATTGGGAAGGAACTCATTTGGTGAAGATTAAAGAGTTTGTAGAAAAACTAAACCAGCGATTGAGATGAGTGTAATATCTGATCACGATGGAGAGTTACTTGTTAGGACAGCAAGATCAGTTGCCAGGGAATATATCGAAACCGGAAAGAGGGCAACGCTTTCTAGTGAAATCAAATCTAGATTTTCCTTCAATTCTGGAGTATTTGTTACTCTAAACAAAGAAGAAAATCTCAGAGGATGTATAGGATTTCCAACACCAGATAGAAAACTATACCAATCTCTTGTGGATGCATCTATAGCATCAGCAACAGAAGATCCTCGGTTTTTACCTGTAGAATATGATGAATTGGACAAGATTACTTTTGAAGTAACAGTTTTGACTCTTCCAGAAGTGGTAAAGGTAGAAGATCCATCAAAGTATCCATCTAAGATAAGGGTTGGTAGGGATGGATTAATTGTAAAATGGGAATTTGGTTCTGGTCTTCTACTTCCTCAGGTTCCTGTAGAATATGGATGGAATGAAGAAGAGTTTCTAAACCATACATGTGAGAAGGCAGGTGCCCCCTTTGATCATTGGAAACAAAAGAGTACGATGATTTTACGATTTGAGGGGATTGTATTCAAAGAAACAAAACCAAATGGCTCAGCAGTACGAATAGAATTATAGTATTTTGCCTTCTATTGCATCAACTGTGATCTCTTGACCATCTTTCAAGGATTCATAGTCTTTCTTTTCTGCCACAACCAATGGAATATTTGAAATTGCACACCCCGATGCTGTTGTAATATCTGCCTTGAGACATATTATTGCAAGTGGTGCACATTTGTTGTATTTTAATGAGTAAATTGTGTATGCACCGACACTACTGCCTATACCTTTTGGAAAGACAAGAATCTTGTCTCCTACAAATTTGTCAAAGAGATCATGATTCTCATCCCGTATCCTTCCTGTCATCTTGTCTACACCCCCAAGGAAATTCACGGGATTTTTTGCGCAAAGTACAGTGCCTTTTGCTTTTCCCTTGACGATTATCCTAACATTCATTTTGTTTCCTCTTGAATAATTTGATCAAGATTTTTTAGATTGACATCTACACCGTTTGATGTTCTCAGATAATATGCTCCCTTGACGCTGTTTGTAATAACAGAATCAACATCTTCTTTGTCTACAAGTGGCGTCAAACATATACAGCAATCATAGAGTACTTCTGCACCGGCTCGGCTTAGCTCTTTGTCATAATTTAGATTTCTAATCTGTCCCTGTATAGCACGTGGACAGAAAATCATACAACGTTTTCTAAATGATCGTCCTTTTAGTTTAGTTGTCAGATCTGATATTTCCTCTAGTCCGAGTTGTGGACTTCCTAGTGTAATAACATCGCCTGATTCTGCCGTATTGAGTTCGTCTTTGACGTTTTTCATTTCTTTATCATCAAAGTCTATCTTTTCTCCCTTCTCCTCTTCTCCAAAAGTAAACATACCACAGCTCCCAGACGTTCCCATTCCTGCGCATAATGATTTGCAGTGACGTCTGTCTAGTTCTTTTACGCCAGATATAGCAACTGAGCTTCCTGCTTCCTTTCCCGCAAAATATCCCAGCAATCCGTACGTCAGTTCATCTTTCTGTTTTGTCTTCATTCTTATGGTAAGATTTGGTTTTCTGCCTTCATCGTCTCGCAAATCAGAGTAGATATTCTTTCCAGTGAGCGCACTTGCCAGTGCACTAAACGCACTTTCCTTGTTAGTTTTTAGAGCAGAAATTGAATTTGCATAAATGGCAGCATTGCTTTCTCCAAAAGATACTTGGGTTCCTTTTTTTGGGAGCTCAAAGATTTCATATGGAATGCAAGAAAAAGACGGGATGGCACCCATCTTCTCGTATGATTGTTTGATACTATGTTGTTTTTTGATAAATTCCTCATCAAGTTCAAACTTTGAAACACTATCAGAATCAAATCCCATTGGATTTACAGTAGTTTTTATCTTAAATTTTGCATCTTTGCTAAGATGTGAAAGAAATTCCTCCCCTGCATCACCTATTGTATTGTAATTTACTCCAGATAGATGAGCCCATTCTACTGGAATTAGTTTGTCTGCCCCTGTAGCCTCCCCTATTGCCACGAGAACTCTGTATGCAAGCGCAAGAGTTTCTCCGTGTTTTCCAGCAAGTGCAGATTCTTCTTCTTTTGTTAGCTCCAATATGATGATCTTGTTATAACAGATATAATAGTTTATGATAAAATATAGTCAGTTGGATAAGATAGGAAAAATTCTAGACGGAATGATAAAGACAATGGATGCAGTCAAGCCACCTAGAATGACTGCGTTGCGGCAATTACGCGAAGCCGAAAATGGAAGCCCCTTGAGCATTCTTATTGGAACAATACTTTCAGCACGAACAAGAGATGAAAATACATCTGCAGTGGTCAGAAAATTATTCTCACAATACAAGACAGCCCGTGCTCTTGCTAGCGCAAAGATTTCAGATATTGAAAAGATTATCAAATCAACAGGATTTTATCATGTAAAGGCAAAGCGCATAATAGAAGTAGCGGCCATAATAGATTCAAAATATTCTGGTAAAGTACCACAAACATTAGATGAACTAGTTGAGCTGCCAGGCGTGGGTCGAAAAACTGCAAATTGTGTTCTGGTTTATGCATTTGACAAGCCTGCTATACCTGTAGATACACATGTGCATAGAATCTCAAATAGGATTGGACTTGTTCAGACAAAGACTCCTGAAGATACAGAGATTGAGATGATGAAAAAAATTCCAAAAAAGCATTGGATTCGGATAAATGATACATTTGTCATGTATGGTCAAAATATCTGTAAACCAATATCTCCAATGTGCACAGTCTGTCAGATAAAAAGAGAGTGTAATTATTACAAGACTATCTCTTCTTAGTCTTTATTAAAACGCCAATCAAGACTCCAGTTACTCCAACTACAATAAATGGCAGGTAAAAGATCGGGTTTTGTGCAGGATCTCCTGAAACTATATTTATGGACACGCTTCCTGAGGATGCGGCTGGAGGGTCAGAAGCTGAATCCAGCCCAGATGCGGCAATATCCCTTACTGTAAATCCTGCTACATCCAAATTATCAACAAGCACCTGTTGACCTATTGACGCAGATAGTCCGCCATTACTTGTATGTTGCACTGTTACAATCTGTCCAGGGGTCCATCCACCCGTCCTTTCATCTATAATCACAAAGTATCCATCGCTTGGAGTATTGACAGCTACCCATAATCTATAATCTGGAGGACTGCCCATTCCAACCTCGATGAATTTCTGTACCGTGGGATCTTCATAGAGTCTGATTATGGCAGTACCATTTGGGTTTGCATATGTGAGCTTATTTTCTATGGTGAGTTGCCAATTAGTAACATGTTCATGAGGTAGCTTGAAAATAGTACCATTATCTCTTGGAACATTAAATGCAGCAGCAGGTATCTCAACTGAATCATAATGGACAGATGGGTTCATAGTAGCTTCTTGGGCATATACCGGTAAAAGTGGCGTTACCAGTAAAAGTACAGCAAGTATCACGCTACGCATAAGATGAGCTGGGTTCATTTCAATAAAAATCTAGTCTACAAACGGATTATTCCAGTTCATAAGGATCTTTGATACCTCTGGTCGGATCATGTATTCTGATGGACTTTGTTTTTCAAGGATCATTGTCCTAAGCTTGGTGCCACTAAGTTGTTCCTGAAATTCCTGTCCGTGTGGACAATTTCTTTCACTTGCAAAGGACAAGCATTTTTTGCAATAGAAAAAGGCAGGATAGAAGATAGGTTCAATTCCAATGTCAGGATAATCGTCAAATATTTTCTGTGAAGCAAAGGGATCATAGTAATTGCCCACACCAGCGTGATCTCTGCCTATTATGATGTTAGTACATCCAAAATTCTTTCTCATTATGGCATGATGAATAGCTTCCTTTGGACCTGCGTACCTCATCTCGGTGTGTAGTGTAGCAAGGTGACATCTATTCTGCGGATAGTAGTACTTGATCAGCGTCTCATAGGCTGCAACTATTACTTCATCTTTATAATCGCCTGACTTTTTCTTCCCTATCAGAGGGTTAACAAAAAGTCCATCGTGTGTGTTCAGTGATGCCTTTTGAAGCATCTCATGTGCAACATGAGGCACATTCCTAGTTTGAAATCCAACTATTGTCTTCCACCCTGCCTTCTCAAATAGTTCTCTTGTTTCTCTTGGAGTCTTTCTGTATCTACGAATTGGCGTTTCTGCTGGTCTTGTAATATAATCAATTTTGCCTCCAACCAGAGATTCCTTCATTGACATGGTTTTTGCTACTCCGGGATGTTTTTCATCAATTGTGCCATAAACTCCCTTTGCTGTTGCATTTTTATCAAAGGTGTATACTTCTTCTACATGCAAGACCGCAAAATTTGTACCGTTAACACTTAGAGCAACATCTTTTGCATCTTTCATCTTTGTTGCAGTTTCTTTATCAACATCAAGTACTATTGGAATTGTCCAAGGAAGGTCATTTGCTAATCTTCCCTTTGTGATCACTTTCTCAAAATCTTCTCGTAGAAGAAATCCCTCAAGCGGACTGAAAATACCGTCAGATATATTTTCAATATCGCTTGCCAGATCAGCATTGACTTGTATCGAAAACAGGTTATCTTGGTTTTTGCTTGTAGATCTGTCTACTCAGCTTACCGCCATGTGGTTGTGCAGTACCCATATCATATTACCTATAATGTTACTTTCCGTGTTCCGCATGCAATCCACATTCTTTTTGAGGATCTGTTTCCCACCACCAGCGTCCTGCCCGCAATGGTTCCCCCGGTTTGATTGCACGTGTACAAGGCTCACATCCTATGCTAGGATATCCCTTGTCGTGAAGTTTGTTGTAAGGTATGTTATTATTCTTAATGTAGTCCCAAGTTTGCTCCCATGTCCATTCAATTATCGGATTTATTTTTATGATGCCGTTGTGTTGCGGATCAGTCTCAATTCTGTGGACGTTAGACCTCACTTCGGTTTGGTCAGCTCTTAGTCCAGTAATCCATCCATCTACAGTTGAGAGCATCTTCTTGAGTGGATGGACTTTTCTGATGCCACAGCACAGTTTACGATTTCCCATACTTTGATAAAATAAGTTCATGCCATTGACACGAACCATTTCTTCAACTTCATTAGAATCTGGAAACATTACTTCGATGTTCATGTTGTACTTGTTTCTTATCTCATCCATAACATCGTATGTCTCTTGATTTAATCTACCAGTATCAAGCGTAAAGATTCTAGCTTTTGGATTTATTTTCATCATCATATCAATTACTACAACATCTTCTGCTCCAAAACTTGATGCCATGGCTATTTTGGGATGAAGATTGTCTAATGCCCATTTGAGAACATCTTGCGGCGTCTTCAGTTTTTCGTTTAACTGCTGTATCTGCTCAGCAGTAAAGTTATGCATAAGAAAACGCATTCATTTTGGTCATATAATTATTTAGGTTGATTTTCTATCCTAGAATTATAAATAGTCAAAACACTGGAAATAGAATGAATGAGAAGACTGTACTGGTTGTTTTTCCATCCATTTTCTCATTAAATAAGATGGATGGTTTAGAAACAAGTATCTCAACGATTCTCAAGATCAAGAAACAGAGTTTCACTTGTGTGCGAAAGAATAATTCTGTGATAATAATAGAAGCAAATGATCCTGTTTTTGCTTCCTCTACGATTGGATCACTTTTTGGTATTGATCGAATAGCTATTGCAAAAGAAGTTAAGAATCAGTTTGATACGGTACTTTCTACAATTACAAGTACAAGTATGAATTTGTTGTTGAAAGGTGAGAAATTCTACATCAAGGTTGAAGGAAAATCTGCAGACTACTTGACAAAAGATTTGGAAGTTGCAGCAACTTCATCTTTAATCGAGAAATCCATCGATCTACAAGTAAAGCCTGGTTTGGAATTAGATCATAGCAGATTGCTTTACACATATCTTACAGAATCACATGCTTATGTTTGCATTTTTGTAGATAAGGGACTGGGAGGAATTCCATATAATTCTCAAAAGGAAACTATACTTTGTTGCATATATGACGAGTTATCTGCAATAGCATGTCTGCAAAGCATCAAAATGGGTTTTGATGTAAAGATGATCGTAAGTTACTCAAGTGATTCAGATCTTCTTAAGATATCTAAAATGATAAACAGGATGTTACCATCAATTGTTCAAGAAAAAATTATACTTCAATTCTGTAAAATGCCCAAGACTCAAGATCCATTAATGAAAATTTTAGTAATGATTTATCTCATGGTGTCAATTGCCTCGTCCAGAAAAATCAAGCGTGTAGCATTACCAATCTTACCCTTTGTATTACCTGTATGGTTTGTAGAAGAAGGTACGAAAACTGTTTTTCAGAAGAACTTGGTACCATGGCTTCCACTTGCTGGCATGGACTCTAGCATTCTTGAAAATGCTAGGCAAATAGGATTAGAGAAGTATCTTACAAATCTAGAGAACTTGTGTAAATCAAAATTTACCAAAAGAAACATTCCAAAAAAGAAAATTCAAAAAAACGTTAGCGATGCGTTGAAAAGCCTTGAATCAATATCGCTAACTGCGGGACCAAAAAATGTATATGATATAATTGATTCTCTGAGAATGAATCATTGAGAATTTAAGTAGGACTAATTTAGTTGCATGCATGAAAAAGATAGGCGGGTTCATTAATCCATGGGGAAATGGCCATTTCACCAGAATGATGGCCCTTGATGATGTAATTCGTAAAAACGTAGAGGATGATCTGGATATTCATTATTCAAGTAGTGGAGAGATTTACCAAAAACTCCTCAAGAGATTCCCTGCAAAAAAGGAGAATCTTCACAATATAGTAATTCCTACGCCCATCGATGGCAAATGTGGTCCAAGCATTACTTTATCTCTATTTAACATTCTTCTTCCTGTTGCAGGAAGGCAACCTCTTGTTTCAGTGATGGCAAAATACCTACTCGCTGAAGGAAAATTGTATGATAAGCAAAAATTTGATCTTGTTATTAATGATGGTGATGTAGGTTCAAACATCATAGCGGAGAAGAGAAATGTCAAGTCCATCTTTATTACAAATCAATTCAGACCTAAGCTTTGGGTATCACGATCCTTTTTTTATCCTGCAGTAATGTACATATCAAAGAAGATTGCAAAGGCTACAAAGATAGTTGTTGCAGATTCTCCTCCTCCTTATACTATATGTGAGTACAACCTCAACTTTCCTGAAAGATTAAAGAAAAAAGTAGTATATGCTGGCCATTTTTCAAGCGGCACTACAATTAATCATGGTCCAAAGTCAGATTTGGAGAAATTGATTGAAAATGTAGATGGTTTTGGATACTGGATGATAACTGGTAACAAGTCAACAAATAAGGCAACGTCCACCAAATATGAAAAGGTCTTTCATGCAACTAGAATGAATAATGAGAGAAGGATTGTCTCACATGCAAAAAATGACCCTTCCTTGGATAAGGTACTTGGCAAGGACGGTAAGACATACTCAATTTCTGAAGCTTTTGAGAAAAATATTGATTGGATCCAGATAGATGTGGGATTTCTCTCTGAACAAGAAAAAGACACTGTCTTGAGTTTGTGTAAATATGCTGTGATAAATGGTTCTCATACTGCAATGGGAGAGATACTAGGAACAAAGGCAAAGCCAATCATAGGAATTCCTGTCTATGACGAACATACAAATCAGATAAAATGGGCTGAAGAGAGAAATCTTGGCATTCTTGCTACCAACGTCAAGCAAACAGTGAGTGCAGTTTTTGAAATACACAACAACTACAACAAGTATCAAGAAAATCTGGTAGAATTTGCCAAAAATTATGACAGAGGTGGAACCAAGAAAACTGCAAAGATCATTTCAGAAATGCTCGAAGATTAGAAAGGATTATAATTTTTAAAATAGAATTTCAAATTCTGGTACGCGGCATTTATCGATGGGCGAACTGACCAGTTAGGGATGAAGACATAGACCGCGTACCAGAAACTAGCAAAAGCTTTTATGGATAACTCTAGTGATCGCGTCATTGACCGAGTGTCCTGAGTGTGCAGCCAAGGAGGTTCAGATAGAAATGAAATTTGATCCTAACACAAAGCATTTCATTTGTAAAAAATGCGGATTGTTTGCAACCAGAGAACAGATAAGCGATATCAAATACAAATTAAATAAACGTGAGAAGACACGAGAAGACAAACATGATGAATATCGTGACTGGTGGCAATCAAGTAAGAAAGAAAAACAGGGTTAATTACAAAGGTGAGCAGAGATGACTAAAGAAATTCCAAAGTGGGTACAAGATGAGATAAAGAATGCTAAATTTGGAAAACCAGAGTCCATTACAAGAACAGGTTACATACTTGAGATATACGACAAGGATATGAAAATAGACGCGCAGGTTTACGAAGCTGTAGAAGATGGCAGAAAAATCATAGAAGGTATGAGTTTGCCAAAAAAGATCAAGCCGTCAGACCTTATGAAAGGTGTCGTCTACGAGTTCACAATCAATGCTTGCAAGGCTCCTTTAGGCAAAAAGCTCATAGAATTCCTCAAAAAGGAGATGGAAATCGATATGGATGCAATATATCAATTTGATCTTGCAAGCCTTGAGATGATGGACGTTGATTCTGATTCTGCAAGTTCTGATGAATCTGAAGAGGAATAAAGCATTAAAATTTCTGGTTGGCTCTTGATCTTCTAAAAATTCCACCAACTATTGGATTTATCAGGTATGGAAATGTCTGCTTGAACCATATTGCTATCCTTACAAATTGAGGAACCACAATCTCAAGTCTAGGCGAAGATGCAGCTCTTACAACAGCTTTTGCTACAGTATTTGCGCTAAGAGCGACGGTATATCGTGGCATTTTATTAAATGAATTATGATTGAAGAAGTTAGTTCGTACCATTATTGGGCTTACGACTGTTATTCCTACACCACTTCCTTTCAGTTCATGATATAGCGATTCTGAAAAACCCAACATTGCAAACTTGGATGCACAATAACCCACCATTCCAGGAATGCCAAAACTTGCAGCGACTGAAGCCACGTTCACTATATGACCAGATTTCTGTTCTAGCATTTTTGGCAAAAAAGTCTTGGTGCAATATACCATACCTAGATAATTTGTTCCCATCTGCGATTCTATTTCTTCTACTTTTAGATCATTGAAATTACCATAAATTCCAAAGCCTGCATTATTTACAAGTACATCAATGGTGCCAAATTTTTCCAAAACTTTCTTGTTCATTTGATTTACTTGGTCCTTTTGAGATACATCGCAAGAGCACACAAGAATTTGAGTTTGATACTTGGAGAGTTCTTTTGCAACTTCCTCAAGCTTGTTCGTGTCCCTTGAAACAAGCACAACAGAAGCGCGTAATTTAGCAAATTCTAGAGCAGATTCTTTTCCAATACCACTTGATGCACCAGTGATTACGACTATTTTTCCTGAGTAATCCATAATAAAAAAGTAAAGATGGTGAAGATAAAGTGCTTTCTATACAGCCTTTTGATTTTTGATACTTGGATAGACTACCTTCATGAGAAATAGCCAACTTATGACTAGACCTACATGATAAGTTGCGATCCTCCAAGCTATGATGATATTCCACTGAAGGCTGTTCTTTGCAGCTTCATACGTTAATGTATTCAGATGCCCAAGGTAGGCCCATATAGCAAACTCGGTCAGACCAGAACCACCAATAGTTATGGGGAGATTTCCTATCGCATTTGCGGCCATTGTAGCCATTAGAGAATGGAAAAAGTCTGTGACATAACCTGCCCCATTTGCAATTATCATAAATGAAAGTCCATAAAATGACCAAGTAAATACCGAGATTATCATTGATACTACAAAGGCTTTTTTCATTTGTTGATTGTGTCGTGTTTCCCTACTCATATCACAAATTTCTTTCATCCAAAGGTTTGTCTTTTCAATATATTGCAAAGAACGGCCTTTTCCCACTCTTGCAGCAACTTTTGAAATCCATCTTGGTACCTGAAATGTTCTTTTAGACGATAAGAAAAATAGCGAGGCCCAAACCCCGGTTATGGGCAAACTAACTGCAAGTATAGCTATACCTACTACATATGCTCCATAGGCAAAGGAAAAGGCCGCAGCAGTAATAGCAAATATTCCGGATACCAAAACCTCTGTTACGATCTCTACAATTGTAACATAGGATGCTTTTCCAACTGGTACTCCTTTCTTACTTAACCACATAATTCTTACCAACTCGCCCCCGACAAAAGATGGGGTTGTTGATGTAACAAACTCACTTCCAATCCTTACCGAAATTGTTCTCCAGCTTACATCGATGGGTCCTAAAAATTTCCTAACTAAATAATTGAATTTCAAACCTTGAGTGAATAGCTTGCAGGCCATAGCAAATGCGGCTCCAATAAATGGTACCATGCCTACCGCAAGCAGATTTGCAAGACTAACATTAAACGTAGCAGCAATAATCAGAAAGGGTATTACACTTACAGGCAGTGCCAATAGCTTCCAATTCATCGCATGCTCTACTCATGGATGGAAATATAAGCTCAACATAAAATAGTTGATCAAAAATGAAAGTGATTTTTCTTGTAGGAACTGCAGGATCTGGTAAATCTCTACTGGCTTCAAAAATTCTTGATTATTATACTAGAAATAACCACTTTGTTGGAATGTTAAATTTGGATCCCGGAGTAGAAAATCTTCCATACACATGCGATGTAGATGTGAGAGATTATGTGGACATGGTATCAATAATGAGACAGTATGACCTAGGTCCAAACGGAGCCATGATCATGGCAAATGATCTAGTTGCTTCCAAGATTGATGAATTACAACGTGATCTTGATAACGTAAATCCAGATTATTTAATAGTGGATACCCCGGGTCAGATTGAATTATTTGCATACAGAGCTAGCGGGCTCTTTTTTGTGCAAAACCTAAATGCGGAGCAAAAGACCTCGGTGTTTCTTCATGACGGCTCTCTCATTACAACAGCAGTTAATTTTGTATCAATAGCATTACTTGCAACATCTGTTAAACTGAGATTAGGTTTACCCCAAGTAAATGTGATAACAAAAGTAGATCTTATAGAAGACAAAATTAAAGACATACTAAAATGGTCTTCAAACATGGCAAGTCTTGAAGAAGCCATTGCAAAAGAATCAGATGGCGAGAGTTATACCCTTGCTTCAAGTCTTTTGAGGAGTATGAATTTAGGAGGATTTGCCCAAGGGTTGATTCCAATTTCAAACGCTACAGGAGATGGCATGATTAACCTTCATGCAGCGTTGAGCAGAATTCTTAACATGGGAGAAGAGATGGAAGATTATGGTTGAAAGCGTAACTGTAAAAGCTCCATGTTCTACTGCGAATCTTGGTCCAGGGTTTGATGTTTTTGGACTAGCATTGGATGCATATTATGATCAAGTCCAGTTAAAAAAGGAAGGCAAGGGAATCAAAATTCAAAGTCTTGATCCTGTTCCCATTGAACCAGAAAAAAATTCTGCAGGCATTGTAGTAAAAGAGATGGCTAGAAAATTTAAAATAAAAACTGGCCTAGTTTTGAGAATTAAGAAGGGTGTGCCAACAGGCTTTGGAATGGGTAGCAGTGCAGCCTCAGCAGCTGCTGCAGCGGTTGCCTTTGATGCTTTGTTCAGATTGAAACTTGATGGAAATAACTTGGTCAAATATGCAGGGCTAGGCGAGATGGCTAGTGCAGGGTCAGTTCATTATGATAATGTTGCTGCATCAGTTCTAGGGGGATTTGTCATAGTAAGAACAGATCCGTTTAATGTAATAAAGATCGATCCTCCCAAAGACTTGGTTCTTTGTGTGGCAATTCCAAAAATTCACGTACCCAAAAAAAAGACAGAAGTATCAAGAAAAGTTCTTCCAAAACAAGTAAAACTCTCAGATCATGTCAAGAATCTCTCAAACGCATCGGCATTAACTGCCGGATTTATGAGAAAAGATGTTAAATTGATAGGTAGTTCCATAAATGACATAATAGTGGAACCGGCAAGAAAGCATCTGATTCCAGGTTTTGATAAAGTAAAGAATAATGCCCTAGATGCAGGTGCTATTGGAGTAACAATTAGTGGGGCTGGACCGTCAGTAATTGCTTTTACATCAATATCCAGCAATCCTAGAAAGATATTGAACTCCATGAAAAAGGGATTTGCTTCAGCCAAGACAGATTGTACAGTGGTAATATGCAAACCAAGCAGAGGAGCTACTGTTATCTAGTTATTTTTTATGTAGAAAAGAATTCATCCTATCTTCTCTTTCCTTGGTTGAAAAACAAAGAGACCATGAATAAATTTCGAGCTTGAGCCCAGTATCTAAACTTGCATCCATTCCCTTATTAACAAGCATTTTAGATATACCAACTGCAAAGTTACTGTTTTTTGCAACACTTTCAGCGTAAGATTTAGTTTCGGAAAGTAGAGTTTCAGATGGAAAAACTTTGTTAACTAGACCCATTGACAGTGCTTCCTCTGCACTGATTCGTCTACCTGAGAAAATCAAGTCTTTTGCTCTTGCAGGACCAACAATTCGCAATAACCTTTGCGTACCACCCCATCCCGGGCAGATACCTAATGTTACTTCTGGTTGGCCTAGTTGTGCATTTGGTGATGCAAACCTAAGATCACAAGAGAGTGCCAGCTCACAGCCACCTCCAAGTGCATAACCGTTTATTGCAGCTATTACTGGTTTTTCCAATTTTTCTATCTTGTTTAGAACCTCATGTCCCCTGAGTGCATATTTTTCTGCTTCTGTAGGCCCAATCTTGCTCATGTATTCAATATCTGCACCTGCAGAGAATGCTTTTTGTCCGGCTCCTGTAATTATGATCACTTTTGAGGAGTCTTTCTCCAATTCATCTAAAACCGAAATAAACTCATTCATGACTTCAAGACTCATCGCGTTTAGCTTATCTGCTCTATCTATCGTAATTTGGACAATGTCATTCTCTTTTTCTACCTTGAGATACTGCATATCAAAACATCATGAATCTCCAAATTAAACTTTAGAACTGAAAGAAAATAGAAACTGAGTTATACCTCACTTCGTACAATTGAGCTGCTTTGAATTCGTTGGGCTTACTATCTGCTGTTGGTGCAGCCATATGTTGGGGAAGTTTTTTTGTTCCCATTAGAAAAGTTAGAGTTACAGACATCTGGCAATTGCAGGGTGCTACTGGCATAGGTGTCATCCTATTTGCTATTCCAATTGGCTTTTTATGGGGGTTCCAAGTTTTGCCAGCAGGATTACTAAGTGGGGCAATATGGACAGCTGGAAATGTACTTGCTCTTTATTCTGTTAGATTGATTGGTCTTTCTAGGACATCTCCATTTCTTGCAGGTTTTAGCATTCTCGTATCATTCTTGTGGGGGATTTTGTATTTTGATGAGAAATTCAACTACATGGTTCTTGCCATTATTGCAGTGGGATTGTTGCTTGGCGGATTGATTTTTATCTCAAATACATCAAAGAACCAACCCGTACGGAAGAAGGGATATCTCATTGCAGTGGCTTCAGGATTGGTAGGAGGCTCTTACGTTATTCCTCTTCAAGCTACTCATTCACTTCAAGCCGGATTCTTTTCATCTAGCCTTTCCATCTTTGCAATTGGCATACCATTGTTATTACTTTCAAGAAAATTTGCAAAAAGAGAAATGATGGCAGGAGTTCTTTCTGGAGGTTTATTCAACATAGGAAGCTTATCGGTCTTGATAGCCGTTGGATTGATTGGAATTACTGTAGCCTATCCCATATCACAGACAGCTACGCTATTTGCAATCTCTTGGGGAGTTTTGTATTTTAGGGAAATTGTTCATAGAGAGAGCATATTCAGAGTCATTACTGGCGCTGGCCTAATATTGTGTGGAGCTGCATTGATCACAATTGCCTAGTCAAGCATTTTATTTGGTCAAAAATTACCGTATTCAAATTGAAAGCAATTGTAGTATTTAGTGGTGGAATAGACTCTGTATGCACTGCCATCTATTTGCGTAAACGTTATGACATTTACGGGATCACTTTTTCATATGGTCAAAAGGCTGATCAGGAAATAAGTGCGGCAAAGCATTTTTCTAAAGTACTGAAATTTCGGGAGCATAAGATAATTGATATAGAATTCATGAAAGGATTGTATGAAAAGACAAATGCCTTGACATATTCAAAAATGAACATACCATCCAAGTTCGACTATTCGATAGTTGTTCCAATAAGAAATGCTGTCTTTCTTTCCATAGCATCTGCTTGGGCGTTTTCAAAAAATGCTAATCTAGTGGCCTATGGAGCTCACAAAGACAATCAGCTGTATCCAGATTGTAGACCCAAATTTTCCAGATTACTTGCAGATGCACTTAATGAAGGAGAGATTGATGGCATAAGAAAAGGTTTGAGAAAGAAGATTAGAATATGGAGCCCGTTTATCGGAGGCCTTTCTAAGAGTAATCTTCTCAAGATAGGTCATGGTTTGCTTGGGGATGACATATTCAAAACTTGGAGTTGCTATTCTCAATCAAAAATACACTGTGGAAAATGTGAATCCTGCAATAATAGAAAGATGGCTTTTCGTCAGGCAAACATGATAGATAGAACTAGATACAAAATCAACTAGTCTAGATTTTTAGTGCTGGTCTTTTTAAAAGGAGCGGACGCACGATAAGGTAGTATAATGGATATGGTACGCCGACAAGACCCCAAAAGATCCAATTAGTCATGGATTCATCAAAACCTAATTTTTTAAAATAATCCATTGAATTTGCTGCAAGTAGCATTCCAACTGCCATTATGATGAAGAACTCTACTGCATACCATGCAAAGGCTGGCCAAGAGTCTTTTGGAATAAAGATATTGTTATGTACAACCACGTTTGTTGTGAATTAGATGTTATTATTTAGTTTTTCAGATTAGACGATATTTGGTCTGGATCTACCGCTATAAATTAAACTTAGAACATCAGTTCTTGCTTCTTTTGTATCATAAACGCCTCTTGAGGCAATAGTTGTAACCGTAGAGTCATTTCGTACGCCACGCATTTTCATGCAAAGGTGTTCTCCTTCTGCTATCACTAATACCCCCTTTACTCCTTCAGAATGCAATTCATCTGCGATATTTTTTGTAATTCTCTCTTGGATTTGCAGTCTAGCTGAGTATTTTTCTACAAGACGAACTAACTTTGATATGCCAAATACCTTACCGTTTGGAGCATATGCTATTGTAATCTTACCAAAGAATGGCAACATGTGGTGTTCACACATTGAGTAAAATTGTATATCTTTTGCTATAACCACGTCAGAATCTTCGGAGAATTTAACTGAGAGTTCTGACTCTGCATCATATCCTTTGAAGATCTCTTCATACATGTCTGCGATTCTGCTTGGAGTGTCCACTAGACCCTCTCTTGTCGGATCTTCGCCTATCTCGGCAATCAATTCTCGAATTAGTTTTTTTACTCTCTCTTTGTTCATCATGGCGCTCCTATGAATTTGTGTAACTGAGGTATGATACGTACTTCTTCATAATAAACGTGAACCGCGTCATAGAAGTCTAGAAGTTGCTTCAAATCTGGCTCTTCCATACCATACGTGGGCTGTATTATAAATCCTGCAACTTTGGACTTTGATGTGATATCAAAAATGTTCTTGAGAAGCTGTCTGAAGTGTTCGATCTTGGTTCTTGAGCTCACAACTATTTTGATGTAAGTCACTTTACCAGAATCGATGGCAAGTTTCAAACATTGTAATTCATTTTCTAAAAGTTTAGAATAATGATCTTCATCTACAAATTCAGAATCAAGAGTTTTGAACTCAATTTTGATGTAGTCAAAGTAGGGTAAAACTTGGCCAAATCTCACAGAATCAAAACAAGATGACTCTAGGTAGGTTGGAATTTTCTTTTGTTGTACAAATTTTGCCAATTCAGATACCGCTTCAGATTGGATAAGCGGATCTCCCCCAGTAAAATTTACTTTGTATGTATTTTTTGCCAGACTGTTTTCAATTAGCTTTTTTGCCTCATCCAACGAATATTCTCTTCCTGATGTCATAGGTAATGCTTCTTTTGTATCACAGTAGAAACATTTGAAAGGGCACCCTGCTAGCCTAACAAAAAGCGTCTTGGTACCATAGAGAATTCCTTCTCCTTCCACTGATGTGAATATTTCGTACAGTCTTACCTTCAAGTATTCGATCTCTGTTTGTTCAGTATTTATTTAATTGGATTCCATAATGAACAATTTTTACCAAAATGATTTATTTGATTAGAGAGAGGGATCACACAGTGAGAAAAATAATTCTCCTGTTCATATTTGCAATTTCAATAATTTTTATCACTTACCAACAGGCAAGTGCCATAACCATCACTACAACTCCCATAAATATCACTGCAACTCCCCGGACTCCTGTTTTTGGTCCAAATGACCCGATATTTGTGAATCTTAAAATTCAAGGATATAATGGAGGTCCAGTAGCTCTGGATAGCCCATAGGCCAAATAATTCCACAATATCAGGTAATCTTACCCAGATAAGAGGAGATGGATCTGCTGTACATGAAATAGTAAGAAATGCTTTTGACAATTATTTTGGAAATTGGTCGATTGATTACACATACGACGGCGTAAATCAAACAGCTAGTTTCAAGGTAAATCCAATCGTGTTAACTGTTTTCACTGGAAAGGATCTCTATTATGAACCAGATATGATGAACATTAACATCACCACTTCATATTACGTACCAGCTGTACAGCAAGCAGAATTTTTCTATCTAAATTTTTATGACCAAAAGGGAAATATTGTAAAGGACATACCTCAGATCGAAATAAGAGCAACTCAGCCTAGCATAATTTACAATTTTCATATGACAGAACTTGCAGATTACCATCCACCTGGACTGTACAAGCTAAATATTCAGTATTATAACACGGTGGTCCAAGTACCATTTCTTTTGGGTAAATATTCTGATCTCATGAAAGTATCCGCACAGACAGACAAGAGTACCTATCAAGTAGGTGATGTTGTTAATATGGAATTATTATTCACTAGGGTTACACAGTCTGGAGGCACAATAACAATAACAGGTCCTTCTGGAGATGTCACTACTCACAAGTTTCGTGTATATTCTGTACACACCCCTCTAGTTTTAGATAATGTAACAAAGAATATTGGAACATACAATTATGTAGTCCAGTACGGAGGCGTTAGTCAATCAGGCTCGTTCAGTGTCATTGCAAATCCAGCACCGCTACCAAATATAGAATTTGATGTATTTCTTGACAAGTTAAACTACAGGCCAGGGGATATTATTCATGTAAAGATTCACACCTCTCAGGTCATCACAAATTCGACAAGCCTTTGGGTTATAGATCCGTACTCTATAGAATATCCAAGATTATCTTTGCCAATAACTGCAATTGATACAATATTGTCACATAAGATAGGTAAGAATGCTATTTCTGGTCAATGGGAACTTTACATAGATTATGATGGAATAGTCAGATCTACTCCTTATTTTGTTAGTGGTCCCTCAGTGGATAATATAGAAATGCTCAATGCAAATCATTCTGGTGTACCTGTTTTTGTATCAAACTTTGCAACAAACTTTACTGCTCCAACCGGAATAGCTATTGATTCTAATGGTGACATTTATGTTGTAGATTCTGGAAGCTCCCAAGTAAAAAAATTCGATTCTAATGGAAAATTGTTGTTATCATGGGGAAGTCTAGGATCAGGGAATGGTCAACTATTACATCCACATGGAATATTTGTTGGAACAAAATACGTCTTTGTTGCCGATACAGGAAACGCAAGAATAGATGTGTTTGATAAAGATAATGGAGATTTTATTTATTCTTGGGGGAGTTATGGCGATAACAGAGGAATGTTTCATACTCCAGTTGGGCTTGCTGCAGACAGTCAAGGAGATCTTCTCGTTGCAGATTCAGGAAGAAACACGATTCAAGAATTTAATAAAAATTTTACTTTCATGAATGAATTCAAGCCTTTACGTACAGACTATGGTAATTTTACAGCAACTAATGGAATAGCGCTTGATTCCAAAGGCAATATCTATGTATCTTCGCCAGATGACAAGATTCTAGAATTCTCAAGCATTGGTAATTTCATGAACTTCTTTGGTTCTCAAGGCTCAGAAGAGGGGAGATTCAACAACCCTACAGCAATAGCAATAGACTCGAATGGTAACTTTTACGTTGCGGATACTTTGAACCACCGCATTCAAAAATTTGATCCTTATGGAAATTTTGTTTTGAGTTGGGGATTGGTAGGAACTTCAGCAGGTCAATTTGGGGACCCTGTTGGACTTGCAATAGACCAGTCAAATAGTATCTATGTGGTAGACGAGAAAAACAATAACATTCAGAAATTTTGGTTATATGGAATGGCTTCCCCGGCAATACCTGCACCAACACCATCAACTCAGCCTACACCAACACCTCCATCTCCACCTACAAACTCAACTGTACCCATTACACCACCCACACCAGCTGTCAACTCAACTGTACCCATTACACCATCAACTCAGCCTACACCAACACCTCCATCTCCACCTACAAACTCAACTGTACCCATTACACCATCAACTCAACCTACACCAACACCACAACCAATCCCGCAGACATCAGAAGAAACCAAAGGTTCAAACGAATATGTCGATCCAAAAGAAAGGAGTTTGGTGCTTGGAATGATCAGTCAATGGGAGAAGAACAATTTACATTAAAAGGAAAACCAATATGCACAGTGATTGGTTTATAGACAAACTCCAGATTCGATAGAACTCGGAATCTTATTAAATATCGACTTTATAGGTTGATGTAGGTAATGAGTAGCTCAAATTTTGAGGAAACTGGCAGTGCGTTATTGTCATCAAAAGAATTAAGAAAAATATCAGATGATATGAAAAATGATCTGGAAGTTATAACCAAATTTATGGAAGATACAATAAAATACTCTGTAGAAGAAAAAACCAAGGCAGCTGCGCTCAAATCCATGGTAATTGAAAAGGAAGACGAGGTAAGAAAAATATCAGAAGAAATTGCTTCTGGAGAAAAGAGAATAACCAATAACGAAAATATTATTGCTATGCTTGAAAAAGAATTGAATAACCTTAAAACCGCAATGGAAGGAATCAAAGCTATAACATCCGATCTCGATTCACTAGATGCGGAAAAGGCTGTTGGATCATTAAAAGGAACTCTGATAAAGAAACAGACAGATCTTGAGAAAGCCAGAGGCGAGCTTAATTCATCAAGGAAACTCAAAGACCTTGCCACTAGAAGGCTTTCCGAGGCAGAAACATCACTTCAAGATACAAAAAAACATTATTCAGAAAAAATGTCAAGTGCAGATCTACTTGCAGAGAATGTTGAAAAGTCCATTTCCCACATAGTACAAACATACGGTGATGTGATGACTGTGGCAAAGGAGTTATTGATGGAAAATTTAGGATCACGATATTCAACTCAACCGGAAGTTGGCCTGAAACAACAAACAGTTGCTGGAACAACAGGAAGTGGATTCCAATCTAAAGACTCAGGAAAGGACAGAGAACCCCTTGCCATATAAAAAACAGTCCAAGTTTTTTAAGTCAACAAAACACACCTTGTGTAAAAGATAAGACCTATGTTAAATGATAATGATGCACATCAGCTGAGAATCAGGAAATTGCAGGAAAGACTTTCCAGCATCTCAAGTGGACTCAGGAAGGACATAACAACTGAAATACAAAACCGGAAACAGAATGAGATTAGTACTGTTTATTCCCCTACTATATCTTCCTCAGAGCAGATACAACAAAAACAACCTTACGACAAAGCAAAAAAGGAATCATCTGTCGAGGAAATATTGCAACAGCTTAAACATATAGTAGAACACGAACGATTAGAAACAAGAACCATGGAAACTCAACAAAAACAAATACCCCATGATAAAGAGCCAGACAGAGGTTTGAAAACACAGGAATCGAATCAATCTCTTCCTGAACAAAACGTTGTACAGGATAGTAAACAGTGGCAACCTTGGAAATTTATTCCAAGGGAAAAATTAAGTTATCTGGAGAAAAAAACACTAAACAAATTCTTTAAAAAACACTGATCGTACAATTTATTTTGGAACTTACTGTTGTGCCAGAAAATATGAAATTCTGTTCTTGAAAATGACAATCCTAGATTTCACATTTGCTAACATCCAGGTTTACTTTGCCTTGAGTTAAGCCATAAAATTCTTTAAGAACTGATTTAAGAGAGATAGATTTTAGAAAAGGAAGGTAAAATGACATGACAAAAATAATTTTGGCTGCGATTATTGTGGCAATCTCGGTAGCTTTCATAGGTTTTCCACATTCCTTTTCCGATCCGCTCGCTAATACAACTGTATCAGTTAAAACAGATAAAACCTCATACAACATTGGAGACACTATAGAGATAAGCGGATCTACGACAAATGCTACATCTGATAAATTGGTTTTAAAAATATTCAATAGTAAGGCAGAATTAGTCTGGCTGTTTCAGGTAGATTTGGGTAGAAACAATACATTCGAAACAGCCTTGCCACTATCAGACCCAGCTTGGAAAGAATCAGTATTTTATGTTTTGACTGCAAAAACAGGTGAAACAATAGGCGCAACGTCATTTGAAATAAACCAGGCTCCTAGTTCCCAAGAAACAACAACCTCAATAGTATCAAAAACATTTGATAAATTTCTTCAAAACATATTCTTTCTTCCAATTGTTGGAATCTTCATAATAGGAATAACGGTCTATGTTCTATATTCAAGAAGAGTCCAAAAAAACGTTGGAAGCTTAAAGCAAGAATCCCTACCATTAATAACATTTGATACTCCTTCTCCTGCTAAAGTATACCTGAGCCGTGGCACAAGCATGAGTTACGAAGGATGGAATAAAATTCCAGAAGATCAGAGACCAGAAATTAATTCCGTTGAGTTCTGGATTGCAATTAAAAATATTGGAGGAAATACCGCTAAAAATATTACAGCTTTGTTTCTTCAAAAAGACGAAATGTTTTCAAGGCAGGACATGGAAAAAGAAAAAAATGCGGATAAACAGGTATCGCTCCCAGAATTAACTCTAGGCGAATTTTATTATTGGAATTTTAAAATTTCTTGGGATAGATTTGTTAGACTGGAAAAGAGTAATCTTTTTGTTGGATTGTTAATATCTTATGATAAACACAAGACTAGGGATCATTCTGGCATAATTTTTGGGATTGGGAAAGGTGGTGGTTATACGATGGATGAATGGTTTACACATTAGTGTTCAAACCTACAACTATCGCGAACCCATTATCTCTGTGGAATCACATACATTGACTTCTTTTTTTCGGCAGGTTTTAGAGCTCTGAATCCTTTGCAATAAATTGTCAATTTTCCTTCATTTCTGTTGGAATTTTGAAAGTTTAAGATACAATTTGCTTGGTCTTTCTTGCAAACAGTCCTGCAATGAATATCAGAGCACCAAGAATTCCGATAAGACTTCCAACAAACTCTATGGTATCACTAAGATTGAATTGCATTGGAGCAAGAAATACGGCAAGTATTGCACCTATTACAATCATTGGTATCCCAATACCTATTGAGATTTGTTTTGAAACCATCAGCTATGCTCCAATCAAAAATCTATATGAATTTTATGAAATGCATCCTGTGTAGAAAACAATAGTTTTAGTCTAAATAAAGACCATATACAGGATCAAGATTTTTTATTAATTTTGATGGTGATTTTGGATTTCAGGTTTTTTTGTGATAGTTGTGTCCTGCACCTTGCCCTGACGCCGTAATGTTTGTAGGTGAAGATGGGTATGTTGGAATAGGCGGGGGTGTATTGTGTACAGTCGAGTTCGTATGTGAAGATATCTCTACAGATTTCTCAGTTAACTGGGCTTTTTGATAAGCTTGAATTATCTTTATCAGATTTATTGCTTGGTCTACTTTACCCTCAGATACTAACTGCTTGAGTTCTGTAACCATATCTTTGGGATTGTTTTCTGCAGTAATGTTAGAATTGTTTGTAATAGATGCAGCACGAGACGAATTCATGGGTATGAGGTTTTGTGTGGCATTAAGTTGACTAGTATTATTGAGTTGCACAATTTGGTTTTCAGCAAAATTTTTCTCCCTTTCAGAAATTCTCTCTTGTGCGATATTAGTTAGAGAGTTATGTGTTTCAATAACAAAGTCGTTAGCATTTTGTAATTGTTTTGATGCGTCATCAGAATTTCCAGAATCAAGATCTTGGGTGGCGCTCTGAATCATTTCATCAAAGTTTGTAAAATTAATATCTATATTATTTTCTGATGTGATTGACTTTAGAAGGCTTTCTATATTCTCTAGTCTAGATATCTCTCCTCTCAGTTGTATTATCTTCGTTTTTTGCTGATCATTTGATGATGTTGTATTAAGTGAGTTTATCTGATCATTTGTTTCTTGAAAGAATTTCATAGCAGCAAGAAAATGTTGTTTAGCTGAATTAGTATCATTTTGGTTTATTGCCTCTGCTAATGCATCAGTTTCATTGGAACCTTGACTGTAGAGCTGGTTAATTTCATCGGTCACATTACTAATTTGTGATATTGTTATGCTGAGATTATCTCTGGCTTGAGTAGCAATATTGAGCAAAGTGTCTAACTGCGGATCAGCATAAGATTGGATTGGCATACCAAACATCATGCTTCCAACCAATATCAAAAGAAATGGTGATAGTGTTTTCATTCTTGGCTCTCCTCAACTTTTCGCAATTTTATGAGATTCTGCTGATCTACTTTTTCTATTTCAACAATTCCTTCTCGTTCTAATCGTTTTACTGCTCGCCATGTTGTAGTACGTGGTAGAAGGAATTTCTTGCGAAGTTCACTTTCAAAAACTCTTCCGCCCTTTTCATAGATAAACACTACAATGTCTTTGTCTTCCTGACGTAGTTCTGGTTTGAGTCTAAATATTGTTTCTTTATCTGGAGGTGCATAGTTGCTCTGTGGAATCTGAGGTACAGGTATTTCCTTTGTTATTCTAGATCTTTTCAATATAATAAACATGGCAGCTACTGCTGCTGCAGCACCACCTACAGCTAAAATTGGAATAGTATCATTATTGTTTCCAGTTGAAATTGGACCAGTGTTGTTGTTTCCAGTTTGTTTTGTAGAAAGAGTTGTTTGTTGTTCCTGAATGGCTGAGTTCTTGGCATCATCGGCGAATGCTTCTGCATCAGAATATCTTCCTTCATTAAAAGTCTGTATTTGCTTCAGCAAGTTTTTCAGAAGCAAGAGGAGTGCTTATGCCTTCAGAATTTACGGTATTTATGAAATCTTGAGCATGTTGAATTGCCAAAGTTGCTGTCTGGCTTGTGCCTAATACACCAAATATGTAACTAATATCTACAGAACCACTTGGAAATGAAATGAGTGATTGGCCATTCACAACCTGCAAGTCTGATGGAGTCGTGCTCATGCCTACAATTACAGTATTTGCAGGTAAGAGTATAGAATAACCAACAGGAGAATTTACATGAAATGTCCAAGTCTTTCCGCTCTTAGATACAAGATCGGGAGTGTCGTAGTCAACTTTGATTGCAGATGCTCCGAGAGTTTCGACATCTACATTATTTGTGTTCATTTTGCTTGAAAGTAATGTTCCATTTTGATCTTGTACAACAAAGTTATCGGTGGTGTTGCCATACAAGCCTAGTATGAAATCAGGGGATTGTGGGTCAACGTCGGTTTGATAAAAGATGTGTGTGGTACCATCAGTGTAAATAGTAAATTCGAGCACCTTGGCCGAGCTTAGTGCATACTGAATACAAGAAGAAAAAGCAAGCAAAAAAAGGCAGACAGCAATTAGCGGGGCCCTTACCATCGTTGTCAAGATATATGTGATCCTTACAAAAAGCATTGCTTCCGCTTGCACTTCTGTTGCGATCACCAAAGTTTTCTGGTACATTCTTCTAGTACCTTAGGTTAAGTCCCTGAGCTACACCTTGGAATCTCTGGAATTCCTGAAAGAATTTGATGCCCTTCTCTGTAATCCTAAATAGTCGGTTCCTGCCAGCTTTTATTGATTCTACCAAGCCTGCATCTATTAGCTTCTGGCACTTTTCCAATACTGCGTAGTGAGAGAGATTTGCTCTTCTGGAAATAGCAGAGACTATTACTCCTTGTATTCCACCATCCATGGTTACACCTAAGATATCAGCAATGATACCCATTTCTGACCTGTATTGTTGTTTTGACATGGACATCTTATAGTATGGATGTTTTATCAGGGACAGCATGAAACATCATAGCGGAACACCTAGCGGAATAGATATTTTATGCTCTGAAATGGCCTAAAATTATGCATTTACGAAGCGGGGGAGAGTATCATCAACAGTACATTTTAGCAATTATTTGAACAGATTTTATATTGTACTATTGTAGGTTTGATAACAAAAGGAGGTGCAACAGTGAGCTTTAACGACTCTGGTTTTGGCGAGAGCCCAAGACAAGGATATAGTGGAAATAGAGGATACGGCGGAGGTCGAAGATTCGGAGGCGGCGGACGACGTTTTGATGATAGACCTAAGCCAGTAGAAATTGGCAAAGAATATGATGTATCCATAACAGAAATCAGTAGAAAAGGAGACGGTATTGCAAGAGTAGAAGGTTTTGTCATATTCGTCAAAGGTGGGCAAGTAGGCCAGAACGCAAAAATAAAGATTACGCAGGTCGGCGAACGCTTTGCTACTGCTGATTTAGTAGAAGAAGGAACCCCACAGACAGAAACAGAATAAGACTGGTTGTCTAGACGGCGTTTCTAATTTCTTACAAATTACTAGTTTTCTTTTTTATATTTTCTATAATTTCCAATTTTCTTGTGATATCCATGTTTGGTTCCATGGTAACATAGACTGTTCTGTGTTTTGGATAGACAACTATCTGCGTAACCTTTTGGCGTTCTATATGTACATAGTTGACAGAACCTAAACTCCTGTCAAATTGCTTTCGGATCTTTCTTCTTATGGCTACCTGTTTACAAAAATGTTCTTCCTCTTTTTGTGACTTGAGGGATGTTTTACCTTCTTTCATTATGGCTTCTGATATGTTCCCTTTAAGATCTATAATTGCAGCAAACCGCATCATTGGATCTAGTTCTAAGATATCCTCTACTATGGGAAGTAGGTTTATCTTGTGATTATTCTTTTTCAATTAACGAAGAGCAAAAGAACTTGATTCTAAATATATCTTGGTTTAAACTGACCTGATCGCTAAATCATGCCTAAAAGAGGGTCTTTCTCCACTTTAGTAAATAATCCGAGTAATTCTGTAATCTATTAACTTTTTATATATTACACATTACAGTAGTTATAAGCAATATGTTTGAAAAGTTTCGAAAGAAAAAGGATGAATTTGAACCAGATTCCACTAAAAAGGAAGAAGAAGGTGTCATAGCTGAAACCACGCAACATAAACCCCAAGAAATAGAACCAGAGAAAACCCCTAATGTTGTTGAACAACCTAATCCTAAGCCTTCTGAACAGGTAAAAATACCGGAACCTATACAGCAAAGAACAATGAGCACTTCAGGAGAAGATATAGGAATTGGAGCCCTCATGGATAAGCGAAACAAGCTTGAGGAGACAATCGATTATGTGGGTTTAATGATCAAGAATTTGAAAGATAAGAGGACAAATTTAGAAAAGAGCATAGAAGACGAATCTGTAGATATTAAGAATCTCAAGGAGAAATTGGTTAAGGTAGGTCAGTATATAGAAGAAGAAAAACAGGGAATAAGGACCCTGCAACAAAAGAGAAGTAATGTTGAAAGAGAGGCAGATGATGTTGCTGCAATTATCAACAATCTGCGCGAAAAATTATTGAGTATAGATAGAGTAGTAAACGAAGAAGGTAGTAAGATAGAGAAATTTAAAGATGCTCGACCTAAGTCAGAATCTTCCTTCAGCTAGAAGGTAAAACCTTCTTTCAGCATACTATTCAGATTTTCCTTTATTTCTTCTTCGGATGACAATGAGTCAAGGTCTCTGATTAGTACCTCTGTTGCAAGACATTGGTTCTTTGAGAACTGATAATAACAGTCTAGTTTTTCCTGGTAGGTTTTTGCATTATAATAGATAGTCCAAAAATTTTCTGTGGAATGTTGTACATAAAGTAAAAACTTTCGAATGACTATCTCAATTTTATGAGAGGGATTGTCTTTCATTAGTCCAATTAAAATCTGCTCTAGTTTACTGTCCAGATTAGATTCGTAAATGAGTTGGTAAATATCCCCGTCTTTTGCCACAACCGCTTTACGCGACTGTATCATAAAAGCTTTCATCGATAATTTTCAAAAAATTCGCCATTTGTATGTAACAATTTGAGTTATCTTAAAAAAATTAAGATTTCAACTATAAAATTATTCACAATACTTAAATAATTTGCATGCGTATTAATTATCCCTGCCAAAGGAAATCCTCCCAAGACAGGCATCATGCAGCAGACATGTGATACGGTCAGGGTCAAATCCCTCCGCAGAAGTTCCAAGGAGAAATTCCGAGGATGTGGCGACAATGGTCGTCATCTCTTTGAATGCCACGGCATTCTCACATGACGTGTGAATCACACACGTCTGCATGATAGAATTTTTTCCAATCACAACAAACCAAATTATAATTTTTTATAATGATAAAAGTTTGCGTCGGTGAACGCTATCAATTATTTTATCAAATCCTAGTTACTGGATTTTCTATTTTTAGCATCAAGTTCGGTCATCTTTTTCAAAAGTATACTACAAGGTCTTGAAGGAAAATATCTGAAAGTTAACAGTGTTATGATTGGAATAATGTTTTTGTAGGTTCGCTTGTAACTGATGAACTCACAAAGTTATTTGATTACTTGATACTATTCTTTTACAATATTGGTTGTTTTCCTAGTTCTGTTCAAGCAACTCATCCTAAAACTGATCATTTAGTAAATTTTTGACGATCACTGGATCTATCAGATGGAATAATCACACTGATTCCATGAAATTCCAAGAAATCTCAGACAAACAATGGGAAACAATACAAAAACACCTTCCATCGCCTGCCAGAACAGGCAGACCAAGGTGTGATGACCGTACCACAATAAATGGAATCATGTTTATTCTGGTTACCGGCTGCAGGTGGGAGGAGATGCCAAAAAGATACGGCTCAAAATCAACTGCTCATCTCAGATTGCAGAAATGGCAGCAAAAAGGAATCTGGCAAAATATCTTATCTGATGCAATAAAATCAGCACACCATTCAGGGAAGATACAGCTGCAAAAGGTATCGGTTGATTCGTCAACTGTTGCAGCCAAAAAAGGGGAGATGTGACAGGATACGACGGATTCAAAAGAATATCAGGCACGAAAATACATGTTGCAGTAGATTGCAATTCACTTCCAGTATCAATAATTATTGGTCCTGCAAATGAGCATGATTCAACAAAGCTCATCGATGTGATGGAAAACATCTCTGAATATCTTGATGATGATTCCATAGAACAGATCGTAGCTGTATATGCAGACAAGGGTTATGATGCAAAAAAGATTAGAGAGTATCTAAAGAATAGAAACATCAGGGACTGCATTCCATCCAGAAATTTCAAAAATAACAACAATAAGAAAAGTCAGAGTAATTACAACAGGACAAGATACGTGGTGGAGAGATTCTTTGCATGGCTCAAATGTGGATTCCACAGAATTAGAATCAGATATGAGAGAATTGCAGAAAATTATCTGGCATTTCTTAACATTACTGGAATAATGATGTATTGGAGGGTTTTAGGATGAGTTGAAGATATATTTCTGCACAGACTATCTCACAAGACTGCCTAGATAAAGCTGGAAGATGATTGACTGCCGGCAGGCGTTGAAGGCAACTTGTCATTGACAGCCGCCTCTGCAACTGCTGCAGCCTCTTGAATGATCTTCTCTGATTCCTCGTCTGAAACTCCGGAATCTATTCCAAATTCTCCGCCATGGAATGTATCCGTCATTAATCCTCCGAGCATATCAGTCATTCCTGATAACTCACGATCTGCTTCTGGCATGAACTGTACCAGAGATGATCTTAGACTCTTCATCAAGCCGATTGTTGGCATGATTGTAGTGACCATATCGCCTAGATCGTGGAAGGTATTTAGTCTAAGCTCGATTTGCTCAAGTGCAATCCTGGCATTTCCTAGGAGCTTGGTAACTTTCCTGACCTCAGCTAACTCTTTTGATAAAACTCTGCTAGCCGTAGTATCGTGCTGTTGAGTAGCAATTACAATTCTTTTGAATAACTTTTCATCTCTTTGTTTTAATTTTGTAAGCATTCCGTCAAGTTTTCCAGTTTGGGCCTGAAGTCTTTTTACTGCTTGTTCCATTCTTGGCTTCAGAGGACCTTTTGGTCTTATTGTATCATTAATTCTTTCATTAATACTTGGTGTCTGTGGTCTTTGCCAACTCTTATCAAACGTTGTCATGGATACGACTGATAAAATCTGTTATTAATTTCAGGTGTAAAATGTGATTCACAGTATGCTAAATTTAGCTAACAAAACTTTGTATAAACATGGGCAATGCTGGTCTTCGATATAATTAAAAAATCAAAATTTTTGGATAACCTATATTGGACATATCCTACGTTAACCCCACTGCAGAAACCTATTGCATTACTTGAATTGCAATACTTCTCTGCGGGTGGATCTTCTGTATGTGAATCGCGAGCGCGTTGCTTGATGGCTGTGATTCACAGCAAAGTGGACATTTTTCCATTTTATTTATTGCCTGTCATCCAAAACTAACGTATTTAAGGTTTTGGTTGAATCACTCTGACAACAAGAAAATTACCAAATTTTTGAAAGTTTTTTCTGTCTCTAAAAAAAGACGAGATGAAAACATTTTTTGAAAAATAAAGCAGTCAAAAAAATGTTTTCCAAAAATAAAAAATCATTTTCAAAAATTTAAGTTACAAAAAAAATTGATAATGATGATCCAGATCAGATTCTTGCTTTATGATATTGGGGCATTGTGATTCAAGTTTTTACAATTAATTCAATATTATAATATAGAATATATAATTTTATTAGAAAACTCTTCTAATTTTACTAATTTCACTTATAGTTAAACCTTTTTATTTATGTTAACCGAAATTCTTATAAGATATTATATGACTCGCGAATCCTTCGGTTCTGGTGGACGTTGCCCTCGTTGTGGAAAAGGTCCAATGGTTACAGACAGCACTACAGGTGAAATGTTTTGTGGTGGCTGTGGATTTGTTATGACAGAACGTGTCGAGGAATCTGGCCCAGAATGGAGATCGTTTTCCAAAGAAGAACATGAAGATCGAAGCAGAACAGGAACCCCAACATCGCTTGCAATGCATGACATGGGACTAGCAACAATAATTGGTCCAGCCGATAAAGATGCGTCAGGAAAACCGCTTTCTGCATCAATGAAGAGTACCATTGAACGACTCAGAACTTGGGACAGTCGAAGTCAAGTTCATGAACCAGTAGATAGAAACTTTAGACAAGCTTTCAGTGAACTCGATAGACTAAAAGACAAACTTGCATTATCAGATGCAGTAATAGAAAAGACTGCATACATCTATCGAAAGGCACTTGATAAAGGCCTTGTCAGAGGAAGATCAATTCCTGGACTTGTAGCTGCTGCACTTTATGCAGCATGTAGAGATACCGAGACACCAAGAACTTTAACTGACGTCGCAAGTGGAATCAACATTAAGAGAAAGGATGTTGCACGATGCTACAGACTTTTGCTCAGAGAACTGGATCTCAAGATGCCGGTGGTTGATCCAATAAAATGTGTAGCAAGAATTGCAAGTAAAGCTGGATTAAGTGAAAAGACAAAAAGAAAGGCTCTGCAAATTCTAAAAGATGCGGCAGAGATTGAAATTTCTGCCGGTAAAGATCCAATGGGACTTGCGGCTGCAGCACTGTATCTCTCTTGTGTAATGAATGGAGAGAATAAAACGCAAAAAGATGTGGCACAAGCTGCTGGAGTAACCGAAGTAACAATCCGAAATAGATACAAGGGATTAAAAGAATCCCTAAAACTCTAAATTTTTCAAAATTAATTCTAGTTTCTTGATTGCAACTTGTTTGATCTTGAAAAATAATCTCATGATAATTAGTTGCACCATCAATTACAATTGAAAATTTATCGAGAAGGCAAACACCAAATCATCTAAGAATCTACTGTTCACCATAAAATTATTGTAAAACAATGGGGCGTGGCCATTACCGCAGACTTACAGAGATTACCTCTTACAATCCACAAAGTGGATTCATGCTAAGGTCTGCGAAGCCACGCTCTCTAGGCAGTAGATTTTACATCCTTCTGCATTAATTTCTATAGAAGTTCAAAGTATTTATCATTTTATATATATTTTTTAATATTTTTGATTACAATTATGAAAATTATTTGAAAAAGAAGTCAGAACAATACACAATTGCATAAACTACTTGTACAATATTTACAAGAATTTAGAAACAGCCCAACAACTCAAATTATGATTTAGTGGTATGATGAATCAAAAAAAGATTTAGCATTTATTAATGCACATAAGATTGAAGAGCTTCAATGACAATAGGCGAACATGATGAGTCTGGTAGAGTTTCGCTTTTTGCTAAACATGCATTCAAGTATTATGTAGTTGGAATAAGTGGAGTACTAGTAAATCTTGGAATTTTGTATGTTCTAAAAGAGTATATTGGGTTGTGGTATCTTGTTTCTTCTGCAATTGCAATCTACATATCCATGACAACAAACTTCTTTCTGAATAAAGCTTGGACCTTCAATGATACAATGGTGAAACAGTCAGCAGTTTTTATGTATGTCAAGTTCATTGGAATAAGCATTATTGGTATGTTAATTCAACTTGGATTCAACTATCTGTTTGTGGATAAAATACATTTGTACTATCTTCTGGCAGCGCTTATTTCAATAGTGATTGCATCAGGTGTGAATTTTGTTCTAAATAGACACATAACATTTGGAATAAAACTCTGAGATGTAAAACAGATGAAATTTTCTGGAAAAGTTGTAATCATTACAGGAGGTAGCAGGGGCATAGGAAAAGCGGCAGCCAACCTTTTTGCAAAAGAGGGAGCAAATGTTGTGATCACAGCAAAAAACAATACAAGGCTTCAGTCAACAGCCAAAGAACTAGGAGTAATTGGTATTTTAGGAGATATTAGGAGAAAGGATGATGTTAATGGTGTTGTAAAAAAAACTCTGGACAAATTTGGCAAGATAGACATATTGGTAAACAATGCAGGAATATTTCCAGATGTAAAGCCGTTACATGAAACCTCTGAAGAAGAATGGAATGAGATAATTGATACAAACCTGACAGGACAATTTCGTTTTACAAAGGCAGTCATCCCACACATGATGAAAAATGGAGGATGTATCATAAATATCTCATCAGATGCTGGGCTCAAATCATTTGAAAATTTTGAAGCTGATTCGTATTCAGCCACAAAGGCTGCCTTAATACACCTAACAAAGGCCTGGGCAATAGAATATGCCAAGTACAAGATTCGAGTGAATTGTATCTGTCCTGGCATAGTTGAGACAGATATGACAGAACCCTATCTTAGAACAGAAACAGATAGAGCCATGGCAATAGCTGAACACCCAATAGGAAGGATTGGCAATCCAGAAGACGTTGCAAGGGCTATACTATACTTTGCATCTGAGGATTCATCATGGATTACAGGGGCAATTCTATCAGTAGATGGCGGAGTAGCAACAAAGTGAATCAGCCATATCAAATTAATAGAACTACCCCTTACTTATGGCATGGACGCCAAGAGGAAACAATCGCTTAAGATAATCATTACATTAGCTATAGTCTGGTTTGCTGCCGCTTTACCAGTACCATTTCTGTGGTCAAATCCCGATCCTCAACACCCAGAACAGTACAAAGTGTACCTAGAGATTGCAGCAATAGTTTCAGTTCCCTTCATAGCGATGGGGATTGTCTGGACCTTAAAACCTGAGCTTGCCACAAGAGGATCTAGATAAGAAATTCGACTGCGCCATTTCCTTCCGGCGTAATCTTTATCCAACGAGTTCTCCCTATCCTCTCAATCTCAACAAACTTCCATTCATTTAAGAGTGGTTGTATTATGTTTTTATCGAGGCTTGCAAACCTGGCTTGCTGAAAGTTTTCCTCTTTTGCATTTATCACAATTAGCTTTTTTTCTTCCGCAAGCCTTGCCATTTCCTTTTTTGTTATTTTACCACCATTTTGTTTTATTATTTTTAGTGCTTGAACCAATACTGGTTTTGGTGTATGAATTTCATATGCAGGTAGCTTTACCACCGTCTTTAATCCTGAAGAAAGTTGTTCTCCCTTCACACTAGCATAGCTTTCTGGCTCTGCATAGTATGGAGTAAGCTTTGTCTTTCCTTGAAACATCATACATGCCATCATACATGCAATTGCCTGAATTTTTGAACCGGAAGAACAATTTACAAATATGTCATTGTCTTTTTCTTTCTCTACAATCTCTCTAACTGATTTGAGTATCTTGAAGAGATCAAATCTATCAGAATATTCTACGCGAACTTCGATCTTTTCTTTTCTTAATTGTGCCCTTATCTTTTCCATGTAACCTTGGGCCCTATCTTTTGTCGGCTCGCCATGCATCAAAAGCCAGACTCTGTCTGCCTTCATCTGCTTTGCAGTAATCGCAATTCTGTCAATCTCAAAGCCTACTGGAGCAATGTGCACTCGAAGATTTACAATGGTACTCATGATATTATGTATAGTTTGCATACTAAGGTGATGATATATAATAATTGTGAATTCATACCTAAATCATGCAACAAAAATACGAACTGGAACAATGCAAAGTTTCATTTTATCCAAAAGTAAAGTCTGTCTTTGAAGATTACTAATTTTTCATCCAGTAAGTTTGTTCCAGATAATCTAATGACTTGATCATCTCATCAAGTTTTGCCACAACGGCATTAACTGCACGAAATTCTTCATACATCATTTTTTCCTCTTCAGGCGACAAGATTTGTTTTTCTGCAGTATCAAAAAACTTGTCTTCCTTTGTCATGTGATCATTTAGATAAACTGCATAAGTTTTAAGAAATCTTGCAACTGGTTCCCTTTCACTTTCTCCCTCTTTCCATTTCTTCAAATATACCGAGATGTTACTTGCAATACGACGACTAAACTCATGCTCGATCATAAATGCTTGTATCTCTTCTTTTAGGGATCCGTAGCTTCCAACGCAGGCAAAGTACGCATCCTCCTCTCTAGAATAATGAATGGCATCAAGAAATTCAGACATGATTATGACTATTTTTTCCAGATCTGAAAATGGAATGTCTTGTCCAACATAGAGTTTTGTATAGCATTGAATAATTATCTTTTCAAGTCGGCGCATCTGTTTGTGGTCGTTTCTTAGTATTTCGGTGGCACTCATAGTTTATCCATCCTAGTCTCAGGTATATACTGTAAACAAAATTACTCTCTTTGGGTCATATTGAATAATCGCAAAATGAGGAACCTCGGAATCTTTTACATAGTGACCTTCAGGCCCACCAATGCCCAATCTGATAAGATAGTTGTTAGAAGAGTTAATTTCGATTTCCTTACTCTCAAGAATGCGACCGGAAATCTTTTCCTTTATGGACTTCAAGGCTGGATAAATACTATGAATGTGGCTATCCTGCATTATTATCTCCTCTCTATGTTGATGGCCACACAAAATGATATGGTTTCTCACATGTTTTTTGGCCTCATCAAAAGCAGAAGAGGCCTTGTAATGATACCCAGAATAAGTGAAGAACTCAAAATCTTCTTCTGTTAGCCTCTGCCAAGACCTTTGATATAGCCAGGCTTCTTCGTTTTGGATGGTTTTTGGCTTTATTTTTTCTGGATCAAGTGGACCTCCATGGACGCAAAAAAGACCATGTTTTTTATCGATAAATTCCTGGTTTCCAAATGTTCCATCACCATTTTCTTTGAAAAACGAGATATCTTCTGAATTTAGCTTTGCATGTTCATCCATGCTCTCAATCGAGCTTCCACCTACCAATCTATTATACAAAAATGCTTCATCATGGTTTCCCATTACAGAAAAAAGCTGATAACTCGTTTCAATTGACTTTAATCTGGAAAGGACTTCTTTTGGATGGGTTCCCCTTTCAAGAACATCTCCCAGATTTATTATTCTTGAAAAAGTACCATACTTTTTTGTAAACTCTAGACTTGACGCCATGCCAAATATAGCATCCAGAGCATAAATGTCTGCATGAATATCAGAAAATACTAGATCCAATGACCTATCTGATATATCTCCTAATTTGTAATTTTTCGTTATCTGTTTGAATACAAATGTACCCCAACTATTACAGCCATATCACCAATTGATAACTAATTTGAGAAAAATTCATCAGAGAGATTCAATAGGCTTGCGATATTCTCGAATCTTAGAATAAGAAAGTAAAAGGTTGACTCAAGATAAATAAAAGATAGGGCAAGTAAATGCTACCAAGCATTTGGAGTCACTTACATCCTCAATCTACCCAATGAGGATGTCAGGACATTTTTACAATTCAGAGTCTATTTTCTGGATAGAATTCTTTGGAACCTGCAAATCTTTGAACGTGTCAGGATTGATTATCTTTGCCAAGATCTCAAGTCCTATTACAGTTCTTGGCCCTGGTTTGCTAAAGTATTCGTTTGCATTCACTGCATAAACTTGGCCTTGTTTTACTGCTTTCAATGATCTCCATTTTTCCTTGTCTGCAAGTTTTTCATACTCTTGCATGGTTCGGTTTACATCAAAGCCACATGGCATAAGCACGATTATGTCTGGGTCAAACTTGACAATCTCATCTAGATCCATTCTTCTTGACTGATCTCCTGTTGCACTAATTCCATTTATTCCTCCTGCTAGTTCCACCATCTGTGGAACCCAGTGGCCCGCAGTAAACAGCGGGTCAAGCCATTCAATACAGATAACTCGGGGCTGTACAATTTTCTGTCGGTACTGTATAATTTTGATTCTAGTCCTCAAGTTATGAACAAAAGCTTGTGATTCATTGAGTTTTCCTACTTTTTTGCCAACCTCAATTATATTATCAAGTATGTCACCGAGGCTTCTTGGGTCTAGAATTAGAACTTCTGGCTTTACTACAAGTATGGCTACTGCCTTGTTGATTTCTTTGGTAAAGGGTGAACAGACCTCACAAATACCTTGAGCCACAATAAGATTTGGATTTGCATTTTTTAGTACTTGTTCATCCAGTACATAGATGTCCTTGCCTGCTTTCATAAGATCTACTACTTTTCTGTCAATTTCTTGGCTTGTCATCTTTTCAGGATCAAAGACAGAATGAATCACTTTTGGCTTGGCCTTTACCTCTGAGGGATAATTGCACTCGTGTGTTACTGCAAGTACTTGGTCTCCCACCCCAAGTTCATACAATATCTCAGTTGCACTTGGGAGAAAGGAAACTATCCTGTTTTTCATTCATCTTATTTTGTAAACGTCTTCTTTAAACATACTTGGTATTGTCATACTAAAATTCCTCAAAACTTAAGAATAGCCCTTTGCTCGATGAGTCTGTTGGCTAGCTTTACTGTTCTAGGAGGACCTTCGTCTGAGCAGCTTGCTAGAAAAATAGCATCAAGGCTAAAATCAAGATATATCCCCTCCGAGTTGCGAATTTTTCCAGACGGTGAAAGTAAGGTAACTCTGAAGGGAAGACCAAGCGGAAAGATAATCGTGGTCCAGTCCATCTATCCCCCCGTTGATTCAAATCTTATTCGTGCCCTGGCTCTTGTCTCGCAGGCAAGAAGATATTCATCTCAAGTCTATACAGTAATTCCCTACTTAGGATATGCAAGACAAGATAGGGAATTTCTCCCAGGCGAGATTGTCACAATATCACTTGTAGCAAAGATGTTCAAGTCAGTTGGAGCAACAAGAATAATCATAGTTGATATTCACAGCTTGGTAGCGCTCAATCTATTTCAAATTCCTACAAAGAATGTATCCGCAATAGAAGAGCTTGTAAAATATTTCAAGAGATTAAAGCTAAAAAATCCACTCGTGGTCTCTCCAGATATTGGTGGAATACAGAGAGCAAAAAACTTTGCACGTTTGCTTGGAACAGACTTTATCGCATTAGAGAAACAAAGAGACAGAAGGACAGGAGAGGTGGCAATAAAACAAGGAGATTATCATGATGTAAAAGGAAGAGACCTAATTCTAGTTGATGATATGATAAGCACTGGTGGCAGTATAGTAAAGGCTGCAGAGTATTTGAAGAAGCAAAAGTGTGGGAAGATATACGCAACATGCACTCATGCTCTTTTGATGGGAGATGCAGAAAAGAAGATCAAACGAGCCGGAGTGACAAAGATTGTCAGTACCAATACCATACCTGGCAAGACAGGCATTGTTGATGTCTCTTCCGTAATTGTAAAGGCAATTAGTTGAATGCCGCAAAGTCTTTTCATTCTATCTGGTGAACAACCAGAACTTGCAAAAGACGAACTAGTTTCCATATCGAAGAGCTACGATCCCAAAACAACGCTGACAGGAGAATCAAGGCTTGCAATAATCAAGTCTGCTGTACCATGGGAAAAAATTGCCAAAAGAGCCACGTTTGTCAGAGCTGGTGGCACTATAGTAAGCACTTTGGACGACCTATTAGAGACTAGATCGCATCTGTCAAAACCAAAAACATTTGCTTGCAGGGTCATCAACCTATCTTCGAAAAAAATCAACAAAATACAGATGGAAGGTGAGACAGGAGCGGTACTCAGGGAAAGGTGGAACTCCAAGGTATCGCTCTCAAACCCTTCGGTTACTGTATATCTCATTATTACTAATAACAAAAGGTACCTTGGCTATGCAGAAAGCATGGTAGAACAAGTGCGGCCCAGAAAGACAATCAAGTACCCAACTGAGCTTGACTGGAAGCTTGCACGATGTATGATTAACTTGTCGCAGCTAAAGGAAGGAAAAACTATCTGCGATCCTTTTTGTGGAACTGGAACAATATTACTGGAGGCTGAATCTATGGGGATTCATTCCATAGGAATTGATTTTGATGCAAAGATGTGCAATATTGCAGAAAAGAATCTTGCAGAGAACGGATATGATTCCAAGGTGGTAAACTCTACCTATCATGATATACAAAAAATCAAAGACAAAATAGATGCCATAGTAACCGATCTTCCTTATGGAATTGCATCAAAATCATCCCTGTCACCCAAAAGAATACTCCAAGATTTTCTATCCATAGTACCAAAGAGAATGAAACTCGTTATCGTATACAAGAAAGGTCTTGATGTTGATGAGCTAGACAAAGCAAAAAAATACGAAATCTTTAGACACAGGAGTTTGACTAGAGTGATTGCTGTAAAATGAAATTGGTATTCTTGGGTACATCAGCTGCACAGCCAACAATAGAGCGTGGCATGACATGCATCTGCCTAATTCTAGACAAGGAGATCCTGATGTTTGATGCAGGAGAAGGCGCCCAGATTGCATTCCAAAAGGCAAAACTTGGATGGAACAAAAAGATGAAGATCTTTGTTACACATTTACATGGGGACCATTGCGTTGGGATTCTTGGCCTACTGCAAACAATGTCACTACAAAACAGAACAGAATCACTTGACATCTTTGGCCCGCCAGGAATTGACGAATTTCTTGCAGCTAACCTGAAGATACTAAACTTTGGACTTACGTTTCCTGTCAGAATCACCAGAATAAAGGAAGGCCCTGTTTTTGATGATCCAGCATATACAGTTCATGTTTGTGAGGCAGAACACTCCATTCCAGCCTATTCATACCTCTTTGCAGAGAAGGATAGGCCAGGCAAGTTCTATCCTGAAAAGGCCAAACAATTAGGGGTTCCCGAGGGGGATCTTTGGCATGAGCTTCAAAGTGGCAAGGAGGTAAAGGCGGGTGAGAAGACGATTAGGCCGTCGGATGTAATGGGCGAGAAAAGATCTGGTAGAAAAATAGGCATATCAGGCGATACAAGACCTACAAAGAAGCTGGAGGAATTTTTCAAGGACTGCGACTATATCACATTTGATTCTACATATTCTGATACATTACGTGACAAGGCAAAAGAGAACTATCATTCAACATCAGTCGAAGCTGCTGAGCTTGCAAAAAGAGCTGGAGTTTCAAATCTTATCCTGACACATTTCTCTGCAAGATATGATGATGCCGAAGAGCTAGTAAAGGAGGCAAAGGTAGTTCATGATTCCGTGATTGCAGCAAAAGACCTCATGGAAATTGAGATCAAGTGACATGTTGGAACAAATATCTGACAAGCTAAAGCAGGCAGAAAAGATAATCTTTGTTACCGGTGCAGGAATTTCTCAGGAATCTGGTATTCCAACCTTTAGGGGTAAAGATGGATTGTGGCGAAAATATGATCCCATGAAGCTTGCTACAATAGATGCCTTTTACGAAGACCCAAAGCTTGTCTGGGAATGGTATGAGGAAAGGAGAAAGAACATACTTGCTGCCAAGCCAAATCCGGGACATCTTGCAATAGTACAGCTTGAAAAGAAAAAACCAGTTCATGTATTGACACAAAATATTGATGGCTTGCATCAGAGAGCTGGGAGTAAAAGTGTCTACGAGCTTCATGGAAGTATTATTACAATCAAATGTACAGTATGTGACTTTAAGGATAAGATATCAACAAGTTTTTCTGAACTTCCTCCTCTATGCAAATGCGGAAATATTCTAAGGCCAGATGTGGTGTGGTTTGGGGAATCTCTACCGCAGGATGTCTGGCAGGATGCCATTTCTCAGGCAATCTCATGTGATGCCATGATAGTAGTTGGAACGTCACTTGCAGTATCGCCTGCGAATTTATTGCCAATTTATGCCAAGCAAAATGGCGCGATATTAATTGAGGTCAATCCAGAAGAGACTCCCATGTCTGGAACCATGGATATTTCGATCCGCTCATCAGCTGCAAAAGCATTGCCTGAGCTTGTCGCTGTATTTTAGAGATAAGTTATAAAAAATTATTCAAAAAAAGGAGCTGTCTCTTCATTGAATTGTTATTATAGATCAAAGAATTATTGAAAAACCTATACTTAGTTGTGATAATTATGACTAATTGTTAAATATCATGAAGACGTATAGTAATTAATGAGAAAATACGCAAATTCTATCGACTGAATTTGCGTGGTCCTGTGAAAAACAGTACATAGTAGAGTGCACAAAGGTGCGCGAGTGGCAAGAGAATGCTTTTGCCTATACAGGATCACGCCCTTACATTTTCCAAATTATTCTGCAAACAATTCTAGTCTGTTTTATCAGGTTGCAATTTTTCGTAAATTGTGTTCTGTGCAATTGTTTCTACGCGATACAAGTTATGGGATTAAACCTATTTTGGTGCAAAATTGCAAGGGGAGTAAATTAGTAAAACTCTAGCCCACAGACTCGGGAGCAAGCCAGTCAACTAGTTTTTCCAGATCTTTGCAGTGTATGATTACCTTGATTGGTCCCATTGGAGACTCTTCGGCCTCATCACAAATAGCAATGACATCAACATATGCTGCCTGCTTGTTAAGATAAAACCAAGTGGTATCGCCTTTTGTATTGTATCGCATCTGTCTTCGGTATACTCTGTTTACTCTACGCTTCTGTATTGTTTCCTGAATCTTTGACAGAGAATGCAGATCTCTAGAGATTGCCTTTATGCTTCCATCTTTGTATTCATAATCAGTATCCAACATTACATTAGATACGGCAGCCTTGATCTTCTCTGGATCTTCTGATGGATTGACTGCGGCGTATGTTTCTATCTTACATGCAATATTAGGAACTTTCACTTTATCCAACCTTTGATGATATCGTATGCGGTATTCACAAGATGTTCTATTGTTAGATTGTTATTAGAGATTGTTTCATCGGCAAGGGCAATTGATTCACTCATGCCAACCCCAATTTCCCTAGAGTCCCTTTTTGTAAAATCTTCCTTATCAGATGGAGCGTCTGATCTACCTCGTCCTGTCAAGAACTTGAATCTGGTATCACCGGATGCATGTATTGCAAGAACTTTCACGGTACCAATTTTTTTTAATACCTCAACTTCTGCAAGTGATCTTACTCCATCAACTAGCACAACATCTGAACTTGAATTTAGTATCTGATCTTTGATCAACTCTGCTACTGCACCGGGTCCGTTCTTTTCTCTAAGATCAAGCATAAGTTTGCCCAAGTTTGCACCGGTAGGTTCAATTTTTCTTCTTGTTGCCTCTGCTCTTACAGCATCTCCCATTGTTATCTTGTCAAATCCCTTTGAACTTAGGGCCTCAGCTATGGTAGTCTTGCCAGCACCTGGCATTCCCGTCAAACAGACAATAAGCTTTGCCACATTCGCAAATTCAACCCTCCAGTCTATGAAGCTACCGAAAAATCATTATAGACTCTGGATTCTGAATTTCTATGATGCGTACATTTGTAGCAGTAGAAGTTCACAGTAAAGATGTACTAGATGCAATAGCTAATCTACAAACAGATTTTGACATAAAGGCAAGTCCTGTTAGTAGACAAAACATGCACTTTACACTGCTTTTCCTCGGAGAGGTAACTGATGATACCGCAGAAGACGTAAAAAAATCACTTTCGAGTATTGTCTTTAGACCAATTGAATTGAGTTTTACTCATCTTGGTGCATTTCCAAATCCAAAATTTCCTCGAGTGATTTGGATTGGTGTGGATAAAGTTGCTTCTGAACAGCTTGTGGGACTTGCTGCTCAAGTCGAGAAAAAACTTGCGCCCCTTGGATTCAAGTCAGACAAGCCATTCAAGCCCCATCTTACCATATTTAGAGTAAAGAACAAGATAGATGATATTTCAAAAAAGATAGAAAAACACATGCAGGTAAGCCTTGGAAAAGATGTCATTTGTGAGCTAAAGTTCAAGAAAAGTGTCTTAACTTCAAATGGGCCAATATATTCTGATTTACAGGTGATAAAGGTACAATGACTCGCATCTTAGAGCAGGCAAGAAAGATCTCTGTTCCTACAAAAAAGGAAGAGGAAAAGATGAAGAAGCTAGCCGATTCCCTAGTAAAGCAGGTAAGAGATGAGGCCTCAAAATATTCTCAGGTCGTAACAGTGGAACTTGGAGGTTCTTATGCAAAGGGAACTTGGCTCAAGGGACAGATGGACCTAGACATATTTGTCAAGCTAAAAACCGATACTGATGAAAAAACATTTGAGGATATTGGAAAGAAAATTGGCTTCAATTCCATGAAAAAACACAAGCCGTTTGTAAGATATTCTGAGCATCCATATGTAGAAGCAAAAGCGGAGGGGACTCGAGTAAACGTGGTACCGTGCTATGATGTAGAAAAGGGACAATGGAAGAGTGCAGCTGATAGATCTTCATTTCACACAAGATTCATTTTAGAAACATTTGATGAAAATAAAAAAAATGAGGTACGTCTTTTAAAAAAATTCCTAAGAGGTGCAGGAATTTATGGTGCAGAAATTGCTACAGAGGGCTTTGGTGGATATGTGGCAGAGGTTCTGGTATATCACTATGGAACATTTATGGGAGCTTTAGAGGCCGCATCAAACTTTGTTCAAGGTCAGATAGTAGGAAACCCGGCAAAGAAATTTGAGACAGCACTTGTACTAATTGACCCAGTTGACAGCAATCGAAATCTTGGTACGGCAATCTCTGGTCAAAATGTTGCAAAGTTTATTCTAGCTGCTAGATCATTTCTCAAAAAACCTTCAATTGCATTCTTTTCTGGCAAGAAAAGAAATCCTAATGCAAAGAATCTGAAAAATACAATAATTATAAAATTCAACTACAAAAGGCGAAGCCCAGATATAATTTGGGGACAGATAAAACGTAGCACAACAGCATTAGCAGGCCAGCTTGAGCTTGGAGGGTTTGACGTTCTGCGTAAGAGTGCAATAACTGATGAAGAATCAGAAGCAGCTGATGATCTTCCTTCTTGATTCACCTGTAATTGAAAAATTCATGGTCAAAAATGGTCCTGAGGTATACAGAAAGTCAGACTCGGAGCATTTCATTGCAAAAAATTCAAAGAACGTTATGACCTGGGTTGATGACAGCGGAAAGGTCTTGTCCATGCAAGAAAGGGAATTCCATGATGCCAGAAAGTTCCTAGAGTCTCTCTTGAGAAAGAACTTGGCAAACTCTGGTGTGCCAAGCGGCATCATACCAGACATCAGGCGTGGCTTTAGGGTACTTTACGGAGACCAGCCAGTAAGCAAATCCATTAAAAAGGCATTGGCTGTGCTTACCTCTACCGATGGACTCGTCTTTAGTACCAACAAGTAAGCTTGGAAAGGAACCATATTCTCTTGTTTTAGGATATCCAAGAGCTACAAAAAAAGAACTTGAAAGAAGGGTTGCTGAGCTTAAAAAACTTGGAATTAAGAGTGTGTTATTTGAGGGTCCCACCATTCTAAATAACGTCCCTGTCTTAGGCAAGGGCTACGTCGGTGTTGTAGTAGTTGCCAACCAAGGCAAAAAAAAGGTGGCCCTCAAAATACGTCGAATAGATTCAAGTAGGGAAGAGATGCAAAGCGAAGCAAGATTTCTAAAGCTGGCAAACAAAGTAAATGTGGGTCCAAGAGTAATAGATAGCAGTAAAAATTTCATAGTAATGGAATACGTGGAAGGAAAAAAAATAATTGATTGGGTAAGGGAGTTAAAGGGCAGGGGTAGCGCTGCAAAACTCAAAACTACAATACGAAAAGTATTGGAAGATTGCCATAATTTAGACAAGACTCATCTTGATCATGGTGAGCTCAGTTACTTGCACAAGCATGTCATTGTAGGAAGATCTCCGTGCATAATCGATTTTGAAAGTGCAAGTGTAAACAGGAGAACATCCAATGTAACCTCTGCAACTCAAGGCATCTTCATTGGATCGGGTCTTTCAAATATTGTTAAAAAAATCATAAAGGTTCCGAGCACAAAACACATGATTGAATCTTTGAAAAAATACAAACATGCCCAGTCCCGCGAAAACTTTGATGATGTGCTAAGAGTATTGGGGTTACACAAAGTTTGAGCTTGCAAAATATCAAAACAAATGCATTGAGACTCTCTTTGTGCATAATACTATCTGCCTTTGTGATAGAGATTCTTATTGGAATTTTATCAAACAGTCTTGCACTAGTCACCGATAGTATTCATGCAGTACTTGATTCCGTGGTTACTGCGATACTGCTTGTAACAGCAAGATGGGCTGCAAAGCCACCTGACCGTGAACACACGTATGGTCATGGAAAGATAGAGACCATGGGAAGTTTCATCGGCGGTATCATCATACTTATCATAGCTTGCTTTTTCATCTTTGAGTCAATCTCAAGATTGCAAGAGCCGCGGCCTGCTGTATTGCCAGGTATACTTGCAGTGGGTGCTGCTGTTTATACCCTATGTTCAGATTTTGCCAGAATTGCTATTTTATCCAAGGCATTGAAAAAAACAGAAGGCTCAGCACTGAGGGTTGATTTTTACCATGCCTTTATGGACATAGGTTCTACCTCAGTAGCTCTTGTAGGTATCGTGCTTGTCATGATGGGATTCTATCAAGGCGACTTTGTTGCCGCATTGATACTAGGAGCTTTACTTGCTGCATTGAGCCTGAAACTCATCTACAAAAATGCAATGGAGCTTACCGATGCCGTACCTGAAAGCATGGTAAAAACAGTTCATGACATAGTAGATGACACCGAAGGAGTCATGAAAACAGAGTCTGTACAGATACGAAGATCGGGAAGTGATATTTTTGCCGAAGTTACAATATCTTTGAAGGGCACCTCAAGTTTTGAAGAAGCTCACAAGATAAGTGCAAATGTAGAAAAAAACATCAGAGACAACATTGCAAACAGTAAGGTTACGGTGCATTTTGAGCCCACTTGGAAAGACGTACCAATTGATTATATCATAAATAATGCAGCTTCTTCGGTCAAGGGAGTGGAGGGTATTCACAACATAAGCTACACCACAAAGGACGGAATTTTTATCAGCTTACATGTATTGGTTGACCGAAACATGTCTCTTGAAGACGCTCATAAAGTCTCAGATGAGATTGAAGTCCAGATAAAAAAATCAGTTGAAAATGTAAACCATATTACAGTTCATCTTGAACCTTATGTATCGATTCCAAAAAGTGTTCCTGTAGAGGATCTGACAATTGAGGAACAGGTAGCGAACATCACCAAAGAATATCCAAGTGTTAAAAAAATTGGGCGAGTCATTACATTTCAGCTGCAAGATATTTTCAAGGTAGACATTGATTGTTCCTTTGATGGTAACCTTACAATAGAAGAAGTCCATGGCATTATCTCTGAAATAGAGTACAAGATAAAAAATCAAATTAAAAATGCCATAGTAACAATACATCCTGAACCAAGCTGATATGGTATTACATGATGGGGTGAGGTTTCTCAAAAAAGACCCTATATTAGGAAAGATCATTGGTTCTGTGGGAGATTATTCGCTAAAGAAGAGAAATCATCACTTTGCAGTCTTGGTAGAATCCATAGTATCACAGCAACTTGCAACAAGGGCTGCTGAGGCAATCTTTTCTAGGTTCAAGGACATTTATCCAAAGTTTCCAACTGCGGCTGATATTCTTGCTACAAAAAAGTCTAAACTTCGCTCGGTGGGGCTTTCAAGCATGAAGATAGAATACATCAAGGATTTGGCAAAAAAGGTAGACCAAGGAGAGATCAAGATGAGGACGTTGTCGAAGATGAGCGATGAGGAGGTGGTCTCACATTTAACACAAGTGAAAGGAATTGGAAGGTGGACTGCCGAGATGTTTCTCATATTCTCGCTTGGAAGACAAGACGTTCTGCCAGTTCATGATCTCGGGCTGCGAAAAGGTGTGCAGATGGCATTTTCACTCTCAGAGTTACCAGAGCCAGGCGAGGTAGAAAATCTTGGCAAGAGATGGAGACCATACAGAAGTATAGCTACTTGGTATCTCTGGAAAAGCCTACAAAAATTTGACAAGATCGGATGATCTTATTAGGAAGGGTGACCAAAGTAGGCCACGACCTCTATCAATCCTGATACAGAGGAAGCCATACGACAGAGAGCGGAATTCTACAATAGTGAGAGTGTAGACAATTTTATCAAAAAGCATGGTGTGCCAAAAACTCGACAGTCACTACGAGGCTTGGTGGAACTAAAAATGAATAAAAAAGATGATGCGGAGATGGAGAAAGCGGTTGAGCTCCTGGGGCATGTATATTTTCAGGTTCATCCACAACAGGTCAATATAAGAGACAAGGCAAACGGGAAACTAATTGTTTCCATCCGAAAATAAATCAAGATCCATTCCAATGAATTAAGTAGTGCCAGCCTAGCAGGATTCTATCAAACTGAAAAAAAGATGACTGCGGTTGTAGAATATTTCCCAGAGGAATTTGAGCCAAGACGGATACAGAAGGACATATTGCGTGGCATAGAGCAGCAGCTCAAGTCAGGATACAAGATTGTTGTTCTTTCTGCACCTACAGGAGTTGGCAAGTCACTCATTGCCGCTACACTTGCACGATACTATGGTAAATCGTTCATAATTACTGCCTCAAAACAACTCCAGGATCAGTATTCAAAAGATCTCAAGTTTCTCAATCCTGTCAAGGGAAAATCCAACTTTGCATGTCTTAAATTAATGGAACACCAGGGAATAGAAAAATTAGATGTAAAGCAAGCCATACAGAGAGGACTGACATGTGAGAAGGGATTATGTGAAGAGACAGTCAAGGTAAAAGGAAAGGAGGTCAAGGAGAGCTGCAAATTCAAACCTAAAATTGGTGAATTGCAACCCGACTCGAAGAATCCACAGTGCATTTACTATGAACAAAAATATCGTGCCCTAATTTCTGATCATTCTATTTGGAATTATGCATCTTATTTTCAGCTTATGAGATTTGGCAGAAAGGCATATGCAGATTACATCAGTAAACCAGTTGCAATCTTTGATGAGGCCCACAAGATAGAAGACCAGATAATTCAGTTCATTGGTGTGGATATTTACAATGGGCAGATACAGGAATGCGAAATTGACATCAAGAGTTATTCCCTCAACGACATGGAACATGTCATTTTATTGCTTGACGATCTTGCAAGATCATATTCAAAGCAAATCAAGGGTCTTCAGGAAAGTAGGTCGTTTCAGACAAATCCAGATTACATGCTGCTCGCAAAACTTGAATCTCGATATGAAAAGATGGCAAATGCCCGAGTCGAACTTGAATCAAACAAGGAGAATTTTGTCCTAAATGACCCTTACTTTGATGAGAGGGGAAATTTTAGATCGCTTTCAATAAAACCACTTGATATTTCAAAATATGTCAAGGCGTTCTTTGACATTGAGACGCAGATCTTCATGTCAGCTACCATAGACAAGGCAAGTTTTTGTGAAAATACGGGTCTTGAGCCCTCAGATGTTGCTTTTGTAGATACGCCCAAGTCGCCTTTCTTGCCTGACAAAAGAAGAATCAATTTTCTAAACATTAGAAAGCTCAGCTATTCATCAAGTAAGGATGACGAGCTTGCAGTGATATCCAAGATTGATGAGATATTATCACAGCATGCCAATGAGCGAGGCCTTATACTTACTTCCTCTGAGAAAAAATGCTTTGATATACGAAATCATCTCTCAGAGAAGAACAAAAGTAGAATTAGAATTTGTCACAGCAGAAATGAAAATGGCATGACCCAAGATGAAGTGATTCAAGAACACGCCATGGATGAAAATGGTGTGCTACTTTCATCTTCATTATGGGAAGGCGTTGATTTGAAGGATGATTTGTCAAGATTTCAGATAATAGCAAAGGTACCATATCCTAACCTGAGCGAAAAAAGAACGAAAAACAAGATGCAGAAATTTCCCTTGTGGTATAAATCGCAGACGCTTGTAAAACTATTGCAGGGCTTTGGAAGGTCAATTAGAAGCGAGCAGGACTGGGCCGTGACATATGTGCTCGATACTGCAGCATATGACCTGTTGCTTCAATGCAAATCAATGGTACCAAAATCATACCACGATGTATTGGGATTTCCAAGTTATCCAGGATCTACCTGAAAAATTTCAGAATTAGACTAGATACATTGCTTTTAGCTGAAAATAAAATTTAGCACGCAATCTCGTGTATTGGGTTTTCAAGTTCTGCAAGCGTAAATACAAACCTGGAACCCTCAAATTCTGTTGTGCCTTCTCGTTCCCAGTTTACCTTGTATGTCTTTGTCACATGCCCCCCGACAATTGAGATTGTCTGTGGTACTGCCTCATACAGTTTTTCCACCTTATCTTTATCTCGTGTCATCAGCAAGGATCTACGCCTTTTCATGAGATATTTGATGGCTACGTTTTTGTGTTGATGGCCCTCGACTTCTATCTTCTCACTACCAAGGTCTATGACAAATTTTCTTTTTACCATGCCTCTAAATGGAGATTTTCTACAAAAGATGGAATGACAAATCAGAGCTAGCATCTACATTAAAAATTATGACAAAATCTCATGAGACAGATGGTTTGTGAAAATTTAAGGGGAATAAGTATTAGGCCCATAGCCATTGGACGGAAGGTCTAGGTGATATCCCTGGCATACGAAATTTGTAACTTCCCTGTATTCTGATTGATCCTCAGAGGCCATTCTGTAATCTTGTTTGTTACTATCATCATACACCCAGTATGCATTTACTTGACATTGATCATACTCAAGTGTGTACAGTAGCGTCCCATCACCTGTAATCAAATCAATCTTGGTATCAAAAACTGGGTTTATTTCTTGGTTGTTGTTATTGGTTCCAAGAATCTGAATTGATGTAGATACCAACTGATAAAATTGAGTTTTATCTTTACTTGGCAAATCTACAAGTTGAAATTGAGACTCTACATTACTGGAGATACGTGGTGTGGTTCTATAGTTTTGAACTGTTTGAGAAAACCCAACCAGTCTTTGAAATGAGTTTATTGTTATTTGTGAGTCCACTCCAATTGGGTTATTTTGAATATTAACAAAGTGTACCACTATTGATGTAACACGATCATCATCGCTTGGAGTATTGTCCGTTGCGGTAACCTGTGAGATTGGAACTTGATCTAATCGTTGTTGTGTCATATACTGTACTCCCTTTAGAAAATCAGCATGAACAGTTAATGTAAACATGACAGCAGTCAAGGAAAAAGATACGATTATCACTATCAAAAGCAGCTTAATTTTCATGAAATATTTATGGCAACTTTACTATTAAGCTCTTCATATTTTAGATCCCCTAGAAATGGTGGGACCGGCCGGACTTGAACCGGCGACCTCTAGCACCCCAGGCTAGCATCATACCAAGCTAGACTACGGTCCCTCAAGTTGCTGGGAATTGTTGAAATTATTAAATGGTAGGATTAACTTTTGTACAAAAATTTGGCCTGATTGCTACAGCCACTTGTCAAGTCGTTCTTTTTCAAACTTTTCCTTTTCTATAAAATAATCAGGTGATGAGGCATCTAGCTCAGTTATAGGAGCTGGAGTTGCATACATATCAACTCGAATGTACCCTGCAGTCTTTTTTCCTGTTTCCAAGAAACAACCTCCCTTGCCATCAAATATAGCAGCTTCCTGTTCTTTCTTGATTTTAGATATGATGTTTCTTGCAACAGTTATTCCTTCGTTCTCTGCAAATATTCCTGCCTTTGGAACTGCTATCTTGTCTGTTACCATTATCTGATTTACGTCACCTATCGCGTATACATTTTCAAATTTTGTCTTGCATGCTCTGTTCACTTCGATAAACTTGCCTGGCTGCGCAAGCCCGCAATCAACTGCAACAAGAGGCACCTTATGAGGAGGGACTGTAATTAGTAAGTCAAAGTCTGCTTCTCCAGATTCAAATTTGAGTTTGTTTTGTTCTACTGATATCGTCTTGTGGTTTCCGTGAAACTCTATATTTTTTGATTTTAAAATCTGCAAGATTTCCTCGCTTACCTTAGGGCCTCCAGCTGGAAGGGTGATGGGAGTAGGGCTGTAAAAGTCCATTTGAGTGGAATTGCTGGCCCCGGTCTCTTCAAGAACTGATCTTATCAAAAGTGCTGCTTCAAATGGCGCTGGAGGACATTTGTATGGCAGGCCCGTAATTGCAATAGATATCTTGCCTGATTTTATATGACGTATTGCATCTCGAATCTTTGGAACGTCATTTAGGTCATATAATACCAAACTGTTTTCCTTTAGTCCTGGAATCTGCTCTGGTGCTAGCTCAACACCCAGTGCAATTATCAGATAATCATAATGTAGTCTTCGATAGCTTGTTCTTACGATTTTGTTCTCAAGGTCTATCTTGACTGCTTCTTCATTGATAAATTCAATTCCCTTTTTTGTAACAGTTTCAAGTTGTCTCTTTGAGGTCTCAAATTCTCTCAAACCTGTAATTATCCAGAGCTTGACTAGGTCCATCATGAACCAGTCCTTTTTGTCAACTATTGTAATTCGGGTATCCTGAGTAAGGCCCTCACGAAGCTCGTTAGCAGCGGCAAGCCCGCCAAATCCTCCACCCAAAATTACTATGTTCGTTGGTCTTATGCCAAAACGCCACTCATTATCTTTCTTGGGTTGTTGGCCTTATGGTTATTTCGTTTACGTTCATGTGTGATGGCGATTCTATGGCAAACAGTATAGAATTTGCAATGTCTTCTGACTTGAGGGCCTGCATTGTCTTTGCAGATTTTACAAATGTTTCAAGCGATTTATCAGTAATAGTATTTGTAAGTTCGGTATCCACTACTCCAGGCTCTATTGTTGTAACTCGAATATTGTTTCTTGTAGAAAGCTCTTGTCGCAACCCTTCACTAAATGCCCTGACTGCATATTTTGTTGCACAATATACACTTCCTGCAGGGAAGACCACTTTTCCTGCAACTGATGAAATATTTACAATGTGACCAGAATTTTGCTTTAGCATGTGAGGGAGTGCAGCAGCTGTACAATACAAGACGCCCTTGATGTTTACATCGACCATTTGTTCCCATTCATCAACTTTGAGATTCTTCACAAAGCTCAATGGCATAAGACCTGCATTGTTGACAAGAATGTCCACTCTGTTCCATTTTTTTATTGCAGCATCAATTAGATTATCACAATCACCGCGTTTTGTAACATCACATGATATCGCAGTGCATTCACCCCCAACTTTTTCAATTTCTTTTTGCAGTTGTTCTAGCTTGTCTTTTCTTCGTGCACCAACAACAACCTTGGCACCAGCCTTTGCTATTGATAACGCAGTGGCATAACCAATCCCACTGCTTGCACCGGTCACTACAGCAACTTGACCTTTTATTGTCATGCTAAAAATCATTTTTCATCAGTGTGCATTGCGTAAATAAGTCTTGTCAATTAATTCCAATAATTATAGAAATTAACTTTGTTTCTTAACACTAAATTAGGATCAGATGTGATTTAAACCATGGAGCAATTTGACTGTGCATATTGCGGAGAAAAGCAGGACCTTCCGTTTCAATGCAATTACTGTAACGACAAGTTTTGTGCAGAACACAGATTGCCAGAAGATCACAGGTGTGTCAAGCTACACCAGATAAGAACAAGAAGATTTGGAGAAAACAAGGTTCAGAGAAGAAAGGGGATTGGAAGACAGGGCTTCATAAAACGAGTATTTGGCAAGTTTGGTCAGTAGAGAGCTTTTTGTGGATTAAATTTTGATAGTTTTGCTTGATAAAACAGGGCAATTGCCAAAGCTAACAACACGCCTGCAGTCAACCAGTTAGACACTTGCATGACAAGATAAGCTATTCCAAATCCAACACACATTAGTGCCTGAGTTAGTAGCTTTATCCAGTTTGATATCTTGGCTGTTCTGCTAATCATTTCTATGACAAGCATGCCTACAACAGGATACAGTATGATTTCAAAGTAAACATAAAGGTCTGTCTCATTAGGCATACCATGTCACACTGTGTTGTCTAATTTCTAGTCTTCCCAACTTATCTTTACTGCTACCTTTTTGGCAATTAGGGCACGCGCGTTCTCAAACGGTAAGGTTGCAACATCTTCAGCTTCAAATGGACCATATGTCTGAAGATCCGTTCCCACAATCTGGTCTATTGACTTGAGAAATCTCACAACAATAGTTCTAGACCTATGATTTTTTGCTACTGTCTCAAGAAGCTTTAATCTTCCATTTAATGTTGCAGAGAGAATGGTCTCCTTTCTCTGCCTTCAGCTCATCTTCAGAATCTAGAATGAATCTTTCTTCATCAAGAAGATTTGAGTAATCAATCTCTTCCAAGCCCGTTGCTTTCTCAATTCTTATTTTTAGAAGAAGTGATGTCATTTCGGTTATCATTTTTACAAGCGAGTCTTTGATCTTTGATTCAGCTCCGTCATAGTCTTGGTTTTTTAAATTTCCAAGAAATTCTGCAATGTTGTTATACAGTTTAGAATCTAGCTCTTGTACTGAATCGTTTTCTACTTCTCTAACAAGCAAGGCATACAATGAATTTGCATCAATTTTTTTTATTTCTGACATTTCCATACCCAACAATACTTAAATCATAGACTCCTTTGTGTTATGATCAAGGTGCAAAATTGCCATATAAAGTGATTGGTGGAGAACCAGTATCAGTTTCTTATTCAGCTGATGAAGTTTTTGCAAAGATAAAAAACGAACAGATAAAATTCATTGATTTACAATTTACAGGTCTTAGGGGAAGATTTCATCATACAACAATTTCAGCTAACTTGTTTACTCCTCAACAAATGCAAGATGGTTTACCAAAGGCTGAGATGGATCTTCAATTGTAGGATTTGCCTCTGTCCAAGACTCGGACATGATACTCAAGCCAGATCCTAGTACATTTGCGGTAATTCCCTGGATGAAAAATTCCAAGACAGCCAGGTTGATTTGTGACATATATTGGGGGTGGGGAAAAGGCAGGCTAGAATCTGACCCAAGAGGCATAACGCAAAAGGCAGAAAAGTATCTCACTACACAGGGTTTTGATACAAGTTATTGGGGTCCAGAGGTAGAGTTCTTTGTTTTTGACAAGATCCAATGGGATGTGTTAACGCCATACAAGGGCCAGTCATATTCAATTGAGTCAAAAGAGGCCCCATGGAGCCAAGAGGGAAAAGGATACCCAATGGCACTAAAGAAGGGATATTATCCTAGTACCCCTGCCGACACTTTGACAGAATATAGAAATGATTGTGTAGAGTGCTTGAGCGAGTATTTTGGAATTTTATGTGACAATCATCATCATGAGGTAGCAACTGCTGGACAATGTGAGATCGACATAAGATATGACACCATGACAAACGCTGCAGACGGCGCACAAACTTACAAGTATGTTGTAAGAAACATTGCCACAAAATATGACAAGGTTGCCACCATGATGCCAAAACCGATTTCTATGGATTCGGGCTCTGGAATGCACACCAATGTAAGCTTGTGGAAGAATGGCAAGAACATGTTCTATGACAAAGATGACAAACAAGAGATAAGCCAAGTTGCAAGGTATTACTGCGGTGGAATCATGAATCATGCACGAGCGTTGTCTGCAATTGTTGCACCCACGACAAATTCCTACCACAGATTGGTTCCAGGATATGAGGCTCCTGTGTATATTGCATGGAGTGCAAGCAACAGATCTGCAATAATTAGAATTCCTGCTCATTTCAAGGGAGAAAAATATGAAAAGATTAAGAGATTAGAGTTTAGGGCTCCTGATCCATCTTCAAATCCATATCTTGTATTTGCAGCAGTTCTTGCTGCAGGACTTGATGGAATTAAAAAGAAGACAGACCCAGGAGATCCAGTTAACGAAGACATTTACAAAATGACTAAAGTTCAGCGTGATGCAAAGGGAATCAAGGACTTGCCTGCCACGTTAGGAGAAGCGCTTGATGAACTTGAAAGTGACAGGGAATTTCTCAGTCCAATATTTTCAAATGATACCATTGACAAGATAATCGAGGTAGAAAGGGCAGACGACCATGAGATCTCAATAAGACCTCATCCTCACGAGTTTTATCTCTATTTTGATATCTAGATTCGTCCTATTGCGGCATATACTAGAAACAGCGCTAGTGCCAGAACAACTAGACCGATGATAAGATAGGCTCTCCTGTGACGTTCGCCAGAACCTGCCTTGTAAAGAGAGACGGCACCTGCCAGACCTACAAAGAGAATCAATGTTCCCACTATGACGGGGTCCCAAGCACTATGAGTAATGACAGGATAAAAAGTCTCCAGAGAGCAGCGCAAAGAAAACCGCCAAGTAGACGTATTTTGCACCAGCCAAGATTTTGTTGCTGCCTAGCTGCATAGGATTGCCTATCTAGATTAGTCAAATAAACCTTTGAGAAGAAAAAATTCTTTTTATTCCATGCCCATAGGTGGCATACCCATACCACCCATGCCGCCCATTCCTTCCATACCGCCCATACCACCCATTCCTCCCATGCCGCCTGGAGGTCCACCGGAAGTTTTGGTTACTGAAATCACATCATCAATTCTTAGAATCATACATGCGGCCTCTGTTGCAGATGAAATTATCTGGTTTTTTACTGCCAATGGTTCAAAGATATCTGTGGCGTGCATGCTTGCTACCTGACCTTTCATGACATCAATGCCAGTCCACTTGTTTCCTTTCAATTGTTTTGATCGCAAGGAAGCAAGGGTATCAATTGGATCCATTCCTGCATTCTCGGCAAGCGTGATTGGAATTACTTCAAGAGAATCGGCAAATTTTTCCACCGCTAGCTGCTCTCTTCCTTCAAGTGATTTTGCCCATTCTCGAAGCTTTGTTGCAGCATAAGTCTCTGGAGCACCCCCGCCAGCTACTATCATTGGGTTTTCCATTACATCTTTTACAACCATTAATGCGTCATGAACAGACCTTTCAACTTCATCAACAACTCTTTGAGAGCCTGCTCTTACAAGAAAAGTTACTGCCTTGGGATGCTTGCATCCTTCAACGAATACCCATCTGTCACTTTCGATCTTTCGCTCTTCTACTAGTTCAGCAGAGCCAAGATCCTTTTCAAATAAATCATCAAGATTTGTAATCATTCTTGCACCAGTTGCTTTTGCAAGTTTTGCCATATCACTTTCTTTTACTCTCCTAACAGTAAGAACTCCTGCTTTTGCAAGATAGTGTTGTGCCATGTCATCTATACCCTTTTGACAGAACAGAACATTAGCGCCAGATGCAACTACCTTGTCAACCATGTTCTTGATCATTCTGCCTTCTTCGTCAAGAAATGACTTCATCTGTTGTGGGTTCTGTATGTTTATCTTGGCATCAAATTCCGTCTTGTCAATCTCAAGTGCGTTGTTTATTATGGCAATCTTTGCCTTTTCAATCTTCTTTGGCATTCCGCTGTGGACAACTTCTTTGTCAAGTATGATTCCTTTTGTAAGGCTAGAATCTTTTATCGAGCCACCGGCCTTTTTTTCTACCTTGATATCATCAATGTCTACTCTGTATCCGTCCTCGGTCTTTTCTGCAACTGCTACTACTGCCTTTACTATCATGTCTGCCAAGTTTGCAGAGTCTCTTCTGACAAGTTTTGTCTGCATTGATGTCCTTGCTATTCTCTCAAGAACATCTTTGTCAGTAGGAGAAACCTTATCTGCTATCTTTTCCAAAAACTCTTTTGCTTTGTGGGCAGCCTTTCTGTAACCATCAACTATTATTGTTGGATGAACATCCTGCAAAACAAGAATTTCGGCATTTTCTAAAAGTGCACCTGCAAGTATTACGGCAGAGGTTGTTCCGTCTCCTACCTCATTATCGGTTGCCTTGGAGATCTCAACTAGCATCTTTGCTGCGGGATGCTGGACATCAATTTCCTTTAAAATAGTAGCACCGTCGTTTGTAATTGTAACATCGCCAAGTGAGTCTACAAGCATCTTGTCCATTCCACGCGGACCAAGGCTAGTATGAACGATCTCTGCAATCAGACTTGGCTGCCGAGATGTTATTTTTCTGGGCGTCACGGCCCTTGGTCTGCGTTGCACCGTCTTTTAGTATAACAACTGGAATTCCTCCCGATGAGGCTTGAATCGACATATTTTAGCTGAGATCGATTTTCCCTTATTATTTCTTTATGTAGACCAAAACCCATGATCTACCGAATTTTTGATAATGCAGAACGATGTTTTTAAATTAGGAAAAGTGAGCGAACAATGCATGTCACGTATATCACCACGTGTTGCTTACAATGAGGTATTATCGCTGCTCAAGACACATAACCAATGGTTTGCAAATTCGATTCCATTAATTGCAAGTGAGAACATTCCAAGCCCCGCAGTTAGGGAAGCAATTGCTTCTGACTTTGCAAATAGATATGCAGAAGGTTGGCCGGGTGAACGTGTCTATGCTGGATGCACCTACATAGACAAGGTAGAGTTTAGGTGCATGGAACTTGCCCAGAGGTTATTCAAGGCAGAGTTTGTTGATGTAAGGCCAATCTCTGGTGTTGTTGCTAACTTGGCAATCTATTCTGCATTTACCAATCCAGGAGATGTAATGCTTGCACCGTCGATTCCATCTGGCGGCCATATATCACATGGCAAGAAGGAACATGCAGGTACTGCAGGACTTGTCCATGGACTAGATATCGAGTTTTATCCATTTGATGCCGAAGAGATGACAATTGATGTGGACAAGACAAAGCAAAAGGTGCAAGAACTTGAAAAGGCAGGCAAGACCCCAAAGCTTGCTATGTTTGGTGGCTCGGTCTTTTTGTTCCCTCATCCAGTAAAGGAACTAGCAGATTTTCTCAAAAGTTACAAGATGTTCATAAATTATGATGGAGCACATGTTGCAGGACTAATTGCAGGCGGCCAGTTCCAAGAATCCTCTCAGAGAGGGTGCTGATGCAATGACCATGAGCACCCACAAGACCTTGTTTGGTCCTCAGGGAGGTATGATATGTTCATTTGACAAGTATAGTGACGAAATCAAAAAGGCAACTTTTCCAGGAATGACAAGCAATCATCATTTGCACCACATGGCTGGAAAGGCCATTGCGTTTGCAGAGATGCTAGAATTTGGCAAAAAATATGCAGTCCAAGTAGTCAAGAATGCAAAGGCCCTAGCAGAAGCCTTGAGCTCATCTGGTTTTATGGTACTTGGAGAGAAACGAGGATTTACAAAATCACATCAAATTGTAGTAAATGTTCTTTCATTTGGAGACGGTGGCACCATTGAAGCTGATCTAGAAAAAGCAAACATCATCATAAACAGACAGCTTATTCCTGGGGATATCAAGGCAGGACGTAACTACTTCCACCCTGGCGGCATGCGACTTGGGGTTGCCGAACTAACAAGACTTGGCATGAAAGAATCTCAAATGAGGCAGGTTGCAGAATTTATCAAAAATGTAGTTGTTGATAAAAAAGACAAAAAGAAGATTGCACTAGAGGTCAAGCAGTTTAGAAAAAAATTCCAGAAGGTTCACTATTGCTTTGAGAGCAAGATTGGCGGATACGACTATGTCAAGATTCGTTAGGCGTAATCTGTAAGCAAGGCCTGGCTACCATCTTCTTTACCAAATACAAGTTCAAGCTCGTCAAGTAAAGAGAGGACCCTGCCTCTCAGGTATGGCTCAATTCTATACTTGCCAAGCATTCTTTTTGCAAGCTTGAGATATTTTTGAACAGACGGCCTTGTCATTGTTTGAATGAGTTTGTTTTCACACTCTAGACATTTTCCTGCAAGAGGAATTCTTCTATAACTTGCACCGCATGACGTACACCTAAATGATTGGCCTGAATATGCCCTAAGGTTTCCCATGATGTCAGGCAAAAGGTGGGTGGTCATTACCATAGAGACCACCTCGCTTGGGTCTACCGCATTGATAATATCTGCAGTCCTAATTTGCATGTCTAGTTTTTCAAGAAGTGATCCTAGCGTAGAATATGCGCTGCGCGATTTTGATGTGGTAAGGGTGCTGGTACTGTGCGTGAATCCATAGCCATAGAATTGTCTTTCAGTCTCCAGCCTTGATTTTAGAATTTCAACGCCTTTTATCTCACTTGCTTTTTCTTTTTGTAGCGTCGCCTCAAAAAATGACAGAGGGTAGCTGTTTGCTATCTCAAAGTTGTGAGCTTGTCTTTGGACTTCTTGCGGTATAACGATTGGCTGCACAAGCAGTGGTGCATCCATCAGCCCTCCAATTCTGTCAGACAGAAACAATCTTGAAAAGTTAAGCAGGCTGTCCATCAATAGCATGATCGAGTCTGCGTCACCATCGGCATCCCTTCTTTTTGCCGAGTGCCACACGGCAGTACCAAGACAGACTTGGGTATTGGTATAGCCAATGATTCTTCCCACAATTCCAACAGATGTGTGCGGCGCAAGCCCAATTATCAGGTGACCGACCAAGTCATCGGTCTTTTTTGCATTATAGTATGTAGGATGGGCAAATAATTTTACAAGTTCCCTGTCCAAATATTGGCAAACTAGAACCAAGATTTCTCCACACTCTCTTGGAATTATGACATCCTGAGTTTTCAACTCAATTAGCTGGTCTTGGTTTACAAGCGGTTTGCCTTCAGTATCATGTGTATATCCAAGCTCTACAAGTTTCTCAGGTGTTGTGCCAATCCATGACGGCTTGAAGTGTGAGAGGGGTGCGTTTGTTGCATCGAATCTGATTGTGCCGTCCTTGAATACATTAAGATTCAAGCTCTGTCGTATGAGCCCTTTTTCCAGTGGCTCTGGCACGCGGTCTTGGTTGATAAGTTCCCTTACTCCCTTGAATGGTTCCTGAGCCCTAACGCCTGTTCTTTCCTGTGCAGAATACAACAGTTCCTTGAGGGGAAATGCGCGATATGAGTGAGCTGACGCCCTAACCTTACACTTGGGGCAGCGAGCCTCTTCTAGCTCATCGCGACATTTTGGACAGACAAATGTTACAACAGTCTTGGTCTTGCATCGCTGGCATATTATACTAATTGAAGGCAGATTGCAGTTTTTGCACATTCTGTTATTGATGTTGCAGTAAAAGTTGGGTTGTTTTATTGCCTTGAGAAGATCGCGTGATGCACCACCCTTACTTCCAACCGGAAAGAGTGTATGCACTGGAGGCTTCATCTTTCTAAGTGATGCCTTTTCAGGCCTGCCGACCCTTACACCTACTGCCGTTGAGAACTTGGGCCTTATCTTGATTCCTGATGAGATGGAGATTATTTCTGGAACTGACAGTGTCTTGTCCAATTGAATTGGCTTTCTAAAAAGCAAGTAAGAGAAAATTTTTGCCTCGTCGTCTTTTAGCATGATTGTGTCGCCTGCCAATTCGTGAGGCACGCCAAGTTTTTCCAAGATCTCTTTTATGTCTTTTTGATAAACTATTAGATCTGATTCTATCTTGTCTGGATTGAGGATCTTTTCTAGTTCTTCAACTGTAATCTGGTCCCAATAATACAGATAGTGGGGGTGGAGTCCGATTCCAAAGTTAAGTGATATTCTAAATGCCTCTTCAAGATCTGGAATCTTGTGTATGTTACTTAATAGATCAGGGTCGTCTGGTTCATACTTTGCAACCTTTTCTTTTAGTTCCTCAATCCAGAACTCCTCAACATATCCTGTTGGGACAAGCTCTGCGTTGTTCTCAAGAAAGTCGCCATAGCTTATGAGAATGTCTCCAAGATGTAGAATTTTTTCAATGTGAGGCTTTAACTGAATCCCGTGGGAGGTGTCCCTTATCTTGACTACATTTCCATTGTCTAGCCTGACAACTGGAGTATCAATTGAATCGACAAATGCAATAGTTGAGGCTTTTCCTGGGATGTCAAGTTTTATCTGGGTGCCAACTGCAATAACGTGATCTAAAATTTCTGCAACGACTGGATGAACCCCAACTGATGCAAAGCCTGTGTTGCATGCCCGTCCATATCGTAACCTAAACCCGCCAAGTTTTTTTGGCATCGAAAGAACAGACCTGCCAGTAATTACCTCTCTCATTCTATGTGCTGCTGCATCCTCGTCTCCAGTCTGGATGGCGCCCTTTAGGTCCTTGAGCCACTCCCAGCCATCTAACTTGAATAAATCAATGAGTTTTAGCAGCTTGCGAGACCTGCCAATGAGCCCATCGTTGAGTACACGAAGTGCCCCTCCCCTAACTCTGTTGGTGTTTATTCTTACCATGTTTCTGTGACTTACAATCTCTACTGGATCGGTATCTATGCCGTTAAGCTCCACAGGAAGGTTGGAAATGGTAGTTATCACATCTTCATCAGGAACATGGAACTGAAAGCTTCCTACTTCTCTCTCATAGAGACGTAATTCCTCTACAAATCGGCCCGTCTCATCATCGTAGGAGTTGGCTTTGTACTTGCCAAGTCCGGCAATTTTGCGTACATGGTCTGCAATAAGTATGGTAGATGCTGCTTCCGTACCCCCTGCAGAACGTATGGGTCCTGCAAATGATACTGACAGATAGTCAGAGCCATCGGCGTTCTTCTTTATCTTAACCTCACTTATTCCCTGAAGAGGGGCTATTGTCACGCCTTCAGTCACTATTGCAAGTCCCACACGCACCGCCAAGTCAAGCTTCTCTTGCAGCTCTGTCTCAGGACCGGAATACTTGCCCTGGGCTATCTCTTCTGCAAGTTTGAGTGCCGCTAGCTCCTTTGTTGTTGTCTGGATGAGGTTTCGGAGATTTTCCGTGACGTCAATGTCGTGCATTTTGGATACTCGATCAGCCAAGTCAAACGCTATCTTGGGCTCCACCATTCCAGAGGAATCTGCCAGTGTAGCCTTTGCAGCGGCAGCTTTTTCAAAAATAGAAAAGACCTCATTTGATAGATTACTGTAATATTCAAAATATGACTCTGGCATTGGGACTTCCTTGAGTCTCAATGCAATATTTTCAGACATGCTATTTCCTTACGGACTGGATGGTTTTTACTATATCTGCTATTGTTTTGAAACTTCCGCCTTTTTCAATAAATGTGCCAATGACTATGGCGTCAGCACCTGCCTTTACGATCTCGCCAGCAGTATGGGTATTTCGAATTCCTCCACCAACTATGAGAAATCCCTTGAAGAGTTTTCTAACAGCTGCTACCATCTCTGGCCTGACGTTTGATTTTGCGCCAGAACCTGCTTCAAGATATACAAATCTCATACCCATGAATTGCGCGGACAGGGCATACATGGCTGCCAAGCTTGGTTTGTCAAACGGGATGGTTCTTGCAGAACCGACATGCCATACTGTTGTGCCCTCACCGATTATGATATAGGCTGTTGGCAGAGGCTCGAGGCCAAATCTAAGTACATTTGGAGCCCCCAATGCCTGAGCTTGAGAGATAAAGTATGGGTTATCAGAGTTCAATAGAGAGCTGAACAATATGGCATCTGCTCCAGGAACAACGCCCGTAACATTTCCTGGAAATAGTATCACGGGAATCTTGACAGATCTTTTGATGTTTTTGACGGTTTCTGTCATGGCTATCTGGTCAGTTGCAGATGAACCTCCAACCAGAATGATTGAGGCGCCACTTTTTTCTGCATCCTTGGCAAGCTGTGATGCAGAATTTTTTCCGTCATTTTCAGAGTCAATTAATACGAAGAGTAAAGCCCCTTTCTTCTTTCTGGAGGCGTTTAGGTATCTTTCTACATTTTGCATATGACTGGTTGATAACTATTCGTTAAAAGTTTAATTGAATAAAGTTATACAGATATGTATAGCTTTGAGCACACTTCCAGACGATAATTTGAATAATATAATAAAACAAATTATAAAAAAATCATCGTTTACAGAGCGCCAAATTGAAATTATTTTAAAAAGGCGGAACCTATCAGACTCGCAGTTTACCATAACTAAGGGGGCTTTCTACAGGCAGGTTGGGCAGTCTCAGGAGAAGTTCCAGGCGTTATGCTATTCTTGGATACTGCTCAAATCGCTAGGCATTCTTCGTGAAGAGGATATGGATGTGATAAATCGCCTCTCAGAGCAGGTTTCTGTGATAAAAAATAGTGATGTTTTTCCTGAACGTGAGGAACAAGTCATCACTGTGATACAAGAGTTACTAGCACGAATGTGTAAACTGTGATTTTTTATGCGTGTGAACATGTTTGCACGAATAATTTGTGATAAATGTATTTATGATTGATGTGCATTGTGTAAAATTATTTTACTCGAACATGATAAATCACATTAGCTTATGATATGTAGTGATGTTAGTAGACATAGACGTAGAAACGATTTTGGGCGTGATAGTCTCGTTTGTGATTGGTGTTGTATGCATAGCAGTATACAACAAAGTTAAACCACGTCTAGGTTCACAGAGTAACGATCTAAAAATTTTGGTAGAACGACTGCAATATTATGAAAATTTACTAATAGATATGAAAATAAAGTTAGATTCATTAGAACTGGCCAAAGAACCTGAAGAACTTGTGCAGGCACAGATTCCAAAGCCAAAGGAGCAGAAGCAAGAGCCGGCCATAGTCATGGAGGTAAAAGAGGAGAAACCAAAGGAAAGAGTACACAATATGAGTTTTGGAAGCGCGATAGAGTATGTACTGCGATTAATCACAGAAAAACCCATGACATCACGTGACATCCAGGTCACAATAGGAAGGACCCGGGAACATACATCACGCATGATGAAGAAGCTCTTTGAGGAGGGTTTGGTTGAACGAGACATGCGGACAAAGCCCTTTACTTACAAGATAACTGAAAAAGGGCTCATTAGGATAGGGTCGCTAAAGGCTCCAACAGTAGAAAGCTAGTAGGGTTTTGATCCTGGTCTGATCAGGTTCTTTGATTCTTGTTTAGAAGTATTTTGATTGCTACAAAACCATCCAAATGGGTTTTTGGGTCAAAAATAGAGAAAAATTAGCATAAATTATTAATCTTATTTTATTATAAAATCTTAAATTATTGAACTTATAATAAATGGTATGTCAGGCGTGGAACAGCTCATAAAGATTACCTCTGCAGGCACAATCTCAATCCCGAAGGACTTTAGGAGATATCTTGACCTTCAGAAGGGAGATTATGTTAAGGTAACAGTCGAGGGGGATCGTTTGGTTGTCAAAAAGGCAACAATTTCCTAAGTCGTAGGCCGTTCTCTTTGGGCTAGTTTGAGTATCTGGTAACTCCATTCCTTTCCGTTTCTCTCTCTTCCAACTCTTCCTTTAAGAGCAAACCTTGAGAGGTATGTGGATATCACACTTAGTTTAATTGGCTCCTCATACTCGTCCTCATATTTTTCAAGGATCATTGAAGAGGTAAACTTGCCCATTGGGAAGTGCTTGTCCACAATATTCCATATTTTGGCCCTAATGGTATCAAGGTGTACTGATTCCTCTGGCTCCTCTATATTCATCAAATCCATTAACTCGAATATCTTTAGCATCTTTTCACGGGTAACATTGCCCTCTAGGCTAAGGTTGTACTTGGCGCCTTCTGCATCTTCTAGGTCTATTCGTATTCGTTTTCGGGCCATTGTGATCGATCAGGTTAACACCTTAACACTTGAACAGATCATAGAAGAATTGTTAACAATCAAGTTTGTTAACATTCACTGCGTAACCCAGGCGTGGGCACTTTTCCCATCTTAACAGGCTTCCCCTTGCTTTTATCCAAAGGTAGGCCAAAACCATGCCTAGAGTGGAAATAAAGGGGTCCATTTAGGCATATTAACAATGTTAAGGACCATCTTCATGCCTAGAGTGGAAATAAAGGGGTTATTTTGGGCTTTTCGTGGCTCTATCTTAACACCAACTTCACTGATTGTTAACCAGTTCTAGGAATACCCACACACCTATTCTTCCACTCTAGCTTTATTAAAAATAATTTTTTTAAGAAAATAAAAATAATTAATGATATACTAAATTTGAATTAGTTATTCTGTTCTAATCTAATTAGTATGGTAGAGTCCATATGTGGACAGAGAAGAAACGATGGTGTGTGGGTTGATGACACGAGATCCAATTGATAAATTACTTGATGATGCAGCAAGCGGCAAATCATTATTCAAGAATAGAGAGGTATTGCATTTTACATTCATACCAGACATGGTACTGCATAGAGATGACGAACAAAAAAAAGTTACCCAGTCACTTATTCCATTATTGAAAAAAGCTAGGCCATCAAACCTATTGATATATGGAAAGCCAGGCACGGGCAAGACACTGGTTGTAAAAAAAGTACTAGACAAGATCCAAGAGCGGGTCAAGGACGGCTCATTTCCAATACAACTACTATATGCAAATGCAAAAGAAGAGACCACACTATACGGCCTTTTGGTAAAATTTGGCCGCCAGTTGGGGCTTGCATCACAAAAGGAGCTACCGACAACCGGACTATCAATCAGTGAAGTCTTCAATAGGCTAATAACAGTAATCGAAAAGAATGCCCTCAATACAGTCTTCGTAGTAGATGAGATTGATTATCTGGCAGAACTAGTATCAAAGACAGGAAAGGATGTCTTTTATTCATTAACACGAGCAAATGAGAGACTGAAAAAGGGCTCACTTACCTTGATTGGCATATCAAACGACCTGACATTCAAAGAAAGGCTAGACCCACGAGTTCTAAGCAGCCTAAGTGAGGAAGAGGTTGTCTTTACCAACTATACAGTTAACCAGATCAAAGAGATATTGATAGACAGAATCAAGGAAGCCTTTATTCCAAATATAGTGGACCCGGCAGCCCTGAATCTGTGCGCTGCAATGTCAGGCCAGGAACATGGCGATGCCAGGCGGGCAATAGACCTACTTCGTGTGGCAGGCGAGATAGCAGAACGAGAGCAGTCTGATATTGTAAAAGAAGACCACATTCGCAGAGCATCATTGAAGATGGAAGAGGATAAGGAGACAACAGCACTCAACTCATATCCCCTCCATGAAAAATTACTCATACTTGCAGTAATGAAGGCAAACGGCAACAGTACAGGTGAGATATACCAGTCCTACAAGAATCTCTGCAAGGTTACTAGACAGAAGGAGCTCACACAGCGCAGAATAACCCAAATGCTAAGTGAGATTGAGATGACAGGGCTAATCTCAGGCAAGATAATCCACCAGGGCATGCATGGAAGAACAAAGAAATTTGCTTTGACACTAAATCCAGATACTGTAAAAAAGGCATTCAAGGAAGACTTGGCCCTAGAAGATCTTCTGTAACTAATCTTCTTTCTCGGTAAAGTCTTTTGTAAAGACCTTCATTGTGGCCAAGTTGATAATTATAGCTATTCCAGGTGTTGGCACTATGCCGCCACTTGCTTGATAGTCAGTCTGGCTCTGCCAGGCCCCGGAATTGACTATCAACGTTCCCTTGTACATGTCAAGGTCGACAACATGAACATGACCGGAATGAAAGATATCTGGAACTTCATTTATCACCATAAAATCTTCAAGCTCAGGTGCAATTGGAGTACGCTTCCCATAAATCGGGCTGAGATGCCTTGTCCTCAACAATGCCCGCATTGCCCTTGCTGGCTGTGCATAGCTTAGGCCCGGAGTAGTTCCTACTACATCATCAAGGCTCTGACCGTGAAACATCAACACCTTTACGCCATTGAGATCCAAAAAGGCAGGATTTCCTAACATGAAAAAGTTCTCTCTATTCCACAAACTCATATTGTGTTTTTCCGGTATGGCAGGCTGGGGAAGAGCCCTTCTACCTGGATCGTGGTTGCCAGGAATTATGAATGTCTTGATGTGTTTTGGAATCTTGTCTAGCATTTGGGCAGCCTTTGCCATCTGCTCGTCCATATCCATGATAAGCAACTCCTTGTCTTGATTTGGAAAGATTCCAATCCCATCAATTATGTCCCCACCTATCAAGAGAAACCTGACCTTTCTTGCTACTGGATCGGGGCTTGAAAGCCAGGAAATAAAATCTGTAAACTCCTTTTCCATAAAGTACTTGCTACCTATGTGAATATCTGATATCAGGACAGCATACGTCTCAGTCTTTGAGCGATTTGCTATATGATCTGGGACGTCTGGGACTAGAAGCTCCTTTGCGATAAATCCGCCATTTTTGCCATTTGTAACGCCCACCATTACAAACTGGTCCATTAAAAGCGAGTTTGCAGTCTCCTGCAATTCTTGATTCCACACTAGAATCTCTACAGAACCGGTAGGATCATCTACTACTATCTTGGTTACATCTCGCTCGATCTTTCTGTCCATCAGAAGGCCTGCAACAAACGTCTCCTCGCCAAGCTTACCATCTGTCACATTTTTAATTGGCGTAAGTTTCTTTGCCTGTGATCTCTGCATCATTATTTTAAGTAGTTTTGAGTATCTGTCAGAAAAAAGCGCTGTAAAACCATCTATTCCCTCTGCCGACGTGATCTTTTTTGTAGGATCAAACAATATCTCATGCCTATCCTCAACACTACCATCAACTTCTGACTCTACAAACATTTTGAGGTCGCTCTGATTTATCAAAAACAAGTTTTGCTTTGCCTTTTCACGAACAACCTGTTTAATTATATTCTGGAGTTCCTTCACATCTATCTTTTCTAATATCTTAAAAGCATCAGGATGAATCTGAAATCCTCTACTTAGGGCATATGTTACTGCTGAGGACACCTCTTCTTTCACAAACTGTCATAATACAACTTTTAATTAAATCTGTTCGAGCTGTCAACCCTCAAATAACTCCCTTAAAACAAACTCGTTGTTGGTAAAAAGACGAATCTTAATTTTTCTGATCTTCATTGCAATATTTTCAGTTTCATATTCTATTGGCAGTGAAAGCAACATATCCGAAGAAGATTCCAAGTCATTTGTTAAAGACTTTCAACATACTGTAGAGGGAATCGACGCAATAGGGATTTTTACTCATAACACAACTGTTGCATTGCCCATGTTCCTGCCAGGCTTTGGAATAGCTTGGGGTTCCTTTGCTGCGTGGTCAACTGGGCTGGCCTTTAAGGCATTGGTATCTACCACACCAGCACTTGCAAAACTTCCACCACTTGCAATAATCTACCTCTCACCTTTTGGCGTAATGGAGCTAATTGCCTATTCCATTGGAATGTCAAGAAGCTTCATTCTCATCAATACAATACTGAGGAGGGGAAACCTCAGAGAAATGCTGCGTCCAACAGCAATTGAAATAGGAATTGTGGTTGCATTGTTACTGGCCGCAGCATTCATTGAATATGCCATGATTCAAGAATTTGGATCGGCATTGGTTCATCCCAAAACGCACTAGATTCATTTTTATTTTAAAACAAAACAGTCAAGGTAATGCTCGGTCTTAAAATTCACACACTTCCAAAACTAAACAAGCCCATAATGATAACTGCACTTCCAGACATGGGAAACGTTGCTGGAATTGGAATGGATTTTCTTGTAAAAAAACTAAAAGCAAAACTATTTGCAGAGATCTATGCGTTCTGGCCGCCAGCAGTCTCATATGAACAAGGGCTGATAAAATATGATCAATCAAGCTACAAATTTCATTATTCACAAAAGGAAAACATTGTGTTCTTTTCAGGAGAGTTTAATCCCTCTGATCCCCGACGTCTTTACGAACTGTGCTATGAGGTAGTTGGCATGGCAAAAAAACTCAAAGTAAGTACGCTTTATTCCATTGGAGCTATCTTGAGGCAACCAAGTCCTGCCGAACCAAAATTATTTGCTGCCGCAACAACACCAAAATACCTAAACTTGTTAAAGAAGAAAAATTTAGAACTGCTCAATACGCAAGGCCAGATAACTGGCTTCAATGGGTTGGTATTAGGAATTGCAAAGGAAAAGCAGCTTGACAGCATTTGCATTCTGGGAGAAATAGACAATCCAAACGTCATTCAACCAAGGTCAGCTAAACTAATACTTGCAAAACTTTTGCAAGTTCTAGAGCTTGGACCGCTGGACATGAAAGAACTAGACGAGGAGGAAAAGAGAAAACAGTTCATGGAACAACAAATGAGCTACATGAATGGACTAGCGAAAAGAGATAATCAACCGGGAATTGCCTAATTGTTTGAAGAAATTATACCCAGCCATTAAATACGAGTTTTGAGTTTAGCTAATCAAATGAGGTCCAGTGTACTATCGCTAATTGCAATTACGGGATTTCTAGTCATACTCTGCTTTCCTTCTAACGCATATTCTGATTTTGTATCTAGCGATGCATATCTGATCCAGGCCACAGGTTTTGTAGCCGGGACACAAAACATTCTTGATTCCACATTTGACATACAACTAACTGCGGGCACTCAAAGTGGAAGCAGCATACTTTCTACACTAGATAATGGCATTGTTACAATTAATGGCGATAACTATCTCAATTCTGGTAATTGGACAACCACCCTGTTACGAGATGGAAAATTTTTGCTTCTTAAAGGAAATGCACAGGACCAGAACGGCAATACCATACAGATCAATCTCTTTGGAAGACAGATACAAAGCAATCAAAACGGTGTTGTTTACAGCATTACTGGCAAGATAATAGGTTCAGAGACATTCAGAGTTATTTACAGCGCAAAAATAATCGCTGCTGGAACATACACCCCGCCTGTCACTTCGCCAACCTCACAAACAACACCCACGCCACAACAGAATCAAACACAATCAAATGTTGTGAGAATAAGTATAGTTTCTGGCGCATCCAATCCAACTAACCAGCTCTTCTTCTCTCCCTCAGTTACCACAGTAACTCCCGGCACTACAATAATTTGGACCAACAATGACAACGTACCTCATACAATAATGAGCGGGGTGGCATCTGTTAATGGTGGGAATGCTTCCGCGCCAACATTTACTTCTGACGGAATGATAAACAGTGGCACCATAGCTCCTGGCAAATCTTTTCAATACACCATAACCAGTTTTAATCCCAAAGCCTATCTTAGTGCATCAGCAGCACAATACCTGAATTTACCGGCAGATCAAACTACTGGCGATATCACATTCTTTGATCCTAACTATACATGGATGATAGGAGTGATAAGCCCCATGTCAGTCTCAACTCAAACACAAACAGTCCAGATCAACATATTGCCGGGGGCATCAACTGCCACAACTAATCAATACATATCTCCATCTTCTGTACAAGTTACACCAGGCTCTACAATTGTTTGGGTAAATCAAGACTCTGTTGCACACAGAATCTTGAGCGGTCAACAACAATCTACAACATTTGGTACTACTGGAAAGCCGATCCTCACAGCGCCAGCATTTAATCCTGATGGACATATTGACACTGGCACCATAGCTCCGGGCCAAAGCGTCAAGATCACAGTATCAGGAACAGGCCAATTTGCTTTTTACGATCCATCAAATACATGGCTAAATGGTAACATTCTTTCGGTTTCACAAATACCCTCATCGTCAATACCGCCAGTGCAAGTAAGCATTTTACCGGGATCATCAACAGCCCAAGGATCTTCCTCCCAACAAAATCAAAACTATGTTAATGGATATTATTCTCCTGACCAAATCCAGATTGTACCAGGCACTACAATAATTTGGACAAACAATGACTCTATTGCTCATTCAATATGGAGCGGTACCGCCACCTACAGACCAATTAATCCATACGTTCCAGACGGCAAGATAAAGAGTGGCTCAATAGCTCCGGGCCAAACCTTCCAGGTCACCATTAATGATACTGGAATCACTAGGTTCTATGATCCGTCATATACATGGATGAATGGTATGATTGTCTCACTCCCATCCACGCAAACTCATACCCTCAACTCTGCAACATATACGGGCCCAACGCCAGTCCTTCACTAGATGGTATAGTGCTACTTGAAGTTGATATATGATTCCAGCCTTGTCTGATCAAATACCATTACGGAAAGATCAGAGAACTGCTTTCCTTCCAAATCTTTTACGGTTCCAACAAAACAAGTCTCCTTCTCGGTTGTGAGAAATTCAAAAACATGCACCTTCATACTTGAGGTGTCAAACCCGTGATTTTTCAGGTAAACTGCAATTTCTGACTGCATAAAGTGCTTGGATGGTTCCTTAGGCCATGGGCGTGGTACCAGCACCACGCTCAATCCATCTATTAGCGCTTTTTGGAGTTCAAGTTTCTTCTCTTCAATGCTTGTTGATATGTGCATAGTTATGACTCTGCTTTTGTCCAGTGGCACTTTTGCCTTTGATGCAGCTACCTGCACTGAGCTTATACCTGGAATCACCTGCACATCCCCAAAAATCTCAATTAATCTGTCAACAACCTCTGATTCGGAAAAGTTCACATCTCCTGTAAATGGCACAACACAAGTCTTGGTTCCAAGCGATTTTGAGACCTTTTGATACACATCTTCTTGGTCTTGCATCGTGATCTCATGTACTTCTTTATTTTTTGTTAGCTCTTCAATTGTTTTGAGCGTGTACTTGTAACCTATTATGATATCGGAATTTGTTACAATCTCCTTTACTACATCTGTAACATATTTTGGTGAGCCGGGCCCCACTCCCACTGCAAAAACCTTTCCCATTGTGACATCTTTTGCAACGTTCAATATAATTCACAATTTGAGAATCACAGTTAGCTTTTATTTGCCGGTCCAAAATATTTATCATTGAATGCCAGAATAATCTCAGCCGTTTTCTTTTTACTCCTAGTTCAGCTTTGTTCCAGATTCCTTTGCTGCATCACAAAACTCTACACTAGACTCTGAGGGAAACTATGCAAATCCATCCCTTGGTATAACATTTCAGGCTCCCGGCGGCTGGACAGTAGAGGAGCCGAAAAAATCCCAACCCAATGCGCCAGACATTGCAGTGATAACTCCTTATTCAAATGGATTTCCATCCTCGATCTCATTTAATGTTGAGAAGGCAAATGGAACGTCACTTGATGATTATGTCCAAGATAAAATTAATCAATTGACCAGTGGCAACCAATCAAACAACATTGCAGTTCTGTCAGAGCAAAATGGAACCATAGACGGGTTTGCTGCCAAGACATCAATGCTCCAAGAAAATTTTACTCTACAAAATGGCAGCAATGTTATAAAATTCAAGCAAGTAATTGTGCTGGCAAATGATGAATTTTATACAATAACCTATGCAAATGAGGCAAAAAACTTTGACAGCGATCTGGCAAGCTATGACCAGCTATTAGGCTCCATCCAGTTTGTAAACAATGACACGTCTTCCTGGCTTGACTATGTTTCTATTGGCATAGCAGCTGGCGCGCTAATTGTGGGCCTGGTCTTGATTAAAAGAAAAAGAAAACAATTGCAAAAAAACTAGGCAACCTGCATTTATAAAAACCCCTGAAAAATCCATTTTTTCATTGTAATAAAAGATCGGGCGCGCTAGATTTGGGCCAATAAACGGGTCTTCTAAAAAGGCCTTGTATCTACAATCATTCCAATCCTCTGTAAATGAGCGAAAGATAAAATACCGTATTGTGGAGAAATAGAGTATGAAGAAAGAGTACATTGTAGTAAGGATCGAGGGTTCTACCGACGGTGCGCCGTATGTAGTGATCTCACTGTCCTCATCTAAAGAATTCAAAGAGCAAAACAGTACTCCAATGTCCCCCTTTGGCTCTGGTGTTATGGGGTTTACCAACATGGATGACATGATAAAAGGCCTCAACAAAATGATGGCAGGAGGAATGGGAGCCATGGGTGGCGGAATTACCTCTATTAAACTAGATATGCACGAATACAAGGAACTAAACCTATCAGTAGGAGACAAGGTGTATCTGGAAATAACAAGAGCAGAGTCTCTTGGAATCTAGGAATCGGCACTAGTTTTTATCTGGAGATCTCTCCGCGCAAGATCTCATATGCCTTTGCAGCGTCCTTTTCATGCAATACCAGAATGATATCGTCCTGGCCAAAAAAGGCATTAACAAGTTCAATTCCGTTATCATGAAGAATTTCTGATACGTACGATACTACGTCTGATTCATTTCCAGACTGAGGGATGTGAATGCTTATCTTTGCAAGCCCGGTTTGGAAGAAATTCTTGTGTGAAGAAAAGGATTCAAGCAATTTTCTGACATCACTAATGTCTTCAGTTAAGAACCTAAACGAGTCTGTAAATCTGAAAAATTCGTAATCTGGATCAATTCGAGTAAATCCATCCATTAACGCCACTGCGTCCTCCATCGCAAAATCCTGTGAGGAGAATTTGATATCTAGTATTCCATCTGTAAGCGAGAGCCTGGCATTTTTTAGCGCAGACTCGCTTTGTACGTCGTCCTTTTTCTCAAAGGAATCTGCATATCTTTTGATTGCCACAACAATCGTGTTGAGGTTTACAGGGCCGCCCATCTGGGCTTCCACTTCTTTTTGGATTTTGACAGCAAGTGCTGTATAATTTACCAGGTCCATCTTGACACAATCGTAAATTGATCTATTTTTTGTGATTATTTCTCGTACCGTATCGGGAACCGAAAGACTAGCTGTACGCATACAATGAGATTTATTACTGTCAGCTATATTAGTTTATGTAATAATTGGGCATAGAAATCTCATAAACTTTATATAATGTCAGAGGTATTACATACCATGGGAAATTATGACATGATAGAATCAGACGAGTTCGACAACCTCTTCCAAAGAATGATGCGACCTTTCAAAGAACTAGACGATGTATGGAACGAGATGCAAGATTCTTCAAACATGCAGACATTTGGTCCGTATTACTATGGTTACTCTGTAACAGTAGGGCCTGATGGCAAACCTGTAGTAAAAGAGTACGGAAACGCAAGACCAAGTCTTCTTCCAACCGCAGAGACAAGAGAACCTCTTGCCGATGTAATTGTAGATGACAAAGAAAAGGCCCTGAAAATTGTGGCCGAGATGCCAGGCGTTGAAAAGAAAGACATCAAGATCGAAGTAGTAGGACGCACGATCTTAATCGATGCAGAACACGAAGAAAGAAAATACCATACCAAGATACCCATCAAACACAAGGTCGATGAAAATTCTGTCAAGGCAACTTATGCCAACGGAATTCTTGAAGTAAAATTCCAGCTAAAGGAAGAGGAACGACCAAAAGGAAAAACTGTGGAGGTTGAATAAACTTCCTTTATTTTTTATGGTGATTAAATTATGAGCGAAATAACATTAAGAATAGCAGAGGCGTCACAGAGACATGTAGGTAAAGGCATTGCCGTAGTTGATCCTAAAGTTGTTGAAGACAACAACTGGGAACCCGGCAATATCTTGGAACTGGTGGGAAATAGGAAAAGTCATACAAAACTATGGCCTGGCTCTTCTGAACAATATGGGACTGGAATAATAAAGATAGATGGAACTACAAGACAAAACATTGGTGCAGGAATTGGCGAAAAAATTTCTGTAAAAAAAGTTGACGTGCAGCAAGCAAAACAAGTAACAGTATCTCCAATTGAAAAACTCAGTGCAGAAGGCTTGCAAGAATACATGCAGGCAAACTACATCGGCCATGTACTAACTATTGGTGACACCCTTATAGTGACAACACAACTTGGTGGAAAAACCCAGCTTGTGATAACAAGTGCTACACCATCTGGAAAACCTGTTGTGGTCACAGAGGAGACTGAATTCAAACTGGGCTCTATGACTAAAGCCATTGACAACTCTGTACCTAGGATTACATATGATGACTTGGGAGGCCTCAAAAATGAGGTGCAAAAGATACGTGAAATGATAGAACTTCCCATGCGACATCCGGAATTATTTGAGAAAATTGGAGTTGAGGCGCCAAAGGGAGTTTTACTTTATGGACCACCAGGAACAGGAAAGACGCTCATTGCAAAAGCCGTTGCAGGCGAGACCAATTCTCACTTTATCTCAATTAGCGGTCCTGAAATAATAGGTAAATTTTATGGTGAGAGCGAGGAAAGACTGCGTGAATTATTCAAGCAGGCAGAAGAAAATACGCCAAGCATAATTTTCATAGATGAAGTTGACTCGATTGCTCCAAAACGAGAGGAAGTAACAGGCGAGGTAGAAAAAAGAGTGGTATCTCAGTTATTGACATTAATGGACGGAATGAAATCACGAGGAAAAGTTGTAGTAATTGCCGCCACCAACAGGCCTGACTCAATTGATCCTGCGCTTAGAAGGCCCGGAAGATTTGATCGTGAAATTGAGATAGGAATACCAGATGCAGCTGGAAGAAAAGAGATACTTGATATCCATACACGAGGAATGCCGCTTGAAAAGAAAGTCAACTTGGAACAAATTGCCAGGGTGACTCATGGATTTGTCGGAGCAGACCTTGAGATTCTTGCAAAAGAAGCTGCAATGAGATCCCTGCGAAGAATATTGCCTGACATTGATTTAGAAGAAGAAAAGATTCCCGCCGAAGTTTTACAAAAGATTGTGATTACTGAGAGCGACTTTAAGGATGCACTAAAAGAGGTAAGGCCATCTGCACTAAGGGAAGTTCTAGTCCAAGTCCCCAATGTTACATGGGAAGATGTTGGCGGGCTGGAATCACTGAAGGATGAACTTCACGAGGCAGTAGAGTGGCCTCTAAAACACAAGGAGGCATTTGAATATACAGATCTAAAAGCACCAAAGGGAGTTTTACTTTATGGACCGCCAGGAACAGGAAAGACGCTAATTGCAAAGGCAGTAGCACATACAACAGAATCTAATTTCATAAGCATCAAGGGACCCGAACTATTATCAAAGTGGGTTGGGGAATCAGAAAAAGGCATACGTGAAGTCTTCAGGAAAGCACGCCAGGCTGCCCCATGCATAATATTTCTCGATGAGATGGATTCTCTTGCCCCAAGCAGAAGCTCTGGCGGCTCTGACTCGCATGTTACAGAAAGAATAGTATCTCAACTCTTGACAGAGATTGACGGTCTTGAGGAATTGCACAATGTGTTGGTGATTGGAGTGACTAACAGAGTAGACTTGATAGACAGTGCATTGCTAAGGCCTGGAAGATTTGACAGGATATTGGAAGTACCATTACCAGACTCTAAAGGCCGTGAGAATATCTTTAAGATACACACCAAAAACAAGCCGCTTGCAAATGGTATAGACATTGCAAAACTTGTAGAACTTGCTGATGGGTTCAGCGGTGCAGAAATTGAGGGCGTATGCAACAGAGCTGCGATGAGTGCAATAAGGAGATACGTCAACAAGGCAGAAAAATCTGTCAAGTCGATCAAGATAACTCAGGAAGACCTTGAAAACGCAATTGAAAAATTACGACCAGGAAAGGTCACGCCGCGCCAAGCTGTTACATTATAGCTTATATGATTAAATCGAGTTGATACAAGCAACGGCAAAAGAAGCAGTCCTTTATCAGAAACTACCTGATGATAAGGTAAGATGTACAGCTTGCGCTAGGTATTGTGAAATTGGAAAAAACCAGATAGGTCTTTGCGGTATAAGGGCAAACAACAACGGCAGACTTGATCTTTTGGCATACGGCAAAGTAATAACTGGTCATGTTGATCCAATCGAGAAAAAACCTGTAACTCACTACAGGCCGGGGTCTAGCATATTTTCAATTGCAACCACTGGCTGCAATTGGCTTTGCAAATATTGCCAGAATTATGATATCAGTCAGCGAAGAAAAATCGAGGGAGTTGACATGACCCCCGAAGAGGTAGTAAATCTTGCCGTAAGCTCAGGCTCTCAAGGAATTGCCTACACATACAACCAACCATCAATATTCATCGAGTTTGCAAGAGACTGTGGAGTCATTGCAAGAAAAAATGGGTTATTCAATATCTTTGTATCAAATGGCTATGACACTCCAGACACCGTAAAGATGATGGATGAGTTCCTTGACTGCATAACGGTAGACTTTAAGGGAAATGCAGAACCGCAATTTACTCGAAAATACATTGGTGTTCCAGATCCACAACCAATCTTTGATACTCTCAAGGAAATAAGGAACAAGACCAAGATTCATGTGGAGATAACTGACTTGGTGGTTCCCCAAGTAGGTGATAACCTGGAATATGCAGCTAAACTTTGCAAATTTATCTACAATGAATTTGGACCTGACATGCCAATTCACTTTCTAAGATTTCATCCAGATTACAAGATGATGGAATTTGAATCAACACCGATTAAGACACTTGAAAAACACCATGAAATAGCAAAAAAAGAGGGTCTCAACTATGCGTATCTGGGAAATGTTCCAGGACACCATCTTGAGCATACATACTGCCCAGAATGCAAAAAAATTGTGGTAAAAAGATATGGCTTTGATATTCAAGAGTACAATCTTGACGATAACAATAACTGCAAATTCTGTGGCAATAAAATAGCAATAGAAGGAAAGCTGGCAGAAAATTACAAGCAAAATAGATTTCAGTTTGTACTCTAGATTGCAACTGCCCTAACAGGAGATCCTGTGGCATCCTTTAGCTTGAGGGGCAACACTATCAACATAAAACTGGTTCTTTGAATTTTGTCAAGATTGCAGAGATTCTCCAAAATCAAGATTCCACTCTTCAATAAGACATGATGGGCAGAAAATTTTGAATCCTTACCCATGTCAATGCTAGGTGCGTCAATGCCTATCAGGCTAACCCTCTTTTTTGACAGGTACTTTGCTGCACCTGCTGAAAGCCCTGGGTTTTTGGTGAAATAGTCCTTTCTTGCTAGATTTTTTGACCAGCCGGTCCCAAAGATTACGGCTGAACTAGGCGGTATCTTGCCATTTCTTGCTTCAAAGCTGACTATATCATTTTGAGTGATTGGCGTGTTGGGGCCCTTTCTTATATTGCATAAAATTGCACTTGTGATCAATCTGTTGAGAGGAATCCTGTCTATTTTGATCCCTTTTTCTATGAAATGATACGGTGCATCAAGGTGGGTTCCAGTATGCGAGCTTAGGAAAATCAGCTCAAGATTGTATCCATCAGATTTTTTGTCTGCCCATGAAATGAATTGGGGACGTGGAGAGCCTGGAAAACTTGGAAGCTTGTTTGAAATCTCAAGTGTCAGGTCAATTGGTTCCACAAAGTTAGTTGGAATCGGTAATAAATCAATTTTGATGTTCATAACCAAAAGTTAAATATTGTCAACAGAAAATTATCTCATGCCAACTACTTACATACTGATAAACTCTGATCTAGGCTCTGACGTCGAGATAATTCAGAAAATCAAGGAAATACTGAACAAAGAAAGCGGCATAAAATACGAAGTTCAAGGGGTCTATGGTGTTTATGATATTATAGTCAAGATCACCGCTGATTCAATGGATCATCTAAGGAGCATCATTACCAATAACATACGAAAGATAGACAAGGTCTATTCCACCCTGACAATGATGGTAATAGAAGAGCAGGAAAAGTAGCTAATTTCTTCTCAATGCGTCAATTACCCGCAAAATCTCTGATTCTGTGTTAAAAAAGTGCGGCGAAGCCCTGATTATTTTCTTGGAAAATATCTCTCGCACGGCAAGTATCATGTTTTCCTTCTCTAGCCTTTTGACTATAAACTCGGGATTCTGGTCTTTAATGGCAAACGAGACTATGCTTGTTCTTTTTCTCTCTTCTTGGGGGCCAAACAGGACTATGCCAGGTATCTTTGCTAGCTCTTCGCGCATCAAGTTTGCAAGTTTGACATTTTGATTCCTTATCTTTTCGATTCCTGTCTTGAGAAGAAAATTGATGGATGCCTCAAGCCCGGCTGCTCCTGCCCAATTGCGAAACCCTGCCTGAAATCTCGCAGGCATTTCCTTGTGAATTATTTTATTATCGTGTAAAATTGCAGACTCGCCACCTATCTGCAGCGGCTCTATCAATTCGCTTGATTCTTTTTTACAGAAAAATACCCCGATGCCCATTGGACCGCAAAGCCACTTTGATCCGTTAAAGGACATGAAATTACATTTTATCTTGTTTACATCGACATCGCTGATGCATCCAACTGTTTGTGCAGCATCAATAAAGTAAGGTATGCTCTTTTCTGCAAGGTACTCACCTATCTCTTCCACTGGAAGAATTGCTCCAGTGTTAAACAGGGCATGGCTTAGGACAACAAGTTGGGTCTTTTCATCAACCATCTTTTTTAACGAATCAAACTGGAAATATCCAGTTTCATCAATAGGCATCTCTCTTAACCCTGTTTTTTGGCCTGCCCTTACCCAGGGGTAATGATTTGCAGGGTGCTCATGATTTGAGCCGCGTGTTATGATGTTAGAGTCTTGCTTGAATTTCATGCCACTAGCTACAAAGTTTATTCCGTCAGTCACGCTTTGTGTTAGAACTACTTCTTCTTGTCTGCACTTGATTAGCTGAGAAATTAATTTACGTAGATTGTTAAGTCGCTCTTTTACAAAATTGTCTGATAGTTCAGAATCGGGACCATACTCGTTATATTTTATCAGAAAATCATTCATTGTCTGTATGCTAGTCTTTGGCATTCTGGATGTAGATGCGTTGTTTAGGTAGATTCTATCCGTGTAAGGAAATTCTTGTGAAAAATCAGAACTCAAGTTCATTGTTGCCAAGATATTTTCACTACACAAACTGGTTATAATTTTTGGCTATGGAAAACTAGTTACTCATCTTACTTCATCTTAGATGGTAGTTTGATTGTCTTTCCGGCCACCATGAAAGCGCCTTTACCGCGGTGATGGACAGGCCGGGGATCTTTTTTAGAACGGTCAATCCACGCCTTCAGAACCTCCAAGATAAAAATATTATATTTATTGACCAGTCTTGTATCGATAACCTTGCATTCAAGGCTGGCATAGCATTCATCAATTAGTGGTGCCATGACGACCGAGGCGGCAACAGGCGTCAGGCCGAAAGTTTTGAACTTGTCGGTGTTACGCCCGGAAGTATTGCCGCAGCCAACCACTTTTTTCACTCAGCTCCACTGTCGGAATATTGATCACGCATTCTTTGGTTTTTCTTAGAATATCAAATGTATAGTCCCGGTTGCTGACGACACAGCCGACAATAGGTGGTTCAAAATCGATCATCATGTGCCACGACATGGTCATGACATTTGCACCATGCCTGTCAGCAGTTGTAACCATCACCACCGGTCCGGGCTCGAGCAAGCGGTAGACCTGAGATAAGGGTAAAGGTGTTTTTTTCATATCTTTTCTACAGCGATATCCCATTTATGATTAGCCCGGCGGCAGATAATATTGTAGCAGGTTTCAAATTATGATTCGTAATTTAACTTCATTATTATATTACGCTCTGGCTACTTGTTGTATTGTTTAAAAATCATGATGAATCTGAGAACTTGGCTCCAAAATTAAAAGACATTCTTTCACAAGTACAGATTAATTCTGTTTTGTATTCTGATCCTTTTGTAAAAGCAGGCTTTATATCAAAACTTGTCAGCGAGGTAAAAACTAGCGTACTGTACTTGGATCTTGATTTGTTGTATAGTGGATATGTGGTATCAGGCACAATTCCTTCACAAGACAATCTCACTTTGTATCAACCTTCTAAAGAAACAATTAGTGATATGCTGACAGAGATACTGGTCAAGGCAAGTACGTCTCAGGTGCTGGTCGTAATAGATTCAATCAATGGCCTTTTCAACATGTTACATCACAAAAAAGATGTTGGAAGGGTGGTAGCCTCAATTGTTGTGTTGCTTGCAAGCATTACCCGTGTCACCAAGTCATATATCGTCATATCAAGCATGGCAAGATACAAGAAAGAAGAGGGCTGGGTTTTGTCACCAACTGGGAAACGATTCATTGAGACAAAAAACAGCAAGAAAATACTGCTTGAACAAGGAAAGGAAGGAATTATTGTGAGCCTCTTGGGAGATTCAAGCAAACTGCTGCTTCCAGCAAACTCTATTCCGATCTAGTCTAGTCTCTTGATGATGTGATATCCAAACTGTGTTTTTACAATATCGGAGATCTGTCCCTTTTCTAGTGCAAACGCAGCTTTTTCAAATTCCTTTACCATTGCACCTCTTCCAAAAAGACCCAGGTCTCCGCCTTTTTTCTTTGAAACATCTATGGAATACTGTTGGGCAAGTTTTGAAAAGCTCTCACCGCTTGATAATTTTGTTTTGATCTCTTGGGCCACACTCAACTTTTCTACCAATATGTGCGAACAATGAATTTTGCTTACCACGATCACAGGTTGTTGACAAATTATAAAAAAACGTCGGTCCGAGAATCGGCTCTTATTCTAAGAATTTAGAATGAGCTGATCAAAGTCTAACACTGTTATAAAATTTCTAAACGCCGTTATAACATCGATCTTTTCAGCAAGTTATATTAAGATCATTTAAAGTAATACTGAACATGCCAGTTGGAATTATTCCAGATATCGGCGAACAAATGTGCATAGGATGTGCACTCTGCGTAGAGATTTGTACATCACTAGGCCCAGACGTACTAAGAGTAAAACCAGTAGAAGGCTGGAAGAGAGGTAAAGCATTTGTATTTTATCCAGAGAGATGCATCTCAGACGGTGCATGCATCGGCGTTTGCCCAACAAAGGCAATCTTCTGGATGAGACCAATGGACTTTACTCCAGGACAACCAGTACCACTGTATAGAAACTCTATATTCGTCAAAGGTTGGACTGAACTAGCCGAATAAAAGTTCAACATTAACTCCTTTTTATTATTCTCACCCTAACCTTCGGTTTCTAAATATATGGAATGCAACCATCTCTAGCAGTGAGCAAACCCGGTAATCTCTGGAGAAAAATGCATGGCAAAATTACAAAGAAACCTACTAACTTTAGTTGGCTGCTTGACAACAAACTTGCAGGCAGTGGAATGCCAACCACACATTCAGAAATTGACTGGGTGGTAAAGCAGGGAGTCAGGTCAATAGTTACAATGACAGAAGAGTCATTACCGGATTTGTGGGTAAAGGATGTCAAGTACTTGCATGTACCAACAGAAGATTTTTCTGCACCTGACATGGAACAGATTGATCAAGCAGTAGAGTTCATCGACGAAAGAATCCGAAATAACGAACCCGTCATGGTTCACTGTGCAGCTGGAATAGGAAGAACTGGGACCATTCTTGCATGCTATCTTGTAAAGTATCAAAAATTATCTGCAAAAGGCGCCATAGAAAAAGTACGAAAAGAAAGACCGGGTTCGATCCAATCCGAATCTCAGGAATTAGCAATCAGCTTGTATTACAAGCATGTACACAACTAATTATTCTGGTATTGATGTAGTTACCATCTTTCCATTTTCAAGTTTGATGAAGAGGAATCTGTTGTCTTTGAAGATCAAGGTTATCTCATTGTCTCTTTCAGACTTGTCTTCAACTTCAAGCAATTCCTGTCCTCTAATACCATCGAATTTTGCCATGACGTTACTCTGATAATTCCATTTATATCCTATTTGGTGATTTCAATTTCTATTTCTTTAGAGCTAGTCTTGCCATCAAATTCTTCAGCATAGTCATGCTTGAACCAAGAGACATAAACTTCTGCACCAATCTTGTGCTTTCCTGGGCCAAGCTCAGACGCCTTGAAATCTATTTTTTCGTCAAAATCAAGCAATAGCTGTTGTGCTTCTACTTGGTTCATCGGAATGTGTGGCTCAAAGTTCTTGGATATCTGGACCCAGATCTTCCTTTCTGCCATCTGGGTAAGCTTTGGGTTTCGTGTCCAGAAAAGAGCGGCCTTCTTGTACGTATCCAATGGTGTTCCCACCTCACGCTTTCTTAATCCGCCGGAATAGAGCTTAACGCCATATTTGAGCTTGAATACATTATCATGTTTGTTGTATGCGCGTTCCCAATTTTTTTCATTGAATGCTTCACGAAGTCCTCCGGTTACAGAGAATTTCACATTTATTGCAATGTTATCATTTACGCTGAATTTATCAACAGATTTTTCTAACAAGACCTTATCTATTGTGTTTTTTTCGTTTGCCAACTCTTCGTAATGATTTATATCATCAATAAGTATTTTTTGACTTAGATGGATGTTCAGGTCAAAAAGTCTTCTACAAAGGAAGTTCTCCTAGATATAAGAAAATCTGACATTAGTACACTATACATTGTACAACATGAATTGCTCAAGGATCCTACAGTGGAATTTGCAGCCGTAGTGCTAAAACATCCACTAACCAAGGAATACGCAATGCGCGTAAACACATCCAAGGGCAACCCGATCAAGGAAATTGAAAAGGCCATCAAGGTTGCAATAAGCTACTCTGATGAACTAAAAAAGGCGATTAACTCAAAAATTAAAGGTGCATAGATGAAATTTTGCCCCAAATGTGAAGCTAGGCTTAAGCTCAGCTGACTCAGAGTCTGAATTTGTATGTCCTAAATGTGGTTATAGCGAGAAAGGCACCAAGGCAAAAAAGAAGGCAAAGGCAGAGGACCGTTCTACAATTAACATACTTGATGAAAAAGAGAAAAAAGAAACACTGCCTGTCATAAAAATTGAATGTACAAAATGTGGTAACAATGAAGCAGTATGGTGGATGCTTCAGACTCGAAGTGCTGATGAGCCCACCACACAATTTTACAGATGTGTAAGTTGTAGTTTCACTTGGCGAAATTACGCATAAAGACTTTCACGCAAGTTTATGGTTCATTATATCATGTCGTCGAAAGTTATTGTAAAATAACCTTGCAGATCTCGCATAAGGTTTAACTTGAACATGCTAGACATGTGAATAAGTTTGGTATTTTCTGCAAAGACCGGAGGCTCTGATGAATGGAAAGCAGTGATATCTGCTATCTCTACATTGGTAGAAGAAGCAACCTTTGAGGCCACGGGCGAAGGAATTGCTTTCCGGGGAATGGATCCTTCTCATGTTGCATTAATTGATATTACATGGCCCAATTCTGCATTTGAAAAATATGTCTGCGATGCAGATGTAAAGTTTGGTGTAAGAATTGATGAGTTTGCCAAGCTAATCAAGAGAGCTGACAAAAAAGACAACATAGAGATCAGCATTTCAGAGGAAAAATTACTACTTGTTACTATTGGCAAAAATAAGAAATACAAAATGAGGCTGATAGAAAGTTCTGCAACAGATACTCCTTTGCCAAAAATTACCTATAGTGCAAAGGTTGCTGTGACTTCAACTGAATTTGATAGAATCCTAGGCGACATTCAGGTGGTTTCAGAATATCTCTCAATCACTGCCAGCCCCAACAAGGCAGAATTTTCTGGCAGGGGTGACTCGGGTGAGGCAGTGATTACACTGGAGAAGGGAGCGCCTGAGATGCCAGAAATTGAAGTCAAAGAAGACAGTACGGCAACTTATAGTCTTGACTATCTTAACAGCATTGTAAAAGCAGTAGGAGCTGCAGCAGGTACGGTTGTATGTGAATACTCTACCAAAATGCCACTTCGACTAGAGTTTAAGGTTGCAAATATAGGTAGAATTCATTTCTATCTGGCTCCAAGAGTTGAAAGTTAAAAGCATTTTAAGGATATTATAGTCAGGTAATACTGGTTTGAAGCTAGTCCTAAAGTTTGGTGGAACATCAATTGCTTCTGCAGCAAACATTCGAAATGTAGCCAACTTGATAAAATCACTCTCAAAAGAAAACAAGATAATTCCAGTCTTTTCAGCAATGAGCGGCGTTACGGACGACCTGATTAGGATAACAAATCACATCAAAGACAGGAACACAGAAGCTGCCAATTCTCTGGTAAAAAAAATTATCAAGATGCACATGGATATTTCTCATCAATGTGTGAAAAATCCAAAAATCCGAAAGGATCTAGTAAACAAAATGAGAGCTGACCTCGATGAGCTTGAGGAACTACTACATGGCATGTTGCTTCTTGGTGAAGTGACCCCGCGATCTTCTGACTATTTGATTTCATTTGGAGAAAGATTATCAGTTAATCTGATTGCATATACATTAAATGACATTGGCGTCAAGGCAGTGCCCCTTGCAGGAAAAGATGCTGGAATTGTCACCGATTCAAATTTTGGTGAAGCAAAGCCATTAATGGATACCACAAGACTGCACGTATCACATAAAATTGAAAGTCTTTCACAGAAGAAGATGATGCCAGTAATTGGAGGTTTTGCCGGCGCGGATCAGCATGGCAACATAACCACGTTTGGTAGGGGAGGATCTGACTATACTGCCACAATAATTGCATCCAGCATAAAGGCTGATGAAGTGTGGCTGATGAGCGACGTGGATGGACTGATGACAACAGATCCAAAGATTGTAAAAAATGCCAAACTGATCAAAGAAGTATCATATGTTGAAGCCATGGAGATGGCTCTATTTGGCGCAAAACAGATTCATCCAAGAGCTCTTGAGCCACTGGTTGCAAAAAAAATCACACTACGAATCCGAAATACGTTTAACATAAAAAATCCCGGCACGCTTGTAACAGCAGACCCGCAAGCTCACACACAAGAGACAGTAAAGTGTGTAAGCGCAATAAGGCACACGGGATTGATTGATGTGCGGGGAGGAAGCATGGTAGGTGCTCCCGGCACTGCGGCTACAATATTTTCTACTCTTGCAAAAGCTGGAGTCAATGTAATGATGATCTCTCAGAGCCCGTCTGAATCAAGCATATCAATTATTGTAAAAAAGAATGACATGGATAAAGCTGTTAATGCACTTGAGATGAATCTGCTTGGCAAAATAATCAAAAAAGTAGACGTTACTGTAGATGTATCCATTATAGCACTAATTGGATCTGGAATGAGAGGAATAGCTGGCGTTGCCTCTAAGGTATTTACTGCAGTAGCAAAAAAGGGCATAAACGTAATAATGATTGCACAAGGCTCATCTGAACTTAACATTGCTTTTGTTGTCAAGGACTCGGACTGTAATGCGGCAGTACAAGCATTGCATGATGAATTTGATTTGGCAAAAACTTAGGCACGTTTTACTGAAAGCATATTTATGCTGAGCAGGCATTTTGAAGCACTATGAATAGGCTACTTGTTGCAGTAATTATTGCAGTTGCAGTAGGTATCATATTTTCAATTCCCTTGTTATCTAATAATTTAGCTACTGCGGGAACTATAAAAAAAATACAGTTTACTCAAACCCTTACATCATCGCAGGACCCCGGACTGGGAGACAGTAACGAACAGCTTGCAATGATACTGCTGCCAAATAATGGAACCCTTTACGCTGGTACGCTAACATATACTGCAAGCGAGCCTGTTCAGGTTGTAATTTTACATCAAATAGATAAAAGCGACTCAAAAGGCCAGCCTGTGTGGACAGTTGACAATAACACAATTTACGCTGAAACCATAATTAATTCAGACTCTAATGGCGGAACTCTTGACTTTACAGGATCGGCAATTGGACTTCATTCCATAAACTCGACTCAATTTACGGTAACAGCAAGCCTTGATGGATGGATAAGGGGCACAACGCCAGAGTTTTTGCAAAATAATACTCAAGTTATTTCTGAAAACAATCTGAAATCATCCAGGGCGGAAATTTCGGTAAAGATACCCATGCACAAGGGACTATACAATGGAAGCCCTGTTTACTATATCATAACTGATTCAAGCAACAGCATGGAAGCCAGTCAAATATCTACCGAACAAAACTGGAAGGTGCAGCAATCTCCTCTCTTGGCGCAAGCTCCACAAAAATTGCTCAGCAAGATGTATGTGTTTACAAATGGAGTAACCGGGGATGGGACACAGAAATACCAAGACGAAGTGTTTTCAGATACGCCATCTGATACACGCTATACGCCAGTCAGTCTGGTAATCCAGGCCACATGGAGTCCAGGAAAAATCCCGCAAGTTCTAAACTCTACAAAAGATATTCTTGATGCAAATACAACAGGCGCGATAACACTAACCAACACTGGAGATGTAGTCAATACTCCTCAAATAGTTTGGCCGGGAGGTCAGCTGGCTGTTAGAAACAATACGGAAATATCTGATCAAACAGCCTATGCCGGAAGCCAGGTACTCAATATAGATAACGCAAGCAAGTCTGTTACATTTGTAGCCCATCGGGGATGGGGTCCGGATGGAAAGACAGTTTATTATATAATTACAAGCGGTACACCTGATGGTCCTGCAAAAATGATGGGATTGGAAAACACGCCAGCATTGTCGATACTTTCATCTGCTGCAAGAGATCTTTACAACTTTGCCAACGGCATCAAGAGCGGCGGGTCATTTGGCTTTCAAGAAGGAATTTCTAGTGCGCAACTTGGCGATGCCAAATATTCTCCCATCTGCAATATATCGATGGTAACATGGGCAAATCCCCAAAATGCAACATTGTTACAAAACATGAATGACATTAACTTTGAAGAATCTCAGGGAACAATCACTGTACAACCTGCCCAAGTATTCAATAGCAACTACATGCTTGATTGCCCAATCATTGAGATTCCAAAAAGCAACCCATGAAAAGGGATAAATTTACTCTAAAAATTTCTTACTGTTGATGACTGGTAAATTATACATTGTAGGCGTAGGACCGGGTCATCATGACCACATGACTTTTCGAGCTAAACAAGTAATTGAAGAAAGCAATACAATTGTGGGATACGAGACATACGTAAACTTGGTAGAAGATCTCATTGACGGAAAGGAAGTTCATAGGTATGCCATGACACAAGAAGTAGAGCGTGCTCATCAATGCATCGAGCTTGCAAAGGCAGGCAAGATAGTTTCTCTGGTATCAAGCGGAGATCCGGGCATTTATGGCATGGCAGGCTTGATCTACGAAGTTCTAGCAGAAGAAGGCTGGGACAGAAAAACTGGCCTATACGTTGAGATCATTCCAGGAGTTTCCTCTCTTAACTCATGTGCGGCACTAGTTGGCTCGCCACTCATGACAGATTTTGCAGTAGTTAGCATGAGTGACTTGCTTGTACCCTGGGAAATTATAATAAAAAGAGTTGAAGCGGCAGCACAAGGAGATTTTGTAATTGTGATATACAATCCTGCAAGCAAGAAAAGAATTCACCAACTACAAGATACAAGAAAACTTTTGTTAAAATATCGCGCCCCAAACACTCCAGTAGCTATAGTCAAGGGGGCATACAGAGAATCACAAGAAGTTGTTTTGACTGATCTTGAAAACATGGAAAGTCATCAAGACAAGCTAGGAATGATTACTACTGTGATAATAGGCAACTCTTCTACGTACAGATACAAGGACATGATGGTAAACCCTCGTGGATACACATCAAAATACAATATTGCAGAACCTCAGGCACGCTAAAAATAACATGATGCCAATCCAGGTAGGCCTTACCTTACCGCAAGGGTGGCTAGATGAATTTCCTACAAAGAATTCTCATGAGCAATTCCTCTTTTCCAAAAACGTTGCATTAAAGGCTGAAAGTCTTGGCTATGCTGCAGGATATGTTTATGATCATTTCATTCCACACTATGGAAACAACAGCAGTGGGCCATTTTTTGAAGCCTATACTCTGCTTTCCGCTATTGCATCTGTCACATCAAAATTAAGGATTGGCCAGGTGGTTACATGTAACTCTTACAGGCATCCGTCTCTTCTTGCCAAAATGACATCTACGATTGATGCAATTAGCAACGGCAGGCTTGAGTTTGGCATAGGCGCAGGGTGGTTTGAATACGAGTATGATTCCTATGGCTACAAATTTCACAATGCCGCAACAAGAATAGAGCAACTTGATGAATCTCTGACAATCATTAAAAAAATGTGGCAAAACAAGAGATCAAGTTTTACAGGCAAGCACTATTTCATCAAAAACGCAATCTGTAATCCAAAACCCATGCAAGATCCCCATCCTCCCATAATGGTGGGAGGTGCTGGAAGCAAGCTAATGGAGGTTGTGGCAAGACATGCCACGAGATATAATCACCCATTTGGCACTCCTGAGATATTGCAGGAGAAGATCAACCTGCTAAAGACAAAATGCAAGTTGGTAAAGCGAGACTGCAAAGAGATTGAAAACTCTGTTCTTTTACGGGTACTTGTCGGTAAAGACAGCGATGACGTAAAGAAAATCATTTTGGGACTAAAGAAGAAAAATGAATCAATAGCAGATTTTCTTCTTCGCTCAAAAGACAGTATTGCTCTTGGTACTCCTGAAGAGGTGGCTGCATATCTTGGGCGCTATCAGAAAATTGGCATTAATTATTTTATAGTTAATTTTGTGGGCCTGACAAAATCACTTGATATGCTTTCAGTATTTTCCAAAAAAGTTATTCCGCTTCTTAGGTAGTTGCTTTGATTGATTCGTAGAGCTCTGGAGACAAGACCAGCTTCTCCCCTATTGGCCTTACTATATCGGATACATATTTTCCTGCGCTAGTTTTCAGGTCGGAAGGATGTATCTTTTTTTCTGAAAAGTCCTTTTCTAGCTGTTGATAGCTAGTGTAGCTAACATTGCCGCCAAATTTCTCTGGCCTTTCTATGGTAATTTCGTTGAATTGATGAAATATGACATACCTGAAAATTTCAAGGATGGGGTTTTTCTCCACTATTCCTTCAGGACACCAAGCTTTTTTGAATTTGGATCTTATCTCTTCTTCTGAATCATGGATAAATATTCCTGATGTTGCCTTTGATTTACTCATTTTACTTGAGATAACCTGTGAATCAGAATCAGTTCCAGTCTCTGGCTCGCCCAGGCCTGCAAGTATGTGGTGGTGGACTGCCACCGGTACCTTCCACTTCATCTTGGGAAATATTTCTCGCACCAGCATGTGTATTTTTCTTTGATCCATTCCTGCATGTACTATATCCAGATCCATGGAATGAATGTCAACAGCTTGCATGGGTGGATAGAAGAGCTGGCCCAGCTCGATCTTGTCCTTATCGGCACTTCTTCCCATTATTGTAAGCGAGCGCATTGTTCTGTCAAGCGACATATTTTTTGCAAACTTGACCAAATCCATCCAATAGTCCTTTCTTGACTCGTAAAGTTCAGAGCCTCCGACAATTTCTACACCTGGACAGAAGAGCTTGAAAGCATCAGCATAGTATTTTGAGACTGTCTTTATCTTGTCCCAGTCTCCTCCCAACTTGTTATTGATGTAGGTGTGCCAGTCTGCTAAAAATACGGTACACTTTACTCCAGCTTTGATGAAATCATTTATCTTAAATCCCGTCAGTATCAAACTTCCAAGATGCAAAAATCCGGAAATTTCCAACCCGATGTAATGCTTGGGGCGTGCATTTGTGTTAAACAGATGAAGCAGTTCTTCTTGCGTAACTACTTCTTCAGTAGGGTCTCTTGTAACAAGGTTGATTTTTTCTGTAACGTCCACTTCGAGTCAAATCTTCCCTTGTGATGCTATAAAGTTACGGGTTCTCTCAAGTTATGCATCAATATCATCTAGTTTCTTTCTTGGCCTTGTGCTAAGATATAGCGCGTGTGAGCTTATGACAACGGCAGCAAGGAACATTTTTGTTGCAAAGTTGAGGTTCCATGGTCTGCTAGGATCAGGATAAGCTATTGTTAAAGAGTCTATATCAGGAACCTTTCCATTAACAATTCCAGCTGTAATCTGTGCATTAAGAACAACAAAGTTGTAAATTGCCTCATACAGGCATATTGCTGCCAGTCCTGCCAACATTAGCTGTACCAGTGAGAGTTGCCAAGAGGGAACCCCCACTGTTCTCTTCCAGCCAATTCTTGTCACGCAATACCAGCCAATTATTGTAGAAAAGAAGAGCCACGAGGTTAGCTTGGCAAAATGGGCCGTAGGAAACTCGGTCTTTTCTAATATCTCGCCCATCACATATGTTCCATTTTTTTGCCATTCTTGGGTCATCCCATAAATTCCATAGAAAGTTATGGATACCATTATGAATCCGCATGCGTAGAAAATGTAAAGATATACTTTGTATCCTGACTGTTCCTTATCCAAACCAATCTTCATTAAACTACGATTGATCCCGCCTGAAATATAAGAATTGGTTTTATTTTCATTCGGAAGTTTAATTATAGTATAAAGTTTGGTAATACATAATTGAAAATTCCAATAAACGTTCCAATAATAGAAAAGGAAGAGATCAGTGAAGTACGAGATGTATTACTGGAAAGATCGTTAACATCTGCTTCAAATTCTGGAGGCAAGAGAGTTCAGGAATTTGAAGGACTATTGTCATCATATACTGGATCAAGATATGCAGTAGCAGTAAATTCAGGAACTGCAGCGCTGCAAGCGGCTCTTTATGCCCTTGGCATAAAAAGTGGAGACGAAGTCCTTCTTCCATCATTTACCTTTGTAGCCACTGCAAACTCTGTCATGTCAGTTGGGGCAAAGCCAGTGTTTGTTGACGTGGCCCCGGATAATTATACAATGGATCCTTATGACCTAAAGAAAAAGATTACAAAAAAATCAAAGGCAATAATGCCTGTCCACCTGTACGGAAATTTTTCATACATGGATGAGATCTCTGAGATAGCAGACAGGCATAACCTCGATGTAGTCGAAGATGCTGCACAGTCACTGGGAACTACATACAAGAAGAAACAATCCGGAACATTCTCGCAACTAGGATGCTTTAGCATGTATGCTGCAAAGGTAATGACATCAGGAGAAGGTGGAGCAATTGTTACAAACGACAAGGAGGTCTTTGAAAAACTGCGTAAAATAAGAAACCATGGAATGCTGCATGGATACGATACTAGAATTTTAGGGCTAAATCTCAGGCTTCCAGAAATATCTGCTGCAATAGCCAAGATCCAAATGAAAAAGCTTCCCAAGTTTCTCAAAAAAAGAGAGAGCAACGCCAAAATTCTAACAGAACTTTTGGGTGACTTGGACTTTATCTTGCCGATAGAAAGGGCCGGCGTCAAAGTAAATTGGTACCTTTATACAATTTCTACAAAGAACCGCAACAAGCTGGCAAAACAACTAAACGAAAAAGGAATTGGCGCGACTGCTTATTACTCAATTCCTGTACACAAAACTCCATTTTACAAAAGTAAAACAGAATTACCGATGACTGACTGGGCGGCTTCAACCGTTCTGAGCTTGCCGGTGCATCCCCTTGTTACAGAAAATGATCTTCATTACATCTCCAAAACAATTCATCAATTGATTGAAAAATGAATCCAATAGCAGAGATGGTAGGGGAATTATGCAAAATCCTGCTTCCAATTGAGGACAGGGTTTACTTTGGCAATTCTGAATCTGGTATAGCAGTATGCACCTTGTCTAGCATGGAACTGCTTGGCAAAATTGTAAACTCTGCACTCATGGCCCAAGTTAACATTGCTGGAAGATTACTTTCAGAAAACAAGGGAATTGATTTACTTGTTAGGCATGTAATATCCGATAGGAAAATTTGCACCATCGTTCTATGTGGCAAAGATACGATAGGACACAGGCCGGGGCATTCGTTACTTTGTTTGCACCAAAATGGAATAGACTGTGATGGGAGAATAATTGGCTCCCAAAGTCCAGATCCTATTTTATCATTGACAAATGGAGAAGTATTAAAATTTCAAAACCAAGTAAGAATCATTGACAAGATGGGAGAAACTGAGATCTCAAATCTCAGGCCAGAAATTAGCAGCAAAAACTGATTTCAATAACCGTCAAGCTGTCTTTGTTTGTTAACCTGGTGTTTCTTTTGATATTCCTTTAGTATGTCCTCTGGAGTCATCTTCAGTTCCAGCGATGCCTGGACCACAAAGTGCCATATATCAATAAGCTCCTCTCGGGCTGCTGCCTCATCAAATTCTGTTGGTTTTTTCCACCACTTCCAATTAGTTGTCCGCTGTAACTCCACTGCCTCATGAATTATGGCAGTACACAGTGAAGAGATTTTTCCTTGCGCGTCCTTTGGATAACGCTCTAGATTCATCATCTTTTCTAAATTCTTTTGTAGCGCAAAAATTGTGTCCAGCTTGTCTTCCATGGGCTCTTTTTCTATTTGATATCTATAACCTTTGTCAGAAGTGAACCATTTTTCTATAATGCCTGAACCTGTTCTGGATCTGTGGCTTTCTTAGTTTGACCAAGCCTGCAATTCCGTATTTTTCAACGGCAAATGAGCCCATCACATTTCCATACACTGCCGCCTCTCTGATTGTTGACATCTTTGTACTGTTTTTACTGGCCATATATCCAATCATGCCTCCAGCAAAAGAATCTCCTGCTCCTGTTGGGTCTACGATATTTTCAAGTGAAAAGGCAGGCGAGGGAAAGACAATATCGTCATAAAATAGCAGGGATCCGTGCTCTCCCTTCTTTATGATTACAAATCTTGTGCCCCATTCCATGATCTTTTTTGCCGCCTTGATTAGGTTGTGAGTCTTTGTAAGCAACTTGGCCTCTTCGTCATTTATAACAACAGAATCTACTGCCCCCATCATCTTTATGACATCATTTCTTTTCGTAGAGATCCAGAAATCTATGGTATCACACATGGAAAACTTGACTCTGTCAAATTCCTTGATTATCTTTGTATTTTGGGCGGGATCATTGTTTGCAAGGTAAACAAATTCTGATCTTCTGTATTCTTCGGGAACTATCGGTCTGAAATCCTTCAATACGTTTAGTTCAGTCTTGTTGGTTGTCCTGGAACTTAATGTCAGGTCATAGCTTCCATCATATCGGAAGGTTCGTCCGTTTGCATGTACTACACCTTTGATGTCTACGAACCTGTTCAAGATCTCTTGATATTTTTTTGGAAAATCATGGCCCACCACTGCAATAAGGCCGGGTTTTTGAAAAAAACTTGCAGATACTGCCGCATATGTGGCAGCACCCCCCAGTGCATTTTTAATTACTCTGGAAGGAGTCCTAATGGTATCTATCGCAACAGATCCAAAAACCGTCAGCATACTTTGCTGTTTTTAGGTACCGTCTATAAACGCTTTAGATTCGTCCTGTGTCGGATAGTATGTGAATGGAATGCTGACAGTTGTAAAGAGGACGTCATACTGACTTGTTCCTGTTAGCTTTAGACTGGGAACATTGTTGGTATTGTTATACTTGTCCAATACTGCCGTGTTAGCAAGAAACGGAGTCTGAGCAACCGTCTTTCCCATTGCTGGAATAACTGATGGCTGCAATACTCCATTGCCAAGATTCTCTCCGTTAGCAGCCACTGCAAAACTGGTTCTTCCAACGGTTAGAAACAACAGTGAGGGATTGTTGAATTGAAGCTGAAGGTTATAGAGTGTACCCAGGCTAGTCTTATCTACAACCTTGCTTTGAATAATGGAAACATGTAGCTGAGACACTAATAGATATTGGCTAACCCCAAAGATGCTTACAGCCGCAACAACGATGCTTATGACTATGATTTTGGTTCTTTTCTCCATGCTGAAGAAGATATAAAATCCCTTTTTAGCACAGGTAGGAAAAAAATCCGAATAACTTGTTTAAACTTTTTGATCTGTTTTTAAAGCTACTTAGAGCTAACAGAATAAATCAAAATAGAGAGGAGTGAATATTACAAAATGGCCAGAATCAGAATCAGATATGGACAAAATGAGATTGAGATCGAGTCCAAGGATTTCTATATCGACAATCAAAGTGTGGATCAGGTAATAAACAACCTCTCAGTACACGTCAAAGATTACAGCGCAAGCACACTTCAGTATGATTATTCATACGGCCAACCTGCCCAAGGCGCCGAAGTCCTAAACATGCTCAATGACGCAGAGATTCACGAGCCAGAATTTGTCAAGCCAACATTCCTTGATAAGGCGCAAATAAAGAGCAAGATTCGAACACTTGCTGAGGATGCGTTTTTTGACCAACCACGAACAACCTCAGAGGTTGTTGCTCAATTACATGAATACGGATGGGCAGCGGTTCCACTTGATGTATCCAAAGCACTAACAGACATGGCCTTTGGCAATGAACTCCAAAAAGACCTACGAGAAAAACGCAATTACTACTCCCTTGCCAAGATGATAGAACTTAACTAGTTTTATAGCCACACTTGCTGCAGGAATCAAACACATCTCCTTCCAAGTGATCAAAATGAGTATTGCACTTTAGGCACGTGTGATGCATGTCAAAATAGCCGTCATTTTCAACTTTTCCAACGCGATTGGACTGCAACTCAATGCTCCCGCATTTTATACAATGGCATTCGCATTGCATGGAACCAAGTGAATTTTTACTATTAATAATCTAGGCGGAAATTCAATCTATTTGAAAATCTCAGAGCAACGACTGCCGAAATTGCAATAGCTAATGGTACAAACATTGGAAACTCTGGGATTGAAGTTGTTCCTGTGATCTGCAGCGTTCCATTATGGACAGGGTTCATTCCTATCCAAGCATATGTGCCATTGTCATTAAATAGATTAGTAAGAGTTGCATTGGAATTCATTGTTGCTTGGTATGGGCCCCACAAAAGCGCCTTGGGCATTATCACTGTGACATAAGAATTTGGTTGGTCAACATTAAATGCATATGAGTTTGCTGATTGATTAAAAGTGGGCTGTCCTACGTTTGCCAGAGTTCTTATTCCAACATTGAATGTCTGGTTCTGCCACTGTACTGTTTGAACACTTTCAGGTTCGTTGATGACATATGCAAGGGCCATGCCATTTCCAATTTGTCGGAGGCCTGGCTTGTCACCTAGATAAACTGGTCTGTCTTGGGACCAAATCATATCTACTCCTTTAGGAAAATAAAAATCAGTAAAGACCGCATCGCTTGGAGCATAGTAAGCCCATGTCCATACTCCGTTATTGTCAGTTACTGCGTTAGGTATGTCATACTTGATCAGCGTTACATTTCTTTGAGTAGGCAACAATAGAATAGATACTGGATTTTGGCTAATTGTGGAATATTGTACAGAATTATTGAATTGATCAGTAACTGAAAAGTTGGTAAGATTGCCGGAAATCATGCCAACATGAACTGCACTGGTAGCATTTCCTCGCACTTCATGAACTACATGAGCTGTTCCATTGTCATCAAGTGATACTCTGATATCTTCAATAGGGAACCCTCCCATCGATATCTGGCCAAATGCCGCTGTGGTTGAGAAAATTGTTACGGCTATCACGCAAGCGATGAGGAGTTTTAACATAGGCATTCTATTCTGAGATCGTTACGCGTAGAATCTTGGCTTCTTGATTAGGACAGTCATTTTTGTCTCTTGGAAGATTTACTATCTTGTCAGCAACATCCATACCCTTCACTACCTCTGCAAATGCGGTATATTGTTTGTCAAGAAATGTACTATCGGTAGTAACTATGAAGAACTGTGAGCCCGCACTGTTTGGGTCGGTCACTCTTGCCATTGAGACAATTCCCCTCAAGTGTGACCTTGAATTGAATTCTGCCTTTATTGTGTAACCAGGTCCGCCCATGCCCCATTTGCTTTTGTTTGGTGTTTTGGTATTGGGATCGCCGCCCTGAATCATAAACCCGGGTATTACTCTGTGGAATAGAGTCCCGTCATAGAAATTACTTTTTGCAAGCTTGGTAAAATTTCGTACCGTTTCAGGAGCAATATTTGGAGATAATTCAAAGACAATGTTTCCAAAATTAGTCTCTAGAGTTGCTCGTGCCACCTTTCACAACCCGACATTTTATCATAATAACCTTTCTACACAATTTTACTTTTTCAGTAAGAGGTTCCTTTGATTGTTCTATTGTAATCAATCAAGTACGATAAAAACATTTTATCTTGAATAAAATTAATTGGAAAAAATTCTGGAAAATTTTGAAAATTATGATACAAACATAAGATTAGAGGACTTTGTCAAAATACAAAACCGAATTTTTGTATGTGTCATGTTATTACAAAAACCATAGTAACAGTCTTATATAGAAGATCTGAAAAATAAAAAACGTGAATCGTACTACCCAAAGCACAAATATCAAGCAAGCAATCAACAGCCTGCTTGACAAAGGTCTTACAGATAAACAAGATATCTACACAAAAGTTGTAGAAGAACTCGGGGTTCCAAGACCGACAGTAAGGCGGGTTGCAAGAGATCTTAGAAACGAACTTTTACAGAAAATTAAGATTTTGCAGTCTGAGGTTCCAGAATTAGAGGTAGATTCTAAGTCTGCTGCTAAAAGCAGTGACTAGTAAAATCCCTCTATTTTTATAAACACATTTTCTAGTTTGGAAATTTCCATTACTGTTATATTCTGCCACTGAAGAGTAAATTTATGGGAAATATACCCACTATTGTAACATCTTGTCTCGCAATTGCGCTGACCATAGTGTATGTTATAGTTTCAGATCAGGGCAAATTCACGTTCATGATATTGTCAGCAGCCGCCTGGTTTCTAGTTATAATATGCTGGATGGCTGACAAGAGTGAAAAATACATGCACAAACTTGGGGCTCATGACCAATCTCATGACGAAAAAAAAAAGCTAGCCACTAATTTTAGTCAGCAACAAAATACTGTTCAGATAAGCTCTAGTGAATTAAGCTACGCCAAAGCAGAACTTAGTGCTGATTTGGATGAACTGCAAAGCTCACTGAAGAACAAAGATGCAGAGATTGAAAACCTCAAGGCAGAGATTGCAAGTCTTCATACTCTAGTTGAGATAGAGAAACTGAGGACAGACTTGGCAAATCTCAAAGCGCTTGCAGCCAAAGAAAGTGCCAAGAAGAAATAAACTACTTACAGTGAGAGCATCCGTGCTTTCCATGATTTTCTTTACACGAAGGACAACTAATGGCCCCTCCATAGTGGCAGTCACATCTGCAACCGTCATTTAGCTTTTCTTCTGTTATCAACTGATTAATGAGAATCAGACGTCATCTTAATATTTAACGATGTAAAATTACGAAATGTGAGGTATATCATAACCACAATGCTGGCAATGACCGTACTTTTAGTTTCAGGCTTTGCGCTTCCAGCTTCACAGGCAGCGGCACCTACACAAAACTTGGTTTCTCAAAGTAGTGTTGTCATGCAAAAATCTGTAATCAGCATGAACATTCCACCTGATCCAAAACTGCCGTATGGTTGTGTCTGGGGAACGGTACAAAATGCTGCACCAGGTTATCCAGTTGACATTGAAATTTACCAAAATGGCAAACCAGTTTACGTTGCACAAGCCAATGTAACTTCCGACGGTTCATATCAGAAATATTTCAGAGTCATGAACGTTGATAGTACAGGACATGAAACCAACATTTTTGAGGGAGATTACACAGTTGACATTTTCAAATATGTTCTAAACTCTACATCTAGCGCTACATCCGGCACTACATCTAGCACCACTTCTACCTAAACAAGATTAAGAACAAAGATTCAGCTTCAGAATAATCAAGTTTTTGTCCATCCGCGCTCTTCCAATATTTTTGCAGTTCCAGGCGTCACGCAAGCAGGTGTTCCGCCATCTGACTTTATTATGAGGACAAAAGATGCATTGCATTTTACCTTCTGTATTGGCGTACCTTCTTTAATCTGCTGCAATGGCAAAAGCGGTAACAGCTGCGATGGTTGTACTGGAGGGCAGATGTTTCTTACTTGGTTGCCATAAGGGACAAAGCCACTGAAAACACTACTACAATCATTGTCTATGGTACCATTGTTATTGTGAATCATGCCGCGCCTGTCGTCAATGATGCTGCCATTGTAGTTGTATATTGTACCATAGTTGTAGGTACTGCCATAATTATTGATGGTTCCATTTAGGTTGTAAATTGATGCATAATTATTGATGGTTCCATCGCTGTCTGTGAGCGTGCCGTGGTTGTAAATATTGCCGCCATTGATATTGTATATGACACTAAATTCATCATTTGTGATGGTGCCGTAATTGTATATGGTCCCGTCGTTATTGGTTATGATGCCAGTATTTTCAAGATGTATGTCAGGACCGACCACTAGCTTGTCTGTATTGCCAAGCTGTAGCGCCCCACTGATTACACATGTTATGAAGAGTGGATTCCAACTTCCATTCATTTCCTGGCATGATGCCTTGTCCATTATGCTGTAATTTGTTGCCTTGACCTCTTGGATGGGAAGATAAAGAACAGAAAATAACAAAATGAAAGATACCGGGAGAACAAGGCTGTTTGTCTTTCTGTACACACTTCTCTTAGTGAAGATCTTATAAAAGATGATCCAGTACAGAATTGATAAAAAAATCAAGCTCTTCTTTGGGTGGTAAAGTAAATAGGCGGGCTCGGAGGGCTTCGATCCCTCGGCCTGTAACTTAGGAGGCTACCGCGCTATCCAAGTTTCGCGTCATTAAAGACTCTGCGCCACGAGCCCTATGAAAATCAAACTTGGTAACAATTTAAGCGTAATCGAGATTTGAAATTATCATCTCATGAATTTGCTGCCAATTTGGATCACTGGCGTTATTCCATCTCTCATAGTATACAACATCCTTCAAAGCAAGTCTGTCAAGCCAACCTGCCTTTTCCAAGTCTGGTTTTTCAGCAAAGCCTGTAACATGCCCAAGACACAGATATGCAACAGGGATAACATGCTCCGGAATGTCAAGAATTTTTTTGAGATCATCGTTTGAAAGTATGCTAACCCAGCCAACCCCTATATCTTCGGCTCTTGCTGCAAGCCAGAGATTTTGTATGGCACAACAAACGCTATAAATTCCAGTCTCGGGTATGCTGGACCTTCCTATCACAAAAGGTCCAAACTTGGAAGGGTCATAGGTAACACAGACATTTAGTGCAGAATCCAAGATTCCTTCAAGCCGCAATGCAAGATATTTTGATCTCTTGGGATCTTCTATCAGATTAGAGGAACGCATTCTTTCTTTGTCAAAAGAATCTTTTACCTTTCTTCTTGATTCTTTATCTTTGATTAGAATAAAGTTCCATGGCTGTGAAAAACCCACTGAAGGTGCATGATGAGCTGCATTGAGTATTCTTGATAAGGCCTTTTCATCTATTGGCTCAGAAGTAAAATGAGACCTTACATCCCGTCTTGAAAATACTGCTTTGTAAAAGCCATCTTTTTCTTCTGGTGAAAAATCACCATTCATAGGTATCAACCCAGAATGTTCGCATATTACTCTTGTTTTTTTAAAACATTAATAACATGTGCAACAAGGTCGTATTTCATTGGGCCGATGGTCTAGCCTGGTAGGATACCCCCCTGACACGGGGGTGGTCGAGAGTTCAAATCTCTCTCGGCCCATATTATTACACTTTACGGGCATCGTTACGATCTGAACTGCATTAGAAGTGAGATAATGACTGGTTGAATCCTCTGCGCGATCAGAGAATTATCTTCCAATCTTGCTGTATACAGTTGGCAAGGATTACGTTGTAAGACAGTGTGTTCCTACTCGATTTATCTCTCATACGCGTAATTATGGCATGTCACGACTTGTACGCAAAGGTAGCCGTGGATCTGAGTGGTATGTGAGTAGAAGAAACTACATGAAGATAAAACTCGCAGTTGGTGTGGTAGTAGCTTTGATGATGATCCCAGTAATAGCTCAGCACAGCTATGCAGATGGTGACGTGGTAGCCAAGGATTGCACTGCTGTCAATCTGCAGTACAATGAATTTCTCTACAAAGAAGATATCAATGGAATTAATCAGGCAGCCAGCCTCTATGTTGAAGCATATCCTCACTATAGCATGGGTAAGTTAGCCGGCTATATGGATAATGTCTACCTCAATCAGCCAGTAGAACTTGCTCAATGTCTAAACGAGTTGGCAATAAACCCTGCATCAGTCAGCTCAACTATCTCCATTGGCATATGGTGCATTGGTGTACGACAAAGCACAACTGCAGGGCTACTCGCCTAATTTTCTAAAAGAAATACCTACGCCACAAGTTGATACGATACAAAACGTAGTACAACATCAGGCACTACCTGTACAGAAGGAAATTGTTCAAGATCAAAGACAGTCATCTCCTGCAGAGCCAAATCCTGTGCAGGCAGCAGTCAAACCAGTACAGGATACGTCTGTAGCTATACAGGAAAACCAACAGCAAATTCCTGCAGAATATGTCTCTGTGGCAGTTGTTGCAGCAGTAGCTCTGGGAATAGCCATAGTCTTCTTTGACAAAATAGCCAAGGATCTAGTTCTGCTTGGACACCACAGAGCATTCTGAAAAACCCGCCTCTTTCTAGCCCATTTCTTTTTATTTTAATGTCACATGTAGAGTGCTATGGTAAAATTTACTCCAAAAGAGATCAAGTTTCTAAAGGAAAATGAAGGATGCAGGGTTGCAACAAGCCTGGATGACCATCCACACATAGCTCCTGTAACATGCTACTTTGAGGATGGATGGTTTTATTTTGCAACTGACTATGACACAAAAAAGTATTCAAATCTAAAAAAGAATAAAAATATTGCAATATCTGTTGATATTTACAATCCTGGAAAGCACAAGGGAGTAGTGGTACAGGGCTTGGCAACCTTCATCGAGAAGGGAAGCGAGTTCAAGCGGCTGTATGACATATTTTACAAAAACTATGCATGGGTAAGGGCCATGCCGTGGAAAGAAGGCGAAGCTCCTTTTGTGAAAATTGTTCCTAAAAAGAAAGTAAGCTGGGGTATCGGCTAGCCAAGCGTTACATCAAAGTTTTTAGTGATCAAGGTAAGGGTTGATTCTATTGTAACTTGACCTTTTACCTCATACTTGATTGAAGATCCGTTTACTATTGAATTGTAGATATCAGATATGTTGGGTGAATCCACAAGCTGGAAACTAGTGTCTGGAACTGTCATGTTGCTTTCTGGGAACAATGCAGGTCTTCCAGCCATTGGAATGTCCTCTACACTGTAGTGACCCTGACCAACATCTTGGCCGTTTGCATACAGGTCATAATCAATTGTTGAAATGGTAGAGGTGATTGATGTTGGATTATAGAGAACGTAATCAAGTTCAAGATTTGCACGGTTGTTGATCTTATCTACGCTAAGCACTTTGATAGTTTGAACACTGACTGTTATCTGTTCTAGTTGTGGTTGGTATGAATCTGCATATAGAAAGAAGAAAAGCATGAGTGCGCCTAAACCTGCAAAAGCTGCAACCAGTACTGCCTTTTTTGTGTTAATCAATCTAAAAGCTACGGGACTTATTGAATTAAAAAACCTTCTCAGATGAATTATTGCTTAATCATGATAATAGATATTATGAGTTAGCTTTGGTATAGAGACATGCCAATTTCTGATGCATTAATTATGTGGGCGCATCTTGTTGCTGCGTCAATTTGGGTCGGGGGCTCCATATTCATAGGAATAGTTCTTGCTCCACTTCTCAAGACAATGTCAGACACTGTGGAGGGAAGATTGTCAATTATGATTCGCGTGGGCAGGAAATTCAACAAAATCGCCATTCCTTCTCTACTAATACTCATTGTAACTGGAATCTATAATTCCAGCAACTTGCTGGTCAGGCCATCGCTAATACTTTCAACAACATATGGCCAGATCCTTGTAATCAAAGTCATTCTTGTCATAATTTTACTGGTAACATTTGCAATACATGTAAGGCTGATTCGAGTTGAAATAGAACAAAAGATCGAATCAAGACAATTTTCAGAAGAACTTGTACAGAAAATTCGCTCAAAAATCATTGCCTTGGGAAGGATTACTGTAATAGTGTCTATTGCCATACTTCTCATGGCTGCGTTATTGCATTCCGGAGTCTGAATTTCCAGTATTCGTACTTCAAACCCAGAATCAAGCTTTCCTATTCCATATTTGCAGTTTGTTATCTTTGATGCAACAAAGAGGTTTGTCTCTAAATGTTTTGTAATTTGGTTTACTCGAAAGACCGAGGTCTTGGGAATCAATGAGAGTGGAACAACTAGCATGTCTGACAGAGAAAGGTCTACTCCTAGGCTTGACTCTATGAATTTTTCTGCAACAGTTTTTCCTATTACTGGTATGTTTTTTTGATAAATTATATCCGATCCAATCACTGATGTATCATCGTGTGAAAATACCAAAATTGAACATCCCCTGTCTAGGGCATTTTCTTCATTGATAAAATGATCAACCTTGAAACCATTCTCTTCAAGAACTTTCCTGGCACCATCTACCTCTTGCTGTACGACATCCTTTGGTATGCCGTGGTATGAACAGAGCACCTTTGCAGATTTTGCTGTGCGCCCAAGAAGTGACACCGCCTTGGTGTTTTTACAAGGAAAAATTTCTGTCTCTATTAATCCTCCGCCCTTTGGATAGTATCCGCGTTTTTTGATCTCAAGTGAAAAATTAATCCCAATCCTAGAAAATGCCTCACCTAGCACAAGTTTTGTATAGTCTGCAGTAGGGCTCCACGGCACATCGGTTCCACCGGTAATGGAGATCTTCAATCTCTTTTTAAGAAGTGAAACGACAGGAATCAGAACCTGTAAAATTAAAGGAACACTTCCGGCAGTACCTACATCCTCCCTGAGCTCCGTGTCAATCACATCTGATGGAGAAAACCTTAGACTGGTAGAGCCAACATGCAAACCCTCTACCTTTGCCTGACAAATTTTTGATAGAATTTTTACTCCTAGCACGTGTTGGGGTCTCAAGCCTGGGACTTTTCTATTGCTGCGAATATTTTCTATCTCGACTGGCTTGCCAGTTATTGTGGACAGCGTTACTGCGCTTCGAATTACCTGTCCTCCTCCCTCTCCAAAAGAGCCGTCTATTCTTACTGGTTCCATGTAGAGTTTGGTGGAATTTACGAATTTAATTGATGGTTCTGTCTATTCTACGGTTGATGGCCGCCAGACAAGCTGCTTTGTGATAAAAATTTGTCATTAACTACAGATTAGGCAGAATCTGGTTTATGATCTGAAATGTCGTCTCTTATGGCTGACTTTACCTTCAGCAATAACTCCGGCGGTATTTCAAAATAACCGTGTGCTTTTGCATGGCTCTCTACCATTACCATAAGTTCTCCTTCTGTTGCTGCTGCGGCACGCCAATCGCAGTTGACTCCTACATCGGAACATCGAATGCTTTTTGTCATTGAAGTAATTGCCTTGTAGTGTGATTTGTCCCTATGGCACATAGATTATGTAAAAATCGATTACATATGAAAAAAATTCCAAAGTATGTTTGTACCAGCTATCTATAGAGGACTGTAATCTTGGCCAGACAAATTATGGAATAACCGTAAAAACCATTGACAATTTTTACATTCATAAAAAAGATAACAAAGCCATGCAAAAATTATCACAAGTCAGTCATACTCACAAGATAGCAACTGCTCATCTCATCATAAAGTGCAGATCTGGGAAGGAAAATTGCGTCATTGAACAATTAAAAAATATAGATGCCGTCAAAAGTGTCCAGAGAACGATTGGGGAGTTTGATATTTTAGTAAAGGTGGAATCAGATGATTCTGATTCGTTGAGAAGGCTGATCAAGTGGAAAATAATGAAAAATGATAAAATTCAGTCTATTACCACCTTGATGTGCACTAGAAGATCGTTGTGTGTGATTGTCGAGGAATAAAATGAAAAAGGAACAAAATGCAAGCAAGAGAAAAATCTATGAAAGGCCGCCTTTTCTTGGCCTGACAACAGTCACGTGGGTGTATGGTGATCTCTACATCAAATTTGTCAATTCTGCAATACCAGTATAACAAGCACAAAAAGAGAACTTGAGAAATATATTGAATTATTTTCTATAGGACGGCAAGTTAAATTTTATTATGATGTGAGCAATTTTTGTGGCAAGCGATATGGGGCTGATGTTTTTTGTTGCTGTGACAACGACAAGATTTTCACTGAGAGGAAAACTGAACATGACAAAATTACTTTTTGAAAAATGATATTGTATGGGACCGTAAAGGTCATCTAATTCTTCACCTAATGATATATCGAAAAGACATCGACCTAAATTCCTCTCGCTTCTTTCTTCCCTGCTTATCTTTATGATTCTATCAGAGCCTAGTTTTCCAAGCGTTGAACCCTGCTTGCTGATTATTTCTACTGACTGGATGTTGTTGTTGGAATTGATTACTGATCTGCATAGTTTGTCTAGACTAAATGATTTTGTGGTAGAATACACGTTATTCCTATTATTTCCACTCTTTAAAAAGAATGATCGTCTCAAGTCATGACATGTAGCGATCAGGTTTATCTTTTTTGAATTTTGCTTTATCTAGATTTAGACCATTTTTTCATCCATTGCAAAAGGCTTATCATGGATTCTACAAGTTCTTGTCCCTTGCTTGTCAGTCTATATTCTACTCTAGGCGGGATCTCATTGTACGATAATCTTTCCAACACTCCACTTTTCTCCAATTCCTTTAATCTTGTTGCCAGAGTCCTGCTACTCATTCCCTTCAAGGTGTCCTTGAATTGTTTATGTCTCACGGGTTTTGTGGTACAACATAAAGGAATTAGAATCTCAAGTGTGCCTCTTTTGGTAATTATTTTCCTTATCTTGGCAGTCTCTGCCATGAGAGACAAGGCATCATATCCTTCAAAACCGCACACGTCTTGAATGATAGGAATTGTTTTTCTTTTAGTTTCCATCTTTACACCAACTGTAATTGTTTCTCCTTTACAACTTAAATGGTTTACTATCTAAACTATTATCAGAATTAAAATGGGGTTGTTTGGAAAGCCAAAGCCAAAAAAGAAAGTATTGTTTGCCTGCATAGAAAATGCAGGACGAAGCCAGATGGCAGAAGGTTTCTTTAGAAAATATGCTCCAGAGGGATGGGACGCAGTAAGTGGCGGAACAATTCCCAAGTCATATGTCAATCCGCTTGCTATACAAGTAATGAAAGAAGTTGGAATAGATATTAGCAATCAAAAGGCAAAGATATTATCTGAAGATCAAATTCGAGCTGCAGATTTGAAGGTGAATATGGGATGCATAGATACAACAAATTGTCCTTCTCTTGTTCTAGGTAATTATGCAGATTGGGGAATTGATGACCCTAAAGACAAACCAATAGAGAAAGTCAGAGAGATAAGAGATCAAATAGAAATCAGAGTGAAAGAACTTGTCAAGGGATTAAAGTGAGTGATACAATAAAAGAAAAGGTAAAGGAAAGATACGGCAAGATTGCATTAACTGGAAACTCCGACTGTTGCTGTATGCCTGGAGAATGCAGTACAAATGATTCTCCTATTGATGCTACAAAAATAATTGGCTACGATCCAAAAGAGTTGGAATCAATCCCACAAGAATCCATTTTAGGTGTAGGCTGCGGTGCACCAATAAAATTTGCAGATCTCAAAGAAGGTGAAACTGTTTTAGATCTTGGTTCAGGTGCAGGAATAGATGCATTCCTGTCTGCAAACAAGGTATCAAAATCAGGCAAAGTGATTGGCATTGACATGACTGACGAAATGTTAGAAAAAGCAAAGACAAATGCACGCAATGGCAATTATACCAATGTAGAATTTAGAAAAGGGGACATTGAGAAAAATATCCCAGTAAATGATGATACCATTGATGCAGTAATCAGTAACTGCGTGATTAATCTTACTGCAGACAAGACAAGTGCATTCAGAGAAGTTTACAGAATTTTAAGAAAGGGCGGAAGAATGGTAATTTCTGATCTAGTAACAGACAAAGAACTAGAACAAGACCAGATCAATGCAGAACAATGGTGTAGCTGTATTGATGGAGCATTGACACAGGAACACTATATTGAAAGTATCAAGGAAGCTGGCTTTCATGATGTTAGTGTTCTAGACCAGAGAGTGTACATGGAAGGCGAGAAGGTAGATGGCAGAAAAATCACCAGTCTTGTAATTAAAGCAATAAAGTGAGTGTTATGAATTTTTTCGAGCAGTCAAAGGACCAAAAAAAGATCCTATTTGTTTGTGTTGAAAACGCAGGACGAAGCCAGATGGCAGAGGGTTTCTTTAGAAAGTATGCTCCAAATGGATATGAGGCAATAAGTGCTGGAACAAAACCCACACCAGAGATAAATCCTGTTGCAGTAGAGGCAATGAAAGAAATTGGAATCGACCTTAGCAAACAGAAACCAAAGATGCTAACTAGTGAAATTATTTCAGATTCAATTCTGAGCGTAAATATGGGCTGCATGGATAAAATTGAGTGCCCTGCAGTTTTTATGAAAAACTCTGTTGACTGGGATATCGAAGACCCCAAAGGAAAGCCCATTGAGAAAGTGCGCGAGATAAGAGACCACATTGAACTAAAGGTAAGACAACTTTGCAAAACTCTAGAATAACAAATAGGCTGTCCTCTAACCAAAAGAGGTTTTTTGCTGAGATCATTGGCACATTTGTAATAGTTGTCGCTGCAACAGGCTCTGTAGTTCTTGACGCAAAATATGTTGGCACATTTGGCTTGTGGTTTGTAGCACTTGCTCCCGCTGTTGCAGTTGCTCTGATGGTCTATGCGTTTGGAAAAATATCCCTGGCTCACTTTAATCCTGCTGTCACGGTTGGATTTTTAATTACAAAACACATGCCAAAAAGGCTTTTAGCTTTGTATTTTGCAGCTGAAATAATCGGTGCCTTGCTTGGAAGTGTCTTTGTAAAATATGCAATAGGTACAGAGGCAAACCTCGGCGCAAATTCACCAGATTATCATTTTCCAATTCCACTCATAATTGGCACTGAAGCTCTGGCTACTGCACTATTGATGGCAGTGATTCTGGCAGTTGTTCACACAAGGGGGCTCAAGGGCTTTGGCGGAATTGCAATAGGGGCTATGATAGGACTTGACATCTTCTTTTTGTCATTTATCTCAGGTGCCTCAATGAATCCTGCTAGATCTTTGGCACCAGCCATAGTGTCTGGATATATCAATGATCTATGGCTATACTTGACTGCAACTTTCATAGGAGCTGGCATAGTAGCTTGCATCTACCGAAGAAGATTTGTAAAATAACAGTCAAAAAAATCAGAATTTTATCTTATGAAATATGGGGGAGTAGGTCTACTGGATAATAAAATGGAAAGTGATCACAGTAGACCATACAACCATCTCGTGTCATAATTATCTAAGGATATGCTATAGTTTTTCGTATACTTCATAGATCTATGTAACTATCATAGGTGGATACGTTCTATACGGTGAACCCTTTTCATAGCCAAAATCAACTCTATAGATATGACAACAGAAACTCTTGAACATCAACAGCCATTGGATATTCTCTGCAAGCAAGTTTCAAGTATTGATGATCGCATTGAGCTAGTAGCCATCATAAATCGCAAGGGCAGAGTTATAGAAATGACTGCCAGAGATGATGGAATAAACAAAGATCTAACACCACACAAGAGAGAGATGTTGTTCATGGAGTTTGTGCTCCAGGCATCCATGAACGGGGAATATGATGATGAATTTGGCAAAGTCAAGGGCCTGATTTTACAAAGAGAAAAGGTATCGGCATTCTCATTTCAGATATATGACTGCCTTTTGATAGCCATAACCAAGCCGGTGCCTGAGCCAACAGTGATACAACAAAGGATTGCAGAAATAATTTTCAACCATACCAAATTAGAGTTGCCAGTAAACTAGCTAGGCATTAGAATAATTCTTGAGAACACAAACAAGGCAACTGCAACTAGCACAATTCCGATGATGGTCTTTAGTTTTCCTGCACTGAATTTGTTTGTAAATTTTGCACCGATATCAGCTTCCCATCATGGCAGTAGGGCCCATTACAGCTAAAGTGAGGTAGTCGACCTCGTTATGTATGAGATGACCCAAAAGGCCAAATGCTCCCATTATGGTAGCTGCAGCAAGATTGGTGCCAACTGCAACTTTGGGCTCCATTTTTAACACTGAAATCATTGCTGGCATACGAATACTTCCCAATACCAATCCAACAAGACCCCCAAGAAATCCAATTCCAAAACCGATGAGACACTCGATGAAAATGGAATGTCTTTTCTGATTTTCATTTTGCTTTTTTTCTTTTCGAGAACCTGAAATTAAGACATAGGCTTCATACGAAACAATTATTCCAATTATTGAGAGCAACAAGTTTACGGGTGCAAGCTTGGTGACAAGGGAGCCAAGAAAGGCACCAACAGCACCTGTTGATGCCATGATTGCAAAGATCTGAAGATGAATGTTGTTTTGTCTCCAATGCCTTACTGCTGCAGTAAGGGCTCCAAGCGTACTTATGCCTATGTTAGTTCCGGCAGTAACACTTGCTGAAATCTCGGTTCCCAAAATTAGAGGAAAACGAACAACTCCTAAGACCAGTCCTGCAAGACCTCCAACAAAACCTATGACAAGGCCTAGGACTCCAAGAAGAATCAGTGGAAAAGCGTCAGTCAATTTTGTAACCTGTTGTAGAACCTAATTTAAAAATAAAGAAGGGGGAGTTTAGTTGTATGAGTTTGTTGTAGGGCAAAGACCAGAGACTGGAGTTACTACTGTTCCGACATCTCCAGCTGCAGGAGGCGCACCGCCGTGACTATACTGATCACTAACGCTCAAGCACACTTTTGGAGTGCTACCATGGTTGCCAAAGTCAAACATATCATCTACTGAACCAGCTATGGTGTCATATGATCTCTGGCCAAATGTATCGGGAACGCCGCTTATTTGCCAGTTATCCTCGATGAATTTCAGAGGGGATGTTTGATCTATGACATTGTGGGAGATGTAGTCTGATTTTGCATATGATGATATCACCAAGAATGGTAGTCTTGCACCATAACCGCATCTGTCATTTGCATTACCCAAGCCCAAATCCTTTGTATTCTTGCTGCCGCATGTCGGAGCATAGTCATTGACTGGGTCATTGGAGTGATTCACGACTGGAGGATAGACGTGATCATACCAACCATCAGAGTCATCCCATAAGACGAACACTGCAGTGTCTGACCAATCCGGGCTATTCTCTATGCTGTTTGTGAGATTAGCGAGGAAGTGTCCTTCATCTATTGGATCAGAGTTCGCTGGATGACCATTGCCTGCCTTGTATGCCTTGATGTAGGTTACTTGTGGTAACTGACTACCACCAACACCGCTTAATGCTGCCCAAAAGTAATGGAGATCATACTGATGATTTGCCTGACCATTGTGTCCTATCTCGGCAAGAGTTGCAGGAGGCAAATGGTGAGGATTTGCAGTTGAGTTATAGTACTCAAATGGTTCGTGGTGTGGAACATATGCTGTCTGAGATCCAGCAACAATGCTTGGAGTTTTTGTACCACATACTGCTTTTGTATGTGTCACTGGATTGTATGGCGTTGATGGAGCAAATCCGCCTTGGAACCAGCCCCATGTCATACCTTTCTCATTGAGTACGTCTCCAATGTTCTTTCCACTCATGGATAGCAATGTTTCTGATGTGGAAGCGCAGTCATCATATAGCGGGTCATCATCTGAAATTACAGCACCGCCACCTACCGCATCTTCACTAGCACCAAATGTCTGACCTGAAATGACGTCAACTGCACCTGGTGTTGAAGGCCCAAACTCTGTATCAAATGAGCGGTCGCTCATGGCAAAGTTTTGAGCAAGATTCCATTGTGCCGTAGCGTTCTGTCCATCATAGTAACCCATCACAGAGCTTCCGTTTGGATTGCATCCTGAACCACTATCACTTGTAAACTGAACAAACTTGTCGGCCAGTCCTCCATCATATGCTTCTTGTTCTGGAAGGTAATCGTGATCCTGATCACAAGTTAGTGCATTGCTTAGAAGGAAGGGAGGGAACAAGTTTGGATTGGCTGATATTAGGTTTGGGTGTGCGATGTAGTTATCAGAAGCCGGAGTGTTTGCATTTGCAGTAAATCCTGGAGCATTAGGATACACACCAAAGTAGTGATCATAAGTTACGTTTTCTTGGAATACTATGACCACGTGTTTGATTGGTGTTTTTGTATCTGGTACTGTTGGGTCACTAAATGCCCAACCTGTGCTGCTCAGGACAAGAGATGTTATTAGAAGTCCTACGAGAGTTGTTGTTAGAATTTTTGTCATTGAGGCACAAAACAACACACGTCAATTTGATCATGTTGTAATTAGATTTCGTTGTACTACTTGTAAAACATTGTCACAAGAAAAATTTCTTTCTTCTATGTAGATTATTCGATCAAATTCAGAGATATGGTTCAAACAAAATCAATATAGTAAACCTTTAGATGGAAAAAAAGTATGTGATTGCACAGGTCTACTGTGATCACTTTCCATTCTTATGATCCAGTAGACCACTCCCCACATAATTTTATGGATCATTTTTAATTGACCATGTTAGAAAAATTAGTTTCATTATTCTCTTGATAACTATTACACACAACGTATCCTAATCATGATTTCAAAAATAAAATTTTGTATTGGTGTATGTTGGCGGTCTACCAAAAATGACTTTGGCCTGGAGACCTGCGCTAAACGGCAGACCGCATTTTTGTAATGATTATTTTCTATCTAAAGGTTTACTATGATTTTTTGGTTGCTTACCATTGGAATTAGTATTTTATGAAATCAATATAGATACAAGATAAACGTCTACACCACTACTAACTTTATGATAAAAAAAGTTCTAAAAGGCCTTCAGAAAATAAAAAAGAAAAAAGATGAAAAGGAGAACAAAAACGATTCTTCAAAGCAATAACATGTAGGTGTATTTCCACTATAGACACAGGATACCTCGATCACGTTTTTATTTACGGATATGGCATCTTTATCAGGTTAAAAATTTGGCCACAACCACGACAAAAATAGTTAGATACAAAGTGAAGAAGAAAAAACTATCAAAACTCAAAACTGCTCTTGCAGCGTTTGTAGAGGATATCAAGAAACACGAGTCTGGTATAGTCCATTACGAGGTATTCCAAGAAAAGGACGACCCTACCATATTAGTACACGTGATGACATTCAAAGATAAAAAGGCCGAGACTGCGCATGCAAAGAGCGCACATGTTCAAAAATGGGTAAAAACACTGAGTTCTGTTTGCAAAGAAAAGCCTGAATTCACGAATCTTAAACTCGTTGAATCGATAAAGGGCTCAGAGCCGTCCCCCGATGCTAGTACCGTTCAAGAACCTCAGCAGTAAGTGTGGGCTATTTTGATAATTTTCTGTGCAGTCTTATCTATGTCCACATCTGGTTCCATGGTTACAAGCAATACTCTTCTGCCAAGCGGAAAACTCATCATAACAGCTTTTTCTCTTCTAGAGGCAGAATACATCACAGGTCCCAAGCTATAATCGAAATCTTTTCTCAAGGACGCACGTAGCACAACATCAGAGTACATCTTTTGTCGCTCAGCCTCGTCCTCAATTGGCACTATTCCATGCTTAAAACCCCCTGCCACCAGCTTTCCCATACGATCAATCAGTCCCGCAAATGTTATCTCTGGTTCTCTAAGCAATCTGACGCACTTTAGATCATACAAAAACAATTCTTGATTACGTTCCATACTTTACAGATAATGTTATTTGTTCATAAATCTTGAATCCATATTTTATGGGCCTTATGTAAACTATGTATCTTAGATGTTAGTGTGTACTGCTAACGATGCATTACTCTGGAAAGAAATTGGTCTATTCTATGCTGCAGATCTGTATTAATTTCTGCTATGGTTCTGCTACCGTTGATAGGTATAAGGCCATATCTTTTCTGCATTAAATGAAATTCTTGTGAAATCTTACTTTGATAAATAAGAAACGATTCATACATGTCATTTGATAACCCTATGTCTGCTCCTGACTCGTAATGATCTAGGGACAAATTCTTTTGAAATACTCGGTGTATCAGAACAGAGGGTTCCACATCGAGATAAAACACAAGATCAGGCTTTATAGCAAAACCATAGAGATTGTGGCACCATCTCTTATCTAGACCCCGTACCACGTTTCTTGCTATCAAGGTGTAGATGTATCTATCAGCAAGGACAATGTAGCCAGCTTGCAACGCAGGTATTATCTTGTATTCAAATTGGTCTGCAAAATCTGCAGCGTAGAATAAAGCCAGGGTCTTTCTACCAAGATCATAGTTTTGCTTTGCCTCCAAAATCCCCCTGCTTACAAGCTCTGATCTTTTCAGTCCTGTATTCAAAACTGCATGTCCGTCAGCTTCTAATCTTGCTGTAATTTTTTCAATCTGGGTGCTTCTGCCAGAAGCATCTGGCCCTTCAATAACAATCAATCTCCCTTTGATTTCTACATCTTGAAGATGGTTTATCCCGTGCCCGTAAAATTCCACAGGTCTACCGCCTAACTCCTTTTGTTTGTGTTTCATGCCTGCACTCTCCTTACTTTTCTGCCTGGTGCTTGATGTGGAAGCAGCGGCATGATCATTTTTCTTACAATTTTTTGCTGCTCTTCAATGTTTAACGTGCCATCTATGATGGTAAAGCCCTCTGGCTCTGCCATGGAATCATACTGATCAATTATTCTCCCTTGGAAAATTCTATAGCTTTCATAGGGATCATTGCTCAAATTCAGATCCATTCCTGCTTCATAGTACTTTAACTTGGGACGGCCTACCAATATTCTATCAACTGCTATGTCAACTGGAACCTTAAAGTAGAAAGCCAAATCAGGCTTGATGGCAAAATCATAAACCTTCCTGACCCAATCTGGATTGCAACCTCTTACAATATCTCTTACAAATGCAGTGTAGACATACCTGTCTGCAAGTACAAAGTATCCTGCACGAAGCAGAGGTAGAATATTTCGTTCATATCTGTCTGCAAAATCTGTTGCATGTAAAAGACTAAAAGTAGTAGGCGTGAGCAGTCCCTTTTTCTTTCCCTTTGAAGTTATTTCTTTTACCATCTCTGAAGAATTCCATTCTGACTTGAAAATATTGAGCCCTTTGTAGCTGAGCCATTTTTCTAAAAGGTGGATCTGAGTTGACTTGCCAGAGCCATCTATTCCCTCTACAACGATAAGCTTACCTTCCATTTTCAATGGCTTTGCTATTTTCAAGGCGATCTAGTTAACCCCCACATCCATTTTTAGGTCTTCCATTACTTACACCCATTTTGCGTGCCACGCTCAAATTTTTTAACACTGTAGATCATGTTTGTAACTGTGATTATGACTTTGATCTATATAGTCTTCATAGGGATATGAAAGATAAGAAATCATGATCGCATATTAGATATCCCGCTAAATTTTATCTGTACATGTGAATAAGATGGCGGAGATTTTGCAAAAGTTCCAATTACAAATGAAGATGGTAGCATAGAATGGACTTGTTTATCTTAAGGCATGGGGAGGCAGGCAGAAGCTCTGCCACTAGTAGGGATGACTCTAAAAGAGCCCTAACAGTTGAAGGAGAGAAGGAAATCAAGGATATCTCAAAAGGAATCAAGGGACTGGGAATTGAATTTGATTACATCTTCACCAGTCCGTTGCTAAGAGCAAAACAAACGGCCGAGCTAGTCTCAAAAATTGTTGTACCTAAAAATCAAATTAAAGAGATAGATGAACTAAAACCTGAAGGAAATAAACTACAACTCTACAATAAACTTTCTAATTTAAAACAAGATTCTTCAGTGCTTATTGTGGGACATGAACCATATCTGAGTGAATTGATAGGAGAGGCAATCTCTCCAGGAGAATGCAGAATTGATTTGAAAAAGGCAGGATTTGCTCGCATCAGAGTAACAAACAGCCTTCCAAAACTTAAGGGAGAATTGAGATGGCTATTTACTCCAAAACATTTGAAGAGAATGGCTCAGTGATCTATGTGCCGTATGTTTTTCATTTAGTAAAAAAATATCAATCTTATCTAGATTAATAGTGACATGATCATATCGAAACGAGGTAATACTAACTGAAAATATCTGTGATTGATTTAGGATACAATTCCGCCAAGTTAGTTACGTATAATGTAAAAGATGATGACTCGTTTGACGTTTCTCAACAAGAAGGAGTCAAAGTTAAGCTTGGTGAAGGACTAGACGAAAAAGGAAAACTGGGCAAAAAGCCAATGCTTCGCGCAATTGAAACCCTGAGATTGTTTAGAGATATAATTCAGCTACAGCCAATAAAGTCTGTTTTACCATTAGCCACAAGTGCAGTAAGGGAAGCAAGCAATAAGGATGAATTTCTTGATGAAGTTTACAGAGAAGCCGGATTTAGATTCAAAGTGCTTTCTGAAAAAGAAGAAGCTCTATACTCCTATGTGGGGGCCATCAAATCTCTTCAAATTCCAAACGTACTATTCTTCGATATAGGAGGGGGCAGCTTGGAGATAGTCCATGCTGAGGGATTCAAGATAAGAAAGGTGATATCCCTGCCTCTGGGAGCCCTGAGATTAACACAACAATTTGATGGTGAAAACGGGGGATTTGGTGAAAAAAATTACAAAAACATGAAGCGATTCATTTGGAGCCTTCTTCCCGAGAAGAAGGAAATGGGTCTTGGTAAAGATACAAGGCTTGTCGGCGTTGGAGGCGTCTTGAGGGCATTGGCAAGATATGATCAAAAAGTCTCAAGATACCCATTGGACAAGATGCACAATTACATCATGAATTCCAAGTTTGTCAACTCTATTACCAAACAACTCTACAAGATGAAATATGATGACATTGCAGAGATCTCAGTTATTGGTTCTAGCAGAGCCGAGACAATAGTAGCCGGCTCCTGCGTGATAGATATACTGATGGAGAAATTTGGCTTTAACAATCTATGTGTAAGCAACCATGGCCTAAGGGAAGGAGCACTTTCTATATTTCTTGAAAACCCAAAGGCATATCACTCAAAAAATATCACGGCAGAGCAAATTCGTCAAACAATAGGATCAAAGATCTCATTTCAGCCATACCAACATACCAAGAACTTTGTTGATAGCTTGATCTCGTCAAAGCTATTGAATAAACGTGAGCTTGAAATTCTCTCATATGCAGAAAAGAAAATATCAGAAAAATTATCATTTAACAATCCACAAAGTCTGTTCTATTCCATAATGGACGAAGACATGGCAATTAGCCATGTTAACCAATTGATTTTAGGGTTATCTCTAGTTCATACAAGACATGTAAAAACATCAGACTGGCTATTTGCAAGATACAAGCCAATTTTGTCTCAACAGGATAAAGCGACAATAAGAAAAATCTCATCATTGATTGTACTGTTACAAGTACTGGAACAGACAAAATCAAAAATAGAATTGAAACGTTACACAGATGGAATAATGGAACTGCATGTCGCGCAATCAAAACTGCTGCCAAAGATGTTGCTTAGAAACGCCTTGAATAAATTTGAAAATGCATTTGATGCACATGTGATTTGCATGTCGCGTGACAATCAGAATATGCAGAGCTCTGTTCTGGAATTATAGAATTAATTTTTTGGGATCGTCAAACCCCTCGTCCTTGAAAATCTGGACAAATCTTTGGTATTTTTCTCTCCTTTCCTGGATTTCCTCTCTTATTGTTTCTGCTAGTTCGTGGGGCCCCTTCACATCCCTTAGATAATCTAAGAACATGTCACTGTCATGAATCAAACCCAGTTCATCCTGAATTTTTTTCAAGCTCTTAACTGACTTTAAAGAATTCATTTTGTCAGAAGTTAATTCAATTGAATAGCGCAATTTTTTGAAATCCTTTCTTAACTTGTGAATCTCTTCTACTTTTTTATCATCATTTAAAACAAGAGGAATATTGTATTCTATATCGGCAACCAGTTCTGATACAATTTTTTGAAATCTTTTACGTAACTTTGGTTCTATGGCATCTTTTAATTTGGGCGGTGGAACACTTTTTAATTTTAAAGCTGAGCTTGTGTCCAATGCCTAGTTGTTGTTTGCGTTTGTCATTTATGGAATTTATGATCTGGCTAAATTGAGCAGAATGTTGTTTCTCTAATTTGGCACGAATTATGTCAAAGTCTCTTATTTGCGTATTAACCTTGAATAGGGTTTTAGCTTGCTTTACATAGTTTTGTACATCCTCGCTTTTCCTGTTTTTCTTGGGCAGGATTCTGTAAACTGACTCCATTCGTCTGATTGCTATCCTGATATCATGAATATTGTCCTCGCTTGGGTTTTCAATATAATCATCTAATTTTTTAGTAAATGTCTTGATAATTTTCTTGAATTTTTCAAGCAGTAGTTTCTTTTTGGGGTAGATTATTTGCCCTGTTTCCATAGTTTCATCTTAGATACGTCTGTAATTTGCTAATTTGAATTGTAATGATAGGAATCAACATCCGGTCCAACTGATAACTTGTGGCATCTATCACTATGAGACATTATCAGAGATTACGTCCTGCACTGTCTCGTTTATCACTGCTTCTCCAATGTCACTAGAATATTCAGCCGTTCTGCGAATATCTTCCAAGACAAACTTTATCACACTGCTGTATTTTTTGGATTCTTCTAGGCTGTCTGTGAACTCTTTTTCTTTTTCTGCTATTCTGCGTGCATTTGACGTAACCGCATCTGCCAATGCATAATCTCTTTTGTTTAGGGCAGAAATTGAATCTTCAAAGACTTTGAGTGATTCTTCGCTAAGCTTTGTAATCTTTTGCAAAAGAGCCGGTTCTAGTGTGGATTTGAGGAACTTTACCCTGCTTGCTATTGAAACTGCATGGTCTGCAACCCTTTCTATTGATTTGACCACTATTCTATAACTGATGCAATCAGAAGGCTTCTTCAATCCAATATCGCGCAATATTCTTTCATGTTCTACGGCAAGGGTGAGATTTCGTAGTATGTACAAGCTAAAGCGGTCAACCTCATCATCCAAATGGGTGATCTCTTCTCCAAGTTCAGTGTCCATCTCCTTCAAGGCATCAATGGCTTGTCTATGCATTGTAGTTGTTAACAAAAACATGCGTTTTAGGGCATCACTTATCGAAAGTTCAGGCAAGCTTGTCAAGATTTGAATAGTTATAGACTCTGGTGTTGATTCTACAATTTCTGTACCAATCATATTTCTTCTTACAAGATCTCTTATTGCCTGTTTGTGTTCAAGTTGAATCCTTCCTCCTTTGGATTGGATCTCAATTATTTGATAACCTGCCAAGTACATTGCTATCACCTTTCGTTGAATGGATTCAACTGACTCTTTTTGACTGATGATAGTTTTTGATTTTGCTATCTTGGGTGACTGTGAGCCTCCCGTTGGTAAAATCGAAAGGGACTTGTTAACATTTTTTACAATGGAAACCGGATCGCCTGTTTTGAGATTTAACTCATCGATCCATTTCTTAGGAAGAGAGAGCACGTAAGTAGATCCGCCTACAAGTTGTAGCTTTCGTACCTCTTTTTCATTTAGCAGCTCTGCCACGCTTTTCTCTATAATGGATATAATTAAAGCGGTTGTGACCGCGTTCTATGTAGTACTATATAGATCTATATTCAAATATGAAACTTAAGAAATCATGGTCGAACTTCTGATATCTGTCTCAGAGATCAGACAAATTGTACTTGCTAGAAACTATTAAGCTAAAAGGAGGTTCTCCTATATTTGACAAGGTTTTCAAGATTGGAGTTACCATTGCTGCCACTTACATATTGGTAATTATAGTTCTCATCGTAATTCAGTTAGTCACTAATTCATATGATATATGGGCTCAGGAAGGAATCGCGTTTCTTACCGGGTCTGATTGGAACGCTGTGGAAGGAAGTGAATCGTATGGCGCGGCACCTTATATCGTAGGCACATTTGTGACTGCCGGAATTGCCATGCTAATCGGAGTGCCGTTAAGCATAGGCATTGCAATGTTCCTGGCTGAACTTGCACCTAAGTTTATGCGTTCGATACTCTCGTTTATAGTTGAATTGTTGGCTGCTATTCCAAGTATAATTTACGGTTTATGGGGACTGTTCGTGTTTAGGAATTACATTCTGAATTGGATTGAAACCCCACTTAACAATGCTCTTGGCGGCAGTGTATGGCTCTTCTCTGGAACTCCCTTTGGACTTGATATCTTTACTGCAAGTATAGTGCTTGCTATTATGATAATTCCGACGATAGCAGCTATTTCGCGAGAAATTATGATTGCAGTACCACAGAGTCAGAGAGAGGCTGCATACATGTTGGGGGCTACAAAATGGGAAACATTCAAGATGGCCGTAATCCCATATTCAAAGTCCGGTCTTGTTGGTGCTGCAATACTTGGACTTGGAAGAGCTGTGGGAGAAACCATGGCTATTACACTATTAATTGGAAACGCCACCGGGGCAGGTGCATTTCCATCATCTTTGTTCTCACCCGGTCAGACATTGTCAAGTATAATTGCAAATGAATTTCCAGAAGCCTCCAACGGAAGTCTTCACATGGCAGCACTGATTGGATGTGGATTGATACTTTTCGCCATTGCAATAAGTATTAACATTGTTGCCCAAATTCTAGTTTCTAAAGTACTAAAAACACACCAAGGAGCAGTTTTAGCATGATCACACCAGAACAACGAGCAGAATACAGGAAACACTTTAGAAATAACTTCACAAGTAGACTGATTACCGATAGGATAGTGGTAGGAATTGTATTTGGTTGTGTTATACTGGCAATAGTTCCTCTGGGAAGCATTCTTCTTGAAATTATAAGAAACGGAGCCCCTGCATTGAGCGTAGAATTACTTACTGCTCCCCCTGGAGCAGTAGGATCAGCTGACGTTGGTGGAATCGGCCCTGCTATTCAAGGAACTTTATTGTTAATTGGCATGTCAAGCCTCATTGGAGTGCCAGTTGGGGTCTTAGGAGGAATCTTCCTTTCAGAATATGGCAACAACAAATACGGCCAGATGATAAGATTTTTCAATGATGTCTTGGCAGAATTTCCCACCATTGTAATAGGACTTTTTGCATTTGCAGTCATCGTACTTACGCTTGGTTACTTTTCTATTATTGCAGGAATGTTTGCACTTTCAGTTATAATGTTGCCAGTTATAACAAGAACAACTGAAGAATCGCTCAAGCTTGTTCCTGTGACATATAGGGAGGCAGGATACGCACTTGGAATTCAAAGATCCGTAATAATATTTAAAATTCTGGTGACAAGTGCCAAAAGTGGATTGATAACAGGAATCATGTTATCAATAGCAAGAATAGCAGGCGAGACGGCTCCTTTGATCTTTACAATACTTGGTAACGATGACTTTTTCTCAGGCTTTGATCAACCGCTGGATGCTTTACCCCTTAGAATCTATCGACTTGCAAATCTTCCATATGACAGTGCAACAGCTCAAGCATGGGGCGGGGCATTGATTTTAATATTGATAATACTTACACTTAATGTAGGAGTAAGATATTTGTTCTTAAGAAAACGTGGAGGAGGTGGCAGATTTAGAATCACAGCAGGTGGATAAAATGGAAACGCTAACAAGAACTCCAATCACACAGAAATCTGCAGAAGAGCCGCGATACAAGCTGATTGCAGAAGATATTGTTGCAAGCTACAATGGTATTGAAGCTGTAAAGAAAATTAACATGAAATTCAGAGAAAAAGCGGTAACTGCATTAATAGGACCATCTGGGTGTGGGAAAACTACATTTCTTCGAACTCTTAATAGAATGCATGAATTGACAAAGAATGCCAGAGTGACAGGCAAAGTCCTATTGGACGGCCAAGATCTGTATTCTAATAAAGAAGACGCCATTATCCACAGAAGAAAGATAGGAATGGTATTCCAAAAACCAAATCCATTTCCTACAATGTCAATTTATGATAACGTAGCTGCAGGACTAAAGCTAAACGGTGTAAAAGACAAAAAGATCATGAACGAAATAGTACAAGGGTGCCTAGAGATGGTATACCTATGGGATGAGGTAAAACATGATCTGAAAAAACCTGGAATGAGCCTCTCAGGAGGACAACAGCAACGCCTCTGCATTGCACGCGCTCTTGCCATACAACCCGAAGTTCTCTTGATGGATGAGCCTGCATCTGCACTTGATCCAATTGCTACTCAAAAGATTGAAGAAATGATAAATGAACTGAAAAAAGAATACACCATAATTATAGTAACCCACAACATGCAACAAGCTGTGAGAGTATCTGATTACACTGGATTCATGTATCTGGGAGATTTGGTTGAGTTTGGGGAGACCAAGCAAATCTTTGAGAATCCAAGAAACGAGATCACAGCCAAGTATGTACAGGGGCAGTTTGGCTAGTTGACGAGACTAATAGATCCCCATCTTGAAAAGCTCTCATTTCTGATGGAAAAGATGGGTGCATTATCTCTTAATTGCATAAACATGGCATTAGACTCTTACCTGCAAGGAAAAAATGTGCGCCATGAAGTACACAAGATTTCTCAAGAAATAATGAGTTTGTATGACGAGGTAGGTGACCTGACTTTTGATATGATACTGAGATATCAACCAGTTGCAAGCGATTTTAGATTGATAAGGTCCTGCATAGAGGTCTCCTATGGTTTTACTCGATTTGGCCGTTATGCGTATGACATTGCGGCAGTCAGAGACATGTTCGGTGATCTCTCCGAATGCAGAAACGAGGCAATCTACACGCTTTCAGGCGAGATAAAACAAATGATAAACATGGCCGTACAATGCTTTGCGACCTTGGACTTGGAAAAGACAAAACAGCTTAGAACTGATGAAGACTTGGTGGACAAGTACTACAACAAGCATCTCCCAATGCTGATTAATTCCACCAGTGTCAAGTGTGCTCTTGCTGATGCGCTAGTACTCAGATATCTGGAAAGAATAGCTGATCATGCTGCATTCATGGGCGAGTCAGTAAACTATATTGTCACAGGCCAGAGACGTTTTCAATAAACTGTTTTTTCATTGGTTTAGATCTTATTTCATATTCGTATTGTGTCTATATAGATATGATAGCTTATAGGCAATTATGTGAACTACACCGGGCATACGTAAATAACAAATATTTTGTCATACCACACATGAAGAAAATTCTTCTGGCATTAGCTTTCATGCTAGTGCTAATAATGCCGGCAACTATGTCGCATGCAAGTGCGCAAACCAGCCAGTCATATACAATCACGGGAGGCGGATCAACCTTCATCTTCCCACTGATGGATACATGGAGAGTGCAATACGACAATCTGCATTCAAACATACAGCTAAACTATCAATCCATTGGAAGTGGAGCAGGTATCAAGCTCTTGGACCAAAAGGCTGTAGACTTTGCAGCATCTGATGCTCCATTGCAGCCATCCGAACAAGCAGCAGCACCAGGGGTGTTGACCATTCCAGATTCGATTGGAGGAATAACAATATCTTACAACCTTCCTGGAATAGACAAGGGACTCAAACTGACAGGTCCTGTAATTGCGCAGATCTTCATGGGTAATATCACCATGTGGAACGATCCTGCTATTGCAAGTCTTAACCCCGGAGTAAATCTTCCAGCTCAGACTATCCATACAGCTCATCGTGCAGATGGATCAGGAACAACATATGCATTCACTGATTACCTATCCAAAGTCTATCCCCAGTGGAAGACAGATGTAGGCCAAGGAAAGGTAGTGCCATGGCCAGTAGGCACTGGTGGCCCAGGAAATGCAGGTGTAGCCAATATCATAAGGACTACGCCATATGCCTGTGGATATATAGAGCTTGCATACGCGTACCAAAACAACATGACATATGCATTTGTACAAAATGCTGATGGAAATGCGTTTGTAGAGCCTACCATAGCTTCAGTAGCTGCTGATGCAGCTGCTGCATCAACAAGTCTTCCTGCAGGTGATGGAGATTGGAGCAAGGTATCGATAGTAAATCAACCTGGAAGTAATTCCTATCCGATATCTACTTTGACATATATCATGGTCTACAAGGACCTAAGTCAAGTAAGCGGAGAGTCACAGGGCAAATCACAAGAAGTAATAAACTTCCTAAACTGGATAGTAACAGATGGACAAAACTATTCTTCATCATTATTGTATGTGCCACTGCCTGCTCCAATGGTAACTGCAGATCAGCAAAGTATTTCACAAATACAGTTCGGCGGCAGCACAGTTCCGGAGTTTGGCCCAATTGCATCTCTAGTACTTGCAATTGCAATCGTATCCATAATTGCAGTTTCTGCTAAGACTGGATTAAGACTTGCACCAAAACTCTAGACCATCCTAATTTTTTATTTTTTTTAAAATCGCACTTGCGATTTCATTTCATATTATATGTTTCGAATTTTAAAAACTAAATTCTATATAGATTTATGGTGAGCATGATTTTGTAAATTATTTTATGTTGTAGATGTAAGATACAGCTCAGCTATGTGTTCTATACCGATCAATTAGAAATAACCAAAGAATTGTCATAAGCTCATGGCACAAAAAATAATTTTAGGTTTAGCGCTTATGCTGATCCTATTAATGCCAACCACAACGATGGTAGCACACGCACAACTAGTATCAAATCCACCACCTCAACCTCCAAGCGGAGTGAGCATCAAGCTCAATGGTGCAGGCTCATCCTTCATCTTTCCATTGATGGACAAATGGAGGGTTATGTATGATGGACTAAATCCTGGAATAAGTATCAACTACCAATCCGTTGGTAGTGGTGCGGGTATAACGCAATTTACCAAAAAAACAATTGACTTTGGAGCTTCAGATGCCCCATTGTCACCGAGTCAGCAAAAGGCAGCCCCAAACACGCTAACCTTTGTAGACTCTATTGGTGCAATTACGGTGTCTTACAACATACCAAATGGCCAAATCAAGGATGGTGTTAATCAAATCATCCCTAGTGGACTAAACCTTACTGGTCCAACCCTTGCACAGATCTTCGAAGGCAAGATACTGTATTGGGATGATCCAGCCATAAAGGCAAATAATTCCGGAGTTTTTCTGCCCCATGCAAAGATCACAGTGATTCATCGCTCTGATGGCTCTGGAACAACATATGGATTCACAAACTACTTGTCAAAAGTTAGTAGTGAATGGAAATCTGATGTTGGACAAGGAACTGTGGTTCCGTGGAGAACTGGAATTGGAGGCCCTGGTAACGCAGGCGTCGCACATTATGTCCAATTAACTCCATATTCAATTGGATATGTAGAACTTGCATACGCACAACAGAATCACATGTCATATGCAAATATTGAAAATGCCGACGGCGATAATTTTGTGGCACCAACACTAGATACAACAAGTGCAGCAGCTAGTTCTCTAACGAGCCTACCTGCCTCAAATGGAGATTGGAGCAAAGTTTCAATTACCAATGAACCAGGACCTAATACCTATCCAATCGCTTCATTGACCTACATCATGGCATATCAGAATCGCGATGTAGTAAAGGGCACGGACTTGAACAAAGCAGATGAGCTGGTTGATTTCATATATTGGATAATATCAGGTGGTCCCGGACAGCCAGTTGGTGGACAGCAATATGCTAGCCCACTGTGGTATGTACCGCTTCCTCAAAACTTCCAACTAGTTGACATCAACGGACTTCAGATGTTCAAGTACCAAGGACATCAGTTGTGGACTGACGCAGGCACTTCAGGCACTTAAACGCCCTAACTTTTCTTTTTTTCTTTTTTGATACAATAACTAATGTAAATTATGGATCAAAAAGAAGAGATCGTGTGGATATAGAGACTATGACAACTACTTGCGCCAGATTAAAGTTGAATACTGGACACATATGAAACAGTGATAAAATAATGCCAGACAAGATCTGCAGAACATGTGGTGAAGAACTGATTGGATATTCGCAATGCTTTGAATGCAAAAAGCCGATTCAGCAAATTTGCATAAAATGTGGGAAAAAGACCATAGAGCGACTCCATTTGAGATGTTTTACTCATACAAAGTATGACTTTTCAGTGCCTGCAAGTATTTCGTTAGCAGGGTGAATTTTCAGTTCTGTAATCTAACCATAAAATATATAATTTTAAATTTTTTTTCATAGAATAACTGTTCTTATGGAATCTATTTTCTACAAGGAAAAATATGATTGTCCATTGTTAAAGTTTGATGACAAACAAACTGCTTGTCCCATCTGGAGTTTTTGCAATTTTTATCTTGCTTGCAATTCAGCTCATGGGTATCAATATCGGCAGATGGAGCAACAACACAACAGTCCATATCTGCAAACACGCACGGATTTGCATTTACAGATAATTGCTGTCCAGACGTATCACTCAATCTCAACGGTAACATCACAACAAACACAGATGGTACAATGAAACTCTCACAGCAAAATGGCAATATTGCAATAAATTCTACCAATTACAAACTACAATTCACGCCAAGTGGTAATGTAACCACAGAAACAGTGGAAGGTGACTGCTCTTCGGGCATTACTTACCAACAGAATGGTACCGTTAGCTTGACTGCAAATGATGGAACAGTAATCAAAGGACCGGGAGAATATTCTTGGGGGACAGTCCCTAGTTGTTCTGACTACAAGGATTCCTTTACTAACTTTAGCGGAAAGGTGCAAGACCTGGCAGGACAAACCACAGAATTCTATACTGGTACAGATCTGTTGCCATATATCCAGTAAACTCTTATCCTCTTTTTCTTTTTTAAAGAATCAAGTGAGATCTCTCAAGCAATTAGATATTTTCATAGATGCTCTCACGTTCCTCAACTCTATGTATTGTAATTTTTTTATCAGACCAGCTTACCTCGTATACCAATCTTAAGCTCCCAATTCTAATTCTGTATATGGAATCATATCCCTTGAGTTTTGCCACATCATAGATTCGAACAGGAACAGGATTTTCTTTCAATGTTACCAGTATGTCTTTTAGAATCAAGCTTACTTATCGCTTTTAAGACGCTTTTCTTGGCAGTAACTTCAAACAAATTAATCCAGTGTCTTCAACAATGAGGATTCACTAACAATTTTTTCTTTCTTTTTAATTGCGGATTTATAACTAGGGGTCGGTTCTTCTAATGGAATGATTTTATCAATTAGATTTTTGTATAACATTCTCAATTCTTTGATTTCATTTCTAATTATTTTGAACTCTTTTGAACTCATATCCTATCCAATATATGACACAAAACTGTTTAAAGTCTTTGCGTGCGTTTCAGGCATATCTAAAGAGAATAGGCAATTCTGTTGATACAAACGTTGTATGGTGTAAGAAATGTAGTTAGTCAAACGATTATCTAATTAATAATGAATTTTTAAAGAATCAAGTGAGATCTTAACAATGAATGGACTCTTAATTGGCAGGTTTCAGCCATTTCACATCGGACATTTATCGGCAGTCAAGTTTGCCCTGTCTCAAGTGGAAAACCTCTGGATAGGAATTGGAAGCTCAAACAAAAGTAATGAAAAAAGAAATCCATTCACAGCAGACGAGCGAAAAGAGATGATCCTCTCATCAATTGACCCTGAAAACGCAGAGAAAATTGGGGTATACTATGTACCAGATACAGGAGACCATGACAAATGGACGTACCATGTTGATGCCATCGTGCCAAAGTACGACATTGTATTTTCAAATGATGACTTTACGCTGTCTCTGTACAAAAAAAGGGGAATCAAAACAATCCAGGTTCCACTGTTGCAAAGAGAAACGGTCTCTGGGACACATATACGGGAGATGATCGCTGGAGACAAAGATTGGTCAGGCCTTGTTCCACAAGGAACCAAAAATGTTCTGATAAAAATAGGTGCCAAGGAAAGGCTACGCAAAATACCGCAGTAGAACCTAAATAATGGTCATTAATTTTAGGGAATGGAAGAATTTGGAATATCTAGTAATGTTACCCGGACCAACAAATGTTCCGGAAAGAGTAACGCGCGCAATGTTTACTCACATGATAAATCACAGGAGCAAGGATTTTGTAAAATTATATGTCGATGTAGTTGAAAAGACCCAGAAAGTTTTTGATACAACAGGAGACATCGTAGCACTTAGCGCTTCTGGAACAGGAGCAGTCGAGGCCTCTGTTGTAAACATGGTAAAAAAAGGCGACAAGGTAATCATCCCAGTCAACGGGGAATTTAACTCAAGACTTGCAACCATGCTAGAATGGGCAGGTGCAAATGTTATCAAGCTACAGACTCCATTTGGACAGAACGCAAGCTTTGATCAAGTAAAGGAAGCATTTGACAACAACAAAGATGTCAAGGCATTCTATGTGGTATGGAACGAGACCTCAACTGGAACGATGGTAAAATATCTGGATAAAGTTTCAAGTCTTACTGCAAGAAATGATTCGTTCTTTGTAGTAGACGGTGTATCAATAGTAGGCGGTGAGGAATTGCACATGGACAAGTGGGGAATAGATGTGTGTGTTACAGGAGCACAAAAAGCGCTAGCTGCCCCGCCAGGAATCTCGCCAATTGCAGTAAGCCCCAAGGCAAAAAAACACATGATTGCAAACCAGCCCCCGACATTTTACTTTAACATGGCACGATACTTCAAGTATTACGACGAGAACAAGGAGACTCCATTTACTCCAGCAATACCGCTTCTTTATGCATACAGGGAGGCACTAGACATGATACTAGAAGAGGGAATGGAAAATAGAGTAAAAAGACACCGGGTCTGCTCTGATGCATTTTACAGTGGCCTCAGTGCACTAGGTCTTACACCATTTGCAAAAGAGGATGCACGATCTACAGTTGTGATTGCACTAAACTATCTGCAAGGACTAGACGACAAAACTTTCCGTGGAACATTGTCAGAAAAATTCCGCGTCTTGGTTGCAGGTGGATTTGGCGAGCTGAAAGGCAAAGTGTTCAGGGTTGGATGCATGGGAGAGGTGCAGAAATATCATGTCATGAGAACTATATCTGCAATTCATTCAACACTTGACATGATGGGATACAAGACAAATCCCGAAGCACTCAAAGTAGCTGAAGAGAAACTAAAGGCGCTCTAATTTTATATACAAAAACATAGAAAATAATACTGTGTCAGAAAAAAGGGATTACAATATCATAGTCAAAAAAGACGGAAAATTCTATGTCGGGTACTGCATCGAAATTCCTCAAGCAAGGGGACAGGGAAACACCAAGCAAGAGGCAATACAAGATACAAAGCAAGCCATCAAACTATGCAAATCCTACCTTGATGACAAGAAGAAGAGATCTGCATCAAGACTAGTCACGGTTTCAGTTTGAGCTTACTGTTTTACAATTGAATAGTATGTTGCAGGAAATGTCTGGCCGTTGGAATCAAGCCACACTAAGACATCGTATGCGCCAGGCTTTGTGATTATCTGGCTTGCATCAAAGCTTACTGCCACGCTGTTGCCCTGCTCAGTCCACTGCTTTGCAGTAACCATGTATATCCTGAAAGCTGCTGATAATACTGTCCAAAAGGCAAGGTCTTGCTTGCCATGCCTTTTTTCCAATGTTGTATCAAGAGGGAAAGCTCATGCTAGGCTATCCCCACGTTACCTGAGGCTTCTGCTGTAAGCGGAGTACCTCCATTGCTTGGCCAGTCCGAGAACATGTCTGCATACAAGCTGCCGGTTCCAACGTTTGCATCACTTGGCACATAAAACGACACAATCATCTCGCTGTCTCCTGCTCCAAGCGATGTCTTGATTGAACCAACGCCAAGGCTTGTGCCGTCAGGGCCTGCAAGATTTATGGTGACAAGTGCCGACTGGCTCGAGGCCGACGAGAGTACTATCTTTGCATATCCCGTAGTGCCCTTGGCAAACGAGGTCACGACATTGTTTCCTTCTTGGTCTGTTGGCTGTATAGATACAATCGATACATCCGAGGGTTGTGCGGCCTGCGACGATACAGTAAACTCGGCAGCGCCTTTGACGTAATTTCCGCCAACAAGCGCAGTCGACGTAACCTGGTAACTGCCTGCCTGTGCATCAGGCGACAAGCCTATCTGGAGTACTGCATCTCCTCCAGTGCCCACCTGTACTGCTCTTGAAGCAACAATGTTAAGCGATGGGTCAGTTACAACTATTGCAACGTTTTGTCCCACTTGAGCTCCTGCAGTATACGAAGTGATCGTTACATTCTCTCCTGGATTGTACGACGACTGGTCGGTCTGCACGTTCATGGTGTTCGATGTTGCAACCGATGGCGCACCATCTGCCAAGACAACTGCTGTTGCCGAGCTGCCTAGGTCTAGCTCGTCTCCTGCATAGGTGGCAGTTATTGTTATGTTGTTCGAGCTTGTTGGTGGAGTGTACACAAGCGAGCAGCTGTTGTCCGAAACTACACATGTACTTGGACTAAACGTGCCGCCTGCACCGTTGTCGCTCCACGATACGATTCCATTTAGAGCATAGCCTGGGTTCGTACCATCAAGTGTTGCAGTAAATGTGATTGTACTTCCAGCTACTAGTGTTGCAGTACTTGGCGTAATAGTTACTGTGGTATCACGCATCGAACTTGCTACTTGCAACAAAGCTGTACCATAACTATTCTGGTGCGTACCGTCTCCTCCATAGCTTGCCGTTATTGTAAGCGTACTTGGCGAGTTTGTAGCCGGCGTGTATGTTACCGTACAGATGCCATCGTAGATTGTACATGTTACCGGACTGAATGCACCGCCTTCGTCTCCATCACTCCACGCTATGGCACCCGTGGGAGTGGTATGTGTACTTGCAGTGTCAGTGACTGTTGCTGTAAATGTTACCGATCCGCCAACAGATGTAGTTGCCGAGTTTGGCGTAATGGCAGTAGCCGTAGCATCTGGCGTGGTATCTTGCTGGGGTTGGGGCGTTGTATATGTAATTCTTACAGGAACAGGTGCTAAACTATCATGTGCTGTCCAGTATTGAATATCCGACACAAATGTCCTGGAGTCGATCTTTCCACTCGACCACAACGAGGCATCGTTGTTTATCCATTGAGGTATTGGACCGTGAACTCCCGAAAGATCTATAGCTTCATGATCTTGATTCATGAACTGGATGTTTGTCTTGTCGTGATTGGTAAACTGCTGCATATTCTGCATAGTCTGGGTGTTGCCTGCCTTGTTGTCTGCCCATTGTTGGGTAACTGTCTTTGCAGGCAAGGGAACTGTCCTAGGTCCTTGATAATTTGTACCGTTGACATGCGATGTTGCATTTGGAGCAGGCTGAGTCGCATTAGGCGTGCTAGGTGGAACCTGTGGAACAGGCTGGGCTACTGTAGGTGTACTGGTTGGAGCCTGCGTGCTGGGTTGCGGTAATGCGACAGGTGGAGCTGCAGTAACGGTAGACGAATTTAATGCACCTGGTAGAGTCTGCGATGGTTCTGGCGTACTAGGAACTTGGTTTTCTTGGACTGGTGTAGGTGGAACACTCGATGTAGCATTTACAGCTGTATCAGTCTGCGTAGGTATGTCTGCCACTGTCAAAGCTGTATCTACTACACTTGCAGTCCCTGTGTTATCCACTTGGGTGCTGTTAGAATCTGAAAATGAAATATCGGCAAAAGCATACTGTGGCAAAATCAATAGCGCTGCAAATGCAAGAAGGACTAGAGCTTTTGTTTTCATGTTGCAATATCTTCGTCATTTTGTTTATAAAAAATTGTGACACTTTGTTCAGGAACATTGTTAGTGATGATTAGTGTACTAATCATTGGTATACAAATTAATTATGCCTAACTCTTTAATAGATCCTAGAAATTATCTAAGTACTGTTGATTCTCTGTGCATCTTCTTTAGCTTTGGATTATCTGCAAATATCCAGAGAATGGCGCCTTTCTTGTCGTACATTATCTTGTTTGATTTTTCCAGATAATTCAGTATAGTAAGCAAGGTAGGGTACTGAACCTGCCTTGGAAGTGTTCTCCAGAGTCTATTTTTAGAACTAAACTCTTTTTTGTCAGAAATTGTCTCTTCTACCATCTCAACAGTATCAAGACGTGGCATATGTGTAGTCCTAGACCGATGTTTGCCAGATCCTTTCTTCTGTAAGACAGCTTTCGTACTCATTTCCTATCTATAGCTGGGAAATCATTGTATATGTACATATTTGTATCATGTAAATTTGTATATGCAATACTTGAGCAGGATCAATTACAAAACAGTTAGATGGGTACTACATAACTTGAATCTAAAATCAATTTGATCGTGTTTTAAAGTGGGAAACAAAGTAGACAAAATACCTCAAGGACAAATTGTGATATGCACGTTGCAAACAAACATGTCCTAAATATAGGACATATGTCTTAAATATAGGACATATGCCCTAAAAATAGAGCATTATGTTGTTGCATAGGTATCTAGAAGAAGTGCTCGGAAACAAGGTAGCCATTACCTTACTGCGTACTATGGTAAATTATCAGGGTAAGATCTTCACCATCAGGGGATTGGCAGAAGAAGCCAAAGTTTCACCAAATGAAACCGCACTCATCATTCATGGACTTGAAAATTTTGGCGTCATCAAAATTCAGCCAGTGGGAAGAGCCTATCAATTAGAACTAAACAAGAAAAGCTATGTTCTAAATAAAATGATAGAACCAATAATTGCGTCTGAAAAAAATACTTTTACTGAATTACTTGTTCTTCTAAAGAAATATCTTGATACGCCAAAAATTGTCTCTGCAGCAATTTTTGGAAGTGTTGTAAAGGGCCAAGAAAAAATAGATAGCGACATAGATCTTTTAATAATCTCAAACGATCACGATCATGCTATTGCACAAATATCTAAAGCAAGTGAACATACATTCTCAACATTTCATGGCAGCTTGTCGCCAATAATATTTTCTGAAAAAGAATTCAAAGCTAAACAAAAGGGATCTCTGGCACTGTCAATCATTGATAATCATGTTCTAATATGTGGCAAAAGGATAACAATTTCATAAATGGCAAAATCAGTAGATCCACGAAGTGCACCAAACTATATTATAAAAGCTGAAGAATTTTTAAAGACAGCTAATGACTCGCTACAAGATAATAGGTATAACAGCGCAGTGACAAATGCCATTCATAGCGCTATAAACGCACTCGATGCACTGACTACTAAATTTAAAGGCAAACGCGGGTCAGATGACCACACTGAAGTGCTTTCACTTGTTCAAGGAATACTTTCTGCTGCACAGTATGAAGAAATTAAAAAACAGTTTACATCTCTAATAAGCAAAAAGAATGCTTCTGAATACCAGCCTGATTTAATGGATGTGAAAGATGCTCGTGAGGCGATAAAATGGGCAGAACGAATCCTGACTAAAGCCAAGGCTAAATTGAATCCATAAGTGCAATTTGCATCTAAAAACTCAAAAGTAAAGATATCAAATCATTTGACAGATTTTTCCCTAATGGGCCTAAAATTATTACAAAACAGTAGTTGGGTCTTCAATTTCATTATGATGTTTGTTTTGGTTGTACCAAACAGAAAAATGATGACACAAAAATCACTAACACACAAAAAAGCCATCTTTAGATTAATATAAGGAACAGAAAGGATCGTTGACGTTGGCTTTCCAAAAAGGCACTCTAGTTCTGGCAGACTATACTGCCAAGGTAAAAGACACAAACGAAGTCTTTGAAACTACAAGAGAAGCTGACGCAAAGTCTGGCAACATCTTTGATGCAAATGTAAAGTATCAACCAAGACTTGTCTCAGTGGGAGAGTCCTGGGTGCTCAAGGGACTAGATGATGCACTCTTGGCTGCAAATGCAGGCGACAAGCTTACAGTAGAAGTGCCACCAGAGAAGGGATTTGGAACACGGGATCCTGCCAAAGTAAGAATGATTCCACTGCGAAAGCTAGGCGATGATGCAGAGAAGGTATCTGTCGGCGATGCAATTGAACTTGATGAAAGAACTGGAATTATCAGATTCATTGGCTCAGGGCGAGTCCAAGTTGATTTCAACCACAGGTTTGCCGGTAGAACAATTTTGTATGATGTTAATGTATTAAAATCACTTGACACTGATCAGGACAAAATCTTGGGACTGCTCAAAAGGAGGTTCCCACTAGATGAATCCAAACTAAAATTTGAGATAAAGGGAACGCAGCTTGACATCAACATACCAGACGAGGCACTTATGATGGAAGGCCTCCAGGTGGTAAAGCGAGCAATAGCAAATGAGGTATTCAAGTTTGTATCAACACTTGACAAAATTAACTTTGTAGAATCATACAGCAAGGCAAAGCCGCAGGAAAAGCCAGCAGAGCAAAAGGCTGAAGCCGCACCAGCACAACCAAAAGCAGCCTAGAGAACGCCAGTACTTTTTGCAAGAGAGATTGCTTTTTCTCCAGTCATCTTCATCTCACTTAGTATGGTGTATCTTTCTGGCCTCAATGATTGTGCAATGGAGAGCGCCTCTGCCAAAATTTCAGACGAAAGCCCAATCTCTTTTGCAGTTGTAGGGGCTCCGACATTTTTTAGCATCTGGATTATTTTTTTCCAGTCCTGGCCCTGGAGCTTTGCAATCAGTATGGCACCAATTCCGCATTTTTCGCCGTGCAATCCTATGCCTGGCTCCAGATAATCTATAGCATGTGAGAACAAGTGTTCTGCACCAGAGCACGGCCTGCTAGAGCCTGCAATGCATGCGGCAACACCAGAACTTATCAGGGCCTCTACAATCATTCTAACATCAGGTTTTTTCTTGAAATTTTTCGAGTTGTCAATTACAATTTTTGCGCTCATTGATGCCAAATTTGCAGCATAGGTGCCAAAATATTCTCCAACTTTGTCTCGTGCAAGCTCCCAGTCGCGCACGGCAGTTACCTTTGCCATGAGATCGCCGCAGCCGCTTGCAATAAGCCTGTGCGGTGCCCTTTTTAGAATCTCGATATCAACAAAGACCCCAAGCGGTGCTGTAGCAACAATAGAATACGGCCTGTCGCCGCGCAGTGAGACAAACGGGCTTGCAATGCCGTCATGTGACGCAGACGTTGGAACACTGACAAATGGTTTTTTGAGCTTGAATGCAATCATCTTTGCAATATCAACAGACCTGCCGCCGCCAATTCCTACAATAAGATCGCTCTTGTCCTTTTTTACCTCAAGCAGAATCTTATTTGTAGACTCGACATCGTTGCTTGTACTGCGGTGCCAGACATTTTTTATCTTTAATTTACCAAGTGACTTTGTTACTTTTTCGTACGTAATCTTTCTTACCTGATCGCCTGAGACAAAAGAAACTTTTCTTGGATTTGCAAGGCCTTGCAGAAAACTTCCAATATCTCCGATGTTTTTCTCGCCTACAACTATCTGCCTTGGCAATTCCATGACGTGGGAAGGCATGAGCTTTTCTTCAAGCCTCGTTATTTATCAATTGTCAGTACGATCCAAAGTTTATTAAACGGTGGAATCCTATTCAAAACATCTCTAGTTAGGTAGAATGTTATTTGTCAGACTATATTGAACAGCACACATATCATGGAACAACGACGGTAGGAATAACCTGCACCGATGGTGTAGTCCTATGCGCCGATATGAGAGCAAGCGCTGGCTATTTCATAGCAAACAACAACACGATGAAGATTCAAAAAATAGACAACCATGCAGGCATGACAATAGCAGGTGGAGTGGCAGATGCCCAAAATGTCACTGACATGCTAAGATATCATTGCAACCTCCACAGAGTAGACAAGGGAGAATATCTTCCAATAAAATCAATTGCAAGGCTTGCCTCGCTAATATTCTTCCAAAATAGATACTATCCATTTATCGCCGACATTTTAGTAGGCGGATATGACAAACAAGGACCGGCATTGTACAACATAGACATGTTTGGTTCTCTTGAACAGAAAAAATATGTTACAACAGGAAGTGGCTCTCCAGTCGCATACGGTTTGCTTGAAAGCGAATATCGCGACGGACTTTCAGTAGAGGAAGGAAAAACAATTGCTCTTCGAGCAGTCAAGGGTGCGATAACAAGAAACATTGGAACAGGTGACGGAATTAATGTCGCAATCATTGACAAGCAAGGATACCAACTCTTAACAAAAGAACAGAAGAAAGCCATAATTACGCTTTAGTGATTTAATGCAAAGAAATAAGCAACAACGCGAAATATCTCCATTACCCAATATCATGGGCACCATACTGCAAAGTATACCAAAAGAGGCAGAGGTAACCAAGATAGAGTATGAGGGTCCAAGAATTGCAATCTATACAAGAAATCCGCGCTACCTGATGGAGCACAACGAAGTAATCTCCAACATGGTAAATGTGATAAAAAAGAGAATTGTTGTCAGAACAGAAGAGTCTATTCGAAAAACAGAGGAGGAAGCAAGACAGATTCTCGTCCAGATGCTTCCAAAGGAGATTGACCTGCGAGGCACATTCTTTGATACTGCAATTGGGGAGCTGACAGTGGAGGTAAAGCACCCATGGCTTCTAAATAATATGCCGTCTTTTAATTTGGCAGACCTTGTATCAAAGACAGGCTGGCGTGTGAAAATAAGAAAGGCAACTACCATCCAGTCACAAACAATCCAGACAATAAACTATAACCTCAAGATATCATCAACTGAGAGAAGCAAGCACCTGCGACAGGTAGGCGAGCAGATATTTCGACCAAAATTATCAGAAGACGCCGAGGTCTCACTTACCACACTTGGCGGATTCAGCCAGGTAGGCAGATCCTGCATGCTACTTACCACGCACGAGTCCAAGGTACTGATAGACTGTGGTGTCAACCCTGGCGCCAAAAGCCCTCTAGAAGCCTATCCGCGGCTTGACTGGGCAAATATTACACTAGACGAGCTTGATGCCGTTGTTATCAGTCATGCCCACCTTGACCATACAGGATTTTTGCCCGTCCTTTTCAAATATGGCTACAAGGGGCCAATCTATTGTACAGAGCCTACACTGCCAATGATGAACTTGATTCAGCTTGATGCAATAAAGGTGGCAGCAGCCCAAGGCAGAATTCCGTTATACGCTGAGCGAGATGTCAAGCAGGTAATGAAGCAGACAATACCTCTTGCATATGGAACTGTCACAGATATATCGCCTGACATTAAACTTGTATTTTCAAATGCAGGACACATACTTGGTTCTGCATCATGTCACTTCCATATAGGAAACGGGAACCACAACTTTGTCTACACTGGAGATCTAAAGTATGGCAAATCGATGCTCTTTGACAGTGCATCATGGAATTTCCCAAGAGTTGAGACATTATTGATAGAGAGCACGTATGGCGCAAAAGAAGACATCCAGGCAACAAGAGAAGAAGTGGAAGGCACGTTTATCAGGTCAGTAAACGAGACACTGCGAAACGGCGGCAAGGTGCTAATTCCAATTCCAGCTGTTGGCCGTGCACAGGAATTGATGATGGTAATTGATCAATACATGAAGGCAGGACAGATAATGGAAGCACCTGTATTTACAGAAGGAATGATATCAGAGGCAACTGCAATACATGAAGCATATCCGGAATATCTGACACGAGACCTGCGAGAAAAGATTTTGAGTACAGAAGAGAATCCATTTGATTCTGAATATTTCACAAACATAGAACACTCTGATGCGCGAGAAGAGGCGCTCCGCGAGGGACCCTGCATTATCATGGCAACATCTGGAATGCTCGAAGGCGGCCCAGTGCTTGAATATTTCAAAAACATTGCACCGTCACAGAAGAACAAGGTCTTGTTTGTGTCATACCAGGTAAATGGAACCCTGGGAAGAAGGGTACTTGACGGCTCAAGACAGGTCTCAGTAGTTGGAAGGGACGGAAAGATTGAGGTAATAAACATAAACTGTTCGACTGAAAAACTTGATGGGTTTTCAGGACACAGTGACTATAACCAATTGATGTCATATGTTCACAAGCTCAGGTCAAAGCTTAGACGGGTTATAGTAAACCACGGTGAGCGCAGAAAGTGCGAGAACCTTGCAAGCTCGATTCACAGAATGTTTAGAATTTCAACAACATGTCCGCAAGTGCAAGAAGGCATTAGGCTGCTTTGATTATAGCCAGAGTTTGGTGAATTGAGACAAAGCAAGACGCCTCTGTAAATACTACTTTGTTAAGTAAGATTTGTATACATAGAATGTATAGTTATAACATGCAACGATCAGTAAAGAAAGATGAGGTTTCATTGGGTTTACCAGAAAATGAGCCTATTGAACATGCAGAAAAGGACATGGATGTTCTAACGAAAAAGATTATGAAAGACCATTGGGATTAGCCCATTATTGACTTTTCGATTTAGTATCAAGGCAGGAGATATTATTCTTGCAAAACCCAATTACCAGGATCAAGCAGATAATTATGTCAGACCACTTTTAGTCATTTCAAAATCAGGGTTCCACCAAGATAGCGGATTTTTTGTTTGCGCAGGTATTACAACAAACCAAACCCCAGATAAATATTTGATTCCAATTACTCTACAAGACACAAGTCCAAGACTCAAAGAAAAATCACAAGTAATGTGCAAAAGAATAGTAACAATAAGAGAAGATGCCATAATAAATAAAATCAGTTCTGTTACTTCTAATTTTTATACCAGAATTAAAACCCAGATACAAAGAGATATTTTAGATTTTTAGTTCATCTTCGGCTCACCTCTTGAGATTGCAAGAAGACATCAGACTAAAATTATTATGGCCAGAGTTTCCAATATTAAATAGGCGAATTTTTAGATGTGAAAAATACGCCATATTTTAAAAGAAAGATATTTGTATATTATAATGAACAGGTGATGTACAATGTCTAGTATTGAAAGCCAATTTCTAACATCTATGAAAAATAGAAAAGCATACACTGGCAAGTGGATTGCCATTCTAGACAAAAAAATAATTGCAGAAGGAAAAGATCTAAAACAAGTGTATAAAGAGGCAATGAAAAAGTCGAAATCTAGAACGCCTTTGTTTGAACAAATCCCAGAAAAAGACGGCGAAGAGACTCTGATTCTCTAAAACGTATTAATTCCTTTTTTACTTAATAATCTATTTTTCTACTTACAATTATGTTGGTGGGGACAGATTCATGCAATCCTAAATATGTGATAAAAGATAGATAATGTAAACATGCAACGAGCAAAATCCAAGAAAGCAGACGACATAACACCTCAGGAAAAAGCAGATGTAAAAGAATTCTACAAGGCAAAAGCAGAGGGAAAAACAAAGACAAGTACTTTAAAGGAATTACTCAAAGAATTAGATAGTTAATTTGTGGCAATTTCAATATTACAAAGAATTTATCAAACAATACAAGAAATTAGGTTCTCAAAGTTCAACCAGAAAAAGTGTTTTACATGAAACCCTAAATTTTACTGGTGGGTCTTAGACTCAAGATATGATTGAAAATAAAAATTAAAGATCGGGATGAACTAATTTATACACTTGATTAGTGAAATATTGTTTATGCGTGGTACCGTGTGAGTAGCGCAAATTCTGCGTCAGACAGCCCTCTGAAAAATACCCTGTACCGATTTCTATGGATTACAATGTTTGCATCAGACATAGGTGCCTCCATGCAAACTGTTGGTTCTGGATGGCTGATGACATCGCTTGCACTCTCCCCGTTTCTTGTCTCACTCTTACAAGCTATGACAAGCTTGTCGGTATTTCTGCTTGCACTTCCTGCGGGAGCTCTTGCTGATATTGTTGACAGGCGCAAGCTCTTTCTTGCCACGCAATACTTTTCGCTTGCAGTAGCTGTAATCTTGACCCTGCTTACCTTTGGAGGCTTGACAACATCATCAATTCTTCTTGTGTTTACTCTATTGCTTGGCTTGGGAAATGCAATGAGCCTGCCTGTAAATATTGTAATCCAGACTGAGATTGTGCCAAAGAAAAAGGCCCTTGCTGCGCTGACCTTGTTTAGCGTGGCAATTTACATAGGACTTGCAGTAGGCCCACTCATTGGAGGGCTGGTGGTTGCAGCAGCTGGACCTGGGGCTGTCTTTATGCTAAATGCGCTTTCCTTTGTTGGAATCATTGTCTTTTTGCACAGGTGGCGCAAGCCTCAAGAGCGCAACCTTCTTCCCCCCGAGCAGGTGATCGGGGCTATTCGTACGGGGTTACAGTACATGCGTCATTCATTGCACGTGCGAGCACTCTTGGTCCGAGACTTTGCAATAACAATTTGTGGCAGCGCGCTTGTATCGCTATTGCCGCTATTGGCCCGCAACGAGGCAGGCTCTAACTCTATTCTTTTTGGAATCTTGGTTGGCGCGTTTGGCATAGGGGGGCTGGTCAGTGGCCTGGTCATAGTTCCGCGGATAAAAATATCAATTGAAAAGCGCGTGGCAAGTGCGACAATTTTGTATGCTGCTGCAATGGCTGTCATATCGCTCCAGCATGGAATCATTACATTGTTTGTTGGAGTGTTTGCAGTTGGAACTGCATTGATTGTCATGACATCGAGCCTGAACTTTGTTGCATACAATTCTGTATCGTCATGGGTGAAAACGCGTGTAGTATCGGTTCACCAGATGATGTATTGGGGCGGAGTGGCATTTGGAAGTATCGTGTGGGGAGCTGTTGCAGAGATCTGGGGAATCCAGACAGCATTGCTTGCCGCATCAATTGGAATGGTAATTGGACTTGTTACATCAACTCGCTACAAGCTAAAGTCACTTTCTGATGTGGACCTTACTCCATCAATGCACTGGGCCATGCCCCGTACCATGATTGACATTGATGACCACGAGGAGGGATCTGTATTGGTAGAAGTAGAGTATCTGATCGATCCCACACGCTCGCAGGAATTTGAATCTGCAATGAACGATGTGCGCTCGCTGGTGCTGCGAGATGGTGCAATCAACTGGGGTCTGTATCATGATGTTGAAAATCCAAGTCGTTATGTTATGATGTTCACATCTGAATCTTGGACTGAACACTTGCGCCAGCATGAACGAATCACAAAATCAGATATGGCAATTGAAGAGCATGCAAGATCGTTCCACATAGGAAAAGATCCTCCGCGAATATCACACCTCATCAGTGAGGATACTTCCAAAAATCATAACACCAAAAAAGAAGACAAGGCTTGATTTTTCTGCAAAAATGTCTCCAAAATGCCCCATTATGAGTATATTCCACCAAGACTTTCTAAATTCAATTACAATGTAATCAAGATCTTCAAATAACAAAAATCAAAAAATGTTTTAATAAAAATTTCAATTGTTAAACATCAAATCATGACGTCATTAATTATTTTAGATCGTATTCTGCTTTCCAGATCTTGACACCAGCTGGAGTCACAATAATTCTCTCCTCTCCAAGCCTTGCAATATCTGCATCTTGCGCCTTTGCTACACTGTAAATCTCTTCTACCACTTTTCTTAGCTCGTCGACATTTTTTTGTGCAAGTGGGGTAACCCGCAGGACCAAGATCATGCCCTTTTTGATATCTTCTTTTACAGTATGGATATCGCTCTGGTCTCGAAGCGTAATCGCCTTGAGAAAGGTCGGGGCCGCCTGCTTTTGCATACGATTGGTAGGATCTCAGCTCCCTCAAAAAGTCTTTGTAGTCAATTGTAATTCACAGACTAGGTTGTTCGTGCTAGAGCATGAATTTCAGGTAGTCTTGTTCGGAAATGGCACCTGCTGGAATTTCAGAGTGGGTCTCATTTTTTTGCACCAGCATGACACCTGTCGAGTCCTTTGGTGCATCAGAGTATCGGAATGTTATATCGGATGATATTTTTAGATTATTTTGGGAATCGTCTCCGCGCAAAAGCGATATTGGTCCCATGTGTTCCTTTGTCTCAAACAATGTGTCCCCCGGGAGAGCAAGTGCCTTTAGTATCTCGTTTTCGTCCTTGTTTCTTCCAACAATTAATTTTGTGTTACCATCAAATCGGAAATGTCTTCCAATCTTTAGCAGATCAATATCATTTGTTGTCGGAGTTTCGGTATGTCGGAAAAGATCTTTTGCTCGTATTGCAAATCTTGGATCAGTAAGCAGGCAACCACCTCCTGCATTTGGTGGATCAACAAAACCGAACTGCTCTGCCATCTTTAGCTGCTCTTTTCTTGTTCGTCCGCGAATCATGCCGAGATTTTCTCGCTTGATTATTCCCCTCTCTTCCGGCTCTGTCTTTGGTAATAACGCACCAGAGAGTGGCCTTACAATTTTTCCTTCTAGTCCTGATTCTTTTTCTATTGTTCTCAGTGCCGGACCATGCTGTGACATTGGTCGCTGTCCCAGTACTTCACCTGAGATGATAAACTCTGCACCGATATCTTCCATCACTTGTTTTCCAGCCTTGAACATCATTGCACGGCAGTCAATACAAGGATTCATTCCGGAACCAAATCCGTGCTTTGGATGCTTTAGCATCTGGATGTAATCGTCTCCAAGATATACTGTTTTTAGATCGACTCCCAGCATGTCTGCTGTTCCTCGAATTTCAAAACCGCATCCTCTTCCACAATCAAAATCACAAAACGGAGTTTTTATTGCAACAGCGGTAACATCAAAGCCCTGGTTTTGCATCATTTTTACAGCTAGTCTGCTGTCCAGTCCGCCTGATAGTAAAGCTACAACTTTTTTCTTTTCTTCTGCCACGAAAGCAAAGTTTTGATTCCAATATCTAAATGTTCCAAGCTGTATATCGTGTATGTTTCCAGCAAACATAAATGGAGATTGTTCCAGATCTGGAACAATGCAGAGCCGCAGAAAAAATCTAATAAAATTTTGCAATAAACTAGAATGTGATACTCTTGTTGCCTTTGAGCCTGAGAACCTATATTACATGACCGGCTTTTGGGGAGAAGCCATAGGGATACTTGACAAGAGTGGAGCTGACTATCATTGCACCAGAGCTTGAGGTGGGCCGCGCAAAGGAAGAGTCTGTAAACTGTAGGGTGGTAAAGTCAGAGCGTGGAAAAGGGTCTATCTCTACTTTGATTGATGTTGTGAAAAACAAAAAGATCTGCACTGATACCAACAACTATGACATGGTACTATCACTCAAGAAAAGCCTTCCAAGGGTAAGGTCTACTACAGAGCCCTTCTACCAGGCACGCCAGGTAAAGGATTCTGGCGAGATTGGTATACTCAAAAAGTGCTCGGAGATACTTGACGGGATGTATGAGCTCTGCGTGGACGAAATTAGGATAGGTATGTCAGAGATGGAGCTCCAGAGTATTTTGATGTCGTATGCGATGGAGCGTGGTGCATTTGCTACAGGATACAAGTCCACGCTCCAGCCCTTGATTATAGCTGGGGGGCCAAACAGTGCCCTTCCGCATGCACAGGTGACCGAGCGCAGGTTTCAGGATGGCGACATGATTGTGGCAGACCTTACATTGCGGCACAAGGGGTATGTCTCTGATGCAACTAGGACATTTGGTCTTGGTAGTATAACGGCAGAGGCAAAGAAAGTCTATGATATAGTAAAAACATCGCAAGAAGCAGGCCTTAGGGCAGTGCGACCCGGTGTTTCCTGCAAGTCAGTTGATGATGCATGTCGAAAAATTATTGTAAATAAAGGATACGGAAAGTATTTCATTCATTCTACAGGTCATGGTATCGGGCTAGAAGTGCATGAGCTGCCAAACCTCGGACCGTCAAGCAAGGCGGTATTATCAAAGAACATGGCAATAACAGTAGAGCCTGGAATTTATCTGCCAGGAAAATTTGGTGTGCGAATTGAGGATTCCTTGATTGTTGGTGCAAAACCTGATGTGATGCACCATTTTACAAAAGAATTGATTGTTGTTTGAGTAGCTAATTTATGATTTTATATTTAACGATTATTTCTTTACAAGACTAACAATCATTAGTTAAAGATGTCAATTCCAAAATATGAGATTTGTAGATCCGAGCATTACTTTAACCATATTTCAGAAATTACAGAATCACATCAACATGAAATACCGTATCTCGTGTGATTATTGCGTAATCGGAATCAGGCGTAATCTTTCTAACATGATAGTCCAGTGTTTTTTCAAAATATGGTAAAGATATCTTGTCATCTTTTGCTACTGCACGATCCTCAAGAAAATCCCTGAGATATTGTTCTGTTCCACTTGGAACATTATTTAATGGAATTACGTTTATTTTGGAAGCAATTAATGGTTTGACCTTTCTAATAGTAACTTTATCGCCTATCTTTGTACCTGAATTTGATCTAACGATACCATCAATTCGGATTAATTTCTTGTATCGTGTCCATGCAAAGTGAGGTTTACATCTTGCCACTGTTTGATACCTGCCTGAGATCTCGATAACATCACCCGTTGTTACGTCAATTTCATCCATAACCTCGTAGACTTATTCTGGCTACTCCAGTGCGTATCTGAGAGGGATTTGCTTTTCCAAGTATGAGAGAAACAGATTTGTCTTTCACAAGTAAACCTTTATGATTTCATATTAACGAGATCATTGTAGCAAAACTTTACTTTCAGCTAAGGAATTTTTTGTTTACCATTAAAATGGTTATTGTAAATGTCAGGTAGTTTTCTTTTCCGGCAGATAAATTCAATGAATTCATAGCTCGATATTTCCATTCATGTTAACTCTCTTTACATTTTTGTGCCATTTTTCATGATACTCTTCGTGTTCTGTATGGATGGGGACAAGGGTTTTTGCCTTTGTACCCTCAATCACTTCTTTTATCTGGTCACCAGAGCCATGCCCAGAAACATGGGTGTGATTCCACTGCCCTTCCTTTGAAATTAGGCCAAAGTGTGCTAACCATCGTTTTACTCTGATATCATCAAATTCCATTTCTACATCAAACGGTTCTGTTGAAGAGCGTATGTAACTTGAACCCGCACTAGGTCTCACATCTATTAGTTGTTGTAATTGATAGTCATTACAATAGAACATTATTTCTTTTTGATGTGCAGAAACATACCTGTAATCTATGGCATTTTGATAGTCCAAAAATTCCTGCTCCCATTTCTTATAATCCTGAAGCAATTGCTTTTCAGTCCAATATTCAATATCTTTGTCCTTTAATCCCCATGACTTTTTTGGAATGTATATCTTGATTATTTTATCATCTGATCTTGGAAATACAGATTTCCAACGCTCTGACGTCTGGAACAAATTTAGTAAATAAGCCTGCTTCAAGTCTATCACAAGGTCTCGTCCTGCTTCCTTTGCAGCATTATAAAATGAAACTAGTCTATCCAGATCCCTAGTAGGATATGTACAAACTACAAGGTTTTCAGTTCTGTTTACAATATTTTTAACATCATCCTCTACTTCAAACTCTGTTTTAGAAAATGTCTCTGCTATACGAGTACCCTCACATAGCATGACATCTACATCAGAATTACCACACTTTTCTACAAATTTTTCACTGTCAGACTTTCTTCTCCCATGGAACCTGATATCAGCTGTATAGGATATGGATCCCTTTGAAGTATGCAAGACAAATCCACTTACTCCGGGAATTGAGTGGTCTACAGCTAACGGTTCTACTTCTATAGAATCAATGTTAAAATTTTTCAGATTCTCAAAAACTGATATCTTGCGAGGCTGTTGATATTCTTCTCCGCTGGCCCTGCTCATCTGGCCGCTCTTATTTTCATAAATTTTGAATTTTTCTTTAAAGGTAATAAATTCATCACCGCCTGCACTGGTTTCCTGCAAGGCCTGCATTATCAATTTAGTGGCCTCTGAGCAGTAAATTGGAATTTCAGGCCTGAGATAGTGTATGTATGCACAATGATCAATGTGTGCATGTGTCAACAATACGGCATCAACTGATGTATCTTCACGTCCTCCAAAGTCCATGTGTTTTGCATAATCTCTTCTGTAGAGTCCGTCTCAGCTCTGGTAACAATCCAAATTCGAACAAATCACCCATGCCATTGAGATCTCGCGGTTGTGCAAATTCTGAAAAATAATCATTTACCTTTCCCATTTGCATGCCAAAATCTAAAAATATTTTTGTACCCTTGTCTTCTACTAAAAACTTGTTTCCACCTATTTCATGCACCCCGCCATAAAAGGTAAGACTAGTCAACAACTCCTATCATAAACTCAAATACTAAAAGGATCTGTTGTCATTTCATAAATTTATGAATAAGACAACAGGATGATTCTATATGGATCTGCAAAATATGGATCGATATATAGAATGATAGATGAGAAATTATTGGAATACATTGCAAGTTTAACGTATGACGAACTCCTGAACTTTGTGGAAATGAAATATGGAAAAAATTACAAAATAGAATTTAAAAAGAGATTAAAGAAAGAATATGAAAGAGAAAAAGCAAACTGAGAATAATTGCATACACTAATGAAGCACAGGCTGATCATGGTTTTTTACACATTTCCTTTTAGTTGAACAAGAGCAAACTCAAATCCATGAGATCGATTTGCAAATCTCTTTTGTTTTATTTGAGAGTCAAGCCACTTGACTAATTCCTCATCAATGGTTATGCTTAGTTTTGATTTTGCCAATAGTATGACTGAGTAGGACAAAATCATTTAACTACAGGTACGATAGAATCCTACTAGGTAGGATAACTGTGCGAATTTTGCAACAAAGGAAAGCAGGCAAAACCGCAGGCTAGCCAGCCTCTTGAGGTCCAATGTGGTATGAGTTTAGAGGGGAAGCAATTTGATATTGAAAAAGCCAAAAATGAAATTAAGATTCTAGTTGACAAATATCAACGAATTCTTGATTCTGGAGAGATAAAAGAATACAGTGAGGAGGATACAAAAAAAGATTTTATTTTACCATTTTTTGAGGTATTGGGTTGGGATGTAACAAACAAATTAGAAAATGAAGTTACAGCAGAACAAAAAATTTCTAAAGGAAGAGTGGATTATGCTTTCAGATTACATGAGATTCCGAAGTTTTTTGTTGAGGCAAAGCCATTTCGCGAAAATGTAGATGACCGCAAATATGTAGATCAAGCAATTAATTATTCATGGCTGAAAGGTGTAACATGGGCTGTTCTTACAAACTTCAAGAAAATTAAGGTATTCAATAGTGAAATTAAAGCGTCTAATCCAGCTCTGATTCAATTCTTTGAATTGGAATGTCAAGATTTTGTAAAGAACTTTGATAAGATTTACTTATTATCTAAGGAATCACTTGATAACGGGTTTCTTGACGAAAAGGCTGAAGAATGGGGCAAGAAGCTTCCAAAAAAACCTCTAGACGAGAGGCTACTCCTAGATTTAACTACATTCAGAGAATTACTATCAGAAAATATTCTTAGAAATAACAAGAGTAAAATGCTCAAGCAAGAAGAACTGGAAGAATCAGTTCAAAGGATAATCTCTCGACTCATTTTCATCAGAGCACTTGAAGATAGGCAGTACGAAGAACCGATGTTACTTTCTATTTTACGAGAGAATCAAAACAAGAGCAACATGACAAAATTGAATGAGCTATATAGAAAACTCGATGGAATCTATAACGCAAAATTGTTTGCTCCACATTTATGTGATGATCTTCAAATTGATGATTATCCTTTACGCATAGTAATTGAAGGGCTATATCGTTCCGAAGAACAGCTTCAAAATTATGACTTTGACGCCATGGATGCCGATATTCTTGGCGGTATATATGAGCAGTATCTGAGTCATATACTAAAGACAGGAAAAAATGGTTTAAAAATAAATGATTCTAGAGCACATAAAAAGGAAGAGGGAATATACTATACTCCAAAATTTATCGTTGATTACATAGTCAGAACAATCTTTGATGAATTAGAATCTAAGAAAATAGATTGGCATAAAGTAAAAGTACTCGACCCATCATGCGGTTCTGGCTCTTTTCTAATCAAATCGTACGATTATTTTCTCAATAAAATAGGCAAAGAGATGGAACAAAAGGTTCAATCTGAAAACAAAGATCTGATAAATTATGATGAGAAACTCACAATTATTCAAAATAACATCTTTGGTGTAGATCTTGATCCGATGGCAGTTGAGATCGCTCAACTGAATCTCTTTCTTAAAGGAGTTGAGAAAAAGCATACGCTTCCGGCTCTTAAAGACAGAATAAAGTGTGGCAATAGCCTAATTTCAGATCGAGATATCGATTTTAAGCGAGCATTTGATTGGAAAAAGGAATTTTCAGAAATATCTAATGAAAAAGGATTTGATGTAATAGTAGGAAATCCGCCCTACATAAAATTACACACATTAGATAAAAAGCAGTTAGATTATTTTTACTCCAAGTTTACATCAGCTACTAAGCATTTCGATATCTATGTCCTGTTTGTTGAAAAAGCATTATCTCTTCTCAAAGAAAATGGTATAATAGGGCTCATTCTTCCTTCAAAATTCTTTAATGCAGACTATGGAGAGGGATTGCGAAAACTCTTAGCTGAAAAGAAGTGTGTCTATAAAATAATAAATTTCAAAGATTATCAAGTCTTCAAAGGTGCAATAACCTATACCTGTCTTTTATTTCTGAGAAACTCTCAAGCTGACACATTTGATTACTATGAATTACAAACAACTCATCCTAAAACTGATCATTTAGTAAATTTTTGACGATCACTGGATCTATCAGATGGAATAATCACACTGATTCCATGAAATTCCAAGAAATCTCAGACAAACAATGGGAAACAATACAAAAACACCTTCCATCGCCTGCCAGAACAGGCAGACCAAGGTGTGATGACCGTACCACAATAAATGGAATCATGTTTATTCTGGTTACCGGCTGCAGGTGGGAGGAGATGCCAAAAAGATACGGCTCAAAATCAACTGCTCATCTCAGATTGCAGAAATGGCAGCAAAAAGGAATCTGGCAAAATATCTTATCTGATGCAATAAAATCAGCACACCATTCAGGGAAGATACAGCTGCAAAAGGTATCGGTTGATTCGTCAACTGTTGCAGCCAAAAAAGGGGAGATGTGACAGGATACGACGGATTCAAAAGAATATCAGGCACGAAAATACATGTTGCAGTAGATTGCAATTCACTTCCAGTATCAATAATTATTGGTCCTGCAAATGAGCATGATTCAACAAAGCTCATCGATGTGATGGAAAACATCTCTGAATATCTTGATGATGATTCCATAGAACAGATCGTCACTGTATATGCAGACAAGGGTTATGATGCAAAAAAGATTAGAGAGTATCTAAAGAATAGAAACATCAGGGACTGCATTCCATCCAGAAATTTCAAAAATAACAACAATAAGAAAAGTCAGAGTAATTACAACAGGACAAGATACGTGGTGGAGAGATTCTTTGCATGGCTCAAATGTGGATTCCACAGAATTAGAATCAGATATGAGAGAATTGCAGAAAATTATCTGGCATTTCTTAACATTACTGGAATAATGATGTATTGGAGGGTTTTAGGATGAGTTGAACATACACGGGATGTACTGGAACACCAGTTGGACCGCCTGCACAAGGGACATTGCCAGTCTGTCAATAAAATCAAAAACCCTTTTTTCATATTTTTAAATTCTAGACTCTTTTTGTTCTCCTAAATAATACCAATTTCCTTAACAATGGCATGAGTTTATACTAAAATAGAAATTAGAGATTACATAGAATTTTTTTCAAATATGGTCCATATGGATAAATTCGTGCCAATTAATATTATTCATAATTCTCATAGGTGATATTTTTCTTCTACTATAAGAGATTGGGATACAACATACTTTATGGCAAAAAAATACTCACGCATTCTAGTCCCATTTGATGGTTCAAAATACTCTCAGAGAGCTCTTGATGAAGCAATTGAGATTTCAAATAATTTCAGCTCTCGAGCTCTATATCATAATGGCTGTAACTACACCAATTATAGAACCACCCGGTATGTATTTTGGCTATATTCGTGGAGTAGATATGGATAAGCCATTTGAAGATTACATTGATGTTGCATATGAGCGGGCAGAACGCATATTGCAAGAAACCGTCGAATATTGTAGAAAAAAAGGGGTCAAGGCAAATTACCAAGTAATCTCAGACAAACCTGGAAAAGCAATACTTGATTTTTCAAAAAGGAAGGACATTGGTCTAATCGTTATGGGCAGCAAGGGTCTGAAAGGGATTGAAAAGATCAAAGTTCTGGGAAGTGTTAGTAGGCATGTATTGGAAAATGCCTCCTGTCCAGTGATGATAATACATTAGACGACAGAGATATTTTTGAAAGATTTTGTAAAAAAAGGCAATCTACTGATTTATTGATTTCTTGCAGCCCAGCCAGATAACCAGGCCTTGATTATGTTCTGGTTTAAACTGGCAAAGGCAGACGCATTTTCATTTAAGGTTTTAACGTTTTGTCGCATGGTATCCAAGATGGTAAAGGTGATCTTGTTTTGTACCTCAAATGTCTTTATCATTTCATCTGTTGCTTCCCTTATGGCTTTGGTTGTAACCTCGGAAGCATTTGCATTCACGCCGCTTTTTGTAGCATATTGCTGCTGAAGCATGAGGCTTGATTCGATAAAATTTTTCCAAGCCCCCAAGCATTCTTGTTGCAAGTGAGTAAATGATTGCAGATATTGGGGATTTGATCTTTCCAGACTGTTGTAAAGCTTTGTAAAATTCTGATTAAACTCGGAATAGACGTCTTTTGTTGGTTCAGTTTGTTGTTTGCTCATTTTTAATCGTTATTTGATATTACAATGCTTTATGATATATGGATAATCTCAATAGTTTACTGTCTGCTATAGAAGACATGTATTTGTCATAAAGGTATGATTTAGAAAACAGATCAGCACTATTGAAGCCACTAGAAATAATTCATAAAACCTGGATAGTTATAATAAATACAGTTATGAGAGTTTATCAACTTGAATGCGTGTAAAACATGTGGACATCCAAGAGAGGATCACAAGGGAACTGCCATGATATGCATGAAACAAGTAGGAAAAAACTCTGGCGAACTATGTGATTGTTGCTGGTTTGATGATGGCAGAGCTCAAATTTTGCCAAGGACAATAGAGGCGTTTGTGTTAAAAGGAAAGGAAGACAGCCATCCGTCGAAGTTCTAAAGATCAAGATTTTATAACATTGAAGACACTTGTAGAAAATGCGACAGAGTTGTGATAGGCAGTTACAGTATATTGACCAACTCCGAAATTCTGCCCAAGTTTATAGACTGTCTGGAAGGCACCAAGATATGTCCCGTAGGCCACAAGCTGGGTAACTTTGCCGCTGGGTGATTTTATTTCAAGTGTAATAGACTCGCCAAGCTGATAATTATTGACATCCCCTGAGATTTTAACGCCTGTACTCATTTCTTGTCCTATCGAGTATTCTTTCTGGTCTGTGAAAACGGTACCACCCAGAACTGGTGAGATAGTTCCGTTTTGCATGTTGGTTGAAGAGCTGTTACCATTAGCAGGAATGATAAAGAAATGGCTTCCCGTAGTGCCTCCCTTAAATCCAGTTTTGATAGCAATTGCATGCCAGCTGTAATAGCCGGGATCTAGCGTATTTTGATTCAACAATGTAAGATATCCATGTCCAGTCAAGTCAGTTACCGTTAGACCGCCATTATATTCCCCAAACCAAAATTGGACTGTGGTACCTTGTACAGGAGAGCCACCACTGGTTACTTGTATCTCTAGTGAGGCTGGAAAATTTGTCAGTGTTGTTCCATCCTGTGGAGATATCAAAGCAACTTGTAGTGTTGTGGTATATGCACTGGCAGTGGGCATTATGTTTGTATTAATTGATGTTAGGATGACTCCGGTCAGGATCAATATAGGCAAGATCACCATTCTGCGCATATTTTACGATCTTCTTTGGGTCTTATAAGACCGGCATCAGGTCTTGACAGGTCTGAATCCGCTAAAGGTTCTAGACCTGTAGGACCCAGCTACTAACATGGAATAATTTTAAGCCAACTTTGTGTGTAAAAGTAATAGAGTACGAACCAGTTAAAAGATGGTTATAATTTTGAAACGTCTCTTTCTATTTTTTTGCCTTCTTTATCAACAAAGAAGTAGGTATCATGACCATCATTTTCAAAATGTAATGTGAAACTCTCATCTAAATCATCTAATGTGTTGCCTCTAACTTGAAATCCACATTCGACACAAATTCCCCTCATGTCTCTAGTCATATTCTAAACTTTTTTGTTATTTCTTACTTTTAAATAAGATCTAGGTGGCCGGGGGACTAGGGTACCATCTTGGGCTTATTTCTGGGCCCACTTGTATAGAAATGTCAAGATTTGTTTTCAGTTATTGGAGAAATTTCATTTTTGAAAAAGATTAGAAACTAGTCGTCATGAGCGAGATCATCTAAAAGTTTAGAGTATTTCTCAATAAGTTTCTCGTTGATTTTCTTATCTTTAGGGCTCATGTTTTCTCATTCTTTCTGAAATATAAAAAGACAGCTGTTCCATGACTTCTTGGTTCAAGGTTAACAGTCGGTCCTTGATTTTTCTTAACATTGATCTTAATTCTGAATTCACCTCTTCGGGATCAATATCTAAATCATATCCATTATCATATAGAAATTTACCTGCAGCGATAATTCCAGTTCTCCTATTACCATCCATGAATGGTTGTTTCAAAGTAATTACCCCTAGGATATGAGCGGCTATTTCAAGTAAATCTTGTAGGAGTTACGCAGTTGAGCCCAAATGACAGAACGGACGGGATAGATAGTTCCGTATCGCATACCGGATTATGGCACTCTTTGCCTCATACCAGCTCGTCCCTGTCTCTATCCGGTATGCCTCAAGACGCAGAAAAGCCCTGACAGACAAGAGTATGTGACTGATTATCGATCTTGCCTTTCTGACATGCGACCTTTCAATACCACAGCACTGCTTGATTCCACGGTGATACACCTCTACTGACCATCCATGTTTTTCAAGCTCCTCCCTTCTTACCGCATTCATTGACAGATTGTTTGTTGCCCAGTACTCAGCGTCTCCGTTTTTGGAAACTGTCCTGAATACCTTTATGGTTCCGTACTCTTTGAGGTAGACTGTTCTTCCATGCTTTGGTATTTCCATGCTACTCACTGACACGTTCTTACCATCTTTCAGACTGACAGTCCTGTTGCTTTTCAGCCTTGTCAGAAAATACCATCCAAGCTTTGCGACAAGATGGAGGTTTCCAATGCTGCAGTACCAACTGTCAAAGAGCACATACAGCGGATTCATGCCTCTCTGCCTGGCCTTTACCAGCATCTCCTGGAAGCGGTCGTTCTTTGTAAGACCTGTGACAGGTGCGTCGTAGATCCTGCAATCACACGGTACGCGCTTTTTTCCATCTGTCCACAGAAGCGTGATGAGGTTTATTCCCTTGACCACACATCTGTGCTTGCCACTCCAGTGCCATGTTACAAGGTCCATCTTTGAGGCATACGGCTTGTCAAGAGTGGTATCGTCGACTACAATAACACCCCCGCTTCCTATCATTGCCTTTGCTTCCTTCCAAACCGTCTCAGTGTCTTGAGTCTGTCGTTGTAGAAGGCGCGTAAAGGAGTCATGGGATGGGATTTTGTACAGCTCCACGGGCTGGCATCTTGCAGCCTCTGTACATGTAAAGGTCTTCTGGGATGCTATGAGGAACTGTATGTAGTCTAGTACATCACATCTTGATTGGTTCATTGCAAAGAGGGGATCGTCTTGGATCTAAGATTTATGGAATGAATCCTTAGGCTATCTTGTGAAGGTCAACTGCGTAACTCCTATCTTGTTCTTTATTTCCAGAATTTCCAACATTATTTATCATGAGAAGCACTTCATCCATATTTTTTTGAATTACCCCAATATGTACTGGTTCACCAGTTCTTTTCTTGTGTCTTAGGAGAATCTGTTGATTAGTCTCAGTTAGATATCGTTTATGAATTTTCATCACCATATTGTCTGAGACCACGACATGTTCCTTGGATGATTAGATTTAAGGCTTGAATTTTATTGGGAACAGTTACGGAGTCATTAGGAATTCAAACTTTACAATTCTATCTTGCTTCAATAAGTCGCTTAAACTCATCCTCATCACCAACTATCATTATTATAGGAGTCTTTGAAATTTCCCTTATCAATGGTATCTTCTTTTCCACCTTGTCCAAGAATTCTTCTTCTGTCCACAAGAGATAGTTCATTTCACGACCTACTGTCCCTTCTGTTTTGGATATGGATCTTAGAAGAGCATCATCGCTTACATTGCCAACTACTAACAAGTCAATGTCACTTGATTGTGACTCTGTTCCTTTTGCAATTGAGCCATAAATTAATGCATATTTGATCTCCTCTTTTGGTAAATCCCTAGAAATGACTTCATCGAGCATTTCAAATTTTAGAAATATTCTTTTCAATTCATTGAATATCACGCTTTTATTATTAATTTTATAGAATACCAGATTGCCTTGGGTTCTTCGCAGGACCAAGCCAATATTATGAATCACGGGCATCTCTTTTGTTATTGTGGAAGGAGCCAAGTCGGTTCTTCTTGCAATATCGTTTGCATGGAATTCGCGTGAGGAATTTAGGAATAGAAGCTTCAGAATCAAAACCTGCGCCCGAGACCTGAAGAGGCTCTCAAGTGAACTTTTAATTGAAACGACTTTGGCTGGTTTTTTCGTGTCTTTGAAAACAATATTCTTCACAGAAGGAAGAACATTACTTGTAGTTGGTTTTACGACCTCCTCTACCCTATCATTTACCAGCAATAGCCCGATTCCGAGGCTTTGACAGGTGCTAAGAACTACCTTGGAAGAGCGATCTTTTGGAATTGCAAGATATGAAAAATTTGCTGCATTCTTTTGATGTAGCGTCTGTTCTATTCCTCGTTGTATGTCTCCAGAACTTCCTTTGACTTTGATGGCAGTGATTTTTCCATCCTTTGTGGCTATGATGTCCACAATCCTGCCTCGTAGTTTTACTTCACGAGAGGTCTTCCATCCCTTTTTTTCGAGATACCTTTCTGTTTTTTTCAGGATGGTACTCTCTGTGTTTACAAAAACGCCATTTCTATTAATCGAATGTTTATTCACTAAGTAGAAATAGTATTTCTATCATATATAGTTAGTACAGGGTTAGTAACCAGAGAGTTATACAATACAGTGGCATATAGTGTAGCCACATCGAGGGGACTTGACCACCATCTTGGGACTATTTCTGGGCTCGTTGGTATGTTTGAACCTGCAAGACTTACTCCTGATCTGTTCTTATTTTAAACAATATTTAAAACAAAGATTTGTGAATCTTGGACTTGATTTTGTCTTTCAGTTCTTGGGTAATTTCTTCTGGCTTCATACCATGATCTTTTGTAGCGTGTGTTGCACATTGTGCCAAGATATCGTTTTCTGTCTTGCCTTTTGCAACAAAGCCGCAATCAAATCCAACATCCTTACATTTGAATTTCAACATATTTCAATTACATCGTCATCAAGTATAAAGTTGTATCCAAATTTTAGATCATCTACATATTGACAAATCGCACACAAATGGCATTTCTGCTCTTTTGCATCCACCATAACATCTAGCGCTTTGCTGATTTCGTAAAGCTTTTTGTCATGTTTATGTCTGTATTTTTCTGCGAGTTTTCTTTGGAAATGCGTCACACCCGCATATCATGCATGGCATGCTGTGGAACCCGATGAACTCGTTTCCACATCCAGGGCACTTGAGGGTTACTATCTGGCTCATGTCTATATTGCTGCAAAGAAGTAATAAAAAATCACGGCACAATGTTACTGAACATAGTTAATGAAATTATCTTGACTTGCAGCCTGGGTCAAATGAGAAAGTCATGTAAGACTCGTTGAATGGCTTTCAGTTAGGTAAAGTGATCCAGTCCTTTGGGAATGGGCTTTGTATGCCTGCGTAGAATATGAACTTCCAAGCCTTCTGTTGAATAGAAAACTAATCCGCATTCTTTGCATTCCAATGACATGATATCACTACTTCTAGTTTTGATTTAATGGATCTCATTGAAGTAGAGCTGACTTTGAGTAAAGGACTAGTCTTACAGGCTCAAATCCCTGATTTTGAATGAGTGTAATGGATTGGAGAGGAATCTGATCGCAGTTTTAGGAGAAGATCGCAATTTTCTTTTCGGTTCAGTTTCCCACTAAAATTGGATGAGAGAATCGTATTTTGGTATCTCCAAACTCGAACTCTTTTTTATTGTTCTTCATGTGTGTTATTGCGTGGTTTACAATAAAGCCATTGTTGAACTGTGTTAAGTAACAATGTTAATTCTCATGCGTAATTTTCATGGGTTGCAAACTGTATATGGTATCTGCTTAAATCAAAGAAAGCCCTATTGATATCGTTGAGCAGTATTCAGACCCGTCGCACAACAAATGGCATTCTTACTGCAAGCGTGGTCATACTTGCAATCATTGCAGTATCAGCCATGCTTGAGCTGCATGCAATACCGCTTGCCCTGTCAGTGCCACTCTTTCTGGTTCCAGTCTCAGTCTATACCACAATAGTTGGCCTCAGGTACAAGCAGGCGCCTCGTCTCACACAAGACTATACTTACTATTTCACCTGGGCTGCAGTAATGCTATCAGTCGGTGTTTCGTGGATTCTTCTCTATGAAAAGACGGGCATGATAATTGGGGTTATAGCTGTTCTCTCAATTGTGCTGGGCTATGTCTACCTCAACAAGATAAAATCTTCCAGGATTTACGAGAATCAATAGAGAGATTGGTTGATCTATTCTTTCTAATTGTTTAACGGATTTCTCAGACCAAATAACTTTCCAAATCACCTATACTCATCGTATGCTTGAGCCTATAATTTCGCAAAAAATACCATGTCTCTCTTTATGAGACTAGTCTTGTATTCATCACCAGTAATAGATTGTATAACTTTCCAGTCAATGTCATCAAGCCTGTTTTTTGCAATGTTTCTAAGATCATCAGAATCCTGCTCCCTCTGTGCAGTATGCTTAGCAACCACGAGCGCTTCTAGGCCTATCACTCTAATACTTCCTTTTTTGCCAACTGGAAATTTCTTTGAATATTTTACGATTGCGCCAAATGGAACTCCTGGTATGTCCCTTGCATAGATGTCAATCTTGATGCCTCGTGGGGTAAACCAAGGTTGTTTGCCCGTCATTGATTTGTAGTAGTGTTTTGATAGCATGTACTCATCTGAGATTGATTTTTGTATCACAAAGTCAATATCTTGTGAATCCCTTGCCTTTTTTGTATGTGCGTATACTGCAAGCGCACCAATAAAAATTACGTCGCCTAATTCCTGCGTTATCTTGAGTGATTCATTTAGTAGCTTATTCAACTTTCAAAGCTTGCATGTCGTCTTGTATTTTTAGAACATCTTCAATATTGAATCTGCCCTTTATACGGAGTTTATCCCCGTGCTTTCACTCAATAGCAATAGCGTCCAGAATACTACGACCTCCCTTGGCAATACAGTCTAGATACACCTGTTCTGTGTTTTTTCTGAAACTATGCTGTTTCTGGAGAAGGACAACGTGTCCTTGAGTTCCTTGACTGAATCCTTTAGATTTTAGAAAATTAGAGGTTTTTTTAATATCATCTACATATACATACAGATCCATAGGGGTTTGATATCCCGTAAGATCCCATGCAGCATAATCAAGTGTCACAAATGCATTTTCTGGAAGATTGTTTTTTAAAAAATTAACATCGGAGATGTGATATTTCCTTCCAAAACGCCTCGCAGTCTTTAACGCAAGAAGCGATGGAATAAGATGTTGCAGAAGATCCATTGGTTGTCTTGCAGCTTGGTTGATTTGAAACTGGCCTCTGTGAACTGTAGCTAGCCCCAGAGATTCTAAAGCGCGTAATCTTCGATATGCCGTTGGTACTGAACCCGCAATACCTACTGCATCCTCTTTTATTCCATAGGAGATCCTAGGCGGCAGCATAGAGGCAAATTTTATTCCAGATTCAATCTCAGACGAGATTACTTGCATACTAGTTATATGTGTGGGGTGTACTTATATAGTTATATCATAATTGATAATTATATAAGCCATTATTCTCACACTTTAAAACTAGATTGTATGACATAGAGATGAGCTAGCCCATTAAAAGACAAGCTATCTTATTCCATCAGTCTTGGCATTTCTCTCAATCTTCAACAGGTGTTCATATGCCTCTATCTCTTTTCTCCTAAGTTCTGGATCTGCCGTACTGTTTGCATTTCTTGAGGCCTCCTCAAGTTGCCTCATTGCTCTCTTGAGATTCTTCCTGGCTTTATACAGCTCACGCACGGCCTGCCTGTCTCGTGAGCTGCGGGCAGCCTCTCTTGCCTCTTCCCACTGAATCCTTGTCTCAAGCAATTTGGGATCATATTCCGGAGGCAATGGTTGCAGATCTCCGCACTCTTCATTTAATGATACCAGTAAATGATTTTGAACTGGCAGAAGAAAAGTGGCTTGCCTACCAAAAAATTGGTAAGTCATCACCTTAACATGGTACTAGTCCTTTGCTTTCTTGCGTTTTTCTTTTCTGTGTGTCTTGATCTCCGCTACCACATTGTTTTCGCCAAGTTTTAGACCCTTCTTACTTATTTTCTGGAATATGCTACTCCATTCTTTTTTAAGGTCAGGTATGTCGAGCTTTCTCATTACGATATTGCCATCTATGGCAAATACGACGAATTTGGTCTTGGGTCTTATTCCAAGGCGTTTTCTAAGCTCCTGCGGTATGACTACCTGTCCCTTTTCACTCATTGTAGTGATCTCTGGGTCTTCTAGCATTTTTATCAGTAAGATTATTTTACTTTTTTACTATTTATACTAGTCTCACAACAAATGACATTCTCACTGCAAGCGCGATAATACTTGCAATCATTGCGGTATCGAGGTGTTTTTGCTTGGCTCTTGACTATCTTTTTTGTTTCTCACTTGTCACGACATAGATAGCTTTTCTATTCTTTTTCATGCCTAGGGGTTTCATACTTACTAGATAATCCAGTTTGAATTGATGGAGCTTTGTTCTAGATTTGCAAATGCCCAGTCTTTCCATATTGACATGTTTTATGGTTACCCTTACATTTTACAGAAAATTGATAATTATATAAATATGTAAGGGTAACTGTATTCATGGCCGCAATTAAGAAAAAAATACTGAAAGGACAGACATACTACTATCTAGAACAGAGCTTCAGAGAGGGCGGAAAGGTGCAGACAAGGGAGATCTATCTTGGAAGAAAGATTCCACATGATATCGAGAAGATCAAAAAAGAATTGCTCGACGAGATCTACAGCAAGCGATGGTATGCAGACATTGAGAGAATAAGAAAGAACTTTGCAAAGAACCAGAAAGCCATGCCAAAGACCATCAAGGAAAAAGAGCTGGAAAACTTTGCCGTCAACTTTACCTATGACACGCAGAAAATAGAGGGCTCGACTCTCACACACAGAGAGACTGCAGACCTCTTGGAAAGGGGCATAACCCCAAAGAGCAAGCCGATGAGGGATGTGCAGGAAGCAGAGGCCCACAGGGACTTGTTCTTCGAGATCCTAAGGTCAGAGAAGGATCTTTCACTGAGGTATGTTACAGGATGGCACTGGAAACTGTTCAACAAAACCAAGCCTGACATTGCCGGAAAGATAAGAAGAAAACAGGTGACCATATCTGCAAGCAAGTTTGTGCCGCCAGCACCAGTAGAAGTCTATCCAATGCTGACAGAATTTTTCCAGTGGTACAACAAAAATAAAAATAAACTGCATCCAGTAGAGCTTGCGGCACTTGCTCACCTAAAGTTTGTCACCATACATCCCTTTGGAGATGGAAACGGGAGAATCTCAAGACTGATTATGAACTTTATACTTGACAGGAAAAAGTATCCAATGCTTGATATACCATACGAGGGAAGAGATGGCTACTACAATTCACTTGAGAGATCACAGTTGAAAAAAGAGGACATGATATTTCTCCAATGGTTTGCAAAGAGGTACATCAAGGAACACAAGATGTATCTCTAGATTGTTTTGTTTGCCTTTTTACATGGTATGATATCATCATGGAATCATTGTATGATAAAATCTTGAGTAAGAATGTATGACTAGCCACGGATTATAGTAACTATCAGGAACAAAGTTCAGAAATTGTTATAACAGCGAAGGTAGTTTACTATGGCATGAGCATCATAGAGACAACGCATGGAAAGCTCTTGGTTATGACATTAGGTGTTGCAATGATTGCTGCATTTGGGGGTTCCATGGCGTATGCACAGACTACACAGGGTCTGAGCCAGACTTTGATACAGGGCCAGGGATTTCAAATGAATTATGATAACATGTTTAGTTTGGGTCATGGCGGAATTGGTCCCATAGGAATGTGTCATGATGGAAATATGAGCGACTCTCAGATACCTGGCAACACAATCCCTAGTAGCACAACTGGCCAAAGTCAGACATAGCTCCCAAAAACTTGTTTTGATGTAATACCAAGGCTTAGTTTTGTCACTGTACAAGCTATAAACCATTTAGGATTGATTTGAAAAATCAGAAAGCGATCGCTGCTTTGTGTCAGTCCAGGTTACATAAGATAGTCCCATCAAGACCCTCAGCTTGTTGGCAGTAACTGGGGCAAATCCCTCAAAGTGGTTGTTTGCCATTGCGACTGCAAGCAAAACTTGGTTTTTTACTGAATCAAGCTTCTCTGCCCATTTTTCCATCAGATGGCTTTGGTCTTTTTGGATCTTGCCAAACTCGCTTTCTGGTATTGACCTATCACCAATCAATCTAAGATAGACAAAGTCTGTGGTCACAGGAGCTGGGTTTGAGACACCTTCTACTTCGTTCCAGACAAGGCAGAGGTTTTTGTCCCCCAGATACTTGCATGATTCTTCTGTGAACCATGACGGGTGCCTTCCTTCAACTGCGTAACGGTAGTTTTTTGGGAGGTGGTTTACCATCTTTTCTAGATTGGGTTTTGCTTCTGCAAATGACAACGACGGCGGTAGCTGTATCACCAGAATCTTCATCTTGGATTCTAAAGGCTTGATGGAATTGATGAATTGATCCAAGTAGGGGCCTGGCCTGAGTCTGTTGTCATGAGTGATGATTTTTGGAAGCTTGGCAGTAAAAATAAAGTTCTGTGGGGTGTCAGAGAACCATTTGCTTGTCATTGACTGTGTTGGAATCCTGTAGAATGTGGAATTTATCTCTGTAATATCAAATATGGATGAATAGTGTTTTAGGTATTCGGTCTCCTTCATGGCTTTAGGATAAAAGGGTCCTATCCATCCTTGGTAGCTCCAGCCAGTACAGCCAATTTTCAGGTCCATGGTTTCATCTAGTTGTGGGTATTTTTTAATTCATGAGATGGCCAAAAGCTGGTTTTTCAATTGAGATCAAATCTTGGCCTGTATTGCACATCAAAGCCTGGGCAGTAGGCTGCAAATTCCTTTATGCTAATGACCTTGCAGATTTTGTCTTGTAGTTCTGAATGTTCGGCAAATTTTTGCCTGCAGATTGGGCATTTTTGCGGAAGGTTCAATGAAATGAATTAGCATACTTAATTATTAAAATATGTAGGTACACCTGGCCTACCAAAAGATTGGCAAGTCATTTCCATCAAACCAGTTTGTTTTGTGCGGCATGTCATTTTAGATGAGAACATGAAATCAATTTTGAAAAATGACGCAATTGCGTCAAATTTGTGCGTGAAAAATGACGCAAAATAAAAAATGATGATTTCTGAGCTTGTAATCAATCAAGTATTGTTTTGTACAAATAATTTGAGTCAAAAAAGCGATTTTTGAGCTGATCTAGAAAAATATATTTTTGCAACAATTTTTTTGCAAAATGAATTTTTTTCCATAATGGATAAAAATAAGTAAAAACTTGACACAAGTAAATGTCAGAGGAAACAAAAGATCAAGAATACGTTTCGGAAAGCCAAGTGGAGTCCTTGTTTTCACTGTTCACCGATACCGAGGAGGAACTGGCAAAGAAATGGAAGTGTAGTCGCTCTACCATTACAAGAAAAAAACACAAGATCCGAAAAGCCGCCAACAAAATGTTGAGCACGGTTATTGGTGGCGATTATACCGTGTTTTTCAAAATGTTGGTTGGAAGAAGCGCGAGCCGCTCTGATGCACTCGAAGAGATGCAAAACAACTTGACAGATCCTCAAGAAAAACTAGATGTGATGAAAGGTGCTAGAGAGGAGGATATACATTTTCTCAAGATTTTGAAAGAGGGTCCAGTCGCTGATGCGTTGGAAAAATTAGGTGGACGACAAGATGAGTAGAGAAATAATAAATTTACTCAAAAGACATGGATACGACGTTTCGTCCTATGCTGCATATTCCAGAAGCATATCAAGTGTCATTGAAGAGATACCGCCAAGCCTTATTAATTTTTCACTGAAATACAGAATACTTCACGGGATTCCTTTTACCTTTGATGAGCGGCCATATCTTACCAAGATTTATCTCGATCAAAGTCACGAAATTAACATAGTAAAGCCGCGGCAGATGGAGATCACTGAATTTGGGTTGAACTGGCTGCTGCACAATCTGTTATTGCACAAGCATTCTGTTGGGCTATATGTGTCAGACAGATTTGAGCACGTAAAAATTTTTTCAAATCTTAGGCTTCGCCAGTGGGCAATTGAAAGCTCGCCGAAATTGGAAAAACTTGTCAACCCAAAAAAGGGAAGCAGCTCATGGCTGCCGTTCAAGAATGGTTCCAACCTCTACATGTTGTCAGCCTGGGGGGACTTCGAGGCAACACGTTCAATCCCTGCCGATTTTGTCGTCGTAGACGAAATGCAATCTGTAAATGTAGAAGCATTGCCTGTCTTGCAAGAGACCATGGCAAAGTCAAGATTTAAAAAAATTCTCAAGATTGGGACCGGCAGTGACGAGGGAGATGCATGGTGGAAAGAATGGTATCGTGGCACAAGGTACGAGTGGCAAAAAATAGGCATTGATCCTCTTACCGGGATTCAAATATTAGACTGGGTTAGCCAGTCCAGTGCTCCCATAGTCGGAGTTAATTCTTACCATTTGGATCAGCAAATGGCACCATGGATACAGCAGACAGATATCGAATACAAACGAAATGCATACTCACCGCGAAGATTTGCCAATGAGGTGTTGGGTTTGTGGTTCAAGGGTATGCGCAAGCCATTGCTTGAAGCTGATATTAGGGCCCTTATGGACCGTACTATCGACTTTACCTATTCAGTAAACGTGGATCATACTCTAGGACCTGTATATGCAGGCTTTGACTGGGGAGGGGGGACACAATCCCATACTGTTGTATGGATCTGGCAAGTTATCAACAATGACTTGCCGCGCTTTAGGTTGTTGTATGTTACAAAGCTTGACGATCCATCAACTGAAAAGCAGGCAAATCAGGCAATTGAGTTGATTGACAATTATGAAGTGGACCGTATCGTAATGGATGCAGGCGGCGGACCACGCCAGGTTGAAAAGCTCTCAGATCGTTATGCAGAGCGAGTCTACAAGGCACATTATCTTTCAAGACCCGAAAAACCATTTGAGCCAATAGACAGTAAAAGAAGAATCAATGTTGACAGGACTTGGATTATCGAGGCCATGATTGATTTAATTATAAGACCTGAAACCCGCGACGATTTTCCGCATCCAATTCCGCGATTAATTATTCCAGGCCATCCAGAAAGACTTGAGGAGGTAGAGTGGGTTATTGATAATTTCACCTGCATAGAGTCTGAAACGTCAAATGCTGCAGGCAGGCCACGGACCATTTACACACACCCCGCAGAATCTCCAGATGATGCACTTCATGCAGCTTGTTATGCTTACATGTGTTGGCTGTTGGATAACAAGGCAAAATGGTATTGGGAGAGATTATCTTAATGGAAAAAAAGTTTTTGCTTCAACATTTTTGATCCTACTCCATATTTGTAAGACTGTGATAAGAAGATGAAGAAGACATGGTATTCAATCCCTTTGACAAAACCAAGACTGACGGCACCGGCAAGCCAAATCCAAGACAAATTAGAGACAAGAAGTTTATTTGCACTCTAGAAAAGATAGAAGTGGATGGAATGAAAATGGCAGAAAAAAGGCGCGCATACAAAGAATGGGCTTATGCAATTGCACATAAATACAATCTAACCAGGACTGATTTCACAGTAGATGAAAATACTTATGGCTTGTATTACCCAATTGAATGAATGTAATTATCACCAATGTTGTGATCTGAAAATTTAAAATGCCGGCGATTCCGAATATATTTTTTGGTTATCAATTTTTTTATGTCGCTCGCTTTTCAACGAGCAAATCGCCGACGGCTATTCTACGTGACAATAGTATTTCAACATGTCGAATGTTCAAAACGACATGAACTAAAAATATATTTTTCTAGATTACATTAAGATGGCTTTACATTAGAATTGATGTATGTATTATTTGTCATCAATCTAGATCCTTATCTAGATCCATTTTGTAAAAATCGATCACGATAACAGTAGACAGGGACGATTCCGGAACAAGCCATGTCAGGGCGTTTGTGACTGACTTTACAGGCGCCATGGGGTATTGTGAATTTCAGATACCGTTTTTCATAGAGGGTGTCAAGGCAGAGACTGTCCAGATGGCAGTAGGTACGCAATTCCATGAGCAGGCAGAGAAGATAGAGCGAGAGACTGCTGTTGTTATACCATTGACAAAGACAAAGCTGGAAGACAGACAAGCTGATCTTAATTTCATTCGGGAAGATATACAGACTTTATTTTTTCAGGAGTTTGAGCTATCACGTGGCAGGGCCGCACTTGAGCTGCTTGGAAGAGCTGATAAGGTGATGCGCCACAAAGAGACCCTGATAATTTCTGATGACAAGCATACGTACAAGCCTGCCCGTCACGATTCCATGAAGGAGCCTTACGATAGCCAATTGCTCCAGGTACTAGCCTACCTTCATTCAAGATACTATCTGGGAGATTTGCTTGGCTGGGCTGAGATCCCACATACAAGAAAGATGTATCAGGTAAACATCATTGACAGCAGGACCGGGTCAGTTTACAAGACGTATGAAAATGTTGTAGGAAAGAAAGATTCTGAGTTGCTTTTTGGCAATGCCTTGAAGTTTACCCAAAAGTGCTTGAATTTGGATGAGTTGGTGCATCATAATAGTAAAGCAAGGTGCAAGGCGTGTGGATATTTTGATGACTGTTCCAAGGCGCTTAGATGACTAGGTAATTTTTACGCTATAAAAAGTCATTAAAAAATTACTTTATGCATATTCGATGTAGTATAATTATCAAAAGAATTTCTTGGTTTGAATGTAAACCATTCATTGACATCATGTATGTCATCTAATGCTAGACCTAACCTATTCCAAATAATTCAGGATCATTTTTGTAGATTCCATACAAGCCAACTAATACGCCCTCATTGTGAAGGGAGTTATTAGCGGATTCTTCCATCTGGCAACTTTTCCAGATACTATTTTATAAGACCCTCAAAGTTATGAGCAATAACTGTTGCCCAGCAGGAAGCGAGACTGCCAGAGGCAGTAACGTCTGCGAAAATAGACATACGGCAGCAGTTTTTCATCTTCTCTCATGAAGATCTGGAAAAGGCCCCAGATACTACCTTATATCTTCGGGATACTATTAGTATTACAGGCGAAGTTTGCCCAGCAGGAAGCGAGACTGCCAGAGGCAGTAACGTCTGCGAAAATAGACATACGGTGAACCTCGCCTTTGTTTTATGATATTTAATCTCCAGAAATTGCTTTTCGTTCCCAATAATAGCACTTGGCATCTCGCTCTTTGGTTTCACCTTTCAATTTATTGTGAAATTCCCACGGAACCAGACTATCTCTTTTCTTGTTGATTATGCATTCTTTAATCATGCCGCAAATAATATCCGTGACCTGAATGGGTTCTGATTCATGAGAGTCTTTTTCTGCATGTAATGGAGTATGTTCGCTTCCAGCAGACAATATTTTTACAAATTGCTTTATTATTTTATCTGGCGTCAAGGGCGAAAAATCTGCGTCGCAGTGTATTGGAACATCATTAGACAATCCAAAGAGTTTTTTCCTCCTCCTACAACAGAAATTTTTCAATTTGCAAGAGATTTGACTGCAGGAGATTCACAAATAAAGAATATGGATGCATTGATAGCTTCTCATGCTTTAACTGATCCAAAATCAACACGACTGATTACTGGTGACAAAAATTTATTGAATTCCACAGCTGTGAGAAAAATAGAATCTGATCTTCAAGACGATGGTAAAAGAGAAATGGAATTGAGGATTACCGATGGATTAGGACACTAGTTTAGCAGACTTGAGATCTTTGAATACTTTTTTGATATAGTCAAGACTATAGTCACATTTTATACATTCAACATGCTTGACTAGCTCGTTTTCATTATCGAATCTGCTTTTCTGTTCTAAAATGGTACTTGCAATCTCTAACCAGTTTGTATCCCTAGATTTGACTAGATTTGTGAAATTCGTCATTTAGATGCATTAAAACGGCTTGTTTTTCGAGTTAGTCAACAAAGCATTTGATTATAACCTGCAAACTTTATCCTAGTATCACGATCTGCCAATCTCCATGCAGAGGTTAAAAATTGGAGACAAGGTTAAGACAATTCACAAAGGAAAGGAAGAAGCCCAGACTTACACGATCTTGGACATCCTTGAGGATTATGGTGGCAATTCATATTGGTTCAAGGGAGAATCTGGAAAAATGGTGCTAGAGAGTGAAACTCCTGAAACGGTTTTTGAGAGAGTTAACTAGTTTATTCTGTGATGAGGTCAGACAACTCTCTTAGATTCTGTTGTTTGTGAATAAAAAATGCTGATCAGAAGCTAATTTCCTTATACTCCAAGCCATCTTGAACAAGCAGTAATTTCAAATTCTCTGGTATTTTAGGAGCAACAAGGATGAATCTAGCATCTGTTCTTCCCATTTTATGCATGTAATCATTTTTGTAACCTAGCAGTTGCCTTTTTGCAGAAGTGGTAGCTGCTGGATATTTCAATTCTACACCTACAGCTTGCCCAGACGAACTTCTACAGATAAAGTCAATTTTTCCAGTAGCTAATTCATATTCATTTTGTTCTAGTAAAAGTCCTTCCTCAATTTGGTTCAAGCTATTCATAATGAATTCATGGTATTCACGTTCTTTCTTTGTTCTGCCTTCCAATCTGTTTCTTAGCCAATCAGCGTTTTCTACATAACTGTAGATCCACTCGTATTCAGGCAAAAGATAATAGCCTTCTATCTTTTTTTGTTCAATTAATCCATTCTCTAATAGTTTCTCTAGAAATCTAGAATACGATGACATTGGTATGCCATGAGAAACCATTTGGTCTTCCTCTGCGTCAGGCGCCAATCCACCGTTTAGTAATTTTATCAGCTTACACTGCCAGTTTAACGTATTTATTTTGGAGGTTTCAAATATGCTAGATAGCACCTCCATTCTTTCTGCTATTTCATCCACACCTAGCATACTCTCAATTCTTTGCCGCAATTTTTCAAACTCTTCTTTTGATACGCTATTTTCTGTAATGTGATTATTTGCAACTTGTACAATTTCTTCTGTTGCATTTTTTACCATGAGTTCTTTTGTTTTGTTTAAATCCTCTGTAGTGGTAGTACTGAATTTATTCATCTGCTCTTCCATGCCAGTTTTAAAAATAGTAAAATCGTTACAAAGTTTCTTAACATTTTCGTTTAAAGATGCCACTTCATTGAAATGAGGAGCAGAAACTTTGACGTTTGTAAGGTCTGATGACATTTGATTTAGATTTTCTTTAAGTTTTGAAACAGCTCTGCGTTGTATTCCATAGAAAATTACGCATATCACAATAGCTGCTATAATGGCCACAATAAATGCCGATGCAGCATCTATCTGAAGGTAATAGCTTCCAATCAAGTACTTAGAATTTGTGAACAGGATAGATATTTTTTGTCCTTTAGTTAGTAGACAGACTAGGCATCTTTAGGGGTATCCATTGGATGGATCTGGGCTTGCCTTGAGATTTTACAGATACAAAAAGGATCTGTATTAAGAGACATGAATTTGATCAATTTACTTTACGAATATCTTCTATTCTGGAGACTATACGATTAATCTCTTTTTGAGGGTCTTTCCACCAATTAGTGCTCCAAATCCTCTCTATCTTCCAACCTCTTCCTTCTAGAAATTCTTGGCGCATGACATCTCTTTCACGAGTACTCTTAGCCGAATGAAAGTTTGCACCATCGCACTCTATTCCTAAAATGTATTTAGATGTGTCTTGCGGATGTACAACTGCCAAATCTATTCTATATCCTGAAAGCCCTACTTGAGTATCTATGGAATATCCATGTGAAACTAGTTTGTCATATACCATCTCCTCAAATTTACTGTCGAAAATCTTAAAACTGTCCGAAGTTCTGTTTGCACCATCACTTAGCGATAAGAGAATTTGCTCTTTTTTATCCTTGTTTGATTCGCTTACAGCTTTGGCATATTCTAGATATTCTTTGAGTCTTTGTCTTCCAGAATTTTTCTTCACGTCTGGCGTCATTCCAGATGGATCTATTGATGCAATCACAACAATTTCTTCCCTTGCACGAGTTACCGCCACATTTAGCCTGTTTTCCCCACCTTCTTGATTTAGGGTTCCAAAATTGTATCTGAATTTGCCTTCCACATCCTTTGCATATGCTATTGAAAATATTATGATATCTCGTTCATCTCCCTGTACGTTTTCAATGTTTTTTATAAATATCTCATCATCTTTTTTCTTGCTCAACGGATTCTTTGCTAAGCTGATATACTTGATCAAATTCTGGATCTTCAGATATTCTCTTATCAATTTCATCTTGAATTGCAATCTGTTGTTTTTCATTAAAGGTAATTACTCCAACCGATGGTGGGGGACTTCTTGTCATGTTTTGCTGTAAAATGTTTTTTATCTCGTCTACTACTCTTACAGCTTCAACAGAATTGATGTTATTTTGCCAAGTGCCATTTACATTAATCCATCTTATGGGAATTGTCTTTGGATTTCGAATTACATCTGGTGCAACTTGGAGTCTTCCTTCATAAAATGCGTGATTTGAAAAGTCTATGAGATCTTGTGATTTTGATCTATAATGCCAATAGAGGGGTCTGAAGTTATAGAAACGCTTTGCCAAGATGAAAAGAGACTCTGAGCTTATTGGTTCGTCTTCATCTTGCTCGTCAGTTTCATTTTTCATTCTAAACAAGTCAAATGGACGGAGTTGCTTTTCATCTCCTGCAATTACAATTCGCTTCCCTCGATATAGACTTGGAATAGATTCTTCTACAGGACATTGGCTTGCCTCATCGTATACAATCAGGTCAAAAAGACTCCTTTCAAGCGGGAATACTTCAGAAACTGCCTGTGGAGTCATAAGCCAACAAGGAGCTATTGAGAGCAAGATCTCCCTATACTCTTCAAATAACCTACGAAGAGGCTTTAGTTTTCGTTGTTTGCCTACATCTGAAGTAAATTTTGACCACTTGATCTCTTCGGGACTCTTTCGTTTGTATTTTGGAATGGATCTGATCTTGAGCTGAAGCTCGGCAACAAGCTTTCTTTTCAATAGACCTCTCTTATTGAACAAAAGTTCCTTGAGTCTATTTTTTTGTTGAATATAGCTTTCAAAGGGATTTCCTTGCAGTATCGGATTTTCTTTTTGGATATAGTCTATCCAATGCGCGTAAACCTCATCTTTTACTAACTGTTCCCATGGTACATGATGAGTTGTAAAATCTGCCGCACACAATGAAATGATTGCCTTTTGAGTATCATTTAGATCTCTTATCTTGCTGTCAAGGGCTTGAATATCCGTAATGTCATTCAATGTATTTTTTAATGCTAATACAAAATCTTTGATTCGTTCCAAGGATTCTGATTTTAGGCCATTTATGAAATCGTCTTTTAGCACAGATCTGAGTATCTCTAATCCATTTCGTAGTGATAATTCAGATTGAGTTTTTTCTGTTATCTGATCAAGATTTTCGTTTTTCTCAAGTTTTCTTTTCAATATCTCTTCTGTAAATTGTATAGACTTCTTTCTTTTCTTTATTAAATGAGCTAAAAAATCCGGTCTTAGTTTTTAGAATATGAATTGATGTATCTAATCTTGTTAATTTCTGCATGTTCATGTCAAACATTTCTTTTTCTGATAAACCAAGAAGTTTGTCAAGATTTTCTGAAAATTGGCGTTGTTCTAATGATGAAAAATTAGATAGATCTTTTCTGGAAAACCACGGGTGATTTACTACACTGAACCTAATTGAGCTTTGTTGAATTAAAGGAATTATTGATAGTAACTGATCCAACTCATTTATGGTTAGTTTATCTGCTATTCCCCTCAAATTCAATTTTGGAACATAGTTAGTGGTTATGGATACATAGAGCTGATGTATTGTTATGCCTCCAAAATATGGTTTTGATAATGCACGGACAAGACTTGATTGCTTTTCTACAAGTTTGTCTATATCGCCTGAGGTAAAATTGACATCCATAGTATTTTGAATTGCTTCATGCCTTGAAACCTCAGATTCTAGAAATCTGCTCAGTCTTCGATAAAGTGTAGATTTGTCTCTGTTCGAGTCTTCAATTAATGAGATATAGTCTCCTAATCCCTCTTTTTCTAATCTTTGGGCCACGACATCAAGGGCAGCTCTTTTTTGACAGACTACAAGAACTCGCTGGTTTTTGCTTAATGCATTTGCGATCAAATTTGCAATGACTTGAGATTTTCCAGTTCCCGGAGGCCCTCTTACAACCGTACACTCTTGGGTTTGAGAGGCAAGAAGAACCTCGTCTTGACTTGAATCGCTTGGCAAGATTGTATTGAGGTCCCTGTCTGGAACCCTATCAAGATCTATCTCCTCTGCTTCTTTGCTTGACGATGAGTCCCATTGGTTTTCTTCGGATGATGTCTCTAGCAAATCATCGATGATTCCTTGTTCGTCATATCCGTTCAAGGCTTTGGCAATTAGTATGTCATAATCAGCAGATATTGCAGAGTTTCCCTGTTGAAATATTCCAAGTATAACACTATTTTTAATATGTAATCCATTTTTTTCTAGGTTTATCATGTCATCTTTTTTTATTGATGTAAGTGATACAATTTTGTCTTGAAAATCTTTGTTATATCTAAAGCCAAATGAATCCAAAATCTCGTATAATCCCATTATGAATTTACTCTGAAAATCTGGCAAGTCTTCATCTAATATTTTTTCAAACAATTCTGTGAATTTATCTTCCAAATTTTCTAAAAACTCTGTATATCCTTTTGATTTTAAGAAACTAAAAAGAGCCTTGTTAACTGTTGGAGTTCTGTCCTGATCCTGATGTATGTACCAACCAGTTGGTTTTTTTGTTTTTTCTAATTCTAATGTGACAGGAAATAATACCAATGGAGCTCGTATGTATGTCAGGTTATCATGCAAAAAGCCCTCAATGAATGGAAAACCCAAAAATAAAGTATACTGACCTGTTTCGTCTTGAATAAAGTTTGTAGTTCTATAAAGCGTTCTTAGTTTTCCACTGTTTTTTATTGCTTCATCTGTAGGATCTGAACTTTTAACAATGCATACACTTTTCTTATTTTTTAAGAGTAATTCAAATAAATTTCCTGCTAAATCTTCAAAATTTTCAAGTGTTGCTAAATCAAATGACTTTCGTTCAATTATTTTTCTTAAAAAAATTGAAATGTCTCTTGCATCAACCTTTTCTGCCTTGTCTTTGAATTGTTTTAGTCGATAAGCGAGTTTTTGTCCATTTTTATCAGCAGATGTATTTTGCAACTATGTTACTATGAACCATAAAGATAATTACTTATCTCAAAAATTCATTTCAACGAGATTTTGATCTAACATTATATCTAAGATGTATAATTTCAAGATATATTGCAGATCAGTCTAAATCCTCAACAGGTAGAGGCGGTAACTCATACAGGAAGCCCACTCCTAGTGACAATAGGACCTGAAAATGGTTAAGCATTTTTGACATACTAGAGCTCTTTCTCTATTTTATACTGTCTTCAACAATTTTTTGTTCTGCTTCATCTAATCCATAAATTTTGAAAATTATGTCGTTAATTTCAGATTCATTGTCTTTCATCTGAGCAATTATCTGTTCTCGTTCCTCTGTTTTCTTTTCTCCCAATTCATTGAGTTGCATTGCAAAAGAAACCTGTTTTCGTGATAGTTCACTGAGCAACTTTACTTGATTCTCTTCAGGAATTACTATAGGAAAGTTTTCAATAAATCGTTTGCCATAAGAATAAAATCCACTTTCAAAAGGCGTACTAGTTTTTTTAAGATAAAATTCTAAAACTTTTGAATTCAATAAGGCTAGAATTACAGGATAATATTTCACATATTCCTCTTTTAATATGATTCCAAAACCACCAGCATTTCCACCACCTACAAAATAGAATTTCCCGCTCTCATCTAATGCGAATGAATTGGTGGATGCCAATACTTGAGTTATTATTTTGGCTTGTTCAAATTGTTCCATGCTTCGTGCCCTTCTACATCTATACCAATTTGTATCATCTACTGCCTCACTTGTATCAGATGACATCAATTCTGTTTTATAATGAACAAAATATTGATAAGCATAAGGATATTTTGTCTTAATCTTTTCAACTGGAATTAAAGAGTTTACACCATTTTGTTCTTCGTATGGATATATGGAATATGCATTTTGCCAATCAATGTGCCATTTTCTTATTTCTTTACCTTTCAATAATTTTTTCAATATTCCCTTTTCTATTGTATGGCTTGATTTATCATGGTTATTTTCTACAATAACTAAATCTCCTTTATCTTCCTTAATTGTAACAAAAAATAATTTATCTCGACCTGTAAGGAGACCTTGAAAGATATCTTTTGAAATATCTAATAATCTCAGTTTGATTTTTTCCAAATTGTTCATTAATTTATTACTGCCACCCGTAGTGAAATTCCAAGGATTATCCCCAGAAGGTAGATTCATCTTTGCATGGCTGAATATATCTGGGGATAGAACCTTTGTTCTTTCTAATTTTTCTTTATTTTCAACTCATCCTAAAACCCTCCAATACATCATTATTCCAGTAATGTTAAGAAATGCCAGATAATTTTCTGCAATTCTCTCATATCTGATTCTAATTCTGTGGAATCCACATTTGAGCCATGCAAAGAATCTCTCCACCACGTATCTTGTCCTGTTGTAATTACTCTGACTTTTCTTATTGTTGTTATTTTTGAAATTTCTGGATGGAATGCAGTCCCTGATGTTTCTATTCTTTAGATACTCTCTAATCTTTTTTGCATCATAACCCTTGTCTGCATATACAGCTACGATCTGTTCTATGGAATCATCATCAAGATATTCAGAGATGTTTTCCATCACATCGATGAGCTTTGTTGAATCATGCTCATTTGCAGGACCAATAATTATTGATACTGGAAGTGAATTGCAATCTACTGCAACATGTATTTTCGTGCCTGATATTCTTTTGAATCCGTCGTATCCTGTCACATCTCCCCTTTTTTGGCTGCAACAGTTGACGAATCAACCGATACCTTTTGCAGCTGTATCTTCCCTGAATGGTGTGCTGATTTTATTGCATCAGATAAGATATTTTGCCAGATTCCTTTTTGCTGCCATTTCTGCAATCTGAGATGAGCAGTTGATTTTGAGCCGTATCTTTTTGGCATCTCCTCCCACCTGCAGCCGGTAACCAGAATAAACATGATTCCATTTATTGTGGTACGGTCATCACACCTTGGTCTGCCTGTTCTGGCAGGCGATGGAAGGTGTTTTTGTATTGTTTCCCATTGTTTGTCTGAGATTTCTTGGAATTTCATGGAATCAGTGTGATTATTCCATCTGATAGATCCAGTGATCGTCAAAAATTTACTAAATGATCAGTTTTAGGATGAGTTGGTTATACCATTAAGGTTTGCATTAAGTAAAACTGCATTAGCGAGGTTTGCACCATTGAGGTCTGCACCACTGAGGTTTGCACCAACAAAGTTTGTACCATTGAGGTTTGCATCACTTAGGTTTGCACCACTAAGATTTGCATCACTTAGGTTTGCACCACTGAGTTTTGCACCACTAAGATTTGCACTACTGAGGTTTGCACCATTGAGGTCTGCACCACTGAGGTTTACGCCGATAAAATTACACCCATGCAGGTCAACGTTTGGGCCACTTGCTGCACAACTCTCAGCAAAGGTATTCCTCATGGGATTGCCTTCTATGGCTAACCCTACTGCACAGATTGTTGCCACTCCTATAGCAATGTATACAAGCGTCTTTCTGGTCATCTAAGATCAATAGGTGTACTGTCTGAGCCTATTTTAGTTGAGAAGGCAAATATCAAAAATGATAACAAAGTCATTGTTTTCAATCGTTTAAAAATCTAATACAAGATATCTTAGAGCTGTCTCTAATTCCTTTACGATCTTTTTGCTTTGAAGGTTTGATATAGTTAGAGACATAGGAAATTATTTGTTTTACAGAATATAACAAGTAGGACTGCATCGCACGGCACTGTATGCGGGTCGGATAAGAATTGACGAATTTTGATCTTGAAGAGAACTTGTTCTCAAATGTGATATCTAACCGGTCTTGGAAGTCCGCAGGTAAATAATCTTGTTCCGTATTGTTGAAAAGTTAATCTTCTGGTGATATGACGCTACCATGTTGGGGTTGGGTTTAATCAAACAGTTGAAGAGTATGGAATTATTTCTGATACAATCATTTACAAACGTCTTGGGAGTGCTATGAGTGACTTGTCCGCAACAACAAATAACAAAGATGACATTGGAAAAGGACTGGGAACGGAAGAGGCCAAAAAAAGATTGGCACAATATGGCTATAACGAGGTTCCGGAGAAGAAGACAAATTTCCTTATAACGATAGCAAAGTGCTTTTGGGGTATTGTTCCATGGATGCTTGAAGCTACAGCATCTTTCACGTGGTTTTTGGGGCAGTATCCTGACACAATCATTATTGTAGTTCTGCTTTTCTTCAATGCTGCAATATCCATTATGCAACAGAGAAGAGCAAGTGTAGCAATGGCGGCTCTCAAACAGAGGTTGAGTATTCAGAGCAGGGTAAAAAGAGATGGCACGTGGTCAATTATTCCTGCAAGAGATCTTGTGCCCGGAGACCTCATCAGAGTCAGAGCAGGAGACATTCTACCCGCTGACATAAAAATTGTCAGTGGAAATATGGATGCTGATCAATCGGCACTCACTGGTGAATCAGCAACGGTAGAAAAGTCTGATGGAGAATCAGTCTATTCTGGTTCTACCGTGAAACGTGGAGAGGTCACTGGAATCGTGGATGCCACGGGAACAAGAACCTATTTCGGAAAAACAGTCGATCTAGTTGATTTGGCACAACCAAAATTGCATATGGAGGAATTTACCGTCAGAATTGCACGACGACTTGTGATAATAGCCATCGCATCTCTTCTAATTGCCTTTGCCTATGGTCTTCTGATAGGTTTCCAGTTTGCTGGGTTATTGACTATTGCTGTAGTACTTTTAATTTCCTCAGTACCTGTATCGATGCCAACCATGCTCACTTTGAACATGGTATTGGGTGCATCGGTGCTTGCAAAGAAGGGTGTTCTTGTTACAAGGCTCAGTGCAAGCGAGGACGCGGCTGTAATGGATGTCCTTTGCGTAGACAAGACAGGCACAATGACGATGAATAAGCTCAGCGTTGAAGAAGAATTTCCAGTTAACGGATTTGGAAAAAATGATGTCATACTTTACGGTGCCCTTGCTTCAAACGAAGCAGATCAAGATCCCATAGACCTGGCATTTCTAGCAGCAGCTAAAGAGGCGCATATCTCACTAGATGGTTACTCCCAGACAGAATTTGTGCCATTTGATCCGCAGACTAGGATGACAGGATCTAAAGTTCAGAAATCTGGTGAAAAGATCTACGTAAGGAAGGGTTCATTCAAAGTTATCTGTTCTTACTGCAAAATGACGGATGAGAACATAGCATCTTTGAGCAAGGACGCAGAGGCTCTCTCAACAAAAGGACTGAGGGTGATAGCAGTTGCCAAAGAGAATCAGGAAGGAAGATTTGAGCTGAGTCGGTCTTGCAGGTGTTGCAGACAGGATAAGAGAAGACTCTCGCCAGACAGTCTTGCAACTCGATGATTTTGGAGTATCTGTGAAGATGCTTACAGGAGATGCGCTTCCAATCGCAAGGAATATCGCACCCCAGATAGGTCTTGGCGATAACATCATCAGGATGCCCAATATGCAAGATGCGCAGAATCGAAACTTGTCAGGCTCCATGATAGAAGAAAGCAGCGGTGTGGCTGAGATCTACCCCGAGGACAAGTATGCCATAGTCAAGAGTCTCCAGAGCAGGGGACATGTAGTTGGAATGACTGGAGACGGAGTCAATGATGCGCCAGCTCTGAAGCAGGCGGAAGTAGGAATAGCGGTCATAAACGCAACGGATATTGCAAAGGACTCGGCAAGTGCGGTGCTTGTAACGGGGGGACTTGGAGGCATACTTGCTATGATCAAGACTGGCAGGGCGATTTACCAAAGAATATTCAGTTGGGTACTCAACATGATAACAAAAAAGATTTTCAAGTTGGTGTATATTGTATCCATGTTATTTCTCACTCACAATCTGGTTATCTCGATATTTGCCACGGTACTACTGATGTTTGTTGGCGATTTTGCTACCATGTCAATATCTACAGACAATGTCAGATATTCAAAGAGACCAGATTCACTTGATATCTCATGGTTATTCAAAGTTGGAATGCCGCTAGCAATGCTTGCAGTGATCGAGGGCGTGGTTTTGACTATGGCAGGCTTGTCCTACTTTGGGCTGGGCAGTGACATCAACAGACTCTACACCTTCACTTTTTCCTATCTTGCCATGGAATCAGTCTTTAGCCTAATGATAATGCGTGAGCGCGGCCGTTTTTGGAAGTCAAGGCCGAGCAATATTCTCCTCATCGCAACTGTTACGGAGATGGCAATCGTAGCTGCAATATCGATACTGGGCTTTTGGCAGCTTCCCCCACTAGGTTACATTCCGGTGCTAGTCATACTGATCTATTCGCTTGTTGCATCATTTCTTGTCAATGATCTGCTCAAGGTTTATCTGATAGGCAAATTCTACAAAATCTCACAGTGATATGTAGTCACTGGCGCGTCATTTTTCCTTCTCGTTGTATGAAAAAATCATTTACTTTTTCTTTTTTATTTTTGAGTTTTAGTGTGGAACTAAACTAGACAAAGCCCCTAATGGACCTAAAATTGTACCAAAACAGTAACTGGGTCATACAGGGCCTGTATCTAGTAATCTTTTATCAGTCTGAGCAAAGTTACGCTATGTGGCAAAAAATATTCAGGATAGCAGTTTAACATGATGCCATTTCCTACATCATGGAAGGTCCAGTTTTTGCAGACCGTATCGTATTCTTCCCTTGAATGGTCATACTTCCAGCCAAAACCATTGGAAATGTTTGACTGTGGATAATTGTGTCCACGAATAAGTGTGATTGTACCGTTTTGATAATTCACATTTACCTTGGCATAAAGAGAGTTTGGATAAAGATAGATAACATGTGGATGGCTTGTGATTGCGTCAAACTCGCTTTGCGTGACATATTCATTGTGCAATACTATTACCTTGTCATATTGTTGTAATATGGCAGGGTTTTTGTCAACATCAATATCAGTTATGGTAGAATATCCAAGTCTTTCCAATATTGCATCACCCTCATAACTAGATGTATAGTAAAGTGATCTTGTTGGCTTCACATCTACTGTAAGGCAGCTTGTATCACACTGCTCGCGGTAGTAGGTATAGAACCCCGGCTCCCAATATGCGGCTTCTGTAAAGACTGGAATTATTACAACAGGTTTTTTTGTCTCTGACCAAACAGATACCTGCTCTTCATTGGCTAGATTCAAGTCATCAGATGAAGGGCCAAGTAACTTTCCCCTTGTTTTTTCCAGAAATTCAAGTGCATAGAGAAACTGAGAATCTGAGGTTTTGTTTTCACTCCATTCCAGCGCAATCGTTTTTGCCTCAGCCATGTCTAACTGGTTTTTTGGTTCACCAAGGGTATCACTTTCTGGCATTGTACCTTGTTCGACAAGCCACAATGTTCCGTTCATAAAGTCGTTATCAGGAATCTTGTCCTCTGCCCACCATTTTGCAAAGCCTTTGATCCAGTGAGGAATTGTAGTGGTTGCATCATCGTCTGCTTTTGCTTGCATGACAGTAAACGATGATAGGATTAGCAACAATCCCAAGAGCAATGATTTTAGAGCAAGCGTGTCAAATTTGCCTATTTTAGTATCCATTTCCACCATCGAATAAAAAGTGGCTTGTCTTTATACAGCCGAATCTTTGCACCACTGCCGCCTTGTGTAAGATCCGACTGTAACATTTCCAAAATGTCTCTCTCATTTTTTATTTTTTTACCCATTGCATTCTTTGATTGAATTATTTTTTCCATAAATTCCGGCTTTAAGAAAACCTCATAGAAACACCAGCCTGCTGCTAATGTTCCCTTGTCTGAGATCGTGTAGCCTTGTTGATAATTTGTCTCCTTTTGAAGCTCTTCAAGTGTCTTTCTTAAGAATGGAGCATCTTTGTCGACATCTTGCGAAGCAACAACAAAGGTAGGATTCATAATTTCTTCTAATGCCATCAGGTGATTTAAGACAAAAGATCAAAAACCAATCTTGATAATCAGATGCCAAAAAAAGAGACGTATAGTTTAGCTTTACTTTAACACAAGACCAAGTTCTATGACAACTCTGGACCAAGAAACTGAGGAAACTTTGGCCACTTCAGGTAGATTTTCTGCATAGTATGCTGCATTGTACTTGTCATACCAACTACTCGATTTTGCTTCAACTACAAGTATTTTTGCACCAGGATCTGCCTGATGTGCTTGCTCCACGTAAAGCGAAACATCTGAAGTTGAGGAGGGATTTGAGTTTGAGATGCCAAATGGTGTAGCAATCTCAAGACAGCCGTTTGTAACGGTACAGGGAGGAAGACCATGCTGTGTATCGTATGCTGCAAGATCATTTCCCAAAGTAGGATCATCTGTTGTAACAATAATTGCAATCATAGAGCCTCCACTTGCAAATGCAGATGGAATAATCAAAGATGAAACCAATAGAACTATCACACTAATGAAAATGTTCTTGTTCATCATGCTTAATCTTACCCGCTCTTTCCTATTATGTTCTCCTTACCTGTGATTTGTATGAAATGTCTTTGTTCCCCGCATCTTACTTGAGTTTATATCGCAATATGGCAAGCACTCTATCGTCCAGATCAAGCTTTGCAAGTAATGCAGGATTTGAAATAAACTCTATCTTGGTTGATGTATTTTCTGCAATCTCTATCATCTTCATAATTTCTTCATGCTCTGATACAGACGTAGAATAATAATTGGCAGAAACTATCAAAGTATCCACAGCCCCCAAAGACAGGGCTTGGTGTATTGCAGAAATTTCTGTTTCTGTGAGACCCTCCTTTACCAGCCTGTCAAACTTGTCTGTCAAGGAAACGGCATAATCTCTCCTGTATTGATACAGGCGGCTAATGATTTTTTCGGCAAGATCAGACGGTGATGTTGAAAACGTTATATTTTCAACAAGGCTTGTCTTCTTTGCAAGTTCGGGATCCAATGATGACAAAAATTCTTTTTTTGCCAGGCCAGGACCGCCAAGGAGTATGATATCTGTTCTCCTCAAATCAAAGTCCTTTATTTTGACATTTATTTTTTTTAAAAACTGGTCTATCTGAATTTCCCTGTTTCGTGCAAATCTTGCTTGACTTGAACCGCCCTTGCTATGTTTATTCTTCAAGTATGTGCCCAACTTAGATTCCTGAACAAGCCTGCTTCCCCGAAACTGCTTGAGTATTGCAGATTTGTGATCCATAATAATGAGTAAAACTTCGTAATCTATCTTTAACAGGTCGTGTAATGGCTTTAGGTAGGGTCTCTTGTCTACTGCATATACTGGCGGCATTTCCTTGGATACCGTAATCTCTTTTATCTTGATTCCCTGATCCCCATTCCACCCAAATATGCAATATGTACTTGCAGTCGCATCACTAGCTGCAAAGACTTCTTTTCCAATAAGAGATCTAATTTTATCTTCAATTACACTTTCAATTTTTTCTATATTTTCGCTTCTTCTAGTATGATGAATAATGTCAACTATCTCTGAAACTTTGTTACTGGGTATGTATGCTGATACACAAGGAGATGATGCTTCCTTTATCTCAAGAACATACCTATTGACTGAGTACCATTCACGTGGAGAAATTTCATTTATACTCAAGATATTTTGAATCACTCAAACTACATATAATTGTCATAACAAGATGGCGTTTTTAGAATTACACTTTGATTATTCCGCTAGAGACCAACCACTGCATCCCTTTTACAAATGAATCATCTGAAATCTGCCCGTCTGCCCACCAGCCAGCATTATTTTTAAACCATACAGGAATTTGATTCGAGGGTGCAGAAACTGACTGAGTTGGGGGGATTGCAATTATTTTTTGTTCAATTAGATATTGAATGCCTTGAATGAAATCATTATTAGTTATGGCTCCCTCTGACCACCATTTCGCATTATTGTGAATCCACTGCGGAATCTGCATGGTCGTGGTCGCATTTGGAGCAGAGCATTGAATGCCTTGGCAGCTTCCAGTAACAGTGAACTGTGTTTGTACCGTAAGCGTTCCCTGCTCTGAATGATATTGTGCCAGGATCTCATACTGACCATTTTCTGCCATGAGTGAGCTGGCCGTGTTTATTTTTGTGGTATAGTTCCCGTTATTATCAAGAGGTAATTGGGTTGCAAAGATATCATCAAGTGACGGATCAATTCCCATTATGACAGCGTCCTCTCCTGCAATTGGATTTGTTACGTGACCTGATACTGTAATCATGTCTCCATGGATATAGACTGGCTTGTCTGTTGTAACCGAAATTGAAGATGCAATGTAACCTGAATTTGGCGCACATGCTGGCGGGCAGAATCCAAATGCCGGCGCACTAGTTCCAGCAGCAATCAGAACTCCAAAAACTATTGATAAAACAAGGAAAATATAATATTGATTATTGAATGATTTTTCCCATGTTTTCGTAGGAATGAATTGCAGTTTGTATTAAATAAACCTAGGTACCAGGATGGAAAGTTCATTGATTGCAATAAATCCGATTGTTGCCATGATCCCTCCAACAATCGCTGTCGTAAATAGTACCGCTGTTTTATCTGCAAATGAATTTCTCACAACTGTTATCTCTTCAACATTATATCGTATAATATGACAAAAATTTGTTAGTCAGTGGTGAAGGATAGTTTAGTATCATTTTGGATTGGTGTTAACCTAATTCAATAAATCTTGAAAATGATGACTCTTCTAAGCTTGTGATTATAGAAAAATACAAATTTTCATGGCAGAAAGCAAGATCTTGAAGACTGAATTCTTGAGAGATCTTTTGACTTATCCTACCATCTGAGTTATTTTATTTAATATCTCTTTTTCCACGTGCACTGTCCATAACATCTCTGGGATGTCAACTGCCAGAAATAGCAACGACAAGAGCAATGCCTCTACTGCTGCAATGGCGATATTTTGTATGAATTTTCCAATTCCAACGTGTACGGCAAAGTCGTTTGGATCCCCGCTAATCATTATAGTAAATGCCCTGTCAGCAGTAATGAAATCCCTCAGAATGCCTGCCTTTGTTGCCTGGATGATTGTACCTACAGGAGAAGTAGCAGTCATCTGTGTCTTGTATCCGTCTTGATCTAGCATTGTGACTACTTGTTGCGCCAGCTGGTTCAGATCCTTGTTTTTGTTTTGAAATCTGACCACTTTTTCAGAGACCATGCAGAAAAGAGTCTTTTCTGGTAATTAAACCGTATCGCAATTCTCATCTAGAGTACAGATTACAAGTTGGATCTTTTGAATATCCCAGATTATTGTAGCTTCAAGACTCATATTTTTTGAACTAGATCTTGGCTCTATTTTACTAAAAGTACAGGGATTTTGGATTTGTGTAAAACCCCGTATGCAACACTTCCAAGGAAGACTTCCTTTACTGGGCCAAATCCTCGGGATGCAATAACTATGAGATCAAATTTTTTATTCTTGGCAAAATTTGCTATATCGGCTGCTATTACATCGCCTTCAATTATCTTTTCATCAAAAACAATGCCGTTTTTTGCCGAGCGGATTTTTGCTTCAGTCAAGGATTTTCTCACCTGTTCTAGCATTTTCTCTCTGTATGGTCCAAATATTCTGGGACCAGATTTTACCACGTAAAATGGAACCACGTATAAGCCGGTTATGGTGGCACTGCACTGCCTTGCAAGATATATTGCCTTGTCAAGACCCTTGATAGAATTTTCCGAACCGTCTAATGGAACCAATATTCTTTTTATCTTAGGTTTCATGTATTGTGTTGCTCAATTTACCTTATTATCTGAAAGATAATTATCATTTGTGGTATTCATGCAAGCAGGTTATAATCAAAAACACGCCAAAATTACACACCGTGGTCTAAATTGCGATAGCCATTGATTAGTATGGATAAGAGACCCGAAAATGTCACTCATCTCTTAAATAATATTCTGCGTATAATATAGTCATGACACAAGATGTAGAATCCATATACAACGAATATGTATCGAAACTGAAACAAGCCATGCCAAACGTCGATCCTAATCTGATCCACAGGATAATCTATCTTGAAAGAAAACTTGCAAGCGAAGATATGACTGAACCTGACGTCAGCGCAATAATAGAATACAAGACAGGTGTCGATGTAGATGTCAAAATAAATGGCCTGCGAGAAAAATATTCACTTGAAGTAGAACATGGGGATAAAGAAGGTATCCTTCATGTTGTGGGGCGTATGAAGATGGGAAAGGTCCAAAATATTGCAGCCGACAGGGATATTGCAAAGATTACAGGAAAAGCCGATCCTGGATATGGAGAATAATCAAATCCACGCTGTTTCATGCCCTTGATAATTAGCACAAACCAGTAATATGGCCATAGTTTAGTCAATACCATGATAGAAAGACCGAAAATCAAAAAAATTCTTGTGCCCCTTGACGGCTCCAAAAATTCCCTCAAAGCACTAGAGACTGGAGTCCACCTTGCAAAGGAACACGAAGCGTCACTTACCGTTATTCACGTTATACACATGTCACACAAAAAAGAACTCAAGCAAAAAGAACTAGAAGAGGAGGTCCCACCAGAATTCATCCTTTCTGCAAAAAAACTTGCAGTAAAAAATGGCGTACCATTTTTTAGCCGAATACTTACGGGAGACCCGGGACATTCTATAGTGGAATATTCAGATGACCATAACATAGATGTGATCGTAATAGGTGCCAGAGGCATAAGCACTTTTAAAAAGATCTTTCTTGGAAGCGTCTCAAACTATGTGATGCACGCCTCAAAGGTTGCAGTAATGCTCATAAAATAAAATCAAAAACTATCTCAAGGATTTTTTGGCATGGTATCATAAAACATGTTATATCATACCGTATCATCAATCTCTCCTCCAAGATACGTCCCATTTTCGTCATAGACGTAAAATACCGTTGCAGTGCTTGGGTCTGCTGCGTCTTTTGAGGCATTTCTAGTCATTTCTCTAGCTTTTCTTATTGCCATGTCGCAGTTGTCGTGATCTTCCACTACCCAATGGCCCTTGCCTGGAATCTCAGACTTGTCTATTCCCATGATGCGAAACTTGCCTTTTGGCGGTTTAAGCTCAGGAAAGTCTCTAAACATAGAATCCAAGATATGATTCTAAAATAAAAATCTGCATAGCTGAAAATCTCTGATGCGATGTATATAGAGCCCCCTTTGCCACAAAATCAAGCAATGTCGATCTATCGCACGTTGGGCAAGATGCTTTTGATATCAGGTATATCGCTTGCAATACTTACATTATTTGATTATGCCATATTTCTTGCAAACAATTCAGGAGACGTGTACGTTAATCCATACGAGTACATCCAGTATTTTGTAATTGCGATTTTAGTTCTAGTCGGGATTGTGTTAATAATAAAAAACAAATGATGAAAACAAGATTTCCTGAGGCAAGTGCCAAGACCGAGGTGTTTGGGTCAATCATCCTTATCAATCCTGCAAATTCATGAAAAGGAGCAGAAGGTCACTGTAGGAGATCCGTAATCTTGATTAGAAACCATCAAGAAAAAAGGATGTTGTCAAAAACTAAGATGTATTCTCCGCCACTCTCTGAAGAAGAGGTCGCAGACGTCAAAAAAGCACTAAAAAGTAAAGGAAAGATCTACAAGACCCCTGAGGAATTAATACAGGATCTGCATACAAATGTGGCAAATCGACCAAAGACCTCAGTTTAACAGACAATACAAACTTCTTGGAAGAGAGCGTCAGAAAAGGATTGACTCTGCAATTCTGGATCTGGCATACTCCGAAAATCCATCGACAAAAGGTGATTTCAAAAAGAACATGCGCGTTTTTGCCTACGAGCTTGGAAGAGGAGACAGAATAATTTACACAATACAATACGAGGATAACACGATAGTATTGTTGCGAGTCTGTGACCACAAGTCAGTCTACGGTAAAGACTGACTGAATCATTCCAATCCAGGCAAATTCTCCAAACCAGGAGCATAATTTTTTAGCCAGTCTTGACATCATAATACCATGAATTTTGGCCTTTGTCCCTTTTGCAACTTGCACAGGGAACTTGGCTCATACTACTCGAAAAAATATGGCAAGACAGTTGAGATATGCAAAGACTGTTACAACAAGAAATCATTGACAAATTAATCTTGTATATACGAAAGAATACAAAACCACTATGACCCAAGATCTATAAATCATTATATGTGATAGTATACTATAGTATACCAGTGAATACTACAATAAAAATAAAAGACAAAACGAGAGCAAAGCTTGAAAACTTTAAGATACATACAAAGGAAACATATAATGACGTTATTGAGAGACTAATGAAAGTAGCACAAGACGATGAGCTGAGATCCTCAAACAATAAAAAACCTTAGAAAATCCCTTGATGACATAGTGAAGGGTAAAACCTATTCCCTTACACAAGTAGAAAAAGAACTTGGTCTATAACATACTCATAACCGAGACTGCAAAGAAGCAACTGGCAAAGGTTGACAGGCAAAACGCAATAAGAATAGACAAGAAACTACGTGAAATTTTGCATGATCCATTTCTTTACATAACAAGACTTGCTAATCTAGAACTTTACAAGCTAAGAGTTGGAGATTACAGGGTATTGATGAGTATTCAAAAAAACAGATTGATTATAGTGGTAGTTGAAATAAGCCACAGGCGTAACGCATACAAATAGGCTATCAAACTTTTTACATCGTTCTCTTATCTGGGCGTTTTTTCTAACAAAAATTATTCATAGAATACATTTTTTACGTATTTTGACAAGTTGCCCCTGACAGACAAATAAGACAGGACAAATATCGCAATGCCTGTAGCATGTGTTGCAGTACAAAGCAGACAGACAGAACCCACCAAGAAGAACTCGACGTAAACAAGACATGCTGCAGAGGCAACTCCAATCCCAGCCCAGATGAAAAGGTAAAACGGAGCATTAGCACTGGCATCCTTAGAAAATCTCAGTTTGTTATGGTATAGCAATCCAGACACAGAAAACCAGACAACGCCAAACGCACCAAGAGGTATCTTTTCTACCTCAGAGTATGAGCTGAAGAACTGTATTGGTGCAGTTTATCTTGTCGCTCAGGTTGCACCAGCTTGGCAGCCCGGCTCTAGCTTCATAATGAAAATAAATCAGATACAACGATAACGATATCCCAATTATTACACATGCCAAGAAAATTTTGGGGAATCTCATGATTTTATTTCAAGTTTGCAAAGCTTTGAGAGCAAACATTGCTTGGCATATCATTTGTAGCCTTGCAAATTTCGCTAATCAGTGTGTTTGCTGTCCCATCTATGCCCTGGGCTACATTGCTATTGGGATTGTCAAGCTGCGAGCTTATCTGCTCCCAGGTCATCCCGGAGAGAAGACTTGGTTGGTATTGAGAGCCTGATACCATGTACTGGTTGGCAATATCTACAAAAGGTATGCCGCCTTGAGGGTTGTACGTCTTTGCCAAAGCATCCTGATCAGGCGTTGGAGTTTGCAGTGGAGTACTAAACCTGTCTTGAATTTCCACGGGCTGGAAAGAGATGTAGGGACTTGTATAAGTTGCCCCATAGAAAGAAAATGTTGGAGTGTTGGCATATTGGTCTGTAGGAGACGACTCCATGTAACTTAGATTGGTAAAGTTGCCAAATTTTGAAAGTGCTACTATCATGCTCCATCTTTCTGCAGCACAATAGGGACAGTACTCTGCCCCAAGATAAACAATGAGTGGCTTGTTGTTAGATGTAAGTGCGGGGCCTGAAATCTGGATAGGAGAAGTAGCACTTCCCTGACCAATAGACGACAGCGTGGAATCGCTCACATTTGATAATGAATTGTAGATATCTGAAGAGATGGGTTGCCCTATCATGCTTGTCGTGTTACTGCCATTATTTTGAGACAAATAAACAACAAATCCGATTATGGACGCAGCTATAATTACAGAAACTATGAGTATGCCCTTGCGATTTATCTTTGCCTTTGGTTTTTCAGATTCATTGGGTTTTTGGGGAGGCATGAAATATTTGCAAATCTACATGTAATAAGCCTAATTCCCCTTTCTATGTTTGTACCACAACTGAGCCCTATTATTTTATTTGGCTTTTTTTCGGTTTAACCTTAATTGGCTCAAACTTCTTGGATTTTCCTATGCTCTTGAAAAGACACTTTTCAGAACAATGAGTAGCATGAGGATCTGATAATTCTTTTCCACAGACGTTGCATTTTCTTTTCAATTGCCTTTATGAAAACTAGAAGATTGTTAATAAAGACACATTCCTGTTACCAATTTTGATAATCAGATAAGAGGTCAAATTCTAACACTTTGGGATATAATAGATGGCTCTTGTACCCATATTGAATGAAGAGCAACTCCTAGACAAACAACCAAATCAGATTACAAAAGAACTGCTTCTTGTAATCCTTGCAGACAAGCATTCCAGAAAAATCATTGAATCAACAATAGAATCTCCAAGATCGGCAATGGATCTTGCAAATAATTTTGGGGTACCGTTGAATACTGCATACCGGAGACTAAAAATGCTGGAAAAATGCAAGATATTGAAAATCTCTGGAATCATAACAGATGATGGAAGAAAGGCCTTCCTTTATCAAAGCAGAATAAGAGTGATAAAGGTAAACTGCATTGGCAACTCATGCGAGGTTGAGATTATTCCAAATGATCTCATAGACAACACACGTGATTTCAGCCTACAAAGATCTACGCTCTAATCAGTGGAAATTTTTGTTGGTAAATGAGAAGTTAAAAACCCTCTAGTATCCACATTTGACAACTTTCCCTTGATAGCATATGCGACAATGAATTTGGTATTAGGTTCCTCCTCTTCATTGGGCATTCCCCATTCGTTATTGTTGTGCCCACAATTGTATTCAAAAGTCTTACCCCATGAAAATTTTGGCACTTTTTGGTTCTTTTTCACTTTATGATATTGTGTAAAAATGGTAGTTAAGTTAGTAAGTCTGCAGTGCCATGCAAACGCAATCGAGATAAAATAAAATTATTGCATAATTATCTTTTATTCTAACTTGATTTAATTTTCATAAAGCAGGTAACAAATTTTCAACAATGCAATTATTCAAAATTTGATCAATATTTCACGGTTCTACAAAAGCGAGCCAAAAATATGACCATGATGGTGCAGTCTTAGTAGATCACGTATATACAACTCATCCTAAAACCCTCCAATACATCATTATTCCAGTAATGTTAAGAAATGCCAGATAATTTTCTGCAATTCTCTCATATCTGATTCTAATTCTGTGGAATCCACATTTGAGCCATGCAAAGAATCTCTCCACCACGTATCTTGTCCTGTTGTAATTACTCTGACTTTTCTTATTGTTGTTATTTTTGAAATTTCTGGATGGAATGCAGTCCCTGATGTTTCTATTCTTTAGATACTCTCTAATCTTTTTTGCATCATAACCCTTGTCTGCATATACAGCTACGATCTGTTCTATGGAATCATCATCAAGATATTCAGAGATGTTTTCCATCACATCGATGAGCTTTGTTGAATCATGCTCATTTGCAGGACCAATAATTATTGATACTGGAAGTGAATTGCAATCTACTGCAACATGTATTTTCGTGCCTGATATTCTTTTGAATCCGTCGTATCCTGTCACATCTCCCCTTTTTTGGCTGCAACAGTTGACGAATCAACCGATACCTTTTGCAGCTGTATCTTCCCTGAATGGTGTGCTGATTTTATTGCATCAGATAAGATATTTTGCCAGATTCCTTTTTGCTGCCATTTCTGCAATCTGAGATGAGCAGTTGATTTTGAGCCGTATCTTTTTGGCATCTCCTCCCACCTGCAGCCGGTAACCAGAATAAACATGATTCCATTTATTGTGGTACGGTCATCACACCTTGGTCTGCCTGTTCTGGCAGGCGATGGAAGGTGTTTTTGTATTGTTTCCCATTGTTTGTCTGAGATTTCTTGGAATTTCATGGAATCAGTGTGATTATTCCATCTGATAGATCCAGTGATCGTCAAAAATTTACTAAATGATCAGTTTTAGGATGAGTTGATAGTACAATGTTCAATGATAAGTGGTGCTGATGGAAGTTATTCTCAAAGCCCAGTGATGCTCTTAGGATTGAGCAAATAGCAAGAAAGACATTTCAGTATAACTACAGTTCTTTTAGTATAGAAAACACCACTCTTCAAAATAACACTTGGTTTGTGAAAGGAACTGTAACCCTATTTACTAAACAATCAAGTAAAACACTTGTAATTGATGCTAAAACTGGCAGGATTATCAATTGTAAATAAAACCCCGAATCTTAACAGTAGATAAAAATTTAAGCAAATTTCTTCTCTATTTCACGGCAAACAAATCTTGCAATCTTTTCCTTGTCCTTCCATCCTGATACTGATTCCCTATCAGAATCAACTACGATCACATTGTTGTGTTTCGGATTCTTTCTATACTTTTTTCCTATGTCGTTTGCAATGATTATGTCAGCATCTGATTCGTGCAGCTTTTTGCGAGATAAAGCAATCAACTTTTCTTGCGAGACATCAGTCTCTGCCTTGAAGCCGACAAGAAAGACGTCTTTTTGAATTTTTTTTACCTCATTGATTATCTTTGGCACTTTTCTTAGTTTCACAATCATCTTGTCAGAGCTGCTCTTGATCTTTGTCTTGCTTGGGTTCTCTACGGTGTAGTCAGATACTGCAGCAGCCAGTATGACAATGTCAAATCTCTGCCTCATCTCATGCCTTACTGCGTCAAGCATCTCACTGCTTGTCTTTACATTCACCACTTTTGCCCCCTTGGGAGCAGGCTCTGCACCGGGACCATAGACAAAGGTGACCTTTGCACCTGATGATACAAGCTCCCTTGCAAGCAAAACTCCAGTCCTTCCTGTACTCTGGTTGGTTATGACACGGACAGGGTCAATGTATTCTATGGTAGGTCCTGCAGTAATCAGCACTTTTTTTCCTTGCAGAATAGAAGACGCACCATATTTTTTCAATACAAAATCCAAAACTTGCTTGGGTTCTGCAGCCTTTGCCTTTCCTTCTACAAACTGCGGAGAAATAAACCACACCTTATTTTTTAAAAATTCAATATTTTTTACAACCGCCGGATTCTCATACATGGATTGGTGCATGGCAAGTGAAATCACAATAGGAATCTTGGAACCAAAACCCACACTGAGTACTGTAGAAATGGGAGTATCGTCTATCCCGTTTGCAAGTTTTCCAAGCGTATTTGCAGTGCATGGATACACAACAATCAGGTCAGACTGTTTATAATCTGCAACCTTGATGTGCTCCAAGTCTCCTGTAAGTTTTGTAATCACCTCATTTCCAGTTGCCCACTTGAAGTAGCTCGGTTTTATCAGATCAGTTGCTGCCTTGCTTGCAACACAGGTGACGTCTGCGCCGTGGCGCATCAAGAGCCTTGCAAGCTCGATTGCCTTGTATGCAGCAACGCTTCCTGTAATACACAAGACAATTTTTTTTCCGGCAAGCTCTGTACCGTCAGAGCTTACGATATCCAGTGATGGATGTTCACGCAATCTCTTTTCTCAACCTTTCAAGTTCTGCTTTGTCAATTGAAAACGAATGCTCCTGTGATGGAAACTTGCCAGATATCACATCGTTCTTGTAAGACGTAACTGCCTTTACAATATCTCCTGCAAGCTCAAGATACCGCTTGGCAAATTTTGGCTTTAACTTTTCAAACAGGCCCAAGACATCGTGCACGACAAGCACCTGTCCGTCACAATCTGGTCCTGAGCCAATCCCTATTGTAGGAATGCTGATTGATTCTGTTATTATCTTTGATACTTCTCTTGTTACCATTTCAAGTGCAATGCTAAAGGCACCAGCTTCTTCTAGCGCCCTGGCATTTTGGATTAGAGCAAGAGCAGCATCCTTTGTCTTTGCCTGCACCTTGTAGCCCTCCTGCAGTGTGGTAGTCTGCGGCTGGAACCCGATATGCCCCATTACAGGTATGCCTATATCCACAATTGACCTGACAGTATCTTTTATCTCGATTCCGCCCTCTAGTTTTACTGCATCAGCACCTGACTTGATCAATCTGCCGGCATTCTCAATTGCCTGCGACCTGCTTGCCTGGTATGACATGAACGGCATGTCTGCTACAACCATCGCGTCCTTTCTTCCCCTGTTTACTGCCTCTGTAAAAAAACACATCTGCTCCATGGTAACAGGTATGGTGTTTTCATAGCCCAGCATCACCATTCCACCGCTGTCACCTACAAGCAGGATATCAACGCCGGCTCTATCACAAAGCTGTGCAGTGGTGTAATCGTATGCAGTGATAACCGTAATCTTTTTGGAATTTTTCATAGAGGTTATGTCTCTTACAGATTTAGGCATGTGTCATTCTCCCAAGATTGTTTTTTATTATAATGATGGACTGGCTCAGGTTCTTTTTATTGTCAAACTTGAAATTTTTGTCTAGGCGAGATTTTTTCATCTTTTTACAGGATTCAATTAAGAGCTGCATTCCCCTTGTTACATTGTCAACTATGGTGATGTCAGCAGTCTGTGCTGTGCGCGACATTGGGTTGAGATCAAATGTTATCACTTTTTTTCCAAGTTTTTTCAGTGCTATCGTCCTGTCTCCGTCCTCTAGCGGTACCAGTACAACGTCTGCAATGAATATGCCGCGCTCGTCAACAACCCTTCTTGCGCTGTCAAGGTTTGGAATCTTTTGTGAAAACTTGGCATCAAGTCCCAGTATTTCCTTTGCGCCGTTTTTTTTCAGTATACCAGCTATTGCCTTTTTTCTTTTTTCGCTTGCATAAAACAGGTTTACTTCAATCTCTGCACCGGTTGCCTTTGCAAGCAGAACTATCTCCTTTGGACAAAGTGCAGCCAAGTTGCCGTTTACTGATATGACAGACCTCTTTGCCAAAAGCAGCATGCAAGAGGCAGCCTTTATGGCATCATGAGAGGTTTTCGAAGTCTTCTCGCCTATTAGATAATCAAACATCTCGCCTCTGCCGTGAGCCAAGAGCCCTTCTTCTGCAACCAAGCCCTCTTTGTATCCACGAACCAGCCTCTCTCTGATATGCAGGGATGCAGCTCTTGGGTGAGATCTTGGAATCAGCACTAGGATGCTCTCAGCTCCGCTTTTATCAATCTCTGTCTTGATAATTATTCCATCATGATATTTTTCTAAAACTTGAAGAACTTCAGATTCTCTTGTCTTTGGTATTAACGTAAACACAGTTTCTCCAAACATTGCAATGCCGCACTTGAATCCATGCTGTTGCAGGTCGTCAATTACCTGCTGCATCTTTGGAGTGATAACTCCAACATACTTGGCAAATTCCAGTGACATGTCAAGAAATTCCATCTGGTCCCTTGACTTGAGCAATCTTGTAACCATCTTTCCGCCAAGGCCGTTTATCTTTGAAAGTTGTGTTGCGATGAATTTCTTTGTAGATATTGGAGAAAAACAAATTACAATTGCAGAATGATCCGTGTGAATTTTTTTGAGGCTGCCAATTCCTGGTGCACCATGCCTTGTCCTTATCTCAAAGCCTCCATGGTATGACGATAATACCGTCCCAAGTCCTGTCTTGCAGTGGATCTCTGCGTTGTGAGCAATCTGCCCTACCTGAGTACGAGAAAGATTTATTCCAAGTGCTTTGTTTAGTGCAAATGCCAAGCTTAGTGCAACAGCACCGCTAGAGCCCAGCCCATAACCCACAGGAATCTCGCTGTGGTGTTCTATTTCAAAAAAATAATTTGCCTTGACAAGCTTCAAAAATTCTCTTGCAACAAATTCTGATACCTGGGTATTGTCAGACTTGTAACCGGTAACACTAATTCTAAAACCACGCTTGCCAGATGTTGTAATCTTTACCTTTGTTGTGACGCCTTCTTTTATGCAAAATCCCGCCCCGATGGACCCCTTGAGTTCCGGCTTTAACGGCTCTACTTCGGCCTTGAAAAAGCCAGTTATGTGCCCCGGTGCAAAGGCTGCTGCCTGCATGACTAGTTTAAATTTTGATAAAAATATAAAAATGATCATTATATTGTTTATATTGATATAAATTGACTAAATTCATTCGACGCCTGCAAAAGATAGGCAGCAGCATCCTGGTCTCGTTGCCAATTGAGTGGGTGCAATCAAACAAACTTGAAAAAAGCGACGAGGTAGAAATTGAGACAGGAGTCAACAGTATATCAATTACTCTGACTGGGAGCAGCAGAGTACCAAAAGAAGTCGTGATACAGTATCCGGTCTCAAAGGAGGAAAACATCAGTGCAGACATTACGGGTGCTTATCTTCTGGGGTACGATATAATCAAGATAAAAGGAAAGTCTGCAATCTCAGTTGGAGACCGAGAAAGAATTCGTGGCCTTATGCGCAGACTTGTCGGTATGGAAATTGTTGATGAAGATGCAACAAATGTTAACGTACAATTTCTCTTGGATGCTACAACCCTAAGCCCTGACAAGATCCTAAAGAGAATGAGCTCAATCGCGCTTGGCCTGTTTCGTGATACAATAAATTCGCTCACATCAGATGATAAGACAGTATTGCAGACAATTCCAAGCAGGGATGATGAAATTGACAGGCAATACTTTTTGCTTGTCAGGCTTATTCGTAGCGCAATGGTAGACAAGAAGCTTGCAACTGCATTCAATCTAGGAAACATTGACATCTTGGATTATAGAATTGCAGCAAACCTGATGGAAAGTGCAGGTGATACAATTGTAGAGCTTGCAAATTCAATACCAGAACTAGGTGGATCCAAAACAGATGCAAAGAAGCTTCATCTCTTGGCAGTAGAGATTGAAAACATCCACGAAAAATCCATTACCTCATTTATCGAAAACAATCGATTACTTGCAATCGAGGCAATAAAGTCATTTAGAAACTATCAAAAGAAAATTGCTGACATACGTTCATCGGAGCCAAAAAAACAAGTATCAATACAATTTTTAGACTTGGTATATACACTTGAAAAACTTGCAAGATGCTGGGCTGATATTGCGGATCTGGTAAAACCAGTCTATACGTAGATCTTCTTTTTCATTGCATATGTCAGCACTGCACAAATTGTTTTAGAGTCGGCAATCTTTCCTGACAAGACCATCTTTAGCGCTTTTCTAAAATCAATCTTTACTACCGATATTATCTCATCCTCGTCAAGTTCTAGTCCTGATACCTTTTTGATTCCAGATGCCACAAAGCAATGGATTACCTCAGTGTTGTACCCAATTGAAGGATAGTACTTGACAAGCGGGGCCATCTTCTTTGCCTCATAACCAGTCTCTTCTTTTCAGCTCACGGAACGCACATTTTCTTGGGCTTTCGCCCTTGTTTAGCGTTCCAGCAGGAATCTCAAGCACAAACCCATGAGGAAACCTATGTTGTTTCACAAGCAGCAACTTGCCTTTTTCTATTGCAAGCATGGCAGCAGCGCCTGGATGCTCGATTACTTCTCTTGTTACTTTGCGTCCTCCAAGTGATAATTTGTAAACGCTAAGAGAAAGAATTTTTCCCTTGAAAATTTTCTTTCGCATCAAATGAAACAACAACTAGATATTTTATGAACGTATCTGGGGAACTACGTGCAGTCTCTTTGATTTCTTTGTATGCGTTATGGCATTTTTGATCCATTTCTGTACAAAATTAATCTCTTTTGGAATGAAAAGATCAGTTGATTGTATCCCCTCAACTTCGTGAACTTTTTGGCTTAGCTCATCAATCTTGTATATGTCATCACTATAAAAAAAGAGCACTATTTGGTTTTGGTGTACAAACGGCTTTTGCAAAAATGACTCTGCAAACTTTTTTTCTAATTTGGATAATGTAGTCTTAATGTCTCCGTCAACTGTGGCAAGAACTGCAAACGGAATATATTTTCCCATTTTTCTTGGATTGTAAATCAAGGTAAATAGAATTGCCTCGTCGTTTTGCAGTTTGTCAAGTGATCTTGCTATTGTTTTTGTGGAAAAGCCCGAGAGCTTGGCAATCTCCTCTATCTTTAATCGCGGATCCGTTAACAAGATATCCATTATCTCAATGTCAGTCTTTGTCAAGTCAGATCTTATCTCTGGATTTTTTGCTTCAAATATACTAAGAACCCTGACATCTCTTAGAATATTTTTTGCAATCTCCATTGCATGTTCTGGATTTTCTTTTACTACAATACTGCATACAGTAATTCCTCCCACACATGGAACAACAAAGAACGGCTCTCCGACAAGTCGTATCTTGTCTAAAATATAGTCAAGCTTTTTTCCTATTACAACAAAGTATAGTACACTGTAGCCAAAAACTGGCGGCTCAATTTTTAATGTGAACTGCTCAATGATTTTTTGCTTTATCATTTTCTGAATCCTGGATTTCACAGCTACTCCTGAGATTCTAATCTCCTTGCCTATCTGGCTGTCAGGTGTCCTGCAGTTATTCAATAAACGTGACAGGATCTCCATATCTAATTTGTCCATTCTCTATATCCCCCTCTCACTATTCTTTCAATTTAGAACATCTTGTATATATAATTGTCTTGTTCTCAAATAAAAACATGACAAAATATTAAATATGCGACTATTTCTTGATCCTTCGTGGATTATAGAGCCCAGATAGGCATCAGATTTATCACAAGAAAGAGAGGCAGTCTGATTGCTGCCTGCCTTGCTATTGCTATTGCCATACTGGTAGTTTCGGTAAATTCGGTAATCTTCCAAGGTCTGTACGATGCCATTGTCAGAGACCTAGTCAACTATCATTACGGAAACGTCTACATTACAAAAAAAGGAGATTTTATCACAAGAAATGATTTTGAGTTGGTAAACTGGCTTGATAGAATTCCGTGGGTTCAAGCAGCAACGCCAAGATTGTTTACAAGCGTATATTCCATAAATGCAACCGTAAATGGCCAGCTAGTTCAGGATTATAATGTTCCATTTACTATGGTTGGGGTCAACCCGTTTTGGGATGAACAAGCATCCACTTTGTACAAAGTCTGTAAAAGGCCAGTACGTTTCAACAAGGGACTCGATAGTTTTAGGGATACTTGTTGACCGGGACCTTGGATATCCAAAGATTGGCGATACTGTAAAGTTAAAAGTTCACGATCAATTTGGTAACGATGTACTCAAAAGATTTGTGATTGTTGGAACATCTGAGACGGCTGGCAATAACGGCTATGATAATGGTGCAATAATCAACATTGATACAATGCGGGAAATGATACAAAGGCCAGGCCAGACATCAGAAATTCTTGTCAAACTAAATGATCCAACAAAGGCAAATGATACCAAGCAACTTTTCCTTGACGCATTTCCATCAACTGCCGATGATTTCAAAGCTCAGACAATACAACAAGCAGCAGAAGTGCAACTCAGCGGTTTCAAGTCAGGCATTGCATTAATTAATCTAGTTGGACTTTTCGGAATGGTTTCGTCTGCCTTTGGTGTTGTAACAATACAGATGATGCAAGTGGCAAACAAAACACGTGATATTGGTGTACTAAGGGCAATAGGTGCCAAGAGAAAAGACATCCTAATGATATTTATTTTTCAGGGAATAGTGATAGGCAGCTTAGGAGTCCTTGTAGGAACAGCTTTGGCAATAGGTTATACCACATATGCAAAAGATACCCACATGACATTCAATGGAAGTCTGGCTTTGGAGGTCTCATACAATTGGCCAGGCCTAATTCAAACTGACATCCTGGCATTTACACTTACTATTGTGGCATCGATATATCCTGCATTCAAGGCTACACAACTACAACCAGTGGAGGCAATGCGAACTGCCTGATAACGTACTCGAAGTTCGCAATCTGGAGAAGATATATGGTGAAGGCGAAACCTCAGTTAAGGCATTACAAAATATCAATTTCACTGTTAAGCGAGGTGAGTTTCTCTTGATAGTAGGCAGCTCAGGTTCTGGCAAAACAACACTACTGAACATGATAGGTCTGCTTGATAGGCCAACAAGTGGTACTATATTGATTGATGGAGTAGACACTTCAACTCTCAATGATAACCAACTTGCATCGTTTAGAAATTCAAAGCTTGGATTCATATTCCAATTCTCAAATCTATTGACTGACTTGACAGTTCTGGAGAACGTCGTTTTGCCAAGAAAGATTCATGGCTCCATGGACGGCTCAGAGGAAGATGCAAGGACACTTCTCAAAACTGTCGGGCTTGAATCACAATTTAACAAATTTGGAAATAAAGTATCTGGAGGACAAGCTCAGCGTGTTGCCATCACGCGAGCTTTGATAAACAAGCCAGCTATTGTTCTAGCTGATGAGCCAACTGGAGCCTTGGATTCTATATCGGCAGAGACTATAGTACAGCTTCTAAAGTCACTGAACAGAAAACTCAACCAGACTTTCATCATAATCACACATGAAAGGCCGCAATTTGGCGAGGTTGACAAAGTAATAACAATAAAGGACGGTAGAATTATTGAGGGAGAACTGGAGACAAGATGACATGATTCACAAAACAATTCTATTGATTGTGATATTTCTTGCAGGACAATTGATACTACCAATCTATGCCCAAAGTGCACCAGAGCAAGGCCCTCCGGGAAATTCCGCATATACACACGGTTTTAGTGATGTCAAGCTTCTTGACGCATACTTTGGATACCAGAACCAAAAGATAGAGGTCCAACCAGGGGACAAAAATGTTCCATTTACAATGGAATTTGCAAACGTAGGTGACGAAGATATTACTGGAATTGATGGACTCCTAGACCTGCCTGCACAATTTTCGCCAGCCACCTCAGCGGGAGGATTGATCACTGCAGACAATACCCAGACTGCACCAGCTGGCAGCTCGTTTGCACTCACATTCTACCTAAACGTGGACAAGTCACTTATTGTACACGACTATTCTGGAACAGTCGAATTGACCTATTCAGTAGTCAGAGAAGTTGGGCTACGCCAAGTCTACTTTGACTTTAGCTTCAAGCTAACAGGAAAAGGGCTCCTTAACATGAAAGCAGATGACTCATTCTTACAGCCAGCATCAAATAACCCAGTTACAGTTCAAGTCTCTAATACAGGTACTGCCAGTCTCAACGACGTAGACATTACGCTAAATCCGCAATTAAATGCCTCTGGTACAATGTCAAACTTGCAGAATGTTGTAATAGATCAACACCACTGGAATATAGGTAATGTACCTGCAGGGTCATCAAGTTCATACTCGTTTAACATATTTGTGACACAAGATCTGGCAGAGCAGACATTGCACTTGCCATTTGTAGTTACCTACTTTGACGGTCAAGGAAATGAAATATCAGACACAAGAATTGTCGATCTTATTGTAGGGCCGGCAACTACTTCTATAATCAAGCTATCAACACCATCTTATATCCTGATGGGAGTCATGCAAAATCTTACTTTGGGATTGCAAAATACGTCACCGTCAAAAATTTCTGACATGTCAATTACCCTGGCATCGAACTCTTCAGACTTTAAGATTTTACAGGACAACAAGTGGTTTATTCCGGAAATAAATCCATTGGAGAGCAACACTATACAAATTCCAGTCTTTGCAGATCAAAGCCTCCAAAGCGATGCCGTTAACTTTGTTGTGGATATGCAGTATACTAAGGACGGTGCTACCGTTATAGAAACGCAAAACTTTGCCACATATATCAGGCCGGTGATCGATATCTCAATTTTTGGCGTGCAAGCACAAGAAATTGCTGGCCAGCAAAATGTAATAGGAAATGTTCTCAATCAAGGAAACATTCTGGGTCAGTTTGGACAAGTGACAGTAGATCCGCTTGAAAATTCCACCATAAAAGAATCGTATGAGTATATGGGCGACCTTGATACTGATGCCCCAACACCATTCAACGTACCAATGGTATCCGCAACAGGGGAGCCACTATCAGGAGACCAAAAGGTTCTGGTTACGTTAACATACAAAGATACGCTCCTACAAACTCACACAATTACACAGGTAGACACTGTATCGTTTGGAGCGCCAGCACCACAATCCAACGGGGCCTTGTCGCAATTGCAGCCGGTAATTCTTGTTGCCATTGCAGCAGGAATTGGCGGAATCATCTTTAAGATAAAGAGAAAACCCAAAATCCCCCTAGAGGAAAAGAAACAAGAAATAACCTAAAGTTATTATTTAGAGAATGTCCGTTTTTTGAGCATGGCTTCGGATGAAATCGAAGTCCCAAAAGAAATTCGCCCTTTCATGCTGGAGGGTGCTGAGGAAACAAAGTTGGGCCAAAAAAATGGAGCCATAAGACAATTTCGGTATGGCAATCTCCACATTAGAGAATATGAAGACAAGTATCTTGTCCATGTGGATAAGGTAGATCCTAGAGATGATCCGCTAGGCCATCTAATACATGATGCGCCAGAATTTTTAATCGGTATTGCGAGTGCTTATTGGGGCGGAAAAAAAGTAGCCTCCGAAGTCTATAAATTACAAAAGAACAAGCCTTTTGCAGAAATCACAGCTGGCATCACAGGACTGCTAACTTCTGTTGTAACAGGATACATGGGATATTCAATAGTAAAGAAACTAAAGGATTTCTAGGAGGGAATCTGACATTTCAAAATCTCGAACACTTCGAACCTTCATCAAACTTTTTCCACTTGTCATATCTTTGCGAAAGGACAGAAGAGAATGGGTAAGAAGAGAGGGAAAAAATGTAGATCTGGAAAGATATCGAAAAAATGCCCGCAAAGCTCTCAAAACATTTGTCTCCCTCGGTCCTGTATATATCAAACTTGGACAATGGCTTTCATCAAGAGCTGACATACTTCCACAACCATACCTCGAAGAGCTTGCAAAGCTTCAGGATGAAGTGCCGGCAGCTCCATTTGAACAAGTAAAACCAATTATAGAAAATGATCTAGGTCCAATTGAGAGAAACTTTGACTATATCGACAAAAATGCAATCTCTGGAGCATCGCTTGGCCAGGTATATCGTGCAAAAGTAAAAGGACAAGATGTTATTATCAAAGTAAAACGGCCTGGTATAGAAAAAGTAGTAGAAGAGGATATCAAGGTCCTCAAGAAAATCATTCCCTTTGCAATGAGATTTGTCGACCCCAATCTACGCTATTCCGCAGAGGCAATGCTTTCACAATTCATAGAAACAATACATGAGGAGATGGATTATCAAATAGAATCACAAAATCTAAAGACAATTCGAAGAAATTTCAATAGTTATCCCAAAGTAATAATTCCTTCAGTCATGGAAGATTATTCAAGCAAAAATATACTCACCATGGACTATATTCCAGGAATAAAGATAACCAACGTAAAGGCACTAGACGAGGCTGGAATCGATAGGGAACAGCTAGTGGTACGTGCACATAAGGTCTTTTTTACCATGCTTTTACGCCATGAGATGTTTCATGCAGACCCACATCCTGGAAATATCTCGGTCACAAATGATGGCTCTCTGATATTGTATGATTTTGGAATGGTGGGAAGGCTTGACAGCAAAACCCGCCTAAAATTAATACGGCTGTATCTTGCACTTGTTGAAAAAGATCCCACAAGGACGGTGAGCGCCATGGATGATCTTGGAATGCTGATGCCAGGATACGACAGGGGAATAATAGAGCAGGGAATTGGCATGTCCATCCAAGCAATGTATGGAACCAAAGTTGACAGGATGGAAGTCAAGGCACTAATGGAGCTTGCAAATAAAACAATGAGCAGGTTTCCATTCAAACTTCCAAAGCACTTGGCACTTTACATGAGGATGGCGTCAATTCTTGAAGGGATATACCTTACACACAAGGTCAGTTTCAGATTCATCAATGTCTTGCAAAATATTTTGGAAGAAGAAAACATTGTAAAGGATGCTTATATCGAAGAGATCAAACTTGCGTTTAACAGATTTATAAAATCTATTGATTCTGCAATAGCAGTTGTTCCAGAGATCAGAAAGTTCTTGGAGGATACCAAAAGAATACGAGAAAATCCCCCAAAATCAAAAAATACATTGCTTGCAGGAAGCATCATGTCAGCAGCAATATTTATCGGCTCTACAATTCTCTATACGACAAACCATCTGGTAGGAGAAATAGGTATGATAGGTTCTGTGGTTATGATGGGAATCACTATTGCGATAAAGGAACGATAATTATTCTATCGTGATATTTTTTCCAGTCTTTATTGGAATTGTTAGTGTAAGTACACCATCATGATATTTTGCAGACGCACCAAGGTCTTCCTCGTCTTTTACCCTCATAGGTAATCTAATTTTTTTATCTACTGTATTGGGTCTCTGGCGCCATACTACTGTGCCATCGCCAACTGTCTCTCTTTTTGCATTTATGGATAGTATATGTCCATGAATTCGGAGCTTGATCTCTTTTTTATCAAATCCAGGCATGTCCATTGTCACAACAAGGCTGTCGTTTTGTATGACTATATCCACTGGAGGAAGGACAAACTCGTAGAACTCTCTTGACTTGTTTCCTATCTCTCTCATTACTTCTTTTACCATGTAATAGCCCAAGCCCATTTTGTTATTTTTAGCGCTTTTTGGTTATTAAATGTTAAGTCAAATTTACAATTTATCTACCGCCCCATTCAATAGGATTCCATGATCATAGTTGTGGAAGGTTTTGACCAGGCAGGAAAGAAAACCCAATCAAAACTTTTGGCAAAGTTTCTGAAGACCAAAAATAGAAAATCAAAAATATTCAGCTTTCCAGATTATGCTACGCCTATTGGCAAAGAGATCAGGCGCTATCTTGGCGGAAAACGATCATTTCCTCCACAAGTGATTCATTGTCTTCTTGCTGCAAACAGGTGGGAGAAAGCAAAGGAAATCCAAGATGCGCTATCAGAAAATTATGTTGTAATCATGAATCGATATTACCAATCAAATCTGGTGTATGGAACAGTAAATGGTCTCGACATGAAATGGCTTGAAAATTTGGATAATGGACTACCAAAAGAAGATCTTGTAATTCTTCTTGACGTAAATGTAACTGATTCGTTTTCTCGCAAAAAAGAAAGGCGGGACAAATTTGAAGAGAACATGGAGTTTGCCCAAAAGATTACCGAAACATACAGAAAGTTAGCAAAGCAATTTGGCTGGCATATTGTAAACGCATCTCGTCACAAGCAAGCAGTTCATCAGGAGATCAGGCAGATTGTTTTGAAACATGTCAAGTAATATGAAAAAAAAATATCTCCAGATTGTAGATCCAATACATGGATTCATCAATGTTTACAGGCATGAGATTGATGTTATCGACAACCCCGTCTTTCAGAGACTTCGCAGGATAAGGCAACTTGCAGGTGCACATCTAGTTTACCCGGGAGCGCAGCACTCTAGATTTGAGCACTCACTTGGCACCATGCATATCGCAAGCCAGGCAGCATCAATACTGGAAGAAAAAGGCTACCTTACCCCTGACAACATGAAAAATCTCCGGCTGGCAGCACTCTTGCATGACATAGGTCACGGGCCATTCTCGCACCTATTTGAGGAAGTACTTCAAAAAAAGAAAAAAATTTCTCATGAAAAAATAGGCAAGAACCTCATCCTAAAGTCCGAAATTGGCGATCTCATATCAAAAAATGGTTTTGACAAGACATTTCTCAGCAAGTTGGCATTTGGAAATTCAAAATATCAATTCATGAACGAGATCATCTCTGGAGGCCTGAGCGCTGATATGATGGATTATCTCCTCCGTGACAGCTATTTTACAGGGGCAGAACATGCAAGAATCGACTTTAAGAGAATCATAAATTCATTTGATGTTTATGAAAGAAAGCTTTCCCTTAACAAGTCTGCCCTTCATTCATTTGAGTCAATGATGATTTCTAGATACCAGATGTTCAGGGCTGTCTATTTTCACAAGACTGTGAGAGCAGCAGAGGTAATGTTGCTTGAATCAATGCTGCTTGCAGACAGTGAGCTTGGACTTGCTACCGATGACTTGGAAAAATATGTACAATTCACTGATGAATTTATCATTTCAAAGCTAATTTCACTGCCAAAGACAAATTCCGAGCTTAAAAGAGCAAGCCAGCTGGCGCTAGACTATCAAGAGCGAAGGCTGCTAAAGTGTGTCTATGAAAAAATTTTCATGAAACCAAGAATGGGTAACGTCAACCCATCAGAACTTCAGCATGATATCGCAAGAAGAGCCAAGGTCAACGAGGCTGAAGTTTTTGTCGACATATCAAAGACACCGTCAATTCCGCTTACGCCTTCGAAAAAAGAGTCCCAGTCAATAATTCTTACATCAACTAGGGGAACAGGCCCAAAGGAAGCATACGAGCTCCCAATCTCCGAGATTCCATTGGTGTCAGCCATCTCAGGATTCATGGATATTTTACGAATCTATACAAGACAACAATTTAGAAAAAAGGTTGAAATGGCAGCACAAGTCATCCTTGGTGAAAACAGGTAATGAAAACTAATCAACCAATAGAACGTCGGAAAAGAATTGTCATAAAACTATCAGGTAGCCTATTTGGCCTCGAAGACACAAAGACATTGAAGCAGTTTGCCGAGTTTTTTGTCAAGTCAAGCAAGATCTGCCAGCCAATCATAATTGCAGGCGGGGGCAAAATAGCACGACATTACATCTCACATGCAAGGTCATCAGGCGCAGACGAATCAACGCTTGACGAGCTAGGCATTGAGGTATCACGACTCAACGCAAGATTGCTAATTTTTGCACTACAAGAAAAGGCATATCCTCATCCTCCCACTAATTTGAAGGAAGTAGCCAATGCAGCAGACAGCGGCCTGATAGTAGTTACGGGAGGACTGCATCCAGGACAGAGCACAAATGCCACTGCAGCACTAATTGCAGAAAAGGTAAGGGCAAGCACATTTCTTAATGCAACCGATGTGGATGGTGTCTATGATTCAGATCCACGCAAAAATCCGCATGCAAAAAAATTCAAAAAAATTCCACTAAAAAATCTCCGAAGCATGCTTGTGCACCAAGATTCTGTTGCAGGTGGATATGACTTGATGGATATAGTGGCCCTGAAGGTAATTGAGCGCTCCAAAATAAAAACAAGAATTCTCAAAGCTGATATCAAAACACTGGAAAAAGCCATCAAGGGAAGTCCAGAAGGTACCGAGATTACACTAGTTTAACAGCACCAGCATATTCCGGAATTCCGGCAGTAACTGCTTTTTGCAAAATTTCTCTTGCCTGTTCTTCAGACAAGGCCTTTGACTGTGCCTTGGCATACCCTTCTTCGTCTACAATGATTGCAACCCAGCCCTCTGGTTTTTGGGCAATGCAAACAAATTCTTTTTCTCCAACTGGGACAAATGTTCCCTGGGATTTTTTCACTGTAAGAGTAAGCATTGCAAAACCAGCATGTTCAAACAGAGTCATCTGAGATTTTCTTGCTCTGTCCTGACCAATTCTTACTGCTTGGTGATATTGCACAAATTTAGATCCTGAAACTTTTACTATAAGGGTTTTCAACTCAAAGGTTTATTTGAAGACTGGATCGATTGGATATCATATTTGGATGCAAAAATCTTACTTTATGTAGCAGTTGCAGCAGTCATTGTGGTTATTGCCGTATTTGCTGTTCTGCCGGGTTCAGGCATGATGAAAAATCTTGTACCGCAGGGCTCAAATGTTCCTCAGCTCACTTACAGCAGTCTCAGCTCAAATCAAACCTCTTTCTATAAGCTATAACGGAACATCGATTGTCTCAACTAGTGATAGAACCGCAACATTGCAAACCAACTTTTACGTTACAAATCCAAACACTACTACGGTAATTCTTGAATACATAACTTACACTATCTATGATGGTAGAACAGTGATTGGATATGGTCAGATAGGACAATCATATGACCAAAACTGGGAAGGTTCCAATTACTATCCTCTTGTAGCAGGAACCTCGTCAAATATGGGCAATAGCGCAGTCATTGAAAACACTGGAAACTATCCAAATATCTGGTCTGATCTAGAAAAAGGAACAGCAAAGATTACTGTTTCAGGAACAGCCTATTATGCAATAAAAACCGCTTTCAGTGGCAGCGACTATACACAAGATTTCAACTTTACAAACTCCTAGCTTATTGTAATGCAGGGTTGTATCTTGATCGCATGAATTTTACCAAGTAGACAAAGCCAAGAATTATCCATGTCAGTATCATTAGTCCCCAAACAAACACAACAAGCTGCTCTACGCTGAGGTCATACTGCCCCATGATTGTGGTAACCTGCGATGGTAGTATCGTCTTTAGCTGGTATAGCGGAAAGAGATACATGTTGATATTTTGATTACTGCCAAGTGTGCTATACCCAAGTAGTCGTGCTACTGCATGCCAGCCAAAGAAGAATGTAACAAAAAAGAAAACAGCCTTTCTGCCAATTGCCTTTTTGTATCCTCGCTTTTCATATCTTTCAAGTCTTTGTTTTACTCGTGTAAGTTCTGTTTTTAGTTCTTCAACAGACTGTTGGCGTACAACTTTTCTTTTAGATGGTTCTATGTACATAGAGATCAATGATTCAAGGTATTTTCTGTCAGAGATGTACAACGGCCTGTCTTCTTGAAGCATATTGAGAATGTAGGTCAATCTACCATTGTCTCCTTTCTTTGCATCAATCAAGTGCAATACATGTTCAATTAACTCATCGTCCATCGTAATCACCTATGCCTCAATACAAATTAAATCGCCATGTTCAGTTTTAGATAACCTTATCAACATTATCAAGCTCCTTTGGAAAAGGATTTTGATTATTCGTGAGACTAGCCTACTTTCTTTAGGAAGTTCATGATGGGTTCCTTGTCCGTGTCTGACAATGATGAGAATCCCTCCAATAGCTCGCGTTGAACACTCAATGTTTCATCCAGCGCCTTCTTTACACTATCGCTATCAAACGGAATCAGTCGATCTATCTTCCCCTCGCTGTATGACTCGATGTATCTTCTTAGCAGCAAGGAAACAAAATTTGGAGCAATATCAAGCAATGTAAGAACTGACTTTTTTAGATCCTTGTCTTTTGAATTGGAATTTTTTTCAAAAAATTCATTGATAATTCCCAGTCGTTCTGCTCCTGTCTCTGACAAAGATGCAGCAACCAACAAACCTCCTTCCGTTAATTTGTAATATGGTACTCCTTGTTCTTGAAGCGCCTTGGGTCCTCGTTTTATCGGAAGCCTGCCGGACTCTTCAACAATGCCTAATGGTAAAAGGATCTCATCCAGATCCCTGAAGATCCCAGAATAAATATTCTGCCAGGTGGTTCCATTTCTTTCTGCAAGTTTATGTGCTATGGCAGTTCTGGTTTTTTTTGTTGGCAGAGTCTCCGCTGCAAGATGCATGATTATTCCACGTTGACGCATGGCTTCACCTGTAAACTCTTTATTTTTTGTCTTGAATGTCTGATAAACAGATAACCTTGGAGCGGCCGTCCCTGACTTTGTCATTTGCTAATCAATTTCCATTAATTTTGTATGACGTATTAAATTTGGAATTAATATATTTGTGATTTAAGATTCTCATTTTGTGATAATATCATACTTTACATAGATATAAGAATTTACGATTTTGAAAGAATTGTAACAAATTATGACTTTTCCAGTTATAATACATAATTTGACAGCATAGAAATTTCAAGAAATATGATAAATTTTCCAGATGGTTTCACTGTTCTGCCAGTATCAGCTGATACAAGATGGCAATGAAATGAATTTACATTGGATAGTGTAGAGAATTTACATGTTAAAGTCTCCAGAAGAACTTGTAAAAATGATACAAAAACCCAACTTGATTATAGTTGACTGTAGATCTTACAAGGAATATTCCGAAGGGCATATTCCTGGTGCAGTTAATGTTGATCTATTCTACTATCACTGGCTTGACACAACACAGGACGGCGTAAAGTCATTTGAGAAACAGATGAAAAATCTATTTTCATTCATGGGTGTAACAAAGCAAAAGACTGTAGTGTTTTATGATGATGTTGCAGGCATGAGTGCAGCCCGGGGTGTCTGGCTCTTGATGTATTTTTCACATCCCCATGTATTCATGCTAAATGGCGGATTTAAGAAATGGCAGAGTCTTAGTTTGCCTATTGAAACCAAGACCAATGGCTTTAGACCAGCCAAGTTCTCTGGCAAAACTAACAAGAAAATTCTAGCGGGTTTTGAATACATCAAGAAGAATCTTGGCAAGGCAAAACTAATTGATGCAAGAACAAAAGAAGAATACGAAGGCAAAGTCATACGTGCAGCAAGAAAGGGCCACATACCAAATTCCGTTAGCACTGATTGGACATTGAACATCAACAAAGATGGTACCATGAAATCGCTAGAAGAACTTGCAAAGTTATACCAATTCTCAAAAAATGACGAGATCATAACTTATTGTCAAGGAGGCTATAGGGCAGCAAACTCATTTGTGGCACTAAAAATGCTCGGCTTCAAAAATGTAAAGGTGTATCTTGGCTCTTGGGGAGAATGGGGAAACAGGTTAGATCTTCCTGTTGAAGATTAGCTGATTCTAGATATTACAATATAGCAAATACAATGTACGATGATCGCACTAGAGATTTCCTATTTTTTGAAAAAATAAAGTGTGGCTTTATAAGAATTAGATTAATATATACACAGCAAATGAGCCATAACTGATGGTGCTGAACAAGCGTTCCAAATTATCGCTTATTATCATAATAGCTGGGCTGACAATCGGATTGTCGACCTTCTTTACAACTCATTCTGCATTTGCTCAGACTGCAACTACAACAAGCAGTGGTTTGACTAAACCATTACTTGCTATTGCTGCAGCTATTGCAATTGCAGGTGGTTTGATAGGTACAGGTAATGCACAACAAGGTATCGGTGCTGCCGGCATGGGTATCATTGCAGAAAAACCAGAGAAGTTTGGTCAGGTACTATTCTTCTTCGTCATTCCAGAAACGTTATGGATCATCGGATTCGTATTGGGAATAATATTACTGCTAGGTATCCTTTAGTGGTTTCAGTAAAATGAGCATAGAGACTTTCCTCCTTGAGATAGAGAATAGAAAGAAAAAGGAGATTGGTAGTCTCGATAAGGATCTAGTAGAAAAAAAATCTAAACTTCAAACAGAATTGAATATCACTGTTAAAGAGATTCAAGAAAAGTTTGCAAATGAAGCCAAGGTCAAATCAGAAAGAGAATATGCTAGGATAATTGAGGCAGGAAAACTCCACGCAAAAAAGATCATGTTTGATGCCATCAATGCTAACATGCAATCAGCATTTGATGTGATCAGAAAAGAAATTGAAAATTATGCCAAGAGCCCTCAATACAAAAAAGCTCTTGAAACTATGGTGAACAGCTCAAAGAAAAAACTTGGACAAAATATTGTTGTTCACTGCCGCGATGAGGACAAACCCATGTTGAAGGACATGGCTGTGACAGTAGGCAAGTCCATTAAGACTCTAGGTGGCATAGTTGCAGAAAACAAGGAAGGAACAAAAGAGCTTGACCTTACTTTTGAAGAATTGCTGCGAACCAATGAAGACCAGATCAAAAGTTTCCTTTCGGAGAGAATGTAATTGCCAACGTCGCAATATGCATCATCCTTTGGTAGACTACAAGCATTTTCCCTGAACTTTCTCTCAAAAGATGCAATACAAAATCTGATGAAAGCAAAAGACGAAGGTGATATGGTGAAGATTCTCGAATCAACTTGGTATGGCCCAGAAATTGAAAAAGCGGCAACTTTATTCAAAGACACAGATCTTTTACAGGTTGCACTGAACAGACATCTGGTCCTTGTAAACAAGATTGCGCTAGAGGCAACACCGTTTAATGGCAAGTCTGCAGTACGCGCATATCTTTCAAAGTGGGATATTTACAATATAGAACTAATTTTGTCTTCAAAAAGCATGGGAAGACCAGTCACTGAGGTAGAATCATTTCTTGTATCAAACAGAAATGTTCCAGCCGGAATCTCGGCTGGAAACATTCCTCATGATGACATGAAAGTCATACTTTCACAGAATAACGTCGATGGAGTTGTAAATCAACTAGTCAAGTACAACTATGGAACCATCCTGATGCAGCATCTTGAGACCTATCAAAAGACAGGAAACCAAGGGCCAATGATGTCTGCACTGCAGGCTCATTACTATCAGAATTTGTTGGAATCACTCAAGTTCTTCCAAGGTGACGAGGGTATCATTCGTGATCTCTTTAGAACAGAGATAGACAAAAAGAATGTCTTGATCCTTCTAAAGGCAAAAGAATCTAACCTTGACAAAGACATACTGAATAGGCACATTATAGAGGGAGGAAAGATCTCAAAAAGCGAACTCTTGGAGATCTATAACGCAAAGGATGTACCAGAAATAGTGGGCAGAATCGAGAATCGCTTTATGTTAGTTAATGCATTGGCTTTATACAAGAAATCAAAAAGTCTAATTGATTTTGAAGTTGCTTTGGATAAATTCATAAATTCCGAATATGTGAACAAATTGAAAAATATTGCATTATCAATTGGAACTATATTCTACTTTATTCTTAAAATGGAACAAGAGCTTGAAAACATTAAAAGAATTGCATATGGCAAGCGCTATAACCTTTCAACCGAGCACATCAACTCGTTATTGCTAATAGAGTGAGATAATGTCTACACAAAAAACCCAATCAAGTGGCAAGATCGCGGTGGTAGGAGAGCGTGAACTTGTGATAGGATACAGGCTTCTTGGAATGGAAGATACCTTTGTTGTAAGTGGTGAAGAAGCTAGCAAAACTATCCAAGACTTGTATCATTCAGGAAAGTTTAGTCTTATTATTGCAAGCGATTCTGTAAGAACTACCATCCCAGCAATCTTTAGGAAAAAGATCGAGGCGTCAATAGAGCCGCTAGTTCTATTTATGCCCGCACTGGAAGGAAACATTCAAGAAGAGTCAATTGCGGCACTGGCAAAGAGAGTGTTAGGAATAAGTATACCCACAAGTTGATGATAATAAATGGCTGATGGAATAATTTCAAGAATTTCGGGTCCGGTAGTCATCGCTAGTGGACTTGAGGGAGCCCAGATGTTCGACGTCGTCCGTATAGGTGAGATGGGGCTAGTCGGTGAAATAATCAGATTAGAAGGAAACAAGGCAACAGTACAGGTTTATGAAGACACTACAGGTCTGCGTCCAGGCGAGAAGGTAACCAACACAAAAAGACCGCTTTCAATGCAGCTTGGTCCGGGTCTGCTTACTTCAATTTATGATGGAATTCAAAGACCGCTTGATGTTCTAAGAGAACAAAGTGGAGACTTTATCAGCAGAGGAAAAGTGATCCCTGCTCTTGATCAAACCAAAAAGTGGGACTTTGTTCCACTGAAGAAAAAAGGAGATAATGTATCTCCTGGTGAAATAATTGGTCAAGTTCAAGAAACTCCGCTTATCATGCACAAAATTATGGTGCCATACAATGTTGAAGGTCAATTGTCAGAAATTTCAGAAGGCAAGTTTACAGTTAACGATATTGTTGCAACTGTACAAAACAGTGCCAAAACAGATATCGGTCTTTCAAGCTGGTGGACCGTAAGAACTCCAAGACCAGTTCTTCGAAAACTGGCACCAGAAGAACCGTTACTTACTGGTCAAAGAGTACTTGATACGTTCTTCCCCGTTGCAAAGGGTGGAACAGCTGCAATTCCGGGTCCATTTGGAAGTGGAAAGACAGTAACTCAACAGCAGCTTGCAAAGTGGGCAGACAGCAATGTTATCGTGTATGTAGGTTGTGGTGAGAGAGGGAACGAAATGACTGAAGTTCTTTCAACTTTTCCAAAACTCGAAGATCCAAAATCAAAAAGACCATTAATGGAACGTACCATTCTTGTAGCTAACACTTCTAACATGCCAGTTGCAGCAAGAGAAGCAAGCATCTACACCGGAATCACAATGGGCGAATACTATCGTGACATGGGTTATGGTGTTGCCTTGATGGCAGACAGTACTTCCAGATGGGCAGAAGCATTAAGAGAGATCTCAGGTAGATTGGAAGAGATGCCAGGTGAAGAAGGATATCCAGCTTATCTTGGTAGAAGACTAGCAGAATTTTATGAAAGAGGAGGAAAGGCAATTGTCATCTCTCCAGAAGAGCGTGTTGGCTCTCTTACCCTTGTCGGCGCAGTATCACCTCCTGGTGGAGACTTTTCGGAGCCGGTCTCTCAGAACACGCTTAGAGTGACTCGAGTTTTCTGGGCACTTGATGCAAGCTTGGCATCAAGAAGACACTTCCCATCAATTAACTGGCTTACAAGTTATTCATTATATGCAGATGACATGGGAGATTGGTACAAGAAGAATGTTGCACCTGAATGGACAGCACTAAGAAAGGAAGCGCTTGAAATCTTGCAGAAAGAATCAGAGTTACAAGAAATCGTTCAACTTGTCGGTTATGATGCATTACCAGAACCAGAAAAGGGAGTTCTTGATACAGCACGAACAATCAGAGAAGACTATCTACAACAAAGTGCATATGACGATGTGGATACATACACATCAATTAGGAAACAATTCCTGATGCTTGCTGCAATCATAGAATTTGGCAAAATGGAAGCAGATGCAATCAAGAAAGGAATTCCATCTACAAAGATAGGAACATTAGAATCAAGAAAGATGATATCAAAAATAAAATGGACAAAAGAAGATCAGGTTGAACAACTAATTAAAGACTTTAAGAACAAAATGCAGCAAGAGTTTGAAAGTCTCTTAGTGGAGGTTACACGCTAGATGTCTACCATATCATACAAGACTATTGACAAGATTGCAGGTCCGCTGATGTTTGTACAAGGAGTAGATAATGCCGCTTATGGTGAAATGGTAGAAATAAAACTTGCAAATGGAGAAAGAAGACAAGGACAGGTTCTTGATACAAGTCAAGGACTTGCGGTAGTTCAGGTATTTGGCTCAACTATGGGATTGAACACAACTGGAACTTCAGTCAAGTTCCTTGGAGAGACCGCACAGATTTCAGTATCTGACGATATGCTTGGCAGAGTCTTTGATGGACTAGGAAATCCAAAAGACAATGGCCCAAAGATCGTCTCAAAACACAAAGTCGACTTGGTCGGCTCTGGTATTAACCCGTATTCAAGGGAAGAACCATCAGAGTTCATTCAAACCGGCATGTCTAACATAGATGCAATGAATACTCTTGTAAGAGGCCAGAAGCTTCCAGTTTTCTCTGGTGCTGGTCTTCCTCACAACCTACTTGCATCACAAATTGCAAGACAGGCCAAAGTTCTTAGTGCCTCTGAGAATTTTTCAGTGGTCTTTGCAGCAATGGGAATTACAAGTGAAGAAGCAAACTTTTTCGTAAAACAATTTGAAGAAAGCGGCGCACTTGGCAGAACTTCGCTTTTCCTGAACTTGTCATCAGATCCATCAATGGAGCGTTTGCTTACTCCAAGACTTGCATTAACTACAGCGGAATATCTGGCATATGAAAGAGACATGCATGTGCTGGTTATCATGACTGATATGACAAACTATTGTGAAGCATTAAGAGAAATTTCAGCTGCAAGAGAAGAAGTTCCTGGCAGAAGAGGATATCCAGGTTACATGTACACTGACTTGGCTTCTCTCTATGAAAGAGCAGGCAAGATCAAGGGCAGAAACGGTTCTGTTACACAGATTCCAATTCTAACCATGCCAGCTGATGATATTACTCATCCGATTCCAGACCTTACTGGTTACATTACTGAGGGACAGATCGTCATGAGCAGAGACCTTCATAGAGCAGATATCCATCCTCCAGTAGATGTTTTGACCAGCCTTTCGCGTTTGATGAATCAGGGTATTGGAAAGGGAAGAACAAGAGAAGATCATCGAAGTCTTGCAGACCAACTCTATTCTACATATGCACAAGGTAAGGATGCAAGATCGCTTGCAGCTATTGTGGGTGAAGAAGCATTAAGTGATCTTGACAGAAAATTCCTAAAGGTGGCTAACAGCTTTGAAAGGAAGTTTGTCAACCAAGGAATGGATGAAAACCGTTCCATTGAGCAGACTTTGGATATTGGCTGGGAATTACTTGACGAACTTTCAGACTCTGAATTGAACCGTATCAAGCCTGAGTTTATCGAGAAATACAGAAAGAGGACTAGTCCAGGTGGAAAGTAGGGTTGCCATCAGTAACTAACATTCGACCTACTCGTCTTGAATACATCCGCACAAAAAGAAGAATAAAGATAGCACAAAAGGGCCTAAAGTTACTAAAACTAAAAAGGCAGGCTCTGATTTTAGAATTTTTCAATACCAGCAAAACTGCAGCCTCTCTGAGAAGTGCCTTGCAAGCAGAGATCATCAAGGGCTACCAGAGCATAATGATGGCAGAGATGTTGGCCGGTTCCATGAGGTTGGAAAACGAGGCAATGAAGATTCCCCAGCTTAGTAAATTACAAATCACTTCAAAAAATGTAATGGGTGTTAAAATTCCAAAGATTGGCGGGGGGCAGAGTGACCAGTCTCTTACAGAACATTTGCTAGAGTTACCGCCATCGATTAACGAAGCAATAAAGGCTTTCCAAAATGTCCACAAGATGGTACTTGAGGTGGCAGAAAAGGAAACAGCACTGCGCAAACTTTTGCTGGAAATAGAAAAAACAAAGCGTAAATCAAATGCAATCGAGAATTTATTTATACCTAGATTGCAAGCTGCTGTCAAGTTCATCATTTTTAGATTAGATGAGATGGAACGTGATACTTTCATAATGCTAAAGACAGTCAAGCGAAAGATGGGAGAAAGAGAAGAGAAAGCTCGACTCAAAAAGGAGAAGGAGATAATTGCCTAGCTTTAAGAACGCACAACAGAGAAAGTTATACTTGATAATGAGAGCTTTCAAGTTTGGAAATATCTTTGGAACAGTTGCTCTGGTATTATATGCAGGAAGGCATTTTCTAGGAGTTTAAAATGTCAACTGCAGAAAAATACGTCCATTCACTCAAGCAGATAAAAGAAGCAGAAGATAGGACACAAACACAAATAGACGAGCACAAGAAAAAAGTTTCAGAAGAATTTAGAAATTTTGAAAGTTATGTATCTCAAACAATCACCACTGTAAAGATTGATGGCGAAAAATTAGTGGAATCAAATGTGGAACAATCAAGAAAAAAGGCCACAACCGAAACAGAAAAGATAATCGACGATGCAACTAACAAATCAAAAACAGTCTCCGCTAAAATTGACGCACAAACTGTACAAGAAATAATCAATACTTTGTTAAAAGAGGTATAGATTTGGTTCTAAAACCTATACCAATGGCACGTATTGCCGTGCTTGGATTGAGAAAAGATAGGCAGACTGTAGTCTCAGTTCTTCATGATCTAAATGCAGTTCAACTTGAACCCCTTTCAAAAGACGTTGCGGCACTGTTGAGAAATGAACGCGATGATGATACGTACAGGCAAGTCTCAGACCAGCTTTTAAGAATGAAGGCTTTGAAAACTGTCCTGCCTCCAATGTCGGTCACACAATGCCAGAGATTTGGTTCCATAGGACAACTCTTGGAGGGCGCAAAATCTATTGATATAGACGACAAGGTTGCGTCCTTGGAGCGAGAAAAGGAAACCCTCCTGACCCAACTCAAAGAAAATGGAAACAACATAAAGCTGGTTGAAGAGTTCTCATTTTTCCCTGAAGATTTTAATGTGTTGCAACTTTCATCTGCTCATTCTTATTTTGGTAGAGTGGATCAAAAGAACGCTGCTGGTTTTAAGCAAGCATTACAAATACATGGCCAAGATGTCTTCCTGTATTCAAAGGAAGAAAAAGACGCAACACGAATTATTCTAGTCACTTTTCCAAACTTTCCTGCACACGCATTAGCTACTGTAGTCCAAGGGTATAATGTCAAACTTGAGGCCGTGCCCAAACTAAAAGGAAAGGCGGCAGAACTGAGCCAAAGTCTAAAGAACAAACAAAATGAAATTACTCAAAAAATAAATGAAATTGATAAACAATTAGCAGAAATTTCAAAGGATCATTATGTAAATATCATATGCCTCGAAGAACAACTAGAAATTGAGAACAAGAAACTCGAGGTAGTCGATAACCTTGGCGTTACTTCAGATTCCTTTGCACTCGAGGGATGGATACCAAAGTCAAAGGTAAGCCAACTAAAGAATAGCTTTGACCAGCATTCCAAGGGAACACTACTTTTTGAGCTGAGAAACCGACGAGAACCCTCCAACCTTATTTGGCAATCCAAAGAGATTCAAACTGTTTGAGGCCTTTATCCGATTCTACTCCTTGCCGTCAGGAAAAGAATTCGATCCTACTCTGATCTTCGGTCTAATCTTTCCTGTCTTCTATGGTATGATGGTAGGAGACTTTGGTTATGGCCTTGTCATCTTACTTGTCTGTAGGTGGGTAATTCGAAGAGTAGAGGGAGGAAAGAAGAACTTTAACATCATGCCCACACCACTGCGTAAGTTTGCCTTGACTATATTGAAACCACGACAAATGGTAAAGCTAGCAAAGGCCATGACACCTGGAGCAATTATTGCAATGATTTTGGGATTCACATTTAACCTGTATTTTGGATTCCACCTTAACAATTACCTGTTCAACTATCTTAGCAGCACATTTGGAATGCACTTTCCGGCAGACGGGGCAATATTCAATCCAATTACTGGCCTAAGACATCTACTGTTGCTTGCTGGATATATTGGACTGGGCATGGTTACATTTGGGTTAATCCTTGGCATACTTAACACCTTAAGAGAAGGAGAGAAAAAACATGCAATAGGCAAGGTAGGCTGGATACTCTTTGGATGGGGGGTAGTCCTTACTGGATTGGCGCTATTGCACCACCAGCATGTCAACCCACTTCATCACATAGAGGGAGTTGGCTATGTTGGCCTGATGCTTGCTGGAATTGGTCTCATGTTCTATGGCGAGGGTGTAAGGGCAGTAATGGAATTGCCCTCAATAGTGAGTCACATTCTTTCATACACAAGAATTATTGGAATTTTGCTTGCATCAGTTATTTTAGCTGACGTAATTGACTTTATTTTCACAAAGACACTGCATCACACAATACCTTTCATAGTGCTTGGCACCGTCATACTCTTCATAGGACACATATTCAATATCATCATAGGTGTCTTTGAGCCTGGCATACAGGGGGCAAGATTAGTCTATGTGGAATTTTTCTCCAAATTTTATCACGGTAACGGAAGACCATTTAGACCATTTGGATCAACAAGAAAGTATACCTCTGATCAGTACGAGATAAAGGCCAAAGAATAATTCTGAAATTAATAGTACTTTAGTTCGTTAACATCCAATATTCTAGTACAGAATCTGCATCTTAGAACAAGCCCTGTCTTGTCCACTACATCCATCACAGGCTCAATATCTTCATCACTATTTGAGATGCAATCAGGATTCGAACACTTGAAAATTCGCTCTATCTCATTTGGCAACGTTACGCGCCTCTTCTCAACCAATTTGTATTCCTTGATTATGTTTACCGTTGCCTTTGGTGCAATGAGTGCAAGCTTGTTAGTATCAGAATCTTGTAGGAATCTATTCTCCACCTTTATGATATCCTTTTTTGCTACCTTTGAGCTGGGAACGTTGAGTGCTATTGTAATTACATTGCCATCCTTTCCATCTATCCCAAGTGCATTGAGTACCTTGAGACCCTTTCCAGCTTCAACATGATCAATCACGGTGCCATTTTTGATTTTTCGAACGATTAGGTCTGATTCTGACATTGGAATAGTTTTTGTACTACTCATATATAACAGTGAACTACGATGAGCAATACTTTTTTCCAAAAAGATATTGTCTCGGTACGTGATTTTGATAAACAAAAATTTGAGGAAGTTTTCCAAGCTACCGATAAAATAATTGAGATGAATCCAAACGAGAGAAGAGAACTTGCGCGAGGAAAAACTCTTGGCTATCTTTTCTTTGAGCCAAGTACCAGAACTCGATTGAGCTTCGAGTCTGCAATGGCTTCCTTGGGGGGCACCTCTCTTGGCATAACTGATGCTTCATCATCTTCTGCAAAAAAGGGTGAAAGCCTCTCTGATACAGTCAGAATAATGTCGCTATATTCAGATGTAGTTATTTTACGGCACCAACTTGACGGGTCCAGTAGATTTGCTGCCGAAGTATCAGAAAAACCACTTATCAATGCTGGCAGTGGAACAGAAGAGCATCCAACACAGGCAATACTTGACCTCTATACAATTAGAAAGGAAAAGAAACGAATTGACGGTCTTAAGATTGGAATAGTTGGAGACCTAAAATATGGAAGAACTGTATACTCACTTTTGTATGCTCTGAGCAACTACAAGGTAGATGTTCGGTTGATATCTCCACCAGCCTTGAAGATACGTTCAGACTCTACATATGAGATAAGAAAAAGACTTTCGTATACGGAAACAACAGACCTGGAAGAAAGTCTCGATGATCTAGACGTTGTATACGTAACAAGAATCCAGAAGGAAAGGTTTGCTGATATGGAAGAGTATGTCAAAGTAAAGGGCAGCTACAAGATTGGACTGGAGCTGACTAAAGAAAATGAAACAAGATGCCATAATAATGCACCCATTGCCACGCCTCGACGAGATCTCACACAAGCTTGATTCCACAAGTAATGCAAAATATTTCAAACAGGCTCAATATGGAAAGGACACGCGTGCTGCTCTGCTTGCACTAATTCTCAACGAGAAAGGAATTTAGCTATTTCACTATACCTGATTGCTTTAGATATTTTATCTCGTTGACAACGTCATCTACTGGAACATTATTGTATATCATGTAATTGACAGTATTTTTCACCCATGGTGGAACATAGCTACCATGGATTCCAAGTACGTCTAGCAGTTTGGAATCAGATATCGTAAACGTTGAAAAGCCAGCCCAGGCTATCAGCGCAGATTTTGCGTCAAGATAAAAGTATTCATCAGTGTTTGGAATGTAATTTGGATCAAAGCCTGAAATCACCACTTTGTGCTGGCCATAGTTTACGTTGAATGCAACGTGCCAATTTTGTGTATCATTATCTTTACTAGTCAAGGAATTGACTTCCTTGCCGTCTATAGATACCGTAAAGTCTCCGGTGCTTGACCCGTTAGGAAACATGAAATTAGCAAAATATGGTATCTGCCAAGGATTGGCAGCATCAAAAGATATTGAATCACCATTTTCATCAAAGTTTTGATTAGTAAAATAGACAATTGAGAGTACGCTAAAATAGAATGTCTTGCCTTTTAACGGAGCTGATATTTCTATGGAACTATCAGTTCCTGGAATGAAACAACTGTAATAATATACCTGTTTTACAACGGCTGGATCAGGATACATTACAAATTCTGCCTTGGCTCCGGGGTCAATCTTTGGTATGGTCCAAGTGCTTTGTACCTCGTCGAGGTATTGATTATTTTTGTTATGTACCAATGCATAGACATCAATGTTGGTTACCGTATTATTTCCAGTATTTGTGATAAAGCCTGTCAGGTGACCATCAGGATATTTTACAAGGGTTCTGTCATAGTTTACCTCTATGTTTAGGGGGTTACTATTGGTAAGAATAAATGAAACTTGGGGTTTTTGCAAAAGAGGCTCTCCACTAGTTATCTGTGGAAACTTGAATTTGAAAGGCATGTCCTTTAACGAATAGATTGCAGGAAGGATGCGAGATTCTGAAAATGTAGCATCTCCATTATTTACTGTAATCTGGACCTTTGCAAGAACAGTCTGGTTATCGGTATTTTTCACTGAGCCATACACAACATAGATTCCATCGTGATCAAAATATCCCGCATATTCATTATCAGGTATGTATACTTCTGCGCTTGCAACATGAAACAAGATGCCAAGCAACACAAAGACAGGTATTATGTAGAAGATTTTCATCCTGATATCGCATGAACTTCATTTAATTTGTATTTATCTTACATTATCACGCGCTTGTTCTACACGTATCAATAGTAGACGCTTCACAATCGTCTTTCGTTATTCCTTGATGATTGAAATGATCTCTGAATCTTCTTCAAATAACTCTGAATTGATCTCGTGTGCCAATCCCCAAGTCATGGCTTCATCTGGAGTAAACGTAGTTCTTTGGTGCATAATGCTTAGAACCTCAAGGACTGACTTTCCCGTGTTGGCTGCTATGACATTTGCAATGTTTTGTTTGTATACTGTCAAGCGTTTTAGTGTCTCATCAATCTCTCCTTCATCTAAATTTGATTGCTGAAATGACCAATAGGGCTCATGAATCAAAAAGTTTGCATGAGGTACTGAAATACGTCGGCTACCAGCACAATACAACAGTACAGCAATGGAAGATACAGTTCCGATATTGAACGTGGTTATTTTTATGGGTACCCCCTTTAGATAGTTGTATCCTGTTAAACCAGCAGCCGTATCACCGCCATGAGAAGAAATGAGGATCATAAATTCTCTCATTCCTTCTTTCATCTTGTTGTCTACTGTATTCATTAACGAATTAATTGTAGAATTGTTGATCTGACCATTGAGCTTAATCACAACAGATTTTGATTTTAGTGCTTGTGTCATATCTTATTTTAAATCTGCTTTTTCTTCAAGTTGTAGTATCTGCTGTATTTCTGTTGATGATGTGTCCAGTACTCTTGAAATGAATATCCATCCGTGTGTTTCTTCGATAATATCTTTTGCGGGATGCCACTCTGAAGTTCCAGGATTAAACTTGATAACCTTGCTTATTTCTGTTGCATTTTTTAGATTTTTGCTCTTTACATAGTAGATGTTGATATCAGTCAAATCTCCATCGGAGAAATACAATGGCTTGTAAAAAATATCAGTAGATTCAATTTGAAAAATCGTAGTAGAATTAGAACCACGATAATCTAGAATGCATGTAAAAAGATCTATCTCACTTTCAAGCTTGTATATGTGATACTTTGCCTTTGATTTTAACTTGTGAATTATGCTCATATTTTTCCATAAAACAAAAAAAGGTTTAGTGGCAAGAAATATTCCTTGCCTCAAATGCCTCATTCATTGTGAGGTATTCTTCTATCTTCATCTTGACATCTTCTGGAGTCGTATCGTCCATGCCAGAAAATCCGATCTTAAATGCGATCTTATTTCCTGATACGTGAAGATCAGAGAGTTCGATATCTGCATACACGTTAGATAACTCTCTTGTCCACTCCTCTGGATTTGATACACCAAATCCGTTTGTCTCGATGTTTACAGAAACCATTTTTGTCATCTTGTTATTATTAACTAATTGCTTAATATATAACCCTTCTTAATATTAAGGAAAGTATACTATAATTACTATTAATAATATGTAAAAAGTTAATATAGTAATTTATGATACACCTGACATGAAGGAATGGGAGGCATATGATGTGAAAGCACGAAAGAAGGTGAAGATACTGGATCCAAAAATAGTTCAGCTGAAAAAATAAGAGATGGGCAGTAGTTGGCAAGAGTCCTGTTACTGGGATCAAAGTTGTCAGGATTCTGGGTAAAGAAGATGCATTAAAAGCAAAAAAATGAACAAAGAAAAATATTTGTTTTCATAACTAAAAATACCATATAACCAAAAGATACTTGCTACTCTGGCAGATGTCAAAACTACATAATTTTATTTCCTACTGTAGGCAAACACCACTAGCTCTCTTCTACGAATATTGATTTCCTATGAAATATTACTTGCAATAAACTTTCAAAGTTGGGGGAACTAGCGCTTGTCAAAAAATCCAAATCATTACAACATTGAGAATTATATTTCTAAATAGAGCTCAGGCAGTTATCAATTTTACATGTTCCATTTCATCACTTGCTTGGAATTCTTGTGTCATTTCACGAACCTTTGATGCCTTACCATTGAGCACAAACAGCTCCAAACATTTGTTGTTTCTTACCTTGCAATGTAGATGTGTCTGTATTATATCTTCAAATCTATGTTTTATTTCGGTGACAGATGTCTCGCCGTCTTCTTCATGTGTAACCGTGAGCACACATCCTATGTCTCCTGTCTGCTTTTCCTTTTCCATCTTGTCTGTCAAAAGCATCCTTATTCCGGCCCTGATTAATTCAGATCTGCCCGTAAAACCAAATTCTTTTTGCAACTGATCCATTTCTTTTAAGATGTTGTCATTTAATGAGATGCTAACAATTCCCATGCCATTTTTCGGTTATTAACCGTATATAAAGTTAATATGAGTAAATTATTAATTTTCAATATTTCATAGTAGTAATTTTAATAACAAAAGTATATATTATTATTAATTTAATCTGCATGAAGTGGCTAAGAAAAACCAAATTATTATTGCGGTTATAATTGCAATAGCAATAGGCGCAGTTTCAGTAGGTCTAATTTACAATAATTCTGAAAAGAATCAAAACAGCAGTACCCCTGTCAGCTCTAGTTCAGTTTCCAGTCCGAGTTCAACATCAACAATACAAATAGTAGCAGCTGAAAACTTTTGGGGTAGTTTAGTATCTCAGCTTGGCGGAACGCACGTACAAGTGTTGAGCATTGTTTCAGATCCTAATGCAGATCCACATGAATACGAAAGCAATACTGCAGATGCCCAAGCAATCACTAATGCTAATTATGTAATTGTCAATGGAGCCGGATATGACGATTGGGCACTAAAAATTATTGCAGCAAGCAATAATCCAAATCAAAAAGTTTTGAACGTGGCAGATCTTATCGGAAAAAAAGAGGGTGACAATCCCCATTTTTGGTATAGTCCTTATTATGTGAATGATACTGTGAACAAGATGTATCATGATCTTATTTCTATCGATCCATCTAATACCGCATATTATACACAGCAATACGCTAGCTTGAATGCATCACTTGGCATATACAACACTCGAATCGACGAGATCAAGCAGCAATACCATGGCACACGCGTGGCAGCTACTGAGAGCATCTTTGTATATCTGGCAAACGCTACAGGTCTTGACCTTGTCTCTCCACCTGAATTTATGGAAGCTGTTGCAGAAGGAAACGACCCGCCGGCACCGAGCGTCGTGCAATTTCAGCAGCAGCTTCAGGGTCAGGGAGGGAATGTGACCATGTTGGTCTATAATGAACAAACGGTAACGCCGCTCACACAAAGTATCAAGGCATTGGCCGCTGCACAAGGCATTCCAATTGTTGGTGTAACAGAAACCATACAACCACCAGATGTCTCCTTCCAGGATTGGATGAATGGAGAATTGCTTGCTCTTCAAAACGGTCTTAACTCCCAAGCTCTGGGACAATAATGAATGAGCACGGCAGATTCTAGGACTACGGATTCAACGCAGGAGGAGATTGTTACTGCTGAAAATCTAGCAGCTGGTTATCCAGGTAAAACCGTTTGGCAAGGTGCAAATTTTAGTTTTGCCCGCGGTGAGTTTGTGGCAATTATAGGCCCTAACGGTGCAGGTAAGACAACTTTATTTCGTTTGCTCCTTGGATTGCAGCAACCTATTCGCGGTACAATCAAAATGTTCAATACTCCGCCAAAGCGTGGCAATTCACGGATTGGCTATGTACCACAACGCCATCTAATTGATAGCGATACCAATATCGAATGTCTCCAACTGGTGAAGTTGGCGCTTTCAGGCAACAGGTGGGGATTGAGTTTGTCTTCCCAGAATGAACAAAGATCTGCTTTTGATGCACTTGAAGCTGTTGGGGCAGCAGAGTTTGCGCATAATACACTCAATAGTTTGTCAGGTGGAGAGTTGCAGCGCATATTTTTAGCAGAGGCATTGGTAAGTAACCCTGAAATGTTATTACTCGATGAACCATTGTCAAATCTTGACATTAGACGCGCAAAAGAATTGGTTCAGCTCATCAACAAAGTGGTTCGCTCACGTAACGTGACAGCATTGCTTGTGGCTCATGACATCAATCCTCTTTTACCCTTTCTTGACAAGGTAGTTTATGTCGCCAATGGCAAGGTAGCAACAGGAAAACCAGAAGAGGTCCTGACATCAGAGTCGCTTACTGCATTGTATGGTGTTCACATAGAAGTTATTCATGATTCTAGGGGCAACATAGCCATTATAGGAATCGAGGATCATCATGGTCACGAATAGTAATATCTTTAGTATCAATTTGTTGGCCGACTTGCAACAGATGTTCCAGTTCCAGTTTATGCAACATGCTTTCGAAGCAGGTACAGTAGTTGCAATCATCGCAGGAATTGTCGGCTATTTCGTGGTCTTGCGTCGCTCTTCCTTTGCAGCTCATGCACTTTCTCACATTGGCTTTGCTGGAGCGGCAGGAGCCGTATTGATTGGGGTCAATCCTGTTTTTGGCCTTCTTGCATTTACAAGCGGAGGCGGTGTTGGCATGGCCATGCTTGGACCACGTGCCGTTAATCGAGATGTGCAGATAGGTACAGTTCTTGCATTTTTGCTTGGCCTAGGAGTGTTATTCATTAGTCTCTATACAGGTTATGCGACCGAGGCATATTCTATCTTGTTTGGAGAGATACTTGGCATAAGCAGTAATGACGTTCTTGTAACAGTTGTTGCTTGTTTGATAATCTTGACTGCAGTAGGCATTGTGTATAGGCCACTTTTGTTTGCATCGCTTGATGAAGATGTGGCAGAAGCAAAAGGATTGTCCATGCCTTTGCTTGGTATAATCTTCATGCTCCTAGTCGCGGTTGCCACATCGATGGCCGTCCAAGTTGTTGGGGTACTTCTAATATTTTCATTGATGGTCACACCAGCTGCAATTGCGCAACGATTGGTAAAACGAACTAGGAGCGCCATGATAGTCTCTGTACTTGTTGCCCTAATAGCAACATGGTCAAGTCTCTTTATTGCTTTTTACGAACCATATCCTGTAAGCTTTTTCATAACAAGTATAGTGTTTGTTTCTTACTTGTTTGTCAGGTTTGTCTATCCAAGCAGAATATGCTTGGTGTGCCGTGAAAAGTTTAGCAGTCTGTCTCTCCCAAAACACCTGGAGAAAAAACATCCCAGTACCTTCATGTCAGAAGACAAATCATAAATTCAAAATTATTGATGACCACACTCGGTCTCATCTCTTTTAGAATATTGTTGTTCAATGAAATGCTGACAATTCCTATGCAACTTTGTGATTATTAATCATATATAACGTCAATATGGGAAAATTATTAATTTTAAATAAATCGTAATATGGAAATTAATAAGAAAAGTATATATTGTTAATAACCAATGTACTGGTGATGAAGTACGAGACGCAAAGTATAATCGGAATTATAGTTTTAGGTATAATTTCAGCAGGTCATTATGCTAGTGCTGACACAAATCAGCAGCTGCCAGAGTGGTTCCATGACAAGGCAATACTTTATGCTAATGGACAAATCAGTGATCAGGAATTCATTCAAGCAATGAATGATCTTAATATGACAAACTCTACCATGTCCTCTTCAAACACAAATAGCACGAGTGGCATGTCAGGGATGTTTTCATCTGACAACAGTACGAATGCAACCGGTTTGAACATGAATGTCTCTATGTCATCTAATGTTATTCCTCACTCGAAAAATTGCAATGACCAAAACTTTCCACTAGTAGACTGGCATGGGTGTAATCACTCAAACGAATATCTTAGCCATGCCGACCTCAACAATGCAAATCTTCGAGGCGCAAACCTTTCACATGCAAATCTTTTGAAGGCCTATCTGGTAGAGACGCATCTTAATAATGCCAACCTCAATTACGCTGAAATGACAAACGTTGACCTGCCAGAGTCAGATCTTTATGGTGCAAGCTTGATAGGTGTAGACGCCCCATTTGCTGATTTTCGCTATGCAAACATGAGTAACGCAAATTTCACAGACGGAAATTTCCATGATAGTACTTTTTGCTGGGCGCACCTTAGAGACGCAATCTTCCGAAATGCTAATCTTGTTAATGCCCAGCTGTACCAACTTGACCTTTCTGGTGCAGACTTGAGCAATGCCAACATTTCCGATGCACGATTTGACGGTTCAAACCTGACAAATGCCAATCTGGATGGTGCAAACCTGCACAGTGCAGATCTTTCAGGTGCAATTCTTACCGGTGCTCATCTTCATTGTCTGAATAATCCAGTTTGTAATTAGAATTGGAAGTAAAAACATTTGATAAATAAAAGTCACAACCTAGGTCACATCAAAATACGAACAATATCTGGCATTATTCTATCCACCTACCTGGCATCTCATGATACATAGATATGATTTGGTGTCAATGTATGTTGAAGCCTTGATGATAAGGCGTTCAGGTCTATTTTCAAAGAAAACAATATGGCAAGAAATTCCACGACTCTAAAAAATCTATTTTGTTATTTCTTCAATCAGGGGGCAAATTCTGGTCTTACTGTACTGAGCGATATTGCATGATCATCAATTAATACGCCTACGCCAACATTGACACTTGCTATTCTTACCACAACCTTTGGCAGATCATCACTGGTAAGATTGTATTGTTTGGCAAGAATTTCCTTCACCCTATCTTCCGTATTGGATAGTTGGTTGAGGGTTGAGGGAACAGAAATGTCAAGTGTCTGTCTCATCATATTTGTTGGAATTTTGCCTGTCCCATCTTGTATTATGTAAAACACGATCTTGTCTACAACTACCTCGTGAGGTAGTGTGTCTAGATCATTTGCAGTATAGAAAACCTGTACCTCTAAAGGATCAGTGTTATAGTTTTCATTCGATATTACGGCACCTTTTGAAGGCTGTAAGACTGAATCAAATGGTACATTAATTATAATGAATCCTTCTAGAAAATTGTCATTATAGTTATCAAGAACTCTTCTTACGTCTTGGCATGTGATGCCAGTAGCATTTTCTGAACCCAAATTTACTAGTACCGCATTAGAACTAGGCCCATCATTTACTACAACATTCCAAAACATGGTTGATTCAGATCCACCTTTATTGAAAATGCTTACATCTGTATCATAATGGCCTGGTCTGAGAGGTCCCTCGCCAGCAAAGATGGAACCACACTCAAATTTTGCAGTATACATTATTCCAGTTGGGTTTTCAGTTGAATTGGTTTCTCCAGCAACTGATGGAGACATGGATAAAGTAGAATTGGTTGTTGGAATAGTTCCTAATAATTTGTTTGTATTTGATCCGGCAGGTTGACCCTGAGCCAAGACAGGATTGTGCTCTTGGGCTAGAAAACTAATGGCAATAACAGAAATGATTGCTGCAGCAACCAGAACTATGGAAGATCTTTGCCACCTTTTCACAAACTCAATTAAATTCTTCTAATAATATATGTTAGTGAGAATAGAGCTAACATTAAATATGAAGCTGGTCACATCGTCAATCGGGTACTGTTAATTGCAAAAAACTTTCAAGTTTTTACTGTTTGCATTTTTGCTCGTCTCTGTGGTATTTTCCTCATTGCCACGTAACGCTTTTGGTGACGGCTTTGCCATGGAAAATCTCCCGCCTGCATCAGTTGGAAACAGGGAAGTACAGCTCTTCATCAAACTTAATCCTACAATACTCTATTCAGGATCTGGCGTACAGCCAACGATATTTTTCAGGTGGTTTGACGCAAACACTAACGAGACACTGCAACACATATCATTTTTCCTCACCATTACAAAACATAATCAGCTTTTGTTTAGGGAACTTCTCCACACCCATACTGGAATACTCAACATGGATATCACTCCAACTAACGAAACTAATTGGACAGTTTATGCAGACAAGGAACCGATTTTGGGTGGATGGGTGCCTGATAATGATGATGATCCAATTGATGTGATAGGTCCAATTTTTAATGAAGGTGGATTGTATCACTTTAACATGCAAATGTTTTCAATAGATTACGACAATAACATATTTGATACAACCGACAACCCTGCAAGTGTACCAAACTTTGATGCTTATCTTAGTGTTGGAGATGTTTCCGGCCATGATATGGTATACAATGGAAACACCTACAATTCTACCGTAATTTCTTATTATGATAAAATCAATGACGACTTTAACTTTGACCCATCAAAATTACAGATTTCATATTCTATGCCCTTTGACTGGAACATGACAAGAATAGCTAGCCAGCCAATCTTTGTGCACGAAGAAATCCATATTCCAAAAGCTTTCAAGGAATTTACAAATACGCCAACATACTCTGCAACCATGAACGGCTATCAAATCACAGGCCGTAGACTTATTGTGGACCCGTATACATCAGGAAGCAGCGTTATTGCTCACATATTGCTAAACAAGATAGACATACAGGACATGTCAAAACAAATGCCACCTGGAACTGATACCATGAACTTTACTCTTGCGCCGGCCGCGCCCAATGTACAAACATCAAACAGTGCCCTTACTGACTTTGGTGGTTGGGGAGTCAAGTTGGGATGGAATCCAACTCAGATCACACCAAACTCAGTAAATAATTTGCAACTTTCCTTCTTTGACGCATTTACTGAACAACCAGTTAATGGGGACGTAAATTACGATCTAAAACTATTGGACAGTGCTGGTGACACTATTCTTTCCAAGGTAGGTTTGACTGCAAAAAATTCCATAGATACACAATCTCTGAACCTACCAGGTAATGGAATATACCATCTCTTATTGAACATCACGTCTATAGTAGGTCCAACAGGACTGCCTGACACATCCAGACTTGGTGTGGCAAGAGCTGACTTGGTTATTCCATCAACAGTGGGTACGGATCAAGGGGTTGTAGCCATACAAGGAAACCAATCTGGAATTATGGGCGTACAATCAACTAGCAACCAACCCACTACAACTGGCAACCAAATCACTACAACTAGCAATCAAACAACTACAACTGGAAATCAAACAACTACGACTAGCCAAATTTCAATTCCAGCCTGGGTAAAGAACAATGCCAAGTGGTGGTCAGAAAACTCTATAGATGATTCCACTTTTGCTTCCGGAATTCAATATTTGATAAAACAAGGAATAATTCAGATACCTGCAACAACTCAGGGTCAAGCTTCTCCCGGTGTCCAGATACCTCAATGGGTAAAAACAAATGCTGGTTGGTGGTCTAGTGGACAGATAGATGACCAAACATTTGTGGCTGGAATTCAGTATCTTATCAAAATTGGAATAATTACAGTCTAGTCAGCAAATGCTCTAAAGGGAAAAAAGATACCTAGAGCTTCAAGTCTAAAACGGTACCTAACAATTCCCAAGAAATAAATCTCATAAATTTAACAAAAACAACATGCCACTGATAACCATCTCTATGTATCCTGGCAGAACTGAAAAACAAAAAGAGGAATTTGCAAAAGCAGTCACAAAATCTGCAGTAGAAATTCTCAAAACCAAGGAGAATCATGTAATTGTAGTTTTCGAAGAGAATCCAAAAGAAAACTGGTACATGGCTGGAAATCCTCTTTAAACACATTTTTATTTTATACAAAATTACAAAGTCTGTGACAAAAATTGCGATAGTACAGATGAAGGCTGATACCGAGAAGGAAAAAAACCTTAAAAAAATTCTTGGCTACATTGCACAGGCAGCAAAAAGAAATTCAGCACTGTGTGCATTTCCGGAATTTATGATGTTTTACACTCCATCTCACCAATCTGCGTCCGAACTTGCAAGCTTGGCAGAAAAAATAACTGGAGAGTTTGTCACTTCGATATCAGAAGTGGCAAGAAAACATTCAGTCCAAGTTGTAGGAACATTTTACGAAAAAAGCCCAAAGGCAAACAGAGTTTATGACACTTCATTTCTAACTGACCAAAATGGAAGAATAGTATCAAAATATAGGAAAATTCATCTCTATGATGCACTTGGTTTCAAGGAATCTGCAAAACTTTACCCAGGTTCTTCAGTTGCAAGGCCCATTAAAACAAGTGTTGGCAAGATTGGCATGATGATTTGTTATGATTTGAGATTTCCTGAGATGTCACGCATGCTTGCATCTTCTGGTTCTGAGATTCTCATTGCTCCTTCTGCATGGGTGCAAGGAAAAATGAAGGAGGAGCACTGGATAACCATTAACAAGACAAGAGCAATAGAGAACGGATGTTATGTTGTTGCACCAGACCAGGTGGGAAACATTTACTGTGGAAGAAGCTTGATAGTGGATCCGTTTGGGAAAGTTCTTCTAGACATGAAAAAAAGGGAGGGTATTGGCATAGCTGATATCTCGCTAGATCAAGTAAAACAAGTACGCAAAAAATTGCCCCTTTTGAAAAACCGACGAACTGACATATACACTGACTTTAAGATTTGATGGTTCTGCTTGAGCATCGTATGTTACAGCATTGCCTTATCCATTTCTGTTTCACTGAATATCTAAACACAATCATGGGCCAAAAGCAAATCTTACATGGAATCTTTGTCGCACATATCATTCCTTTCTGGATTAGCGGAGAAGAGGCTCTACATCCATTGTAATAGTTAGAGCATCCCATGAAGCGTTTTCTTGTCTGCCTAGAACGTATGACCAAAAGCTTCCCAATCTTACATTCTGGGCACTCAACCAGCCCATTTGCAGGAGTATTTGTGCCTAGAATGACATATTTTCCCTTCTTCTCTGACCATGAAAGATAGCCATTCTTGTCATAGTATTGGCGTATCTCTTCTCTTATTCTTACAACTTTTTTATCAGTAATTCGAACAGAATTTCTTGCGCCTGATCTTTTTTTGAGCACAATTATCTGGGAAATATTTTCTTTCATTGATATCATCTGATCTGACTGATTAAAGAATAGTAGTGAAGAATTTTTATATGGAATCTAGTCAGCAAGATTTGTGGAAAAGGTCTGTGTTATTGGTGCTGGCAGCACAAAATATGGCAAGCTGCAAGACAGTATTACCGATATTGCACTTCAAGCATCTGTAGAAGCAATAGAGAGTGCAGGAATAGGACCAAAGCAAATCCAAGCTGGATACATATCAAATGTATTTGGTATTGCAGACAAGCAAGTTCATTTGGGTCCAGTAATAATGAGTAACCTTGGCATCCCAGAAGTTCCATCATTATCAATCGAGTCTGCATGTGGAAGCGGTTCGGTATCATTTCGAGAAGCATATGCAAATGTAGCTGCAGGATTTTATGATGTAGTTTTAGCAACTGGTGTTGAAAAAGTAACTCACACTGGTACTGAATGGACTACTACATACTTTTCTTATTGTTCTGATTTCTTTTATGAAGGAGGTGACGGCGCATCATTTCCGGGATTGTTTGCATCTATGGCAAGAGCATATCTTGCAGAGTTCAAAGCAACTGAAGAAGATCTTGCAATGGTTGCAGTAAAAAATCACGATAATGGTTTACTTAATCCAAAAGCACATCTTCGCAAAAAAATTACTATCGATGATGTATTAAAATCAGCAGTAGTTGCAAGCCCGCTGAAGCTATATGACTGCTGTCCATTTTCAGATGGAGCAAGTGCTGTAATTTTGTGTAGCGAAAAATTTGCAAAGGCTCATTCAAAAAATTACATTGAAGTAATTGGATCAGGAAGGGGTGGCTCACCTGCTGCACTGCAAGGAAGAGAGCATATTACTACAATTCCAAGTACCCAGATTGCAGCTCAAGCCGCATACAAGATGGCTGGAATCACTCCAAAGGATGTAGATTTTGCTGAAGTCCACGATTGTTTCACAATTGCCGAACTAGTTGACACTGAAGATCTCGGATTCTTCGAAAAGGGACAAGCTGCACAAGCAGTACGAGAAGGAAGAACAAAACTCAATGCAGATATTTCTATAAATCCATCAGGAGGCCTAAAGTCAAAGGGACACCCAATAGGGGCAACCGGAATAGGACAGGTAGCTGAAGTCTTTGATCAATTGACAGGAAAGGCAGGAGAAAGAACTGTCAAAGATGCAAAAATCGGGCTAACTCACAACTTTGGTGCAACTGGCGCAAGCTGCGCAGTTCATATTTTCAAAAGTGTATAATTTTGCTATCTAAAGAGGAATTTATCACTAATGCAAAGGTAGGAAAGATATTAGCAAGAAAATGCACTAAATGTGGACATCCTCATCTGGTAACTACATACTTTTGCCAAAATTGTGGAAACAAGGGATTTGAGAATGTAATAATTGATGGCAAGGGCACAGTCAGCTACCTATACCATAATAACCGTCCCGCCAGAAGGTTTTGAGAAAGCTGTTCCATATGCCTGGGTTGTTATGAATGTGGATAATTTCGAATTACGAATTTCCGGCTTTATGGCAAATATCAAATCGCCAGCAGATCTGCCTTTGGGTACAAAAGTAAAGATAACCGGATATGATGAACACGGAATGATCATCGAAAAGCAGTAAATCAATTTTACCGAGTTAATTAAAAAAAACTAGGACATTTCTTTTATAACATTATCTGAGATCCCTTCTTAATGTCAGTAGATGTTGTATGTGACAAATGTGGATCTAAAATAGCAAACATGCGGATGTTAAAATCGATCAAAGATGTAATGCGACCATACAACAGCAAATGCCCATCCTGCGGTCAAACGTTGTCATCATCGGAATTTACTGTAGACGTGCAAAAGAACTGATCTAAAAAGTTTGCGTATCGATCAAACTAGTCACAAATCTTATTTACCGACATCAAGTAGACTTTGCTATGGAACTGAGTGAAGACTTTGGTGATCAAAAGCGAGGAGGAATTTTACAGTCTGCATCCAAGCGAGTAAGAATGATCTTTTCTGTCATGGCAAGCCCTAACAGAATAGATATTTTAAGAATCTTAAACTCAAAAGGTCCACTCACATATTCAGAACTAAAGTCACTTGCTGGATTCAAATCAAAGAAAGAAAGCGGCAAGTTTGCATATCATCTTCGAAAATTATTACGCCAGTCTCTTGTGGCCTTGAACAAGTCTGAGAGAAGATACACCATTACAAATTTGGGCAAATTAGTACTAAGTCTTGCCAGGCAGATCGAGGAACGCTCAATTATTGAGAGCGGCAAGATGTACGTACGTACATCACACGAATCTATAGAGGAATTTAACTCTCATAAAATAATCCAGTCTCTTGTTCGGGAAGGAAGTCTGCCTCTTGAACTTGCACAAAAGATAACAGAAGAGGTTGAAAACCGCATATACAAATTCCAGACATCATATCTTACCTCTTCATTAATACGTGAAATGGTCAATTCCGTGCTTTTGGAGCAAGGCCATGAGGACTATAGGCACAAACTAACACGATTTGGCCTTCCTGGATATGATATACATGAATTGCTGACTAATGTGGACGGTATCCATAACGGGGTGGAAGGTATGCTATTTAAAACAGGTCAAACCGTTTTCGGGGAGTATCTGGTATTGAACACACTGCCCAAGGATGTTGCTGATTCTCATCTTTCAGGCGATATTCATATTACAAACGCTGGTTTGTGGTCACTTCTTCCTGATACCATATTTGTAAACATCAAGGAGTTGATAGAAGACGGCATTGATCTACGAGGCAAATTCTTGGGAGTAACAAGAACATCTGCTCCAAACTCTCTTGATGATCTGTCTACCTCTCTTTCAATTATAACATCACTTCTTATCAAAGAGGCCTCTCAGGAGGTTGTTATTGACGGACTGGTAGGATTATTACAAAAATATCCAAAAAATATGTCAGAAATTGAAGAAAAAATTGCAAATTCTTTTGCCAAAATATCTACTGCGCCTAAATATGGAAAAAATGAAGCGCTCGCATCGTTCAGAATTTCACTAGGCACAGAACCAAAACTTGTCGGCTCTATTCTTGCTGCCTATAAAAAATATGTAAAATCTACACCTTTGCCATCAATAGGCATCATAATAGATTATGAAAAAGGAAAGATTAACGAGTTTTCCGATATTCTGTCTGACATTATTGCATTAGGAGGGCGTGTAATGTTCTCAAAGGGATTGGCATCAAGCAAAGGTCTCTTTAAGGGAGATGCAAAGAGCACTTCGGTTACCTCAATTAACTTGCAATCTTTGTCGATCAATATGCCACGACTTGCATTTGAATCAAACAAAGATGAAACTTACTTTAGGGCAAGGCTGGCATTGTTAATGAAACCTGCTCTAGCAGCAATGTCTATACGAAAAAAGGAGATATCTGATCTTACGCGTAGAGGACTCAACCCGATCCTTGCAAATAATACGCAGTACATGCAAAAGGGTTCAGTTACATTAGTTGTTAATTTGTTAGGACTAAAGGAAGCAGTTTATGGAATACTCGGTTATGAGAATAACAAGGCTGGACAGGAAATTTTGGCAAAAGTTATAGCTACTGCTATTGAGGTGGCAGCCAAGAAAGGAAAAGAAATGGGTGACAATGTTACAATTTCTATAACTGAAAGTGATGCATCTGCTCGCTTTTCTTCATTGGATGGTGAAAAGTACGGTAAAATGTCAATTCATCCGCACGTAGAAGGTGAATCCTATTCGGAAGGAGTTACTATTGACGCCTCAGAAATTGATGGAATGACTCCTAAGAGTGAAAAGATAGTCGAATCTAACCATCTTTCAAAGATGCTTAACGGCGGAGTACTAGTCCAACTCAAGATTCCAGACGCAATGGATTCCTCAGGAATTAAGAAAGCAATAGAAAAAGCTGGAGAATTATTAGGTTCATTTAGGCCAATCAAAAAGGTGCCTATTTGTAGCAACTGCGGACTTAAAGAAGAAACGATTGCAGAAAAATGCCCTGTCTGCAAATCGCCTTACATCCTAGCATAGCCGGCACATTTCCAGAATAAAAAAATTAGAAAATATTATTGAATTTGTTCACAAATTTTCACAGAATTCTTTTACGATTATATTGACGTATGGCGATCTATTACTATGAAAATCATAATGGTGTCAACAAAATTGATGCAAAGCTCAGCAATGCGAAAAAAAATTTTGCCGCAGACTTTATTTAACTCTCGTTTGATACTGGTACGGGGAGTGTAAAATGACAGATTTTTCACAAATAGAGAATTCGATCATCGATGTAAAGAAGCGTGACGGCCGCGTATCTTCGTTCCAGAAGGATAAAATTTCAAACGCGATCTATAAAGCACTAGTAGCTTGTGGTAGGCCAGATCATGGATCAGCCGATAAACTAGCAAATCGTGTTATGGAAAAACTTGTGACTCATGGTTATTCGTCTTCAGCGTTACCAAGCGTAGAAGATGTTCAAGATATGGTAGAATCAACCCTAATTGATGAAGGATTAGGGGAGATCGCTAAAGCATACATACTGTATAGACACGAACGCAGAAAGGTACGAGAAGAGAAATCAAAGGTACTTGAATCCACTACTCTTGATTCTGTTGCCAAGAAATTTGATCTTAATTGCCTTAGAGTCCTTGCCTCTAGATATCTACTCAGAAACAACAAGGGCCAGATAACTGAAAGTCCTGGTGAGATGTTTGAAAGAGTTGCAACGCTTGTTGGAATCTCTGATGTTCTAAAAGATCCCTCTATCTTTAATGTGGAGAGAGGTAACACACAAAATACAGAGGAAGCAGCAAAATATCTAGACAAGCTGGATGACTTTAACTGCAAATTCAAAATAGGAAAATATTATCTCAGCAAATATCACTTTAGATCACTAATACAGCACTACATTGACCTTGCCAAACGGGGCCAGATGAAGGTTAGCATCAAAGAATTTCTTACAATGCTGGCAGCAAACAAGTTCGAACAACATGCTGAAAGAATCAACGAATATTATGAAATGATGGCTTCTCAAGACTTTCTACCAAATTCTCCTACAATGATGAATGCAGGAGCACGACTTGGACAACTTTCTGCCTGTTTTGTGCTTGCAATGCCTGATGACATGGAAAAGATAATGAAGTCATCTTCTGACGCTGCTTTGATATTCAAATCAGGCGGTGGTGTTGGTATCAATTATTCTGACTTGAGGCCAGAAGGAGATATGGTTGCATCAACATCGGGAGTTGCATCAGGCCCAGTCTCTTTCATGAATATAATTAACACTGTTACAGAAGTGGTCAAGCAGGGAGGAAAACGAAGGGGTGCAAACATGGGAATCATAGAGTCATGGCATCCAGATATTGAGAAATTCATTACTGCTAAAACAAAGCCAGGTGTACTAGAGAACTTTAATGTAAGTGTAGGAGTCTGGGAAGACTTTTGGGAAGCATTGGTAAATTCACAAGATGGCAAATACACACTACGAAGTCCTCTGGACATGTCACCAGTCCGAGAAGTAAATGCGCATCATATTATTGATTTGATAGCACTATCTGCATGGAAGAGTGCAGAACCTGGATTGATCTTCTTTGATATAATCAACAAGTACAATGTATTTGCAAAGGCTCGCGGCGCACCACTTCGTGCAACAAATCCTTGTGGGGAACAAAGCTTGTATCCATACGAATCCTGCAATCTGGGATCAATCAATCTGGCTAACTTTGTAAAGAGAAAGGCAGATGGACAATACGAATTTGACTGGCAAAGATATGAAGAAGCAATTAGAAAAACGACCAGATTCCTAGACAATATAATTGATGTCAACAACTATCCAATTCCAGAAATAGATCAGGCATCTAAGGACTCTAGAAGAATAGGGCTTGGAGTAATGGGAGTTGCCGACCTGTTATTCAAACTAAGGATCCCATACAATTCACAAGAAGGATATGAATTCCAAGAAAAATTAGCCGAGGCATTAACCTATTATTCTACAGAAGAAAGCATTGCACTTGCAAAAACACGAGGACCGTTTCCACTATGTTCAAAAACAGAATATCCCGAAGGGAAGATTCCAGTGGCAGGTTATTATGAAAAACCAAAGAATACTCGCACCTATGACTGGGATGCCTTGATAACAAAGATCCAAAAGCATGGAATCAGAAATGTTCTCACCACTACAGTAGCACCCACTGGAACCTTGTCCATGATTGCAGATTGCTCCAACGGAATGGAACCAATGTTTGCACTAGTATTTGAAAAGCGAGTAACCGTAGGAAGATTCTTCTACACAAACAAGATATTTGAAGCAGTTCTCAAGGAACATGGCCTATACAGTGATCAGTTACTGGAAAAGATTGCAAATAACTATGGTTCAGTAAAAGGAATCCCAGAGATTCCAGAATGGATGCAGAAAATCTTTGTCACAGCAATGGACATTCACTGGACAGATCACCTGATGGCACAGGGTGTATGGCAAAGATGGATAGGAAATGCCATAGCAAAGACAATCAATATGCCAAACGATGTATCATCTGACGATGTAAAGGCCGCATATCTGTTAGCACATGAACTCGGACTAAAGGGAATCACTGTATACAGAGACGGCTCAAGACATGAACAGGTACTTCACATGACAGGCGATGACGTACAAAAGACATTCCAAGTTACCCCTAGCGCGTATGTAACTGATTACATTTCAAAGAATATCACAAACGCTTATCTGAGAGTCCAAGTGGAGCGAGCACTTCAGATCAAGATTCCAGAAAGTGGAGTCATGCAATTGCCGCCAAAACTTACGGCTGAACAAATTGAAGAGATGCTATGTCCAACATGTAAAAATGCACTTGTGTTCGCAGAAGGCTGTAACATATGCATTGAATGTGGATACAGTGGATGCACATCTGGATAGATCCGCTGCTCTGAAATCAAAACTCTTTTAGTATCATCATTTATTGAAAATAGCGTTGCAGAGAAAAACTATCGGGATTGTTATAGGTGGAGCAGCTGTTGCAGTTGCTGTTGCAGTATTCTTTCTTGTTATGCAGCCTCAAGTGCAACCACAACCTCAGACTCAAGTGACACCAAATCCAAAACTTGGCCTAGTCATCATGCCACCAACTGAGAGACCAACCTTTGATGAAGTGCATAATGCCTACATCCAGGCTGCATCAACAGGTATAGGTCGAAGCAACGTCTACATGTTGTGGCCAATCATAGAACCACAACCGGGAACTTTCAATTGGCAAACCTATGATATTCTCATGGGCCTAAACAGGGAACAACACCTCAACGTCACACTCTACTTTTCTATAATAAACAACGAAGAGCTTGGACCATTTCCAAATTGGTTGGGACATCCAAGTCTTGATGCAAATTTAGCAAACCAGACAGCAAGTGCGCTTGACGCAATTCTATCAAGATACTACATTGTGGATTATGTAATTATAGGTGGAGATGTTGATATTTACTTTAGAGATCATCCAAATGACATTCCAAAATATGTGGACTTTTTCAATTCCGTTTATGCTGATCTTAAGGCAAAACACCCCAATGTTAAGTTTGGAAACTGGTTTTCATTAAATGACCTGATAAATCACTCTGATTCTGATACGGTAAAAAAACTCAATCAGGGTGATTTTGTAGCGTATTCTTATGCTCCAGTTGATCTGGAATTTTATCAAACCCAGAGTCCTGACGAAGAGGGACAAAATCTTCAGAAGATGATAGATTATGCAGGCGGGAAGAACATTGCATTAATGGAGATTGGGTGGAGCACGGATAAAGCAGTTAACGGAACAGAGGCAGATCAGGCACAATTTGTAAAGACTGCATTTGACTTTTACAGGAAAAATGAATCTCAATTTGAGTTTATGACATGGTACAGGCAATATGACAGACCATTTGATACATGTTATAACGGCCTGAACGCAAACGTACAAACTTCATTTAGTAACAGTATTCTCTTGAATAATACAGCAGCATATCTTTGTAGTACGGGACTGATTGATGATAACAACAACACAAAGCCGGCATGGGATGAATTTAAGAATCAAATACAACAGAGTCCTAATTCTTAATTGCAAAAAAGTGAATTTGCTAGTTTGAAAAATATATGTCTGGCAATTGTTGCTCTGCTCTCTACAAGTTTTGTCTCAGTATATGCAACTTATGAGCCTCCAACAACCCAAGAGCAAACTCTTTTCAATCAATTGCTTGCTCAACTTGAGAAGACCACTGTTCCTAAGACAGATGTAACAGACGTAATTCAGACATTTGAAAGGCCACTTATCATAAGTTTTTCATGCAATGCTAATGACACAAATAATTTTGTAGTATCTGTAATCACTACTAAATTAGCTAAATTTGATGAAAATAATTCTCATCAGGATGTGGTTACAGGAGGGACTTATACATGGAACTGTCTTGTTACAACAGAAGCAGGCAAGGTCACGCTTCAATGTAACAATGAGCTAAGACTTAATCCAGAAATTTTGTTAAATGGAACAGATGTAAACCCTACAGTTCATCAGGTGGAAAATCAAGTAGTCCTATATCATGAACTGCTTCATGGCCAATTAATGATTAATGCAATAAAATCCCTTGGTACTTGGAGGCATGAGATTTGCAACAAGACTCCCCAGCAACCAGTAGATTATTCGTATGCTGATCCTGATCATAAAATAATCAATCCCCTACAAACCCAGTTTGCGTCTGAGCTGATGGAGGCGCAGGGAGGAGAAGTAATCACTAAAAATGTAATGCCAAATGATACCGAAAATGGAAGATTTGCAATCAGAGTTTTCAATATACATGATTATCCCAAGCTCATAACTGGAGGTGAGGTAACTCTTAGGGCAGTTAACATGGATGATACTAAATTTGGCTCTTTCAACAATACAGTTCTTTTGGAAGGAACCCTTATCAATAAAACAGAATCGGGCATAGCGTGGTTTTATCTTTTTGATAATCAAACTAGCAAAGAATCTACTCACAATTCCACCAGTGCTGTATGGGCAAAAAGAGTGGCAGGTCTATGGGCAAATGGAAAAGCAAGTGATTCTGATTTTTATAATGTGATACAATATCTGACTCAACAAAACGCCACGGCATCAAATAATGAGGAATCCAGTGTAAATGTAATTCCTTATTGGTTAAAAAATACTGCTAATTGGTGGTTTGAGGGAAAGATAGATGATGCAACGTTTCTAAACTCAATTCAATATCTCATATCCAATAAAATAATTTCATAAAAGTAGAACAATGCGGTCGCCGGGATTTGAACCCGGGTAACGGGCTTGGAAGGCCAGTGTACTAACCAAACTATACTACGACCGCTCACACTGCCAATCTTATACCTACATAATAATTCTTTTTTCGCACTCGTATAGTATGCGAGAAATAATTATGTGAGCTTCAAGAGGACTCTTGTCAACTGATATCATCTTGTCAAAGTGCTTCTTGATATCATCAGAAAACTGTCCTTTTGCAAAACCTCCAACCACAATGCATGTGTCTTTGTCTGTTTCTTCTGCAAGTTGCTGATAAGAAGATGATATTCCTTTGCTTGAGAGCCCAATCACCTGCTTGGGACTGATTTTTTTGATCAGGTCATCAAAATTCATTTTTTTTATTTCAAGCAGATTTTTACCGTCTTCTTCAATCTTGCCTTCCAAATATAATTTCTCGATGAGGCCTGCAAATCGGTGATAGGACTTTGGCAATCTTACTGACTTGTCAAAGAATATGACCCTGTCATCAATTGTGTGTACAAAGACTTGGAGCCTATTTTCAAAATAGATGGGTATACTGCAAGCCTCAAGAAGGCAAAAATGTACCAAATCTGGCCTACCTCTTTTTATCTCATTTTTTATCTTCTTCATAGCAGCAAAGTGCCATGATACATCAAGGAGAATTTCAGATGGTTTTTTGTTAAATTTCCTAGCTGACGCAAGAACGGAATTGTGATTTTGAAGCTCTTTAGGTACTAACTCCAATGCTGATTCTGCTATTACTAGTGCAAGCAAGATTGTATTTTAAGGGTAGGCATTATTTAATCAACATGAAGGATAGATTGCGGGATCTCATCATAGAGAGAATGCAAATCTTGATTCAAAATGCAATATCAAACGCAAGGCGCGATCCAGAGATATCTCAAAGACAAGCAAGTCTGGCAAAGAGGCTTAGCACAAAATATCGTGTTAGAATGCCTTATGAGATGAGAATGAACTTTTGCAAAAAATGCAAAAAATTTATCGTTCCGGGGCTCACAGCAAGAATTCGACTGGGAAGATCCGACGTGAAATCAATACGCATAACCTGCAAATTTTGTAATCACACGTACAGAAAAATAATAAAAAAACAAGCTGCCAAAGGTCAATGATTTATAAGACGAACTTTGAATTTTGGATTTTATGGCAAAGGCATATGACGTACCGGCTGATTTACTGATTACTAGGTTATCGGAGATTCTAAAGACTGAAGACATAACTACACCTAGCTGGATTCCATTTGTCAAGACAGGTGCACACGCAGTTAAACCTCCTCAACAAAATGACTGGTATTATACAAGATGCGCTTCACTTTTGAGAAAGATTTACTTGCACGGCCCAATTGGCGTACAAGATCTAAGAACAATGTATGGTGGAACAAAACCAGTTGGATATGGTGGAGCACATCACAGAGATGCTGGCGGTGCAATAATTAGAACTGCCATACATAACTTGGAAAAGCTAGGTTATCTTGATAAGGTTGAAGGAAAAGGAAGAACAATATCTCACGAGGGAATGAAAAAAGTTGATCGAGTTTCAACTGAGTTACTAAATGAACTGATTGTAAAAAATCCAAATCTAAAAAAGTATTCCTAGTGATCTTATGAGTAACCAAGATCCAAATGATGAGAAAAATCCTACTGACGCAGAAGTTACAGCAATGAAAGAGCAAGCCATGAGAACTCTCCTTGCGCCAGAAGCAAGATTGAGATTGAATAATGTACGGCTGGTTAAACCCGATCTTGCAGCTATGGTAGAGAACTATCTTCTAGGTATGGCATCTCAGGGAAAACTGCATAACCAGATATCTGATGATCAACTAAAGCAGATCCTGCTTTCTATCCAGCAACCAAAGCGTGATTTTAAGATAAACAGAAGATAAACCTTAGCGAAAATATATTAGGGGTAAATTAGTCGAAACCATCTATGAAAGCAGTTGTTTATGAAAAATATGCTCCAAACGATGATTACAAATCAATTTTGCAAGTAAAAGAAGTTCCAGATCCAAAACCAAAACCAAATGAAGTTGTCTTTAGCGTAAAGGCCGCCGCATTAAATTATAATGATATTTGGGGAATGAGGGGCCAGCCAGTTCCCGTTCCATTACCACACATCTCTGGTTCCGACGCCGCAGGAGATGTAGTTGCTGTTGGCGAAGATGTCACAGGTTTCAAAGTTGGTGACAAAGTTGTTTCTCACTCAAACATGTCCTGCAGAGTGTGTCAAGCATGCACTGACGGTCGTGAATATGATTGCCAGAAGAGAAGCATCTGGGGATTCCAGACAGGTCCTCTATGGGGTGCATTTTCTGAGCTTACTCATTTACCTGAAGTTAATGTAGCAAAGATTCCTGACGGTGTAAGTTATGATGAAGCGGCGGCAGCTTCAATGACATTACTTACTTCTTGGCACATGTTAGTAGGCCGAGCAAAAATTCGACCAGGTCAAGTAGTCCTTATCATGGGAGGGGGTTCTGGTGTAGGAAGCTTTGGAATTCAAATTGCAAAACTGTACAATTGTACTGTAATCTCAACCGCAAGTGGAGATAAACTAGACAAGCTAAAACAGACTTGGCGCAGATTATGCAGTAGACCACAGGAAAGAAGACTGGAGCAAACAAGTAAGAGATATAGCAAAACCATACGGTGGCATCGATATCTCATTTGACCACATTGGTCAGACACACTGGAATGCTCAACTCACATTGCTAAAGTATGGTGGAACACTTGTTTCATGTGGTGCAACAACCGGATATGACGCAAAGACTGACTTGAGGCATATCTTCTTCAAAGGAACAAACATCCTAGGTTCAACACAAGGAACAAAAGCTGAACTAGAGCATGGCCTGTTCTGGATGGGTAAAAAGAAGATAAAAGCTGTAATTGATTCTTCATATAGCTTTGAAAATGCCGCAGAAGCACACACCAAAATGTTAACCGGTAAGGGACTCTTCGGCAAAATCTTATTGAAGCCATAGTACCACCAACTTTATGGCAAGACTCTTACGCAGTCTCCTGTTTGTACCAGGTAACAACCAACGTTTCTTAGAAAAAGCCAAGACACTTTCTGCTGACATTATTTGCTTTGATCTTGAAGATTCTGTACCGCTTGAAGAAAAAAAATCTGCCAGAAATATCATCAAAGGGGCGCTGGAAAGACGCACAGACTATCAAGCTGAAATCTATGTCAGAACAAATTCACCAGTGTCAGGATTAATTGGAGAGGATCTTGCTGCAATTGTTCAGAAGGGAATTGATGGTATAGTTATACCAAAAGTCAATAATGCTAGTGAGATAAAAAAAATAGAAAAAGTACTGGCAAATTTAGAAAAGAAGCGAAAATTGAAACCAATAGAGCTAATGGCATCTATCGAATCCACTGAAGGAGTAGTAAATGCATATTCCATCGCATCTGCCAGCAAACGCGTATCTTCCCTGATATTTGGCGTCTTTGACCTGCTCAATGATTTGGGAATAGAATACACAAAACAAGCAGAGGGAGCAAAATACGCAAGGGCAAAGATTCCCATAGATGCCAGAGCAGCAGGGAAATATGCACTAGATGCAATCTGGCAGGACCTAAACGACGAGGCTGGCCTTGAGCAAGACTGTACTATGGCAAAGAACTTGGGCTATACAGGAAAAACCATTATTCACCCAAATCAGATTCAAACCACTCATAGAATATTTTATCCAACAAGTTCTGAGATTCAATGGGCAAAAAAAGTGATTGATGCATATGTATCAGCAAAGAAAAAGAAGAAAGGTGCAACAAAGGTGGAAGGAAAAATGATAGATGAGGTGCACTTTAAGAGAGCACAAACATTACTCCAGTCTGTTAATTCTGCATGACCGTATAATGTACCAAAGACATATCCAACGATGAACATAAATCATGTTTAGTCCATAAAATCGTTATGTTTACTGGAATTATTGAAGGGCTGGGCACGATAATACGATTTGATAAGAATACGAAAACCCGTAGCGAAGCAAAGATGATGGTAAATCTTGGTAATCTTGCAAAGGGGCTCAGAGTTGGAGATAGTGTTGCAATAAACGGCGTATGCCTAACGGCGATACATATTGCAAAAGGCATGGCAAAATTTGAAATGGTTGGAGAGACAATAAAGAAAACCAACCTTGGCTCTTTAGAAAATGGCGATAGAGTAAATATAGAACGCAGTCTCAAGATGGGCGATCGACTAGAAGGGCATTTTGTGCTTGGACATGTTGACGGGTCTGGAATAATTTCAAAAATAAATAAACAACCCAATCAAGTCCAAATCTGGATAGAATTACCAAAACAATTATCAAAATATGTAGCTAAAAAAGGATCTATAACAGTAGATGGTATTAGTTTGACGATAGTTGATAAAATAAAAAACAAATTCTCAGTTTCTATAATTCCACATACTATGAAAGTAACAAATCTTGGACTGAAGAAAATTGGCGATAAAGTTAATATTGAAACTGATGTTCTTGGAAAGTATATTTTATCAAAAGATTAACTATTTACCACTTTTGTGGTAATAACCAATTTTGTAGTAAGATTTATAATTATAATTCCAAGCTGATCATATCATGTCCTTAGAAGAAACTATAACTTCGCTGAAAAGAGGAGATTTTGTCTTACTTCATGATGGAAATACGCGAGAAAATGAGGTAGATATGGTAGTTGCTGCTGATTTTGTTACCCCTGAACATATTGCAAGAATGCGACAGGATGCAGGCGGGCTCATTTGCTTATCCATAAACCATGCTTTTGCAAAAAATCTTGGCCTAAACTATATGCATGATATACTTTCTAATTCTCAGAATATTGATGCAGAATCCAAAAGGATGATTATTGGAAAAGCACCATATGGAGACAGACCGTCATTTTCAATCTCAATTAATCATCAAAGTACCTATACTGGAGTTACGGACAGAGATAGAGCACTGACAATGTCAGAAATAGCTCGTCTATACAAAAGCCCAAATAAAAACAAGAAGGAAATTTTTAATTCAAGTTTTAAAACACCTGGTCATGTTTCCATTCTCATTGCATCAGAAGGACTATTATCTAGTAGATTGGGACATACGGAGATGTCAGTTTATTTGGCCACTCTTGCAGGTTTGTCGCCTGTGACTGTTATTTGTGAAATGTTAGATTCAGAAACATATGGAGCACTTTCTACTGAAAAGGCAAAAAAATACGCAAAGCAAAATGCCATACCATATTTTGACGGTAGCAAACTTGTAGAATACGCCAAGGAGCATTAATTTTGAATATTGCAATTGTTGTAGCAGAATTCAACGATGAAGTAACCTCAAAAATGCTCGAGGTAGCGCTTGAAAAGGCAAGATCTCTCAAGATGACAATAACTCATATCTGCAAGGTTCCAGGCGTATTTGATATGCCTCTTGTAATAGATATCTTACTGAAAAAGAAAGAGGTTGATGCCGTAATAACACTTGGCGCAGTAATAAAAGGTCAAACAAAACATGATGAGCTTATTGCAAATGTTGTGGCAAAAGCATTAACTGAGCTATCATTGAAGTATCAAAAACCAATTTCTCTTGGAATAACAGGTCCTGGTATGAGTGATAGACAAGCTCATCAGCGAATAAGGCCAGTTGCAGAAAGGGCTGTGGAGGCTACACAAAAAATATTTGATGAATTAAAAAAGATTTGAAATGATTCAACTTACTATACTGAAAATAACAGGATACGGCCCATGGACTCTTACTTTGGGAAGTGACAGGGAACACAGGCTTCAGATGCTCCAGTCATCACTATACAAGGAGATTCAAAATCTGTTTTCAGAGAAGAACTGTCTTGCCTTTCCTAACAGATTCGATGAGATTTTTGTCATCACAAATGGACTCACAATAAGGGATCATGTGGAAATTCAAGAAAAGTTGTCAAAACTCTTCGATCTAGGCCTATCAATGACAATAGGACAAGGAGGGACTCCCTTTGAAGCAAACTCAAACGCAGATAATGCACGAAGGGCAAATCTTGTTTTGGACAAGGAACACAATATTTTCGGACAATCCCTGCAAAATGGCGACGACCTAGTACAGGTAATACACATGGACGTAGATGGCTCTACATCCATTTCGGCCAAGAAATCCCCCTATGAGGTTTCATCGCTTATACTCAAACTGTACTCAGAGATGTCTGAATTTTTTCTAAAAAAGAACTCTCTTACATTCTTTATGGGCGGAGATAATTTTATGATAGTTAGTTCATCTGTTGAGCAAGAAACCATATCTGAATTTCTTGAATTGATAAAAGGGCGTCATGGCATATCGTTTAATTGCGGTATAGGAACTGCAAGGACAGGACGAGACGCAGCAAAGCTAGCAACCAAATCGCTTGACAAAATACGAGAGATTCGCGATTCTGGTAAAAATGAACAGAGAATTCTTGAGCTTACATGTTAATACGAAATGTTAGTCTTCTTTATGGCAAAGACCTGGATTATATTGTTAAAACAAACGTAAGAATTTCTAAAAAATATATTGAATCAATAGGAGAAGGCCTGATACCTCACAGTAAAGAGAAAGTTATTGATTGCGAGGGTCTCTTGATGATGCCTAGTTTTGTTAATTCACATACTCACATAGGAGATTCTATAGGAAAGGATGTAGGAATCAATTCAGATGTGGAATCAAAGATTCACCCTGTAAGTGGATTTAAACAAAGAATTCTCAAAAATTCAGAGATCTCTCATCTTACAAATTTTATTAGAAATTCTTGTATTGCTATGATTCGAAAAGGAATAACCACCTTTATTGACTTTAGAGAGGGAGGCCTCGAAGGAGTCAAAATACTGAAAAACGCATCATCTAAAATTCCTATAAGACCAATAGTTTTGGGCAGAATAAATTATTATCAAGATTCTAAATTAATCAAGAAAAATGATTTTCTGCCAGAATCAAAAAAGACAGATCTTAAAAATCTTATAAAAAATTGTGATGGCTTAGGAATCAGTGGACCAAATGAGTTCAGCGATTCTGTCCTGAAATATTTCTCAAAACAGAAAAGCATGCGTGCGATTCACTCTGCAGAGACCGAGGAAAGCAATAGTATATCAAAAAAAATAACACAAAAAACAGAAACCCAGAGGGCTTTGCTTGCAAAACCAAACCTGCTCATTCATATGACATATGCCTCAAAAAGTGACCTTCTGCTTGCTGCCGGAAATAAAGTGGGTGTTGTAGTATGTCCACGCGCAAATGGTGCCCTTGCTGAGGGCATACCGGACATTAGTCTGATGATGAAAGCAGGATGTAATCTTACGATTGGCACGGATAATGTAATGATAAACTCTCCTGACATGTTCAGGGAGATGGACTATCTCTGGAAAGTTTCTATGGGCATGAACAAAACGCGAATATCTCCAAAATCTATACTAAAAATGGCAACGGTTAATGCCACAAATACACTTGGCAATAAAGTTGGAACTATTCAAAGAAATAGCTTTGCAGATTGTATATTCATAGAAAAACATGCAATTGATCTGGAACCCATGCATAATCCTTACGCGGCTATTGTACATCGCGCATCAGAGAGCACAATTAGAGCAGTAATGTTTGAGGGAGAACTAGTACATGGCAAATTCTAAACCATATGTTATCTTGAATGCAGCTATGAGCATAGATGGAAAGATAGCTACACGTAAGGGAAAATCAAAATTTTCTTCAAGCAAAGATCTTGCGCGTGTTCATAGACTTCGTGGTAGTGTAGATGCTATACTAGTTGGAAGAAATACTGTATCTGTAGACAACCCCTCTCTTACGGTAAGACATGTAAAAGGTAGAAACCCAATTAGAATAATTCTTGATCCTAAAGCAACAATTTCTTCTAACTCAAAAATTGTAAAAACCTCCAAGAAGATCCCCACTATGGTAATAGTATCAGAAATTGCACCAGCAAGGCATGTATCTCTTCTCACAAAGAAAGGATTGGAAGTGATCAAGTGTGGTAAAATCAGAATTGATCTCAAAAAACTGTTATCGATCTTAGCAAAGCGAGGCATCAGAAAGATACTCGTTGAGGGTGGAGGGACAACTAACTGGTATTTCTTAAAAGAAAAACTAATTGATGAAATTATTGTAACTGTCACTCCATACGTGGTTGGTGGCAAAGAATCTATCTCCCTAGTCGAAGGACATGGATTTGACAATATATCATATCCCTTAAAACTAACGCACGTCAAAAAGGTGGGCGACGAGATAGTTTTACACTATATCACTTAGTGTTTCAAGTCATCACGTAACTGATCAATTTTTACTTGCATTGCTTTTTTCAGCTTGTCATTTTTTGAAAGGTTAACAAGCTTTCCACAGGTAGGGCACTTGAAGGACAGGTCTAAAGCTTTTTCAAACGTTAATTTTTGACAGTCCATGTTGCCACAATGATAAAAATCTGCAGAATTCTCATAATCGAGCCTTTGTTGTAGCCTCTCGACAATCTTTTTCTTCTGGTTTCCTATGAAATTGTCTACTTCGTCTCTTCTGGCTCTCCATCTGTAAACAAACCATCCTTTCTTTTCGTCCTTTACCCTTATTCCAGTTATCAGGGCTTTTCCAAAAAGGTCATACAGCACCTTTCTGACAATGTTGATTCTAAGACCCGTAGAGTCTGCAATCTCCTCATCCGTTGCATCCTCTGTATTTAGTAGGGAACGAGCCACCTTTAGATATTCATCGCCGCCAATCAAGGCAGCTATTTTAACAAAAGGATCTTCATGCTCTACATTCATGTCAAAATCTTTCCTCTTCTCTCATATTTAATCAATGGTTTTATTCATTACTCTTTTTCCCTTTTTTGTAGGAATTATTTCACGCTGCGCATTGCCAAGTTTCTTTTGTAGTTGTTTTCCATCTAGTATTCTATCAAGCAAGATGGCTAATGCCGATATTTCTGAATGAGGTTGGTTCCCTATCGCTATGTTATAATCTGCAATATCGTAAACTTCTCTTGGTACCTTTTCTGCCCCCACCACAACCAAGATCTTGTCTTCTTTTTTTAGTTCAGTTTCTATCGTATTGATATTTTCACCATACATTGTTAGATGGACAATTTTGTACAAATCAGATTTCTTAGATCTGAGAGCTTTCTTCCAATCCTCAATGATTTCCACTTGAAAATCACCCCCCCACATTTTGTTTACTTTGGAAACAGTGTCTTTTATCTCTGGATTGGCGTCATACATCAATATTTTTGATGCACCAAATGCTCTTGACACAAGGGCAACATGAGTGGTTACTCTGTCATCCCTTACCAATCTCTGGCCTATTCGTAAAACTTCAATCTTCATGGTTGATTTTTATTTCTTGTTTTGCTATTTCATTTTTCTCATTCAATAAGGGATGATTTTCTAGTATGTTGTAAATGAGGTTCTCAAGGGCCGGAATGTTTTTGCCCGTTGCCGCTGATACGGGCAGACATTTTTTATTCTCTTTCAAGCCCAGTTGATCTGCCTTTTCAATAATCTCTTCTTCTGAAACCAAGTCTGACTTGTTTAGAGCAAAAATTATCTTATCTTGATTTACACCTATTTCATCAAGGGTAGACACGCAACTTCTGAACTTCTTTTTTAATTCTGGAAAGGGATCGCTTGAATCTATTACCACTATTACAATATCTGTGTAAACTAATTCCTCAAGAGTAGACTTGAACGCATCAATCATGTATGCTGGAAGCTTGCTTATGAAGCCAACCGTGTCAGATATCAGTATCTCAGTACCGCGTAACACTATTTTTCTTGTGGTTGTTGAAAGGGTAGTGAAGAGCTTCGGACTTTCTTCTTTTTGCTCTCCAGTCAATGTGTTAAACAATGTAGTTTTTCCAGCCGATGTGTATCCAGCAAGAGAAATGGTCTTAAATCCAATTCTTTTTCTTGCCTGCCTGTGAAGTTCGCGCTGTTTTGACGACTTGACTAGTCTAGACTTGGTGTTATTCATTCTATTTTTGATATCATTATGGTACACGTCTACTTCGAATTTTCCAATGCCCATAAAGCCTGGCTGCTCTCCCATCTTTGCAAGCCTTACCCGTTCCTTGGCTCTTGACATCTCGTATCTTAGATGGGCCAACTTGACTTGCAGCATTGATTCCGAACTTTTGGCTCTGCGTTGGAAAATTTCCAATATCAGCATTTCCCTGTCTAGAATTTTGGTTTTGAGAGTAGATGCAAGATTGTAATTCTGGCTGGGCCTTAGTATTTCGTCATATATTATAACATCTGGCCTTAAGGAACCGATAAACTCCTTGAGTTCCTCAACCTTTCCCTCTCCTAGTCCAAATTTAGATCTGTTAAGGAATTTTTGTCGTATTATTTTTTTTATCTCATAGCCTGCGGCATCACAAAGAGCAATGGCCTCCTTGACAACGTCCTCTTTATCGTATGTTATCAGGATGGCAGAATCTTTCAATATGTACAGTCCTTTTTTTCGTATATCATTGCCTTCGCAGACTCTTTTCTATGGTCATATTCATTACGATTTCAGCAATATCGCTGGCGTATTCCGCTATTCTACGTATGTTTTCGTTCATTCGCCTAACGCGGTATATCTCTTCGTCATCTCTGAGTGACTTGATGCTGTCTAGGATTTTTTTTTCATACTTGGAAATTTCAGCGCTCTTTTCCACTGTACGCTCTGCCTGATTGAAATCCCTCTTGAAAAGAGATAGACAAGCTTCATCAAGCACAGTTAGTGCAAATGTATTCAATTCCTGAATTGGTTCAAGTACTGACTTTTTGATAGGTTTTTTAAATTCTCGAAGATCCTTGGCTAATTCTGTGGCATGGTCTCCAACACGTTCAATGTTTTTAACAATTAATCTATAGCCCAGGCAATGGTGTGGGCTCTCTATTCCCATCTCCTTTAACATATGCTCGTTTTGAATTGCAATTTTTAGCTGTCGTATTATGTAGAAACTAAATCTATCAACTTCATCATCGCTATCGATAACTTCCTCTGCCAAGTCATAGTTGGCTTCTTCTAAAGCAAGTAATGCGTCATTTTGCATGGATTTTGCAATTATCAACATTCTCTTTAATGCACCATCCACTGAAAGCTCAAAGAGATTTATCAGAACCTGAATGGTAAGTCCCTCTGTTGAATCTGCAATGATCTCAGTACCCATTAAAATTCCCTTTACTGCCTCCTTGACAGCATTTCTCTGAGACGGTTTTAGTCTTCCAATTTTTGGTTTAACGTTTATGATGTTAAAGCCAAGCAAGTATAACGAAATAAGCTTCCTGATAATTACAGCGCCCTCATCCTCTGGTTTTATCTCAATAGTTGCATCTTCTGTAACCACAGGTTTGTTGTGGTGCTTTAGTGGAACAATCTGCAATGTGGAAATTCCCTGTCGAACTACGGCCACTTGATCTCCCTGTTTTAATCCCATATCGGCAACCCATTGTTTTGGAAGTGAAACAATATAGGAAGACTTGCCGGTGAACTGTATTTTTCTCATCTCTTCGGTATTTCCCATATAGTATTGCATTATGATCTGTTCTATATAGTTCTTCAGTTATACTATATAGTATGATACTCATTATAAAAATAATTATGGGGCTTTGCAAATGACAAGTTAGAGATGGACTCCATTTTGAAGATCAAGTATACCCTTGATGCTCTTTTTGGTATTGGTGTATCAAAATACCTGCCAAAAGATGTTAGATTCACTTATTCAAAAAAAACTGGTAGAATCCAACATGTGTATCAAAATGATATGCTATTGTGTACATTACGAATAGACGGCGGGCTTGCAATCACTCCAAATTTTGCCCAAATGCTAATGAAAAGCAAGAAATTTCGAGAAAACTGTGTGGAAGTAGACGATGATTCAAAGCCATTTGTTGAAAATGGTAACTCGGTCTTTTGCAGTCATATTACACGGTGTGGCAAGAATATCCTAATTGGCTCTGATGTTCCGGTTTTACACGGGAATAAAGTTATTGCCGTCGGTAGAGCCATTCTTTCGTCAAAAATGATGAGTTCTTTGAAGAGAGGGGTTGCTGTGAAGATCAGAGATAGTTTAAAAAGTCTAGATTGAGGAATATGAGTAGAAAATGATGCGTGGCGGAAACCGAGAAATGCGTAGGATGTTGGATAGGATGGGCCTAGAAATGAAGGAGCTCAATAATGTTCAGGAGGTTATAATCAAGACTGATACAAAGGAGATTATAATTGCCAAGCCAGCTGTTACAGAAATGAAGGCAAAAGACAACTCTATCTTTCAAGTAATTGCTGAAAGTTATGAAGAAAGAGAACTAGAAGTACCAGTCTTTAGCCAAGATGACATAATGCTTGTGGCACAACAAGCCAATGTTTCGCCAGAAGAAGCAACCAAAGCACTGACTGAAGTTAAGGGTGATCTAGCAAGAGCGATACTCTTGTTGACAACTAAATGAGCTCCGTTGATCAACAATAGAATACAAAAAAACTTTAAATTTTCAAAGAAAGCAGGCTAGTCATAGCGTATCAAACACAAAGTAACATTGTGGTTGCGACTGTATATGGTAGATCTTATTTTAAATTCGTAAATACGCTAAAAAATCTAAAATTAGATTATGACTCTGTCCTGCCAGAAGAAATTACAAATTCTGATAGGAGATTAATCCTTACGACAGTTAGAGAATCGTCTAAAATACCAAGCAATCTTGTTCTATTTGATGATGAATTTGATCATGATCCTACGATAGTACGGGGTAGAATAGTGCAAAAACTGGAATCAGGAATTCATCATAGTTCATTAATAATAGGAATTGATCCTGGTAACAGAATAGGGCTTTCTGTGTTTTATTATGAGAAGGAGATAGAGAGCTCTATTTACACATCAGTTGACGACCTGATCTCTCATATAGTAAAAGTTCTTGTTGGACTGAATGCAGAACAAAAAGTAGTCAAGGTAGGAAATGGAAATATGCAAATTGCAAAACAGATAGCCAATTTGCTAAATCTTCGCTTCTGTTCCCATTTTGAATTAGAATTTGTTGATGAACGCAGAACATCACTTAGGGTTAAGAACTATAACAAGCGAGGAATACGTGACAAGTTATCTGCAAGATACATTACTCAAAGAGAGGGATATCGTCATCTTGTACTGCCTCTTTCAAGAATAGGGTAACAAAATCAAAAAGCGATCAGGCATCTTTAAATACATGCTCGAAAAAGTTGTTCAAAATTTGGGGAATCTTGATTTTTAAAATAACATACATATTTATAGAACATTTCCTCGTTTTTTCTGAAAACTGTTGCCCTGATCTTGGAAGATACATGTAATTTCTATAAAAAATAGCACTCTAAACTATAAAAATTTCTGATCCATGCTTAAATCGTACTATTACTATATGAAATTACACAAGGTAAAAAGTGACTATAGAATGACATGTAAAGGAATATGCACAAGATACAAGGCACAGAAGCCAGTAGGTACGGGACGTTACGCATCAGGACAAAAAAGATGCCAAATCTGCGAGATCTTCATAAAATGGGAAGGTCTTTGGTGTCCTTGCTGCGGATACAGACTCAGAACTAAACCACGAAACCTCAAGTATAAAGCAAAACTACGAGCAAGAGTCGAAGCTGATCAATTAGAAGCTGTTGCTGTAAAGGCTATGGAAGTAGAAGAGATAGCACCAGTGATAGTAAAATCTCCAAGAAAGGCAAAGACGACTAAGGCTAAGGCTATGGAAGTAGAAGAGATAGCACCAGTTGTAGTAAAGTCTCCAAGAAAGGCAAAGACGACTAAGGCTAGTACTATAAGGAAAGTAGCAATAGAACCTGTAGCAGTATAGGCGTAGTTAGCTGTTGATATCACAAGTCGGGTATAAGAAAAAAACCGTCAGCGTGAATCAACGAGAATTTTTGGTTCAAATAGTTCCCTTCGATAATGGAGATTTTATTTCTATAACTGAAGGAAAGGAAAAGATTGGAACACTTGTTGTTTCAATAGGTTCTGCTGGGCGTACTACAAGTACTGCCACAGTAATACCATCGAAATCAGAAACAATTTTTCTCAAGATGGTAGCTGAACGCGTAGCTTCAACTATTAATGGCATTTGTATTTTTTCATTAAATATTCAAAAAGAATTGGAACTTGATAGTATGAAGGTTCTAATGAATGAAGTAATGGAGATTATACGACCATGACTGCAGACTTGAGAGGGTATCTAAGCCAAGTTTCTAAGGCAAAAGAGTTGGCAATTGTAAAAAAGCGGGTCTCTACAAAATATGAGATTGCAGCTGTAACAGCAAAACTTGATGGCTCAAAAGCGGTCTTGTTTGAAAATATTAAAGAAAGCAAATTTCGTGTAGTATCAAATCTTGTTGGTACAAAGAAAAGATTTGCACTTGCAGTAGGAGCTACAGAAGACAAGATTCACGACAAAGTAATCCATGCGATAAATCATGCATCAAGGCCCAAGATAATAAGAAAAGGCAGATTCATGGAAAATCATTCACAAGACCTCTACGATCTGCCTATAATAACACATTTTGAAAAGGAGCCAGGTGCCTTTATCACATCTTCCATAATTTATACAAAAAATCAGGAGACTCAAACCCAAAACTCGTCTTTTCATAGGCTTCTCAGGCTTGACAAGAGCCACTTTTCAGTAAGAATGGTCGAAGGAAGACATCTACATAGATCCTATATGTATGCCAAAGAGCATGGTGAAGACCTGCGTGTAGCCATTACTGTAGGAGTACACCCTGCTGTATCAATAGCAGGCGCCTATCAGGCTGAATGGGGCAAGGATGAGCTTGAGATAGCAAACGAACTGCTAACCAGGAAACTGACACTGGCAGCGTGTTCTTACTCTGGTATGCTGGTGCCATCCGAATCCGAAATAGTCTTGGAGGGGCGTATACTCAAGGACAAGACCCACAAGGAGTGGATGGTGGAGATGCTTCGCACATATGACTTTAAGAGAGAACAGCCAGTCTTTGAGCTCGATAGGATGTATTTTAGAAACAATCCCATCTTTCATGATATCTTGTCAGGATATGCAGAACACAGATTACTCATGGGAATGCCAATTGAAGCAAAACTAAACAAAAATCTCAAGCAGATATTGCCACAGATAAAAAGTGTAGTACTAAGTGATGGGGGATGCAATTGGCTTCATGCCATAGTGCAAATTTCAAAGAAGAAAGAATCCGATCCAAAGAAGGCAATCAATGCAACCTTTGGTGCTCACAGGTCACTCAAACAGGTAACTGTGGTAGATGATGATATTGATCCGTCCAATCCAGTGGAGGTTGAATATGCCATAGCAACAAGATTTCAGGCAGACAAGAATCTTGTAATAATACCAAAGGTACGCGGTTCAAGCCTTGACCCATCAAGTGATCAAAAAAATTTACTTACAACAAAAATGGGAATAGATGCAACCAAATCTTTCTCAAAACGTCCGGAAGGATTTGAGATTGCAAAGATTCCACGATCAGAAAAAGTCTCTCTGAAAAATTATCTCAAGTAAACTATCTTAGAGCAGAGTCTACCATGAGTGCAATAAACAAGATTGCAAGGTATGGACTAGAGAACTTGAACAATGTCCAAGATGCCCTCTCAGAAGGTTTCACAAGAAGCCATATGCTTAACGCTATCATTATTGCACCTGATGCTATTGCGCTGTAAAGATAGGTTGCATGGAACAAATGTTTTCCAGAAGCGTCTGTCATGAAAAATGGTAACACGCTGAACAACACCATCATCAAGGTGGTGCCAGCTATTACTCGAACCGATGTCTTTTCAGATTCAACTGCAGTAAGCATTGGGACTTTGACTTTGTTGTAATCGTCCTTGACATGTAACGTGAGACTCCAGATGTGCATTGGAATCCAGACAAAGACCAATCCTGCCATGACCAATCCGAGATCCCACATGCCGGTTGTTGTTACTGCCACATAGCCAATCATTGCGGGAGCTCCTCCTGAGAACCCTCCCAAAACAATATTTGTCCTGCTTCTTCGCTTTAGAAATTTACTATAAACTAGAATGTTGTCTGCAAGACCAAATGCCATAAAGATACCAGCCCATATGTTAATTGCAAATGCACAAACTAGTGATATGCCGGCAAGAATTAATCCAAAATACAACGCCTTCTTTGCTGGATATATTCTCCTGCTTGGGATCGGCCTTTCCTTTGTTCTTTCCATGATGGCATCAATGTCCCTGTCATTGTAGTTTGTTAGTGTGTTAGCTGCGGCAGAGCCTGCTATGACACCAAAGGTTACAAGTGCCCAAGTCAGGGCAGATACTGGAATATGATATAGATTAGAAGCAGTATATGTTGCACCCATTGCGGTAAAGACCAAAAGGTACCATATCTTAGGCTTGGTTACTTCATAGTACGTCTTAATTCTGGAACTAGACTTTTGTTGTTAGCACACTCTCTGCCCTTTTTGGAGACTTTTTGTTATTTATAGGTTGAAAATATTGGATTATTTAGCAGTCTTATAGGGCATTGGCTTTGTGGTTCTTTTCATCTCAATGAAGCTCTCAGAACGCTGAACTCCTTGTATTCGTCCGACCCTCTCTGATATGAGCCTGTGCATCTCATCTAGATTCTTGGCATACATTGTAACAATGATGTCAAACCTGCCTGTTACTTCTGAGATCTCCCTTACCTCAGATATCTTTAGCAGCTCCTCAATTACGTGGTCCCTCATCTTCGAGTCCATGTTTATGCCCGTTAGGGCTTTCACAGTATAGCCAAGCTCCCTGTCATTTACTACGATGGTAAAACGCTCAATCAACTTTCTTTTGATGAGCCTTTTGATTCTGCTGTAAACAACAGACGAGTTTACGTTTATCTTCTTTGAGATTCGAGGAACTGAAATATTTGCGTCCTGTGACAACTCCGATAAAATTATCATATCTAAATCATCAACTTTTGCCATTCAAAACACCATTTATTGTGAATAAATGGATCTTAATAAACTTGTTATTATAATTTTTCTATAATTCACAGTAGACTAGATGTAGCCTTTCTTGTATAGCATTTCAGCTAACAAGACAGCTCCCTTGGCAGAGCCCATCTTCTCGTTATGTGAGAATAACACGTACTTTATGCCGTTATCAAAAACTGTATCCTCTCTGATTCTGCCAACCACTGTTGTCATGCCGTCATTAATTTCACGATCTAGTCTTGGCTGTGGTCTTGTTGGATCTTCATGAACCAAAAGATACTCTTTTGGGGCAGATGGAAGACCCGTGACACTTATCTTGCTTGAAAACTCTTGCATGGCCTTCTTTACACTTTCTGGGTCAGTGTGAGATGCCATTTCGACGAAAACAGTTTCTGTATGCCCATCAATTACAGGAACTCTTGTGCATGTACAGCTAACTTTCAGTTTGGCCGGGTCTATCTTACCATCTACTAGTTTGCCAAGAATTTTTCCTGTTTCAAGCCTAACCTTGTCTTCTTCTTTTGGAATGTATGGAATTATGTTATCTGTAATATCCAACGCAGAAACACCAGGAGACCTTCCGGCTCCGGACATTGCCTGCATCGATGTCATGATTATTTTTTGTGCGCCAAACTTGTCCAAGAGTGGCTTCATTGTAATTGCAAGACCAGTAGTGGTACAATTTGGTAGAGGTGCTACAAATCCCTTCCATCCTCTGTTTTTTCTCTGCTGATCTAAGAGTGCAACATGATCGTCATTTATTCCTGGAATCAAAATTGGTACATCTGCTTCATATCTGTACGCTGCAGAGGTGCTAATGACAGGTATGTCCTGTGCAAATTTTGACTCTATATCTCTCGCAGCTTCGCTTTCAACGGAGCTGAAAACTAGATCGAGGTTTTCTGGTTTGATATCATCAACTGATTCAATTATCATATCCTTAACGTATTCAGGAATGGGTTCCCTGAGATGCCATCTAAGTATACCGCTATTTGGGTCTCTTATTGCATCGACAAACTTTTTCTTTGCAGACCTTTCTGATGCAGCTATCTGCTTTACCTCAAACCATGGATGGTTGTTTAGGGCTAACACAAACTCCTGTCCTACTGCTCCAGTAACGCCTATTACAGCTACCCGTTTCTTCATATGAAAAAATTCTGCTCATACAATTAATATTCCTTTAGCAGGGGATCCAAAACACAACTAAATACCCATGAGATATCATGAGGGTGTGAGACTCAGAGTAGAACCTCATGTTGCCAATCACAAAACCGTAATCCATGGAGGAGTCTATTCTGCAGGACTTGAATTTGATCCAAAAATACTAGACTTTAGCTCAAACGTCAATCCATTGGGGTTTCCGCATGCAATAAGAAATGATCTAAAAAAAAATTCTGCTTTGTTTTCCGTATATCCTGATTCCGATTCAACTAAACTAAGGGATCATTTGGAAAAATATACTGGAGTTCCAAAAAGTCAGATAATAGTAGGCAATGGGGCCACTGAGATAATTTACAACTTTAGCAAGGCATTTTTGAACAAGCGCAATGTGTCAATTCCAATACCGACATTTGGAGAATACGAGTCGGCAGCAAAACTGAATGGTGCCAGAGTTTCTTATTTTAAGACCATGAACCTAAATCAAGACATTGATAATTTTTTAAAAACAATCTCAAAAAACCACTGCATCTTTGTTTGCAACCCAAACAATCCTACCGGTGTTCTCACTAGCCAAAAAAACATGCTCAAGATCTTAGATCTCTCGCATAACAAGTCTGCTCTGGTCTTTGTAGATGAGTGTTTCATCGAACTTGCTTCAAACCCAAAAGAAAGCATAGTATCCAAGCTGCATGAATTTGATAACCTCTTTATCTTGAGGTCTATGACAAAATCCTTTGGGCTTGCAGGCCTACGAGTAGGATATGGACTTGGAAGCAAGAAGATGGTTGGGTTTCTAAACAAGATCAAGATTCCATGGAATGTCAGTGGCATTGCCCAAAATATTGCGATAAGAGCACTATCAAGCAGATCACATCTAGAAAAGACAAGAAAACTAATTGAAAAAGAACGCAAGTTTCTGAATAGTTCAATATCAAAGATTGATGGATTTCGATGCTATGACTCTGACGCAAATTTTATTTTGATAAAATCAAAAATAAGCTCAAAGCAATTACAGAAAAAACTGTTGAAAAAAAATATTTTGATAAGGAATTGTAGCTCGTTTAGAGGGCTAGACAGCAAGTTCATTCGTATTGCTGTACGAACCCATGGTGAAAATCAGAGACTTGTCAAAGAGTTTGGAAAGTCATGACAAAAACATTAATGATTCAAGGAACATCTTCTGGTGCAGGCAAGACAACTCTTGTCACTGCACTGTGCAGAATTTTTGCAGACGAAGGTTACAGGGTGACCCCATTCAAGTCACAAAACATGTCATCATATTCTTATCGAAGAGATGATTTTGAGATCTCAAGGGCTCAGGCAATTCAGGCCATTGCAGCCAGGACAGATATCTCTGTGCATATGAATCCTATTCTATTAAAACCGCTTGGAGATTACAAAAGTGAAGTCTTTGTCAAGGGAAAATTCTACAAAAAGATGCACGCTGGTGAATATTACAAAAAGTTCTCTCTCACGAGGGGTCTTGACATAGCAAAGGAATCGCTTGATCATCTAAGAGAGAGGTATGATCTTGTTATTCTAGAAGGAGCAGGTTCTCCTGCAGAGATAAACATGCAAAAGTATGATATCGCTAACATGAAAATGGCAAAGTATTGTTCATCACCCGTAATTTTAGTATCTGATATAGATAAGGGAGGAACATTTGCTAGTATAGTAGGAACACTGGAACTGCTTGAGGGAGAATACAAGAGATTTGTCAAGGGATATGTGATAAACAAGTTCAGAGGCGACATTGAGATTTTACGTCCGGGTTTTATGATGTTAAAGAAGAAGACTGGCAGGCCAGTATTTGGAACAATTCCGCTCTTAAAATTTGATATTCCAGATGAGGACTCGTTGCATGCAAATCCAAAACAAGTATCATTTACTACAAAATACATTAGATCCCTTGACAAAGAGATAGAGAATTTAAGTCGCGTTGTGAGATCAAGTCTAAATATGAAAGCAATACGTGGTCTTTTGAAATGATGCTAGTACTTGCTCTCTCAGTTGTACTTGCAATTGGACTTGATCTTGCCCTTGGCGATCCAAAAAACAGGTATCACCCAACAGTTTGGATCGGAACCCTGATTGGCAAGTTTGCACCATTGGTAAGATCAAACAATCCCATGTCTGAAAAATTAGGGGGACTAATTCTTGTTGTCTCTGTAGCAACACTTGTTGCTGTTTTAGCGTTTTACATTGATCAAGCCTTTGCGTATCTTAACCGCCTTGATCTGATTGAATTCTCAAAGGTTCTAGTCTTGGCAACTTCTGTGTTTGCAATTGGATTGTTGCTAAAGACTACTATTGCAGTCAAGGGAATGCAAATGCATGCATCGCAAATCATGGACTCTCTGTCACGAGATGATCTAGATGATGCAAGGGCAAAACTATCAATGATAGTGAAGAGAAACACAAAAAATCTGGACAAGCAACACGTCATATCTGCTACACTTGAGAGCATAAGTGAGAATACTGTGGATGGAATCACGGGTCCTCTGTTTTACTTTGCATTTTTTGGACTTGTGGGAGCCTTTGTTTATCGAACCATAAACACTGTAGATTCAATGATTGGATACAAGACTGACCTTTTTAGAAACTTGGGATGGTTTGGAGCAAATTGTGATAAGATGCTAAATTTTGTACCCTCAAGATTGACAAGTCTGATTATGATACTTGCAAGCATAATTGTAGGAGGTAACTGGAAACACTCACTTGAAGTAATGAAGCGAGATGGTCCAAAGACTGAGAGCCCAAATGCTGGATATCCAATGGCAACAATGGCTGGCGCACTGGGAGTTAAATTTGAAAAACTAGATCACTATGTATTGGGTGATGGCAGCACAGAGTTTACAGAGAAACATTTCAAGGCTGCCATTTCGATAATGAAAGTTACAACCATTCTGTTTGCTATATTGTTTACAATTCCCATGATTGTAATCTTGTCTTACTTGGGATGGTGGAGTCTTGTTTAAAGGAATCACATCGGTAATTTCATTTCTAACAATTATTCCGTCAAAAAGCGCCGAGCTTGATACTGTTGCAAAAAACATGTATCTCTTCCCAATTGTCGGTGCATTGATTGGACTGATGATTGGTACCGCAGGTTATGGACTCTCTTTGTATGTTCAGCCACTAATTGTAGGTCTTGTTCTAACAGGTGCACTTGTAATCATTACGGGAATACATCATACAGACGCTCTCTGCGATTTTGCCGATGGTATGATGGCAAAGGGAACAAAGGAAAAGAAACTCAAAGCGATGAGGGACCCGGCAGTTGGCTCAGCAGGTGTAGTTACTGTAGTTCTTTACGTAGCTGGAATGATAATGTCAATTTCCATGATGAAGGGTTTTGTTCTCTTTGAGGCAATATTGGTTAGCGAGCTTATGGCAAAGTTTGCCATGGTTCTACAAGCAAATCGAGGTTCCTCTGCATGGCAAGGGCTCAGCTCTCCATTTACACAATCCATGAAAAGTCCAGCCAAATTGGCTGTGGCAGCTACATTGGCAATAGTGCCTACCATTATTCTAGGCGGCATTACCGGAATCATAGTAACAGGTGTTACTGTTGGGATGTCATTTTTGCTTCTTGCTGTGGCAAACAGGAGCTTTGGGGGAATTTCAGGCGACGTCTTTGGGGCAAGCAATGAACTTGTAAGACTTGCATCGCTTATACTTTTTGCATCGAGATGATTGGCCTTGTAATGTGTGGAGGCAAGGGTACAAGGATGGAGTTAGCCCAGGAAAAACTCCTCCTCAAATACAGAAAACCCATTATCCAACATGTTATTTCCGCATTAGAAGAATCTGGATGTTTCTCAAAAATAATATGCGCTACAAGTTGTAATGCTCCAAAAACATCCAAGTTTGTAAAAGATCTTGGTATGTCAACAGTTGAAACAAGGGGAGAAGGATACGTGAAGGATCTAAATGAGGCACTGAAAAGTTTTGATGATAATGTCTTTGTAGTGTCCGGTGATCTTGCATTGCTAGATTCTGAAATCATACAAAAAATTGTAAATGATTTTGAAAACAGGCAATCGTGGACAAGTGTTCTTGTAAGCAAGAAATTCTTAGACTTGATTGGAATAAAACCAGAATATCTTGTAAATTACAACGGAAAAGAATGTGCATTTACAGGCATATCAATTGTAAACCCAAAAGCGATTGTAGGAATGGAACATGTACAAGAATCCTATATTGTCATTGATGACAAACGTATTGCGATAAATCTTAACACAAAAAGCGATTACGAGCTACTCGGCGCTGCCTAAAACTTTACCATTAATCTCTGCGATAGAACCTGTTGGTTCAGCCAATGTATTGCCACAAGCCTTGCATGCAACTGTGGTAGAAACATGGGAATAAACAACACTTTCTTCTCCGCATTCTTTACACTGGACTCGCTGGAATCTACTTCCTGGTTTTGGGATAAGGATTTGGGCCTTTTTCATTATGCAGCAACCAACTCCAACTTTCTTAGTCTTATTCCTGGCACATTCCATTTCTTTTTACATTCAGGACATGCAAAAATAGGTGTCATCTTCTTTGTAGTCTTTGCCGGCTTGGCTAACTTGGGGAATTTCTGACCGCCGTATCCTTTCTTGTCTTCGGCGTGTCTTCTTTCACCTATTGCAGAACCTCGTCTTTTTCCTGCCTTGTACAAGGAGACCTTCTGTAGCGTATGTTTCTTACACTTGCGACAGTATCGCCTGATCTCCTTTGGCATGTTCATAAAAGAAGACGATGGCTGACCGTAATTTAAACATCGCTATACCTAATGTCAAGCGTATGTTAAATGAGAACGCACAAACTGATATCGTGGAGAAAAGTTTGCTGGTATTTGAAAAATATACCAGATCTAATGCTACAAGAAAGATGTATCGCTATCTCTTTGTAAGGTTTTTGAATTGGACTAAAATTAACGATGTGGATGGAATATTACAACTCAAGGAATCCTATCTACAACAATTAGTTGAAGATTATATTTTGTATATGCGAAAACAAATACTGCCAAATTCATTCCAGCCTATTGTTGCATCATTAGAATTATTTTTTTCAATGAATGACAAGACCCTTAATTGGAAAAAAATCCGTAAGATGATACCTTCTCCTGTTAAGAAATCTGGATACAATGCTTGGCAAACAAAAGATATTGAAAAAATGCTTCAGCTTACCACATCCTTGAGAAACAAGGCTCTTCTTCACTTTCTTGCTTCTACTGCATGCAGGATAGGGGCAATATCGGAATTAAAGATAAAACATCTCTCTGACATGCCTGATAATTGCAAATCGGTATTGTTCTATGAGGGTACAAACGAAGAATATGATGGATTTCTGACACCTGAAGCAAGTCAAATCATTAATGAATATCTAAACAAACGAAGAAAGGATGGCGAATATCTTAATGATGAATCACCGCTTTTTAGAGCATCATACCAAGTAGGGGTACAAAAGGCTAAACCTCTTTCATTAAACTCGATTACCCAGATATTACACAGACTTGTCAAGCAAATTGATACTAGAAAGAGGATTGGAAATAGGTTTAACGTAATGATGGCTCACGGATTTAGAAAGAGATTTGCTACGATCATCAAACTTGACAACAAGATAAGCTGGTCAGTTGGAGAAAGACTGCTTGGACACAAAACCTATCTTGAACGAGAATATTTCAGGCCAGTCAAGAATGAACTTTTTACAGAATTTAAGAAGATAATGCCTGATTTGATAATAGACCAGTCGGAGAAGCTAAGAGTAGAAGCACATCTCAAAGATGAACAAATGAGAAGGATAGAATCTCAAAAAGATGGTCTAATTCAGCAGCTCCAAGAACAGATTAAGGAAAATGAAAAAACTAAGACTAGCGTACAGAAGATATTAAATCATCTGAAGCTGGCATGCTGAAATACCATTTTATTTGATACTTGTACGAAGAATTCTCTATGCATTGCAGGATCTGATTGCTCGAGTAGTTCGAATAAATTCTTAATTTTGCTCAAACCTGAATCCCCAAATCTCTTAATCGTTTTCTCAGTGATTTTTGCCGTATTGCCAGAAATTACTGTTAGTGTCAATATGCGATAGGTCTGGAACCAATCAAGAGTTTTCCTGACCAATATTTTCATAAGACTAGATTTAATCTTCTTATTTTCACGAGTATTTTTTTTATGAAAATCTAGTGTGGACTTGACCGTGTCCGTTAATTTATCCAAAATATTAAGTTCATTTTCTAACCAGTACTGAATACTATCGTTCACCGTTTTAAGTCCAGAAGGTATCCAATACTTGCCTTTTTCTTTTTTTGTTGGTGGTGTAAACTCTACTATTCCTTTTTTTACCATTTTCTTAAGATGTTCATTGAAAGTTCTAGTAGTACATTTCTTGATAGTCTGAACTTCATCAAACAATTCGTTGTAACGGAAACTTTCTTCTCTAATCAAAGATCTAAGAATTGCATCTTCAAAATCTAAATTTTCACTCACTATACTTGAGGTATAGCCGATTATTTATTTAACTACTGAGATGATGAGTTATGGCACAAATACACATAAAGGATCAAACGATCGACCGCATTGAAAAAATAACAAGAAAAAAATTTACTCGAGGTGGTGATCGATTAATCAATGAGGTTATTGACATTCTAGAAATGAGGAAAAATAATGAAAACATCTAAGCCTAATTTTCCATTCGAGGATCCTAAGTACATTGATGATTCTATTAACACAGAAATATGCCCTTCTTGTAATTTGTCTTTTTCAGAACATACCAACCATGAGATTGTAAAATGTGCATTAGACGAGCTAAGAGGTGGAAAGAAGCGGACTATTGACTTGACTGATCTGGAAAATAACGAATGGGTATGTGAAAAGTACCCGTCTAATAATCAAAATTGCGATCCATAGCAAAGAAAGGAGGATTGAGTACAATATCCACTGATTCATTCTCGAATTTAACAACGATTACAATAACCGCTGAGACTCGCAGGAGATTAGAGGTATTATGCAAGAAAGATCAAGATTTTGACAGTGTGATAAACAAGCTTATTTTACTCTCGTCTGACAAATTGGAGGATTTTTGGTGAGTAACGGATCAGTAACACATCGAGGTCACGGATCAGAGTATGATATTGAACAGTTTTACAAAAGGGCTCTATCTATATGTGAAACTGGAAAGAGACCGTTTTGCTTTAAGGATTTTGATGATATCAGCCCAGGCAACTTTAGGCAATATGTTCACAGATCAGGAAGCAAGATAGAGATTGTAAAAAAGGGAAGGCCAACACTGTACAAAGTTAGAGGAATTGAACTTGCAGGCGATTCCCATAGAATAACGAATAGGGTAACGGGGGTTAATCCAGAATTTGAACATCTACTAGAATCGCTCAGAGACCAACCTCCAATGATTCATGATATTCATCTAAAATTTGAATCTGAGTTGCATTCTAGTCTTGTTTCTAAAGGGTTATCGGTCAATCCAACTAATCACGCCATAGAGAACATAAGATATGCCGCACTTGACAACAATATCAAAACCAAGATCCTGGTGTATCCATATACAACCCAGATTATCATAGGGTGTACTTGCAAACCAATTATCTATGATGCTTCAGGAATTTGGTCTCTATTTTCATATCTTTCTCAGGTACAATTTCATTTATCAGAACTAACAAACCATCAAGTCGTAATTCCAGAGGTAAAAACATGGATTGTTACACGTTATGATTTCAATAAAGATGGTTCGGAATCAGTTATTGGAGGGCCTTTTTGCATGGAATTTCAAGATGTTTCAAATGGACTTATACGATTTTACCTAAAGAAGATGCCAAACGGTGAAAGGATTCCAAGACTTGAACAAACTAGGACTCCTAACAAGTCGATTTCAGATATTGTGCAGGAGATCCTGTCGTAATGAACAATTGAGCCAAATGACCCCACCAAAGCCTCCCTCGTTTAAAGCTAAAACGGGAAGAAAGACAAAACGTGAAAGGATCCAACAAGACGGAAGATTAATGACAAACGCCATTCTGGGAGATAGTCCTTGGGAAGCTTCTCTTTACGCAGGATGTGGCTATGAATATGCGGTGAAAAAATTCCTAGAGTTTGGATTCATTTTTGATCATAAAACACGACTATGGATCAGGATCAAACGATTCTAAGTAAATGTAGAGACTCATTTTTACGTAAAATACGTAAATTTAGGCACGTAATGTTACAGGTTTTAGGGAATGGAGTCAGGATATGAAATTTTACGAAAAGTTCGTAAATTTAGGCACGTGATTTTACGGAATTTTCACAAAATGTGAAAATTTAGGCACGTGATTTTTCACATTTTTGGTGAACTGGAAATAGAGGTTATGAAATTTTACCTATTTTGGGTAAATTTAGGCACGTGATTTTACACATTTTTATGAGTAGAAGGGGGAATGAAATTTATGAATACAAAACATCGTCCCGAGTTTCGTTCCTAGAATAGGGGGATCACCAGGGAAAAATAGACAAAAAAGAAGGTGTGATACCGATCCCGAGTTTTAGATAGCGTTAATGGAAGATATCTACGAAATTTTTGAGTAATTGTGGGGGTACTGATCTGCGTTTTATTATTTTATGTCATATCATCCTAATTTTAGGCACGAAAATATGGCATCATATGACCGAGGTAAAATTTCTGCTTGAAAGACATACTAACTTCGGTATAAAAAAAGATGAGATACGATCTAGAATTTGTGGTCTTGCATGTGTATGATCAGAGATAATTTCTAAAACATCAAACATCAGTACTTTTTGCAAGGTAAATTTTGTCATTTTCTTCTACGAACATGATAGTCTCTCCTTCCTGAAGATGATATTTCTCTCTGACCTTCTTTGGTATGGTTACCTGGAACTTGTAGCTTATGGTCGTCATTCCAAGTATCTCTTTCTTTGAATCCTTTATCATTATTACTTGCCTTGATTGTAATGAATGTAAAGCAAGATTCATTAATTAGACCCAAGAAAGTAAAGAATTCTTGGAAAGTAAAGATAATTTCATTCATGGATTAAGAGATTCCAGAGTTGGGATGAAGATAGAACCGTACCAAGTTCTATTTGTTAAATTTTACAATCGAGAACTATGAAGCTTAATCTCAATTATTCTGTCACTAGTACTTGCAAGCTCTGTCATAGGATATGGTGTACAAGCATCTGCTCAGATGACAGGTGGCGGGATCTGTGGTAATCATCCATGTGCACCAGGAGAGGTCTATCCGCCAAGTACCCCTTCATCAGGAACTGGAATTACAGTCTCAACTGACAAACCGTCATATAATTATGGTGACACCATTACCATATCGGGTACAACGAGTGTTTATCTTGGTGATACCCCTCTTACGCTTATTCTAAGAAATCCAGTTGGAAATATTGTCATAGCAACACAACTCACAGTGGGAACAGACGATACCTTTTCTGAGACTGCGGTTGCTACAGGTGCACTGTGGCAATCTGCTGGTACGTATACAATATCTGCCATATATGGTAACACAAACATGTCTGCTACAACCACATTCCAGTTCTCAGGTTCTTCTTTACTCCATCAAGTCCAAGTACTGTACCAAACGCTGGCACAAATGCTACTATTCAACAACCACCATCTTCTACCACCCCGCAATCAAAGATTCCCGCTTGGGTCAAAAACATCTTCATCTGGTATGGCAGGGGCAGCATCTCAGACGATGAATTGATAGGTGCCATACAGTTTCTTATACATCAGGGAATAATCAAAGTCTGAAATTTTTGAATTACAAAACATCAACCTGAATTTCAGAAAACTTGATTCTCTTTGCGGTATCTATGGCATCACTCATACACAATTAATATGTAATACTAGTAAAAAATCATGATAACGATTACTAATGATTTGTACATTAGAGAAGAAAACTAAACAGAATTAGTTTTGCATCTACTCAGTAATATAATGACGATTCTTAGGCCACATTTTGAATATTGGTTTATACTTATCCATTTTCAAGTAATTCTTTACAATTTTTATCTTGTTTTCTAGTTTTTCTGAACCTTGTTGGAATTGTGCATTTTCCAGCATAATGTATAATTCGTCTTTTGTTTTGTTTAAAATAACATATGTTGCAATAATTATTCTCGCATAATCCATCATCAAGAAGCCAAATTCATCCTTATTCTTGAATCGTTTTTTTATTGCCTTTTCAGTTTTATTACTCATTTTATCGCCATGAACATATTTGCTTCTTACATCATATGCAGTCAACATATCATCATACACCTTCTTCGAATCTAGTCCGATTAAACCTAATAATTTTGAAGAATTTAACGCAAATCGTAACTTTTGATCTCCCTCGGATTTAATCAATAATGCTTCGATAGCCATAACTGCATATGATACTGAAATTCGGATTAAATGAATTGATTTTAATCCATTCATATATCGTGATAATGATATTTCTAGTTCATTATCTTCCCTGTAATGGTTAACTATAGATCTAGTTAATCGTTTTTCCATTACTCCATAAAATAGCTTAAGATATTCTATCTCATTTTCTTTAATTCTTGCGTAGTATTGTAATCCTGGATCATGATAAAACCCCAATCTATACGTGCCATGAAATGTACGTTCTATGTTTGAAGATTTGTTACTTATTCCAATACAATCAGGCGATGATAATTTGAATAATGTAAGAATTAATTCGATTTTTTTTAATGTTTCAAAACTGTGATCATATTTCAAATCTTGTTTATACGTAAATTCTAATATGCAAAAACATTGCTCTACTACCTCATTATAATCATCCCATTCCTCTGGTTTAACTTCGATCTCAAAATCTTTCTTGTTGGCTTTTCTTATTCTAAGATATTTGTTTACGATGATTTCGTTTTGTTCTATCATAATTCCTGAAAGATAAGATGTTGTTTTGATTATCGGCAGTTCATCTTTAATCGAGTTAATAAGGTATTTCACTAAATTCTTAACATTAAAAAATTTTGTATCATGCTCATAACAAAAAACAAATAATGCTTTTTCTACAAACGCTCCAAAAAGAAATTTATCTTCGTTCTTACTAATTTTGTTTATTCTTTCATTCATTTTTTTGTAAAAATCATCTTGTTTCAAATCATTATGTGCAACGTAAAGGAGTCGATCCCAATCAATTTTTTCTTTAGTATCTGTAAATCTGTCAATAGAATACCATTTGTGAAACTTTGACCATCTTACATTTGGAATTTTATAATATTTTTTACCCAGGGGGTGGTTTCTTTTTTTCAAATCTAGAACTAAATTTCGTAGATATGTGGTATACCTATACAGATCTATCTCAATCTGTTTTAATTCTTGATCTGATGAAGACATGGAGTCATTATCTTTCAATTGTTTTTATTGATAAAGTAATCTGAAGTTTTAGAATTAGTATAACAATAGGCCAGAACAAAATTGGCCTGATTCAAGATTATATACAATGTTCTGCTTCGTAATCTATTGAGCATATTTTCTAAAAAAATCGATTCAATAACCCGAGAAGACTTGGAATCTCTGATAAGAGAATCTGAACGAGAGAGCATACAACTTGATTATAAACAAGGCATAAATCCTTCAGAAAATGGCAAACATGATTTGGTGAAGCTGGTAGTAGGAATGGCAAACACAGAAGGGGGATACATAATTTTTGGAATTAATGAAGACAAACAAAAGGGAATACCGACTAAAATGGAAGGAATAGATCCATCTGTTGGAGGACAAAAGGTTGACGAATGGCTAGAAAATGTCATCAATCCCCACATAAGTCCAAGAGTTGTAATTAGGATTAAAACTATAGCACTTGAAACCAAAATAGCATTAGTTTTGTGGGTACCGCAAAGTACAAGAAAGCCGCACATGTCGACCCTTGATAATGACTTTAGGATTTACCGACGTTATAATACTCAGTCACTGCCTGCCAGTGAAGGAGAATTAAGAGAAATGTATCTTGCATCTAATAAAATTGAAAGAGTAAGAGAAGATTTCATATTGAAAAAAAATCTTACTAATGTCTCAAATAAGGAATTTGGTCTAACAACAAATTCTGATAACCTCCTGTCAAAGCTTGGCATAGAAAATAAGTATGAATATCCAATTGTGACGCTTTCATCCTGCCCTAGGTTTCTAGAAGAGAAAGTAAATTTCTCATCTGACACTTTTCAATCATGGCTGTCGAAAAATTCTTTTACAAAAATCCAGAATCAAGATATAGAAATTTTTCGTTATAATCCACCTATTCTAGAACAAAATTCGATAACAATATTGCGTAAGATGGGAATGAATGATAAAATATTGGAATACCTTGAAATCCAAAGAAATGGATTTATTGAACAATGTAAAACATTACAACTTATTCATTCTGATGGAAACAAATTTGTATTAAATCTTGGGAGATTAACTGTTGCACTTTGGGCATTTTTATATTATGTAAAAAATTTCTATCAACAAATTGATTATTTAGATGAATTTTCTATTTTTATGTCCATTAGAAATTCTAATCGCCTTGAACTATGCGGTTTGTTAGGACTATCCGAAAGAGGACACCCGTATTCTACTGAATCAGATGACCTTTTTAGATATCTGGATATTACCCCCATGTATACTGCCACTACGTATGATCCAGTTTTTCCTACTACTCAAAAGGAACAAAATCTATCACATTCAGTTAATTTAACTATGAATAATCTCACGGATGAAGAGATCTATGACATTGTGAAAAATTTTGCAGATAGGATAAGTAATGCATTTGGTTTGGCTAAAGCACATTGTTATAATAACGATGGAACATTTGTTAATAGACACTTAGACTTTTACAACAAACTACTATCTTAACGCAGTATACTTGTGATCATTGAAGAAGATTCAATTATTTATGACATTCAAACAGGTCTCAGAAGCTCTTCGATTTTTGTGAGGATTACTTCATTTTCCACAGTTTTTTTTCTTACCTCTTCATTCATCTGTTCTTGATTTTTCTTGTATGTTCTGAGTAATTCATAAATTGAAAGCCTTTCCTTTGCACGATCCTCAGTGGTTTTGAAAAGATTATGATCTGCCCAGAATCGTTGGTGACATTTACTACACATCGGTTCAGATACTCCAGATGAAAAGACACGTTTACACGTAGGTCTGGGACACTGGACATATCTTGGTTGATGGGTACGCATCCAAATACCGCCCATGTTATATAGATAACATTTTTTTGTATTTTAATGTTATTGGATAACAGAACTTTTAATATATACACTACTAGTATAGTAGTGTGGAGAAGTAGTGTAATGCAAATAGAATTAGATCAAAAGAAAATAGCAAGAAGCGGAGGAAGCACCGTATTGTACCTATCTAATGATGCTAAAAAATACATTCACGAAGGTGACCTTGTAGATTATCAAGTAATTCTAGACGATAACGTAGTAAAGATATTCATAACAAAAAAGCTGTTCAATTTTACTCTTGAAGATATCAAGAATCTCGTAAAAAAACATGAATTTGAAATAGAATATGATAAAACACTAGATCATATTCTGGTATTTAACGCAATAAAAAATCATCTTTCATTAAGACTATACTAAGAATGTTAATGAAAAAATATCTCCAGCAAATATTGCACTTTCTTTAACATGGCCTGACGTGAATGATTATGAAAAATACAAACATGTAACAGAACAGATAGATCAATTAAAAAATAAATACGATTTGATTACAAGAACTGAAGGAGATTTGGATGTGATTAACATACTGAAAGAACCATCTAGATATAAAGTGGACATAGTAGAGGCATTAAAACTACTTAAGAAAGCTGGCAAGAAAATAGGCTTATCAGCTGTAATTCGATTTGATGATGGAAAAGACGATCTTAATCGTATATCTAGTGCCCTCAACGAATTAATGACCTTAGATTCCAAGATCTCTTTTCAATAAGTGTGCTAGCCGTAACATTATAGGTGTAACCGTAGGTTTTCTATCTAGACCGCTTATTTCTGCTTCAATGATAGTGTCAGATGAAATAATTTTCTCATCCCCATTAAGTTTAGAAACTATTATCACTACAACACGAACTCCAATTTTTTTAAAGAATTGCTTCCATTCATCAATCTTTTCAGTTTCATCTTCTTTACACACTATTATTCCATGTGTAGCCACTTTGAAAATCATCTCTGATTCTTTTGATATACGACCTGGGCCATCGCCAATTGCAATAACATGACTTTGAGAAAGACTCTTAAATTCTTGAACCGCGGTTGTTACCTCTTTTGTTGTAACATTCGTTCGTTTACGGGAATCTCTATCTTCTTTTGTCATATTGCCAATGATAAATTCAATTGTTTGAGACCATAAATCCAATTCTTTGTGATCTGCATCTACGGCTATATCTTGTAAGGCTCTTGTAATACGTACCGCAAATGTACTTTTTCCAGAATTGGGTGGACCACCAATAATGATTCTAATTGAGGATTTTTTCTCTATGCCTAGCTCTTTTCTGTGTTTGTGATGACTCATCTTAACCACAATGAGTGTAGTAATCCTTTATATATTAGGTTTTAATGCCTATAGCATGGCTGTTAGGGCCAATTCACGCACACGAAAGATGGAAATTCTGCAATTTACCTTACTTGCATCTGAACTAGTTTGGCGGGGGCGAACTCCATTTTTTGCCATAAATTCCAACAGATTTGGTAAACCATGGGAAGTTGAAATAAACTATGGCCACGGTGAAGTAAAAGATATCCGAAAAAGAACAGAAAACGGTCCAAGCCGAAAGATCTTCCGGCAGTACCTTCCAGAACTACTCAAAGAGCGACTACTTACTAGAATAATTACAAAAGATAAAAAATCAAAATATTATTCAATTACTCCTCTTGGAATCATACATTTAATAAAATCTGAAATGTTTTTTGATGGCGTCAGATATCCTCATCCTGAACGTAATTATGTATTATTGAGACTGGAAACATTTGCTGAACAAAATGTAAAGCCCTATAAGAGTATAATTTTTGAAAATGAGAAATTTTTCAAGTCTGATATCGATTTATTGAATGATATGTGGAAATCTCATCTTATTAGTCTTAGAGAAGAAATAACGCATGTTTTTACAAACGTTGACATAATACAAGAACAAATGAATACAGAATATGAGTGGAATCACATGGAATACTATATTACAAATGGATATTCTGACGGAAATAGAATAAGATTAGCAAGCTTTGATTTAGAAAATAATAACTATGTAAAAATAACAGAATTAAATCAACTTCCTTCAGTAAGAGGCAGTGATTCTTCTGAACGTGAAGATAACGCTTTGATCCTAGATTCAGATCAGTTTAATCATTATCTGGCAAATCTTATGCTTTGTTCATTAATTTACGATAGTATAATGGCACACTATGATATAGCTAGATATAGAAAAGTAAAGTGGGGTAGGAAAAAAGAATCAACAAAGACCATGGATGAGGAATTCAAAGAAGATCTGAAAAATATCCCGGAATATTTTTTGCGAATACTCTTCTTATTTAGTAAACATATTTTACGCATAACGCAAGACCAATATCAATTAACAGTCAGATTTAGTGATAATTTGACTAAAACTCAATTCATAAAAAACTGATTAGTATATCATGATTCCATGATCGGTATACTTCCTTATTTTTACTTAAGGAAGAGCGACAGAAATCGAGCTAAAAAATGTTTGATATTAGGAATTGTTGCTATTCCTGTCTCGTTTGTGGTTGGATTGTTCGCTATTGTAGCGAGTATTTTGATCAATCATTGACCCATACTCAAAGCCCACTTGGACTAGAATATCTGATCTAAAATTTATAACTATAATTTAGCTGGTTTGTAATTGTTTATAATCAATTAGTAATTTAGTTATCAAGGTGTACCATAACTACTCTTTACTAACTGTCAAAAAATTATTTAGTCTTCATAATAATCACTGTGCATTTCTTGGATGTAAGCAGGAATTAATTACAACAGACAAGAAAATCAATGTTTCAGATATATGTCACATTGAAGGAGGAGAAGAGGATTCACCTCGATATAATCCTAGTTTGGGTCCAGCAGAATTAGATGATTACGAAAATTTAATCTTAATGTGTAAGGTTCATCATAAAATAATCGATACTGATACCATGACCTTCACCGTATCTTATTTAAAAAAATTAAAGATTGAACATGAGAAAAATCAAAATGGACAAGTATATTCAATTTCAGATGAAGTGGCAAAAAGGATCATTGCAGAACAAATGACTCAAGTAAATGTGAATGCGGGTTCTGGAATTCAAAATATTACTCAAAAAGGTGATATTATTCATTATGATAATCCTCCTTCTTCAGATGGTCCTTTGATGATATTTTATCAGATACCTAGGAATTGCATATTATGCGGGAGTATGAATATTCGACATATGGAGGGATTTCAAATGAATGGTCGTGAACGCAGAAATAGAACATGTAGAGATTGTGGTGCTATTATGATTTTAGCGGACGGAATAGGAGGATAAACTCCAACTGCCATCTTTCAATCATGCCAAAATTAGTTAGACGAATTATTGTTATAGATAGACGGTAAATACGAACTAAGAATTAATTTAAGTAGTAAATCCATTACCTAGAACTGCTTGAGCTGGAAGTCGTTTAGAGATGATTATCTTACTAATCTTTTCATCATTTGGCACATAATATTAACTGGAATCAATCTTCTGAGTCATGCTTCACCATTAATCAATAGTTTTAGAACCTTGCTATGGGCCAATGATGGATGGCTTGTAATAATAATGCCAATTGCGATAACGGAAATTTACTACCAAGTTATGATGATACGAAACAATCCAGAATTTTTTGAAAAAGTCAGACATGGAATAGAAAATATGCTCTTGCCCCGTTTATTTGGGCACGAGTTTTTACAGATATCATTCTTGCCTTAGTAGGAGTTTCCCTTATCATAGGCGACCAATTTCCTGGTTCCATCATAGACATAAACAAGTATAATTTTTGGGACGTGTTCTCATATGTGGCTATTTTACTTTCTTTAACTTACGTTTTGCAAGGTTTAAACATCGCTTTAATAATGTATTTGCCCAAAGTCACTTTGTGAAGGCCAGCTCTCTTGCATCTATGATTGGTTCACTAAACAAAGTTGCGATGGGCGAAAAAAAAGCAGACATTGTATTGAAAAACTGCAAACTTGTCAATGTATACTCGAGAGAAATAATACCGCAAACACAGATTGCCATTTTTAAAGACAGAATTGCATATGTTGGAAAGGACGCGTCGCATACTGTTGGTGAAAAAACTGCAGTCATTGACTTGGAAGAAAAATTTGTCACTCCGGGATTTGCAGATTCACACATACACATGGACCAGTACATCATGCCTTCTGAACTTGCAAAACATTCTCTTCTATGTGGAACTACTACATTATTTTCAGATCCAATTGATATTGTAAGTGTTTGTGGATACCGGGGCTTTAGGGAATTTGTCAAGATGACAGAGAATCTACCAATAAGGGTATTTCACATGATACCAGGCGGTCTTCCAGTTGACAGAAAGTTTAGTCATGCAAGAACAATATCACAGACAGAACAGAAGAGGGCCTTTGAATTAGAAAATGTTCTTGGCATGGGGGAAGTATTTTCCTGGACCAAGGTCACAACGCGGGATCCAAATACAATTCAAAGTCTAAATTACATTCTTGAAAATGATGGAATCATAAACGGTCACACTGCAGGTGCAAGCGACAAGAAGCTGAAATGCCTACATTGCATCTGGAATATTATCATGTCATGAGCCAATAGACTATGATCAAGTGATGGAGAGACTAAGGCTTGGAATGTGGGTTATGATGAGGGAAGGATCGATACGAAGAGACCTTGATAAGATAATACCAAACGTGCTATCTCAGAAGACCTATTTTGATAGGCTGATGTTTTGCACTGATGGAGTAACTCCAAAGGATCTCTTAGACTTTGGCATGATTGATCATTGCATCAGAAAATCAACATCTATGGGAATGGAATTGATAGATGCGATAACCATCGCATCTCGAAACTGCTTTGAATATTATAAGATGGATAAAGACTTGGGGGGAATTGCTCCGGGAAAGCTTGCCGACATTCTAGTTTTCGGTGATCTAAACAAGGTAAAACCGGACAAGGTCTTCGTGGGAGGAAGATTAGTGGTGGCTCACGGTAAACCTGTATTCAAAAATGCAAAACTAGCAATCTCAAAATGGATGACAGAAACGGTAAAAGTACGACGTAAATTTACCGAGAAGGATTTTGTGGTCAAGAGCAAGGAAAATTCTACTCAAGCCCTTGTAATCCGACTAGATACTGAAATTATAACAAGAAAGGATCATGAAGAGCTTTGCGTAAAGGACGGAAATGTAATTGCTTCTCAAGAGAAAGATGTCTGGAAGGTGGCAGCAATAGACAGAACATATGGTACTGGACAGCAATGTGTTGGATTCTTGAAGAACTTTGGTGGTGAGATTGGAGCCTTTGGATGTACGCAGAGCTTTCATGAAAATGACCTGATCGTAATTGGCTCCAATGAAAAGGACATGGCCTTTGTGACAAACGATCTAGTAAAAACGCAGGGTGGAATGGTTGCTGCAAGAGATGGAAAAATAATCTGCAAATTTGAAATGCCTGTTGCAGGCCTAGCCTCCAAATTACCCCTTGAGGAGGCAGTAACCAAGTACAAGGAGGTTGACGAAAAGCTAGTTGAGGCAGGATGCAGATTTAAACAACCTCATCTAATTCCGCTCTTTCTCCCATTTCTTGCATTACCGGAGATTAGAATCTTGTATAGCGGTATAGTAGATGTTAAAAACAGAACTTATCTTAAAATTTTGGATGGATAAGGTATTAAAAGGGGAAACTAAATCACGATAGCGAGAGGATAATTTTGGCTTCAATTCAACAAACACCACAAGGTCCTGTTCTTGTGCTAAAGGAGAGCGCCTTACAGCAAAAGGGACGAGATGCTCAGAAAAACAATATTGCAGCAGCAAAACTTGTTGCTGAACTAGTACGAACAAGCCTTGGCCCAAGAGGAATGGACAAGATGCTTGTAGATGGATTAGGCGATGTTACAATTACAAACGATGGTGCAACTATTCTAAAGGAAATTGACGTTCAACATCCGGCAGCAAAGATGATGGTAGAGATCTCAAAGACAGTAGACACTGAAGTAGGAGATGGAACAACATCCTCTGTTGTCTTTGGCGGAGCCCTTTTGGCAAAGGCTGAAGAGCTATTAGAAAAAGATGTTCACGCTACTGTGATCATTGAGGGATTCCAGGCGGCTTCTGAGAAGGCACTTTCTCTTCTCCAAGAGCTTGCCAAGCCTGTGAGCCCAAATGAAAAGGACATTCTTTTGAAGGTTGCAAAAACAAGCATGGAATCAAAACTAATCTCAGAGGATAGTGGCATGCTCTCAAAACTTGTTGTGGATGCAATCCTGCAAGTAGTTGAAAAAGAGGAAGGAGGCAATAAAGTTGATCTAGATAATATCAAAGTAGAAAAGAAAGCTGGTGGCTCGATTAGAAATACACAACTCATCAAAGGCATTGTACTTGATAAAGAAATAGTTCATAGTGGCATGCCCACAAAAACAGAAAAGGCAAAAATTGCTCTGCTAAATTCCGCTCTTGAAATTGAAAAGACCGAGATGAGCGCAGAGATCAGAATTACCGATCCTTCTCAAATGCAAATGTTCCTTGAGGAAGAAAATAGGATGCTAAAATCCATGGTAGACAAGATTCATGAAATTGGTGCTAATGTACTGATATGTCAAAAGGGCATAGATGACATTGCACAACATTACCTTGCAAAACAAGGAATCCTTTCAGTAAGAAGAGTAAAGGAAAGCGATATGACAAAACTTGCAAAAGCAACTGGTGGAAGAATCAGCAGCAATATCGATGACATGACTGCAAAGGATCTAGGATCTGCTGAACTAGTAGAACAAAGAAAGGTAGAGACAGAAAAGTGGACATTTATTGAAGGATGCAAGAATCCAAAGGCAATTACAGTGCTGATTAGAGGTGGCTCACAAAGAGTTGTAGATGAAGTAGACAGATCACTTCATGATTCATTAATGGTGGTAAAAGACGTAATTGAAAAGCCAGCAGTTGTAGCTGGCGGCGGCGCTCCAGAAGAATTTCTTGCATCACATCTAAAAGACTGGGCAGACAGATTCGAGGGAAGAGAGCAGCTTGCAATCAAAAAATATGCAGAAGCTCTTGAAATAATTCCATTGACAATAGCCGAGAACGCTGGTATGGATCCAATCAATACCATGGTTACTCTGCGTGCAAAGCACAGTCAGGGCAAGAAATGGACTGGAATTGATGCACGAAATACAAGGGTGGCTGACATGTACTCTCTTGATATCATAGAGCCGGTGGCAGTAAAGGAGCAGATAATAAAATCTGCAACAGAAGCTGCATGCATGATTCTAAGAATAGATGATGTAATCGCATCATCTGGTAAAGGAGGACGAGGCGGACCTCCAATGCCTCCAATGGGCTAAACCATTTCATGCTAGAAAAACTAGAAAACATTAACCTAGTAGATTCAGTTGTTGTTCTAAACGATTTTTTTCTTGATAGGATAATTTCTATACCTGATCTTGGCAAGGTCTACAGCCAGATTCTTGAGAAAAGCAAGCTTGGCGGAAGCATCCGCGGTGTTCCACAAAAGGACCTCAAAGGTGGCAATGCTACAAATGTTGCATATGCTCTTGCAAAGCTTGGGTGTCCTGTCTCTCTTATTACGGTGGCAGACAAGGCAGGCTCTGCTCTTCTAACTGAGGTATTTTCAGAGTTTGAAAATGCATCGCTTTTTGTAATTGACGGAAAACCAGGCAGAACTACCGCACTTGAATTTCGAGATGGCAGAAACATTACAAACGTGATGCTCTCTGATCTTGGTGACAATGAAAATTTTGGACCTGAAAAGCTTGGAGCAAAGGAACAACAAGCACTAAAAAACTCCAAAGCCGTTATTGTGGCAAATTGGGCAAGCAACAAGAAAGGAACGGAACTATCAAAGTTTGCATTTGAAAAATCTAGCTCTGCGCTTCATTTCCTAGATCCTGCTGACACACAAACAAGACCTAAAGAATTCAAGGAAGCCCTAAATGAACTCCACTCTAGCTTGAATTCTCTATGTATCAATGAGAATGAATGTAACATATTGCTCAAACAGTATGGCCTTGGCACAATCTCTGATGCTAAAGGCACAAAAAAACTAGTTCAAGAACTGGCAAAGAAGATATCTGTAGCAATAGATCTTCATACTGCTTCTGGCTCCTACTGGTCAAATGGAAGCGAGGTTGAATTTGTCAAGTCATTTCAAGTCGAACCTGTTATTGTTACTGGCGCAGGAGATGTGTGGGATGCAGCAAATATCGTGGGGTATCTTGCAAACCTCAGTACACAGGAACGACTCGTCTTTGCAAATGGTACCTCTGCACTTTACATAAAAAACACGCAAGGAGATCCCCCCACATTACATGAAGTATTGTCTTTTGCAACAAAAAATTGGGCCTAGCTCAAAAATGGACTAGAATCATCTTACAACAAGTCACTGTACTTTTTATAAGATAATTCCATTTTTTTGTCACAGTGTGTTTTGTGCTTTGGAAGCTTTTCAAGGCATATCTCACAATAAACTTGAGTAGTTGGCTTGTGGCAGCGCTTGCAAACAAGAGTTTTACATTTAGTACAATGAACGGTATCGTTATGCCCGCAGACTATACACTTGATCGCTGGGCCTGCCTTGGCATTCCCATGTATTTTGTGCATATCATCTGGTTTGAATTGATACCAATTTTAAATTTGGCATGACTATTGGCCATTATTAGGCATATATCATGGCTGTCTCATTTTGCCGCGGCTCAAAACTAGAATTTTGCCTTTTTACGATGAAAAACACGTCAACACTTCATGATGTTATAAGTATGATTGGTCGGAGTTGGATATTATATTGAAAAACAAAAAGAGTTTAGAATCTAATTTTTTTTACTTTTTTGATTCTTCAGATTTTTTTACGGTATTCATGTCATCAGATGATTTCTTGTTACAAGAGCAAGATTTCAATTTTGCAATTATTTCTTTTAACATGTTTAGTACGACTTTCACGGTTATATAAAGGCAGGAATATTAGGATAAAGACTTCAGAGGATCAACTCTTGCCAGATTTATGTCAGACTATAACTTGATGGAGATAACTTTGTTGCAGTCCATGCACTTGATGGTATTCTGCTCACGCTGAATGTTGTCAGAACCGCATCTTATGCAAATGAGTATGTATTTTCTCAAGCTTTTTACTCCAAAGAAATTCAAAAGTTCAAGCTTGTTACTTGATGCCATCTCTAACCACAATCAACTTCGTTTTGTGTAATTTAATCAGTAGGTATGCACTAGAGTGCATTGCAAACATCATAGCCATCAATTCTAGAAATAAAGAATCAATTTTCATTCTTATTGTAAAGGTTTAGGTTAGAGGCACAGGCTAGCACATCAAATGGTGGAATTCAAGAAATGTAGAAAGTGCCAAGCAAACAGGGTTGGCTTTGAATGGATTCAAAATAATGTCAATGACGTGATGGTATCTAACAAGTATCCTGGAACCGCCACTGATAGTCAGAATATATTGAATCGTCTAATAGAACACGTAAAACTAGAAATCAATAAAGATGGAAAACCACCTTGTTCTTTGTGCTTATCTGAATACGGGCAAATGATCAATGATGCGGTATATTCATTCAAGAAGAAAAACTACACTCAAAGGTAAAAGAACAACTGCGTCAATTCCTTGCCTAATCTAATAGATTAGAATTTGGTTGAGGGGATCAAACTAGTTTATACCTTTGATTAGGAAATAATTATCCAATGGCGATATTTTACGCACTATAATAAATGGAGATTTGGATTGGCGACAATGTTAATGGCGTTATGTTTCCTAGGTTCAACTGGTATTCCTAATGTATTTGCTCAAAGTATTACAAATGTCGCAACGTTATTGATTTACACCGATGTACCTTGGCAAGGGAACATAGGAACCTCGTCCAATTCTACATCAATAAATGGTAATACTTATGCACAATATTCTTTTGTCTGCAATTACAATGATACTTATTCCATAACATTGCAAAGTGCAGAAAGTACGGGAAGAGGAATAGGGATATGGACAGTTGCAAATCTAATTCAGGATGATAAAATGATTGATATGGCAGTAAACAGAGTGGCTAACGGAATAATCAATCTATCTGGCCAATGTCATGTGGCTAAATTTTCTATGGCAAATAATGGAATGGTTTCATTCTCAACTGATAAGACAACATATCAATACGGTGAACCAATTCGAATTTCCGGAGAAACGCTGCCAGATTTTCAAAGAAACTATGTTCTGAGCATTACAATATTAAATTCTGACGGTCTTATCATGAAAAGAGATAGTACACTTGTAAGGGATAATATTTTTCAGGATTATGTAACTGCGCATGGAGGATTGTGGAAACCAGGAAAATACAAAATCCAAGTTCAGATAGCAAATTCCATGGCAGAGACTGATATTACAATCAATTCCGTTCAACAAGGGCAATCTACAACAACATCTGAAAACCATATACCAAGTTGGATTAAAAATACCGCAAAATGGTGGTCAGATGGAAGTATAAGTAACAGTGAATTTATTCAAACAATACAATATTTGATTCAACAGGGAACTCTAAAAATTCCAAATTATTATTCAAATAGTATTACAACTCAATCGTTACTTCCTTGGATCAAAAACAACGCGGCCTTGTGGGCAAATGGACAAATATCTGATGATGACTTTGTTAAAGTATTGCAGTATCTAAATATCCAGTAATCTTCAACAAAAAGGATCTATTCCTTGTGAAAAGACTAGCCTTGAATTTTGTACTTTGATTGAGAGGCCGTAGCCATGTAGGAATAGTGATTTAATTGGCTCTTCTTGCCTCTATGTATCAAGATTTTGATCCCTCAAAGAAGAGAATCGAAGGTCATATTCTTTTTGAATATCTAATTTTCTTCCATTTTCTGTATCATGCTCATATTGCATTTGCTCATCTTGCCATTCTTTTTTGACTTCATTCATAATTCTAGACACTTTCTCATCAGCAAATTCTTCGGCATTCTTTTTGATTTCCGTTTCATTTTTACCCTTAATGGAATAACTCTTATTCAGTAATTCTGCATTTAGTCTTTCTTGAAGTATTCTTGCATATTTTTCACAAATATCAAAATGACCCTGTTCATGTTTCAAAATTATACTATGATCGCTTTCTAGGATCCTGTCATTTTTTACCCATGATTTTGATGGAACAAAACAGGCTTCCACTACAAATTTTTTGAATTTAAATTTTCTTTTGTAGCTAGTTTGTATATACTCTAATTCATGGTTCTCATCCATTCCAACTCCTGATTCAGCTGTTGCTTGTTCTTTACTTGGATCAGGTATCCCTTTGAAGTCACCCCATCGTAGGAGTCGATCTTTTTTCCAAATTATCTTATCATCGTACAATACACTCGTATTGATCAATACTTGACCATATTCTTTACGAGACGTGTCAGATTTTCACGAGTAAATGAGGGGTGTTCTATTTTTATTGAGGCTCAATGGTTGCAGGGGGTTTGCTTGATACAACATAACTCACCCACGCAACATCCTCAACCTCGTTTGTGATTCTATTGCTTATCTTCTCAAGTATCTCTGAAGGCAACCTAGTCCAGTCTGCAGTCATTGCGTCAATCGAGTCCACTACACGAATAAGAACAACATGTCCATATTTTCGCTCATCGCCTACCACGCCAACAGCCCTGTCGTCTCCTACTGCTGCAAAAGCTTGCCATACCTTGTCATACCAACCTGCAACCAAAAGCTCATCTTCAACAATCTTGCTTGCCTGTTTGCATACCCGTAACTTCTCTGGTGTTACCTCATTCATTATTCGAACAGCAAGACCTGGGCCTGGGAAGGGATGACGGTTCAAAAGCTTGTCTGGAACACCAAGGATCTTTCCTACCTTTCTTACCTCGTCTTTGTACAGAAATCTCAATGGCTCAAGTATCTGCAGGTCAAGCCAAGAAGGAAGTCCGCCAACATTGTGGTGGGTCTTGATCACAGCAGCAGGTCCCTTTGATACTCCACTTTCAATCACGTCAGGATAAAGTGTCCCCTGAGCTAACCACTTGAACGGGCCACTCTTTTCTGCAAACTCGGTGAATATCTTGACAAATTCTTCCCCAACTATCTTTCGTTTCTGTTCGGGATCTGCTATCCCCTTTAGTCTAGAAAGAAATCTTTCTTTTGCATTAATTGCAGTAAAATTCATTCCAAAATTATTCTTGAACATCTCCTCGACTTCTTTTTCTTCACTTAATCGAAGAAGACCATTGTCTACAAAGACACACTTTAACCTGGTTCCTATTGCCTTTTGAATCAAGAGTGCAGCTACTGTAGAATCTACTCCTCCACTAATACCACACAATACATTGCCATCAATCTTTGAAATCTCTGAAACGGTACTGTCAATAAAGTTCTCAAGAGTCCAGTCTTGTTTTGCCTTGCATATATTTAGAACAAAATTTCTGAGAACCTGGACACCCTTTTCAGTGTGAACCACTTCAGGGTGGAATTGTATTCCGTAGATAAGCTTCTGCCTGTTGGCAATTGCTGCTGCAAAAGAGCTCTCGGTATGTCCTATGACCTCAAACCCATTTGGCAGGCTTTCTGCTGCATCACCATGACTCATCCATGCTCTTGTAGATGAGCCAATTCCAGACAGTAGATCTGAGCTGTTATCTATTTTCAGAGTCGATGAACCATATTCTTTGTTTGCTTGTCTTACCTTGCCTCCAAAATTATTTACAATCAATTGATGACCATAACAAATTCCAAGAACAGGGAGGCCAATCTCAAATATTCCCGATGAAGGCTGGGGTGAATCTTTGCTGTACACACTTGCAGGCCCCCCACTAAAGACAATCCCCTTTGGATTCATCTTCTTTAGTTCTTCAAGTGAGATATTGTATGGTACCAGCTCAGCATATACTGAAAATTCGCGAATTCGTCTGCAGATTAGATGACTGTACTGTGAACCAAAATCTAGTACAATTATCTTGTCCATAGATTCACTTTCTTGAATTTTCCATCATTCGTGAGAATGACCATGTTGCAGTATTGATAATCTCATTTGCTCTCTCCTTTTGTCGATAATTTTTAATTAGAATCTCTCTGATCTTACTTCCATCCTTGTTTACCATGCAGCTTATGACAGAACCCTGTGAAATCTTGCCATTTTTAACATCAGCGCTATCTTGACTCTCCATGTTACCAATTATTCTCCCCAAGAAAAATGACTTGAATGGTTGTGTCTCAATGTCAAGTGATACCTCCTCTGATGGTATGATTACAATCTCATCTGGGGTGACATGTGCATTTGCTATTATTTGATTATCAGGGGCTTTCATTTGAATTACATCAGCTGTCTCTTGTATTGACTGCTGATTTGACGTTCTAGCTGGAGGTGGTGATGATGCCAGATAAGATGCCTTGCTAAAACTTGACTGTTTTACCAGAGAATCTAAAATTCGAAGATTTTGTGTTAATCGCTCCATCTCTTTTTTGCGTTTGTCTATCTCGTCTGAGATCCATTCTCGTAACTCTAAGATGTCACGAACCTCTTCCTCCGAATGATAATCCATATCTTGTCTATTGATGAACGGATAATAAATATTAAAACAAACTCTATTCCCTGACTAACTCTTGAAGATCTCCAAATGAAATCTCTTGGAATCCCTTTATCGGCTCTGAGGTGGTATAGAGTTGACGTCTGTCCTTTGACGCAAGCCACTCCAAAAGAGATCTTGCTTTTCTAAGTTTTTGCAGTTTTACCGCCCTATTGTATTTCCCTTCCTTGGAGTACATCCCTATCTTGTACCCAAAATCCATGCCAAACAAGATTATTCTTTTTGCTCCAAAATATCTAGCAAGAAAGACACATCTATCGCCATCTGTGAATCCGCCAAAGTTTCTTATCTTGTCAAATGGCCTTCCTTCTGTTGTACCTATACAGTTTCTAAACAGTGAAGCAATGGGAAGTATCCCGATATTATCTCCATGAGAATGTACTACCATTATAGCATTCATTTTAGAAGCTTTTTTGAGATATTCTAAATTCCCATCAAGGTCAGTTACTACTATGTCAGGTCTAATTCCATTTTCAATTAAAGCTCTTGTAGCGCCATCTGCAACAATCTTTGTTGCCTTTTTGAACTTCTTAATGGATGGAATCGATGAAGAAAGTGATGGTCCGGCCCCAATAACGAACACTACCTTGTTTTTTATCTCACGTTCTAACTTATTCAAAGGAACCCTAGTTCTAACAAGTAAGTTTAGGAGATTGGCTGCAAATGTGTCATCTTTTTTGTCAAAATTGAATTCACGCAAAATCTCTCTATACTTTTGTTCCCATCCGCATAACTTCATGTAAGTCTAAATGTACATGAGCTAATCATAAACCATATGAACAAACTTGGTTCTGTACCTGTAGGGAATTCAAACCCCCCAAGAATAATGGGCATAATTAATGTAAGTCCAGAATCGTTTTACAAAAAATCAGTATACACAGAACCAAAAGAGATTGCTAAAATTGCAAAGCAGATAGAAGAAGATGGTGCAGATTTCATTGACATAGGGGGCATGTCTACCGCTCCATACCTGAAGACTCGGGTGACAGAAAAGACCGAGATTGATAGGATCACAAAGGCAATTTCTGCTGTCCAAAAGATCTCCAAACTACCAATCTCGGTAGATACTTGCAGAGCAAATGTTGCCAAGAAAGCCTTTGAACTAGGCGTTGAAATTCTAAATGATGTTACAGGATTACAGTATGATCAGAACATGACAGTTATACTGGAAGAATACTGTCCATCAGTCATAGTTTGCGCTTTTAGTAAACAGACAATAACAGGAAATCAAGTAACGCAGACAAGAAATCTACTTGCAAAAAGCATATCGATCGCAGAAAAATCTGGAATATCAAAAAGCAAGATTGTAGTAGACCCAGCAATAGGATTTTTTAGAAAAAATGCCAAGGGAATACTGTTCACTAAAATAAATTCAGATTGGCTCAAAAGAGACATTGACATTATTCAAAATCTTTCATCGATCAAACTTGGATGTCCTCTTCTTGTTTCCGTTTCAAGAAAGTCCTTCATAGGATCTTTGTTAAATGAGAAAGATCCTGACAAGAGACTTTATGGATCTCTTGCAGCAGAAACCATTGCAGTTCTAAACGGAGCAAACATTGTCAGAACTCATAATGTTAAAGCAACTTGTGATGCAATAGAAATTGCAAAAAATCTGTCTGACCCAAGAAAGGCTTATAACAGATTGTAAATCTAATCAAGAAGGTTTCATTGGATATAAGGGAAGGATTGACTTTCGACGATGTACTCCTTGTCCCCAAACACTCCAATGTGGCTACTAGATCACAAACTAATTTACAAACAAAACTCTCACGAAATATTTCACTCAATATTCCTATCATCAGCGCTAACATGGACACAGTAACCGAGTCTCCAATGGCAGTAGCAATGGCAAGAGAGGGTGGTATAGGAATAATACACAGATTTCTTACAATATCTGAACAAGTCACCGAAGTACTCAAGGTCAAGCGTTCCGGCAGCATCTTGATTGAAAACCCATACACCATAGGGCCCAACCAAACTGTTCGGGAAGCAATTGAATACATGCGAGAAAAAGGCGTCTCCGGTCTACTTGTAACAGATCCTCAAGGCAAGCTGGTAGGGATATTGACAAGAAGAGATATTGTAATGCTGGAATCGGCAGACGAAACAAAACAAGTAAAGGAAGTGATGACAAGCGATGTAATCACTGCTAGGTCAGGAGTAGGTGTACCGGAAGCCAAAGACCTCCTAAGGAAAAACTGCATAGAAAAATTACCGCTTCTAGATGAGCGAGGAAATGTGAAGGGACTGATAACAAGTAAAGACATCATAAATGCTGGAAATTATCCACATGCCTCTAAGGACAAGAAGGGAAGGCCCTTGGTAGGGGCAGCAGTAGGAGTAAAGGGCGATTTTATGGAAAGAACTGAAGCATTGCTTGATGCTGGCACAGACGTAATTGTAGTTGACATCGCTCATGGTCATAGTGATAATGCACTCAATACAGTACGATTAATCAAGAAAGCATTTCCAAACTGTGAGCTTATTGCAGGAAACGTTGCAACGGCTCGCGGAGCTGAAGACCTTATAAAAGCAGGTGTTGATGCAATAAAAGTCGGAGTAGGTTCTGGTTCAATCTGTATTACAAGAGTAATTACTGGTTCTGGTGTGCCACAACTCACAGCTGTTGTAGACTGTGCCCAAATCGGCAAAAAATATGATATTCCAATAATTTCCGATGGTGGAGTTAGAAATTCAGGTGACGCAACAAAGGCACTAGCAGCAGGAGCATCAACTGTAATGGTAGGAAGTTTGCTTGGAGGAACCGATGAAAGCCCGGGCTCGTATGTCATGAAAAATGGCAAGCGATACAAGATCTACCGAGGAATGGCTTCCTTTTATGCGGCACTTGGTAGAAAGGCAAAAGAAACAGGTACAGCAGCCATGAGTGAAGACCTTAATGATTACGTAGCTGAGGGTGTTGAAGCAATGGTTCCATACAAAGGCACTGTTGTGGATATAATAAAACAACTTACTGGTGGCATACGATCAGGCCTGAGCTACTGTGGAGCAAACACAATACCACAAATGCAACAAAACGCGGAATTTATAAAAATGTCAACTGCCGGCTATGCAGAAAGCCAGCCTCATGACGTAGAATTGATGTAATTCACTTTTAAATATGGTATGAGATTTAGTTTTGGTCAGTGCTAACAAAAAGAACCGCAATAGGAATTGGTATAGGGGCGCTTGGAATTGTATTGGGATCTTTCTTCTTGATAGAATCAATCATATCAAATGTTAATCCAGTAAACGACACTGTTGATATTGCTAAAAGTGATGTGTTTCAATTTAACGCACAGAAACATTTTCATGAATTACTTAATGTTACAGGAAGTTCTTTTCATGTAACCCTGCAGACGCCATCCAACGGATTGCAAATAGACAAAGATTTTCAAAACGAGGTAAGCTTTGATTGGTTTAGTCTTCAGGATGGGATACATTTTATCAACATAACAAATACGGGCAATTCTACCTTACATGTTACTGGACAGTTACAGGCTCTTCAGAATCCATTGATCTTCATGTCGCACCTAATTGTAATATCGTCAGGAATTCTAATAGTTGGAATCAGTGCTGCCTTTTCAGTTCGAAAGCCTCGAGGCTTTTAGTCAAGCTCAGCCCTTGGATAAGAGCCAAGAATCTTTAGAAAGACCGTATTTGGTTTGATTTTTTCAAGAGCATCCTGGATATTTTTATCATTTTGATTCCCCTCAAAATCAACATAAAAGTTGTATTCCCACGGTGTGGCTTTTGTGGGACGAGATTCAATTTTTGTAAGATTTATCTTGTTTATGTGGAATTTTTCAAGTACGCTATAAAGTGCACCTGGAACATGTTTTATTGAAAAAATTATGGACGTCTTATCCTTTGACGTTCTTTCTTGTTTTCTATTTGAGAGAACCAAGAATCTGGTATAATTGTTAATGTTGTCTTCTATTCCTTCCATTATGATAGGGGCTTTGTAGATTTCAGCTGCTCTTCTACTTGCTATGCATGATATGTTCTCCTTTTTTAGCTCTAGGAGAATCTTGACACTTCCTGCTGTGTCATAAGTGGGTATGGCTTTGAGATGATGATCCTGAATGAATTTTCTGCACTGACCTAGTGCCTGTGGATGCGAATAAACAGTATCAATTTTTCCAAGGTCTTGAAAACCAATGAGGCAATGCTTTATTCTGTGATAAATCTCTCCTGTTACATTAAGATTGGTTGTCAATAACAAGTCATTACTTTCTCCTACTATACCTTCAAGAGAGTTTTCAACAGGCAGTACCGCATAGTCTGATTTGCCACTCTCTGTAGATTCTAAAACTTCATGAAACGTGGAATATGGAATAGTTTCAATCAAATCTTTGAAAAAGGCCATGGCAGCAGCTTCACTATAAGCACCATGTTCTCCTTGAAATGCCACTTTGAGCATATTCTTAGTTGGAATCGAATTTTATAAAATCGCTGTTTCCGAATTTAGTTGATAGTTTTCTCTCTTCTATATAACCACAATCAACACATTTTACATTGCTGCCAAGCGGCACTATGTTGCCAGCACATTTGTTGCATATTGAGAACAAGACTCCAAGTTCCGGTTCTCCAATTGTGGCATGAATTACGCCATTTAGCAAATTGATTACCTTAGCCATTACGATGTCGCTTACTCTTACAAGAATTCTCTTCTTTGCACCTCTTGCTTGGCAAATAACTTCAAGACCCGAGTGGGTAGGCTTGCCATTTATGTACAATATGTTTATTGCAAACATGTTATTCATCAACGCCGATATGTTCCCTACTATGACATCACCTTTCTTTGGAACTGCAGGTGTTTTGATCTCATTAATTTTGGCTATGCGATTTGTTTTATCAAATTCTGGCATACCTACTACTGACGACCTTATCGAATGTCCATCATCAAATGTATTCTGACCGGTCTCAAATTCCTCGATTATTGCAATTTTGTCTCCTGGAAGAGCTTGTTTACTAGACAATAGTGTGAATTGAGGTTCCGATGATTATAATTGTTTATGCCTGGAGATCTAAAATCTTTCACATGTAAATTGCATCTAAAGCCAATGAGGAACCTGAAGAAAACTATCCATGTTTTCCTTTTTCAGTATCTTGATTAATGCATTAGCCTGAGGAGTAGACAAGACGGGCTTATGAAAATGATTGTCAGTTGAAATTCTCGGACAAGCTACTTGTATGAAGGAATCTATTCCTTTCAAATTACGAAGCTTATCATCTGTTACCTCAGTCAGAGCAAAGAGCTGAACCTTTTTTCCTAGATTTTCTAGTTCTTTTTTGAATTTGAGAGCAGTAGTCTTTGAGAACTGACCTTCCTTTAGACCTACAATAATTCCAAATGATTCCGACTCGGCTGCCTTGTATACAGAAAGTATGGCCTTTTTCTGAAGTTTTTGAGCAAACTCTGTGACCTCCCTTATCTCGTTAAAATATGGATCAAGAACATATGTTGGTATATTTGTCGATAATGCAATTCCAGCTGCATGAAAATTACTTTGGCCCAAGAATACATTGGCATCTACATTGTATCTTGTCTCCATTACAGGATAAAACTCACATCCAAAGACCTGTCCGTCATTTAGTTGGCCTTTTCCCTTTCCTATCATAACTTTAACTCCGCCTTCCTCGAGTATGCCCTTCACTTTTTCTACCTCATGGAGGTGTTGGCTATCTGTAACTAGCGATACTGTTTTTCCTTTAAACTCTTCAGCACATTTTTTTGCTATATTTTCAAATGAGATATTGTCAAATGCGTCTACTAGAACTATGCTATCTCCAAAAGTAGTAGAATTTATGGTGTGGCCTATGTGGAAGAGAATCTCTGCACCTAGGACCTTTGCTCCATTTGTATTCATATCACACGTTCCAAAACAACTGTCTGCAAGAACATAAGCTGGAATGCCATAGATTTGCATTATCTTGGATGCGGTCTCTTGTATTTTTGGCAAAATTCCATCCGGTCCATTCAAAGCTACTGACACAGGTTTTCTTCTCTGAATTTCATCGAAGATCCTCTTTTCATCTATTACTATCAATCGTTATCTAGGATTATTTTTTTAATTTAAATCAAACGAATACACGCACAATATTTAATATCGTAGATCTTCAAGAGCAACTGATGTCTATCGCATTTGTATTGCTCAATGCAGAATTAGGAGCCGAAAATGAATTGCTCAACCAAGTCAAGTCTATTGAACATGTCAAGTACGTGTATGTTCTTTATGGTGCCTATGACCTAGTAGTTAAGATAGAAGCTCCTGATAGTGAGACGCTAAAAAAGACCATCTCAGGCCAGATAAGGCAACTCAAAAATGTGCGTTCAACTCTTACTATGACAGTTATAGAATGAAACAAAGCATACTTCATGTGGGTTTTGACGACACGGATTCCAGAAATGGAATGTGCACAACATTTCTTGCCTATAAAATTGTAGAGTATCTTAGAAAGGAAAAAGTCAAGTTTCTAGATTACCCATATTTGATTAGATTCAATCCAAATATTCCATGGAAGACTCGAGGTAATGGTGCAGTAGCGCTCAAAATTCAAACCAAGACCCCCAATTTAGTCAAGAAAGACATAATCAATTTTGTAAAAAGATATTCCGCTATACGAGACGGAGCAAATCCTGGGCTTGTTTTTTACGAAAATAATGATATTCCAAAAGAATTTTCTGATTTTGGCAAGATGGCACTATGTACTCTTGTAAACAGAAACAAGGCAAAGGAATTTGCAATACAAAATAACATTGAGACATTCTATCTGGGAAATGGCCAGGGATTAGTAGGTGCAATAGGTGCCATAGGTTACAATTTTCGTGATCATACCTTTGAATTGATTTCATATAGGCATAAATCAAATTTTGGAAAGAAGAGACTGATCTACAAAGACAGTGTAAAGAAAATGCAAGAAACAACTTTTCCAAAAACATTCAACAGCTATGATGATTCTAAAAATCGTACTCTCATAGCTCCTCACGGTCCTGATCCGGTCTTTTTCGGAGTACGTGGAGAAGATGTACAAACTGTTGTTAGAGGCGCATCTCTTGTAAAATCGCCGGAAAAGTTCTCTGGATACATGGTTTTTCGTTCAAATCAGGGAACAGGTGATCATTTACAAAACGAACTAGATGTTAACAATCTTAGGCCATTTTCTTCAGGTTATATGGTTGGTCATGTAATTGAAACGCCTAAAATTAAGATGGGCGGTCACGTAATGTTTGCAATCTCAAAATCTGGTAAAAAGGCAAATTGTGCCGTCTATAAACCAACAGGCCTTACAGGTATTGCATCAAGTTTAATCAAAGGAGATCTGATAAGGATTGGCGGGGGTATAAGAAAAGCCTCAAAGACCCACGGCAGAGTGCTTAATGTAGAGTTCATAGATGTTATCAAACTTGCAAAAAATTCTGTACTGGTGAATCCTTTCTGTACTGGATGCATGAAACATATGAAATCAAGAGGAAAAGGCCAAGGCTACAAATGTGAAAAATGTGGCCGAGCATCACAAAATAAAATACCCAAGAAAATTCCACGCAAGATAAAAGACCGACTTTATCTGCCTGTCCCATCAGCTCATAGACATCTGACAAGGCCACTGCAAAGAATTTCTAGATTCAACACAAAAATTGAATTTGATGGTTCAGAGAAATGGTTTTGTAATTCTATCTAATTTTTTTGAAGGATAGCGGGGAGTAGATTTGAACTACTGACTTGCGGGTTTCTCATCCGGATTGATTATGAGCCCGCCGGGATGACTTAGCCCCAAGGTCTGGCTTCCCCACCCCGCTAAGTGAAAAGAGGTTTCAGGGTGATATATACGCTTTATCTGATTTTAGAAATAATTAATAGGATTTCAAAAGTGCCAGATCCGTGGACAAAAGAACTAGAATTATAGGAATAGCTGCCGCAGTCGCTTTTTCAATTATTATTCTTACATCTCCTTCTAACTCGATTGTAATTCCATCACCAACTACAAGTCCTACTGGAACAGATGCAGTACAATTTGTTGCAACAAACTTGCAAAAACCATGGGACATGAGTTTTGGTGATAATAAAATATTCTTTACAGAAAAAATAGGAAAAATAAGAGTAATTGATAATGATACACTTGTAAATGAATCAGTAGCCGATCTTCAAGTTGCAGATGTTACAGATGCAGGTCTACTTGGAATAACATTAGACCCAGATTTTGAGAAGAATCATTTCATCTATGTGTATTATACATACCAAGAAGGCAATAATCTATGGAATAAGGTACTAAGAATTACCGAGTCCAACGATAAAATGGTAGATGAAAAGGTGATTTTGGATAAAATACCTGGGGCAGAATTCGATGATGGCGGAGTAATAAAATTTGGCCCTGACGAAAAATTATACATTGGTACAGGGGATGCTACAAATCAAAACTCTGCCCAAGATTTGAAATCTCTTGCAGGTAAGATCCTAAGACTAAACGATGATGGTTCAATTCCGCAGGACAATCCCTTTCCAAATTCGCCGGTTTATTCTTATGGACACAGGAATCCTCAAGGGCTTGCTTGGGATGATAAGGGAAATTTGTATGAGACAGAGGAAGGACCAACAAGAAATGATGAAATAAACCTAATAAAACCAGGACAAAATTATGGTTGGCCTAGCCAAGAATGTTCTGGCTCACAGCAGTATCAAGCGGCATTAGTTTGCTATAACCCAAGTATTGGCCCTGCTGGGATTACTTATTATTCCTCAGGCAAACTTGATATTAAAAACAGTCTTATCTTATCTACACTGCTTGGACAAAGTCTTTACGAACTACCTGTTCAGAATGGTACCATACTTGAACAAAAAATCATATTGGACGGAGTAGGAAGAATTAGGGATGTCAGCGAAGGTCCAGATGGTTATCTATACATTCTCACATCAAACACAGATGGCATGGGTTTTCCCGACAAAAATGACGACAAACTTTTGAGGATTGTAAAATAATTGACTGATTCATCCATCAAGAAATTTCATGAAAAGAGCAGGGAGGAGAGAATCAAGGCAGTGAAATCCTTTGCCAGTCTTTCTAAAGAGGACATTGAAATCCTCAAAAGCAATGGCGGAATCTCATTTGATGAAGCAAATCATATGGTGGAAAACGTAATCAGCACCTTGTCATTTCCACTTGGCATTGCAACTAATTTCAAGATAAATGGAAAAGACTACCTTGTTCCAATGGTGATTGAAGAGTCATCAGTTATTGCTGCTGCGTCCAAGGCAGCAAAGATAGCAAGAAAATATGGTGGTTTTACCATGGAGTCAGACGAATCATACAGCATAGGGCAAGTTCAGATAGTAGATGTGGATGTGAAGTCGGCAATTCCCAAGGTGATGTGTGCTTCAGATAGGATACTTGAGCTTGCCAACTCAAAAAGTAAAACCTTATCCAAGATGGGTAAGGGTGCAAAGGAGATAACATGCAAGGAACTGAAAACAAAATCTGAAACCATGTTAATAGTTGAGATACTCATTGATGCAGGAGATGCAATGGGAGCAAATGTAACCAATACAATGTGTGAAGGAATTGCTCCGTTAATAGAAAAACTTACAGGTGGAAGGGCACTTCTTAGAATTTTATCAAACTATTCCACAAGGAGACTTGTCAGAGGTAAAGCTATTTTTGATAAAGAAGAGATAGGTGGAGAACAAGTTGTTGATAATGTTATACTTGCATATGAATTTGCAGCAAATGATCCGTATAGAGCAGTCACTCATAATAAAGGAGTAATGAATGGAATTATTGCAGTTGCAAACTCTACAGGACAGGATACTAGAGCAATTGAAGCTGCATCGCATGCATACGCATCAAAAAATGGCAAGTATACTTCTTTGACAAGGTGGAAAAAAAACAAACAAGGTAATCTGGTAGGTGAGATTGAAATACCAATGCCTGTTGGAATTGTAGGCGGAATAGTAAATGTACATCCTATGATTAAGGTATGCATAAAGATTCTCGGTGTAAAATCAGCAAAGGAATTGGGATGTGTCATTGGGGCGGTTGGCCTTGCTCAAAACTTTAGTGCAATAAGAGCACTTGCCTCAGAGGGAATACAGAAAGGCCACATGAAACTTCATGCAAAAAACATAGCAATAAGCGTCGGTGTACCAAAAAGCAAGATGAATGAGGTAGTAGCAAGTATGGTAAAAGAGGGTAACGTATCAGTTACTCGAGCCAAAGAAATCCTCAAGGAACTATAGCGACTAGATATATATCCAAAAGGATTGGTAGGACTACGTTGGCCAAGGTAAAATTTGCAGTACCAAAAGGTAGCATTGAAGAATCTACATTTAAGATATTAGAGAAATCCTGGACTAGGGTAGTTCGGAGAGACAGAACCTATCGAATAATGTTGGACGACCCAGAGATTTCAGTTAAGATGTTACGTCCGCAAGAGATTCCAAACTTGGTAAACGATGGACTGTATGATGTTGGAATAACCGGCAGAGACTGGGTTAACGAAACAAAATCTGACGTGAAGATTCTTCTTGATTTGGAATATGGAAGAATAAAACTTGTAATTGCAATCCCAGATTCTTACAATTTCAAATCTCTTGATGAAATGATACTTGCCTATGCAAAGAAGAAGAAAATTCTCAGAATTTCTTCAGAATATCTCACAACTGCCGCTAAATTTATCACACAATGTAAAAACTACAAGAAACTTTACGGCTCAAAGCAACCTCTGATTGTTACACCTTGGCTAAGATTGGGTTCTAACAAGAATGTGCAGATATTTCTTTCCTTTGGAGCAACAGAGGCAAAACCGCCAGAGGATGTAGATGCTATAATGGATGTAACCGAGACAGGCACTACACTTACACAGAATCAACTGAAAATAGTAGATACAGTGATGGAATCAACTGCTGTCTTGATCGCAAACAAGGCATCACTTAAGGACAAGGTTAAGCGAGAAAAGATCTATGACATTGTAACCATGTTACATGGTGCAGTTGAGGGTAAGAAGCACTTACACCTATTCCTAAACGTAAAGGAAGAAAATATGCAAAAATTACTTGATGAACTACCATCTCTTAAACGTCCTACCATAAGTCCACTAAGCGAGAAGGGCTGGTATGGCATAAACACGGTGATTCCAAAATCGGAATTTCACAAACTAATCCCAAAATTAAGGAAGATAGCCCAAGGCTTAGTTGTACACGAACCAAAGCAGATTCTTGCACTTGAGGAGATAAAACGTGACGAGGAAAATTGATGAGAATCATAACTATTCAAAACATAGATCCTATCCTAGAATCTCTGAGGCCTCAGCCTAATAGAGAGCTAAAGAAGAAAGTAATCTCTATCATTTCAGATGTACAAAGACGAAAGGATACGGCGTTACGAGACTATGAGAGAAAATTTAACAAGGTAAACCTGAAATCATTTCGAGTAACTCAAACTGAGATAAAAACTGCTTACAAACAGGTCTCAAGAGATCAAATTGAAGCAATAAAACTCGCAAAGAAGAGACTTGAAAGATCTGAGTCTGTAATAAAGAAACAACTGCAAAATGTCTCAATCTTAGCTGACGGAATAAAGATAAACAAAATTTTTTCTCCTTTGGATAGCATAGCATGCTATATTCCAGGTGGCAAGGCGCGCTACCCGAGCACTGTGATCATGTCCGTCATACCTGCCAAAGTAGCAGGAGTGAAAAAAATAATAGCAGTATCTCCAGCAGATCAAAAAGGCAAGATTGATCCTCTTACACTTGTAGCAGCTGATATCTGTGGTGTGAATGAGTTTTACAAAATAAGTGGCGCTCAGGCAATAGCAGCACTTGCATACGGTACACAATCAATCCCAAAAGTAGACAAGATAGTTGGTCCTGGAGGAATGTTTGTGACACTAGCAAAATCTCTTCTTAATGATATTGTTTCAATAGATATGATTGCAGGCCCCACAGAACTCGCAATTATTGCTGATTTATCAGCAGATCCTAATTATGTTGCAGTTGACCTGATCTCACAAGCAGAGCACAGTGTTGACACAATGTGTTGTCTGATAACAAACTCTAGATCGCTAAAGGATCAAGTAATAAAATCACTTAAACAAAGAATTAATTTCATATCAAGATCTAGTATAGTCAAAGAGAGTCTTCAAAATAATGGATTTATTGCTATCTGTAAAACGGAGGCTCAAATGATAGACCTTGCAAACAAACTTGCTCCAGAACACTTGGAGATTATAACTCGGGACTCGCAGAAGATGGCTAAAAAAATAACTTCTGCAGGTCTTGTACTTGTGGGGTGCAACACTCCCTCTTCTGCAAGTGATTATCTCTTGGGTTCGAACCATATTCTGCCCACTAATGGGTTTGGAAAGACAAGAGGCTCTCTTGGAGTATTAGATTACTTGAAGCTACAGACTAGAATTGAGTCGTCCAAGATATCGCTTGAGAAGATCTCAAAATATATGAAGGCCTTTACTGATGCAGAAGGACTTCCAAATCACTATGAGGCAGTAAGGAGTAGATTATGAGAAAAAGTTGGTATGAAAAAAAGATAGAAAATCTATCCAAGCTTAGCGGATACAAAAAACCAATCAAATATTCAAATGCAATCAAGCTTGACTCTAATGAAAATTATGCAGTTGACTCTTCCTTCTTTCAAGATCTGATGAACCAAATCCGAGAAAAAATGGATGTACGAGAATACCCACTCGGAGGAACAGATAGGCTGATTGTAGCACTCTCAAACTACATAAAAATGCCAAAGGAAATGATAGGTGTTGGCAACGGTTCAGACCAAATAATTGACCTAATTCTTGGAAATCTGGCCTCAAAGGAAACCAGGATTTTGACATCTGACCCAACTTTTGGCTTTTTTGAAGAAAGATGTAAACTGTATGCTATTCCAACAACTAAGATTCAATTTAATGAAGAAATGAATCTGCGCCTTGAAGATTTTATTACCAACTCCAAAAAGGCTGATATTTTGTATCTAGACTCCCCAAATAACCCAACTGGATTTCAGTTTCAAAGAAAACAACTTGAAAAATTGATCCAGTCATTTAACGGACTTGTAATCATAGACGAGGCATATGTCGAATTTGCAGGCTATTCTATTGCTAACATGACAAAAAAGATGAATAATCTAATTGTACTGAGAACACTCTCAAAATCATTTGGGCTTGCAGGACTACGAATTGGTTATTTTGTAGCTAACAAAAAAACTATAGATGCATTTTCTCGAGTTATTCAGTATCCATATCCGCTTAACACTATTGCAATAGAAGCAGGAATTCTGGCCTTGAAACACTCAAAATATTTTGTAGATGTGGCAGATTTTGTGAAAAAGGAACGTACTCGCATAATTGAGAAGCTTCGAGAGATGAAGGTTTTCAAGGTATTTGACTCTGAGGCAAATTTTGTTTTATTTGCAGCAGATGGCGCAAGCCAGCGGATTCACAAGGCACTCATAGAGCAAGGTATAGTGATAAAGAATTTGGGGAAAGTAGGCAAACATGATGGATGCCTCAGAGTTACTGTTGGTACTCAAGAAATGAATTCAAGATTTCTTACCGCAATACGTGATTTGCTGAATTGACCCTAAAAAAAATAGATAATGGCATCTATGTAGATGCGCAAAAAACAGACAAGATCAAAAATTTAGATGCGGTAATATTTGACTGTGATGGAGTACTAATTGACGTTTCAAATTCATATGATCTTGCAATAAAAAAAACAGTAGATTTTGTAGCAAATAAAATTGCCTTAATAAATAAATCGTCGTTAGTTACAACAGAAATGATAGACAGTTTCAAAAAAACAGGCGGTTTTAATGACGAAGTTAATGTAACATACGTTATGATACTTGCAGCTGTGGCATCGGAGAAAACCGGTAAGAATTTCTCTGATCTTGTCTTTGAGGCTGCAAAAAATGCTGACCAAACAGGAATAAAATCAGTTGAGAGATATCTTGATTCAATAAAAATAGACTTGACTGATATCAAAACAAAACTTGTTTATCCTGCAAAAAGATTTGAAAGTCCACTTTCATCTATTTTTGATGAAATCTTTTATGGAACAGATCTATACATTCAGCTTTACAAAAGATCTCCAAAGTTTTTCAATGGAAAGGGTCTAATTGAAAATGATATTGTACTTGTAACAAAGAATCTCTTAGATGAACTACGTCAAAGATTTGGCAAAAAAATTTCCATCATTACAGGTAGAGGAGTGATCTCAGCAAGACATTCTCTTGAGAAACTGTTTGACGAATTTGACTTGAAGAATTCAAAATTCCTTGAGGATGAACCACGTGAGATGGCAAAGCCCAACCCTCAATCTCTCATATCGTCAATTAAGGGAATGGGCGCTTCTTGTTCCATATTTGTTGGTGATTCTATGGAGGACTTTATCATGGCACACAAGGCAACTGAGTCTGGAAATGCAACTTTATTTTGTGGTATATATGGTACCAGCAAAGACCACGAAGCCAAGAGGAACTTCTTTGAACAAAAAGGTGCAGATATGATACTGGAATCAATCCATCTGCTTCCGAAGGCATTAAATCTAGTTAGGGCATAAGCCACTTCTCTACAGGGGGATTTCATGAAATCTAGGATAAACAATATTGTTAGAAAGACCAAGGAGACCGAGGTATCAATATCAATTAACTTGGATGGTACTGGTAAGATTTCTGTAAAGACAGGTTTGCCATTTCTTGATCATCTAGTCATCTCATTTGCAAAACATGCTACATTTGATCTCAAACTCAATGCAGTTTCAAAAGATGGAATAGACCACCACCTAGTTGAAGATACTGCAATTGCTCTAGGTAATGTTATAGACGAATCACTTGGAAATAGGTCAGGAATCACGCGATTCGGACATGCATCAATACCCATGGATGAAGCTCTTGCAGAGGCTTCACTTGATCTTGTGAAAAGACAGTATCATAAAATTGAATTATCTATAATTCGAAATCAAATTGAGGGAATTTCAAAAGAAGACCTTGAACACTTTTTCAGATCTCTAGCCCAGAGCTTGAACATATGCATGCATGTATCAGTTAAATATGGTGAAAATGATCACCACAAAATTGAGGCCGCTATCAAAGCACTAGCGGTAGCATTGAGAAACGCAGCAAGTCAAGACAAAAAGCAAAAGGGAATACCTAGCACAAAAGGTGCCATGTAATGGTAAAAGTAGCAATCTTTGATTATGGTGCAGGTAATATATTCAGCCTAAAATTGTCTCTTGAAAAAAATGATGCTCAAGTGGATGTCATAACAAATCTGGATAAAATTAATGGATATTCTGGTCTTTTGTTACCAGGTGTGGGAAACTTTGATCCTGCAATCAAAAGCCTTAACACATCCAAAGTTGCCTTTCAGGATCTTACCAAGAACAAAATTCCAGTTCTTGGAATATGTCTTGGAATGGAAATGTTCTTTGAGAAGAGTGAGGAAGGTAAACTCCATGGATTAGGAGTTCTTGAAGGAGAGGTTGTCATACTTCCAAACAAGTTCAAAATTCCTCATATGGGATGGAATGACTTGCAGGTAAAGAAACCAAGTATACTTTTAGAAGGAGTAAAGGAAGGTTCTTGGGTTTACTTTGTTCACTCATACAGAGTCAAACCAAAAAATGAAGATATCATAAAGGCTGATTCTGACTATGGAATCAATGTACCTGCAGTTATAGAGAGCGAGAATCTCTTTGGGACTCAGTTTCATCCAGAAAAATCTGGAAAAATCGGTGCTCAAATGATTAAAAACTTTTTGCGGACGTGCAAAAAGTGAAAGTCATACCAGCAATTGACATTATGGAAAATAAGGTAGTTCGCTTGGTAAAAGGCGATCCAAAAAATAAAACCGTCTATAACAACAATCCCATAGAAACTGCCAAGCTGTGGGAAGCCGCGGGAGCAGATATGCTGCACGTTGTAGATCTTGATGCAACTTTGGGACTTGGTTCTAATTTGAAAACAATAAAGAGAGTTGTAGGTGAAGTTTCAATACCTGTAGAAGTTGCAGGAGGCTTGCGCACGGAAGAGACAATAGAAAGTGTGTTAGATTTTGCGCCAAAAGTAGTGCTTGGAACAGTTGCATTCAAAAATAGAGATGTGTTACAGAGAATATCAAAAAAGTTTGGGAGAGATAGAATAGTGATATCAGCTGACCAATTAAATGGAAAAATAGTAGTAAGTGGCTGGAAGGAAAACACTGGAGTAGATCTCATACCAGGAATTGAAGAATTTGTAAACCTAGGTTTTTCAGAATTTCTCATTACAAGCGTTGATAGAGATGGCACCCTCAAAGGTCCAGACCTTGATTCTCTAAGAAAGGCATGCAATATAGAAGGAACCCAAGTAATAGCAAGCGGAGGAATTTCCAATCTGAAAGATACCGTAGAAGTAAAGAAAGCTGGTGCTACAGGTGTTATACTTGGTAAGGCATTATATGATGAAAAAATCACGATTGAAGAGGTTAAAGCAATAGCATGACTCTGACTAAGCGAGTCATACCTTGTTTGGATGTAGATAACGGTAGAGTTGTCAAGGGTATGCACTTTAAATCAATAAAGGATGCAGGAGATCCGGTTCTACTAGCAGAAAAGTATAGCAACGAAGGAGCAGATGAGCTAGTGTTTCTTGATATCACCGCTTCAGAACAACAACGAGAAACCATCAAAAGTCTTGTTAAGAAGGTAGCACAGGTAATAGATATCCCATTCACAGTGGGAGGCGGAGTAAAGACACTTCAAGATGCAAGGGATATTCTTCTTAGTGGTGCTGACAAGGTTGCAATTAACACAGGTGCTGTAAAGAATCCAGATATAATCACTAAACTAATGGAGATTTTTGGAAAACAATGTGTCGTTGTTGCAATGGATGTAAAACATAACTATGGTATCAAAGAGGGCAAGAACATCTTTACTTCAGATTCTAAAAAATTCTGGTTTGAAGTCTACATTTATGGAGGCAAAACTCCTACAGGTCTTGATGCAATAGAGTGGGCAAAAGAGGTGGAAAGGCGTGGTGCTGGAGAGATACTGTTGACCAGTATAGACATGGATGGCACAAAGGAAGGATATGATATTCAGCTCACCAAAGAGATAGTTAATGCAGTAAATATCCCTGTTATTGCTTCTGGCGGTGCAGGAAAACCAAAACACATGCTTGATGTGTTCCTACAAACTAACGTAGACGCTGCTCTTGCAGCTTCAATATTTCACTACAAAACACATTCTGTAGACAGGGTAAAAGAATACCTTAAAGAAAATGGTGTTCCTGTAAGAATAGGAGAAATGAGGTGAGTAAATAGCCATGAAAATGAAAATCTCAAACATTGACTTTGCAAAAGGAGATGGACTCATTCCTGTTATAGTTCAAGACGTTAACACAAAAGAAGTTTTGACCTTGGCTTATACAAACAAAGAATCTCTTGAGTTAACTCAAAAGACTGGAAATTCTTGGTTTTGGAGCAGATCTAGAAATAAACTATGGATGAAAGGGGAAGAATCTGGGAATGTACAAAAAGTAAAAGAAATTTTGGTTGATTGTGATTCTGATGCGATAATATATCTAGTCGAGCCATCAGGCCCCGCCTGCCATACGGGAGATAGAGTCTGTTTTCATAATCAATTAGAAAAATAATCTAAGGACAAGGGGGTGGTATAGATTTTATTTCTGATTGTCCACTCGGTACCCACTCGTTTATAATTTTGAAATGTATTGGATCATAAGAGGTTCCTGGGAAAGCTATCGTCCAATTTCCAACCAAATCTTGCGGTGTACATATTTTTGCTAGCCTTTCTGTATTTGGCTTGAAAAAGTAATTAAAATCGGATTTCAGTGTACCATTAAATGGAGTCTTTGTATAAATTGCACCTTCAGGATCATATACCGTAATATTACCTGCATCAGTTGGCTTCAAACCAATAACTACCATGAAAACATTGTCATCAATTCTGTATGTTCCATTGGTAATTGCAAATGGTCCTGAAGTGATCCACTGTGCAGTATTGTCCTCCCCAGAAGTTTTTTGATGGTTGTAGAAATAGATGGCTGATGCTGAAATAGCTATTATTACTATTACTGCAATTATGGCACTAGACGCACTCTTTTTTCTACTCTTAGGTTTTTTCAATTTTCGTTTAACATTTCTTTGATATAGTTAATATTTCTTCTAATTGTAAAAAATTCATAAAATATCTAATTTACAATAATTTTTAATATTCCAAATCAAGTTTAGACTCGCCTTTTTTATATTAAATCGTGAATTCATGTTAATTTTCACTGAATTCTACAGTCGTTAAAATTAAGTATTGCTTAAATTAATATTAGGATTTTTTATGTACCATTTTATAAAGTCATAATTGTCTTGGCAAAGATAAAATCGCTGCAATGTAGAGAATGTAAGAAAGAGTATACTCCTACATTTAGGTACATCTGCGAAGAATGCTTTGGCCCTCTTGACGTGTGTTATGATTTTCCTAAAGTGAACAAGAATACATTTGCAAATCGTGAACATACTTACTGGCGCTACCATGAGTCTGTTGCCAATTGAATCAAAATCAAACATTGTAAGTATTGGTGCAGGACTCACTCCTCTCATTAAAGCAGACAAACTAGGTGAGCAGCTTGGTCTTAATAATTTGTATATAAAAAATGATTCTGTAAATCCTACTTTTTCATTCAAAGATAGACCAGCAGGTGTTGCAGTTTCAAAAGCAAAAGAATTTGGTCTTTCTGCAGTAGGGTGTGCATCAACTGGAAATCTCGCCTCAGCTACTGCAGCTCATGCTGCAAAGGGTGGTTTTCCATGTTATATTTTTGCACCAAGTGACATAGAGCATGCAAAAATCACACAAGCTCTTTCCTATGGGGCAAATTTCATTGCAGTTGATGGTACATACGATGACGCAAATAGAATTGCAGCACAGATAGGAGATAGTAAGGGAATAGGAATAGTAAACATTAACATGCGCTCATACTATGTTGAAGGATCAAAAACTCTAGCCTTCGAAGTTGCAGAACAACTTGATTGGCAAGTGCCTGATCAACTCATAGTACCTGTGGGGAGTGGTGCCATGTTAAATGCCATCTGTAAGGGATTTGAGGAACTTGAAGGATTATCCCTCGTAAACAAAGTATCTAACATGCATATGATTGCAGCACAGCCGCACGGTTGTGCCCCAGTGGTAGATGCCTTTAAGAAAAATAAAACTGAGATTATACCAGTAGAGCATCCAGATACAATTGCAAAGAGCCTTGCCATTGGAGATCCAGGAGATGGCCAATATGTACTCAAACGATTAAAACAGTACAATGGATACGCTGAAGAATCATCAAACAGAGAGATTCTGGATGCTATTCTATTACTTGCAAGAACCGAAGGAATCTTTACAGAGCCTGCTGGAGGTGTGGCAGTTGCGGTTCTCAAAAAGATGATAGAAGCAGGAAAAATTGACAAGAATGACTCCGTTATATGCTATGTAACAGGAAATGGTTTGAAGACTACTGAGGTAATGATGGAAGTACTTTCAAAGCCTCAAACCATGCAAGCTGACATATCTAAGATTGCTGCACTGGTGAGATAATGTGGCCAGTATAAAATTCACCATACCATCAGTACTAAACAAAGGTGGAGGGGAAAAAAAAGTCGATATCTTGGCTGCTACACTAAATGAGGCATTCGCCAAGGTCTCAGAACAGTTTGGAGATGAATTCAAACGAAGGGTTCTAAATCCTGATGGCACTCCTCGTTCTCTAATCAACATATACGTAAATGGCAAAAATATGAGGTTTTCAGGAGGGATGGAAACTACGCTAAAGGATGGTGACGAGATCTACATACTTCCAGCAGTAGCTGGTGGTTCTGAACTATCTAGTAAGGAACTTGAACGATATTCTAGACAAGTTATGCTTGAAGAGATAGGCTATGAGGGACAACTAAAGATTAGGAATGCAAAAGCATGTGTTGTAGGAGTAGGTGGTCTTGGTAATCCCATAGTGAGTAGGCTGGTAGCCATGGGCATTGGTACGATAAGAATTGTAGATAGGGATGTTGTAGAGTCTATCAAATCTACACAGGCAGACCATGTTTGATGAATCAGACATAGGGCAAGTAAAAGTGGAAGCTGCAGCAAGGAAGTTAAAAAAAATGAATTCTGATGTAGTAATTGAATCTCTACCTGTATCTGTAAACGATTACACTGCTTTAGATGTTGTAGAAGGATGTGATGTAGTAATAGATGCCCTTGATAGTGTAAATGCAAGATATTCACTCAACAAGGCATGTGTGAAAAAAAATATCCCATTTGTGACAGGAGCGGCTGTAGGTGTTTCAGGACAAGTATTTACAATTATACCAAATCAAACCGCTTGCTATCATTGTGTCTTTCCGTCACTTGATGAAAATTCCATGCCAACATGTAGTACTGAGGGAGTACATCCATCAATTCTTTCCATAGTAGGAGGAATTGAGGTTGCCGAAGCTGTTAAAATACTGATTGGGAAATCTCCAACTTTGGCAAATAAGCTCCTCTACATAGATTTAGACAATCTGGATTTCAGTACAGCGGAATTCAAGAAAGTTGATGAATGTTCTGTCTGTGGAAAAGGAGAAAAAGAAGAATTACCAAAACAAGAACTAATAATTGAGGAACTTTGTGGCCGCAGCAGAGGTAAGAGAACTTTTTCAATAACTCCCACGACAATGTTCGAGATTGACGTATCAAAAATTACAAATGCAGCATCAACAAAAGGATTCAAGATACAAAATCAAGGAGAACTTGGTCTTTCAATATCCACAAATGACATCTTTGTAAGCTTCCTAAAGCGAGGTTCTGCAGTTATTGTGGGAGAAAAAGATGAAGATTCAGCAATTGCATTGTATAAAACACTGGTAAACGCTTAGAAATATTTACAAAGTCTTAATCACAGATACTAATTTTGAAAAAGGATCTTCCATAGAATTCAATATCTTTCGTGCCTTCTCTTTGTTCTTTGGACCTTCGGTGAGCATTTTTCTGGCCACTTGAAGAATATTTCTGGGACTTGTTTCTCTTTTTACTAGCCCAATTTTTACCAGATATTTTTCAATATAATTAGGTACTGCATCGTAGGATATAGTTGGAATTCCCATTAACGCAGATTCGGCAGTCATTGTACCGCCAGATCCTATAAAAAGATCAGTAACAGAAAGAAGAGATTTTCCGTCAATAACCTTGTTCATGATTCTCACTTTGTTTCCAAATTCTTTTCTAAGATTATCTATTTGGGATTTGTATCTTGCCAAGACTATGACGTTGTATTTTTCTCTCTCTTGGCTAAATTTGCAAATTATGCTATTGCTAATACTGGTTTTCCCAATAACATATGCTGCAGAAGATTCTTCAAGTCTGATGACTATAGTTTTTTTATGACTATTGGCAACAATCGGTCTAACATCTGAGACATTTTTTACTATCACTGCAGCATCAATTGCTTTGTATTGAACTATGTTATTTTTTGAAATTCCATATTTTACAAATTCTTTTTTTGGTATTATCCATGGAATAAGTAGCTTTTGTGCAAACGGAAGTGCAAGTTTCATTACTGCCTCTGCATGTGGAGAATCAGAAAAAACTATGTGTTTGATGCCTAGACCAAATGCAACCCTTGAAGCTTCAGGAGAACAGAAGCTAATGGCCAAATCCGGGGATAATTTTGATATTATATCAGTCAAATGCTCAACTCGTTTTGCACTAGCTTCGAGCTTATCTTTTCTTCCTGAGCCACCATGTTTTCCAACTATGAGCAGATTGACATGCTTTAGTTTTGCAAGATCGACAACCTGACTATAATTCCTCGAAGTGCACAGTATTTTGTGATTTTTACCTAATTTTTGTGCCATTGGACCAAAAAATAGCAGCTGTTTTGGCGTAAGGATATCAAACCAGATTTTCAAACATTTTTGATAGAATTTGAGGGTGGAAAAAGTTTTTCTTAGCCTATACTCCTAGTTCGGATGAATTGGTAGCCACAAAGATCGTTGTTTACGGACTTAGCACTGAGGGATATTCAATCGCGTGCCAAATGGCAATAAAAGGAGCAGATGTCTTCATTGTGGACGAGTCAGCACATATGGCAATTTCCCTCAAGGCGGAAATAGTGAAGACTTATCCAAATGTCACATCGCTAAAAGAAGATGAACCTTTGCTTGGTGTAGAGCCAATCGATGTAGCTATATCGCATGCTGAATATCTTTTCTTTGCACCAAGAATCAGAAAAACCGGACAAGAGGCGAAAATGGAGATTCATTCAAAATTCAAAGATTCTACATCCCCTATGAAAAAAGGCGGATCAGTTATCTATAATCTTCCGACAGGAATAGGTGGCAATAATGAAACCATATCGCTTTTGGAACATATTACTGGACTTGAAATGGGAAAGGGAATATCATATTTTTATTATCCTCTTTCAAAAGGATATGTTCCAGAAATAATAGGCTCCTTTAATGGAAAGGTTGACGATAAACTAGGTAAATTACTAGAAGTAGAAAAAAAGACAAAAAAGTTTGTATCTATACCTTCGGCTGAAATTATTCACGCGATAAAGGTCTTGACACAATTTTCAAGCTTAGCAAGTATCCTTGAGGTCTGTAAATTTGCACAAGATTCATCTACAAGGAATGATCTCGTATTCACTGACTACAAGGATCTATTTTTGGATGACATTACTAATGGACTATATGATCTGAGATCACTTGGCACATCTGTTGAAGGTGCAGGTACTATGATGTATCTAGTAAATGGAAGTATAAAGGGAATTGAGGGGTATGTTAAAAGACTTATTGACGAGATCAGGTCTACTCTAAAGAAAAATGAGCTTAAAGCAAGCAGGACTAGAGTGGTTCTAGTCTGGACGCAAGATTCCTATGAGATGAGAGGAGACAAAGTAGATATGTTAAATTCCCTTGTTACCAAACTGCGTGACTATATAGGGGATGTAGAGGTGCAAGAGGGTCCTGGACTCGATCTCTTCCATAATGATAAGACTACCATTATAGTAGCATGCTCAAAATCTGATTATGATAAAGTTGTTAAGAATGGAAAAGACTCTGACGTGATAATAATAAAAACCAACCCCTTATGTGAGATATTGTAATAAAGGTAATACTATGCAAAATAATAGAATAGGCTTGACCAGTAATAATGATGAGATTGATGATCTACTAAATGAAGTCACTCGAAATAGTGCAGAAGGAAAGGAGCAAGAAGCTGAAAATATCGATGAACTAAAAAACCAACTGGAAAAAGAAAAAGAGAAAGCAACATCACAAGAAAAAAAAATTCAATACTTGTTAGCAGATTTTGAAAATCTAAAGAAAAGGATCGAATCAGATGTTCAAAACAAGGTAAATTCGATAACTGATGATCTAATTTTGAAATTTTTATCAATTTATGATGACTTTATTCGTGCGAGGGACGCCTTGTCTAAACAAAATGTAAATGTAGACGGTTTAGACGCTATTTTAAAGAATATGAATTCACTCCTGTCTGAATATGGAATAAGACCTATTGAGGTATTAGGCGAAGTTTTTGATCCAAGACTACATGAAGTTATATCTATAAGAGATGATTCATCTCTTGATGATAATACAATTACGGCAGAGCTGCGTAAGGGATATATTTTGAAGGACAGAGTTATTAGACCTAGTTTAGTAGAAATATCGAAAAAACATAAAGAGATGAAGAATTAAAATGGCTAAAATTATTGGTATTGATTTAGGAACTAGTAACTCTGCGGCGGCAGCTATGATGGGAGGAAAACCAACTCTTATTCCTGCAGCTGAAGGTACTACTATTGGCGGCAAGGCCTTTCCATCTGTAGTAGCATTTGCAAAGGATGGGCAACTTATAGTGGGAGAGCCAGCAAGGAGGCAAGCGGTAACAAATCCAGAGGGTACTGTAGTGGCGGCAAAAAGAAAGATGGGAACTGATCATGTTTTTAAGATTAATGACAAAGAGTACAAGCCACAGCAAATCTCTGCTTTCATTTTACAGAAAATAAAAAAAGACGCAGAAGCATTCATTGGTGAAAAAATAGATAAAGCCGTGATAACAGTTCCTGCCTACTTTAACGATAATCAAAGACAGGCGACTAAGGATGCTGGACAAATAGCAGGGCTGGAGGTAGTTAGAATAATTAACGAGCCTACTGCTGCAGCACTCGCCTTTGGTCTTGATAAATCTAAGCAAGACATGAAAATAATGGTATTTGATCTAGGTGGTGGAACCCTAGATGTAACAATAATGGAAATGGGAGGAGGCGTCTTTGAGGTGATGAGCACCTCTGGAGACACGCAATTAGGTGGAACAGATATGGATAAAGTCTCTAATTGATTACATTGTTGACAATTTCAGAAAATCGTCCGGAATAGATCTTAACAAAGATAATACCGCAATGGTTAGAGTAAGAGAAGCAGCCGAAAAAGCAAAGATTGAACTCTCATCGGTATTTGAAACTGACGTCAACCTTCCTTTCATATCACATGATCCATCTTCTGGATCAAAAAATCTAGAACTGAAAATAACAAGAGCGAAATTTGAGGAGCTCATCAATCCCATAGTAGAAAGATGCAGGCCATCTATGACAAAGTCATTAGAAGATGCAAAACTATCGCCGTCAGATGTAAGCAAGATTATACTTGTTGGTGGTCCAACAAGAATGCCTCTCATCAGGAAATTCGTAGCAAGTGTAATGGGCAAGGATCCAGAATCTGGAGTAGATCCAATGGAAGCTGTAGCATTAGGTGCCGCTATACAAGCAGGTATCATAGCAGGTGAAGTAACAAGTGATATTGTTCTTTTGGATGTCATACCACTAACACTTGGAGTAGAAGTGCTTGGAGGATTACGAGAACCTATTATAGAAAGAAACACCACTATCCCATCATCTAAAAGTAAAATTTTCACAACTGCAGCTGACAATCAAACTGCTGTAACTATTCATATTGTGCAGGGTGAAAGGCCTATGGCTTCAGATAATGTTTCGCTTGGAAGCTTCAACTTGTCTGGCATCCTTCCAGCTCCAAGAGGAGTACCGCAAATAGAAGTAAAATTTGATATTGATGCAAACGGAATTCTCAATGTTACAGCAAAAGATCTTGCAACTCAAAAGGAAGCCAAAATTACAATCACCGCAAGCACCAAACTTTCAAAAGATGATATTGAGAAAATGAAAAAGGATGCTGAAATATTCTCTGAACAAGATAGAAAGAAGAAAGAAGAGGTAGAGGTAAAGAATGAAGCTCAACAGTATATCTATGCTACTGAAAAGCTGATAACTCAAGATCTAAAAGATAAGATATCCCAAGACCAGGGAATAAAGGTAAGTGAAGCAATAAAGGAACTCAAAGATGTTCTTGACAAGGAGGTTACTGAAATAAAACCAAAACTTGATGCTTTGAAGAAATTAGTTAATGATATTAGTACTGAGCTTTACAAAAATGTAAATCCACCCCCAGAGGCAGGTGCGCAAGGAGCTGCAGACGCTTCGGGCCAAGCCACTGGAGAAACAAAAAATTGATGTTTATACTGGAGAAAAAATAACGCTATTTTACAATCATGAGTACAAAACGCGATTATTATGAAGTCTTGGGTATTCAAAAAAATGCTTCTCAAGATGAGATAAAATCTCAGTATAGGAAACTGGCACTTAAATTTCATCCAGACAGAAACAAATCACCTGATGCATCTGAACATTTCAAAGAGATATCAGAAGCTTATGCAGTATTATCAGATTCTGAGAAGCGTAAGATCTATGACACTCATGGTCATGCCGGGGTTGATGGTAAATACAGCACCGAAGATATATTCCAAGGATCTAAAGTCAATTTTGAGGATGTTTTCGGTTCTGGTTTTGAATCAATTTTTGAAAACGTCTTTGGTAGGGGGGGTGGTTTTAGATTTGGCGGTTTTGATTTTGGATTCGGTAGGGAAAGAGGAGCAGATCTAGTATATGATACAGAAATAAAGTTCGAAGATGTCCTTAGGGGAAAACGAGAAGAGATCGAGCTTCCACGAGACATTGAATGTAGTGACTGCAAGGGATCAGGCGCTACTCCTGGAACATCCATGAGAACTTGCTCTGTTTGTAACGGTCATGGTCAGGTAAGAACATCTCGTAGTGGTGGATTTTCTACATTTGTCACCGTTCAACCATGTAATACTTGTAGGGGTAAAGGCAAAATAATAGAGAGACCTTGTTCTAGATGCAAAGGAACTGGCAAACAAAAAGGAAAACACCACTTCTCATTTGAAATTCCTCCGGGTATTGAAAGTGGCGAATATAGAATTAAAGGAGAAGGTGAGTCAATGTCAAACGGAACAAGTGGCGACCTTATTGTTAGAATCAAAGTAAAGCCTCATGACCAGTTCAAGCGAGATGGTGCAGACATATTTTGTGATGCAAACATATCTGTCACTGATGCAATACTGGGCAAGAAATTGACTGTGCCAACCTTGGAAGGAACTGAAAAAATCGAAGTTGAAGCAGGAAGTCAGCCAAATACGATAATAAAGATAAAAGGAAAAGGTCTACCCCATCAAGGATTTAGAGGCAGAGGAGATCAATATGTCAGACTTGTTATCAATATTCCAAAGAAAATAGATAAACATCAACGTGAATTACTCGAAGAGCTGCAAGATAAGCTTCAATCGAGAGGAATAAGAATTTTGAAGATTGCACTAGATGTAGATGGGGTTCTTGCAGATGTTATACATGCTTGGATATCATACAATAATCAAGTCAGAACAACCATCTTGAAATCAGACATATCAGAATGGGACTTTTGGAAAAGATACAACATCAGTAAATTTGATTTCTATGAAGAGCTCTCCATGTGCTGGAAATCTTGGAAAACTATTCCTCCAACTGAAAGTGACATTTCCTCTGCATCAAAGGAACTTTCAAAGATGGGGACTGTGGATATAGTGACTGCAAGAGAGGACTCTACCCACAATGATGTAAAAAATTGGCTCAAAATGCATAATGTGACCTTCAAAAACTATGTAGGAGTGATAGAAGGAACAGAAAAGGCAAAACTTGATTATGATATCTTCATTGATGACTCGCCCATAAATGCGAAAAGCATGCTTGCTGCAGGAAAATCAATAATACTCTACAACCAGCCATGGAATCTTGATTTTCCTGATTCTAGAGCAAAAAGGATCTATGAATTAAAGAACGCAGTTTCTGCCATCCATGAAATTAGTCGTAATTGTTCTTCCTTATCATAAAAACAAATCTTATTCTGTGATAAAACTTGGAATAAAGACACTTATTCTGGAGTTTTAATTTTCACGTTGCGGGGGTCGCCTAGCCTGGTCAACGGCGTAAGGCTCAGAACCTTATCTCTTAGGAGTTCGTGGGTTCAAATCCCACCTCCCGCATTACAAAATTTTCGTGTACTAATGAAAAATTTATAATCCATTGGTCGATTGTTGGCTTTCATGAAGAGGGTAGAGGCTGTAATATTGCATGATAAGCTTGATGCAGTAGTTGAGGCGTTAAAGAAGGTTGGCGTTGGTGGTATTACTATATTTGATGCTAAAGGATTGGGAAGATCAAGTAAACTCATACGTGATGCTAAGAAGACCCCAAGCTCGTACACAAAACTCAATGTAAAAAGTTATGTTCTTACAGTAGTGGATGATTCAATTGTTGACAAAGTAATCAGCGCCATTCTTGATGCTGCAAGTACTGACTCTGTAGGTGACGGAAAGATTTTTGTCGATAACATAGACACCGCAGTAGATATAGGAAGCCGTCAAAAGGGAGTTCATGCAATATGATGCTACTTTCCTTTTGAGCTTGTGTCAATTCGTGACTTTATTTTTTCTTCTAACAACTGATTTATTTTCTGTCCGTCAACCTTTCCGCGAAGGTTTTTCATTGCAAGTCCCATCAATGGTCCAATAGATCTTAATCCTTGTTGCTCGATTATTTTAATATTAGATAATATCAATTCATCTAATATGTTATTTAGGTCGATATCTTCTACTGCACTAATTGCATTTTTTTGAATTGCATCTTCTATAGAACTAGCTGTTTTATTCATCATACTCTCAAAGATGATCTCAAGTGATTCCTTTGCAATTTTTCCTTCTGTCAAAAACTCGAATGCTTTTGAAATGTCAGAATTCTTCAATAACTTCGAGTCTAGACCACGCCTCTCAAGATTAGTAATGGTTCCACTGAGAACCGATGATACAAAATTGGGAGAAATTCTTTTATCTTTACATATGGACTCAAATAAATCCAGATATTCAGAATCAAATATCTGTAAAGCAAGCTGAGGATTCAACTCATATTGTTTCTGAAGTTCTAATATGCTCTCTTCCCAAGATTTTGGTATCTTTTTTTTGGCCTCCTCTAATTCATTATTGGTTACTATGATTGGTGGTATGTCCGTCTCTGGATACATTCTAGAGGCTCCTGGTCTGGGTCTGAGATAGACTGTTTCACCCGTGACTGTGGCCACTCTTGTTTCTGCCGGTACGCCGATTTTTGCATCTTCTATTCTTTTGATTATAGACTCAATTACTATGTCTAGTTTTTTTGGTTCACCTGCAAGAATCAAGAAACCGTCATTTTGTTGGCTTTCTAGAATTTTTTTTACTTGCTGTATCTCGGCCTCTTCAATTCCATAGTCTGGAAGCTCGTCTGAATGAAAAACTCCTCCCAAACCAAAGAATCTCACCAATTCTCCTAATTGCTTACCGAGTCTAATTCCAGAATATGGTTCAAAACCAAATATGCCTGAAAAATTCTTAACTCTGATTGCTTTTACAACCGCACCATTCACTAATGCTTTCTGAATAGTCTTTGATTTACAATCTCTAAAAGCATCTGTTACATCTTTTACATCTCTTTCCTTTGCGATACGTTCAGTATCTAACACTTTTAGTTTATCAGCTATTATCTTAAGGCCATGTTGTCTTTTGGCTTCATATTCAACTACTTTTTCAAGCTGATCCAGTTTTTGCACTCCTTTTACTTCCACAATTCCGCCCCCTTCTATGGAGACATTGACATCTTGTCTTATTGAGCCAAGTCCTCTCTGAACCCTCTTGGTTGCTCGCAACAAACGTCCAAGAGTTAATGCGATTTTTTTGATCTCTTCTGGTGTTCCACTTACCGGTTCAAGTGCTATCTCTACTAACGGTATTCCTAACCTGTCCAAAGTGTACTCTCTAAAGTCAACTGAATCATTCAGAAGTTTTGCAGCATCTTCCTCTAAACAGATACTCTGTACCCCGACATTTTTGCCATCTACTTCAAGGCTACCGCCAAGTCCAATTAGCATGGTTCTCTGAAAACCAGATGTGTTTGAACCATCTATGACCAGTTTTCTCATAACATAAATCTCATTGAAGATGCTTGTTTTTAACGCAGAAGCCATTATCAAGGCAGTTTCTTTTGAGCCGAGGCTGAGATCATGGGGAGGTTCTTCATCCTGCTCAACAAGGCAACTGCTCTCAGGATTGGCATAGTATAGTATGGTTTTCTGTTTACTAGATTCAAATAACGCACTAGGATCCAATTCTCCAAGTTCGCTTCTTGCTATTCTTAACTTTCGAACAAATTTCAGTGGATAATCAGTTGACTCGATCGAAGAACAATTGCAGAATAATTTTGTGCCTGTTGCAAGCTGCTGATGTATTTCAAGGCCTACTCTCAGACCTATTTTGTCTATCTGAATATCAGACACTTCTGGTTTTATTGTCATACTCGTTTTAAATCTTAGTCTGAAATTTCAAAGGCAATGTTTTCTTGCATGATCTTTTCCATTTCGTTGATGTCTTTAGTATTGCCCAATGCCCACATAGCTTTAACAAGAGCAGTCTCGGGAATCATATTTCCAAGTGGAACTACACCTAGGTTCATCAAGTCTCTACCACTATCATATACAGTCATACGAACAATTCCGTCTATACACTGTGATGTCATTCCAATGAATAATCCCTTTCTTTTTGCACGTACAATTGATTCATACATTATCTTACCCACATGGCCAAGACCAGTTCCTTCAAAAATAATTGCCTTGTAACCTGAATCAATTGCATAATCTATCAACTTTGGATCAAGGCCTGGATAATATTTTACCAGCAAGACTTGATTATCAAAATTGATCTTAGGACTATATGTTTTCTTTAAAGGGTCAAACAATGGATTCTTCTCAATAGAGTCTTTTTTTACAATGAAAACAGGAGATCCTCCTATTGTCTGAAATGCATTCCTCTTGCTAGTGTGATTCTTTCTTACTCTTGTCCCCCAATGGCATGCCACATCATCATCGCTTATTGAATTGTGCATCACAACAAAGATCCCATTAGTATCAGTTTCAACCAGAAATCTAGCTGCTGAAATGAGATTTAGTGCAGCGTCTGAAGAAGGTCGGTCTGAAGATCTTTGTGAACCTACCAAAGCTACAGGTTTTGGGAACCCTGATAATGAAAATGAGAGTGCTGCTGCTGTATATTGCATAGTGTCTGTACCGTGAGCTGACTATGATGCCTTTGTATTCAGACCTAGAGTATGAATTCAGTTTTTCTGCAATTTTTATCCAATGCTCTGGTAGGAGATTTTCAGAATATTCTGAGAACAAAACTTCTGTGTCAATGTTAGCTATCTCGGATAGTTCTGATACACTTGCATTGAGTTCTGCAGCTGTAAGAGCTGGATACACTCCTCCAGTCCTATAATCAATCTTGCTTGCAATGGTACCTCCAGTTGATATCAGTAAGATCTTGGGTAGTTTAGGATCTGTTTGCGGCTGTACCGTGTTCTCCTTCTTCACGGAAGGATGTAATTCTACTTCTATCTTGATAATTTTTTCAATTTGTAATCCTATATTGTAGCCATTTTTCAGTTTGAGAACAATGTGATCATCGTCACTGTGTTCGTATCTAGGCATCAAAATTCCTGAATAGGTCGAATCTGTCTGAACTTTCACTAGATCTCCTATCTCTATCTTATTTTTAGTTAGGAATTCAAGGCTCTTTCTACGGTATCCGCTATGTGACATTTGCTTGGATTAGAATTGTTATTTAATTAAAATTACCTGTAGTAGGGCACTGCCACTTTTTCGCCTATCTTGAGTTCCTTCTGGGTTCTTACCTTTCTTACAGCTTCTTCAAAGTGTCTCATAGTTACTTTGGCGTCAGCTGCCTGTTTTTCTGCCTCTTTTTGGTCGGGATACTTGGCAAGAAACTCGTGTATGACAAGGGATACTGCTGTGTTGGCTATGGATGCTACATCTGCACCACTCATTCCGTCGCTTGACTCTGCAATCTTGTCCAAATCTACATAGTCTGGATTCTTTGCGCCGTCTATCATTGGCTCTCTTACAACTGGAATGTCCTTTGCGTTGATTTCTAGTATCTTCTTTCTTCCTTCTTTGTCAGGTAGAGGCACCAAAATAATTTTGTCAAATCTGCCAGGTCTTAGCAGTGCCGTATCGATCATATCTGCTCTGTTGGTAGCAGCCAATACGACTACGCCGCGCAGGCTCTCTATTCCATCAAGTTCGGTTAACAACTGGCTAACTACTCTTTCGGTTACAGTCTGTCTCTCCTCCAATTCCTCTGACAGGTGCTATCGAATCAATTTCATCAAAAAATATTACACAAGGCGATGCTTGTCTTGCTCTTCTGAATATCTCTCTTATTCCACGTTCTGACTCTCCTACCCATTTTGATAATAGCTCTGGACCTCTTACTGATATGAAGTTGGCCTCACTTTCAGTAGCAACGGCCTTTGCAAGCAAAGTCTTTCCAGTTCCACTTGAGCCATGTAACAATATTCCTCTTGGCATTCTATGTCCTAGTTTTGAATACAACGTTGGGTATTTCATAGGCCATTCTACTGCTTCCTGTAATTCACGTTTGACAGTTTCTAGCCCTCCAACTTCATCCCAACTGACATCTGGATTTTCAATAAAGACTTCACGCATTCCAGAAGGTGTTACCTCTTTGAGAGCATTCTGATAATCCTCGTCATTTACAATTAACTTGTCAAGAGTCTCAGGAGGAAGCTTCTCATCCTCTAAGTTGAGTTCAGGTAGCAATCTTCGTAAGCATTTCATTGCTGCCTCTTTGCACAAGTATTCCAAGTCTGCGCCCACATACCCATGACTTATTGCGGCAATCTTATCCAAATTCACATCATCACTAAGAGGCATGTTTCTTGTGTGAATCATGAGAATGTCTTTTCTGCCTTTCTTGTCTGGTACCTTTATCTCAATTTCTCTATCAAATCTGCCAGGTCTTCTAAGTGCAGGATCTATTGCATTAGGTCTGTTTGTGGCAGAAATTACTATAACTTTACCTCTTGCCTCAAGACCATCCATAAGCGATAACAATTGAGATACAACTCTTCTTTCTACTTCTCCTGTTACTTCTTCTCTCTTTGGTGCTATCGAATCAATTTCATCAATGAATATTATTGACGGTGACTTTTCCTTGGCTTCTTTGAAAATTTCTCTAAGTCTAGCTTCGCTTTCACCATAGAACTTGCTCATGATCTCTGGACCTGAAATGCTGATAAAGTGAGCATTACTTTCATTTGCAACGGCCTTTGCAAGAAGTGTCTTTCCAGTTCCTGGGGGTCCATACAAAAGCACACCCTTTGGAGCTTCAATACCAAGTTTCTCAAATATCTCTGGATGTCTTAGTGGAAGCTCAATCATTTCACGAACTTTCTTAATTTCATCAGTTAGGCCACCAATATCTTCATAGGTCACCTGTGGAACGCCGCGCAAAGTTTCTCCTTTCTCTGCGATGTGAAATACAGTTTTTTGAGTTACAAGCACTGCATCTGCTGCTGGTGTGACACCTATTACTTGGAAAGTAAGTCTTCCACCAAAATATGGAACCATCACATTGTCTCCTTTTATTAGAGGAACACTTTCTAACGCATCTGCAAGATACCTCTCATCAATTGGAGGTATTGCTTCAAGTGGCGCAACTACTACCTTTTCTGCAGCAACCGCCTTGATCTTGCGTACCGCAACAGTATCTCCTATTGCAATGCCTGCGTTATTTCTTACAAGTCCATCTACTCTGATTATTCCTTTACCCTCATCAGATGGATAAAGGGGAAGACATTTGGCTACTGTTCTTCTCTTACCTTTTATCTCAATAACGTCTCCAGTGGATGCACCAAGTGAATCCATGGAATCATAATCAATACGAGCCACCCCTCTTCCCACATCACGCGTATATGCCTCAAGTACCTTAAGGGAGAGCATGTTCTGACTCATAGTTTAAACAGCCTCAAACTAATTTTTATACCTTTGTTGTCTTTGATCCAGAACAAATAGACCAGAAGATTAAAATTTACAAGAAAGGGCACATTCGATGCTTTGGGTAAAAGACCACTAGTGAGAAGACGGGGTAGAGGCGGAAAACAATTTCGTGCAGCGTATACTGGCAAGTTATCTCCAGCAAAATACCCAAGATTTACCCTATCTGAACAACATGAGGCTGAGGTAGTTGATATAGTTCATGAGACTGGCCGTGATGCGCCTCTTGCCAGAGTAAGATTTGAGAATGGAACTTGGTCCCTTGTTCCGTCCGTTTTAGGTACTAAGATAGGTTCAAAATTCCAATTTGGATTAAAATCAGGCATTTCTTCTGGAAACGTCATTAGTATACAAAACATTCCTGACGGAACGCTTGTATGTAATGTGGAAAGACACTTTGGAGACGGAGGATCTCTAGTAAAATCTGCAGGTTCTTATGCTACTGTCTTTTCTCACGGTAATGAAGGTGTAACACTAAAACTACCGTCAGGCAAGTTTACCACCCTTCACCCACAGAACCGAGCTATGATTGGTGTCCTTGCAGGGGGTGGAGCAGGTGATAGACCTTTCATGAGGGCAGGTGTGGCATGGCGTAAAATGCGCTCTAGGGGTAGAAAGTATCCTATAGTAAGAGGTGTTGCTCAGGCAGTGTATGTACACCCACATGGTGGTGGAAGACATCAACATGTTGGTAGAAGTTCAACCGTTTCAAGAAATGCTCCTCCGGGACGTAAAGTTGGTAGTATCGCAGCAAGAAAGACAGGAAGATCCAGAGTCAAAGAAAGAGCGTAATCTACTAAAGCTAATTAATAGTCAAGGTAAAACCGGATTTATGACATCAAAAAGAGTTCATCTTTACGTTAACGGAAAGGTTCAAGGAGTTTATTTTCGACAAGGAATGAAAGAAACTGCAGAAAAAAACAATGTGAAAGGTTGGGTTAGGAATCTTCTCGATAAAAGTGTTGAAGCAGTCTTGGAAGGTGAAGAATCTAATGTGGATGCTGTGATAGATTGGAGCAATTTCGGTCCTCCTGGAGCAATAGTGGATGAACTCAAAGTTATAATCGAAGATAATGTTGAAGAACTCGCAGATTTTGAAATTCTTTTCTAGTGTATGTTTGAATAAGCATCAGAGAGCAGATTCTTGACTTCATCAAGGTTTTGATTCGCTCTTATCTCAATTTCTTTTACTGGTTCTTTTCTATCTCTTCTGATTTTTGCAATAACGGATTCTCTTTGTGGTTCAATATCAACAAAGTATCTAAAGGTCATAGATTTACAAAATACTATCCTATGCATTCGTACATCTTCTAATACGTTATTGCCTAATGAAAAGCAATAATTTCGTAGTTCTTCAAATAACGGTTTTATCTGAGGTGTTAACTGTTTCTTGAAATCATCATATGTTCTCGTATGCCCAGAAATTAGACCGTCCATGCTTTTGTCATTTTATAATGGAATATTTAGGTAGTAGCTCTGCTAGTTCCAGTCTAGGCAGATGGCCTCATCTCAAGTCAAGCAAGATCCGCCACGTAGACGACGCAGCGTGAATGCTCTACCTTAGGATTGCTCCCTCCCGGACCTCATCCCTTTCGGCAGTTAGAACTTGAGAGCTATCCCTTCGGACAGTCTCAGTCCTGCATCCACCCGCTTCGGCGTGATTTCATCTCCGCAAGTCAAGCGAGTATCATCCATCTAGAGATTTACCCAGCAGTTGCTGACCTCTGCATATAGCCGGTTTCAGAGGCAGGGCACGGCTAGCGCCCCAGTCCTACCTACTACCAAAATATCGTTATGATAAGATCTTTATGTGCATTAGGGTTGATTTAGTCCTAGATTCAATAGTGTATTGCATACGGCACACACGTCTCCAGTGCACTCTGCTCCACATTTTGAGCAATTTTTCCATATCTTGCCAGGTTCGTCTCTGAGTATGGAGGAAACTTTCAAAATTGAGTTGTACATGTTGTTCTTGATTCCAATGTGATTCTTTTCCAATGAATTGAGGAAATTGCGTATCTCTGTTCTTATACCCTCATTCATGTGAGGACATTCTTCTGATTGAAATGGAATGTCATTTGTAAAAGCATAGAAGACAATCTCATTTTCATAAATTTCACAAAATGGCTTTATCTTTCTTGTTTTGTTATTTGATAGTTCTGGATCCATCCAACCTATCTTACTTGTATCCCCTGAAAGAAGATTGATGATAAAAGTCTGAATAAAATCATCCATGTTATGACCCGTTGCAACTGTGTCTACTCCCAAGTCTTTTGCACCAAAATCAATAGCACGCCTTCTTAATATGCCACATATGGAACAAGATGAGATCTTTTTCTTTTCTCTTCAGCTCAAGCGATTGTTCCAAGGTCGTACCAAAAAGCTCCTTGTATGAATAAACATCATGCTCAACCTGAATCTTGTCGCAAAAATTTCTTACCATCTCTAATGCCTCGTCCCTATATCCGGGAATTCCCTCGTCAATTGTAATCGCCCTGAGCGTAAAGTCATGATTCAATGAAATTTGCTTCAATGCATGCAAGAGAGACAGTGAATCTTTTCCGCCAGAAACAGCAACACCAACCACATCTCCGCCATTGATCATCTTGTATTTTGAGATAGTTTTTGCAGTCTTTCGCACAATTGACTTTGAAAAGCAATCTGAACAAAGATTTTCTCCAGAATATTTCCTAGAATAAACCGTTGTATTTTCACACCAATCGCATTTCATGACCAAGTCTTCTCATTCCTTAATTTAACTATATTTTGTTTCGAGTTTCTTAAATTGTAATAAAACCAGATTTGAGTGCTGATAATGCTATGTTTAGCGCAAATAAAATGAAAGTAAAGGTGTACAGAGACAACATAGTTCCTTTCAATGCTTTTTCAGACATTCTCTTTTCAATTATGCTATGGACAAATTTACCGCCATCAAGTATAGGCAAAGGTAGCATGTTGAATATTCCAATGAAAAATGATAGCATCCACAACCACAATAAAAACATGAATACTTCTGGACTCCAGTGTATGTAATAAGGTACTACTGGCTGATAGGAAGGTAACGCAGTCTCTCATGATTCCAAGCATGCCCTTCTGAGGATCATCTTTTGACGGAGTAACTATCACAGGAATTTGAAGAGTTTGTCCTGATCTGGTAAGAGTCACAGTCGCAGTATCTCCAGGCTTTAGCTGAACTTTTGCAAAGTCTTGTGGAAGAGCTATGTGAACTCCGTTAATTCCAGTTATAATGTCATCTTTTTGTAATCCTGCCTTTTCAGCTCCTGATCCAGGTTCGACAGAAATTATTGGAACGCCTAAAGGTTCACTATAGAGTACATTTCGTATACCGTCTGGCATGATTAGGGCAAAGGATGGATTAAACAAAAGAAGACCGGCAATTACGAAAGAGAATATGATATTTGATGTTGCACCCGCACCTATTACTCTGAGCCGTGATATTTTTTTGGCCTTTGCAAATTCTTCCTCATCTGGCTCTACAAAGCCTGCAAATAGTGCAATGAATACCGCAAAACCTCCTGTCTTGATCTTTATCTTTTCAAGGGTTGCTACTATTCCATGTGCTCCTTCGTGCATTACTAGCACAATTGGAACGGCAAGAAGAAAATATGCTATATTGGCGCTTGATTGAATTGTAACTCCAGGTATGAGTACCGTCATCTCAGCAAATGCTTCTGGCTTTACAAAGAAGTTGGAAAGATTAGAAATGAGATACCAAAAACCAGCTCCCATCATTATAAATCCCAATACGACACTTGCGTTTGAGAAAATTCTTGTTGCACGTTCCGTTCTGCCCAAAAGCCTAGTCAAAAGTAACTGAACATTTTGATTTTTGTAGGTTATGCTGTATGGTTTTACCTCAAAGCCACGTTTATCCAGTTTTGAGACCTTTGCTATTGCAAATACGATACACCATGCAATCAGAACATAGATGATAGAATTCTGCTGCAAAAATCCAAATGCCAAATTAATTGATACTCTTTTTAGTCAGGGCAAATTTATCAGTTGCTATATGGGAATTGTGATAGTTTCAACATATCCAAACAAAAAATCCATATCTAAAATCGCAAATATGATAGTAAACAAGGGATTAGCAGCATGTGTTAATTATACAAAAATAAACTCTGTATATACATGGAAAAAAAAGACAGAAAACACCGAGGAGTTTTTGGCACTTTTCAAGACTACAGCAAAAACAAAAGAATTACTCAAAAAGGAGATCGCAAAAACACATCCATACAAAGTTCCAGAAATTGTGGAGCTAAAAGTGGACTCGGTAAATACGTCCTATCAGATTTGGCTCATGAATTCAACTCGTAAGGCTAAACCTAAGAAGAGAGACAATGCCTCCAAGAGATGAGATCCTAAGGCCGACGTCTGTTGTTGAATCTACTGCATATACTTCTACTCCCTTTCCCTCGGCTTGATTTAGAAATGCAATAATCTTGTCTTCATCATGATTTTCAAAAATCTTGTCAGAGAAGACTAGTGATTGTACAGCTCCTGCTTCGTTTGCTCTTGATGTTTCGTCAAAACCCATTGTAAACTTGTTAATTTTTTTATTTACCATTAGCATTATCTCATCTAAAATAGAAGATACCTTTGCAATCTTACTTTTGGTGAGCGCCTGTCTCATCGTTTCTGACTTGATAAATGTGTAGATGCCGTCTTCTCCACTTGAATCAATGCCATCGATTACACGAATTGTGTGCCCCTTAATGGATGGTAATTCAAAAAGAAAATTTCCTAACCTTTTTTTTGTTTCTCCGGGGCCAAATATTATGATCTCATCTCTTTCTCTTATTGTAGATGATACTGCACCTTGAACCTCTTTGAAAAAATCTTCTATATTGAATTTAGATTTGTATCTCTTGCCACTTGCGCCAGAGTATAGGTTAGGTATAATCTTGAGATGAGTACCAGTTAACCTTCCTATGCCACAATCAGTAGTATCTACTGCAATAAGTAAGAAGCTACCTGTGTCTTTCTTTCCAAAAAGCAATTTATTTTCAATATCGCTCCAATTTTTCTTAATCAAAGTTATTGGTTCACCAATTCTCAGAGTTATGGAATGATGTGAACCCTTGCTAACAGATTCACTGTCTGATTCTGTTATGATTCCATGAACTTTTAATCTATCAACAACATCATCTATAGAGATTTTTTCTACATCTAGAGCAACACGAATTTTGATCCTTTCTCCTCTGTCAGGTCTTGCAAAGTCTTTGTCTTGTTTTACAACACGGGTAGTATCTCCTATTATTCTGTCTTGATTACGTATGACCCTTCGTAATGTAAAAAGATCATCAGACTCTTCAGGTATTAATGCAACTGAATTCTCATCGATTTTCTTTGTAATCAACTTTGTATCCTATAAGAATATGCAATAATAAAAAAGAGTGATCTAATTCGTTAATTCATTGGGCTTGACCTGTTTCTCTTCCGCCTTTTTCCTCAGGTAGTTTTGAACCCATTCTTGTGTTATTACTCCGGCTTCAGTCAAGTTTACCAGTGTATTGGTAGATGCCTCGCCAGTTACCTTTCCTGTGGTGCGCCTGATTTGTCTCCACTTTAGATTTGTATTGCCACTTTTTGACGAATAAATTATGCCAAGAACCTCTTTTGCGTTGACAAAAATCATATCACGAATCTTCTTGAGAGTTACCTTGTCTGCTGCCTCTACATAGATTAGACCAGGCGAAGTCTCGCGTTCAGGAAACACTTCGTAATCCTCCAAGTAGCTTTCTGGAACAAACGAATTACATGTACTTAGGACTACGAATTTCCTAAAACTTTCAAGCGAACAGGTAGCGTCGATTGTTACCATTTGTCTAGATTTCGTAACCGCCTTTTATCAAGCTTCTTGAAAGACTCAATTAGGAACGAGAAAAATTACTTGCTGCAGGCGTTGATGACCAAATCCCTTTGATTTGATGAGAAGGATCTTGAGTTCTGAGCCTGCACTTGATTTTTATGAAATGAGAAATTCTACTATACCATGAAATCACTCACTGAATATCTAATATTTAATGTTCAATCACGAATAGGATTTGTGAATATCACATCTGATGTACGAAAAATAATTCAGAAGAGTGGAATCAAAGAGGGCATCTGCCTAGTTAATGCGATGCATATTACATCTAGTGTATTTATCAACGATGATGAAAACGGTCTTCATCAAGACTATGAGCGATGGCTTGAAGACTTGGCACCTCATGAACCAATATCAAAATACGAGCACAATAAAACAGGAGAAGATAATGCAGACGCACATCTTAAGAGGCAAATCATGGGAAGAGAAGTTGTAGTTGCGATAACAAAAGGTCAACTTGATTTTGGACCGTGGGAACAGATATTCTATGGTGAGTTTGATGGGCGAAGATCAAAACGTGTGCTTGTAAAGATTATTGGCGAATAATTAACTCAAAGAACCGCGTTTCTGACTTCCTTCTGTAACCGGTGTATTCTTAAAACTCTCTTCGTGGTTCTGAGGGCCATGACTACATTTGACACAGCCAACTTTGAAGCCATTAGAATCCTTCACATATGTCTCGCAACCGCAGAAACAAGTCATACTTCTTTGAAAACCTAATCCGTGATATAACTTATTTCAAAACTAAATCTTACAACAGTTTCCACGTGGGATGTCATGTCCATGGGGGCACTTTCTTGGATGTTTTAACATTGTACATAGGGCGTCCGTGAACTGTTCATTCATGTGATGCTCTATTCCGCAAACCATCTCTTCATCAATGTCAACCTTTAGAGCACTATCCATCAAGACTTCAAGCAGTCTGCTATTTCGCATCATATTGGAGCCAATTTGTTCTCCATTCTTAGTTAGGGAAACTCCGCCTTTGTTGTAGTTTACAAGTTTAGTATCATCCAGCTTTTTTAACATCTGCACCACGCTTGGCTGTCTTACGTTTAGCATCTTTGCTATCGTGCTTATCTTTACTGGATCTCCACCTTCCTTTATGTGCCATATTGCCTTTAAGTACATCTCAACATGTTCAGCCTCTGCAGTCCCAACAAACAGAACTTCTTGGTCTTTCATAATATTTTGCATATCGTACCTTACTTTACGTCTTTTGATTCTCTCAATAAATATTCAAAGTATTCGCGCGCAAAACCGGCAAGACCGGAATGATCAGCCCATATGGCAACAGCTTCTTTTGAACTCGAGGTACCAAGTTCTTCTCCAAGTAACAAAACTACATATCTCTTATCTGAGATGATACCACCTCCAAAGAGTCCTTTTTTTAATTTAACCTTGGATACTCGTGATAGTGACTTTAATGTGTCAGTATCAACATCTTCAGATACTAGAATAGTGATATCTACGCCTCTATCGTGCAGTAACCTAAGCTTTGGTAGCGCTTCCTTTGCCACGCCCTCGGCGACTTTGGGTATGGCAATCAGTACCTCATTTCTGCAAGAGTCAACCATTTCAAGAATCTTGGTTGCTATATTTACGACTCCAGAAATGATCCAAATGTCAGGCCTCTCACTTGTTCCACTTTGTTCGTAAAGTGGCGTAAGTTCCTTCAGTATCACACTCTCGTTATTTCTGAAATCTGCCTCAGTTTGCTGTCTTGATGTCTGTACAGCTGTAGCCGGAGATTTTGCAAAATACTGCGTGGGACGTGAATCATCAGAGCCTATCCATCCCTTATCTTCTAGGGTGCCTAGAACCTCGTATATCTTGGAATAGGGTACTCCGGACTTTTGACTCAGGTCAGAGGCTGTTATTGGACCAGTCTTAAGAAGTGAAGCATACGTCTTTATCTCATAACTTGTAAGCCCCATCTTCTCAAGGGCCTTCCTAGTCTTGTCAGAGAGACTCATGTGATATCAATCGAAGGATCCATGATATATATACCTAGAATTAGGAGCTTGATCGCAGGCCAGCAGGCGCGCGTTCTACCTATTCATCTGGTGTCTTGTTGGAAATGGGTTAAATACTCTTTTCTAAGATATGCCAATAACGGTATGGAACTAATTCAGATATCTAATCTTAAGACTCCTACTATAGGGAAAAAGTCTACCATCAGGTTTACTCAAAGCATATGCCCAGACTGCAACATGATACTTGATGCCGAGGTCTTTGAAAGAGACGGCAAGGTATTCATGACAAAAACATGCCCCACGCATGGTGAATGTGAGGAGCTTTACTTTGGTTCATACGAAATGTATAGGAAGTTTAGCACCTATTGGATGGATGGCAAGGGCGCTCATGCCCCTAACGTGATGATTGACAAATGTTCTTGTCCAAACAACTGTGGATTGTGTTCTAACCATCTCTCACACAGTGGACTAGCAAACATGATAGTAACTAACAGATGCGATTTGACTTGCTGGTATTGCTTCTTCTATGTAAAGAAAGGTCTTGAAGGCGCATACATGTATGAACCTACACAAGATCAGGTAAGAGCAATGATGAAGACCCTAAAGGCAGAGAGGCCAATTCCTGGTAACTCTATGCAAATTACTGGCGGTGAACCAATGTTACGAGAAGACATTGCTGATGTTATCAAAATAATGAAAGAAGAAGGCGTAGACCATATTCAGATGAACACAAACGGAATCAGGTTTGCTCTAGATCCGGAAGCACTGCGAGAAGTCAGACTTGCAGGTGTAAATAATCTGTATCTTAGCTTTGACGGTGTAACTCCAAGAACAAATCCAAAGAATCATTGGGAGATTCCATATGCATTAGAAAGTGCAAGAAAGACAGGAACCACTGTTGTCTTTGTACCTACCGTTATCAAATCAATTAATGATCATGAACTAGGCGGCATTATCAGATATGCACAAAAGAATCTTGATGTTGTGCACGCAGTTAACTTCCAGCCAGTCTCGCTGACAGGAAGAATGGGGAAGAAAGAACGTGAGAAATACAGAATCACAATTCCAGACTGCATACAAAGAATTGAAGAGCAAACCGGTGCTGAAGTAACAGTAGATGACTGGTTCCCAGTTCCAAGCTGTATGCCACTGACAAACGTTATTGAGGCATTTTCAAGTAAACCAAAATACGAATTATCAATTCATTTTGCATGTGGTGCAGGAACATACATCTTTGAAGATCAGGACACTAAAAAATTCGTCCCATTGACGAAATTTGCAGATATTCAAGGAATGTTGGAGCTCTTCGAAGACAAGGCAGAAGAGATTCGTTCTGGTAAAAACAAGTATTTCACAATGCTAGAGGTTGTAAGAAAACTCTCAAGCTTTGTAGATAGAAAGAAGCAACCAGCAGGCCTTGACTTGGCAAAGATGTTTGGTAACATCTTGATGAAGAGATCATTTGATTCAGTTGGTTCATGGCATGTAAAGGGACTCTTCTTAGGCATGATGCACTTCCAAGACAAGTATAACGAAGACTTGGAAAGACTGCAAAGATGCGATATTCACTATGTGACACCAGACCTTAGAATAATTCCATTCTGTGCATTCAACGTAATTCCAGAATGGTATAGAGACAGAATCCAAAAGAAATATTCTACAACAGTAGAAGAATGGGAGCAAAGAGTTGGAGCAAAGCTAGAAGATGGTCTCTACAGGGGTATAATGAGAAGAGGATCAGGTGACGAACTTGCGGCAGGATGTGCAAAAAGCCAGATGTTCCACGAAGCATCTCAAGCTTTAATGTAATTTTCTCAAATCTTTTCATTTTACGTTTTAAATTCTAAAGATTAATTGTAAGGTATTGTATCACAATTCTAATTGAAAATAGGAATCATTCATGGATTTGTGGGTGGTGGGGGAGGGACGGAAACAACTCTACTTACTCTAATTGATGCCTTGGTAGAACACAAACATACTGTGAACCTATACACAGTTTCAAAACCCACAGTTCAATTGCCAAAAATAAAAGTACAATCTGTCTTTCCTTTTCGCTTGCCAGCTTTTGGTTTGTATCAGAGATATCTTGAATCAAAACTAACCGAAAAGGCACAAAACGATGATCTGATCATACAGGTATCTGGAGGTCTAGCAATACCAAATAGAAAAGGCCAAAAAATTATAATTTACTGTCACCATGATTTCAGAAACGAAACCGAAAAAGATGTTACAAAATACAAGGGCATATGGTCGGCATATTACAAGCCATACTACGCTCTAAGCCAAAAATTTGTTAGCCAGATAGGAGATGAAAATATCATACTTGTAGCAAATTCAAAATTCATACAAGATTCTCTTAAGAGTAGATTTGGGAAAGATTCTATTGTAATTTATCCGCCAGTTGATGTTGATATGTTTAAGAATGACATGGATAAAGAACAACGAGTACTCACCATATCGCGATATTCTCAGGAAAAGAACTTGGAATTTGCAATAGATGCATTAAATGAGATAGATACGCCGTATACCATTATTGGCAATACCAAAACTAGAATAAATGAGCTATATTATGAGAGTCTTGCCACAAAAATCAAGAACGGAAAATCAACTGGAAAAATACTGCTAATAAAAAACATAGAACGCAGCAAAGTGATAGCGAACCTGAAGAGATCGAAAGTGTATTTTCACGCATCACCTGAAACCTTTGGAATTTCTGTTGTGGAAAGCATAGCAGCTGGCTGTATTCCAATAGTGCCCAACAACTCTGCTCATGTGGAAACGGTTCCATTTGATGTCCTACGATATGAACCCAATGACAAAAGAGATGCCCAAGAAAAAATCAAGAAGGCACTCTCAGGGGAGTATGATGGTTTACTGAATCAACTTAGAAATTCCATTGATGTTTATGGAAAGGACACTTTTAAGAAATCTATGACAAACTTCATTGAAAATATAGGAAACTAAATGATTACTATGGGTCTGACATGTGATATTTTTTCCATCGTTCTGTATCAAGACTCATATCCATTGTCAATCTCGGGCCTGTGTAATCATTGATTGTCATAGGTTGAATTTCCGGAGTGGTTAATTTAGCCAATTCAAACATTGAAATCTTTTTGTCTCCGACAATGTGCACATAACCGCACAAATTTTCTTTCTGAAGATCCATTATTCCCTGGGATACATCTTGTGCAAAAAGATACGTTCCAAATCTGTCTACAAACGCACGTGGGTAAGGCCATTTTTTCTTTGCCACAAAATTGGTTCTTATAATCAAATATTCAGCAAGTCTGTTTACTTGATATTCTCCTATCAATTTTGTCAAAGCATAGAAATTCTCAGGATATGGAATGGAGACTTTCTTTATACATTCCAGTGTGTCCATCGAAAACACAAGCAGTACTGATATAGATGAATTTAGTGTCTCTTTTTTTGTCAAGAACTGCATCCACCAAGTTTTTGGTGCCTTCTACGTTTGTATTCCATGCAAGTGGTCTGTTCTCTTCACATGGTCTTATGTGAATCATTGCAGCAGTATGTATTATGGTATCAAAGTCATGATTTTTTATATAGTTGATGACATTTTTCTTGTTAATTATGTCAAGTTCCTGGTGTGACGGTGTTAACGCACTTGGAAAAATCTTCTTTAATTCGGTGCCAAGAGCTCCATTTCCACCTGTGATTAAAACACTCAACTTTCTTCTTATGGTTCAAGTAAACTATGTTGTAAACCTTTCCCGAAAATCTAGTACTGTAGCCTGTCTATTTTTCCACTCAATATGTTGGCAACTCTCAAGGCAGTCTTACCGTCCCCCAGTGATCTATTCCATTCTAGATCATTTTCATGTGAGGTAATCACCTTGACTGCGGTTTCTACATTTTTTGGATCTAATCCTGCAAGTATGTTATACCCTTCTTCTATGTATTCAGGTCTCTCAGTGCTCTCGCGTATTGTAACGCAAGGTTTCTTAAAGTACAGCGCCTCTTCTGGAACTGTACCGGAATCTGTAATGAGGCAAAATGCATTCTTCTCTAATTTGGAAAAATCAAAAAAACCGAGAGGTTTTATCAATTCAAGATTGTTCGGTATCTTTCTTTTCTTGATCTTACTTAGCGTCCTTGGGTGTATTGGATAGATAACTCTCTTCTTGAATTTCTTACCTATTGCTTGCAGAGAAGAAAAGATTTTTTCCAAGGACTCTGGAGAATCAACATTTTCACTACGATGAGCTGTAACCAAAAAGTAACTATCTGGTTCCAAATTCATTTTTTCCATGATGTTGCTAGATTCTATCTTGGGTGAAAAGTAGTCTATGACATCAATTATTGGATTTCCTACGACGTATATTTTGCCTGGATGAATGTTTTCTCGAATCAGGTTTTCTCTGGAGTATGTTGTATATGGCAACAAAAGAGAAGAGAGATGGTCAATTATGACTCTGTTTTTTTCTTCAGGCATACGAAAGTCATAGCTACGCATACCAGCCTCAAGATGAGCAATCTTTATTCTATGATGAGCAGCAGGAATTGCTGCAAGACCGCTATTTGTGTCGCCTAAAATTAGCAAAAGATCAGGTTTTTCCTTCAATAGTATATCTTCTGATTTTGTTATGACATCTGAAACCTCTGGCCCATACTTGCCTGTTCTTATTTTCAGGTCATAGTCAGGTTTGCGAATCTCAAGTTCATCAAAAAAGACCAAATTTAACTCGTGTGTGTAATTCTGGCTGGTGTTGATCATCACATGATCAAAATTTGCATCTAGTAAGGAGAAAATCCTACTCAATCTGATTATCTCGGGCCTTGTCCCAAAAATGGACATTATTTTCATATGATATGGCATGATGTTATTGCCAAATTTAAAAGGTTTTCAGATGACTGCAAAATTCATTTCAGGGTTTGCACTATTGAGCAATTAAGACTTATTAACTCAGCGTCAATCATTGCATTTGAGTTTGGATTATTCATCGGTCATAAATGACCAAAATATTCTGATAACAGGCGGTACAGGAAGCTTTGGCCATCAAATGATAAAAGAATTAATGAGATACAAACCACGAATTATCCGAATCTTTAGCAGAGATGAAGATAAACAACATCTCATGAGACAGGAGTTTGAAAATGACCCAATAATTAAGAGAATGCAGTTTGCCATAGGAGATGTTAGAGACTATGATAGGCTTTACACTGTAACAAAAGATATTGATATAATATTTCATGCTGCGGCACTGAAACAAGTCCCAACTGTAGAATCTCATCCTTTTGAGGCAGTAAAAACAAACATCATCGGGGCATACAACATAGTCAAGGCATCTGTTGCCAGAAAAGTATCTCAAGTGGTTGCAATAAGCACTGACAAGGCAGTAAAACCAGTCAATGCCATGGGAATGACAAAAGCATTGCAAGAAAAAATAATTCTCTCTGATGATTTGTCAAAAGACGATACGATATTTTCCTGTGTTAGGTATGGCAATGTTCTTGGAAGTAGGGGAAGCGTTATGCCGTTATGGGATTTGAAGATAGCAAAAAAGGAACCGCTTCCTATAACTCATCCTGATATGACTAGATTCATGTTAACGTTGAGCCAAGCCATAGATCTCGTCTTTTATTCGATAAAAAATGGAAAGGGGGGAGAAATATTTGTCAAGAAAGCGCCTGCTGCCAAAATAGTTGATCTTGCAAAAGCATATGCCCAATTGAAGACAAATCACAAAGATTATCCTATAAAATACATAGGTATACGGGCAGGAGAAAAAATTGATGAGATTCTAGTATCGGAAGAAGAGATGCGGCGAGTTGAAGAAAGAAAGGATCATTTTGTGATAAAACATGAAGAAGAATTTGATATGCAATCGTTGAAAAGATCTGTCAAATTAAAGGAATATGGTTCTGCCACTGTAAAACACCTGAACAAAAATGAGCTAATGGAACTTATGAAGAAACTTAAATGGATTACTTGATTTTATATATTTTGTAAACACGTAATTTTTCATATTAGGTTTTTTCTTTCATGTTCATGTATGACTTTAGTATTGAACCTGAAACCGATTTTGGTAATACTTTGAACATCACATCTCTTAACATGTGACGACTTCTTGAGGTCAATGGCTTGCTCTTTTGATATTCTTTTATGGCTTTTTCGTATTTTGTTAGCTCGTCTGGGGAAGCTTATCTAGTATGAATTTTCGTATCTTGTTGGTTTGAGCTAAAGATATGGTTACTTTTTCCTTTGTAAGTTGTTTTTGATGTACTCTGTATTTTGCTAATGTTTTTGGTATTAGATGTAGTCTACAGTTGTGTAAAACACAATATCTTAACCAAAACTCATAGTCTTCCTTGTAACCAATTGTTTCATTGAAAGCACCATATCTCTGAATTGCTGATCTGTGGATCAAACTAGTCGTTCCATTTCCAAAATAATGGTCAAGTAAAATTACACCTTGTTGAAAAGTTTCTAGTTGGTTGTAGTTTGGTTCTGTGAATTTTTCAACCACGTCTCCATCTGAATTTATGATGTCATAATTTGAATAAAATATGGTATTTTCCTTGTTTTCTACCTTTGAAGACTCTAAGATCATCTCTTCTAAAGCATTGGGATATAGTATATCATCGGCACTCAACCACTTGAACCATTCACCGGACATGTTCTTTATTCCTAAATTTAATGCAGATGCGGTACCACCATTTTTCTTTGTAATTGTCATTATTTTGTCTGAATATCTTTTTAGGATTTCTGGTGACTGATCTGTAGATCCGTCATCTACAGCGATAATTTCTATCTTGCTATATGTTTGGTTTAGAGCTGAATCAATACATTCTTCTAAGAATCCTTGTGCATTATACACAGGAATAACTATTGAAATTTTATCATTCTGTTGATTCAATAAATATCTTTTATCTAGGGGTTATTTTTGGTTAATTGTTAATTGATATACAGGTGAGAGATAGAAAAGTCATGGTCAGAAGAATTGCATTTCGAGCTTGGTTCTATTTTAGGCAGGGTTGGGCTCAATATTTTGCATTTCTATTTGCAGCCGTGAACACTATGACTGTAACATACTATCTGGCAATCAAGGACGTTCCAGTTCTGAAAGATATATTTTTTGCATTTTGGGTATACCTTGTTTTCGTATCAGGAGTTGGTATTCCAATATTAGTCGGCGTCGGATATTTTCACTATAAAAAAAGTCGAGCGTATCATGCAGAAGCAGACATAACCACAGAATCCAATCCATATTATTACAAACTTCCTCCAGGTTATTGGAGAGAAGTAATTATGCCAACATATCTAATTGTCACAACTCTTCTCATGAAGATAACAAAAAACGAAAAATTAACGGAAGAGGAATTAAAAAAAATACAGGACATGCAAGAAAAAATGGATGCTCTGATAAAAGGAGGACTCATAGGTACAGAGAGTAGTAAATTTTTGTCAGATAAGAAAGGTCAATAGCAACTCCGTCTATGACGCAATATTTCTTCCAATAGAGCTAAAATCTCTATGAGTTAAATTCTCAATAACTGATAACATCTTAAAAATGAATTTGTATTTCATCTTTGCATGATGGGTCTTTTTCTTAACTGATTCCTCAAAGACTTCTTTCCATTGCTGAACCGTTTTTTTGTTGTCAAATATTTTTTTTACCCACGTATTTTGTGTCATCGCTAGCTGTTCTCTAAATTCTTTATCTAAAACTATTTTGTCTATGTATACAGCTATTTCTTTAGGATCATTACTTTCCTTGTAAAAAGGATCATTTTCAGAAAAATTTTCTGGCGAATAACAAAATATTGGTTTATTACACAAGGCAGCCTCTCTTTCAGTAGATCCACAACTCGTCATTGATATCTGTCCAAGTAGAGCATCCATTGATACCAAGTATGACGGCATGTCTTTACGCTTGATTTTTGGAATTATTTCTATCTTGGATGGTTTTGCTTTTAAAATCTTAGCGTAATAATCGCCTGATCCCCAATCAGTTTGTAAAACTACAAAATCAGACTTGGTCAGTTCGACAGATTTCCATAAAATATGATGTCCCTTATCGGGATCAATTCTCTGAGGGCTCAAAAAGGTAAATTTACCCGGTTTTAATTCTCTTTTCTCTACATCTGGATTAAACATCTTGTTGTCAACAAGTGGGAATATGATCTTTGCATCCTGTCTATATTTTTGCAAGATTTTAGCATCATGTGATATTGCAGCCACAACTAATGATGCATTATCTAGTGCATCCTTATACAATTCATCGAGAAGATTTTTTTTGAATGATGATAGTTCCTTTCTTATCCTGTTTTGTGGATCTATGTAAGCATCCACAAAATATATCACATAGTTTACCTCAGCCAGATAACAAATTGAAGACGCAATCCAGCCAAAGCATAAAAACACATCATATTCTTTTGATAATTGTTTTATCTGTTGTATCTGTGAGTAAAGACCTTTGCCCTTTACAAAAAATTTTGGATTTTTTACTTGTGATATGACAGCATGTTCCAAAAAGTAAATTGCGCTAACTTCATCAGGATAATAATTCTGCAAGATGTATGCAAAACTAGATGAATCATGAACAACTAAAATTTTCATATCTTTGTATCTTATTATGCGCCTATTTTTAATTATTTGAGATCTATTATCATAAAATATATCTAAACTGTTATTTATTCATCTAGTTGAAGTCTGGTAGTTGAAACCAAATACTGGCAAGACTTCTATTCGTAATTTTTTAACAATTAGATACAATCCACTAGAAAGAATTACTAATACACCTATTAAATGGAATAATTTTCGAAACAATGCATCGGATTCTGATGGATATAAAACCGAAAAATTGCTAAAAAATGCGTTTTTGAAAATACCTCATGTAAAAAAAGGTAGGTTTGTTGTATCGCTTAGTAGTGGAATAGATTCCACATTGTGTCTTACATTACTACGTAAAACATTTCCTCAGGAAAAAATTATTGCAGTATGTGGTGTATTTGGAAAAGATCAAGATGAATCTAAAAGAGCAAGAGAAATTGCCAACAAATTTGATGCAGACTTTAAGGTAATCTACATGGATTCAATCTTCACTAATATGCCAGAAATAATATCTATTTCGGGTAAACCAAGATGGAATACATATCAGCATGTAATAGCAAGAGAAGCAAAAAAACATGGCGATGTTCTCATTACGGGAGATGGTGCAGATGAGATTTTCGGAGGTTATACTTTTAGATACAATAAGTTCCTGAATTTGTTACAACCCAAAGACAACTGGAGAATTAAAACCATAAACTATCTGGAGTGTCACAATAGAGACTGGGTTCCAGATCAAGAGCATCTTTTTGGTTCTGCTATAAAGTTTAACTGGAATGAAATCTATGAGTATTTCAGACCTTATTTCTCAAATCGTTTACATCCTCTTGAACAAGTAATGTTGGCAGATTATAATGGAAAATTATTGTATGATTTTTTACCTACATCCTTTTCTATTTTCAAACATTACGGAATTAATGGTTTTCAACCATTTCGTGACAAAGAAGTTGTTGATTTTGCGTTGCGTATTCCTGTTAGGCAAAAATATGATCCTGTTAACCAAAAGGGTAAGCTAGTTTTACGCAAAATTGCTAAACGCTTGGGTGTGGAACATATTGATGAAAAAAAGGGTTTTTCGCCATCTTTGTGGTTTGATTGGAAGGATCATGGAAAGAAAATATGCCAAACTTATCTTATGCAAAAAGATAGTCAAATCTTCAAGAGGAAACTAATCAATCACAATTGGATTTTGCGTTCATTCGAACGTGTTGAGAATGATGGAGATGTAAGATACTTGAATAGACTGATCTCAATATTTGCGTTAGAAATATGGTATAGAATATTTGTAACAAACGAGATGAAAAAAACTACACAGCTGTGAGTTATTTTATGAAATAAAATCATATTGAACTTGTTCAATACAAGATTGTTAAAACAAAATCTGAACAATTCTTAGAGAACTTAAAATTATGATGTTATGATATCAAAGGATCCTTTGATATCTGTAGTAAAAGATACAAAATTGTATGACTGTTAATTATCTGAACACTGGTAAACTGGTGATATAGTTTAGTGTTTTTTCTATTCGTAATACTACTGTAGATGACTCGAAGAACCTTCAGTGTCATTATCTGATTTTTTAAAATAATGGAATTTTACATCTCTTCCCTTAATCTTCACTTCTCCTACTACCTTTGCAGGAATGCCAAATGCGATTGAATAGGCTGGAATATCCCTATTTACCAAACTATGTGCTCCAATAACAGAACATTTCCCTATTTTTACACCCATTGTTACTATTGAATACGGTCCAAGATAACAAAAATCTCCAATTGTGGTTTTATTTTTTTCATATGAAGCTTTTCCTCCCGTTAGAGCCCATTTTACTGTCTGATGAGTATAAATTTGAACTCCACTACTTATACTGCAATAATCTCCAATCTCAAGTGTTCCTCCGCTTCCATCTAAGAGTGTATATGGTCCTATCCATGTTTTTTTACCTATTTTCACTTTTCCATATGTGTAATTATTGTGGTAGATGCTACTGCCTTTCTTCGCTTTCAAAAAATTTGCCTTTTCCCATCTGTCAAACAACAGACTCTTCAAATGGTAGAACCCTTTTCCAATCTTTGGCCATCTCTTTTCTTAATTGGTTATGAATTTGCAAAAGTTGAGCACGCAGGTTTACTTCGTTAATTGTCTTCTTATTTGATTTTGTCAATTAGCCAAAACTACTTTCGTCCTAAACGATTTTAATATTCCTATTCAGCTCTTGTCTTAAGTATTATTATAACTGAATACTTAGTTCTTCGAGTCATCTACAGTAGTATTACGAATAGAAAAAACACTAAACCACTCATCAAAAAAACATTGAAGAAATGAGAGAAATGCAAACTCTTCATGTATTTTATACTTTAATACATGCTTGTGATCGTATGATTATTTAAATTAGGACTACAATGTGAATATTTAATGTATCAGCGAAATATCTCGTGGGTTGATCCCTATACAAATGAACCACTCATAGAAGAAAATGGTTTTCTAATTAGCACAACTGGAAAATATCCACTTTATGACGGAATCCCAAATTTTGTTAGAAAATTAGATAATCCATTACAAGAACAAGTTCAACAATCATTTGGTAATAAATGGACTAAAAGTGACTTTGGTCAGGATGATCATGATTTTGAAAAAATAAAAAACCCAATGCTTCAAATGATGGGTTTAAGTGAAAGTGATCTCTCTATATTTCAAAATAAAATTGTTCTAGATACAGGAATAGGTAGTGGCTCATCGGCTAGGCTGTGGGCCCAAAAATCTAAAGAATTTCATGGAATAGATATCTCCAAAGCTGTTTATCGAGCCAAAAATGCATTAAAATCATCTGGGAAAGAACCTGTTCTGTCACAGGCAGATCTTAATGCGCTTCCATACTTAGATGATAGTTTTGATGTGATAGTAAGCAATGGGGTTTTTCATCATACTCCAGACACAAAAGTTGCTCTCAAAAATTGCATCAAGAAATTAAAAACAGGCGGATTGTGTCTATTCTATATTTACAAGAAAAAAGTCTCCGTTGCGAGAATTTGCTGACGATTACATTAGAGATAGAATAAGCGATCTCTCGTATGATTCTGCAATGAAGGCAATGGAACCAATTACGGATTTTGCTAAATCATTACATGAACAATCGATAAAAATACAAATTCCCAATGACCTAGAAATACTTGGTATCAAAAAAGGAGAATATGATCTTCAGCGTTTCATCTATCAATTTTTCTTTAAATGCTTCTGGAATGAATCATGGGGTTTTGAATATTCTAACCTGACAAATTATGATTGGTATCATCCAAAATTTGCCTGGAGACACACTAAGACAGAAATCCAAGACTGGTGTAAGGAATTTAATTTACAGACAGAGTATATTAAAGAAACTGAATCAGGGTACACATGTTTAGTAAAAAAGACCTAGAAACTCTAACTTTCTAATGTAGTGATATGCAATAATCTGTTAATTTATTGATACTTCTTTGATTATATCGCAGACTCTCTCTTGATCTTCTATGGTCAAGTTCTTGTGTAATGGAAGTGTAAGGGCATTTTTGAAAAGCAATTCAGAATTTTCCAATGAACCAACAGATCTCAAATTCTTGTAGGCCGGTTCTAAGTGTAACGCATATGTTCCTATCTGACTTTGTATGTTGTTATCGCTAAGAGCTTTTCTTATTTTATCTCGATAATTCTGTTTTTTCACATAACAAGTATATGATTGAAAGGTTTGTCTAGTACCTTTTCCTGTATATGCTGGAATTATTCCGTTTATCTTTGTTAGCAATTCCTGATAGATTTTTGCTTTTGCAATTCTATCTTTAACGATGTCTTCAATTTTTTTCATTTGTATTAAACCTATGGCACTGAGAATATTTGATAATTTGTAATTAGTTCCAATAGATTCAAAAACAGAACCTTTCATGCCAAAGTGTTTGAAGGAATAACATTTTTCAGCAATCGCGTCATCATCTGTAGTTATCATGCCACCTTCTCCAGTTGTAATCACCTTTCTAGGATGAAAACTAAAACATGAATAATCAGCTAACTTTCCTACAAACTCAGAACCTATCTTTGCACCAAGGCTACATGCTGCGTCCTCAAGACATTTCAATCCTATCTCTTTGGATTTTTTATAAATTTCTGGTTCTAAAGGTACTCCTGCCCAAGAAACGGGGATAAAAACATTCATCGATTCATCATATGCTTCTTCTAAGATCTCTCTTGTCATGTTCATGTTTTCCAAGTCGACATCTACCAGAACAGGTTTTCCACCAGCCAATATGACAGCCTCTGCAGTTGCAGGATAGGTGTAATCAGGAATGATGACCTCTTGACCTCTTATATCTAAACACTCCAAAACCGTATGTAATGCAGTAGTGCATGATGTTACTGCTATGGCATGCTTAACTCCTACATACTCTGCAACAGCTTTTTCAAAATTTTGTGTGAAAATCCCCTCTGTAAGAAATCCTGTGGAGAAAACTTCTTTTATTGTATTTAGTTCGTCATTACCTACATCTGGTACCATCAATGGTATGACTTTTTTTTCCAATAAATGCGTAGATTCATGTGGGTTTATTAAACATATGAAAAAGTAAGATTTTTTATAGCTAGCGTAAAACTCTCAATAATGCGAGTTCTTATTCTTGGGTCTGAAGGTTTTGTGGGTCACAACTTAGTACAAGGTCTTAAAAACTTACATCACGTTTCAACTGCTGATCAGCTGGAACAGGGACATGAAAAAAATTATTCTAAATTAAATATAATAGATTATGAAAACGTTGAAAGAATTGTAAAAGACGTCGACGTTGTGATCAATCTAGTCGCTCATACGTTAGTTTCTTCTTTAAGTGATTTTACACAGAATGCTCAAGTCAACATTATTGGCTTGTTAAATGTATTAGAGGCATGCAGAAAAAACAACATCAAGAAAATAATATTCACTTCTGCTTCATCAATTGTTGGAGAACCACTAGAATTCAAAGTTTCAGAAAAACACTCTGTTACTCCAAAAACAGACTTACGGAATCACAAAAATGGCATCGGAGCATTACTTGAGACTCTATAATGAGATGTATGGTATGGATTATGTTGTCTTTAGATTCTTTAACATCTATGGACCTTATCAGAAAAATGGCCTAATACCATCATTATATTCAAGGATTATGACAGAGCAGCCAGTTACTATATTTGGTCACGGAGATCAAATACGTGATTATGTGTACATTGAAGACATAATTCCATTCTTTGAAAAAGCCATATCTACTAAAATATCTAATAATTTGATCCTAAATATGGGTGGGGGTAATGGAAGTACTATCATAGAAGTTCTCAACCATATCTCGAAAATTCTAAGTATAAAACCAAAAATAGATTTTAAGCCAGCTAGACCGGGAGAGATTGGCAACTTTGTTGCTGATACCACCTTACTAAATTCCATCTTCGGTATGGTTCCTAACACGCCTATTGAAGAAGGTTTGAAGAAAACCGTAACGTGGCTAAAAAATAATTAATTATCATAAATCTATCTAATAATTCATCCAAATCACTAAATTAAATTAGAAGTATATGGGCATCAAAATTGTTACTTGTCTAGAAATCATAATTTAAAATCATTAATACTGAATCGCAAAGTTCTAGCAATTTATGGTTTAGGTAATGTGGGTGGACCGATAGCAGCAGCATGGCTTCGAAAAGGAGTTAAAGTAATAGGTGTAGATATTTCTCAAGAATTACTTTCACAAATAAAATCAGGGGTTTCACACAAAAAAGAGCCATTGGTTTCTGAAACTTTCACTAAATCTTTACGTGATGGTAATCTATCATTAACCATAAACGGTACTAAAGCCTCCCAGAATTCAGATATCAAAATTGCTGCCGTTCCAGTAGGCCTAAGGCATAACGGAATAGATCTCAGGGCATTAACGTCCGTAGCTAAGAATATTGGTTCTGGATTGAAAAAAGGCGATGCTGTTGTGATATCTCCATCCTTACCTCCTGGAACATGTGAAAAATTAATCCTACCTATTTTAGAAAAACATAGTAAACTTAAAGGAGAACGAGATTTTTACTTCATTTATAATCCTGAAAGAATCTTCGAGGGAAGAGCTCTGCAGGATATAGAAGAAAATTATCCTGCAATAATCTCTGGTCTTGGACAAAAAAGTTTATCTTTTGCTAAAGAAATGTTAGAAATAATTTCAAAAAAAGGTGTAATTAGTATGTCTTCTCTTGCTAACGCAGAAGCCGAAAAATTATTTGAAGGAGTTTATAGAGATGTTAACATAGCACTTGCAAATGAACTTGCAGATTTTTGTGAAAAAGTAGGGGTTAATTACTGGGAAGCAAGAAAAGGTGCAAACTCACAACCGTTTTGTCATTTGCATTATCCGGGAACTGGTGTTGGAGGTTTGTGCATACCGGTATATCCAAGATTTGTAATCAATGCAGCTAAGAATATAGGAACACATTTGAAAATGGTTGAATTTGCCAGAAAAACCAATGATTCTATGCCAAAAAAATGTGTTAATGATGCACTTGCTTTATTTAGAAAACATCGAATAGATCCAAAAGGAAAAAAGATCGCTGTTTTAGGTCTAGGGTTTCGTGGCGAAGTTACAGATACCCGACTTTCTCCCACATATGATGTTGTCAACGAATTCATTGCAAAGGGCTGTGTAGTAGCAATACATGATCCATACATATTTGAAGATACGAATTTACCTGCATCAATAAGACTTAGTTCTGATTTAAAGGAAGTAACTAAGAACGCATCTCTTGTTTTTATATCGTCAGACCATAAATCATACTCTAAATTGAATTCAAAATCATTTTCAAACACCAAAAAACCACTTTTAGTTTTTGATGGTAGGCATATACTGGATAGAAATAATTTTAAAAATTCATCAATCCTGACAATTGGTTTACGTTAGTTCGCTTACAGATCTCTTCATCCATTTTCACTACAATGATAATAGTATAGTATGCTACGAATAGATCTATTTGCAGTTTACGTTAGGCCAAATTTAGAAAGGTTAGAGAGAGCATGTTTGAACGTAACATATCATTTGAATCATATATAATATAGTATTATGAAATTCGACGTATGGACACTAGAATTCATTCCAGTCTTAGAACCGTAGAATGGAAAGATAACATGGTTGTAATGATTGATCAAACTAGGCTACCAAATGAATTGGTCTACGTAAAATATACAGATTACAAAGATGTTGCTGATGCCATAAGAAATCTCATAGTGCGAGGCGCTCCGGCCATTGGAGTTTCAGGTGCTTTTGGGCTGGCTTTGGCTGCATTGCAAAGTAAGGCAACAGACAAAGACGGTCTTATCAAAGATCTAGAACAAGCAAAAAAAATTCTTTTCGAAACAAGACCCACTGCAATTAACTTGTCATGGGGACTAGAAAGAATAATGGGTGTTGCAAGATCAGGAAGTAATGCCGACGAAATCAGAAATAATATTATCGAAGAAGCGAAAAAAATGGCAGAAGAAGATATTGAAACAAATATGCGTATGGGAAAACACGGTTCACTGTTATTTCATGACAATGATACTATAATGACTCACTGTAATGCTGGTGCTCTAGCTACAGTTGCATATGGAACAGCACTTGGAGTGATAAGAGCCACAAAAGAAAGTGGAAAGAAGATCAAAGTGATTGCAACAGAAACTAGACCTGTAATGCAAGGCTCAAGACTTACCGCATTTGAGCTAAAGCATGATGGAATAGATGTCAGCTTGATTCCTGATACCGCAGTAGGTTATTCAATGGCAAATGGTCTTGTCTCAAAAGTAATTGTAGGAGCTGATCGAGTACTACGTACTGGGCATGTATACAATAAGATTGGGACATATCAAGTAGCCTTGATGGCAAAGCAACACCACATACCGTTCTATGTTGCAGCACCTCTTTCCACATTTGATATGAAAAGTGCTCCAAGTGATGTGGTCATAGAACAACGAAAAGCAAGCGAGGTCACTGGAATAGCAGGCAAAAAGACCGCACCTGACGACATTAATGTAATAAATCCCGCCTTTGACATGACGCCGCCAGAACTCATAACCGGAATAATAACCGAAGCCGGTGTAGCAAAACCTCCTTTTGAAGAGTCAATCAAAAAATTGTTTGAATCAAAGCTGTAAGGTATTTATTTCAAGGCTTATTCATGTCATTTCATGATATCTGTTACTGCCCAACAAGTCCTAGAATCATTAAAACAATGTATGGATCCAGAAATTCCAATCAATGTCGTGGACATGGGACTCATTTATGGAGTAAATGTATCTGATGACAACAAAGTAGATGTCAAAATGACAATGACTACACGTGGTTGCCCCTTGCATGATACGCTTGTAAATGATGTAAAAAGATACGTAAACAAAGTTTCAGGAGTATCTTCTGTTAATGTAGAAATAGTCTGGGATCCACCTTGGACGCCAGAGAAAATGTCAGAGGAGGGCAAGAAACTGATCAATTATGGCAAACAGAAGACAATAACTCCAATAAACTATGAAACAGCCATGCCACAAGGAATAGGGTCAATTGTAAAGCAAGAAGATGGCTCATTACTCTTAATGGACGAGAACCAACAAGGATTCATGGTTAATCAGGCAATAGTTGAATTCTGGCAAATGTGTAACGGTAAAAGGAAAATAACAGAGTTGGTAGACATGTTTTCTGAAAAAATTGGTTTACAAAGAAATCAAGTAGAAAAAGAGGTACTCCAACTAGTGCAACAACTACGAGACGGTGGCTTGTTAATAATACCAGAACCTGAAGTCTCAAACGTTCAATTCAGAAAGTAGATATTAAATTTCTTTAATCTCTGTTATTGTACCTTGGACAGAATCCATCTTTACAATAGCTCTTTTTTCGCCAAATCCTAACGCAACATACCAATCTCCACCATCATCGTCATATTTGGTTTCAAGAGTTTTTACAGAATCTGCATTTACACCATATTTTTGAATTATTCCAGATATTGCTAACGGTATTGCCTCTTTCTCAGTAGGTAGTCTTCTTTTCATCAAGCCAATTCCGGGACTCATGAGTTGACTAGATTGTAGAAGTATAATAATTGTTAGTCTCATAGAAATCCTATTTTCAATAACAGGCCAAGAATTTTGCAAGATCTATGAAGAGTTTAGCTTGTCTGTCTAATACAAGCCCCAAAGTCATTGAAAACACATAATCTGGTATTTATGAGAATAAAAGATGTTACTCCAACCAAAAACCAAAAGCTAAAGGTTAGCAAACAAAATTCTATATACCACAATTAAAGGTATTTTTCAACATGTACCCATCAAACAGGTTCCGTGTGTTATCTCTATCAAGAGTGAGAAAGATCACACAAATGTCCGCTTTTCTAGCTACATGCGGTACAATAATAGTACTACTAGGTGGAATCTGGGATTCAGCATCACATGAACTCAAAATTCCAGAGACATTCTGGACGGTTCAACACGCAACCATCTATTCTGGTGCATCCTTGATAGCTTGTTCTGCTATTGCAGCAATGCTAGTTTTGAATCATTGTGAAGATAAATTCATGAAAAAAGGGATAATAATGATCTTATTGGGTGCTATGTTACAAGTAATAGGTGGTTATGCTGATTACAATTTTCATGAAATTTATGGAATAGATGGCCTTGTCACCCCATCGCATCTTACCGTGGAAACTGGCTTGTTGCTTAGTGCAATTGGAGGTTTCATTACACTATCCAAGTCTAGGAATCATATTCTTCTAAAAATATCTTCAATATCAATAATGGCAATACTCTTGTCAGCAGCATGGATAGGATTAGGAGTTACGCAGTTGAGCCCAAATGACAGAACGGACGGGATAGATAGTTCCGTATCGCATACCGGATTATGGCACTCTTTGCCTCATACCAGCTCGTCCCTGTCTCTATCCGGTATGCCTCAAGACGCAGAAAAGCCCTGACAGACAAGAGTATGTGACTGATTATCGATCTTGCCTTTCTGACATGCGACCTTTCAATACCACAGCACTGCTTGATTCCACGGTGATACACCTCTACTGACCATCCATGTTTTTCAAGCTCCTCCCTTCTTACCGCATTCATTGACAGATTGTTTGTTGCCCAGTACTCAGCGTCTCCGTTTTTGGAAACTGTCCTGAATACCTTTATGGTTCCGTACTCTTTGAGGTAGACTGTTCTTCCATGCTTTGGTATTTCCATGCTACTCACTGACACGTTCTTACCATCTTTCAGACTGACAGTCCTGTTGCTTTTCAGCCTTGTCAGAAAATACCATCCAAGCTTTGCGACAAGATGGAGGTTTCCAATGCTGCAGTACCAACTGTCAAAGAGCACATACAGCGGATTCATGCCTCTCTGCCTGGCCTTTACCAGCATCTCCTGGAAGCGGTCGTTCTTTGTAAGACCTGTGACAGGTGCGTCGTAGATCCTGCAATCACACGGTACGCGCTTTTTTCCATCTGTCCACAGAAGCGTGATGAGGTTTATTCCCTTGACCACACATCTGTGCTTGCCACTCCAGTGCCATGTTACAAGGTCCATCTTTGAGGCATACGGCTTGTCAAGAGTGGTATCGTCGACTACAATAACACCCCCGCTTCCTATCATTGCCTTTGCTTCCTTCCAAACCGTCTCAGTGTCTTGAGTCTGTCGTTGTAGAAGGCGCGTAAAGGAGTCATGGGATGGGATTTTGTACAGCTCCACGGGCTGGCATCTTGCAGCCTCTGTACATGTAAAGGTCTTCTGGGATGCTATGAGGAACTGTATGTAGTCTAGTACATCACATCTTGATTGGTTCATTGCAAAGAGGGGATCGTCTTGGATCTAAGATTTATGGAATGAATCCTTAGGCTATCTTGTGAAGGTCAACTGCGTAACTCCTAAGGATTTAACCTAATTCTGTTATTTAGCGCTGTTATACTATGCGTCCCAGTGTTTCAATTATTTTATTCAGGCTGTGCAGTTATGTAGCTTCTTAATCTTCTGTATCCTACAAACATCAACAAACAGGCTCCAACGAAAATCATCAAAGATGGGATAGGAAATTCTTGGTATTTAGTATCGCCAAATTCAACTGTTAATTGTACCGGATTCGAAGAAAGATTCGTCAATTCAAGAGTAAATTCACCCGTATGCTCAAAGACAAAGTAATTGACCGTTTCTTTGTTGGTTATGGTTTTCAGATCGAGATAATTACCATTTGAATCCAGTATCTTTACAAGAATAGAATTATTGTATTGATTGGAAGATATCTCATAGAAACCTATTCCATCTCCATAAAGTAAAAGTGGCATACTAACTGAATCCGCCTTGTCTATGTTGAAATTTTTCGAGTCCTTTACAGTAGATGAGAAAACTATACCTATCCAAACTGAACCAATTGCTACAGCAATCAAAGCCATCCTGAATATGGTTAATCCTTTATACACAATTACTGCCAGTATGCAACATTATCTATCTATTTCCAGGGCCCGGAGGGATTCGAACCCTCGACCTGGTGGTCCGAAGCCACCCGCACTATCCTGGCTATGCAACGGGTCCAATCAATTAAGAATTTAACGGGGCTAAATATCTGTCTAGGTAATTGAAAATATCACAAAGAGTAGCAGGTATTGAGTATGCCATTAGAGATATTGCACTTGAAGCACGAAAGCTGCAAAAACAGGGTAAACAGATTACATATCTTAACATTGGAGATCCACTGCAGCATGGTTTTCAGCCACCAGAAAACGTCAAGGAAGCGCTGATAAAGGCAGTAAAAGATGGGCAAAATTATTATGCTGTTTCAGAAGGATTACCAGAATTACGTGAAGAGATAGCAAAAAAAGAGAGAAAAAAAGGTCTTGGAGTTTCTGAAGATGACATTCTTGTAACAAATGGTGTTTCAGAAGGTCTTGAAATGATTACTGCATCAATAGTAGAATCAGGGGACGAAGTCCTCATACCAGGACCATATTATCCTCCATATGCTTCCTATGTGAGATTATTTGGGGGAAAACCAATTGAATTTGCTGTTGATTTACACAACTCCACGCCAGACTTGGATGATATCCGAAAAAAAATTTCCTCAAAGACAGTTGCCATATGTCTGATAAGCCCAAACAATCCTACAGGCGCAGTATTCAGCGAAAAATCACTAAAAGATTTGATTGATATTGCTAACGAACACAATCTCTACATCATATGTGATGAGATATACGATCAGATAGTATTTGATGAAAATTTTGTTGGAATAGGAAAAGTTAGTGGCGATTCTCCGGTAATACTACTGAATGGATTTTCTAAAGTTCATCTCATGTCAGGCTGGAGGGCTGGTTACATTGCTTTTAATCAATCAAAAAAATTAGAATCTCTGCGAGAGAACGTACCTAAACTTGCTCGAGTCAGAATTGCTACAAACTTGCCTGTTCAATACGCTGCTTTAGAATCTCTCAAAGGGCCACAAAACTATATCCAAAAATTTGTCTTAGAACTGAAAAAAAGAAGAGATTATACAATTAAGAGATTGAACGGAATGAATAATCTTAGCTGTTCAAATCCAAAAGGTGCCTTCTATGTATTCCCAAAGATTGAGAATAACAAGTATGGCTCAGATAAGGAATTTGTTCTAGATCTTCTTAAATCAAAAGGAGTTCTTACAGTACATGGTTCAGGCTTTGGGACTCAATATGGCAGTGGACATTTTAGGATGGTATTTCTTCCAGAGATTCCTGTTCTAGAGCAAGCGCTTGACAAAATAGAAGAATTTGTTGGTTAAAATTTCCAAGTCACAATCTTTTTTGGCATTATTTCTATAATGCAATCAGTATCTTTCAAGAGCTTCTGGGCAGATTTGTTTTTCAAGCTTTTGAAATATCTCAAGAGAATTTTTTTGGCAATTGTCTTTACATAACTATCTTCTAAAATCAACCTTGCTTTTCCTATTCCCATTGCCCCAAAAATCTCAGGAGAATTGATTCCCATATCTATACAGAATGAAACTTTTGGATTTTGTTTTACATTTTTTGCCTTTATTGTTCTGGTATTAGTGCCAATGTAGAACTTATCGTTTTCATAATTATACCAAACAGGAACTATGTGTGGATTACCTCTTGCATCTATTGTAGCAATTCTCAAAATTTTCTGCGTTCTTATGAAATTCTTAGCCTTCATAATTTTCGCCTCTAAGACCTAGAATGATCAAAAATCCCCCAATTCCAAACACCGCTATGCACACTTTCTCACTTGTTAGATCCGGGGAAGTGAAAAAATCCGATACAAAGTCAGGACCCCAGATCAGTAAATCTCTGATAATGGGAATTACTGCAACAACTATGAATAAAATACCCATAGCAGTAAACCAATTTTTCTTTGGACTATCTCCCATCTTTTATTTCTGTAAATACTGATTAAATTATCTTTATGCCTGGATTTTTCATTTTGTTCTTTATCATTGCGTTAATAAGAATTGGTGTTGCGGCTTCGGCAAGATATGAGAGAGACCCAGGTCCTAGTAAAATGGGTCTTAGGTTAGTTATCTCTTTGATTAAACCATTTACAACATTTATCGTATCATTATCATCTCCGCATACAAATATGTCTGAATCTAAGACAAGTTTTGTATCGATAAGCTTCTTTTCCGAAATGGTGTGAAATGCGGCCACTAGGCGCGACTTGTTTTTCATATATTTCTGCACCAACTCAAAAGCAGAGGGCTTGTTTTCCCTAAACGAAATTAATTCAAAGCCTGCATCGGTTTTAGTGAGAGGCACTATCGGAGATATAACAATACAATCATCCTTGACATTTGGAAGAATCTGAGAACATATCGCATCTATATTCTCATATGGGATGGAAAGTACTAACACGTCGCTCTCTTTTGCAGCAGAGATATTGTCCGTCCCTATTATCTTGCCCTTTGGAGATCCATGCTCTTTAACTGCGCTGGCAAAATATTCACGAGCTACTTCATCCGCCTTTGAAGAATCTCTTGAACCTATCAGGATATCATGATTAATACACCATCGCAAAGCGAATCCTTTTCCCATTCCGCCTGTACCGCCAATTATTCCGATCTTCATTACACGGTGTCTCTAACAATCTTATTATTATCTCTATTCGACAAGTCGTCTCAGAATAAACATTGTTTCTTTTTCTACGTCACGGACAGGCCAAAAATAATGTAGAACAAATTCTTGCAGGACGAGCGACAGGATATCCTCTAACAGATCAAGGCATTAAACAAGCCGAAAAGATAGTCTGATTTTCTCAAACCATTTAACATATCTGCCATCTATTCAAGTCCAATAGAAAGAGCAGAACAAACTACAAGTATTGTGGCAAAAAAACTGGGACTAGGTTATAGCATAGACGAAAGACTGACAGAAATCGACATGGGAACTCTATCTGGAATGACTTTTGATGACATGTTTTCAAAACATGGAAATATTTTTCTCAAGTTTTATGAAGGACATCCAATAATAGAGAAAAATGGAATCGAACCCTTTGCCAGTATTAAAAAAAGAGTTCTTGACTTGGTCGAACATTGTTCTAAAAAACATCATGATGAAGATATATTATTTGTAACTCACATGGATCCAATCAAATCCATGCTTTCTACTGTCATGCAATTAAAGCCTGAATCTTTATACGAATTAATAATTAGAAATGCATCTTTGACCATGTTCAAAAAAGAACAATCTACTCTTTCTATAATATCAATTAACTCCATGTCTCCAGAACGTTACCAGAAAGAATGAATGCAAAATAGAGAATTATTTTTCAATACTGATCATATCTAAGATGTTTTAACAAACTAACATATTCTTTCTAACAGAACCAATATCTATGGGTGGACGTCATCATGAATAGATTGAAACTACTGATGGCAGGACTCTTGCTTTTTGTTATCATGAGCAGCTTTCTGACCCAAGCTTATGCTGCATTAGAACCATTAGAACTATACACTGATTCTCAAGTATATTCAGAAGGTCAACCTCTTCTTGTATATGGTAAGGCTTTGTCAAACGAGACTGTAATTCTTAGACTGTTTGCTCCAGATGGAACAATAAAACAATTCGATCAGATTACAGCTGACAGCAACGGAGACTTTAACCAAGTATTGATGCAATGGCCTAATGCAACAACGAATTATCCATATGGAACATATTCTGTAGAAGCAATTGCTACCAAAGAACAGGGATTCTCGCAAAACGTTGATGTAGCATTTGCATCATCTTCATCACTGATACATACTCAAATAAAGAGAACTGTATTAGTATCGGTTTATGCTCCCCAAACTGCAGCTGTTAACCAAACATTTCGAGTTTTTGTTCAGGTAACTAGCGATGGTCTGCTGGTAGCAGGCGATCCCACAAAACTACTTGCTAATTCTCACGTTCATCTTCCAAATGGAGACGTAACTGATCTCACCAATTCCTTTACCACTCTCCACCAAGGACTTTACTATGTTGACTTTACACCTACTCAAGAAGGCACCTATGTCTTTCATATTATTGCTCTCAGTCAAGGTACTGAATCTAATGGAGTAGCTGCTACACTAGTACTCAAGCAAAGCATAGAAGGAATTTCGAACCAAATCATAAGATTAAACTCTGTACTAAATACTACATCAAGTGAACTTGATAAGATAAAAACAGAAGTTAAAGGTTTTGGATATGTATTGAACACAAGTCAGAATTCAATATCACAAGCAAATGAAAACATGAACAAGAGTGTAACTTCAATGTCACAAACTGTACAAAACATTGAGGCGGCTTCGGGTCAATTTAATTCGCTTTTTCTACCAGTCGTTGCTTTGATTGCTGTAATCATTGCATTACAAATAACTATTCTTGCTAGGCGAAGATAACAGTAATGGTAAATAACAAATCACGTAGGGTAATGTCAAAAGTAGCATTTTTTTTGATATGTATTCTTCTAATATCTATAATTCCAAAACAGATTAACGCATATTATGATGTGGACATTCCAAACCAAATGCAAACTTCTGCTCCGGAACAAACATCTGGTCTAATAACTTTTCAGCCTGTTTCAGTCGAAAATTCTGAAAAGAGATACATAATTTTTGGTTCAGGACCAATTTCGGATATAGCACAAAGTGCCGATAATCTAATTTATGGATTAAACTCTGGTCATGGATCATTTGCAGTAGGTATTTTCAATCCAGACGAAATCTCAAATCTAAAACTTGATGGTTATAACGTAATTGAGGATCTTCCATTGGAATTCGATTCTGCGCAAATCAATTCTCCTGTGTCCAGTGATGTCTCTAGGGTAGGAGATATACTTGGTTCCAATAAGGTAATTCAACAATATAATTACACAGGCAATGGTATCAAGGTGGGAATAGTTGATACTGGAACAGACTTTTCAAACCTTGATATGAAATCTTCTCTTGCCAGAGATGAAAACAATATTCCTATCATGATTGATGCAGATGGTCAAGGACTAGTGTTAACAAATGCAACATTCATTGCAAATATTGGTAATAATGGTGTTATTCAAAACTACACACAGCCAATTCCAAAAAATATAACCTCTTCTGTCTATGTAAATTCAAACGGAGTTTTTCTTGATCTAAATAGGGAAGGAAAAGGGACGAACATCCCGGTATATAATTCACAATATCCTAAAGGTGGTACACCTGTAGTAAACGGGACAGTTTCTGATGATTACAAAATAGGCAAAGACGCAAGGCATTTTATTGTGTCAAAAAGCGGGATGTATCATTTTGGGATGATGTATGAAAGTGTTTCACAGGGCCAACTTTCAATACTACAATTAGTCCCTGTCCTCGTGGTTGACTCAAAGACACCAGGTGTATACGATACCATTATTCCAGACATGTATGATTCATACGAGGATTTTTTGAGACTTGAGAACGTTTTATCTCCAAAATATGATTTTGATTTCACTACACAAACACCAATTACATTAGGAAATGGAAACGAATTTTTAGTATATGATAAAAACCACGATGGAAATCCGATATACAGTGCGGGTACAGTTGGTGCACGAGTTCTTGATTTATACGGTGTAATTGCAAAATCAGCTAAAATCGATAAAAAAATTGGGGCAATAAACGGGACACTACTTCCTCCTCTTGATCCACACGGTAATTTTTTTGGTGTAATGTATGATTATGGTGGACATGGAACTGCTACTGCAGCATCTATCACATCTCAAGGAAAACAGCAGTATGATATCTATGGAAATTCCACAAAATATGTAATTCAAGGTATTGCCCCTGGAGCTAAGATAGTTCCAATAAAGGCATTATGGATTGGTGATGCGATATATGGATGGTTATGGGCAGCAGGATTTGATCAGAATGACAACCATTGGAAATTCTCAGGAAATACTCGAGTAGATATTTTATCTAACAGCTGGGGGATTTCCACTTTTCCTGCACTAGGGTCAGTGCCAGGTCTTGATATCCAGTCACTTTTACTTAGCGCACTTAATGTCCCAGGTTCACTGGATAAAAAATATCCTGGAATATTGACTGTAAGTAGTTCAGGTAATGCTGGACCTGGATACGGAACAATAGGAAGTCCTGACGCTGCACCCTTTGGTCTTACGGTGGGGGCTGCAACTGATAATGTCTTTGTTGGTTATGGTCCTTTTAAGGGCCAACCAAGATTTGGAAATAATACTATTTACTATGGTGACATATCAGGTTTCTCAAGTAAGGGACCATCATTAATAGGAGATCCAAAACCTGACATAATGGCAGTAGGAGAATACAGCTTTACACCAACCTCTGTTACAAAATACAGCAAAAATTCAACAGGATCGTTTTCTCTATTTGGCGGAACAAGTCTTGCAGCTCCTCTTGTAGCCGGTTCAGCTGCAATCGTAATGCAAGCCTTACGCGACAAGGGAATTTCCTACAACCCATTTATGGTGCAAAACATACTAATGTCTACTGCAACAGATCTGGGAAATGATCCTTTTGCACAAGGATCTGGGCTAGTTAATGTAACAAGCGCAGTTAACTATGTACTGGGAAATGATGATACGTTTGCAGTTTACAACAACGCGACATATTCTAATGTGCAGAAAATACTGGAACCAGCTATTCAGCTCAATGAACTCTTCTGCGTTTGGATTGAAGATGTTTCAGCTGAGGAAATACATCATTTCCAGAAACACCTTGGTTTGCTGGAAGACTATATCCAGGGGACAGAGCTACTGCAACCTTTACCATTGAAAATCCAACCGATAATAATATCGAAATAACAATAGAGCCTCAAAAACTCGATCTGATGAAAATTTCTCAATATAATGGAACAACAGAACCTCGCTTACAGGATTCTCTAATTAAAAAACAAGGGGTTTACAGGCCTGATTATGTGCCACTTGCTCAAATAACAAACCATACAAACCTGCTGTCCTTTTTCCAAAAACAAAGTCCAATTCCGTATGATGCATCTTTGATGGTACTTGACCTTACATTCCCATTCTCCGAGTTCATGAATTCTTCTGCCAAAACCTACGCTGATGACATGAAAATATCATCTCTCTATGTATATGACTGGAACAATAAGCACAATGATACTCAACCAACATACCAAGAACTCTCGCTTGTCAACAGGGGAGGTTCTTGGGGAACAGTTCAAGAGGTAAGAATTTCTGATCCGAATTCAAAATTTGGGCATATACCGCTAGTTGGCGTATACCCTGTACCTACAAGGTACTCATATTGGTCTGGAGATACCAAGAAAAATTCTACTTCGATTGATTATACTATTACCGCTAGCTATTACAAAAAAACACAATGGAATGAGGTATGGCTTGATTCAAACAACATGGAAGTAAAACCTCATAGCCAAGCCATCATGTCTGCCACTCTTGTTGTTCCATCTGATAAAAAAGCAGGAGTATACCAAGGATTTATCTCATTTCAAGATGGATCCCACACAGTTAACGTACCTGTATCATATGTTGTGTTAAAAAAATTACAACCAAAAGATCTACCAACTGTTATCCAGGGTTCAAATGGAAATCCTCTTTTTGGAAACGGCTATGTGGGAGGGGGATTTGACATGTCTAACCGTTATAATGCAGGTGATTGGAGGGAATATTATTTTAATATTGCTGACAAAACCATAAACACAGCTACAATGATTTTTTCTTGGAAAGATCCTGACACTAATTTATCAGTATTTGTCATTGATCCACAAGGAAGAATAATTCAAACAAATGTTCCAGCTGGAGTATTGGGGCAATTTCAGGGATGGCCAAGTGGAGACTGGCTAGGTCCAAGCACGCCGTTTAGCGAAGGAGGAGGATTTTATCCAGTAAAAAATAAAGATGCGACATCAACCGAAGTTTATGCGCCAATTAATCAAACAGGGGTATATTCTGTCCTGATTCATACTACACTGTTTGGAGGAGAATCGGTTGTAGAACCAATAACAATGGCATCCAAGTTTTCAACCATTTTACCAAGCGAGAATTCACCACAGATAAATCTGGAAATTCCACAATTCATCAACAATACCTACAAGATCACGCCAACAATAATTGGCCAAAATATACAAGATGAGAAATATTATCTAGATTCATCGGAACCAAAGATACTTAATGAAACTGCATTTTCAACAATAGTTGAAAATCTCTCAGAGGGATCACACGATCTTAAAATTGTTGTATCAGATACAGTAGGGCATGTTGTTTCAAAGGATTTCAAATTTGTAGTAGATAATACGCCACCAATAATTATTTTCGAGTCGCCAGTAAATGGTTCTACCGTTTCAGGGATAATCAATGTTAATCTAAGTATCAATGAAACCAATCCATTGGAAAAGGACTGGCTTGCAGTAAATCTTCCGGGCCAGACAGTTTTTGATAATGACACAATACAATATGACACTAGAACACTTCAGAATGGACCGTACTATATCACGGCTGTTGCTAAAGATAAAGCCGGAAACGTTGCTAGCGAAAAGATCGCAATTAACGTAAATAATTCTATTCCAAGTACTGGCTCTGTACAAGGCAAAAGCGATCAGAATTTTACAACTTTGATCGAAATATTGGTTGGAATTACAATAGCGTCTTTGATATCCTTTATTACTTTTAAAAAATTCAGATTTTTAAGAAGAACCTAGACAAGATTTATATGCAATTTTTTAATCACGAAGCTTTGGATGGCTGAACAAGATACTAGGGGTACAGTCACTAGGCGAGACTTTCTTAAACTTCTAGGCGCTGCGGGTGTTGCAACTACTTTTGCACCCTTTGTTCCATGGGGCCAATTCATGCCAAACCCTTCAAACATAGTGCCATCAAGAGTTCAGGTAATATTGCCAGACGGAACAGTGGCCAACGTTAAGACTTTTCCAAAGAATAGTTCTGAAGTTATAACATATCCGAAAAGTGGAGATCCAGTTCTTGATCAAGAGGCATTTAAACAGTGGCAGTTTGTTCGACTACCTTCCGAGTTAGGCGGTGACGCAGAGGATGTCAGTGCTTTTCGTGTTTATAGTATGGTATGTTTACATTTGTGGTGTTTGTGGAAATACTGGCCTCAGGATGGTAGGAAAAGAGGAGAATGTCCCTGTCACGGAAGCATGTATAATATGATAAATGGAAAAGCATTTGCAGGTCCTGCATCTCTTCAAGCTCCTCCATCAAATGTACTAGCAACACTTTATCTTGAAGCTGATGACACTGGAGATCTATGGATATTGCCAGCAGTGTGGAATGTCAACGAAAATGGAATAGTGGGATATGGTCGTTTCCTTAAAACGTAGAAGCGGGTTTGCAGATTTCTGCTACTGGATATGGGACGGGTTAGAGAGAACTGTATTCATTGGTACAAAGTTCTCATTTCCAGCTAGATTTGTGAGTCCATTTGGATTCCTTGGAATGTTGACATTTGTCATGTTCATAATACTGGGAGTTACTGGTGCATTGCTGATGTTCTATTATGAACCGATATTGGATAGGGCGTGGGACAGTGTAGTGAAAATCAATAATACTGTTCCATATGGGTTCATGATCAGAAATATTCATTATCATGCATCAAACGCAATGGTTCTTCTCGCAGTTCTTCACATGTATTATCAGTATTTTAGTGGAAGATACAAGATAAGAAATGAGATTATCTGGGTAACAGGAGTTGTACTGGGAACAGTAACAATTCTAGAGGCCTTTACTGGTTATGACATCATCTTCAGTGAACGTGCAGAGCTTGCAATTAGCATTGCAGCTTCGCTTACTAATTCTATGCCTGTAGTTGGGCCCACCATACGCGATGCAATGTTTGGTTCTGGCTTTGCAGACTTCATATTGAGATTCTATACGTTACATGTCTTCATTTTACCAGTAGTAATGCTTGGATTGATGGCAGTACACCTGCCTAGATTCATGGTATTTGACGTACCAATGGTGATGGCAATTTCTGGTGCAGTGTTAATAACAGGTGGAGTGTTTCCAGTTGACCTGGGCTCAAAGTTCCAGCCCACTGTACCGCCAGGTATCACTGTACCTGAATGGTATCTTACGGGAATCTACGCTTTCCTTAGAACTGAATATGATAAATTTGTAACTGGAGTTTTGTGGCCAGGTGTATTCATTGTAGCGCTAGCTATGACACCATTCATTGACCGGTACAAGAAATTCTCTTGGAAAGAAAGACCACTAGTTACAGCCTTTGGAATAACTGGTATAACCCAAGTCATGGTAACCACTTATTGGGGATTTTACATCTCGCCAGATGTTACAAAACCACTAGTTGCCAGGCTTGTGATAGATCCAATATTCTTCTACTCTATAATGTTACTTCTTATACCGATTGGCTTTGGATTTTCATACATGATGATATCACTTGCCAAGGAAGCAGAAAGAAAGGCAAAATTAGCAGCTTCAAAAGGACCTCATAAAACAGCCCAGATAAATTTCTCAGGTAAATGGATAAACTGGCTTATCGTTGCCCTCCTGATATTTCAAGTGTACATAAACATCGCTGCCTACAACGCCGTATTGGCAGGTATGAAAAACTTTTCGTTATTCTTGGTAGGACTAGGTCTCATGGTGTTTGCTGGTATGTTCCATCTCTACAGATATGGTCTAAGCGAGGCAAAGAAGGCACCTGCGCCTCCTCCACAACCACAAGCCGAATCTCCAAAGTCATTAGAAGGACCTGAACTAGCAGGAAAAGTACCACCGCCAAAGGAAGATTCTATAAAACCGCCACCATCTCAACCGTCTGCGATCGCACCTGAAATAAAAGTCGCGAACCTAGAGAATTTGAAAGATTCCGTAATAGGCAAGTCTGACCTCAAAAATCCCTAGCATACGGTATGGCATATAACTTTATAAGACTATTAAAAAAGATCAACGACTAGTTGAGCGTTCCAACATCAAGCCACGCATATGGAATAGCATTGATTGCAGTTATAGTGGGAGCAGCAGTTGGCATTTCATACTATCAACAATATTATATTCCAGAATTTAATGCCAAACCAATTATTCCAGAGAAAATTCTAAAACCTGGTCAAACCATGCAAATATCAATTGTTACTGGTTCCTCAAACCAAGACCAGCAACAAAACTTTGTTCCAAAGAAGCAAGACGCTCAGCTTGGTGTAAATAATCTTGTAGTATGGACAAATCAGGATTCTGTCGCACATTATGTTACTCCTGATAAACCATTCAAGGATGCATATAGTGGCGATTTTGGTTCCGATGCAATATTGCCTGGAAAACAGTACACCTTCTTGTTTACGCAACAAACCACTCTTCCATATTATTGTGAGGTTCACCCATGGATGAAAGGAGAAATTGACATAGTTCCAGGGGCACTAACATCTTAGTAAAATTGTAAAAAACTAGATCTATCGTTTAGAGAATTAATTTTGCAAACAAAATATCGCTTTCTATTTCCTTATGTTCCTGTATTATTGAAGCTCTAAACTTCACCTCATGAGGCTCCTTTGGTTCAAACTCAACTGAAGCTGTAAATTCAACAGAATTTTGTGGCATATCATTTCTATTGATAAATAGTCGTGAGACATTCTGCGATATTGCCTTGTTATTGTATGATTTGTATACTATGAGTTGATTAGAATTTAATATCTGCGTATTTACGACTATGCCATCGTATCTGCCGGGATAATTTACCTGTACTCTGCCTTTGATTATTTCGTGAGACTTTATGTTCAAATTTTCCAATTTTAGCTCTATGTCTTTCATAATGTGATTCCAAAGTTGAAGATAATAAATTGTAGTAATGTTGTATTTTTTTAAAAAATAATATTCAAGACTCTAAAAGCGGGCCCGAAGGGCTTCGATCCCTTGACCACTGGATTAGAAGTCCAGCACTCTGTCCAAGCTGAGCTACAGGCCCAAATATCGGGCAATTAGTAGCCATATTAAGGGTTTTTACAACCATTTCTTTTTGTTGAGATCTCTTTCCATTTTGAAAAGAAATTGTTGTGAATACCCTGCATAGGGTCCAAAATGTTCTACAATTTTTTCATGTAGACTATTGTGTTTTTTTTCTGTTAGAGATTTTCCATGTATCCCGTCAAATACATTTGGATAATATTTTTGTAAAATTCTCTGTGTCCATCTATCTATAGGAAAAGATTCCAACTTGTCAAGTGAAAACAAAAGTATACAGTCTGCAATTTTGTTGCCAATACCTCGTACTGTCTTCAGGGTCTCTAACGCCGATTTGTAGTCTGTTTTCCTTAGTGACTCAAACTCTATTTTTCCCAAGTTTACAGCCTTGATTGCCTCTCTTACGTATTTTGCTCTGAATCCAAGGCCGCATGAGAGTAAATCTTTGGTAGTAGCATTTGCTAGCATTTCTGCACTAGGGAAAGTAGAAAATTGCTGGTTTTCGAATTCTATTTTATTGCCAAATTTTTGGCAGAGTTTTATTAACATATTTTTGATGTTTTGTATGGATGAGTTGGATGAACATATGAATGAAATATAGCACTGAAAAGGATCTTGTCTTATCAATCTCAAACCCGGAAACTGTTTTACTGTAGTGCCCACAAGACTATCTCTGCTAATCTCTGATAGTATATTATTCAGATTATCATCCTGTCTAAAAAAGAAGCGAACGCTTTTTGAAGACGAACCTATTTGGAAGGGCTCTGTTATAACCAAAAGCTCGTCACCGTTAATACCAAACCATCTATCCTCAATCTTATTCCAGAGAAATACCTGACCACTATTGATTGTAAAATTTAGATCTACTGTGGGATTATTCCGCATTTTATATAGTGATTATTTCTCCTGCGTCAGGTGCATGGGCATCAAAGCCAAATTTTTGATGTATTTCTTCAGCAAATTTTGTACATGATTCGTTATCACCATGAATGGTGAGAACCTTTGGATTTCCTTTGATTTTTTTTATAAAGTCAAAAAGAGCTGTTCTGTCAGCGTGACCAGAAAATTCAAACTGTCTTACCTCTGACTCTGCCTTGAAATCCTTACCTCTAATGTTCACACGACCTGTTTCCAAAAGTTTTCTTCCAGGAGTTCTTTCTCCCTGGTAAGAGACTAATGCTATACCGTTTTTCTTGTCAAGAGCTGAGATTTTGTAAATAAAACACGGCAGAACCTCCAACTAACATGCCAGCAGGAGAGATTATTACTGCTGGTTCATCTAACATACTTTTTCTTTCCCTTTCTCCTCTTACCCAAACTGCATGATTCACAGAATCAGCAAAAACCTTTGCATCGCGTAGATACTCTGGATATCTTAACATTATTTCATTTACCTTTACAGCCATGCCATCCATGATTACTTTATGTTTGAATTTAGCATTTTTTAATACCACTGCTATTTCTTGTGATCTTTCAACAGAAAAGGCAGGTACAAAGAGTATCCCCTTTCTATCCAAAACTTCATACGCAAATTCAATGAATTTTTCTTCTGCTTCAAGACGTGGCATCTGATCTGTCTGTGAGTAAGTGCTTTCAGTGATTAACAAATCAATCTCCCCTAGATCAAGATCTGCCTCCCTTAACATACGCGACCCTTTGGGGTTGATGTCTCCTGTATAGAATAATCTCTTGTTCTGCGACTCTACAAGAACAGAAGCTCCGCCTAGCACGTGACCAGATTCTAATCAGCTCAAAGGAGGCATTTCCACGAGTCACCTTTTCTCTATATCCAATTTCCTTTGAATGCATCATCATTTTGGACACATCAGACAGGTCAAAAGGAAGCTTACTTTTTTCAAGTCTTACCATGTCCTCTATCAACAATCTTGAAAGGTCAAAAGTTGGGGGTGTTGCATAGACATCCGTGCTACCCTGCACAAAAAGTGAAGGCATGTTGCCTGAGTGATCCAGGTGGGCATGGGTTATGATGGCAGCGTTAATTTCATGTGGGCTTATTTGCAGAGGGTAAGACGATTCCTTTCCTAACTCTACCCCGTAATCTAACAAGAAACTTACTCCATCACAATTAACTTGAAAGGCGGATCTGCCTACTTCTTTTGCTGCACCTAGGACTTTAACCTGCAAGAATTGAAAATCTTTTCAGAGTACCTTTAAACGTTTAGCGTTTGGAAAAACCAAACGTCGTTATATTGCTTGTATAATTTACAAAAGACTTAATTATATGAATCCAAATTGATCTGAATATGGGTAGAACCTTTGAACAATGGTGGAGTACCATCCCAAAAGATCTTCGAGACAAAGTTCGAAGAGGCGATGAGGGTAACAAACCATTATTAAACCAGATAAATTGGATTTGGGTTCATAACATGATGAATCAAAAAGGCGATCTAAATCCTACATCTGCAGAATTGCTCGACTGGGTAACATCAGGCCAGATTGAGGCAATGCGCCAAATAAAGAAGTAAAAATTTCAATTATACTTTCTTTTTGTTTTTATTTATTCTGCAATCGTGAAATGATTCTATAACTCCGTTATGAATTTTGCAGATAGTTTAAATAGCAAACGATAGATGATCAAAATCAGAATGCCAATAGCAATCATTCCAGACATCGATGAACAGAGATGTATAGGCTGTGCGCTTTGCGTAGAGATCTGTACTTCTCTCGGCCCGGACGTTCTTCGTGTAAAGCCTGTTGAAGGCTGGAAGAGAGGTAAAGCATTTGTGTTCTATCCAGAGAGATGTATCTCAGACGGTGCATGCATAGGTGTATGCCCAACAAAAGCAATCTTCTGGATGAGACCAATGACTTACACACCTGGTCAACCAGTCCCTCTCCACAAGAATGGTATCTTCGTAAAAGGCTGGGCAGAAGACGCTGCACTATAAACGAAACCGTTCTTCCATTTTTTCTTATTTTTTAAAATTGAAAAATCTGATCTTCTTTTTTGTTAGTTTTGCATGATACTTTAGAAAGTCATCATTTGCAGCGTAGATTGTTTTGAATTTGTTTTGTTTAAGAAATATGTTCCAAGTCTTAGCAAATTCAGAAAACTCATCTTTGCTGTCTTGAGAATCAGACATTACATAATGTGCCGCAGGATAAACGTCTGAAAGTTCTAGAGGTATTATTCCTAGATATGGGTTGTACTGACAGAACTGAGTGTGTTCTGCAATACTTGCAAATCTCTTTTTTAATTTGTTATATTCTCTTGATAGGTAAAATGGCCTCATGGTACCATCTGGAATAATTACAAGATTTTTCTTACTAGTCTTAAATTTCCTCACCATGCTATGAAATCTAGATACCTCTGGTCTAAACTGGTCCTCCCTTGAAAACAAGAATATCGCATTTTCTTTGAATCTGGGTGTGCTTCCGATGAGAAACGGGGTGTTTGAAGTGAGGACTGATATGATTTCAAAGAGTTTTGGATGTGCACGTGCTTTCTTTAGTACGTATTCCCATAATCGCCCTTCATGGATGCATTCCTTAACCCTGTCAACCTCGGCCTTTATGGAATAAAGATTGTGTAAAGCAACACTGTTTATTTTTTCGTCTCTAGGAAGTAACTGGAGCTCCTTTGGTTTGTATTTACCACATATTTCACAAGTACAAGAAAAATACGATATCTCGTTAAGATGAGCAGTACCATCTTCCATGATATATCTATCATGTTTTGCATAGAGCATGTAGGAGGCAGAATCAAAGGTATCACAGCCAAGAGCCACGGCTAGCGGGATTGTAAGGGGGTGACCTGCGCCAAAGAGATGAAGCGGAATGGAATCAGGTATCTCTTTTTTTGCAGTAATTATCATTCTTGCCAAAAGTTTGTATTCGTATGATTCCATGAATTCGACTGGACTTCCTAGTGCCAGCATTTGAAAACCATATTTTACCAAAGCCCTAGTTGATTCTTTAACTAGATCCGAATACTCGCTTCCTTGTATTGGTCCTATCCATATCTGTCCATTGTCATCTCTTGTCTCAAGAGTCTCTTTTGATACCTTTAGTGTGTGATTGACATATTCTCTTGCTTTCTTCTTTGATAAACCAAAACCTGTTGGTTTGTCTAGTGGAATGGCAAAATCTGTTGCAATTCCTTTTTCAAATGAAGCCATAATTTTGTAATTTGTATCTATGTCGCCATATTCTAGAACTTGGTATCCTCCTGAATCTGTCATCACTGCACCATCATAGTCAATTATTTTGTGGATTCCTTTTCTTATGGCATCATCACCATGTTGTTTTAGTGTGATAAACGCATTTGTTATAACAAGATCAAAACCCATCTCTCGTATTTTTTTTGTAGGTATTGATTGTCGTACTGGGTGAATTACTGGCACGTATGCTGGAGTCTCAATCTTGCCGTGATTAGTGTGCAGTATTCCTATTCTTCCTGCTAGATCAGATTTTTTTATCTCAAACATTTCATATCTTAATTTAACACAACGTAATTTGAATCTAGTACGGAAAAAATCTCTTCAGGTCTCTCTTTTCTGAAACCATTTTTAACCAATCAACACTGTCTTCCTTTGCTTTGCCTTTTACAAAAAGAGATTCAATTTTCTTTACTGTGCTGGATACCGATTTGTTAGTAGTATCAAATTGGAAAGTTTTCTTGCGTCCTACATTTTTTATTGTGTCATAGTATGTAATTCCTATTATCTCACTACCCAAATTTTCAAGCATTTTTTTCTTGTCATAACCTCTTTTCTTGTAAACTCCCTCCAAGTTGTATGGATTACGCCTTAATACGACCGCAATCTCTATCTTATTTTTTGAAACAATGTAGGGAGCTAAATGCCCAACAAGCAATGCATTCTTTGGTATTTTCTTGTCTAAAACCTTCTTTAGTTTTCGAACATCTACATCTAATACATGGCCATTATTTTCAGCCATGCCTTCATTTACTGCCATTTTATTTACATCAATTAGTTCCAACTCTAGCTTTCTTGCAAGTATTCTTGCCACCGTGTGTTTTCCTGTTCCAGGATTTCCTGTTATTATTTTCAACAAACATGTTGAAGGATGAATTCAATTAAACACTTCTGCAATACTAATAAGAGTAGACCTTGAACTGATTTTCATGCAGATCGGGTTATTGGGAAAAACTAATGTCGGAAAATCAACATTCTTCTCAGCTGCAACTCAAACCACCGCACAGATTGGAAATTACCCCTTTACTACAATTGAGCCTAATGTCGGTATTGCTTATGTTAAAACTGAATGTGCGTGCAAACATTTTGGGATAAATCATGTTCATCAATTATGTGTAAAAGGAACTAGATTTATCCCTGTGAAACTAATCGATGTGGCAGGTCTTGTTCCTGGCGCTCATGAGGGAAAAGGGCTAGGAAATAAATTTCTAGATGATGCAAGACAGGCAGAAGTACTGATCCATGTAGTAGATGCATCAGGGTCAACAGACATTCAAGGCCAACCTGTTCCATCTGGAACTCATGATCCACTCGAAGATGTGCAGTTTGTAGAAGAAGAATTTGATCAATGGATGAAGCAAATACTTCAGAGGGAATGGCACAAGTTGACACGAGAGCTAGAAAGCAAGAGTGGAAAAGTCATTCATGCTATTACTCAAAGATTCAGCGGCCTTGGAATTGTAGAGTATGATGTGGAAGTTGTCTTACATCATTTGAATTTACAAATAAAAAAGCCGCTAGATTGGGATGAAAATGATATTCTTTCATTTGTAAAGGAATTGAGGAAGAGGACCAAACCGATTATAATCGCTGCCAACAAATCTGATCTCTGCCATGATCTTGGCATATTGGATGAATTAAAAAAAATACATAATACAATAGCGTGTAGTGCAGAGACTGAACTATTGTTAAGAAAAGCTGCAAAAGGTGGTCTTGTGGATTATCTTCCAGGAGAAAAAGACTTTAAAATAAAAGGAACGAATCTAAGCCCACAACAACAAAAAGCATTAGACTTGGCTCAAAAGGTGTTGTCTAAGATTGGAGGTACTGGCATTCAACAAATACTGGATTCTGCTTGTTTTGATCTTTTAAAATTGATTACAGTCTTTCCAGTAGAAGATGAATCAAAACTGTCAAACAAGAATGGGGAGATCTTACCAGATGCACGATTACTTCCGGCAGGATCCACTGCAAGAGATCTTGCTAGGATTGTTCATGAAGATCTGGCAAAAGGATTCCTTTATGCAGTAGACGCCAAGACAAAACAACGAGTAGGCGCAGAGCATCAATTAAAAAATGGAGACGTGTTGAAAATAATGTCAACTCTAAGTCGAGGATAATATGCTCTGTCTGGGAATCGAAAGTACCGCTCACACCTTTTCGTGTGCCATTATTGAGAAAAGAAGCAAAAATGGAAGGATTCTATCAGATGTCAGAAAAATATACAGACCGCCTGAAGGTGAAGGAATACACCCACGAGAAGCATCTCGTCATCATGCTGAAAACTCTCCTCAGGTACTCTCAGAATGTCTGGAAAAAGCTGGTGTAAAAATAACTGAACTTGATCTAGTCTCATATGCTGCAGGTCCAGGTCTTGGTCCCTGTCTTAGAATTGGTGCCGTCGTAGCAAGATCTCTTTCTTCATACTATGATATACCGGTATATCCTGTAAATCACGCACTTGGCCATATTGAATTAGGCAAGATGCTTACTGGTGCAAAAGATCCTCTGGTTTTACTTGTATCAGGGGGTCATACTATGATTCTTGCATTTCTAGGTAAGAAATGGCGGGTATTTGGTGAAACGCTAGACATAACGTTGGGGCAATTGTTAGATCAAATTGGAAGACATGCTGGATTTGCATCACCTTGCGGTACAAAAATCGAGGAACTTGCATCCAAGTCGTCTAATTACGAACCTCTGCCATATGTAGTCAAAGGAAACGACGTATCTTTTTCAGGTCTTCTTTCTGCCACAAAAAGAATAATTCCAAAAGGGCTCGAGACTGCATGTTTTTCATTGCAAGAAACAGCATTTTCAATGATAGGAGAGGCTGTAGAGAGAGCTTTATCATTTACAGGAAAGAAAGAATTTCTAGTAGTGGGCGGCGTAGCAGCCAACAAAAGGTTATCAGAAATTCTTCAAAGCATATGTAAGAGACATGATTGTAAATTCTTTGTATCTCCAAAAGAATATTCTGGAGACTGCGGCTCTCAGATCTCTTGGGTCGGATTATTAGAATCATCAAAAAAGGCTGGTGCAAAGTTAGAAAATACATTTGTAAGACAATCGTGGAGATTAGATACTGTAGAGATACTTTATTGATCTTTGTAATTAGAAATAGCCTCTTGCATTGTCTTTTCCCATTTTCCATTGTTGAAGACACCAAATTTGTACGTTTTCTCCCCTTCATTAGTTTTGATTTTAATTCGAAGTTTTTTGATAAGTCTTCCTTCTTTTGCCACTTCAACTATGTCGTTGAGTCTAGCTTCTATCACGGTCTCACCAAACTTTTTAGAAAAATCCATAATTCGACCTTCTGTTTTGTCAAAAGCTATTCTCATGTTAGTAAGAGTAAGAATGCCTATGCCTACTGTATCCTCTGAACAGTCTTCTTGCATGATTTTTTTTTCGTTTGGTTCCATGAAATCTTTTTTTTATTGTATGTTATAACTGTATATAACATAGTCATTAATTCAGAGTCATTGATTTCAAGTTTGTATTTATTACCAGTGTTGTTGTATGAGTAAAATATTGGTAATGTAAGTAACTCTTCTAACATAATTGTAACTTAAATTATGTGATATAACACTTGGTAATATTGAGATTAATGAAAAAGGGCGCAGAGGCTGATATTTACATAACAACATGGAATGGCAGAAAATCCATTCTCAAAATTAGAAAAAGAAAAGAATATCGAAATGAAATTCTTGATAATAGAATTCGTACACTGAGAACTATTAGGGAAGCAAAGATGATTTCAGAAGTAAAATCATTCGGAGTCACTACCCCGCTTGTCTATTTTGTGGATCAAAATAAATTCGAAATATACTTGCAGTTTGTACTAGGAAAATTAGTGAGAGATTTGCCAAATAAAATTATGATAAAAACATGTGAAAAAATTGGAAAAATAATAGGAATTTTGCACAAGAATGGTATAATGCATGGAGATGTTACCACATCGAATTTCATACTAACATCTGACGAATTGGTAGTCTTAGATTTTGGGCTTGCCCAGAGAACTGAAAAAATAGAGGATCACGCCATTGATCTTAGGTTGTTCAAAGAGGTACTAAACAGCGCACATGTTGCAATCGTAAATCCTGCATGGTCATCATTTTTGAGGGGATATGGCAAAATTGTAGGCAGTTCGAGGAAGGAAAAAGTCATCTCGCAGGTACTGAACATCGAGAAAAGGGGCAGGTATGCAAATGTCGTCTAGTATCTTTTTTGCCTCATCCAACGAAAACAAGTTTAAGGAAGCCCGTGCCATTTTGTCAGGATTTGGTATATCGCTAGAATTTTTCAAGTGTAACCTTCAGGAAATACAAACAAATAGTCTAGAAGAAGTGGCACAACACAAAGCTAGACAGGCATTTTCATTCTGCTCAAAACCAGTAATAATAGAAGATGATGGATTGTTTATTTCATCGCTGAAAGGCTTTCCTGGATTATATTCATCCTTCGCATTTGATACTATTGGAAATGAGGGAATTCTAAGATTATTGTCAAAACAAAGAAGCGCGGCATTTAGATCTATTATCGCATACTGTGAAAAGGAAGAAGATGTTGTGTTATTTGGTGCCAACGTGCGTGGAAAAATATCTAAAAAAATACAAGGTAGCAAATGGGGGTTTGATCCAATATTTGTTCCAGAGGGACAAACTTTGACATATTCACAACTAAAGAATAAAAATATTATTTCGCATAGGTATTTGGCATTAAAAAAATTTGCTAATTGGTATCTACATAAGAAGAAATCCAGCGGTCAATAAACCGCTTCTGATTCTGTAGTACTACAATTCTTGAAATTTCGCTTTCATCCATCACTGAATACGTCTCACCTTGTCTTATCAACGCATTAGCAAAGTGTCTTACTTCCGACATGTCCAACATATCGGAACGTTCTAGTCTGTTGGTTGAACGACCTATGTGCATGTAAGACTTTATCTCTATAAAGTGGGCATTTCCATGATTGAATATCTTGGAATACTCTGGAATTAATTGGTCACTATCATTGTAGCCTCTGATCAAAGTAACACGAAGTACAGTTCTGGTATCCATCCTTGAGAGTATCTCAATGCTGTCATTCCATCTTTCCCAAGCATCTTTGTATTTTGGTCTATTGACAAGTTGGAAAACCTCTTCATTAGGAGCATTTGTAGATAGATACAACTGGGTTGGCAACGCATCCTCATCTTGCAATCTTTCAAGCATTTCAGGTTCTTGTCCATTTGTAACCAAAAACACAGATTTTGTTGCAGGAATCTGTTTGAGATATTTTATCAATTCAGGCAGTTGAGGGTACATTGTAGGTTCCCCTGAAAGTGATATTGCATAATGACTTGGAAGGAGTGATTCGTCAATTTTTTTCTTATCGCTTAGAACATCACCATAATGTCCCATTATCAGCCTCTCTCGCTCTTCCATCAAGTTTGAAAGTATGGTCTCAGGTGGAGCAACTTTCTCAGGCTGCATTTTCATTGCACTATAAAATTCCATTGGGCGCCAACAATATACACACCTATTCTCACAAAACATTCCGGCAGGTGAGAATTCCATACACCTGTGGGTTGAGATACCATAAAACTTGTGTTTGTAACAATCGCCTTCATTTCTAAACGACTTTTTTGTCCAATGGCACAGCTCTACTGTGCTATGATCAGACACTCCATATTTTGCCTTTTTGAGTTGATTTAAAATCATAGGCTTTATCTGGATGAATTCGTTGTTTACCTCCACGGTTTCGCCAGAGCAGCTCATGTCAAATATCTTACTTGGTTTTAATTAAATCTACGTAGAGTTCAGCATTGAAACACATGGTGCGTTTTCCATAGGAGCACAAAGTATCTGTCCCAAATAGAGCATGCTATAGAAGATCACCGCTGCGGTGATTCCCATTGCGACATACCACATTCTAAACTTCATATTTGCGAATATTTTTTCTGTTAGTAATAAACTTACGGTTGATTGTCAGGCCAGATGAAGGCTAGGAGTTTTAAAAGGGTCAGTTGGAATCTCCAAGTTCTTTTTCAACTATGAAATGAATTGAAAATTTTAGCCATGTTTGGCAATATTGGATGTAGGCATAAGAATCACAAAAACTATCTTATATGACATATTGGTAAACCGAATCATGCAGGCGGCAAGAATTGTCAAAATAAAAGAACCACTTGAAATTCAAAATCTTGAATCTCCAAAACCTAAGGGATCTCAAGTGTTGATTAAAGTAGAATCTGCCGGAGTATGTCACAGTGATATTCACCTTTGGGACGGGGGTTATGAAGGCCCAGGAGGTCAAATCTTGAAGACTACTGATCGAGGTGTAAAATATCCTCTAACCCCAGGTCATGAAGTTGCTGGTGTGGTAGAAAGTATGGGAGAAGACGTAGAAGGATTTGCAAAAAATGAAAAGGTTCTTGTGTTTCCGTGGATTGGTGAAGGACTATGTCCAGCTTGTAGAGTAGGCGAAGAAAATTTATGTGACAAACCTAGATCTTTGGGAGTTTACAACGATGGTGGATACGCGGAATATGTTTTGGTTCCAAGTTACAAATATCTTGCAAAAATTCCTGACTTGGATACTGACATTAGCGCCCCATTATCGTGTTCGGCTCTAACTGCATATGGTGCAGTTAAGAACGCACAGTTGAAACCTAACGATAACGTTGTGATAGTAGGGGCGGGAGGACTTGGATTGATGGGAATACAGTTGGCAAAGGCGATTTCTGGTGCAAGAATAATAGCGATGGATCTTGATGATAATAAATTGAAGGTAGCAAAAGAAAATGGTGCAGATGCTGTTATCAATTCTAAAAATGAAGATCCTGTAAAAGCTATAATGGAGTTAACGGGAAATCTGGGAGCTGACGCAGTGATAGATTTTGTTAACGCAAGCAAGACTGTGGAAACAGATATGCAAATACTCAGACGAAGAGCACGTGTAGTTCTTGTTGGATTGTTTGGAGGAGCATTACAACTAAATCTAGTATCTATGCCTACAAGGGCGTACAAGTTAATTGGCTCATACACTGGTTCTATGCCTGACATGTTGGAACTAGTGTCTCTGGCGCAACGAAATATCATAAAACCCGTAATCTCAAACAAATTCAAACTAAATCAAGCAACAGAGGCGCTTACAATGTTAAAACAAGGAAAGATAATTGGGAGAGGAATCATAAACCCATAATTTCTTCATGTTGTCAACTATGATCAAATCATCTAAAACAATCTACTACCAAGAACAACATCAGTTAAGATTAATACTGGATTGAAAAGGACTTCATTTTATGTGGCCCTTGTAGTACAGTGGCGAGTATAGGGGACTGTGGATCCCCGGACAGGGGTTCGATTCCCCTCAAGGGCCTTTATCTTAATTTTATGACTAGTATGTGTGAATAAAATTAAAGATATCAAAAAAACTTTTACATGTCAAAATATGCCGTACTTGCTAGATTCCATCTCTTCTTTTATAGCAAGTTTCACCTTTGCATTTTTTTGAATAACTTTCTGTTCGAGCCATTTCAAAAATTTATGTTCCAGGGTCTTTCCCTTTATTTTTTCAAAATCTGGGCCTAATTGATCAGATAATTTTCTTACAAGTGACTTGTTAATGCATACCACATAAAAATGCCATCCAAAGGCAAATTCTGAATCAGTTATGATAAAGTCTTTTTCTCCATGAACCATTTGTTCAAGATTACTCAGTGTAGATATGATTGCCTTGCTAGTAGATTCATAGTCAGTTGCAGAAACATTGATGTTTATTCTTTCTTCCATCACATTACTCATACAAGGTTTACAAATAAAAACATGACTGCCTACGAGGCATTTTGATTCAGCAAATGTTCTACTTCGATATTAAAATATGTCTTTAGTATATCCATATAGCTCTTTATCGGTGGTGGGATCTCATCCCCACATGCTATTCCCAAATTCTTTGCATTTATCCAAATCACAAGAGTCTGAAGGATTGTTAGAAATCTGGCATTTTCTATATCTTTGGATGATGATATTGTCTTTGAATATCGTTCTGCAAATTCCCACGCGGTAACAAAATCTATGCAATCAGTTCCAAATATTGCAATAACTTGTTCTTTTAGCTCATCTGATTTTTTGAATGGAGTTACATTGAGAATGTAAGGAAATTCTACCTTATCAGGTAGACAACCAGGCAATGGACCCCATATGGTTATGATTCTGCAATCTTTTTTTAATGTGGAAAATTTTTGCGTCATTTTTTCTACAATGGTCTCATCTGAAAACCAAAATAGGATTACAGTTGCCTCGCTGATATCGGACTCTAAAACATCCTCACACTTTAAAACCCAATTAGAAAGATTTTTGCCTTCAAGTGTTTTCTTGGCAGATGAGATTTTCTCACTGTTGTTATCCACACCAATTGCTTTTTTTACTCCAAATTCTTCTAATGCAATGGCTAAACCATGTCCGTTGCCACATCCTAAATGATAAAAAATATCATTTTTGCTCAAGGAGACAAACTCGAAAATCTCCCTGAGTATATCATCTCGCAATTCAACATTTTCGCCTGTCATAATTGATGCAGGAAGTGTGCTTAGATATTCCTCTATTTTCATACTAAAAGAAGTCTCTAGACTAAATTTATTCCCTTATTCTCTCTAGGGTGGATACAGCCTGCCATAGCGTTACTCTCACGTATGATGGCATGTTTGGGTCTTGTGTTATTTCGTCAAGTACGCTTATGGCATTCGAAGACTCTTACGGAAACAGAATATTCCTGTTTTTTTAGTTCAATTACTAGATCCGAGAGATTTTTCTTTATATTTTTTGGAGTTGAAGGATTTGTAGTTATATCTTCAAGCGTAATGATTGCAGCATTGAGAGTTTCATCATTTGGATTTTTCTTTTCTGTCATACATGGATCACGCTAAACTAATTGTACTTATTTTATAAAGTTTGCATCATGCTTCTAAAAAGATGTTTCCTGATTCTACTATTACTTTGTATGACTGTAAATCCTTTATTTTGGCCGGAAAAGCTGAAAGATTTCCTGTTTTACAATCAAATTTTGCTCCATGCCAACCGCATGTCAACATCTGTCCCTCTAAACTTCCTTCAGAAAGACTAGCCCCTGCATGTGTACAAGTATCATTCATTGCATAAAAATTGCCATCTATATTGACCACTAGTATCTCCTTTCCGTCAGCTGCCACCTTTTGCATTTTGCCTGGTGGAATATCTGCGGCCTTACAAACAATTATTTTTCCCATGACTAATCTTCTCTTTGCAACTCAATAATTTTAATGTTCTATGTGTATTGGCATGAAAACTCTAGACAAACTTTATTGTATTTTCTAATTTCCCAAGACTTTCTATTTCCATCTCTATTTTATCGCCATTTTTCAAAAACACAGCATCAGGTTTGTTTAGCATGACTCCTGCAGGAGTACCAGTTGATATGATATCACCTTTTTCCAATGTCATTACCTTGCTTAGGATTGAAACTATTGAAGCTACTTTGAGATGCATGTTTGAGGTAGATGAATTTTGTCTGATGATACCATTTACTTTAGTTATCATCTTGAGATTCTGTGGATCGGATATTTCGTCAGAAGTAGTTATCCAAGGTCCACATGGAGCAAATGTATCAAATCCCTTTGCACGAGTGAATTGTTTATCTTTAGCTTGTATATCCCGGGCTGAAGCATCGTTTAATATCATATAGCCAAATATGATTTTTTTTGCCTCTTCCTCTGAAATATTTTTGCAGTCTTTTCCTATTATCAACGCAAGTTCTATTTCATAATCAAGCTTTGACACAAATGATGGACAAATTATGTCGGAAGTTGCTCCATTGAGTGTTGATCTTGGTTTTATTATTATGGCAGGTTCATCTGGCGGGATTAAGTTTTGTTCTTTTGCATGATCCTTATAGTTAAATGCTAGACAAATTATTTTTGATGGATTTGGAATGGGAGGCAGAAGTTTAAAATCTGATATTTTATTATCATAGTTAAGCTGAGAAGCTTTTTGTTTTATTTCATCATACCAACCGTCGAACAAAAAGTCCTTGATGCTCTGTGGTATTGGAATTCCTGTTTGTGTAGCAATGCTTTCTCTTGTAAGAACTTTGCCCTCATTAACAAATCCATATGTTTCCATGTTTTCTTTTACTAATCTAGCAATCTTCATTTTATTCACTTGTGCGTGTATATCACTTGATTTGCAGAATCTTTTCTACAATATCCGTATCTTACGAACTGAATTTCTGTACCCACATTTAATTCTAAGTAGTGCGGTTCAGTAAACGCTTGTTTGATTTCCAAGCTGTTTTCATTGAATTGTTCATTTACAAAAAGAATTTTTGGAATTAAAACCTCGATTTTTACAACATTTTGTCTAGGAATCCACTGAATCTTTGGAATTTGAGGCTTGAAATTATTGTCTGTCATCTCTGCCTCTATATCTATTCCAACTTTGGTTATTCTGATATTGTACAACTCCAACAGTCTTATTTCATCTCCAACTTTCAGAGATTTTACATCATCACCTGATATGTAAAAAGATCCATCCACCAGGACTTTCCTTTTGCCCATGTCTTTCTGTGGATGATTTGGTATGTCTATCTCTGTCAGGTTGTTGTTTTTTACTGTTAATTTTACAGGATCCATGACAATGAATAATCTGATGCTTGTTGGGTCAACTATTTTTCTATTAAATGACTCTAAAGTTTCAAAAGGTGCAAGGGTGTCAGATTTTGTGAAACTCAATGAAAGCACAAACTTTCTAATTGCCTCAGGAACAATTCCACGTCTTCGCATTGCTTCAAGAGTTGGCAATCTTGGATCATCATAGCCCGAAACTTTCCCATCTTCTACAAGCGGCTTCAATACTCTCTTAGATACGGGCATTCCATCAAACTCTAACCTTGCAAATTCAAGAACTGTCGGTTTTCTCATTTTGAGCTTATCTAGAATTGCATAATAAAGCTCATTTCGGAGCTCATATTCTTTCGTTCTAAACGCATGTGTTATGCCATCAACACTATCTTCTATAGCTACTGCAAAATCATAATTTGGCCATACCCTGTACTTATCTTTGTGAATTGGATGAGGTTCATCTATTATTCTTAGTAATGTGGGATCGCGCATAACTGTGTTTTCAGAATGCATATCTCCGCGAAATCTTACAATTGCCTCTCCAGGTTTATACTTTTTAAACATGTCATTCCAACGTTTTGTGTTTTGTGAAAGATCTCCTGAACTACATTTACACGATAACATTTCACGTCTGTTTTTACTTATTGTTTCCTTGTTGCAAGTGCATACATATGCACTTCCGGATTGAATTATTTCTTCCGCCTTCTTGTACATTAATTCCATGTCATCTGAAGTATTCTTTACATGATCATACTTTACGCCCAACCAATCTAACCCTACTTTTATTGCGGCATAATACTCTAATCGTTCCTTCTCTGGATTTGTATCATCAAATCTAAAGATTAGTTTGCCTCCATACATTCGTGCATATTCTTCGTCTATTATTGCAGCTTTTGCATGACCTATGTGTGGATATCCATTAGGTTCTGGAGGAAATCTAGTGACTATTTTTCCTTGTTCCGCTCCATCGAGAGGTGGTAGGCCGTCTCTGGCCTGTTTTGGTTTAGCTACAAGCAATTCTGGAAATTTATTTTCAAGCTCTGATTTCTGTATCGGTAGTGAAAGTGTGTTTACTTCATTTACTATCTCAGAAATGATAGGTATTACCTCTTTTGTTTTCCCTCTAAGTTCGGGTCTAGACCCCATAACTTTTGAAATTACTGCATCGTTTCTAGTTTTTCCATCGTGTTCAGAGGCATTTAACAGAGCAATTCCACGTATTATTTTCCTTATCTCGTCATCCAATTATAGAGTCCTCTCTACTACAAAATCTAACAAGGAAAGCAGATCTTTCCTTGCGGGATTATCATACCTAGAAATGGATTTCTTTGCAGTATCCAAGTGGTAAGAAGCTTTTTTTCGTATTGTTTTTTCAATTCCAAGAGATGATATTACTTCCACGGCCTTTTCCACTTCGGTCTTTGATATTGATATATTCCCAAAGGCATTGAGAATGATTCTTTTCTCTTTTCCCTCTGCAAGTTTTATGGCTAAAAGAATAGGTAAGGACTTTTTCCCTTCTCTTATGTCATTTCCTACGGGCTTTTTTGTAATTCTGGGGTTTCCTATGACCCCAATCAGATCATCAATTATTTGGAAAGCTATGCCTAGATTTTTGCCGTAAATGGCAAGTCTTCCCACATCTGATTTTGTAGTATTTGCAGAGAGAGCACCCATTGCACAAGCCGCTACAAATAGAGATGAAGTCTTTTTTTCTATCATCTTTATGTATTGTGGTTCTGTGGGAATAATCTTTGACTGGGCCATACTTATGTCTAATACTTGTCCCTCGCACACATCACTACATGCTCTTGAAAGTGTAGATATGAGAGAAAGACTTACTTCTTTTGGAATATGCATGGCAGAATCTGAAATAATTTCAAATGCTTTTGAAAAAAGCAGATCGCCAGCTAGAATTCCAACTGGAATGCCAAATTTCATATGTACTGTAGGAACTCCATGTCTTACTTCGTCTTTATCCATAATGTCATCATGAACTAATGTGAAGTTATGTATCATCTCAACTGCAGCAGCTGCGGGAATTGCTTGTTTTATGGATCCTCCTAAAAGCTCACAGCTCTTTAGGACCAAATATGGTCTTAGACGTTTTCCTCCGTGCTCAATTAGATAACTTGCAGCCCTGTATAGATCCGAGGGTTCACCTTTTAGCCTAGACAAGAGAAATGAATCAATTCTTGTTGCTATCTTAACAACATTATTCAATTGCGTTCCTCTTTCAACTCCCACCGATGATCTGGAAAATGATATTTCAAAGATGCTTCTAAACGATTTTTGAGGTCGTCTCTGTTCCACATTTTAAGAATTTTCTTGTGATCTTCTGTCACATTATTCTTTGACTCGGAAAGAAAATACAACGCAACTAGCATCCAAGGACAGAAGATCTGTGGGGATTTCTCAATTTCAGATAAAAGCTCATCAAATGTTACCAATTTGATTGCAGAGATTTCGTCTTCTACGAGTTTTATTTTCTTAGAATCTTTTACTATGCCTATGAGAGTGCCACAAACCTCATTTTCAGAACCTATATTTTTGTATGGAACATGGTATTCAAACTTGAACAAGTAATCCAATTTGCAAGTTATTCCAAGCTCTTCTGGGAGTCTTCTTTCCGCTGAAGGCACATATGTTTCAGATTGTCTGGGATGACTTGCAACGGTTCCATCCCAATCTCCAGGCCAAAGCATCTTGCTCATACTTCTCTGTGTTAACAAAAGTTTTCCATCATTACTGAATAACAAAATTGTAAATGCCCTGTGTAATTTTCCATTAAGCAGGTGGCATTTTGTTTTCTCTTCAGTTCCTACCTGATTATCGTTACTGTCTACCAGAATTAAATACTCCATCTTTGTTTATCCTCTAAATATAGTCCCTTCAAATTCTTTGTCATTTATTGCATTCACTATTCTTTGAGGTATCTTTCCATTCACAAAGAAGACGTTAGTTCCACTCTTCGACATATCAATAGCCTCTTTTATTTTACGATTCATTCCTCCAGTAACATCCATTTTTACATCTGAAATTGTAGGTCTCTCTGTAGTTATTTCATGAATTAATTTTTTAGTCTTGATGTTGGAGTATACCCCATCTACATTTGTTACAAAAATTGCAAGACGAGGTTTCAAGATTCTAGTCAACATTCCCATTATTTTGTCTCCAGACAATATGTAGAACTTATTTTTGCCAAACCACATGACATCCCCATAAGAGATAGGAATCAGTCCAGTATTGGAAATTTTTGGAATCTCTTTAACTTTTTTTATTATTGGCTTGTTTCCAAAAATAAAATCAGTTGGAGGTAAGCAGTATGGATTAAGACGTGATCTAAGAAATGATTGAAGAACCAGTTTATTTAATTCTACCATGGAATTCTTGACAACTGAAACACCTTTGACACTATATCTGTCAGGTTTTGTGTGCATGTTATATTTTACAGACCAGTAATGTCCAAAAGAACCTCCCCCATGAACTATCATATATGGCTCCTTTACCTTTCTCAAGTGAGAAGCAATTTGTTTAATCGCAGGTACATTGGCTGTTAGTGGTTTTTGTTTGTTTGTAATTATTGATCCGCCCAGTTTGATCAAAATCATGATTTTTAACAATGATATGGTCGGTTTTAAAAAGTATCTCTCATGTTTCTGCCTATAATCATTACGAAGGAGTTTTAACTTGTATTGCAATAGATTAATCCATCAAAGTCTATCTTTGCAATAAAACAGTCACTGATTTTTTTTAAATTCTCTAATGTGATGGTTGCATTAGACTCATCTACTAGGGAAATTATACAACCGCCTCCTCCTGCTCCTGTTATTTTAGCTCCATACGACGTCTTGGATGCTTCTTTTATGAGAAGATCAAGCTTATCTGTTGACACATTTATTTTCTCTAATAATTCTTGATTTTCTGATATTAGAGAACCTAGTTCGTTTAGATTGTTTTCTTTCAATTTCAACAATGCCTCTCTTATCAATTTCTCCTCCTGTTTGCACATTTCCGCAAACATCTTTTCATTCTTGTTTTTAAATTCCCTTACCTTCAAAACAATTTCTCTTGTACTGTGAACCTGATTTGAGTTTGCTATTATCAAACTAAGATTATTTTTAAAATCAATTTTCTCAAATCCATTTTTGTCATATGACACAAGTCCACCAAAAGTAGAGACGGATGAATCTGCACCTGACACATCTTCAAATATTACACGTTCAGATTCGATAGATCTCTTTAGAATCTGTTCCTTTGACTTTTTATCAAATAGTCCAGCAACTGATGCTGTTACGGCAACGCATGCAGCTCGAGGATGATCCAAGACCTATTCCTGCAGGAATATCTGATTTTAGAACTATCTCTACGCCTTTGTTTTCATTGAATTCTTTCAAGGTTTCTTTTGTAATGTAAAAAAAAGGCTTCATAAATCTAGTTGATATTGAATTCATGTCTGACGATGCATCCAAAGCAATCTCGGCATTTCCCAGTTCTGACTTTATGCGTATCTTTGGTTCATCTAAAAACTGAGAAGTTGCTGTAATCCTCTTATCTATGGCACAAAGTATTGCCTTGACACCATATACTACAAAATGCTCTCCAAAAAGAATTACCTTACCTGGAGCTGATGCTGTTGATTTCATGAAAAAATGATCGATGCATATCCTACCACTGAATTTTTTTCACCTGTGACATCTCCACTGGTAGCATACTTTGCTAAGGTACCTCTAGTAGCGCCCAATTCTTTGCAGGCTATCATGGTAGAAGCTATCGCTCCATATCCGCATGCACTAACTTGATTCTTCTGTAAAATGTTATAGAGTTCATCGATATCCATTTTCAATATGGGTTCGATCAAAGATTTGTCTTGCTTATGTGCAAATTCATTTTCTTCATAATGTGTAAAGTCGGAAGAACCAATTATCACAGTTTTTTTATTTTTTACTATCTTTGATACTGACATGCCTATTTCTGTAGCAGCATTGTAGCTCTGATCTATCAAAATTATGGGTAATATCTTAAATTTATGAGAATAGATTTCTTGTAGCATTGGTATTTGTACTTCAAGACTATGATCTCTTGTATGTGAAAAAAAATCCAATTCTACATTCTTTGATACCTTGTTAATCTCAAGTGCTGCATCTGTATCAACCTCAACATCTCCAAGTGGTGTCCTCCACACCGCGTCTTTCATTGCAGCTATGTTACAGCCAATTCCCCAATGATTTGGCCCTATGATTATTACAAGATCTGGTTTTAATGAAGAAATTGCATAATAAGAGTATGCGGCAATTGGGCCAGAGTACATGTATCCGGCATGAGGACAAATGACTCCGATTGTGTTTTTGCCATCTGGAAAGGGAGGTAATTTTCCAGGGCCGAAACTATGTAGGAAACAATCTCTAATAGTTGATCTTAACTCTTGTTGAGTTTTTGGATAGAACATTCCAGTCACAGCTGGTGTTCTTACCTGCATTGTGTTATTGCCTCTGATTTCTTGTTCTCAGTGGTGGCATTCTTTCAGATTCTTCTTCTAATTCTTCTTCTGTTATTTTAGTTTCAAAGTCTTCTATTTCGTATTTCATTGACTCGTCAGCCTTGATATTTCCTTTTTGTAATAATATTTCTCTAGCTAATAGCCAATAGATTGCAGCAAGAGATTTCCTACCTCTGTTATTCGCAGGTATGACTAGATCAACTTTGGACGTCACATTGTCTGTATTTGCAATTGCAATGACGGGTATTCCAGCATTCGTAGCTTCCAAAATTGCTTGTTCGTCTACCTGAGGATCTGCTACTAGAACTAATTCTGGTTCTATGTAATAAGGCAAAAGCGGATTGGTGAGAGTGCCTGGCATAAATCTCCCAAGCATAGGGGTTGCACCTATAAGTTCACAAAATTTTTCAATTGGAGTACTTGCATATTCTCTTCCTGAACAAATGAATACCTTTGAGATAGTTGCCCTATTGATGAATTTAGCAGCTGTCTGAATACGGGACAATGTTTTCTTGCTATCTATAATGTAAAGACCCTCGTTTGTTGCCTTTGTAATGAACGGTATCATGAATTTTGTCTTAACTTGAGTACCTACTCTTATCCCTGTAGACAACACATACTTTTCCATATGTTCAAATTCTTCTTGCTTAATCATGACGTGTTCTTAAATCTCGACCATTCCACGTATTAAATCATACTCTGAGATACGCAGTAACTCATTTAGTTTAGTATTCTTTCTCCGCCCATAACACCCGCCTTTAACATCTTGGATTTCGTAGCAATTCCAATATGTGATATGTGTGAATCAGATGATTCTCCAGATCTATGAGATGTGATCAATTTTATATTATTTTTGGACGCTTCCTTTGCAAATTCAATAGCATCGTAAAGACTTCCTGCTTGGTTTACCTTTAAAATGGCCGCATTACATGCTTTTTTCTTTGCAGCATTCTTCAAAATTTCAGTATTAGTTACTAAAAGGTCATCTCCAGTTATCAAGACGTTCGGAAACTTTTTTGTTAAGATGGCCATATCTTCAAAGGCCTCCTCATGAACTGCATCTTCAGCATACGCTAATTTGTATTTCTTTATTATTTCAGAAGCAAAATCAATTTGCTCTTCTGTCGTATTCTCAAAACCTGCCCTGTCATAGACATATTTCTTTTTATTCTCGTTCCATTGTGTAGTTGAGGCAAAATCCACTCCTAGCGAAACCTCTTTTCCTAATGTAAATCCTAATTGTTCGCATGCTCTTGCAGATACTTCCAATGCTTCCTCATTGTTGAGTTTTGGGGCCCAACCACCCTCGTCCCCCCTCCCATTTGTGAATCCGGGGTCTTTTTTTGCTAGTATCTTCCCAAGTTCTTTGTGCACTGAAAAATTAACTTCGATGGAATCTCTTATGGTTTTTGAACCAGTAGCACAAACTAGTATTTCTTGAATATCTGGAGTTCCATGACCAGCATGAGCCCCGCCGCCTAAAATATTTCCCAAGGGAAATGGAAATCTAAGATCAGAATCTTTGGTTAATAATTTGAACATTGGAATTCCGTCTGATTTTGCTGCAGACTCTATTGCTGCTATAGTGAGAGAAAATGCAACCGAACCACCAATTTGCGAATAATTAGAAGTTGAATCTATTTCTCTTAGTGTTTCATGAATAGATTTTAAATCAGAAGGATCAAGTCCGATGAATTTTTTTTCGTTTGCTTTTAAGATCTCAAGACCTTTCTCAGGCGCATTGTCTGGAAAACCTATTGCCTCATATTTTCCTACACTTGCACCAGATGGTGCACAAACTCTTCCCATGTATCCATTGTTTGTGATTACATCAACTTCGATTGTTTTACATCCTCTGCTGTTGTAGAGTAATCTCCCCTTTATTGACGCAACCCGTGCCATTCTACTCTAGCTCGGATTGAACTTCTTGCTCCCTTCTCCTTATTGCTTCATAAAATGGAATAACTTGGTGAATCGTTTCCACTGCTGTTAACATCATAGTTCTACAACAATATCGTTTTAATCCTAAGGAATTTAGGACCTTTGCTGGATCCTCACCGCTTTTTACACGATTTTGGTACTCTTTGAATTTATCTGCAATTAAATTTCCACAAGTAAAACACCTGACAGGAATTAGCACATTTTAAAAAAGTAATCAAGGCTTATAAAAACCATACATGGGTATTGCATCTGCGGGAGTCGCCCAGCCTGGTCAAAGGCGCTAGCTTGAGGGGCTAGTATCTTAGGATTTCGAGGGTTCAAATCCCTTCTCCCGCACTTGACAATTGCGTTATGACAAAATCATCTTATTTGATAAAATTATTCAATTGTACTGTGATTTGGTATCTATTGTGTGAAATAGATTGTGATTTGGTAAAGCCCTTATTTGACATAAATTTTTGAAACTACATGGAAATCACAGTCAAACAAATGATGCAAATTGAGGAAAATGGTCATCAGATGGGATTTCTTCGAAAACTGATGATGGAAAATGCTGGGGCATCAACAGCAAGATACCTACTTGAGAAATACAAGAACTTGCAGGAAAAGAAAATCATGGTATTTGCAGGATTAGGTAACAATGGGGGGGACTCGTTTGTGGTAGCAAGACATCTGGCAGGATTTGGATGCAAACCCGATGTTGTTTTACTTGGAAACCCAGATAAAATAAAAACTGAGGAATCTATCTCAAATTGGAAAATTCTAGAAAAAATGAATTCAGTAAATCTTATGGTTACCTCTGATCCGACTTCAATTCTCCTTAATGCGGACATAATTGTTGATGGTATTTTTGGGACTGGAATTTCAGGTAAAATAAGAGAACCTCATGCTACTGCAATAGATTTGATAAATAAATCTCAAGCCTTCAAGCTAGCGGTTGATGTGCCCTCTGGATTGGATCCTGATTCCGGTTCTGTGATAGATAAATGTGTAAAAGCAGATGTGACAATTACATACCATAAAATGAAGATTGGAATGCCAAAAAGATTGGACATGTGTGGAAAAATATTAGTTGAAAAAATAGGAATTCCGCCAGAGGCCGAAGTGGGAGTATTATGAAAGTTTACCAGCTTGAAGTGGGAAGTATGCAAAATTTTACTTACATAGTTGAGGATGAACAAACAAGTGAAGCTGTAATTCTTGATCCTTCATGGGATCTTGATCTGATAGTGGAGATAATCGAGAAGAACAGTCTACAGGTAAAATATATCATAAACACTCATCATCATTTTGACCATACTATAGGCAATGATGCCATGGTAAGAAAGACTGGAGTAAGATCTTACAGTATGCATCTTCAACCCTAAAAAACGATGTAACAGTATCTGAAGGTGACAAAATTATATTTGGAAATTCAGAACTTACTGTTATTCATACCCCGGGACATTCAAAAGACAGTATGTGTCTTGTTGGAGATGGCAAGATCTTCTCAGGTGACACATTATTTGTGGGAAACTGTGGCAGAATTGATCTTCCAGGAGGTAGTGCTAAAGAGCTTTATCACAGCTTATTTGATCTCATTTCAAAGATGGATGAGAACCTGACTCTTTATCCTGGTCATAACTATGGTAATTCGCCAACGTCTACAATAGGAAGAGAAAAGAAAACCAATTTTGTACTTCAACCTAGAACAGAAAAAGAATTTTTAGAATTTATGAGTAGTGATTAATTTTTGCAAGATATAGAGATACTAGGAAACAAGAAAGAAGGCTTGGATTTTATCGATAAGACAAAGCAAAAGAGATTTGCTTTTTCCCTAGTAATATCATATACTGCAACCTCAGAAATTCAAGGCATTACAATTGCTGGCGAACATCCTGACCTAATAAAATATACTGGACCTGCAGATGCTGAGTTTATCCACTATGGATATTGTAAAAGCATATCTGTCATACCTATGACTCCTGACGGCAAACCCACGCCAGCTCTTCTGACAAAAACAGCTTTAGAAGCAGCAAGCATACCAAGCATAGTGATTAATGCTGGAAGTAAAATTCCTCCAAAACTTCCATTTATAGATATGAATTTAGAATACGGAAAAAATATCTCAAGTGAAGCTGCATCAAGTCAAGAAGAGATAAGAAAAGCAGTAGAATATGGTAGAATAATTGGTAGATTTCTTGGTGCTTCAACTGATTGTTTAGTAATTGGAGAAAGTATTCCGGGAGGAACCACAACAGCACTTGGAGTACTTGAAGGACTTGGTCTAAAGGCACTGGTAAGCAGCAGTATGCCTGATAATCCAACACGTCTCAAGAATGAAGTTGTAAAAAATGCACTAAAGAGAGTGCAATCAAATGATCCTTTTGACATTGTTGCAGAGATTGGTGATCCAATGATACCTACAGTTGCTGGAATACTTAGTACCTCGTCTGAAATCACAAAAGTATTACTAGCAGGTGGAACACAGATGGCAGCAGTCTTATGCTTTGCAAAAAGTATGGATTTCAACGGTAAAAACACTGCTATAGGCACTACCTCCTATGTTGCAGATGACAAGTCAGCAAATTTAGCTGAAACGGTTGGCCAAATATTTGATATCCCGATACTAGTTGCCAAACTTAGACTTGGCCAATCCAGTATTCCTGGTCTTCGTTCCTATGCTGAAGGATTTGTCAAAGAAGGGGCAGGTGCAGGAGGAGCTTCTATAGCATGTATGTTAAAAACTGGAATGAACGCGGAAAAATTACTTGCCCTCACAGAAAAAGAATACCAAAAAATCACTTGACTGTCACAGATTTTGCCAAGTTTCTGGGATAGTCAGGATCCGTGTTCTTTTCAACAGCTGCATAATAAGCCAAAAGTTGGACAGGTACTATTTCCACTAACGGATACATGGATTCATCCATCTGTGGTATCTCTACCCAGTAATCATAAACATCGCTAGGCTTGTCTGAAATCCCGATGACCTTTGCACCCCTGGCCTTTATTTCACGTGCACTAGTTAACGTATCAGAGTAGGTAGAATCACTTGGATTTATCATAATGACATATGTATTAGAATCCATTAATGCAAGCGGCCCATGTTTTAGCTCTCCTCCGGGAAGACCCTCTGCATGTATATACGTGAGTTCCTTTAGTTTTAGTGAAGCTTCTAACGCTATAGGGTAATGGATTCCCCTTCCAAGTATGTATATGTCAGATACATCTTTGATCTTCTTTGCTATTTCCTTAATCTTAGAATCGTCAGAAAGAATCTTTTTGATTGCTTCTGATACTTTGGTAAAATCCATGCCAGCACTACCATTGCATATCTTATCGGTCATTTTGTATAATATAGCAAGTTGCGCAGTGAAACTCTTTGTCGCAGCTACTCCTATTTCAGGACCGCAACCTAGTCCTATGGATATAGATGATAAATGAACTAGAGATGATGTCATTATATTTACAATTGAAATAATTTTGGTACCTGCTTTTTTTGCAATATTTACAGCCTCCAATACATCTGCACTTTCACCACTTTGAGACAATGCTATCAAAATGGATTGTTGCTCAAAAATATCAGGGGAAAAATGTGCCTCGCTTGAGATTATTGGCTCTATCTTGATCTTTGCATATTTTGAAAAAAGGAATTTGGCTACAAGCGCAGCATTATAGCTTGTTCCACTGCCAGTTATGTAAAGTGTTTTTGCATGTCGGACAAAATCAGTTGCTAGATCAAGTTCAAGTTTTGTGTTATTTCCTGCATTTGATATCGTAGTAGGCTGCTCTGATATTTCCTTGAGAGTAAAATGTGCATATTCTCCCTTGTATACATCGGCAAATTCTTTTGATACTTTGGTGATTTGATGTTGTACCGGATTTGTGTCAAAATCAAAAATCTGAATTCCAGATGCGTTGATAATTACAAATTCTCTATTATCCAAATAAATAACTTCGTCTGTGTGTTCCACAAATCCTAAAACATCACTAGAGATGAAGTATCCTTCTTTTCCAATTCCTATTATAAGAGGTTCATGAAATCTTGCTGCAGACAATGTCCCGTCTTCAAAAACAGCTACAAAAGCATAACTTCCTTTAAGATCAGAAACAGTATGAGTCATTGACTGCTTTATGTCTCTAGTTTTATCGTAATGATATTGAAGAAGATTTGCAATTACTTCACTGTCTGTCTGACTTTTGAATGCATAACCTTTCTGTTGAAGTTCTCTCTTTAATTCCTCGTGATTTTCTATTATTCCATTGTGAACAATAGCTATCTCTCCAGTGCTAGATGGATGAGGATGAGCATTTGTATCAGTAACCATGCCATGTGTGGCCCATCTTGTATGTCCTATTCCGACAGTTCCTGAAAGTTCGTCAAGTCTTACTGCCTTATTTACTTCCATTACTTTTCCTACTCCTTTTCTTACTAGAATGTGATTATTAGAAAATGTAGCAACCCCGACGCTGTCATAACCGCGATATTCCATTCTCTTTAGGCCCTTAACTATTATCGGTGCAGCTTGGTTGATGCCTAGATATCCTATGATTGAACACATATCGCTATTTTATGTCATTTCTGTATAAATAATAATTGTGTATGTTTTACTCGGTTGGCTGTTCAGTTTTTACTTCTTCAGCGGGTTTTTGCTTGGCTTTACCCAAGTCTACCTCAGGTGACAAACCCACTTGGTTTTCTTCTTCTACAGTTACAGTATAAGATGGAATGTTTATTGTCCTCTCTCCTATCATGACATGTCCATGTACAACGGCTTGTCTTGCAAGGTAAGGACTTTTGATATTGGCTTTTTTCTGAATCACTGTTTGTAATCTGCGCGATAGTAAATCAGTTACTTTCAGATTTAAAACATCATCTAAGGTGGAATCTTCTTTTACTAATCCTATTCGCGTCAACGATCTCATGAGAATTGGCTCTTTATTGCTTCTTACCTCTTGCGTTAAAGCCAAAAGAGATCTTGCTTGATTTCTTATTCTGGAAAGTTCTGTATGTGCTTTCCAGAGTTCTCTCTTGTTCTTAAGTCCATAAGTGCCAAGAACATATAGTTCTTCACTCAATAGATCATAATTTAGAGGACGCTTTGGCTTTCTCCACATTTTGCGAGAATTCTTTGGATGATCTCCCATCTATCTCACCTATTTGGCCTTCTTTTCCGCGGCTGGCTTTGCAGTAGACTTCGTATCCTTTGCAGGAGCTGCCGCTCCTTTTGTAGCAGCTGCAGGAGCTGCCGCACCTTTCTCAGTTGAAGTAGCTGCAGGAGCTGCTGCGGCACCTGCTGCAGGAGCTGCCGCGCCTTCGACTGGTGCACCAGCTGGTAACACCTTTCCGCCCTTACGAACTCCTACTGCACCACCTTTTCTGCCAGTTGTGCGAGTTCTTTGTCCTCTTACCTTTAATCCATAAGTATGACGAAATCCTCTCCAACTATTCATTCCCTTTTCTCTTTCAACATCATTTCTCACATTGAAATCTATGTCAGAAGTAATCAAATGTAGATTGTTACCTGAATCCATGTCTTTTCTTCTGTTAAGGAACCATGGAGGAATATTGACTGATGATGGATTTCTCATTGCTTTTTCTATCTCTTCAACTTGAGACTCGGTGAGAAAACCTACGTTACTATTAGGATTTATTTTTAATATATCTAAGATAGATTTTGCAAAACTGTAACCCATTCCTTTTACTTGACTTATGCCTATTATGGTCTTTTTAGCACCAGGTATATCTTTACCCGCAATCCTAACAATGTGTCTAAATTCTTGTGAAGACAAGTATTGAAAAATCCCCTCTATCCCCGATAAAAACCATGCTAAAATAATAATACTTTAAATCAGAATTCTGCTGTACTTAGCATATTGACACAGGATCTTGAAAATCTTATTAATCGAAGCTACAATTCGGAGCCAAAATATACTGAAGTAATGGCAGGCGTTCCCGAGGATTACAAACAAGTCAAGACATTAGGAGATCTCTTGCAAATTAATTACAAGATAGTAGGTGCTAAAGAACAACTACGAAGGAACTTGATTTCGAAGATCAAGACAAATAGTATCAAATATCCTGGCATAATAGGATTTGATAGTGACGTCATTCCATCTCTTGATCGTGCCATATTGTCATGTCATGATATAATACTAGTCGGTCAAATTGGTCAGGCCAAAACAAGGATTGCTCAAACAATTGCGGAAAACTTGCTTTCACCAATGCCGGTGATAAGAGGAAGCATCACAAATGATTGTCCGATGGATCTGCCATCTCATGAATTACTCCGCTTACTACAAGATGGGGAAAATTCTATGTCAAGTCCTAGATTTTACGTGGATTCTAGCAGCATGGAAAAGATTCGTAATAATAAACTTGAAACGCCAATAGAATGGTTATGGGGAAAAGACAGATTCAAATATGTTCTCGCAACACCTGACATTTCTGTAAAAGATCTAGTGGGACAGATTGATGCAATAAAAATAACAAAAAAAGGAACAGAAATGTATGAAATCGAATCTTATTCTCCTGGCCAACTAATGCAGGCAAAACACGGTTTATTCTGCATTGATGAACTTCCAGTACTTGATACACGCAAACAAGTTTCTCTTCTTTCAGTATTGCAAGAAGGAAGATTTACTACCGGAGCTTATCCAGTAATTTTTGAACCAAAAACTGCATTTTTTGCCACTGCAAATCCGATAGATTATACGCACGCCGGTAAAATAATCGAACCTCTCTACGACAGATTAAAAAGTCATATACGCACACATTATCCCAAAACATTGAATCATGAAATGCTCATTATTGCTCAAGAATCTAAAGTGCCAAAATCATTCATTCCTATTTTTATGCTCAAAGTGTTGGCAAGAATAACACAAAATGCACGTTCAAGTCATGAAATTAATCAGGATAAAGGCGTCAGTGTGAGAATGAGTATTCACAGTCTTGAGCTATTGGTTGGTGAAGCAGAAAGAACAAGATCCTTATCTCATAATATATTGCCAGTACCTAGGCCAAGTGATATATTTTGTATAGAACAATGTGCTAAATTCGAACTTGCTGAATTGGATGATACTGCAGAAAATCGACAAAAAACATTGAAGCATCTGATCGATACTGCCATGAAGGATACTTCACTTGAATATCTCAATGATGTTGAACAGAGTATATTTGATATGATTAAAATGGAATTTACAGGCAAAACCTTTGTAGTTTCCCAATCAATTTTAGGCTCTAATAGTCTAGAAACTTCCTATGAAAATCAACTCCAGAATTTTAAATCTCTATCAGTCTTGGTGGATAAAATTTATCAAAAGACATTATCTGAACAAAGTGAATTTGTGAATCAAGCCAAAAAACATAACGTGTGCCAAGATCCTCTAATGTTTTCTGAAGTGATACGTCATGAGCTTAGGTCTGCAATATTAGAATTAACTCTAGATGGGCTTTGCTATGTGGAACCTAAGATTTTGGACAGGAAAGAAGGCACATACATTGCAGCATAACATGGTAAACTTTCTCTATTTTCTAAATGAAAAGAAAAACTCGAAAGGTTCTGATTTAGATGTATCAAATGAACAACTCAGCAAAATTCTAAAAATGATGGCAAAACAGGTGATAAAAGAGAAGCCCCCTTCTGTACAGGATTTGGAGAGAATACTTCAGGGAATGACACAGGAACAGTCATCACAATCTGAAATGGATGAAGAACCTAAAAATGAACTGGATATTCATGGTAATAATGAGCCAATAACAAAATACCTACAGAAAAAAGGTTACCTAAAAGATGACAAAAGATGGCTTACTAACAAAGGATTTTTTGAAATTGGTCAGAGGATGCTTGAGGATATAATAAAAGCAATAAACGAGGGAGGATTTGGACTTCATGAAACAAAAAACATGGGATCTGGTAGTACTATACTGGATACTACAAAAAAACTTGAGATAGGCGATGATATAAAAAATCTAGACATACCAAAGACAATACTGAATTCTGTACAAAGATCTAGGCGTAAGCAATTAACAATCGAACTACCGATTCAGTTGGAGTTAGAGGACTTTGAAAAATTTGAAACACTAGAAGAAGTAAAGGTTGCAGTTGTTTACTGCATTGATTTAAGCTCCACAATGAAATATTCTCTTGGTTCTGGTGAAGGAAGTAGGATAGAAGCTGCAAAGAAAGCTCTGTGGGCATTATATGTTTTAAATAAGAAATTCTTTCCAAATGACTCTATCTACGTTGTAGGCTTTGGCTCTCTGGCGTCAGAAATTAAACAGCGTGACATACCATACCTTAAAACTTTTGATGCAAATGATAATTTTTTACACTATACAAATTACCAAGCAGCATTTCGACTTGCTCTGAAGATTCTAAAAAAAGATGGTTCACACAATAAACGTATAGTTATGATTACAGATGGTCAACCCTCTGCATGTTTTGTAGATGACGAATCTCAAAAAAATGCAATCTTGTCAGATAAACCATATTCGCATTTCTACAAACCTGACAATGAAACTCTCGCCAAAATGAAAAATGAGAGGGAAGTAAAACTGGACATTGGGAATGAAATGGTATATCTTTGTTATAGGTACAAGCAAGTCGACTCTGCTATTGATACCAAAACATTACAGGAGGCAAAAAAATGCAAACGTGAGGGAATTGAGATTGATACAATCATGGTAAGCGAAGAGGAAGAGCTTCTAAGCTATGTTGAAAATCTAGAAAAGCACCTAAAAGGAAGAGCTTATTACATTAATCCTGAAAAAATTGATAAAATTCTAATAAGCGATTTCATTTCAAACAAGAAAAGAATACTTGGCTCAAAACATGGTTAGTAATATGAACGAAGATTTTGATAAACGACAAATGATGGATATACTTGTAGATCCTAATGTTTCAGTAATTTTATCTGAACTAGAGTATGGTGAAAAGGATTCTATCTATCTCACTGAGAAATTACAAATATCAGAAAATGAGATAAAATCACGACTATCATACGTTACTGAACATGGATTTGTTATCATGCGACAAGATGGAAAAAACACAAGTTTTAGCGTAGATACGGGTAAACTCAATAAAATTATGGAAGCAGACGAAAACTTTGCTAGTGTGGTTGATGGATTGACCGAGCTAGACCAATTCCTCAATTAGCATCATAGTTGGTTATTTCGCCTTGTATGGTAATCTATTAACAGCTAAAATCTCATAATATCAGATGTTCTAGTATCATTCTTCATTGGTTCGTATTTCTCTTTTGTTCTTTTCATTCATTCTCGGCATGCCCTCTTTTGTCTTGATTGTAATTGCCTCGATTTTTTATAAAGTACATCATGCCTATGGCAAGGCCGCTTAGGCCCACTATTAAAACTATGATGCTTAATACATCAAACAAGGTTGCACCTTGTGGATAATACCCAATAATTCCAAGCACTTGCATATCTGTCTGTGCTGTATTCTGTATTTTCAATTCATAGATGCCTGTAGAAGAGATTGTGAAATTTTCTTGAAATGGACTTGTTACTATTGATTTTGTAGTTATGGCGTTTCCGTTAGGATCAATAACACTGATACCAAGATTATCACCATCTTTAAAATCTGATATCTGAATTGAATAAACTCCGTCCTTACTCTTTATCGGGTCTAAACTCTTACTAACATTCATCGATGAACCTGTTGTTAGACTTTGCTGTACACTGGCCAGACTATCCGTTTCAGATTCAGATTGGAGAAATGAAATCGCTATACCACTTATTACAAGAATTACACTAATTATCAGGATAGTCTTTGGTTTTGCCATGTTTGGGCTCAGCAGGTCTTAGTTAAAACTTAGCTGTTTCTTGATTTCATGATTTATTTGAGGCTATTAGAATATGCATGAATTATTCGACAGGGTTAATTCCAAGAATGATTTCACTATTATATTGTTGCACAAAACATGGACTATTGTCTTAGTTACACTGCTCGTCTTTCCATCCGTGTTATCATATAATGTAAAGGGATACTCAGATCATCCAAATCTATTCGTATCTGCAGAAAATAGCGTTTTTCAAAATCACTTCTCTGGTGCAATGGTAGTTGAGGTAATAATCGAAGGGGATAATACTCAACTGAATCAGGCTCAAGGTGAACCTAATGTCAATGTAAATGGAAGACAACTTAGTATGGTTCAAGGATCAGATGGCTATTGGTATGCATTTTTTGCTAATACCGCTGCAGCTAAACAGGCAGATCAAATAGCATTGGGTGGTACGCCTGGCCAAAATCTAGACTTTGGAGTTTTCTGCTCAGGATCCACTCCTTCGTCTGTACTGGGGGTTGACTTTTCGCAAACTGACGGTGTTGCAATTCCTGACTCTAGTGGTCTTTCAGGCACCACTCAAGGGCTTGCATCATTTAACTCATGTAGTGGTACTCCACAACCGCCATCTGTTAATCAGAATAATGTAGTTAAAAATCCTCCTTCTTTGAATACAAATCCAAATGTAAGTGCAGGCCAAATTGGAATTAATCCAAATATATGGCCAACCATTCAACTTTTCTCACTGAGTAATGATGTTAATGTAGAATACAATGCCGCTACAGGAACACAAAGTGTTGATCTTACGTACTCTGAAATTCCAAATATTTCCATAACCCTTGATAGGAATGCATATCCTGCAGGCTCTGACGTTTTTGCAACAATAAATGATATTCAATTAGATGAGGATCCAACTGCAATAGATTCGTGGACATTTAATGTCAACAATCCTGAAGCAACTTTCTATCAAGCATTTTCAGAATCTGGCGGAAGTAATATCTCAGGGCTTGTAAATCTTGCACCCTATCTTAGTAGCTTAGGTTTTCAGGACAATGGAAAGGTGGAAATGAATCTTGGTAGTGTTGTTAATCTGAAGACAAACAACCTTCAAACAAGTTCATCAATAACAGCAAATGGGATAACTTACAACCAATTAGTAACATTTGTAGAAACTGGCCCAAACACTGGAGTTTTTGAGAGTGATTATGATAGCATTTCCACAATTGGCATTTTGCAGAATGCTCCTAGAGGACAATCAGGTAGTATAGAATATGATCAACAATCAACATCCATTGTTGCTGGCACTGCACCTACTGCTGGTCTTACTCTTGGTTCTGGTCAAGGTCAGTTTGGGCCAGGACAAAAACAAACCATTACGCTATCTGATAGTAATCAGGTTTTAAACTCGGGAATTATTGAGAGTCTAAATGACTATAGAAGCTCCGCTGTAGTTCCCACATTAAAGATTGGAAGCCCAATGACACTGACTGGCGCTTCTGATGTGAATTTTTATCCAAATCCAAACAGTCTTTCAAACCCGATCTCTGTTTCTTCTAGTGTTCCTGACGCAAACTCTGCCAGATTAATAGTAGATACCAGATCTACACCATCTACTAATTTTTATGAGATTACATTGAATCTTGGAATCACTACTGCTACTCTAAAAGATCTATTCATAGATGCCAGTCAACCTAATTCTGACGGGACAAACTGGGTTAATTATGATTTAAGATCGTTTCAACAACAGCTAGGAATTAATTCCTTCTCAGATACTAGTATGACTCTTCATTTTGGTAGTGCTTCTAGTAGTTCATCTGTTCAAATCATAGCCCCTGGTACCATTTCTTCTGGAAATGGTCTTGTTCAAATAAGCGATACTGCAGTTGCTTCGATAGAATCTCAATCTTCATCATCTCCAGTGTATCTAGAAATTAATTTTGGTAGTCCAGGCGGTAGCATTTCGGATGAAACTGATGTGCAACCAATCGTTTTCGATCTATTTTCTTTTGGTATGCAAAATGGGCAAACAGTGAATAATGCTGTATATCGTGCTGAACTTCAAGAAACAGCTGCCGGCTCGGGTATTTTTACGGGTACAATTTCATATGTAGAAGCAAATCAATTAAATCAATTTGATCCAAATCTGATAAAAAGTCTACAGACATTTGGTAACAATATAGTATTTTTTGTAAATGGTCAAATGGTAGGCGAAAATGGAATCAACTTTTCTATTTCAGGTTTATCGGCTGGCCAACAAACTACTGTTACCTCGAAAAACAGTCTTCCAACAACAACAGCTACAGTAACGCTCAATTCTGCAAATTATAACATTGGCTCGCCAGTCACAATAACATTATACGATCCAGATCTTGTATCAGATGCTAATACTATCCAATCGTTTACAACTGTAAGTGATCCAAATTCTCCTGCGGTGGATACGGTAGGAGATGCTAGTGGAAATATACTCCTTGAGGTATGGATAAAGGGATTTAGATTTCATCAATGTACAATAAATGGAGTATTTCATGGGGGACTCGCCGCTACAGGTTTCACACTTACTGAAACTGCACCAGGTTCAGGAACATTCCAAGGTATATTCAAGATGCCATCTTGGATATGTAACGAAGATGGTACTGCCTTGATATCACCTATTGGAGGATCAGTACAAGTTTGGTATCATGACTGGATGGACGCACTGGGAAGATATGTCATAATAGGTTCAACAGTTGCTTCGTCTTCACAAACAAATTCATCATCCACTCAGACATCACAACCGTCACCTCAAATATATCCGCCTGGTGTTCCACAAGGAGCATATCTTTCAAATATTAGCCAAGCTGCACAAATTAGCGACATAAATGGACTTCCTCTGTTACAAAGTCCTAAGGTAGGTCAGACAATAACCTTCAAGGATGTTATTTCAAATGGCGATTATCAAAACGGTCAGAAAATTTCATACATTGTTCAGGTAAAAGACAGTCAAGGCGAAGTTGTATACTTGAAATGGGTTAATGATACAATAAACCCATCAAATGAAGTAAATGAGCAAATTCAATGGACTCCAACTATTCCAGGAAACTATTCTGCTGAAGTATATGTGTGGGATGGAATGGATTCTCTAGTTCCCCTAACTGAGAAAGATGGGTACCAATTCCAGGTCTTGCCTCAATAAATCTAGAAATTGTACTTGTTCTTGTAGGGGGAAACAGCACGGAGTCTCTTGTACTACTTTCTTTAGTACCCCTACAGTCTCATCTATCTCTTCTTCAGTATTAGTAATTCCCACGGTCAAACGTAGAGAACCGGTTATCTGTTCATGTGAAAAGCCCATTGCCCTAAGTACATGTGATGCCTTCTGTACTCGTACAGAGCATGCTGAGCCTGTAGAAGCAGCAATTCTATTTTCATCAAGTTTAATGATAAGATCCTCACCATTTACGCCAAGAAATGTAAAGTGAGCATTATTAGGAATTCTCTTTTCAATATGTCCATTAAGACTAGTCCCTGGTATTTCGGATAGAACCCGTGTGATCAGTTTAGAGGTGAGATTCCTGAAATAAGATGTGTTTTGACTCATGTTATCCTTTGCTAACTTGCAAGCCATGCCAAAGCCTGCTATGCTTGCAACATTTTCAGTTCCTGACCTTAATCCATTTTCTTGGCCTCCCCCTAGTATGAGAGGAGAAATTGTAATTCCTTTTCTAAGATATAGTGCACCTACTCCCTTAGGACCGTTTATTTTATGTGAAGAGATAGAAAGCAAATCAACTCCTAGTTCTTTGACATCAATTGGAACTTTGCCTACTGCTTGAACAGCATCTGTGTGGAAAATTATGTTGTTGTCATGTGCTACCCCAGCAATTTCTTTTATTGGTTGAATGGTTCCAACTTCATTATTTGCAAACATTATCGTAATAAGGCACGTATCTTGTGAGACTTCTTTTCTAACGTCATCCACATTTACAAGACCATATCTGTCAACTGGAAGATATGATACTCTGTATCCTTCTCTTTCAAGATGTTTACAGGGTTCTAGTATTGCATCATGTTCTATAGAAGATGTTATGATATGTCCGCCTTTGCTCTGGAAAGCTATGCCATAAATTGCGGTGTTGTTTGATTCAGTACCTCCTGACGTTAAAAGAATTTCTTTACTGTCGGCATTGATCAAATCAGCTATTCTCTTTCTAGCATTTTGGATGGCTGCATTGGCAGTCCTACCAAACTTATGTATGGAAGATGGATTTCCGTATTGTTCTTTAAAGTAGGGAATCATCTCATCTACTACTTTTTGATCAACAGGCGTAGATGCAGCATTATCTAGATAGATCAATCTGCTATCACATTGAGTTTGCCAGGTCTATATCCTTCTCTGTCTATCAATATGGATTCAAATCCTGCCTCTTTGAGACATTCATTTAATATTGAAACCTTTTGCAAATCTGAAAGCAGATGAAGCTCATTCTGTCCCACTTCTATTCTTGCTTCTTTACCTAAATCTCGTACTCTTACCTGTTTTACTCCAAAAAGTTGTTTGACCACGTTTTCACTTTTTTCAATTCTTGTTAATTTTTCTGCAGTAACTCTATGACCCCAGGGAATGCGAGATGCAAGACATGAATTTGAAGGCTTGTCATAAACTGAAAGTCCAGCTTCTCTTGAAAAATTTCTTATCTCTGTTTTTGTAAATCCTATTTCAACAAGTGGACTTTGAACCCCATTTTCTCGCAATGCGGCTATGCCAGGCCGATATTCTACAAGATCATCCAAGTTGGTGCCATCAACTATTACACCAGCTCCCTCATTCTTGGCTATTTTTGTCAAATATGTTGCTAATTGTGTCCTACAATGAAAACATCTATCCTTATCATTTTTAACAAAATCTGGATTATCAAGCTCATTGTATTCTATTACGATGTGTCTTATTCCTATCTCCGAGCAAATCTTCTTTGCTGATTCTAATTCTTCCTGTGAGAGGGTTTTGTAATCTGCAGTAACAGCTACCGAGAGCTCTCCAAGTGATCTGTATGAAGCATAGGCTACAAGTGCACTGTCAACGCCGCCAGACAATGCTACCAAAATCTTCTCTTTCCCATCAAACCATTTGATTAACTGTTCTAATTTGTTCATTTTAGATGAAGAGTCTGTCTTACTTCGGTAGTAATCAACGCATTTGCCTCTCTAAAGGTAATGCCTAGAGCTTCAGAAACTGACTTTATGTTGTTAGCCTCTACTTTGAAATGTTTTGTTACACCATCATTTTTTATTACCTTGCATTGCACTGTAAAGTTTCTCCCCCAAATTGTAATTGGAACTGAAACGATAATTCTCGGAATGATGCGACGATTTGAGGTCCTGATTCTAACTCCCAGCGTGCCAGTTTCGGAGGTAATGGTACTAATCACATCGTTTAGATTTGAGGGATCGCATATGACCGAAACAAGATTGGTTGGCCTGCTTTTTTTTGTAATAGCTGGTGCTACGGTAACATCTTTTGCTCCCATGGCAATTAATTTGTCGATCATTTGTCCTATTATCTCTCCTGAAACATCGTCAATATTTGTTTCAATAACTTGAACCATGTCTTGTTCAAATTGGTGTGTTAATTCTCCTCTGACAATTTTTAAGACATTTGAAAATCCTTCAAAATCCTTGCTACCTGCACCATATCCAATTGATTTAATCTTCATAGATGGATAAAATTCAGCACATTGACTTGCAAGGTTTACTAGTAAACTTGCGCCCGTAGGAGTAGTAAGCTCTTCTCTTGCACCGCCTCCAGTCATTATTATGTCAGAACCGCAAAATATCTCTAGAATTGCACTTGCAGGATTTGACGTAATTCCATGTGAGAAGCTCAGGGTTCCACCACCAACAGCAACTGGAGTAGAAATGATCTCGTCAGAAAAAATTTTTAAATCATCAAGAGCTATTGCAGAACCAATAATATCAATAACAGTGTCGATACTTGACGCTTCATGAAAATGGACTGATTCTATTGGTTCTCCATGGATCTTGGATTCTGCTCTGATTAAAGACTTGATACTCTCCTTTGCAAATACTTTGGCTCTCTCAGATAATTCTATTTTATCAGATGTTTGTAATATACAGTCTTGAATCTCGATCCCCTTTCTTTCATGAGGTTCTTCCTTTATGTCTAAAGCCAATCTAGTAGCCTCAGTTCCATGTTTTGTTGTCTTTTCGAAATTGATATTCTGAATCTTTGAACCCGCAAGATAACTTTCAGATGTGTATATACCTTCAATTATTTTGGATTTATTGGCGCCTATGTTTACAAGAGCAGAAAGTAACATGTCACCAGAAATACCTGCCACTTGAGCATCAATTACAAGAACCATGATTCTGTAAGCAGATTTGAATGAATATAAATTATAATTCTGTACTAAGGACAAGTTCTAATTTCGACACTGATTTTACCGGGAATAATAGTGAAGTTTAATTAGCGAATTAAATTGACGCCTGATTATGATTACAATTATTGGCTCAGGTAAAGTGGGAGGAGCAGCAGCGCTTTTTACTGCATTAAGAAAAGTAACAGACGAAATTCTTCTACTAGATGTTGTACAGGGACTCCCACAAGGAGAAGCAATGGATCTTAATCATATGTTATCTGAAAAGGGAATAGATGTAAACATTCGAGGTTCAAATGATTATTCTGAAATGAAAGGATCCGATATTGTAGTAGTTGTAGCTGGATCAGGACGAAAACCAGGTATGACACGAATGGATCTATTGAAAATTAACGCATCGATTGTAAAAGGAGTGGTAGAGAACATAAAGAAATTTGCAAAAGATGCAATGATAATTCCTGTGACTAATCCTCTAGATCCTATGGCATATCTTACCTACAAAGTTTCAGGGTTTCAAAAAAACAGAGTATTTGGTATGGGTAACATGCTTGATCTATCTAGATTTGTCCAATTTATTCACGAGTCAACAAACTATTCTCGTAATTCAATTCGTGCCTTGGTAATAGGAGAACATGGAGAAAATATGTTGCCACTTCCAAGATATTCTACAGTATCAGGTATTCCTCTGACTTCTATATTGCCAAAACAAAAAACTGATGAAATTGTGCAAAGTACAAGACAAGTTGCAGCCAAAGTGATTGAACTCAAAGGTGCAACAGTTCATGCCCCCGGAAATGCCATCTCTGCCATTATTGAGGCTGTAATGAGAGATACAAGGCAAGTTATACCAGTAGTACGTATCTTGATGGTGAGTATGGCTATTCCGATGTTTCGATTGGAGTACCAGTAATATTAGGCAAGAATGGAGTGGAAAAAATCATAGAATTAGATCTGGATTCAAATGAAAAGGAATGGTTCAAGAAAGGGGTAGAAAGTGTCAAGACTGCAATTTCTGGTCTTGAACTCTGATTAAATTTTTTAACTCGTAACAGTTACGGAGATATTGTTGGAGCTCATAGAAATACTGAGATCACTTGAATTGGGAAAGATTAATGCGGTCCAGGCCAAAAAATTGCTTTCTCTTTATTCTATAGAAAAAATAGAAGATTTTGCTAAACTTGATGTAGGGAGAAAAATCAGAAGAGGAGTTCCAGAGGTAATATTTGCTGAAAAAAAACAACTACCAGATTTAAAAAAAATCATTCTGGCTGTAATGTCTAGATCAGACTGTGTCTTGGCCTCAAGGATTAACAAAGTTCACTACAAAACCATTGCTTCTTTTTCTAGGGCACATAAACTCAAGATCAAAACAGGAAGGCATACCACATCAATTTTGTTCTTTAAAAAATTGTTATCTTCAGGTGGTAAAGTAGGAATATTGACTGCTGGCACATCTGATATTGGTGTTGCAGAAGAAGCTAGGTTAATGTGTGAAGCAATGGGTTGTACATGCATTACCAGCTATGATGTTGGTATAGCAGGATTACACAGGATTTTTCCAATAATTAAGAAAATGATCCATGAAGAAGTAGATGTAATCATTGTAGTGGCAGGAATGGAAGGAGCACTAGCATCTGTTGTCTCATCTTTAGTGGACATTCCAGTGATTGGTGTTCCTTCATCAGTAGGATATGGATATGGAGAGAAGGGCGTTGCTGCACTTGCTTCTATGTTGCAGAGTTGTACGCTAGGACTTTCAGTTGTGAATATAGATAATGGAATAGGTGCTGGAGCTTTTGCAGCAAATGTGGCAAACAGAGTTGCTATGAATAGGACTAGGCCTTGATTATTCCGATATGACCTAATTCTGAACCAATACCATATCCTATTAACGCGATTCCAGTACCAAGGCCAGCCATTTCTAATCCGCCCCACACTATGTTTAGGTCCGCCATCTTGGATTTGATTGCTCCAATGACAAATGATGCAGATAGACTCGTACCTACAGCTATTAACAGTGGTACATACCCACTTGCAAAGAAATATGGAATAATCGGTAAAATGCCCCCAACTAAAAATGCTCCAAACATACGGAAAGCACTCTTCAATGGACTTCCCACTATTTCTAAATTTAATTTTAATTCTTCTGTAAGCATTGTATCTAACCACACTTTTTTATCAGAAGTAATTTTGTTGACTATATTTTCAAGTTCGGTACCGGTAAATCCTTTTGCTTTGTAGATGCCTTCTATCTCACCTCTTTCAGCATCTGGAACATTTTCCATCTCCCATTTTTCTCGTTCAATTTCAGATTGTAAGATCTGTCTTTGTGATCTAACTGCAAGATAATTCTGGACTGCCATTGCTTTTGCACCGGTAAACATTGCTACTATTGCAGCTAAGATGATTATGCTTGAGGTTTGATCAGCTCCGCCAACCCCAGCTACCAATCCCAATGATGTGTTTATTCCATCTCCAAAGCCAAATACGAAATCCCTTATCGAACTAGTCTCTTTTTGATGTCTTTCAATATGTCTTGGTTCTGATATATCCACAGTGTAGATTATACAATACCGGTTTATATGTCAAAAGAGAAATTTTTCATAGGGCAATAAGGTAAACGATTTATATCGTAGTAAAAAAGATTAAGGAGAATGGCAGGCAAGAGGATAGTTCTTACCGCAGATCGTAGCTTGATGACTAATTATCGTGGTAATTTTCTTTATGGTTTCATTGCATGTGGACCTTATGAGGTTATACCAGAATGGGTTTTTGATAAAGTGTTTTGCCCTCCTGTGGAAACCAATGTGGTAACTGGTGAAGCAAAAGTTGCTCAGGTCGGATTGCGTAGAGTAGAGGCAGCACTATTACAAGGTTACACACGAGACGAGATATTTATTGCAAATCCTGATTATCTTGAAAAATGTATAGGTCCTGATACTAAAGTTGTAGGGATAAATGTAATGGATCCACTTGGAATGGCTCCTGTTACTACTACCATGTCTCCTGAAAAACTATCGTATGTTGCAATGAAATTCAAAAGAATGTGTGCTAAGATCATTCAGCTCAAGAAAAAATACAATTTTCATGTAGCAGTTGGTGGAAACGGAGTCTGGGAGCTTGCAAAAACTGAAAGGATGAAAATTCACGGTCTTGATACTGTAGTCGTGGGAGAAGCAGACGAACTTGCATTAGATCTATTTCACGATCTCGAAAAGGGTGATGCCCCAGAACTAATGCATTGCTTTGTAAAAAACATTCAAAACATTCCAATGATTCAAGGTCCCACTGTTAACTCGCTTATTGAAGCCATGCGGGGATGTGGAAGAGGTTGCGACTTTTGTGATGTAAACAAAAGATCAAAGAAGGATCTTCCACTTGAAAGACTACAACAAGAAGCAAAAATAAATCTAGATTATGGATTTGATTCAATTTGGTTACATTCTGATGAAATGTTGCTTTATGGTTGTGACAATCGGGAGTTTAGACCGAACTATGATGCAATAACTGAATTATGGAAAGGGCTCAAATCTCTAGGAGTTAGATTTGTAGGGACCACCCACATGACATTTTCTGCTGTGTGTGCAGATCCTAAACTATTTCACGATATTTCAGCAATTAATGGCATGAGTAATGAAAAGTGGTTGGCAACAAATCTTGGTATAGAAACAGTAGCACCAAGAATGGTGAAGAAGCATCTTGGAGTCAAGACAAAACCGTTTTCTACAGATGAATGGGGATGGGTTGTCAGAGAGGGTGCAAAGATAATGAATCAGAACCATTGGTTCCCAGCAGCGACTTTGATTATTGGATGGCCAGATGAAACACCAGATGAAACACAGTATACTATCGATTTAATTGAAGACTTTAAACACACAAACATGAGAGGTATTGTCGCACCATTGCTTTATCAAGACTTTAACGAAAAGAATTCGATGCACTTTGGCAATCTCAATGAGGCGCAATTTACATTATTCTGGAAGTGCTGGGAACACAACTTGAGAGTAATTAACGATATTATTCCTATAATTCTTAGAAATAAGTCGTATGGTACTTTGATGAAGCCTGTGATGTATGGCATGATTAAAGCTGGAACTTGGGCAATAATGCGTTACTTGCGAGGTTTATCCAAGGAATTGTTCAATGGCAAGCTTCCTGAAGATATTATGGAAAAGTATGCCAGAAGCAGGTCAGTCAATGCTCCTGCTTACACTAAGTAGATTTCTCGAGTTCTTTAATCGCTGCATCTGCAATTGTGTTTCTTTTTGGAGTTAGAACAACAAAATAGCTTTTATCCGCCCGTTCTGCTACATCGACTAGCCTATATTTTCTCAGATTCATATCAAATTCCAACATCTTTCCATCAAGCTTGCCTTTTGTATAGATTATAAGGTAAGAATTGCCAGTTGCAGGGCTCAAGGGGATAATTGAAAAGATGTATCCTTTGTAGGAACTTATTGGTAGCATGTTTTTCATCGGCGGTGCCATGGTAGCCATGTATACAAACATGTCTTCTAGAGAATTAAATTCTTCGAACTCAAAATTCATCATTCCATCTTTCATTTAGTCGTATAATAATCTAAGTACCTTGTCAATAATGTAGTAAATAAATTCAGAATATTAACACGTGACAAAAATCAACCTAGACAATAAAAATTTTGAAGATCAGAGTTTGCAGATAAGTCTAAAAGAAAATGTTAGTATTTTGGCATCAATCTTAGTCCAGTCTTTGCAGATACTGCAATTATTGATGTGATCGCAATTGCAAGTACTAGAGCTGCTATTGGGCCAAACTCTGGAACTGAAACTGTGCCGACAACATCTATTGTCGTATCTCCCTTGTGGAAGGATATGCCTAGTGTTCTAGTGGTTGTGCTTTTCGTTTCAGTAAACTGTACGTTTTGTCCTCCGTCTTGAACAATGAATGATGAATCTGGCTCCTCTGCTGGGTTGACTGACGTGGTTGACGTCGAGTTTACCGCTGTTGATACAGGTGGCAATGCTTTGGCATCTATGAGTGCTCTTGGGAGGCTTATAGACAACGAGCCATTTGATGATGTGTTAATGGTGATTGCAAGTGTAGTCTGCTGCCCGAGTATCTGCATGTTTTGTATAGTTCCACCCTCTATTGTATATGGTATGTTGAAAGTTCCAGCGGGAGTTTGTAACGCATAAGTACCAGTTGTAGGTGCGGATATGACTTCTTGTCCGTTGCCGCCGTTATATGTGAAGCTAGTAGTAGTGTTTAGAGATGGGCCATATTGTGCAACTATTGTGTAATTGCCTGCTGTTGTCCATAATGGACCAGTAGCAAGAACTTTGGTAGAAAAACTACCATCTGAGGCGGGGACAAACTGTGCTATTGAAACCATGTTTTTTAATGAATTCATGATTCTTACAGTAACGGCAGTATCGTTTGATATGTTTTTGACTGCGCCATTGATAACTATTGTGTCGCCTTGATTATAACTTGGAGAATTCGTCTGTACTGAGAGGGGTGGAAGACTTGATGCTGTCAGGCTACCGTTGTGTTCTTGCTGGAGATACTGGTATGCGTTCATGGTGCCAGCATTTGGATTTGCTACTGTGGCATTCAGCATATTAACATTAGCTCCTATAGTTCCTGTGGCTGTCACTGTAAATTGTTGAGTGTAATCAGTGCCATCGTTGGCATCCACCTCTACAGTACCGGTATAGTTTCCTGCTGACTGGTATGTGTATGTCCCGTTCATGACATTAGTTACTGCTGGATTCCCATCTCCAAAATTCCATGTAGAAGCTTTCATTGTACTATTGCCGGAAAACGATGCCTTGTAGGAAATTTGCAATGGCGAACCGCCGGTAGTCGGGGTTATAACGACATTTAGCGTATCTCCACCTTCCACACATCCCGTTACAGGACAATTGCCAGTATTAGCATGTGCGGGAGTCAAGATAAAGGAAGATAATCCAAAAATCGATATAATTACAACTAGTGTTGCACACAAGGCGCTTGATGTTCTCATTTGCTAGCCAATACTCAAGGATCATGAGTATTTATGTATTGATAAAAGAAAATTTGACTTTTAGTTCTAGTATTTTGGCATCAATCTTAGTCCAGTCTTTGCAGATACTACAATTATTGATGTGATCGCAATTGCAAGTACTAGAGCTGCGATCGGACCAAACTCTGGAATTATCTGTGTGCCGATTATCTCTACGTCTTGATCTCCTTGCAAGAATGGTATTGTCAATGTTCTATAGTCTCCATTTGCTGATTCGCTTTGTGGTTTGACCTCAGCACCATCTATCAAGATTATGAACGAGTCGTCTTGACCAGAACTAGTTTTTGCGTCCACTAGTGTTCGTGGTATTTGGAGTGTAATAGAACCCTCACTTGTTGAGTTGATAGAGACAATGAGTGATATGCTTTGTGTGTCGATTGTCATGCTGTTTACACTTCCGCCAGTTATGGTATAGTTGACACTAAAGGTTTGCTGGCTGTTGGGATCTTTTACTTGGAAAATATTACTTATAGGGGCAACTGAGCTTTGAAAAGTAAATGTGGTCTGAGTAGTTACATTTGGAAGGCCATATTGAACTTTAACTGTATAGACCCCATTTGATTTCCATAATGGGCCTGACGCCAGGAATGATTTTGTAAATTTCCCATCTGAAGAAACATCAATCTGGGCTATTTGGATCAAATTGGTATTAGAATCTAATATCTGCACAGTGAGTGGTGTTCCAGGTACCACTGCTTGAACTTGGCCTGAGATGACTACTGTGTCTCCTGCCAGATAGGAGCTCTTATCGGTGCTAACTGTGATTGCAGGTGCAGTAGGCGCGGTAGGTGTAAGAGTGGGAGTTGTCGGTGTTTGGGCAAATGCATTGAAAGACATCCCGGATAATATTACAAAAGAAATTGCTAATAATGCTATTGAGCGCATATTCGATTTGTCTTTATGTCGTATATTTCCTTTACTATAGTTTAATAAAAAAATGAAAAAGTAGAGTGTTCTAGTATTTTGGCATCAATCTTAGTCCAGTCTTTGCAGATACTGCAATTATTGATGTGATCGCAATTGCAAGTACTAGAGCTGCTATTGGGCCAAACTCTGGAACTACCTGTGTACCAATGATCTGTACCTGCTCTGCCCCTATGCTGAATGGTATTGTCAATGTTCTAGTATCAGCACTTGGCGTATCTGTGAAACTATCCTTTTCTTCTCCATCTACTAGGACAAAGAAGCTGCCATCATTGACACCAGATTTTGCATCTAATACTGATCTTGGTATCTGGAGAGTTATCTGACCATCACTGGTTGCTTGTAAATTTACAGTGAGAGTTTTAGATGACATACTAAGAGTTGCTCCTGTAGCTGTCCCTCCACTGATGCTGTAATTGATACAGTACATCTCGTTATTTACTGTAGCTGAGAGTTGATCTGGTTGGCAACTTGATGCTCCACCTCCACCGATACTAAATTGTGTCTGTGCTGTACGCATACCTTGCTGTTCTCCATACTGACCATAAATGGTGTACGTTCCACCACTTGTCCACAGCGGACTTGATGTATTTATTGTGGTGTTAAAATTTCCGCTGTTGTCGACAGTTAGCTGATTAACTTCTACGACATTACCTAATGAATCTGAAACTCGTAATGTGACTGGCACTCCAGGTATTATGTTCTGGACATGTCCTGTGACAAGTATTGTCGATTGTCGATCATATGTTGTCTTGTCTGTTGTCAGACTGAATGGTAATGTGACAGGTATTATGATTGGCTGAACAGTTGTTGTATTGCTACCTGACATGCCTTGCATACTGTTTCCAGGTGAAGACATTCCTGACATGCTATCTCCAAATGCAGGACCAACACCTACAATGGCTGCCGTTGCAAGAATAGCGATCAACGCGTATTCTTTATGAGTACTCATCGTCTGCGATTAAGTAGAATGGGTATTTATGTATATTCAAAAAATGAAAAAATGGATGTTAGTATTTTGGCATCAATCTTAGTCCAGTCTTTGCAGATACTGCAATTATTGATGTGATCGCAATTGCAAGTACTAGAGCTGCTATTGGGCCAAACTCTGGAATACTTGGTATTGATGTTGGTGTTGTTGGCATTTGTCCAGTAAGTTGGAACTGAACCTGATTAGTTCTTGCTTGCTCATTGCCTTGCTGTGCATACAAGGTGTACTGCCCATTTTCTGCCATGAGTGAACTATCTGTATTTATCGTGGTGTTAAAGTCTCCTTTGCTGTCTAGTGCTAACTGAGATACAAACACGATGTTTCCTTCTGGACTAGTTAACTTCATAGCCACATCCTGACCTGGATATGGGTTTATCACATGACCGCTCACCATTATGACTGAGGCATGATCATATGTTGTCTTGTCTGTTGTCAGCGTAAGTGGTATTATGTTCGCTGGCTGTTGAACTGCTGAAAGACTAGAGGCATTACCTGTCATCATTGCGTTACTGTATTGGGCGGCTGGTTCACATGTTGGTGGACAGAATCCAAATGCAGGACCAACACCTACAATGGCTGCCGTTGCAAGAATAGCGATCAACGCGTATTCTTTATGAGTACTCATCGTCTGCGATTAAGTAGAATGGGTATTTATGTATATTCAAAAAATGAGAAAGTGGTATTTTTCTTATTATCATTTAGCACAAAAACTGACATCTTGATCGTTTATCTTGTAGTCAATTTATGCTCTAGGAGTAATTGTTTGCATGTCACATCAAATAGCCTGCATTGTATAACAAAGGGATTGGGACTATACATCAGCCTTGATGTACCAACATCTTTCATTTCCTATTGTATTTATTGTGAATGATGATCCTGGGATCGGGCAAACTAGATCTATTTGAATACAAAGCTTTGTCAATCCATAATCAAATTACAAATAAATCCAAGTCTTCAAAACAAGTGTTAGTCGAGTCAGCGATAGCTTTTTACTATTTAAAGTTGAAAAAACTAGATAAAATATAGCGCTTTTGAAATGCCATGGATTAGATATATATTAACCTCTCGGTGGAAGCAACGTAGTTTGTGGATTAATTATCTATTACAGCTAATGTTCAAAGGGGATTTTTAACGTGATAAGTAAGAAAGAGAAAATACTGATTCCAGATCATATCTATGTTCCAAAACATGCGATAATGACTAAAGAAGAAGCTGAAAAGGTGTTAGAAAAATATCACACAAAGCCTACTGAGATGCCATTGATATATGTCAGTGATCCTGCGATCAGAGGCCTGGGAGTAAAACCAGGTGATATGATAAAGATAGCAAGAAAAAGTCCTACAGCTGGTGAAAGCATCTACTACAGATACGTGGTGGAAGAATAATGACACACATTTCACATAAACGATGGCCAATAGTTCAGGACATTCTAAAAAGAGAAGGAATAGCAAGGCAACACCTGAATTCTTATGATGAGTTTCTTGAAAGAGGACTTCAAAGTATTATTGATGAAGTTGGGCAGATAGAGATAGAGAGTGCAGAGTATCCATATAAAATTCAACTTGGAAAAGTAAAACTTCAACAACCTCGCATGATGGAATTAGATGGTTCAATCACACACATTGCTCCGATGGAAGCTCGATTAAGAAATGTAACTTATGCATCTCCTATAATGCTTGAAGCAAGTGTAGTAGAAGATGGAAAAATTCTAGAATCAAGATATGTTCACATAGGTGACATGCCAGTAATGGTTAGATCTAATGCTTGTATTTTGCATAACCTCTCTGAACAAAAACTCATAGAATATGGTGAGGATCCAAATGATCCAGGCGGTTATTTTATCATCAATGGCTCTGAGCGTGTCATTGTTGGATTAGAAGATCTTTCTTACAATAAAATTATAGTTGATAAGGAAACTGTCGGAGGCAATACAGTTTTCAAAGCCAAAGTATATTCATCCATTGTAGGTTATCGCGCAAAACTTGAACTTGTGATGAAAAATGATGGCCTGATAGTAGCAAAGATTCCAGGTTCTCCTGTGGATATTCCTGTAGTTACTCTAATGCGTGCATTAGGACTTGAATCTGATCGAGAAATTGCAGCAGCAGTTTCTCTAGTTGACGAGATTCAAGATGAATTAGAAGCTTCATTTGAAAAATCAGGTGATGTACCAACAGCAAAAGACGCTATAGTGTATATCAGCAAAAGGATTGCGCCAGGTATGCTAGAAGAATTCCAGATAAAAAGAGCAGAGACTTTGCTTGACTGGGGTCTCCTACCGCACTTGGGAAAACACCCTGATAATAGAAAGGAAAAATCTCTATTTCTAGGTGAAGCAACCTGCAAATTAATTGAACTGAAGTTAGGATGGATCACTCCTGATGACAAAGATCATTATGGAAATAAAGTCATAAAATTTGCAGGTCAAATGCTTGCTGACCTTTTCCGAACAGCCTTCCGAAATCTGGTGAGAGACATGAAATATCAGCTTGAGAGATCAGGACAAAAAAGAGGAATAAACGCAGTTGCGGCAGCAGTTAGGCCCGGTATAGTTACGGATAAACTAAACAATGCAATAGCAACAGGAAACTGGGGAAGAGGCCGTGTTGGTGTTACACAACTTTTGGACAGAACCAACTATCTGTCTACAATAAGTCATCTTAGAAGAATACAATCGCCACTTAGTAGAAGTCAACCTAACTTCGAGGCAAGAGACTTGCATGCTACTCATTTTGGAAGAATATGTCCAAGCGAGACTCCTGAGGGATCTAATTGTGGGTTGGTAAAGAATTTGGCACTGTCTGCTATAATATCAGTAAATGTAGCATCTGAAGATATAGTTGAAAAGCTTTACGATCTAGGCGCTACTTATGTTTCTGACGCAAAAGATGATCTGAAAAAAGAGGGAACTAGAGTTTTCGTAGATGGGAGATTAATAGGATATTACAAAGATGGACAGAAACTTGTTGATTCGTTGAGAGAACTTCGAAGGAACTATAAGATTCATCCACACGTTGGCATTTTCTTGTATCAGTCTAGTGTGGAAGGTTCAACTAAGAGACTTTATGTCAACTGTAATGCGGGTAGAGTTCTACGACCCTTGATTGTAATTAAGGACAATAAATTGCTGTTAACACAAGAGCTGAATAGACAAAGTTAGCAAAAAATTTTCGTCATGGACAGATCTCTTGCATATGGGTGTAATTGAGCTAGTTGACGCAAATGAAGAAGAAAACTGTTACATCGCAATAGATGAAACAGACATGAAAAAACATACCCACATGGAAATATTCCCATCTGCAATTCTCGGAGCCGGTGCATCCATCATACCATACCCCGAGCACAATCAATCTCCAAGAAATACATATGAATCAGCCATGGCAAAGCAAAGTCTTGGTTTCTCAACCCCGCTGATGAATGCAAGCACATACGTTAGGCAACATCTTATGCTGTATCCACAAACTCCAATTGTTACAACAAAGGCAATGGGTCTGTTAGGACTAGAAGATAGACCGGCAGGACAAAACTGTGTTGTTGCAGTATTACCTTTTGACGGTTACAATATTGAAGATGCGATAGTATTGAGTAAATCATCTGTCGATAGAGGATTGGGTAGGACCTTCTTCTATAGGATCTACGAGGCAGAAGCCAAACAATATCCTGGAGGAATGAGAGATAATTTTGAAATTCCAACTGCAGATGGAAACATTCGCGGATTTCGTGGCGACAAAGCATATAGATTATTAGAAGAAGACGGAGTTATCGCAACCGAGTCCACCGTTCAGGGTGGAGACATACTCATTGGAAAAACAAGTCCTCCTAGATTTATGGAAGAATATAGAGAGTTTGAAGTAAAGGGACCATATAGAAGAGATACATCAATAGGTGTAAGACCATCCGAAAACGGTGTTGTCGATACCGTTGTTATGACACAATCTCATGATGGTGGCAGAATGTACAAAATTAGAGTAAGAGATGTGAGAATTCCTGAGATTGGAGACAAATTTGCATCACGACATGGACAAAAAGGAGTTGTGGGGTTACTTGTAAACCATGAGGACTTGCCTTATACTGCTGATGGCGTTGTACCTGATGTTATGATAAATCCTCATGCTTTCCCGTCTAGAATGACAGTAGGGATGTTTCTTGAATCCGTAACAGGAAAAGCTGCCGCCTTGCGTGGTTCAAAGATGGATGGTTCTGCATTTGTTGGTGAAAAATTAGAGGACATTAAGGGGGTTTTGGAGACTGCAGGATTCAAGTATTCAGGTAAGGAAATGATGTATGACGGGAGGACAGGTAAGGCCTTTTCAGTTGATGTTTTCGTCGGTGTTGTATACTATCAAAAATTACACCACATGGTTGCAGATAAGATACATGCAAGGGCAAGAGGCCAAGTACAAATGTTGACAAAGCAGCCAACCGAGGGTCGTGCAAGAGGCGGTGGTCTACGATTTGGTGAAATGGAAAGAGACTGTCTTATTGCATATGGCGCATCTATGATGTTAAAGGATAGACTTCTTGAAGAATCTGACAAGGCTGAAATCTATATCTGTGAAAGATGTGGACTTGTGTCATATTATGATATAAAACAAAGACGATTTGTCTGTAGGGTGTGTGGAGATAAAGCAAAGGTAACCTCAATCTCAGTTGCTTATGCCTTTAAACTTCTATTGCAGGAAATGATGAGCCTTGACGTAGCGCCAAGACTTTTGATAAAGGAGAGAGTCTAATGGCAGTTGAAACAATCAAAGTAATTGATGGAATCAAGTTTTCTGTATGGTCTCCAACCGAAATAAGGAAATATTCTGTTGCAGAGATTACAGCCCCTGAAACTTATGATGAAGATGGAATGTCTGTCCAAGGTGGATTGATGGATGGTAGACTTGGTACTCTTGAACCAGGTCAAAAATGTCTTACATGCGGAAACACTGCAGCTAGATGTCCTGGGCATTTTGGTCACATTGAGCTTGCAGAGCCTGTATTGCATATTGCGTTTATTGATAATATCTACAAGCTTTTGTTGACCACCTGTAGGTCATGTGCTAGATTAAAGATACCACAAGAAGAACTTGAAGAATATCACAAAATAATCCAAAAAGAGGCTGCGTACAACGTTATCTCAATTAAACACATTCCTGATGAAATAATTGAAAGGGCAAAGAAAGAGAAAACATGTCCTCATTGTGGAAAATCGCAATACGAGATGATATTTACAAAACCCACAATTTTCATTGAACGAACAGAGCTAGGAGAAAACAGATTACTCCCAATTACCATTCGTGAAAGATTTTCTCATATGATAGATGATGACCTGAAATTACTTGGTTATGATCCGACTACTGCTAGACCTGAATGGTTTGTGCTCCAAGTCTTACCTGTACCGCCTGTCACAGTACGACCCTCAATAATTTTAGAAACTGGAATTAGATCTGAAGATGACTTGACCCACAAACTTGTTGATATCATCAGAGTAAATCAACGGCTAAAGGAAAGCAAGGAAGCTGGTACCCCCCCACTCATTGTGCAAGATCTAGTCGATTTGTTACAATATCACGTTACAACATATTTTGACAATGAAGTATCTGGCATCCCACAAGCTCATCATAGATCTGGCAGACCACTCAAGACTTTGACACAAAGACTGAAAGGAAAGGAGGGTAGATTCAGAGGCTCTCTTTCTGGAAAAAGAGTAGACTTTTCCAGCAGAACTGTAATCTCACCAGATCCAAACTTGGCGATCTCTGAAGTTGGAGTTCCAGAATCTGTTGCAACAAAGCTCACAATTCCCGAAGTTGTAACGGAATGGAATATTGAGAGACTAAAGAAACTTGTCATCAATGGTCCTACCAAATATCCTGGAGCTAATTACATTGTAAGACCAGACGGTGTAAAGATAAGATTAGACTTTGTTGAGGACAGGGAGACAATTGCTAACAATATAGAGATAGGATATCTTGTTGAAAGACATCTATCTGATGGAGACATTGTGATGTTCAACAGACAACCATCATTGCATCAAATGTCTATAATGGGTCACTACGTTAGGGTCTTACCAAACAAGACTTTCAGATTACATCCTTCAGTATGTCCTCCGTACAACGCAGATTTTGATGGTGATGAAATGAATCTTCATGTACCTCAAAGCGAGGAGGCAAGAGCTGAAGCCATTCTCCTAATGCGCGTACAGGATCAAATAATATCACCTAGATACGGAGGACCAATAATTGGTGCACTACGTGACTTTATTACAGGAGCATACTTGCTGACAAAAGACGATACCACCCTTACTCCACAAGAATTTGCAAATTTGGCAATGTTAGGTGGATACACAGATACATTCCCAGAACCTCAGATCAAAGGAAAGGGCGGTCCACTGTATACCGGTAAACAGCTATTCTCACTATTCTTACCAAAAGATTTCAATTATGTCATTACATCAAAATGGTCTAAAGGAACCAAGGGACCAGCAAAGGATGTCGTAATTAAAAACGGTCAACTTGTAAGCGGTGTAATAGACAAAGCGTCAATAGGAGCAGAAGAACCTGATAGTGTTCTACATAGAGTAGCTAAAGATTATGGTTTCGAGGAAGCAAAGAATTTTCTCAATTCTATTCTAATTGTATTAAAGCAGTTTATCACAGGATATGGATTTAGCTATGGATATGCTGACTTGGAACTCTCAGTGAAGACCAAGGATTCCATATTGGGAGATATTCAAGAATCCTATGACAAGGTCTATGATTTCATATCGCAGGCAAAGAAGGGAACCTTGCAGCTTAGCAGAGGACTCTCCGCTGAAGAAGCTCTTGAAGCTTACATTGTAAACGAACTATCAAAAGCAAGAGATAGAGCAGGCAGTATGGCTGACAAATCATTTGATGAAACAAACGCAGGTAGAATTATGGCAACAACTGGAGCAAGAGGTTCTTCTCTGAATATTGGTCAGATGGCAGGTGCATTAGGTCAACAGTCAATTCGAGGTAGAAGAATTCACAAAGGTTACAGTAACAGAGCATTACCACATTTCAAGGAGAATGATACAAATCCTGATTCAAGAGGATTTGTAAAATCAAACTATAGGGATGGTCTATCAACACTAGAGTTTTTCTTTCACGCAATGGGTGGAAGAGAGGGTCTTGTAGACACTGCAGTAAGAACTCAGCAAAGTGGATACATGCAAAGGAGATTGATAAATGCATTAGAGCATCTCAAACTAGAGTATGATCAGACAGTAAGAGACCCACATGGTCATATCATACAATTCCTGTATGGTGAAGACGGAATTGATGTTTCAAAAAGTGATCACGGTGAGGCATTTAGAATTTCTAGATTAATTGAATCTGAAAGTATCATTGACTCTGGAAAGAAAGCAACCAAAGAAGACGTTGAAGACCTTGTAAAAAAATACACCAAAACATTCAATCCACGTTTGTCTCAAACTGTTCACGATGCTCTGGCAGAATCAAAACTCAGCAGAGATGGAATCGAGAAGGTGCTGAAGAAAGCATTGGAACTTTACGATACCGCCAAGGTTGAACCAGGACAAGCAGTAGGTGTTGTCACAGCACAATCAATAGGTGAGCCTGGTACCCAGATGACCCTTAGAACTTTCCACTTTGCAGGTATTAGAGAGAGAAACGTCACACTGGGACTTCCAAGACTTATTGAACTTGTAGATGCACGAAAGAAGCCAGTCACTCCAACCATGGACATATACTTGGAGGAACATCACAAAAAATCAAAAGAAAAGGCGATCAAGGTAGCACGAGAAATCTTGCATACTAAGATAAGCGCATTAATCACAAGTACGGAGACTGACTATTCTACAAAAATAAAACTGAATCTAAATCAAGACAGACTAAAAGAAAGAGCTTGCACCGTTGAAGATGTTGTAATGGCATTACAGTCATCAAAGAAGAAATTTGAAATTGAGCCTAGTGGACATTCCATTACACTTACTCTTCCTGAAGAATCTGATGCTCAGACAATACTTGGTATGAGAAATAAAGTTCTTTCAGCTACAGTCAAGGGAGTAACCGATGTGGAACGTGTAACAATTGTACAACAAGGAGATGAATGGGTTATCCAAACATCAGGATCAAACATTGCTAAGGTGATGGAGGTTGATGGTATTGACAAAAAGAACATTAGAACAAACAATGTCTTTGAAATAGCAAACACACTTGGTATAGAAGCTGCTCGTAATTCATTGATAAACGAACTAAACTCAACTCTTGAAGATCAGGGTCTTGAAGTTGATGTTAGATATATCATGTTGGTGGCAGACTTGATGTGCTCTAGAGGATACCTACAACAAATTGGAAGACATGGAATTGCAGGTACAAAGACTAGCGTGTTGGCAAGAGCCGCATTTGAGATTACTGTTCCTACCATTGCAGAAGCTGCATTGGCAGGAGAGGTAGAAGAACTCAAAGGAGTCACAGAAAATGTCATAGTTGGAGCAAACATTCCGATTGGTACTGGCACTGTAGATCTTTACATGAAGGTAGTAGAAGATGGTTAAACTCTTAGAAAAAACCATCAAGGATGCAGTAGATGATGGAAAATGTTTCTTTGGAACCAAAGAAGCTTTGAGTTCTATTAAAAACTCTAAATTAATTGTACTTTCACGTTCGATTCCGTCATCAATGACGCAAAAGATAGTTGAAGCTGCAAAGAGTGCCAAAGTGCCAACTCTAAATTATAATGGTTCATCAGTAGAACTAGGTAGACTGTGTGGTACACAGTTTCGAATTTCGGCAGTATCGCTAAAAACTCTAAGTGATACTAATCTTAAAGCTATTATAAAAGATGCAGAAACAGAGAAGCAAGCATAAATGTCTTGTTTTTCTCAAACCGTCTATCAAGATTTAAATGTCCCCCAAAGAGATCGAGTTTAAAAAAGGTATGACAGAGACAATCAAACTAACAACAGATCAAATAAAACTAATGTCACTTTTTCAAAATGTGACTGGTGCAACAGCAAGAGACTGCATCGAAGATGAAAAGCAAGACAGAGTGATTTTTGTAGTAAATCAAGGCAAGATGGGTCTTGCAATAGGAAAAGGAGGTTCTACAATAAGAAACCTACAAAATGTAGTGAAAAGAAATGTCGAACTAGTTGAATATTCTGAAGATCCTGCAGAGTTTCTAAAAAATATGTTAAATCCAAAATTAATATCAGAAGTTAAGCTAAACAAAAGATTGGATGGCTCTCTTCAAGCAATTGTTCTTGTTGATGCAAAGAAGAAAGGCATAGTGGTAGGCAGAGAAGGTAGAAATGCTGAAAAGGCAAGATTGCTTGCAAAAAGATATTTTCAAATCTCAAGTGTATTAATACAAAGTCCTGAAAAAATAATGGAGTAATGGATAATGGCAAAATCACCCCTTGGTCTATTTGCAGGAAGAGTTCTTAGAGATAAAAGAAAGAGACAAAGATGGTCTATTGGAACTTACAAGAGAAGACAACTCGGACTGGATAAAAAGGCAAGCCCTCTTGGAGGAGCGCCTCAAGCCCGCGGCATTGTACTGGAAAAAGTAGGAATTGAAGCTAAACAACCCAACTCTGCTGTGAGAAAATGTGTACGTGTTCAACTCATAAAGAACGGTAAGACTGTAACTGCATTTCTTCCAAAAGACGGAGCGCTAAATTTTGTTGATGAACACGATGAGGTGCACGTAGAAGGAATGGGTGCATCTATGGGTGGAGCAATGGGAGATATTCCTGGAGTAAGATGGAAAGTATTCAAGGTAAACGGCACTTCACTTAAAGAACTAGTTTACGGTAAGAAAGAAAAACCGAGAAGATAGAAATGACTGAAACACAGAATCTTTTACTTTTTAGAAAATGGGATACCTCCAAAATTGAGATTAAAGATCCAGGTCTGAGAAATGTCATCTCGCTAAAAAAAGAGATAATCCCAATATCCTTTGGCCGTTCCGCACTGAAGCGATTTAACAAAGCTGAGGTCAACATAACTGAGAGACTTGTAAACAAGTTATCTCATTTTGGAAAAAAATATGCAAAGAACACTGGCAGAATGGGTGGAAAAAAGATTCACGCTATAAATACAGTCAAGACGGCATTTGAAATCATGCATCTTAAAACAGGAAAGAATCCTGTTGAAGTCTTGATAAGAGCAGTAGAACACTCAGCTCCAAACGAAGATACTACAAGAATAGTTTACGGTGGAACCGTATATCATGTTTCAGTAGATGTTGCTCCTCTTCGAAGAATTGATCTTGCTCTTAGATTCATAGCAGAAGGGGTAAGGGATGCAACATTTTCAAATCCAAAGGCGATAGAGGAAAACCTTGCAGAGCACTTGATACTTGCCGCTGCAAACGACATGAACGCACCTTCTGTTAAAAAGAAGAATGAGTGAGAAAGAATTGCAATGGCCTCTAGGTAGAAGAGTTTTAAAAAATAAGATAGCCCGAGGCAGATTCGAACTGCCGTCTCCAGGTGTCCTCTCGTAAGATCCAGAGCCTGGAATCCCTAGCCCAAAAATTGTTTGGCCACTAGACTATCGGGCTACCAAAACGAGTGGTATAAGTTGAGAATATAATTATTAGGTTTTACGGTCTGTCCTACGCCTGTAAAGTCAGAAACACCCTGACATTACACCTGACATTATGATTTCAACTGATTTTAAACAGTTTTCATTGAAATAAACTGTTTAAACTCAGTTCATGATTTTAAACTAAAAATTTGAACTAGTTTAAACGCACGCACGAAATTTGTTGAAATGTACTTTAAACACTTTTTCTACACTTTCATGAGTAGAAAATTTGTTTAAACTTGTTTTTCTACGAGTAGAAATGGGCAAGAAAGAGTGTATCACCTGTTTTCCAATCTGAACTGACTTTAAACACTGTTTAGCACTTTAAACTTACGGCTAATACTTTGAACTTGACGTTAATCTGTAAACTGTTCATGAATTTAATTTTAAACTAGCAAGTGTAATTTTTGACGCACGAAATTTAGAAAAAACAGGAAACTAGGAAAGTCGTGCGTAAGAAACTAGGAAAAACTAAGAAATTGCTATGTGAGAAGATGATGGTGTTACTAGATAGTTTCCTAGTTTGGAAATTTCCAAACTTTCCTTGGAAAGTTTCCTTGACAGGAAAAATTCATGCCAACTTGAAATTATGGAAAGGTACAAGTCAAGAAAGTCCCTAGTTTTCCATCATACAATTATTGATATGGAAGGTATCTAATACCAATCCCAGTCGTGCTGTCAAGTGATAATCATATGTCAGATGGGGCAAGCGAACATTTTTCCCTACTCCAAGACACTCGAAATCTTTGTGTGTTGCTAGGCGTCCCAACAACAAACCTGGCACGTTTGTGTGTGGAAAGCCTCTTAACTTTTCATGTTGTGTTTTGTTTAGATCGCCCATGGCAATAGACGCATAGCCTATAACATTCACATTTTTGTAGACAAACACCCATGTTTGAGCAATCATATTCCTTTGGTCATCACATGCTTCTTTTTTGATATAATCTTCATAGATTTTATTACTACATTTGAAATCCTTGATATCGAATAGATTTTCTTCTAAACGATAAACCTCAACTTCCGTATCTAAATTAATTGAAGTGACTTTAGACATGAAAAATTAATTATCTATGTACTTTTAACTTTGATCCGCTTTTCACGGCATCTTGAATTATCCTTATTTTTTCTGAGGTTGGTTCTTTCTTAAGCTCCGCTACAAATTCGCTCCATTCTTCATTATCCAATGGTTGGACTTCTCGCAATGCCATGTTACTAATATGTATACATATTATTTGATTTTTGTGTAAATAGTATACTGTATACTGTACTTGGATGCATTTTGTATGGCAAACTTACCTATGTGTCTTTTTCGATAATCAACCATTTACCTTCTGCTTAATGGTTAGGCAATTGAAAGGTGTTTTACTCTGACTCGTCAAGAGGGCATAGATGAGGGCAATATTTGAAAAATTCTCTCATTTCCTGATCATAGATGTCTTTTGGTATGGTGGCCATTCCTTTTCCATCTAAAGATGGTTTAAAACGCATGATGTATTCTTGTCATAACGATTACCTCTGTATTTTTCCAACATTTTTTGAGTGAACATGTTGAGCATATGAGTTTGTTGGTCATGTTCTGCTTGGATTTTACGCATCAAGTCATCAATCATGACTGTTATTTTGGTTTCGAAATTGATAAGGTTTGTTGCTAATTACAAAATTCGAATTCAAGGGAAATAATGAATCATAGAATAGGATAAAGATCCAATGCGACGACGAAGAAAAAATAACGGAATATCTGAAAATGAGGTTGAGGTCGGTGGAGTGATTGAAGTGGATCTTAGACAGTTGACTGCACAGGATGAAAATTAATCCAATAACTTAACTTAACTGATATAAAATTTAACTAGAGGCGATCCTTACAGAAAATATGGATGGTGAGTATACATGTGGCTGTTTCGTCTGCGGGAAATTATTCTTTGAGGAAGATGATTGCACGGAACATATGCAAACGGAACACGGCGGTAGAAGAAAGGATCAGCCTAACTTTTGAATCATATGTCAACACCATTATATCTTCTACATAGCCAAGTTTTCCTTTCTTGAACGATGTTAGACTTTGATGATTTCGAAGGATCTGGGTATTCTAATTTTAATATTCTATGTTTTGAATCAAACGCCATTTTTAGTAGTATTAATGCCCCAACTCCCATCAAAAATAATCCAGAAAGAAATAGACTACCAATTGCACCTGTAGTATCATTTTGGTACCTGAGTACAATCGTTGAAACAATCATACCAAAACCAGTGGCAAGTACAGCAGCTCCAACCGCGGTTTCCACGCCTGAGCGTATTCCTTCAATCGTTAAGCGTTTTTGAATCTAAATATTTTTTCTCCTACATCTTTTGGAAAATTGTCTACCTCGACATTATCTGAAAGAAATCTCATCTTTGGTATAACGCCGGATCTGATTATTCCTCGCTTTAGATGTACATTTGCAATGTCTGTATATCTATAATCTTCTAGATTTTTTCGCAAACCTAGGGTAGTAGGTCTTTTCACTATTACTCGTTGAGAAGTAATAAAGATAGTTTCTGGATTTATCAGCGAGGCAGATCTATCTGTCTCTGCTGAAAGTAGAACTTTCTCATTGAATTGCAATAATCTCTTGACATCATCTGGTACTTCGATTTCCTTTCCAGTAAAGAAACTCATTTGCTGGCTATCTCAGTGCATAGTAATAGAAAAGGGTTAGGGTAGTATTTTGGCAGTTTTGATAAATTTTTCAACTGCATGTGTAAGATGCTACAAGATTCACATTCTTTGTCGAAATCGTCGAGTAGGCATTGGACAATATCAGATAGTATTGTCCGGAAGACAGACCAATGTTCAATGTCCCTAAAGCTACCTTGCCGCTATTGTAATACGTATAGGGAGAGCCACCTGACTGGAACTGCCTAAACCCAGTAGAATCAACCACATATACAATGATGTTATTTCCAAGTGAGGCTTGTGCAGAAAACTCTCCGGTTACAGTTCCAGAACACTGCATGTTAAATGGAATGTAGGTATAGGTATGGGGACCAACCTGATACACAGAATTTGCTATGAGAAAGCTAGGCACTTGAGAATTGGAAGGATTGGGGTTGATTGCACTGACTGGATTTTTTTGTCCTGCTAGTTCTAGTTGTTGTGATAGAGATGGGTTTTGGTTTGATGTCAGAGTTGATTGGTATGCATTTACCTGAATTGAAATATCTTCACTTCTTGCGCTAGAATATCCAGAACCTCCTTGGAATATTGCATAGATGTTGGCAGTGTTGCTAGTTGCAGGCTTTGTTGCAGTCCAAGTCACACTAAACTGGCCATTTGAATCAGTATATGACGAACCTAAAATTACATCTGGAGCAAGGGTGATGTCTCTTTGAACATCAACCGTCTGGTTTAGAATGCCGTTACCATTTGAATCGGTTAACCGTCCTGAGAATGTCACTGTTTGACCTTGTGAAACAGTATAAGCTGATGACTGTATGTTGATGCTTGTCCCTACTAATGGAGAAGACGGGTTAGAGTTGTTTGAATATCCTGAATTCTGTGAGCTTCCAAAAATGTGGCTTTTCAATTCATTAACTACATTTACTTGTCTTGTGGATTCAAATGGTACTGGAACAGAAAGCCCCAAGAAGTTAAAGTATGCAGTACCGCTTACCTTGAAATTTATCACGCCGCCAGATTCTACTATTGAAGCAACAGCGGGTTTTATGCTGCTAAACTGAATATCCTGGTTGTCCTCAATGCTTTTTGTTTCGCCCGGATTGATTGTTTCGTCTATGTGACTCTGGCCTTGTCCCACCTTTACATCATTTATCAAGAGATCATATGATACATCTGGGATGTAGACTGGAAAAAATCCATGGTTACTTAGAGCAAATCCTAGTCCCAGTTTGACTCCAGTTATCAGATCAAGTGCAGCCCCAAGCCAATTTTGCAATAGAGCATTGATACCTGCTTTAACAAGGGATCCTTGAGTTAGGGAGACGTCAAGACTTTGATATGATATGTTTTCAAGACTGATCTGAATCTGAGTATAAGAATATGCAATCAGGCCAAGTATAATTCCAACAATTGCTACAGCTATGATTGCAGCAATAACCCCCGTCTTCATGCCTAGTTCATTCCGGTACAACTAGATAAATAAGATCATAATTCAAATCTAGAGAAAATCTACAGTTTTTCAAAGATTCTTGCTATGAGAAATGTCACAATCACTTTCTTGAAAATGGAGCAAGTGATTTTTCTCTCAACCCAAAAATTAGAATTGGTATTCCAATTATTACTATACAAAGAGAAATCAAACGGAATAATAGCCAATTTGAATAATTGCCAGAACATTCGTGAGATGTAAAAGGTTGAGTAGAATCTATCTGACAAGTTGGAATAAACATGTGTAACACCAGCAAATTATTCTGGGGTATGGACAAAATCGAGCCAACAACAATCATTGCAATGCCTGCCACAACTTTTAGTTTATTCATACTCTCAACTAGAACAATTTTTGATAATTAGGTTTGTGGAACAATCTTACAGTGGGAATCTACACCAGTTTTTTAAAGTTTGAAAAGTGGATAATTATATATTTTGAGACCTCCGGGAAGTTATTACGATGAACCCATCCGAACAAATTGACAAACGGATCGCAGAACTAGCAGATTGGCGTGGCGATGTGCTTGCCAAACTTCGTAAAATCATCCATGATGCTGATCCAAAAGTGATCGAGGAATGGAAATGGATGGGAACCCCAACCTGGTCGCATGATGGGATATTCGTGATAGTAAATGCGCACAAAGACAAGGTGAAGATGACTTTTTCTCACGGCGCAAGTCTTCCAGATCCCGAGAAGGTCTTCAACGCGGGACTAGATGGTAACAAATGGCGCGCGATCGATTTCCATGAGGGCGACAAGATTAATGAACGTGCTTTGAAAAATTTCATCCGCTCGGCTATTGCGCTCAATACTGCTGCCTTGAAAAAGAAAACTTTCAAGACCCGACCTAAAGCAAAGAAAAAATCGTAACTAGGGCGGTTAAGCAAAAAGATAATTACTAAATCATAAGGCTTATATTCCTATAAAGGAATATTCCTGTAGAGGAATATTAAATTCATGAAAGCTACCCTAAGTGCATTAAGTGTACTGGCAGAACCTAATCGTTTACATATTGTTGAACTTTTGCGTGATGGGCCACGACCAGTTGGAGATATTGTCAATAGACTCCGATTACACCAACCACAAGTCTCCAAACATCTACACGTGTTAAGTAATGCTGGATTAGTCGAGATGCATCCAGTTGCGCAGCAACGGATCTACAAACTTCGTCCAGAACCACTCAAAGAGTTAGACACATGGCTGGAATCATATCGTAGCATTTGGAATGAGAAACTTGATCGACTGGATGATTATCTTATCAAACTACAAGAAAATGAAATGAAACAGAGAGGAAAGAAACATGGCAGAAAAAAATAGTACCAACACAGGAACATCGGATAGAGAACTCACTATCACACGAATATTTGATGCTCCACGTGAGCTAGTGTTCAAGGCTTGGACTGACCCAAAGATAATTGCAAAATGGTGGGGTCCAAGAGGCGTAACAAATCCTGTTTGTGATCTGGCTGCGCGACTTGGTGGCTCTATCCACATTGTTATGTTGGCAGGTAAAGACCTTGGCGACCTAGAAGGACAAAAGTGGCCCATGAAAGGAATCTTCAACGAAATCATTCCGCCCAAGCGCATTGTTTTCACCTCTTCTGCAATAGAGGATGAAGACGGCAACCCACAACTCGAGAATAAAGTTACAATAATGCTTGAGGATTTTGGAGGAAAGACGAAAATGATACTACATATAGTCGTGACCAAGGCAGGGCCGGGAACAGAAGGACCGCTTTCTGGAATGGAGATGGGCTGGAATCAGAGCATCGATAAGCTCGGGGAAGAGCTGGGAAAACGCGTTATTAGCACAGGTTGAAAACTCTACTTAACGTATAAAAATACTAAAGGAGTTTTTCAGCCTTCAAAGGCATAGGTTTAGGGAGTTTAAGAGAGTTTAAAACAGGCTTAGACTTTTGTCAGAGATAAAAAAAGCAGTTTGGTTGCAAATATCTTTATAATTTAGATTGTTAATCCGGTACCTAAACAGGAATATGATATGTCAACTGATCCAATAAAACATGTTATCGTACTCATGCTTGAAAACAATTCCTTTGATCATATTCTTGGATCACTAACCAAGATAAAAAAAATTGATGGAGTGCAACCAAATTTACCATCCACTAACAATTATGCTGGGAATACCTACAAGCAAACAGCTGACAACTCTCCGATAGTTTCTCCAGATCCAATGCATGATCTCAAAGATACTCTAGCCCAGATTGGAACCGACGACAAGGGCAACGAGATGGGTAACTTTGTTGAAAATTATTACGAGTCCTTCAAAGACAAGCCCCAGCCTGCACAGCTCGGGCAAGTTATGAATTATTATTCATTTAACAGCCTGCCTGTACTGCATCAACTAGCTAGTCAATTTACGATATGTGATCATTGGTTCTCTTCCATGCCTGGACCCACATGGCCAAACCGCCTCTTTGCCATGTCAGGCACTTCACTTGGGAGGGCAACAATGCCATCAGGTATAATGGATCTCAGTCTTCACTTTTATGATCAAACCACAATATTTGACCGCCTTGACGAGAAGAAATTAACTTGGAAAGTATACTTTGGGGATATCCCAGTCTCGTTGGTTCTGGCCCATCAGTGGGAGCCACAAAATGCTGTTCGCCATAGGCCATTGCTCGAACTCTACGATGATTTCAAAAAAGAATCAGAAGTGCCAAATTTTGTTTGGATAGAGCCAAGCTACATGCCGCCTACAGCAAACGATTACCATCCTCCACACAATGTTTTTCGTGGAGAAAAACTTGTTGCAGATGTCTACAACGCTTTGCGCGCAAACGAAGAACTTTGGAACTCTACTCTCTTTGTAGTGTTATTTGATGAGCATGGGGGCTTTTACAATCATGTCACACCCCCGCAAGCAACTCCTCCGGACAATAATAGCAAAGAGTGGACTTTTAATCAACTAGGTGTGCGGGTCCCTGCAATTCTTGTCTCTCCATGGGTTGGAAATGGTGTAATATCAGACACCTTTGACCACACAAGTCTGCTCAAATATTTGACAGACAAGTGGGGGCTAGGGACACTTGGAGCGCGGACAGCCAATGCAAAAAGTTTTGCCAGTGCGATTTCATCTACATGCAGGCCAGATACTCTAAAACAACTAACAGTTCCATCTTTTGATGAAACCCAAACCATTCCAGACGAGCTAACAGAGCATGAAAAAGCCATGGTCTCTCTTTCTAAGGTACTGGAATCAAAGGCAGGAGAAGATGACAGTGTAATTGCCCAACGCAGCAAGCAGAGCTCAAAAAGACCTGTCTGGACAGATTGATGCAGCCTTGAGCCGTGTACAAGGTTTTCTTAGCCACCAAGCCTTCAAAATTTAGTGGCTCTATCCGGTACAACTAGATAAATAAGATCATAATTCAAATCTAGAGGAAATCTACGTCACTTTTTTTAAGCATTAATTTTAGAATCATAACAAATGAAACACGCAGACTTGCAATAACATTCATCATAATAGGTTCTTTTTTTGGTATCGTTTTTGCCTTTACACAACAAGCAAGATATTCGTATCCGGCTCCAGAACCTACAACAATGTGCAAAACAGTACAAAACATAGAACAGGCATTGGTATCTTTTACTGTTGACAAAGCAAAAGCAATTTCTATTGCAAAAGGCAGCATGGAATTTGAAAAAAATACCGCAGGATACAATGTAGAAAATACCGAAGTACAGGTGCCCTTTAGTTTTAACGTATTTAGCTGCTCATTTCCTCGTATAGAAAATGTATTTGTGGGCTTTCTTCTCAGTAATGGAACACAATCGCATGTCTTGCTTTTGCAAGAAGACCCTTCCCTCGGTGGGGTTGACGCAATAGAACAAGTTCCAGTTGGTCAATATGGATTTTTCAAACAATAGGATATGCCAAAAATGAAGATTCCATATCTTACAATAGTTTCAGTAACTACCTTGGCAATCACCATTTCAGTCTATGTTTTCCTTCTTATCCAAAACGAGCCAATACAACCACAGCAATGCTCAGAATCTCAATTAACCAATTGCATATCCAGTTTTAGCATGGAGATAGACAACGAGAGCAAAAATTATCATAAATTTCAAGTCATGGATACAGTAAACAAGCCAGTAGAATTTGACGGCATAAAATTCGTATATGCTGGCACCAGTACGCCTAGCACTGACGGCATAAACTGTGATGCCGTATTTCCAAGGGCAATAAACTCAACCTTGGGTCACCACCCTCCAGAAATTGTAAACTATGGCGGATACTTCAAAATAAACGAGACTCGGCACTTTACTGCTACTTTTCCAAATGGCCAGACAAAATCCCTTACGCTGTGCTGGAATGGTAATGCAAGAGCAAAGGTTACGCAGATGATAGATTCTGGCCTGGGAATAGGTCCAATGTTTTGTCCTTCAAGGACAAGTTGGTTTGATGATAACAAGACTGCCGGCATAATTCAAGATGAATACTGTTCTTCTGACAGTCCATATTATGACAATTACATTGCGGAGGTACGATAAATGAAAACTCTACATCTTGCAATAATTCTAGCCAGCACATTTCTACTCCTTACACTTGGCACTCACAATACATTTGCATCACAGGAATTTATACTGTCATCTCTTCCAATTAATCTCAGTCCAAATCCTCCGGTGATGATAGATCAAGTAGAACTTGACAGTGCATTTGCATTATTTCCTGATAATCAAACATGTTATGACAAGCCAGGATTTGCCAACAACTATACTTGTTCTACAAATTTGGTTCCAGGCCACAAGGTTCAATGCGCATATTTTATTGGCAGTAGCTACTGTGAACCCATACATCGATACACCAGCGGTACAAGACAGACATGCCTTGATCTAAATACCATTCAGAATACACCTCAATGGTTTGATATGTACAATACGCAAAACAAGACAGTACAGATACAATTGTTTGCGCTCACAATACATCAAGGAACAAGACCATGGGGACAGCAAGGGATTCCTCCTGCCGTGATTAGTCTTGGACCATATGAAAAATGCACATACACATTTAATCCCGTAGACGAACCTCTCTCACTTGACCAGACAAACATGTCTACGGTAATATCGTACACATATGGTGCAAAGAACTATACCGTATCAACACCCGAGCTGACTGACATACAAAACGATAGCAGGACATGGCAACTTGACGGAAACAAGTGGGTTTTTGCAGAACAAAATACGGTGCAACCTCCAGAGATTCCAATCTTGCCACTACAGCAACTCAAGTCAGGAATACCTATAGAGTACATACAGTGCAAACCTCCTCTCGTACTGTTTCTAAAACAGGAAGATAAATCTCCTGCCTGTCTTACCCTTGATACGTCAGACAAGCTGCAAAAGATCAAGTGGCTTGCCCAGCCTCCATACCGTAACATCATTGTCAACAAGACAAGAGATCTAGTCACTTCAAGTCCAACTTTTGAGACTTTTGGAATCAAAAGCACTCTTTTTGTAGACAATGACTTTACATGCATCTTGACAGAACCACTGCAATGCACCAGCCAGGCCTTTTTTGATGGGGCTCGCCCCGGTTATGGCAATGGGACAAATCCGCTTGTTCCTGTAAATACAATCATCCATCACAATGTGACAATTCTGACAAATAATACAAATCATGTAGAATGTGCAGTAATTGATGGACTCTGGGATGACCTAAACCAGAAACCACTTGAGAAAAATGATCCGATTTGTGGATATCTGTATGGATTCAAGGGAGGGTTGCCGTAGAAATGAAAACTCTACATATTTCAATAATCATATTGATTACAATCGTAATTGTGGAGATTAATACGAATGCGTATGCAACGTGTGCATTTACAGGTCTGGATAAAAAAGAGATCTGTGTGAACGGTAATCTACTTGATATTTCAGCACAAGGAGAAAATGATAGATGTGTTGCAGGACCGGGAATGTCGTGCCCAATAGCAAATATTGAATCGCCATTAACGCAATTCAAATCAGGTATTGCAGCAAAGAATGTGGCATGTGCCAATGATCTTATGCTAGTTATCAAAGCAGAGGATAATTCTCCGGCATGTGTAAAATCTGATACTGCCCAGAAATTGATGGAAAAAGGTTGGACAAGAGAGGTTGTCACATCAAACTTGGATGTAGACTCGTCATGTAATGGAACCACAATACTTTCCCCAAACTATCACGCAATGATGTTTCCAGTTCTTTTGATGCAGCCAAACTCAACCTCATGTGTAAAATTGACTTATACTGTTATCAGACCTTATGGCGTGTATGAAGATAGTGTAAGCTGGCCACAAAATGAGACCATTCCACTTCAGATAAGCGATCTAAACTATGAAGGTAATGCTAACGAGTTTGGAATAACTCAAGGAAAAGACTATACAAATTCATTCAACATTATTGCATTTCCAAAAATAATTGATCATGCAAATTATCCTGTAGGCTCTAACTTTACAGTAACTTATCTAATTCGACCTCTGCCAAACGCAACTGGCTTTTACGACCAATCAATACCAATGCCTCTCTGTTTTCGGTATCCTCTTGCAGTAGGACATACTGCAGAGCAAGTAAACTCGTCTGATTTCTCAAAGGATCTATTCATTATGTTGAATCACTCCTGCATGAGAGGACAAGATGAACTTGTAGGAGTAGAGGTAAAGGGCATGAACTACACTGAGATGAAGCTTCCATGATCTGCCAAAATTTACTGGATATTGCAAGATGAAATCTCTATCTTTCTTAATAATTGCAATTCTGGTACTTTTCACACTGCTGTACCTCAAACCGATACAGGCAGACAGCACAGGTAACATCGAAATACAAGACATCAAAACTCTGCCTACTGCAGTTATCATTGGACACACGTTCAAGATTAACGCGACCCTTGTCAACAACTCGATAAGCCCGATATCTGTTGAACATGGCCCCTGTGAAGCCCCGTTCTCTGCAACTTTTGATAGTCATGTCCTAGTCAGGATGAATAACATAACATGTACGACTGACATGGTCTTGCAAAAACTAGACCCCGAAGAAAAAATCACGGCCACCAGTCCATACTTGGATGTCGCCTATGTGGCTTCACAACCAGGAACAGTAAACGCAACCGTAACATTCCGATATTCGATATGGGATCAAAATAACCAGTCAAACGTCGAGGAAAAAGTTTCAGCGCCATTTTCATTTAACATAAATCCTATGACCCAAGTGTCACCACTGGAACCATCTGAAAATAATGATAATTCTTTTGTGCTAAATTTCGAATCTGTAAAAGAGAGATATCTGACACTAATCAACGCAACAGAACTCAATCTTGTCATAACTAATAGTTCAGAGTTTAAGGAACAGGTACAAGGATACAACTATAGCTTTGCAGAAGCAATATCTAGACTTGGATATGATAAAAACAACAGCTATACGGTGTGGCCTGTAGATGTCGTATATTCTCTATATCACTCTGACTTGTATGACTATGACAAGACACTGGTTGTTACAATGGATTCAAACTTGAATATGCTTGGCACTACAGAATACAATCCTTGGAATGTGCCGCCTGGCTATCCACGTCCTGCAATGAGTCCACTCTTCATACATGGAAACTATGCCCCGCCGAAAATTGATATCAACAAACTGGTAAATCTCATACCACCTTCTCCGCCCGAGCAGGTAAAACATGGAGTAGCTCCAAACGATGTTAACTGTCTTGCTGGTTTTGGATTGATCTTCAAGCAAGAAGACAGATCACCTGCTTGCGTCAGTGATAATACTGGCAGATACCTCGCAGAACGTGGATGGGCAATAAATCAGACTCAAGAATCAATCATTCTGGCAGAGGACCATGGAGAAGATGATATGAACAAGAATGGAACAATAACTGGAAAAAATACGATTGACATAAACATAAAAAATTTCCAGATTCTCTCTCCACCTGTTACTGTTGAAATCTTTTATTCAAATGGTACATTGTATGAGACTGATGAAATATCCTCAAATAGCATTCAACCAGGCGGCTATTACAAATACACTTTTACAGTCTCATCTACAAATGCAAGTGATGTCTTTGGCAAATACCGGGTGGATGTAGAGCACAATGGCAACAAGGCAGAGACATTCGTTGAGATTTTAGTACCACCTTAGAAATGAAAACGCTACATCTTATCGTAATTACAATTCTAGGAGTTGCCATTGTTATGGGCAGTAATGTCGTATCTGCACAGGCTGAAACAACGGTTTCTCCGCTAAAACAATTCCAATCAGGAATACCAATTTCGAACATACAGTGTGCGCAAGACCTTTCACTTGTCATCAAGGCAGAAGACAAAACTCCGGCCTGCATCAACCAAGACAGCATTTCAAAGCTCATACTACGTGGTTGGCTAAGTACAACATCTTCTCTTGGCCAAAATAATACAATTTTTGGCAACTTTTATCAAGGAATAGAAAATGATTCCGGAATTGTATCCATCAAGAACCAGACTTATTACATGATGACTGTATCAAACACCACTTATCCAATAGTACATGGCATGACAGTAAAATTCCATCAGGTAACTTTCTCATTTCCATATGGCGCACAAGCTACGCCGGGAGGCATCATCATTCCTTTTGACATGACATTCCCAGACGGTACCACGGAAACATATGGAAACGTTACAAAGAATCCAGACGGTTCTGGTTCTATCTCAGGTATATCGCTTGGTCCCGGGCCATCATCAAACAGGACTGTTACGGTTCAAAGCGATCACATGCATCATCAATCTGGTGTAACCCTGACAGAAGATCAGGTAAAACTCCTAGTTAGTACAGATACAACGACCATACAAACACAGACACCTGAAAACCATACATTACCTGCCTCGTTTGAGCCATGTGACACACCTTTTCCACAAAATTATACAGGGATACCAATCTTGTACATGCAGCAAAACTCGACAGCGAAAATTTGCGTAAGATACCACAACCTCAATGACTTTGCAGCCCAGGCAGGAATCAGAGTCTCTGATGCAGGCAACCTGACTGGAGAGGCAACTGCGATCTCAACTTGGAGTGACTCGGAAAACAACCAGATACCTCCAAATCAAGACCTAACAATTGTATACTGGATCAAGACGGGAGACAAGGCAGGATTTTATGGACTGACAATATTTTGTGCTCCGATGCCTTTGGTTGTGGGATATGACAACAATTCTACCATAACTGCAAGTGATTTTCCATGGTTTGGCAAGCAGTTTGAATGCCCAATGGGAACATATGATTATCATATTGACAGCACGACTGGGATTGGAGTAAAATACATGCCAGTGAAATAATGTAATGAAAAATTACGGTTCCTAATTTTTTGGCAAACTTTATGTGTCCAAATTAACACTCTGGTTCAAAATCATGTTCATGAACAGTTCACAGGTTAATGGCAGGTTCAAAGTGTGAACCATGTTCAAAATTAAACTCATGTTCACAAGTTGGCAAGCTCTTTTTTTTTGAACCGTTTTTCATATATGAATTAACACGAGTTAACAAAACATTTTGTGCCTAGTGAGTCTAACTAACATAGAGTTAACAAACTTCGTGCGTGCATTTTAACATGTTAAAAATTTGGTTCAAAATATTGTGAGCTAAATCTTAACATGTTAATTCTTGTTCAAACTGGTTAAATCATGTTAAAATTATAATGTCGCACATAATGTCATCTTGAATCGGACATTATACGAACGAAATCGAGGTAAAAAAGCTTTAATTATTGTGTAGCAATCGGACATTATTGGAACAAAAAATAACAGAATACAATTTTATCATGAACAATGTTTACGAATGCATAAATACATTAAAACCAAGTCTACGTAAATGAAAGTCATTTTATTTTTAGGGTTTGTAGCAATACTCTTTTTCGCAGGTGCAATGTTTGCAACTCAAGCCAGTGCACAGCAATATCCATCGCAGTCCGGACAACACCAATTCCAAGGAACGCGTACCCCTGTAAATGGCACAACATATACCAACGCTAACTATGGAGTTCAAGTGGCAATTCCAGATGGATGGAGTGGCTCTGAGATAAAGCGAACTACGGGAGCTACATCTGTAACTTTAGCACCGGGAGGATTTCAGTCAATGCAAGGAGGACAGCGTCCACCAGTTACTATATCTATATCCGTGATACCAAAAGGCTCTACACCATATACTCCACACTTTATGCCAAGAAATATGCAAGATGGTGAAACGTGTACCAATTCTACATCAACACAGACTTTTAACAGCTTGAACTTTAATGAAGTAATTGTAGAATGTAACGGAACTGTGGATATGAAGTCCCAGTATGAGATGACCCAGACAGACTCGGCCTATATTACACTTGGACTGAGGGCAAGCCCATCATCTGGTTTTGATTCTCAAGTTACAACCTTTGATACCATGCTTGGGACATTGCAGATTACAAACGCATCTCAGAATACCGTAACTCCATCTCAAAGCATTGTAATTCCGTCGTGGGTAAAGAAGAATGCTGGTTACTGGGCAACAGGTCAGCTAGGTGATTCTGATTTTGTTTCAGGTATGCAGTATTTAGTTCAACAAGGAATAATGAAAATACCATTATCGACATCAGCATCAAATTCTTCATCTCAACAAATCCCATCTTGGGTAAAAACAAATGCTGGTTGGTGGGCCAATGGACAAATATCTGATAGCGACTTTGTCAAAGGAATACAATATCTTGTATCAAACGGCATAATGAAAATATCATAAATCAAATCCCAACAAAACATTATCTCAGTACTTTGATTAAATTTTGTTTATATCATGTCAGGAATCTGAAATATGATGTAATATTAAGAGAGTTTGATTACTGTTTAGCATGTCTCAGCATCAAAAAACATTTCAGCTAACATCCAACTTGAAAATTTGCCGTATTCTAAACGGTATGTGGCAAGTATCAGGAGGTCATGGTCAAGTCAATCCAGAATCTGCTATATCTGATATGTTCTTGTATCATAATTTCGGTTTTACAACATGGGACATGGCAGACATTTATGGTCCTGCAGAAGAATACATTGGTGAATTTAGAAAAAGACTTGCAAAAAATAAAGGAGAGGCAGAACTTGATACCATGCAAGCACTAACAAAATTTGTTCCAAATCCAGGACCAATGACTAGAACCATAGTGGAACACTACATAGACAAGTCAATTCGTAGAATGAATGTAAAGACAATCGATGTAGTACAATTTCATTGGTGGGACTATAACGATACAAGATATCTTGATGCATTACATCATCTTTCAAAGATTCGTGATGAGGGAAAAATAAAACATCTCGCGTTGACAAACTTTGATACAGAAAGAATTGAGATCATGATAGAAAATGGATTCAAACTAGTATCAAATCAAGTACAATATTCTGTGCTAGATCAGAGACCTGAAGTCAAAATGACTACATTTTGTCAAAAACATGGAATAAAACTATTGACGTATGGAACTCTGCTTGGTGGACTTTTGTCTGAAAAATATCTAGGTAAACCAGAACCGTCCAGATCTCAGCTTGATACGCCAAGTTTGCAAAAATACAAAAACATGATTGATGCATGGGGTAGTTGGAATCTATTTCAGGATCTACTTGTTGTACTTGATGGTATATCCAAGAAACACCATGTTAGTATTGCAAATGTTGCTACAAGATACATCCTGGATAAACCTGCAGTAGCAGGTGTAATAATTGGAGCAAGATTGGGTATTGCAGAACACAAATCCGATAATGTGAGAGTGTTTGAATTCCAACTAGACAAAGAGGATAGTGACGCCATAAAATCAATAACATCAAGATCTAACAACCTGTTTGAAAGAATTGGAGACTGTGGCGATGAATATAGATAAACCATCAAACAAGAATCAGAGTGTAGACAAATCTAAGATTATTTTCACATAATTTGTTATGATCGTACCTGAGTCAATAAAATCAAAATTAAGATCTGCGACTAACCCTATTTTGTACTAGCTTCACGAACAGCCATTGCATAATCGCAATCTGCTTTAAGCCTCATGTATGGAATGAGTCTGTAATGAATGGAATACAGATCTTTTTCCTTGTACAATATTCCCTTTAGCAAAAGTGAGACAAATCCACCAGCTATGCGTGATGATGGAATATTTAGCTCCTTGCATACCTCATCACGTTTTTTCTTGTATTGCTCTAAAGTAAAACTGATATTATTTATTTCAAGAATTAGGGGCCACATGACTTTTTCCCACACTAATCTTCTGTTTTGTGTTGCAGAAGCATATTTCCCCTTCTGGCTTAACATTGATAACGTTCAAAAGTCTATTCTTAATTTATTGGTTGATGCAACCTAAAATCGAAGAAGCTTCAGAGCTGTTATCAAAAGACTGGAAGATTGAACCTATAATCCGTGACTTTATTTTGGGTAAAAGAGTTGATGTATCAGATTTTCCGATAAAAGTAAATGATGTGATATTTCACATACCATATCTGTCCTCAGATAATGGGTATGTACTTTGGAAATGCTACTGGCCTGAATGTCATAATTGTTGTAACAGACAGGGAAGGCTACCCCTTACCTCAAATGACTTGATAACGATAAGCAAGAACATGAAGTACAGCAAGGTTTCCGATTTTGTAAAAAATGAAACCAATGTAACCACATGGGAGGAACAAAGCCCTACTGGTAATTCAATTGTCATGACTATGATTAACCTTAAACGAAAAAATGATGAAACAGAAGCAGAAGATGGTACTCATATCAAGTGCAGATTCCTAGATCAAAAAGGCTACTGTGGTTTACATCCATCAAGACCAAGTGTATGCTATCTCTATCCGTTTTCATCATGGCTTGAAAATGAAAAAGGCAGAGCAAGAGTGCATGCAACATTTCAATTTACTGGAGATTGTCCAGGATTCTACTTTGCAAAATCAATTGATGAAATGAGAGATATTCTTACAGAATATTCCAAGATTATCTATGATTATACGATGAGCTCAAACAGAACTACGCGTGAGAATCTTGGTTATGTAAGTATGGGCTTTTAGGCTCGAGCTACCTTCATCATGTCAGCCATTCGAATCTCCATTCCAAATCTCCATTCATTTTTCTTCATGTATCTGTAGATTGATATGAGATCTGAAAAATTCTTTAGTATGCCAAATTTGCTATCCATCTTGCTTCTGACAAAAGACAACACTCTGGAATATATTGCAAATTTTTCTAACACCTTTTGACGATACTTTTCATTATTTCCAATGTTCTCAACAAATATGTCAGCACATGTCATACTGGGTATAATTCCCTCCCCAAGTAGAGGATAAACGGTACCTATCGATTCTCCAACTCCAACTACCTTACCATGATAAAATGGTTCACACATGTCAGGTGTGGCAAGTCGAATCGGTCTTCCCACCGTCTTTATAACTTTGCCACCATATTTCTTCAAGAAGGCATTAGTTTCCTCAACATGGTTTCTATTTTTATCGCCAGCGCCTATGTGTGCAATGTTTTTTCCCAATGGAAAGTACCAGAAATAGCCGCTCATTGATGTGAAAGGCTTGAGATAAAAGTCATCGAAAGGAACACCATTCTCATACTGAACTTTGTATTGAAAAGTTGGTAAATGGAAATCCTGAGAAAGTCTTGGGAGATAAGATCTGTGAAAGCCTGTGGAATCTATGATTATGTCAAACTCTGATTCTAAGTCTGCAATTTTTGGTGCATTTCCGTAATGAATCTTACAATCTTTTGACATGTCTTTTATCAAACCAATTTTATTGTATGTGCATAATCCCATCAATTTGATGGTAAATCGTTCGGAGTTGTTCATACTAATGTACATCTTTTTTCCATCGTGGATAAGATAATCATTAAAATCAAGATCACATTTTTTTGCAAACTCCTCCATTGGGCCTTTTGTAGTGCCCCATGCACATATGGAATCGTGGTTTTCCTCTGTAGATCTTTCAAAACCAACTACCTCGTGTTGATTCTTCAATCTTGCAAGAAGATAGGCACCAGCGACCCCTATGCCGACAACAGCTATTTTCAAACGAGCTTATACCTAAAATTACCTAATAAAAAGATGTGGCTGCACAAAGTCGATTATTCTATTAGTATGGCAGGCTTGTATGGTCTTGCAGTCCTAGACTTGTTTTTAGGATCGTATTTGTTTTGATCAGATTCAGAAAAAACCTGAAGGCCTATACCGTATTCGCTTTTTATCAACGATTCTAATTCCGATAACACCTTTATTTCATCAACAAGACCGACTTTATTTTTAGAATCTCTTTCGTCTTGAGGATTGGATAAAATGTCATTGACTGTCTTTTTGACAAAATCAGGATCTTTTTTTATCTCTTCCGTTTCTTTATCTGATATGAGTAATTTTATCAAATCTCCAATGTTGATGTCTCCACCTGTGACTCTTTCTAGAATTTTCTGGTAAGCCTTTGCTTTCCATGGAGCAGCTGTGTACATGGTAATCTTCTTTGGATTCATTTTTGTTACCTTGATTATGTTTTTAATATCACTCAATGTTGTATTGAGAAGAATTTCAGATTGTACCGAAAGCAAATCAATTTTTGCTTCATCTGGAGTTGGCCAAGAAGATTTTGATACCAAACCTGAATTTCCAAGTCTGGACCACATTTCTTCTGACATGTATGGAGCAAAGGGTGACATCATTGCAACCCTTGCAGAAAATATCTCATGCAGAATTCCTGAATAGTCTGTTCTATTTTTTGCCGCAACCCGTCTGAGATACCATTGCAAATCAGAGTCAAATTCATATAAAATATGATGAAGAGCTTCCCTTAATCTCATTTTTTGAATCGAGGAAGTTGCTTTAGAAATTAATTGTTGTAAACGGCTTTGAATCCATCTGTCTTCTTGTGTCAAGACAGTATACTTTGTAGTCTTGTATTTGGTACATTCTTCAAGTATGCTTTCTAGCTTGTTTTTGATCCCTCGTACTGCTTCTTGGTTGAAATCTGCATCTTGTAATAATTCTGCAGAAATTAAGATTGCAAGTCTAATAGAGTCTGCACCATGTATTTTGATTGCGTCTCTGAGTGGTATTATATTCCCCATTGATTTTGACATCTTTTTACCGTCCATTAAGACTGAACCATTAACCACTATTTCTTCCGGCCAATACTTTTTTGGAAATATTGCTATGTGATTAAAAATGAAAAATGTTAGATGGTTTGGCACAAGATCTCTACCTGAATGTCTTGCATTAACTGGATAGTAGTATTGAAACTCTTTTTTTATACTATCTAATCTTTCCGGAGTTATTTCTGAATCAGACGCAACTTTTTTCAAATCCCCTTTCTCAAAAAATACATAATCAAAAAATGAATCTGATATGTGTTCTGCGTTTATCTGGCCAGAATTGACATATTTTGCTATGATGTAGTAAGCCATGTAAATGACAGAATCCGATAAACTTTCTATTATCCAATTTTTATCCCAAGGCAACTTGGTTCCAAGACCATGTTGTCTGGCGCAAGCTCTTTCTTTGAGCCAATCCACTACGTGATTGAATTCATTTCTGATCTCTTCTGGAAGTATCTTCATCTCATTTATCCAAGAATGAACTTTTTCTTTCCACTCTGGGTTTGAGTAATTGAGAAACCATTGATTATCCAAAAGCTTGACCACGCATTCAGCGCCACATCTGCATCTTACGGGAATTTCATTGAGTTCGTACAAGATGTCTGCGTTGCTACTCTCAAGAATCCATCTCTTGACATCCTCTTTTGCATCAGTAACTGTTTTCTGCGCAAATTTGCCAGTATTTTGTTTGAGTTTACCGCCGTAGAATTCTTTTGCATACAGTTCCTTTGTAGCATCCTCTAACTTTGGATTATTCTGATTGTCTATGCCAAATTTTTCAATTATATCCCTTGCTGGAATATCACCATATCCTTCCGTCTCAATTATGGAAATGGGTTTGATTTCTGAAAGGGAAGGTAAGTTGACATATTTTCCTATGTTATTTTTTAGATCTTCTAATGCCTGATAATCAAATGGCGCATGAGCAGGTACTGACATTACAAGACCTGTACCATTATCGCTCTTTACAAACGTGGCAGGCAATATGAAGACCTCATCACTTCTTTCTGGAATCTTGACTTTTTTGCCTACCAGTTCAGTTCCTGGTATGTTTCCGGTTTTTGTTACCTTCTTATTTAGAAACCCTAATTTTGTCGCACATTCTGAGCTAACTATCCATTCTTCATTATCGACTTTTGCAATTTCATAATTGGTATCTGGGTTTACCCAAAGATTAGTTACTCCAAATATTGTCTCTGGACGTAGAGTAGCAGCTGGCAAAACATAGTTACCATATCTGAATTTGATAATGGTATACTCGGTAAAGCTTGGTTCAACATCACCCAAAGTATCATGCTGAGAAACAGGGTTCTGATCTTTTGGACACCACCCTACTGGATGGGTTCCTTGAATCACAAGACCGTATTCCTTTAATTTTTTAAACTGCCACTCTATGAATTTGTTATAACAGGGATCTATAGTAGTGAATTCGCGTCTCCAGTCTATCGAGTATCCCATCTCTATCATGCCCTCTTTGATCTCTTGATGGAAATAATCTGCAATTTTTACAGGCTCTGAAAATTCTCTTATTTTTTCGTCAGGAACTTTGTATAATGTTCGGAATGCCTCGATAAGCTCCTTGTCGTTTTCTTGTACTCTTCTGGACATGCCAAGGATTGGAGTTCCAGTGTAATGGAAACCCATTGGAAATAACACGTTATATCCTGACATTCGCATGAATCTTGCATGGACATCAGCCAATGTGTATGTTCTACCATGTCCTATGTGCTGTGGTGAATTAGGATAAGGATATGCTACTGTTACAAAGAATTTCTTTCTTGCATCAGGATCACTTTCAAATTGTTTTTCTGCATACCATTTTTGTCTCCATTTCTCTTCAATCGATATCCAATCCATTGTTTTTTCACTTTCCAAGAATGGATTGTTCAGCAGCAAGAAGGGCATCTTTTATCTTGAGAATGTCTTTCCCTCCACCCTGACCAAACGTATCTTTTCCTCCGCCTGAACCACCTAATACTTTGGCTACATCTTTAACTAAATCACCTGCTTTCTTAGTATTTATAGCATCAGCACCGGAAAATGCAACTATGCGAATTGAGCCATTTTTTATGATCAGGGCACAATAGATGAGAGATTTATCAAGATTGACTGCTTGTTCACCTACTGCTATGTGATATTCGTCGTCAAGCTCTTCTTCAACTGTGATGAATAACTTAATTTTTCCAAGGCTTTTTGCTTGAGTAATTGAAGTCTTTGCAGAAGACTCTACTGTTCTTTTTATTATGTGCTTAACCTTCTTTTTTGCATCCTCTCCATCTTTGACAACATGTTCAAACGATTCTAGAATTTTTTCCTTGCTTGAACCAAGTGATTTGACAATCTGTGATATTTTCTTGTCCTGATTCTGTGTATATTTGAGCGCTGCTTCTCCTGCAACAAATTCCAATCTTACCACACCGTCTTGAATCCTTTCTGCTTTTGTAATTTTGATTAGGCCCAACTCACCTGTTTTATTGACATGGGTTCCACCACACGCTTCAACATCAAGACCTTCAATGTTTACAATTCTAACTAATTTTACCGGCACAACTCCGCCTTGATATATTCTAAATCCGTATTTTTGTTCTGCTTCTCCACGCTCGAATTCATTGATAAGAATTGGTATGTTTTTTCGAATCGTAAGATTTGCAAGATCTTCTATTTTCAATATCTCCTCTTCTGTAAGATTTGAATGGTGAGTGATGTCAAGTCTGGCGTAATCCTGTTCCTTAAATGCTGAATGTTGCCAAATCCAAGAACCCAAAGTGTTTCTTGCAGATGCGTTAAGAACATGTGTGCTTGTATGATGTCGTGTTATGCCGTAACGTCTGACAAAATCTATCCTACCTTTTACAATTTCTCCCTCTTGTGGGACTCCACCCTTTGTTTCATGAATTACGATATTTCCATGTTTGCTCACGTCGACAACATCATAATTTCCAATTTTACCGTGATCTGGTTCTTGACCTCCTCCTCTTGGATAAAATGATGTTTTATCGAGTATGGCATACTTTCCATTTATGACTTTGAGTACTTTAGCTTCAAATTCACGTGGATCCTCTTTGTAATATAACAAATCTGTATCTGGAATCTTGTCCAAATTCAATTGTACTACTTTTTCAGTTTTTTCTGATTGATGCAGGTCAGATAATCTTTCGTAAAATGTAGATGGAATCTCTGCAATGATTTGTGTTTCTTTTAGAAAATCAGGTGTTATGCCATCAGATTCGTATAGTCGAATCAAGTCATCTACATCTAATTTCTTTTTTTGTGATTTTAACATGTTTGCAATGTTTGTCATTCTAACTCGCGATTCCTTATAACGATCCTTCTCAATTCTGATGATTGTTTTGACATCCTTTCTAGTTTCTTCAAGCTCACGGTATGTCGATTTTAGGTAATCTACGTGAAGATCGATTAGATCATCAAGATCGAAATTCCAACCAAATCTGTCTATTGTTGCCAGAGTACGCCTCAATAGCATTCTCAGATTGTATCCTCCACCGACATTACTTGGCAATGCGCCGTCTGATATTGCAAATACTAGAGTTCTTAGATGGTCTGCAATGAGGTAAATTCCCTCTAGTGGAGAGATAATTTTGTCCATCTTTACATTATCGATCCCTGCCGCTGAGGCCGCACTTTTTCTTGCTATTGATATGTCAGTAGTCTCTGATAATGTCTTGGCAATAGCTCTGAAATATTTCGATATGATATCAGAATCAGCGTCTGTGCCTATCTTTTCTATCATGTATTTTGTTATGGGTCCAAAACAACAATCATAGGCAGTAGGGGTTCCCATCGTAATCCACGCAAATCGTTCAAGGCCTGCTCCCATGTCTATGATTTTTTGGTCCAACACGGAATAGTTTTCCAAATCCCCTTGGAATTCGGTAAATACCGCATTACCAAGTTCCAACCCTCGTACAAAATATTCTAATGATGATCCAAAAGAGCCTCCTCCTGCCCACACATCTTCGACAAAAACTATCTCTTCTTTCTTAATTCCAAATTTATCAGTGAGTAATCTGAAATCAAGTTCAACACATTTGTCCTTCCAATAACCTTGTGAGTTTGGTATGCTGTGTTGACCAATCATGCAAAAACTTGAAAAATGTCTGCCTGTTACTCCCACATTTTCTATGTCTTTGAATCTAAGACATGTTTGTGGTACAACCAAAGGATTTGCTGGAAATTCAAAGACTACTTTAGAACCCATTACTCTCTGAAAATCAACTATTGAAGCAATTGTAAAATAAAGATCATCTCTCCACCTGCATACTACTGGATATCTGCTCACTGACTTGTGTCCATTATTTACAAAAAAAGATTCTACCTCCTTCCAAGCCTGTGTGTAATCAAATCTCTTCCTAGTGGGAGGATCCCCTATGAAGGAATAACTATTTTCTATATGCTCAGGACAAAGATTCTGTCCGTCATCTAACACCCAGAAATATCGACCGCACTTGGAACAAGATTTTCTCTTAAATCCTTCTTGTTCAAAAAGAGATACCTTGTAATACCTATTAGGGTCTGATGAAAACTTGGCAAGAATCTGACCCTTGTCCATTTCACAAGTTTTTGTCCTGATGGATATTAAGCATTCTGAAGCAACACATTAAATATGATCTTTTTTGAGAATTTCTTATGTTCATATTTGAAAAGAAGGGTTGGAAAGAAGGAGACTATGTTTTTGCTTCCAAGCAAAATGGTGATTATAAAGACATTGTAGTAGGTATCGTAACAGGAATAGAAAATTCCAAAATAGGGGTAAATGGCATTATGATAAATCCAGTCGGCCTGAAGAACAAGGTTTCTCAAGGAAAGGCAGGTCCGCAATCAGAACAAATATTGAAAGATCCCACATCGAAAGAGATTATCTTTGCCTTAATTTACAGAGTCGAATACGATAACTTTACGGGAATTTTTGATGTAAGTGCTGACTATGTGGAGAAATTACACAAAAACATTTACAATATCATCACTGGATGGGTCAGAGAATCTGTTCCAGAGTTGATAAACAATGTACTTTCTTTATCTGATGGGCCAGATAAGGATCAGGCAAAAAGGGTTTTGAAGCAAAGGATGGATACATTATATGATAAAGAACTCAAGAGATACATGTATTCTATTTGCAGAAGTCTTAAGATCCTCAATTAGATAATCAGTCGCACCGCATGTTTTTTTCAAGCAAGAATCTCCATAGTTTTATATTATGGCTCTTGCAAATTTCGTTTACAATGGAATATGTATACGCTGCATTGCTTTTGCACAAGGAAAAGAAGGAAATCAATGAGGCAAATATATCTAGTATAATCAAGGCCTCAGGAGCTACTGTAAACGAAGCTCAAGTAAAAGCACTCATAGCAGCACTCGCTGATGTGAACATTGAAGAGGCAATCAAAGCTGCACCAGTTGCAGTAGCAGCACCAGTCGCAGCACCAGCAAGTGGTGCAAAAGAAGACAAGAAAGAGGCAGAGGTACCTTCTGCAAAGACTGAAGAGCAGGCAATGGAAGGCCTTTCAGCACTGTTCGGTTAAATCTGTTATTTCTATTTCCTTTTTTGTAATTTTCTAAAGATTATTTACTATCTTATCTAATACATTGTAATTTGACAGATCTTTCATTACCTGTTCAGGCTACCGTTCTTGCCTTGGATCTTTTTGGAACAATGGCTTTTGCTGTTACTGGTGCGTTCAAGGCAATTGAACACAAAGCTGACATTGTTGGTATAATTATTCTTGCAACAATAACTGGTGTGGCCGGAGGAACTATAAGAGATATAATAATGGGACATTTCCCACCGCATTTTATATCTGATCCTTATTACGTGATCATAACAGTAACAACTGGTTTTGTAATATTCTTTCTACATCCAAAAATGCAAAAACATTGGGATCTGTTTTTAAAATTTGATGCAATAGGACTTGGCGTTTTTACTGCTATTGGTGCAACATTTGCATACGAAGTCTATGGTATGAATTTCCTTGCTATTGCTATGGCAGGTATGGTTACCGCTGTTGGAGGAGGAATCTTGCGAGATATGTTCGTAAACGAGGTGCCTTTGGTATTTGTAAAAGAACTCTATGCCTCTGCAAGTTTCTCAGGAGTCTTGGTTTTCTATATCTCACTCAACATTGATTCTAATCTGGAGATTGCAACAATAGCCTCTATTGTGGTTACAACTGTGCTTAGGCTTGTAGCCATGAAATACAACTGGAATTTACCAAAGGCGCGTGAAAAGTAAATTTCTTATTTACTGTGAGGTATAGTTCTTTAACTTGCCTGTCAGTGCAACTGCTTGGGCATGAGCTTTTTGAAGTGTCTGGTTCTTTGTTTCTTCAGTCAGATAACCTGATTCAGTAGCAAGTGACTTGGCATGCTGTGCAGCCCTTGCAAGAATTGCATTGACATTTTCCTTTGTAACGTAACCTATCTCAATGGATAATGACATTGCTTCCTGGTGTGCTTTTGCAAATGCTTCCCTGTATTTTTCTACGTCAATTAATAGCTCTTCTTGGCTGTATACTGTATTTTCCTCCATTGCTGCGTTTAGAATTATTCCTGCCTCGACAGGTTTGACATCAAGCTTGCTAAGGAGGGTTGCAAGTTTTGCAGAAATCACATCACCTTTCTTTGCAGCAGTAGAATCTTTAGTTATCCAGACTGTTCCTTGATCAATCTTTGTAGTAACACCGGCCTCCTTAAAATCAGTAAGGATTGGACCTGGAGTTATTCCGGTATTGCCTGCCTTTATTACCACATCTATGCTTGCTTTGTCTCCACCTCTAGCTGCTAGCATTATCTTGTTTTTTCCAAGCAGAATGTTTAGTTTGTGTGGACTCATGTTTGTGAACATTAAAACACATTGACCAACTAGCTTGTCAGCTCAGCTTTTCAATAGAAGGCATCTTCAGCACGGCAAGTGCTTTTTGCGCTACCTTGTCTTTAATACTAATAATCTCAACGTCGTTTTTGAATTTCTTTCTTAATGGCAATAACTGGGAAGATCTAACCTTTTCCATTCGTACTAGTGCAATTACTTTGTATTTCTTTGGAAGTTCTTGGACCTGTTGATACATCTGTGTTTTCTTTTGAGGATATTTTGTTCTATTTTGGTGCATCTTACTTTGTTCCCACCTGTGGTTTGATTACTTTACCCATTGTAGTTTTCACCATCACTTTCTTGATGTTCCTGTCACCGCTTGGAAGTTTTTTCTCAATGGTACTGATTACTGCATTTGCATTAGCAGCTAAATCGTCATCTGCCATGGATTCATCACCTATCTTACATGCTAATGAAAGAGAATTTCTCAGTCTTACTCTAATTGAAGATCTGAATCTTTCCAATATTGCATCTATGGGTGCATTGAATGGAACTGGAGTGGGCATTTTTCCTCTGGGGCCCATGAATTGACCTAATGTCTTACCAACATTAGCCATGAGTTGAGTATCTGCAAGAAAGAAATCATAGCCATTAATCAGCTTGCGCGATTCTCTCTTATTCGTACCAATTTGTGTCAGTTGTGTTCCGTCTACAACCTTGTCAGCATTTTTAGCTTTTAGTCCAAGATCGCCTGAAGCAATCACACATACCGATGATGGCTGGTTTAATTTTTTGGGTAACTGGACTGTCTCATTAATGGCAAATCCCTTCTTAACATCAATATCTTTGAAAACCATGATTAGTTCTAGCGATTGTTTGAATTTTCTCTCCTTCTGGTTCTTTTTAGCTTCAACTATCATCTGTGTTATCTGGGACTCGTTGATCATTACGAAAGGGCTTTCTGAATGCCTATTTAAAATCGTTTAGTGACAGAATTCTTCGGGAATGGCCCATGTCTAAAAATTTCATTTTATGGAATTTAAGTTGTAAGAACATCAGATTTCGACAATAGAACCTACATTTATTAAATAGTAACAAAAAGTAGTCGCAAACTTGCACAAATTTGATGAACTAGACATGAAAATAATTACCGAACTTGCTAGAGACGGTAATATTTCTGTACCAAACCTTTCAAAAAAATTAGGAATAAACACATCTGTACTGTATAGTAGAATCAAAAGACTCATCAAAAAGAAACTGATAAAGAAGTTTACAATAGTAGTAGATGAATCCCTCATAGGGATTGGTGTAAGAGCGACAATGGGAATCAACAGAGATCCAAAGTTAAAGGATCAGATTCACAAATCACTCATGAAAACACCCGAAGTTATAGAGATATCCGAAGTTACAGGTAGGTTCGATATTCTGATTACTCTAAGGGCGACAAACTTAGAAGAATTACATACTGTGGCAATTGAAAAAATTGGAAAGATAGAAGGAATACAAAATACCGAAACTTTTGTAGAACTTCAGAGGACGGACAAAGATTCTGTATATTCTATGACTGAATAGTTTACTTGAATTTCTCTTCCCACTTGCCTGCATCAATTTCTGCAGTTACTTCTTTGGGGTTCTTTCCATCTACCTTTATTCCAAGTGATAAGCATGTTCCTATGACTTCTTTTGCAGCAGCTTTGAAGTCTATAGCATAAGAGGAATCGATTTTTAATTTTGCAACCTTTACTGCAGAATCTATGGTAATATCTCCAACCCATGTGGCACCGGATGTTCCTGATCCTTTTTGAAGGCCAGCTTCTTTCAAAATTAGAGCAGATGCAGAAGGAATTCCTACCTCGACTGACCATTGTTTGCTCTTTTTATCTACAGTGACAGTAACTGGAACCTTCATTCCTTCGAAATCCTTTGTTTTTTCGTTGATTGCAGTAACTATCTGTAAAATGTTTACACCCAGTGGTCCTAAAGTAGGTCCAAGTGGAGGGCCAGCGCTTGCTTGGCCGCCTGTTACAAGTGCAGAAACAGTTTGAATATCTGCCATGATTTCTTTTCCCTCTTTACTGTAAATTTAATCCTTGCTACTGTGATGATGGTTTTAGATAGTTTGCATCTACAGTTACTGGTAGCTGATAAGGTGCATCAAGCAAAATTACTGTTGCTTCCTCCTTGTCGTGATCAATTCTGGTTACTGTGGCTTTCATACCTTTGAAAGGACCGCCAATTATCTCAACTATTTGATCAACTGAAAGTTCTGACACTGTAGACTTCTTAACGAGATATCCCTCGATGTCCTTGAATTGTAGTTCTCCTCTAAGCTGACCTCTTATGTGCCTCATTCCTTGCAAGGCATCAAACGCAGCGTTTGCATCAATTGCTTCTAGTACAACATATCCCTTTAGGTTCTCTAATAGCAAAACAGATTGTATGTTTAGCTTCTTTAGTTTGATTCGGTTATCCAAGAGGCCAAGTACTACCTTTTCCTGACCCCCGGTGGTCCTGACTGCAAAAAAGTGAGATTTTATTTCTTGCGTCAATTCTTATCTATGTCCTAAGTTGATTACTGCAAATGTAAACTGTATTACAAAACCAATGCCGCCGATACCAGCTATGCCTAGAAGCACTAATCGTAAATGTTGCATATAGTCGTCTTTATCTGATTTTCTGGCAAGCTTAATGGTGTTTGCCATGTCCTTCAACATTTGTTTTGCGTTAACCAATGAAGGAAGTTAATAAAGTGTCCTTATAATTCTTATTTTATGCAGTTACTCGTAGCATACCAATCCGATCCTGCTGGCTCTAACATGGCATCTTACATAATGCAAGATATGCAAAAACAAAGAGACATCTACCGTGGAAAAAATTTTGATCTCGTTGTAATTTCTACACCTGCAATATCTGCTGATTGGATTGAAGAAAAGTATCCATATGACAGTTATGTGTTTCTATCAAAGCACGCCTCTGAAAGTGGCACTCTTGCACTTACTTGTCATAGCACTGGAAATTTTTCTGACGCACAATTTGGTGGCTTTCCTCGGCAAATAGCAATACCTCATCCCCATCTTCAAAAGTCATACATGAAACATTTGTGGACGAAAAGAAACAATTTCTCGAAATTTGAGATTACCATTGAGGCCACTCATCACGGACCAACTGCTTTGAATAAACCGACTCTGTTCATTGAAATTGGCACCACGCAAAAGGAGTGGAACGACAAGAAGCTCTGTGAAAACGTGGCTAAAATAATAGTGGAAGAAGTCTGCAAAGAACCAGAAAAACACAAAGTCGCAATATGTTTTGGTGGTACACATTACCCCAAGAAATTCAACAAAGAATTGATTGAAGGTGAATTTGCTCTTGGCACTGTTGTGCCAAAACACGCATTAGATAATCTGGATGGTGTCCTTTTTTCTCACATATTGGACCGAAATAAAGAAGCCAAGTATGCACTTGTTGATTGGAGAGGCCTTGGCAAAAATAAACAAAAGGTAGTCAATCTTATACAAACCACTGATCTAGAGATGATAAAAATTTGAATCTGGAGGAAAAAGTCTACAAGAAATTAATGGAAGTTCCAAAAGGTCAAGTTACAACATATGGTGAACTTGCAAAGGCCGTTGGACTAAAAAATGGCCAAAGGCTAATTGGAAGAATCATGAACAAGAATCCATATCCTGTGATAGTTCCATGTCATAGGGTTATCATGTCAAGCGGAAAAGTAGGGGGATATGCGTGGGGTGAGAAAATTAAGACTAACATGCTTACAAAAGAAGGGATTAAAATCAAGGATGGAAAAATTGATGATCCTAAAATAATTCACAGGTTTTAATCTTATTTCTTAGAACGAACTTCTTCTATCAAGCTTCTCAAGTGAGCAAGGTTTCTTACCTGATTTCCATTTACTTGTTTGTATAATTTCCAGTGAGATTCATTTGAGATTTCCTTTCTTGCCTTTGATACTTTTAGCTGGTGACGCATTGCTCTGATCCTCTTGACGTATACTTCCTTCTTTCCAACTCTTGCACCCCTGCTACCTTTTCTTGATCCATGTTTGGTGCCACGCTTCTTTCGTTGAGCTTTTTTAAAGTGAGCCCTTCCTTTAGAAGTACCCTTGATTGGTCTTATCTCTATCACATTTGCAGTTATCAAACTTCGTATATTGTCGCGAGTGATGGCATCTGCAACATCATCCAGATAAGTTGGATCAAACTTTACTCTATCAACACCCACTCCAAGAATTCTGGAGACTAGCTGTCGCTTTGTTCTAAGATTTACTACCACTTGTTGACACTCTCGCGTTGAAAACCTTGAAGTTCATCTCTTTTGCCTTGACGATGATCTCAAGTCTCTTCTTTCGTCCTACACCATGGGCAAATCTAACACCGTCAGTTTTAGGATCAAGTTTTTCTAAATCTTTCAAGTTATGAACTAAATTATCAGTATAGCCGGATGGATGAAGTCCTCTTGCGATCCTAGGTCCACCATAACCTATCTTTACAAGGGATGGCCAGCCTTTCTTTTGTTTTCGTTGATGATTATCCATTCCCTTTGGCTTTCTCCATGAAACAGCAAGTCTTGCATATCTCCAACTTTCCTGTCTGACAAAGTTAGGCTTGTTCTGCGTTACTTTTTTCCTAAGTTCTAAAGCTTCTTTATTGATCGGCATGTAAAGGTCTCTGCCTGAATTTTACAATAAATACGTTTCTTGATGGGACATACGTGATCCGAAGAGATAATAAGGAAATTCCAACGAACCGGTTTATCCAATGATTGAGGATTTGGAGCCGGCCATTACTCGTCTACTAGTATCTCAGTTGGAACAAATTGGTATCAAACCAAGAAAGATACACAGAAACTTACAAGTCAAGAATCTAGTGGATCTTATTGCGGAAAAAAATGAAGGACTTTTGACTGCAAATAGCGCAATATCTGTTAAAACTGGCAAATATACTGGACGATCTCCCGATGATAGATTTATTGTCGATGACGAACAAACTCACAATACTGTAGACTGGGGAAAGATAAACCACCCGTTTCCAGAAGATAAATTTGACAAACTTTTAGAGAAGATGAAAAAACATCTAGAAGACAAGGAGATATTTGTTTTTGATGGATTTGTAGGGGCAGATCCAGAACACAGATTACCAATTAGAATCATAACCGATCACGCTTGGCAAAACTTGTTTGTAAGGCAGTTATTCATAAGACCATCGGCAGCAGAACTTGAATCTCATAAACCAGAATATGTCCTTCTCTCAATAAATGACTTCAAATCTATTCCTGAAGTTGATGGTACTAGGACAGACGTCTTCATCATACTCAACTATACAAAAAAAATCGTGCTCATTGGCGGTACTTCGTATGCAGGAGAGATAAAGAAAGCAATGTTCTCTGTTATGAATTACGCTCTTCCACAAAAAGGAGTCTTTCCAATGCACTGTTCTGCTAACATAGGAAAGAATGGCGACACTGCCTTATTCTTTGGACTTTCTGGTACTGGAAAGACAACACTGTCTGCCGATTCAAATAGGATGTTAATAGGAGATGACGAGCATGGTTGGTCTGACAGAGGCGTGTTCAATTTTGAAGGTGGTTGTTATGCCAAGTGCATTAATCTCAATAGGGAAGCTGAGCCACAAATTTGGGATGCAATAAGATCTGGAACTGTATTGGAAAATGTAGTAATCGACAAGAAAACAATGATGCCCAACTTCAATGATGGCAGCTTGACAGAAAACACACGAGCCGCATATCCACTTGACTATATCCCAGGTGCAGTAATTCCAAGCTTAGGTGGGAATCCAAAAGTCATCATCTTTCTTACAGCTGATGCATTTGGGGTGATGTCTCCAATTGCAAGATTGACAAAAGAAGGAGCAATGTATCATTTTATGTCAGGTTACACAAGTAAACTTGCTGGCACTGAGAGAGGAATCACAGAACCCAAAGCCACATTTTCAGAATGTTTTGGTGCACCATTCATGTCACGACATGCATCTGTTTACGCAAAGCTTCTAGGGGAGAAGATCACTGAACACAAGACTGTCGTATATCTTGTCAACACAGGATGGTCAGGTGGCCCATATGGTATAGGAAAGAGAATGAACATCAGCCATACAAGAAGAATGGTTACTGCAGCGTTGACAGGCGAACTTGATGCTGTAAAGTACAGACATGATGATATATTCAACCTAGACATACCTGACGAATGTCCTGGTGTACCGTCAGAGGTATTGAATCCTCGTAATACTTGGTCCGAGAAGGATGCATATGATATCTCTGCAAAGAAACTAGCTCAAATGTTTGTAGAAAACTTTAGAAAATTTGGGAATGTTTCAAAGGAAATAGTGGACGCAGGACCCAGAGTCTAATTTTATCTACGTCTAAAGACCAAACCTATTGTAATGATTATTATTATAATTCCTGAAATTATTGCTACTTGCTTTGCAGGAATTCCTATGATATACTGCAGGTCGAAGATGTTCTTTTGTGCAACTTCATTGATAAGTATGGTTTGATATGCCTCATCTGTTTCATTTGAACTCTTAATCTGGGCCAAGATCCAATATTGACCTTTTTCATACACAGGAAGAGAACTTGTCTCTTGAGGCGTGACCGAAGTGCTGGTGATTTCATCTGTACCTGCCTTTATCAAGGAAATTTTTGCATAAGACCATTGGTCAGGATAATCAATTGAAAAGTGTAGAGTTCCATTGCTTTGGTCTACTAGGAGTGTCCCCTTTGTCATATGAATCACAACAGGAATACGGTAACTTGTCTTGACATCTTTTAGAATGAGAAATCCATCGTAATCTCCTTCACTTTTAACGGTATCAGAAATTTTGACATTCAAAGTATCATTAGATTGAGAATAATCCGAGCCCAAACTAGTTTCATTGGATGAGAAATTTGCATCCAGATGAGGTATGATGGAACCATCAAGGGTTCTCAGATGTAGCATTTTTGTCTGAGATTGATTGTCAAAAGATAGATTGAAAACTAGACTGTGCGGTGATATTATTAAATTCGATTCTAGTGCTCTAGTGATGTTCAGTCTTCCACTTCCAACGGCCGAAACGGGAAAAAGCTTACCATATGCATCAGTAACTGGATCCGTTGTCGTAACAAGTAGTGATGCAACATCTGACGGAGATAACCCGGGATACTTCTGTAAGATAATTGCAGCAGCCCCAGCAACATGAGGGGCGGCAAAGCTTGTACCGCTTGTTAGATTGTACTTTCCTCCAAGAGTTGTAGAATTCACAAAGACGCCGGGTGCAACAAGATCTGGCTTTATGTAAAAAGGCGATACTGGCCCTTGTGAGCTAAAAGGAGCAATGAAATCTGGATGATAAAACATATCCAAACTTCCTGTTGTATTCGAAGTCAGCATGGACTTGAGTGCAACTCCATCTTCCTGTGACAGTGAGATTACGGGTATTCTTGGTGTATACCCCGCAGTTTTATTTGGTCCTACAAGTTCGCCAAAAAATATTCCAGTCTCATTGTTAAATATAACCAATGCTTTCGCACCCAAGTCTGCGGCGTTTTTCTCCTTTTCAGAAAAATAGACTTTTTGTCCTTTCACATCGCTTCCTCTTTCTTCAAGAAGTATGGTTCCTTTGATATCTAAATTTTGAAGATCTTGGAGTCTTCCATATCCACCATAAACTATCTTGCCTACTATGGGGCTTGACATATCCTGGACTCCTACCATTGGAAGAACTTGATATTGTTTTTTGCCTACCTCAAAAGTTGCCACTAGACTAGATGTCAAGTTGTTGTATGATGCACCAACTGTAATTGCGTTGATATCTTTACCAGGACTACCAATGGTATCTTCTTGTGGACCGTTATTTCCTGCAGCCACAACTATGACAATTCCTTTCTTTACGGCCTCATCAATTGCGTCATCGATTTGGTCATTTGTTCTATTGATTCCCAAACTGATGTTTACGACATTGACCCCATCTTGTATCGCCTGTTGAATAGCTTCGACTATGTAGTCTGATGACACTGCTTCGCCAGTTGACGAGACTTTGTATGAAAATAATTTTGACTTGGGCACGATTCCGGTAAAATTACCATCGGCTGCAATAATGCCTGCTACCTCTGTTCCATGACCGTTAGTATCTATGGGGCTCTGGCTTGGGTCGACATAATCGTACCCTCCAATCACCTTTCCAGATGAGCCATAACCTAAAAGATCAGGATGATTGTAGTCTATTCCTGTATCTATAATTCCAATCTTGATTCCTTGGCCCTCAAGACCGTCTAACCTAGCTGCTTTGACACCGACAAGCTCTATGCTTTTTTGTAAATTGTTTGAAATTTCCTGTTCGTTTGATTCTGATAAAAACAGAAACATACAGAAAATTAAAAGGACTGAAAAAATCAGTAATCGGTTAATCACAAATTATCTGAAATTTGACTAGATAAAATGCATTTGCAACCAAAGCCATAAATGGCAAGAACTAGGTGGGGTTATCATGGCAAAATACGAACTTCCAAAGTTACCATACGCGTACGATGCATTAGAGCCACACATTGATGCCAAGACAATGGAAATTCATCATTCAAAACATCATCAAGCATATACTGACGGCTTGAACAAAGCTTTGGAGACTCTAAGTTCTGAACTACAAAACATGGAGTTATCCAATTTACTTGCAAGCTTGGACAAAGTTCCAGAAAGCACAAGGAGCGCCGTGAATTTTCATGGAGGAGGATATGAGAATCACTCATTGTTCTGGAACCATATGAAATCAAACGGTGGCGGAAAACCAGGTGGAAGCTTGGGTGACGCAATTAACGCAGCATTTGGCAGCTTTGATAACTTCAAAGAGAAATTCACAAAAGACACAATCGCCATTCAAGGAAGCGGTTGGGGCTGGTTAGCATACAACACACAAAATAAAAAAGTTGAATTCACTACAATGCCAAATCAGACTAGTCCTAGAACCAAGGGTTTGATTCCATTATTGGGATTGGATGTTTGGGAACATGCGTACTACCTAAAATACCAAAATCGCAGGGCCGATTACGTTGGTGCATGGTGGAACGTCGTAAACTGGGATGAAGTAGACAAGAGACTATCAAAGGCAAAAGCATAACTCCTTCTTCTTTTTGTTTCTATTGCATTATTTTTCAATCTCTGTCAAGTTGTTAAGGACATATCAAGAATTTTTCTGTCAAAGTTTCAGAATGCATTTATAGGTGGATAAGAGAATTTTTTGTAAATGAGTGAAGAGCAAGCTCAGACTCTGTTGCAACAATTACAAGCGCTTGAAGGATACTTGGCAGATTTGATGCAGAAAGAAGAATCTGTAATGAGACTTTTACAAGAAGCAGTAAGCGCTATAGAATCAATGAAAACAATAGGTGCTGATACATCTCATGAAGCCCTTGTGCCTGTAGGTATGGGGGCTTTTGTAAAAGCGACAATAGAACCGAACCAAAAAATAATTGTCAATATAGGAGCAGGAGCTTCAATTGAACAAGACAAGGATTCAGCAATTAACTATATGGAATCTAGGATTAAAGAATTGGAAATTGTACTTCAACAATTGGCAGCTCAGAGACAAGAAGTATCCTTTAGACTTGAACAAGGTCAACAGGAAATGAACAAACTTATACAATCAAGTCGCGGTTCTACGCAGTAAGGAAATCTATCATGTTTGATAAACTACGAAACGCGTTTTCTTCAGCAGTCAAAAGCTTTGGAGAAAAAGAACTAAAGGAAAAAGATGTCGATGAGGTTCTGTTTGAACTTGAGATAGACTTTGTTAGAATCTGATGTGGCAACAGAAGTAATAGATTTACTAAAATCTGATTTGAAAAAACGAGCTAATTGGCACTACAGTACAAAAAGATACAATAGCAGAATTTGTGAAACAAAATCTGAGGCAAAGTATTTCAAACATGTTTGACGCAGCGGGAAAAATTGACATCTTATCTAATATACAAATGAAGAAGGAAAAGGGAGAACCATACATTATTTCATTCATGGGAATCAATGGAACGGGAAAAACTACTACTATAGCGAAATTTGCTAATCTTTTACGCGAAAATAAATTGTCATCTGTAATTGCAGCAGCAGATACATACAGAGCAGGAGCAATTGAACAGATAAGCGAACATGGTAAGCGATTAAACATAAAGGTCATCGCACAGAATTATGGCTCTGATCCTGCCGCAGTTTCGCGTGACGCTGTACTATATGCCAAATCTCACAAGGTAGATTGCGTATTAATCGATACTGCAGGAAGGATGCAGACAAGCAAGAACCTTATGGATCAAATATCAAAAATCAACAAAGTAGTAAACCCAGATCTGAAATTATTCGTTGGTGATTCATTGGCAGGAAATGATACAGTCAGCCAAGCAAGAGAATTTCATAATTATACCAAATTTGACGGAGCGATTCTTACCAAAAGCGATGCAGATGCACGTGGAGGTGCAGCTATATCTATAGTAAAAATAACATCAAGCCCAATTCTCTACTTGGGAGTCGGTCAAGAATACAAAGACTTGAAACCATTTAACAAGGATTCATTTTTAGAATCCTTGTTTGGACCTCAAGAATCGTTGCCTATGATGCAAACCCTGCAGAAAGAGAAACCTCAACAACAAACAGAACAAAAAGAAATTATTGTTGAAGAAAAGGTAAATGTGGTAAACAAACAACAAGAACCCAAAGTTGAGATTAAAGCGATAAAACCAGAAATTGTACAAACAAAATCAGCGCCATCTGTGGAAAAAATTCAAATCAGCGCTGAAAAAGAAATTACACCTGAACAAGAATCATCCAAAAAATCGTTCAAATTCTTTGGAGACCAAAAACCTGAACCAAAAGTGGAATCAAAACCTGAACCAGAGATCAAACAAGAAATAAAGAAAGAGGTAGAGATGAAACCAACAGAAGAAATTTCAAATGAAGACGAAGATCCTTTTACGGGGGTAACAACAAAGGATATTGAAAAATATTCTGCATTATTTGATGTTCCTCCACCTGAAAGTGATGACGAGGCAAGAAAACTTGCCTCTAAAATACGAAAATGGATTTCTGACGGTAGACCAAAACCCACAAAAGATAAAGATGTTATTGAAGAGAAAACCAGTGAAAAAGAAGATGCTGAGATATCTAAAGATGAAAAGTCAAAGAAGAAACGTTCCATGTTTGGATGGATGAAGAAATGAAATTAAAAACAAAAGACCTGTTAACATTAAATGAACTTGGCAAAGCCGAACTTGTTGAAATCATTGATAATGCAATAAAGATGAAGAAGGATTTGAAAAAGGGAATTTCTAAACCTCTTCTCCAAAATAAAACACTTGCAATGATCTTTCAAAAACCGTCTACAAGGACACGAGTAAGCTTTGAAACTGGAATGTTTCAACTAGGAGGACACGCATTAAATCTCTCTGCAGATGATTTACAACTAAAAAGGGGAGAAACCATAGAAGATACAGCAAAAACGCTTTCGAGATATGTAGATCTGATAATGGCAAGAGTTTATTCTCATGATGAATTAGAACTACTTGCAAAGAATTCTTCCATTCCTGTAATGAATGGCCTTTCTGATTCTTTTCATCCATGTCAAACACTTGCAGATCTTATGACAATCAAAGAAAAGAAGAAAAAATTGGCTGGCCTTAAGCTGGCATGGATAGGTGACGGCAATAACGTATGTAATTCAATGATATATGGTTGTGCAAAGACTGGTATTGAAATTAGTATAGCAACTCCAAAAGGATATGAACCTAATCTGAATGTCGTAAAAGAATCTAGCAAACTAATTGATGTGAAATTATCAAACCATCCAGAGACTGCTGTGCGGGGTGCAGATGTTGTAGTGACAGACACCTTTGTCTCGATACATCATCAAACTACCGATAGGACGAATGATTTTCTTCCACGTTTCCAAGTAAATTCAGCTTTGATGAAAAAAGCCAGCCCGTCTGCAATTTTCATGCATTGTTTGCCTGCTAAACGAGGTCAGGAAGTTACAAGTGAAGTGATCGATGGACACCAGTCAGTAATATGGGATGAAGCTGAAAATAGACTTCATGCTCAAAAGGCGCTTATGGTAGCCCTGTTGCGAGTCTAACGTTTATAAGAGCTTCACCAAAATTTTTTGTAAATAGGTAGTATAGATGAGATATTCACAAATATTACGTAGGTCTCGTGAAGAGAAAACCAACTATGGAAGAAGAAGAAATCTTCTCATGGGTAGGAGAGACTTTATCACAGTTCAGATATCAAATCAGAATACACTTGTACAGATTCACAAGCCGGAACTATTAGGAGATAAAGTTCTGTCATCAGCTCATTCTAGATCCCTTTTGAAAAAAGGCTGGAAGGGTTCAAGAAAAAGTATACCGGCCGCATATTTGACAGGTTATCTTGCAGGTAAAAAAGCACTGGCTCACGGTGTCAACAGTGCAGTTCTTTATGTCGGTACTAGACGATACACTCAGAGAATATCAGCAGCATTGAAAGGAATAATAGATGCTGGACTTGAGGTACCTGCAGATGAGGAAACTTTTCCTTCTGCAGATAGGATTACTGGAAAATATCTCAAAGTTGCAAATGAGATTGATAAGGTAAAATCCGCAATAGATAATGAGGTAAAGACCAAATGAGCAGATCAGAGACAAGACAAAGATCTAGAGAACCCGAAGTGGAATGGGTACCAAGAACTACATTGGGAAAGCTAGTTGCTACTAACAAGATTACTTCCATGAAAGAAATCTATGAAAATGGTTATAGAATTCAAGAATCAGGAATTATCAAGAAATTATTGCCCGGTATCAAAACGGAGGTCATAGACGTAGGCATAGTCCAAAAACAGACCACTAACGGAGAATATACAAGATTCAAGGCACTCGTAGCAGCAGGTGATGAAAACGGATGGCTTGGTATAGGACAAGGAAAATCAAAACAAATGAGAATTGCTATTGAGAAAGCCACCAGTCAAGCTTTTCTTAACGTTAGTCCGGTGAAACTGGGCTGTGGAAGTTGGGAGTGCAGATGTGATCAGAAACATTCTGTACCTTTCAAAGTCAGAGGTAGAGGCGGAAGTGTGACGGTTGAAATTATTCCAGGACCTAGAGGACTTGGGTTAGTAGCAGGTGGCAATATTAAAAATCTGTTAAAACTTGCAGGTCTGAAAGATGCGTGGACAAAAAGCAAAGGATCCACAAATACAATGACCTCTACATCACGGGCAGTTTTGAATTGCTTGAGACAAACATTTAGTCAAGGTTGAGTATAGATGGGAAAAGCTTTCTTAGTAATCAGAATGAAAGGAACAATTAATGTTCCACACTGGGCAAACACTACTCTAGATCTACTTCACTTAGACAAGAGATTTAGAGCCACAATAGTTCCAGAACGAGATAATACAAAGGGAATGTTGGACAAGATTAAGCACTATGTATCTTGGCAAGTAATCGATATTACCACCGCAAAGGAACTTTTAGAAAAAAGAGCCAGAAAAGAAGGCTACAGAAAACTTACCTCTGAAGATATAGAAAAACTTGGATTCAAAAACACCGACGAGCTGGCAAAATCGTTGGTAGACGGTGCTGTTGCATTATCAAAATTAAAACCGCTTAAACCATGGTTTGCTCTGTCTCCTCCAAGACATGGATTCAAGAGAAGCACCAAGAAGATGTATGGCGAAGGAGGAATATTGGGAAATCATAAGGAACTTCTTACACAAGTAAAGATGATGATTTAAGATGGCAACAAGACTACGAAAGACAAGAAAATTCCGAGGAGGACGAAATCATGGATGGGGACAAATAGGACAACACAGAGCCAGCGGTCACAAGGGAGGCCTTGGACAATCTGGTATGCACAAACATCACTTTATCAGGATGCTTTTAACAGATCCAAAACATTTTGGTCATGATTCTACTCACCCGCCACATCCAAACCTAGTAAGGAAATGGGCAAGTGTAAGAGATCTAGATGATATCTACGCAAAACATGGAAAACAAGAAGGCGGAAAGAAGGTAATAGATCTCTTAGAACTTGGCTATGACAAGTTGTTAGGAGGAGGACAAACAAAGAACGCTTACGTCATAAAAGTAGGACGATTCTCTGCTACTGCAGAAGAAAAAATCAAAAAGTCTGGTGGTGAGGTGCTTGCTGCAGCATGAGCGAAGAAGAGGCACCAAAAGGTTTTCTTAGAACAATAATTTCAAAAGCCGAGACCTACATTCCGCAGGTACCAAAACCCAAGAAAAAAATTCCTTTACATGTCCGTTTGATATGGTGTGGAATAGCTCTATTCATTTACATGATTATGGGGCAGACTCCACTGTACGGAGCATCAACCCCTGCATTTGACTTTCTTGCCTTTGCAAGAGTAATTTTTGCATCCCAACAAGGAACCTTAGTAGAACTGGGAATTGGGCCTATAGTAACAGCGGGACTTTTGATGCAGCTCTTAAAGGGTTCTGAAATATTTCATTTGGATTTCAAAAAGCCAGAGGATAGAGAGCTCTATCAAACAGCAACAAAAATTGTAACGTATATTGTAATCATTGCAGAGTCTTCACTATATGGAATGGCTGTATATGGGCCAAGGCTTCCTAATCATGAGGTTGCCTTTATTTTAATTGGACAACTCATCGGCGCATCAGTAATAATCATGCTATTGGATGAATTGGTTCAGAAAGGTTGGGGAATAGGAAGCGGAATTAGCTTATTCATTGCAGCAGGTGTCACTCAACAGATAATTTGGTCACTCATAAGTCCAATCCCTGCAGGTGACGGAGGGCCAGTAGGAGTCTTTGCAAATATCATTTATGCGGTTATACATAGCAACTTTAGTAACCTGCTATTCAGAGTAAACCAGCTGCCTAGCATTTTTAGTCTCTTCATTACGGCTGGAGTGTTACTAATTCTTGTATATACACAAGGAATCAAGGTGGAAATTCCTATTGTATCGACCAAATACAGAGGATTTTCCGCTGTATATCCAATCAAGTTGATGTATGTTTCAAACATTCCTGTCATCTTGGCATCTGCGCTCACTGCTAATGCTGTATTTATTGGCCAAATACTTTGGGCTAACTTTAATCCGAGAAATGCAAATCCGGTTCTGAATTTCTTAGGGATGTTCGATCCCACCTCTCCATCTACTCCAACAGGAGGTATACTTTACTATGTAACAGCTCCTCTTGGTCTTGATACTGTTGCACTGGATCCTACGCGAGTCTGTTCTGTACATCTTATTCATGGTGGGCATAGTTGTTCTCTTTGGAAGACTTTGGATTGAACTTGGAGGACTGTCTGCTAAGAGTGCTGCAAAGAACTTGTTAGATGCAGATGTGCAAATACCGGGTTTTAGACGTTCTAATCAACCCGTAGAGGACTTGCTACAGAAATACATCCCATCTGTTACAATAATAGGTTCTATTATTCTTGGACTATTACTGGTATCTCAAATGTATTAGGAACCTTTGGCTCAGGGACAGGAATGCTACTTACAGTTGACATCTTGATTAACTATTACAATCTACTGGTAAGAGAAAGAGTAGAAGAAGTAATGCCTGCCTTGGGTGCGTTGCTTGGTAGAAAGTAAAAGAGTAATAATTGTCGGAATTCCCGGGGTTGGAAAGACTACCATCGTTTCCAAGGTTGTTGATATCTTAAAAGAGAAAAAGATCAGTGTTAGTGTCTTTATATTTGGCACTGTGATGTTTGACGAAGCAAAAAAGACCAAAGGAATTCAAAGCAGAGATGATCTTCGTAAACTTTCGGTACGAGAACAAAAAGATCTTCAATCTATGGCTGCAAAAAAAATAGCTTCGATAACAGACGAGGCTGTAATTGTAGATACCCATGCATTTATCTCAACAAAAGAGGGGTTCTATCCAGGCTTACCTCACAATGTTTTAGAAATTCTGATGCCTGATAGCTTTATCATGATTACTGCCAGACCCGAGGAGATCTACAATAGGCGAATGAAAGATAACACGAGAAACCGTGATATTGTATCAATTGATGCAATAAAGAAAGAACTTGATGTTACAAGTGCGATGCTTTCGACTTGCTCTATACTATGTGGCTCGCCAATAAAGATGGTTCTCAACACTGAAGGCAAGATTGACGAGGCCGCAAAAGGGATCGTAAGTGCAATGGGATTTAACAATGGAACATAGCATAATCTTTGATTTCTTAAATGTGGTGTCATTGCAGATTCCAAGTCTTTCGCGAGGGCCCATGGGAAGCATCAATCCGATAGTAAAGGGAATGATTCCATCTGTTATCGGCATTATGCTAATTGCGATTGGACTCAATCTTTTCAATGCAATGATAAAACGTAAGATGGTAGATCAAAATAAGATGAAGAAATTGCTCAAAGACACTAGAACTTGGCAAAAAGAACGTATTGCCGCCTTTAAATCAAAAGACCAAGAAAAGATAGATGAATTAAACAAGAAATCTGCTTACATGAACAAGATGAATATGGAATTAATGCAATTGAACATGAGGCCAATGATGATTACCTTCTTGCCTCTTATTCTGGTATTTTATTTTGTATTACCTCCACTTTTTTCGTATACAGTTGCGGTATCACCAATATCGCTAAATTTCATTCCTGGTAATTTTTTCCAACTTACATGCACAGCAGAGAAGGTTGCATCTACACCTAGTATATGTAAACACGTAAACGATCTATATTTCTGGGCATGGTACTTCTTGTCATCTGCTTCCTTTAGCGGCATAATCATGCGACTTACCAAGACTACCATGGACACAAGTTGAATTGCTTAGATCAGTAATAATATCAGGTTCTCCAGCCATTGGAAAGACTACAATAGCAAAGGGTCTTGCAAAGGAATTTGACCTGAAATACATTAGTGGAGGCGACGTACTCAAAGAGATGGCAAAAGAAGAAGGATTTCAGACTGAAAAGGATGATTTCTGGGATACTGAAGCAGGGATGAAATTTTTGAACATGAGAAAAGGTAACTCAGAATTTGACAAAATAGTTGATGAGAAACTGAAGAAAATGTTTCTAACAGAGGACGTAGTCATAACTAGCTATACTCTTCCTTGGCTGGTTAAGGCTGGGATTAAAATCTGGCTTGACGGTTCACAAGAAATTAGTGCAAAAAGGATGACAACAAGAGATCATATATCATACGAACATGCACTTGGAATTGTGAAAAAAAGATATGAAGAAAATAAAATGATATACAAGAAACTATATGACTTTAATTTTGGAGATGATCTATCTGTGTTTGACGAAATAATAAATACAGACGGTCTGGGTCCAGTCCAAGTGCTTGAACTTGCAAAGAAGGCAGTGAAAAATCATTATGACACTCAAACAAATAGAAAATCTTAGAGTCATAGATCAGGACATAACAAATGACTCGTATGGTACTTACTATGATAAAAGATCGATAGAACAACTTCTCAATTACGGTTTCATATTGCTGGATAAACCAAATGGTCCCACAAGCCATGAGACTGTTTCATGGGTAAAGAAAATATTGAATGTGCCAAAGGCTGGGCATAGCGGCACTTTGGATCCACAAGTATCAGGACTTTTGCCAATTGGTTTTGGTGAAGCGACCAAAGCACTGATAGTTCTTTTGCTTGGACCTAAGGAATATCATGCTTTAGGTAGACTTCACTCGCTGCCTTCTAAAGAAAAATTGAATCAAGTGCTGAAATTATTAACAGGAAAGATTTACCAAAAACCTCCACAACGATCAGCAGTATCAAGGCAAACTAGAATAAGAAATGTATATGAAATCGAAGTTGTAGAAGAAAAGGAACGGCTCTTACTTTTGCGTATATTATGCGAAGCAGGAACATACATCCGAAAAATTTTCTATGATATGGGAGAAATTCTGGGACCTGGAGCTGACAATGATAGAGCTAAGGAGAACGCGGGTGGGACAATTTAATGAAGACTCAAACCTTGTGAAAATGCATGACCTTGTAGATGCATATGCATTATGGAAAGAAAAGAATGACGAATCAAAGATAAGAAGAATACTCATGCCAATTGAATATTGTCTAAGTGAGATAAAATCAGTGGTAATAAGAGACTCTGCAGTAGACGCGTTGTGTCACGGTGCTCAATTAGCAATACCTGGAATCCTTGAAATCTCAAATGGACTCAAAAAAGGAGACTTGGTTGGTGTCTATACACAAAAAGGCGAGATTGTGGCTCTTGCCGAGGCCATAATGCCGGAAGACGAAATAGTTGAAAATACCAAAGGGTTTGCATTTCAGATAAAAAGAATCATCATGGCTCCTAACACTTATCCCAAAAGCTGGCGCTCAAGGGCAGTAGTTAACAATTAAAAAGGAATCAAAATCACCTTTTGAAAGTTGATCCCAAAAGGAGCTACGATTTGTTTTGTTGTAGGGGCCATAGGAGCGGGAGTAATTGGTGCCTACTTGTTTCAAATCTCCAACCAGACTCCTTCTCTAGTTTATCAAAATGGACCATCACTTTCCATAATCCCAGAAAAAATAAACTATCATCTAGATGAGCCAGTTCACATAAGGATAATTAATTCAGGCACAGTGCCTTTGACGTTTTCTGATTCTTCGTTTGGATTGAAGATTAGGGGCTTGGATGGTACTATCATATACTCACCGGTATCCGCACAAATGACTTCTACATTGAACCCTCGTGAAGAGAAAATGTTTGTCTGGAATCAAACAAAAACCGATGGAAGTAAAGTTATTGAAGGTAGGTATGAAATCGAGTCCAACACATCGCCAGACGCAGACAATGCATTGAAAAAATCAGTTACAATAAACATCTTTCAGTGATACTGTTGAACTTGTATTATGTATCAATTAACGTAATATATGGTCGATTTTTACAACGAAGTTGACTTGGCGAATTAATGCCGGGGTCGCCTAGCCTGGTAGGGCGCGCGCCTGGAAATGAAAACCATAAAGCGCGTACTCGCAAGGGTCCGAGAGTTCAAATCTCTCTCCCGGCGCCTTAATTTTTCTATTTAGCTTCTGAATCTGATTTTAGAATTTAAAAAAATTCAAACTGACAACAAAAAATCCTTGATTTTGCTAAATTATCTAAAGTGTGATATTGATACTTTTTCGCCAATCTTTAGATCTTTTTGGATCTTTACTTTTCTGATGGCATCTTCAAAGTGTTTTATGGTCACCTTTGCATGATCAACCTGTTTTTCTGCCTCTTTTGGGTCTGGATACTTTTCAATAAACTCGTGTATGACAAGAGATACTGCAGTATTTGCAATGGAGGCAACATCGGCACCACTAAAACCATCTGTAGCTTCTGCAATCTTGTCTAGGTCTACATAGTCTGGGTTTATGCCATTTTGAGTTCCGATCTCTCTCTCCATTGGAATATCTTTTGAGTTTATCTCAAGTATTTTGAGTCTGCCAGCTTTATCTGGTATTGGCACTAGGACCATTTTGTCAAATCTACCGGGTCTAAGTAATGCCCTATCTATCATATCTGCTCTGTTTGTTGCAGCGATAACTACCACGCCGTGAAGAGTTTCTATGCCATCAAGTTCTGTGAGAAGTTGGCTGACAACTTTTTCTGTAACTGCAGTTTCTCCCATCCCCCTTGTTGGAGCAATAGAATCAATCTCGTCAAAGAATATAACACATGGAGAGGCCTGTCTTGCTCTTCGAAATACCTCTCTTATCCCTCGTTCTGATTCACCGATCCATTTTGATAAGAGCTCAGGTCCTTTTATTGAAATGAAATTAGCTTCACTTTCTGTTGCCACTGCTTTTGCCAAAAGTGTCTTTCCAGTTCCACTTGGTCCATGAAGCAATATTCCACGTGGCGTTCTATATCCAAGTTTTGAATAAAATAGAGGATATTTCATAGGCCACTCTACTGCTTCTTGTAGTTCGAGCTTTACATTTTCCAACCCTCCAATTTGGTCCCATTTTATGTCGGGTTTTTCAATGTAGACCTCACGCATTCCAGCAGGAGTAACTTCACGTAATGCGAACCTATAATCTTCGTCATTTACAACAAGCTTTTCAAGAGTTTCAGCCGGAATCTTTTCATCTGCTAAATTAATTTCTGGCAATAATCTTCTCAAACATTTCATTGCAGCTTCTTTACAGAGATATTCTAAATCAGCTCCTACAAATCCATGGGTTATTGCTGCAAGTTTTTCCAAATTTACATCGTCACTTAATGGCATGTTTCTTGTATGTATCAAAAGTATCTCATGTCTTCCCTTTTTATCTGGTATTCTAATCTCAATTTCTCTGTCAAACCTACCAGGTCTCCTAAGGGCAGGATCTAACGCATTTGGTCTGTTTGTTGCTGCAATGACAATTACTTTTCCTCTTCCCTCAAGTCCATCCATGAGTGCAAGCATTTGGGAAACTACTCTTCTCTCAACTTCGCCAGTTACTTCTTCACGTTTTGGAGCAATAGAATCAATTTCGTCGATGAAAATAATGGAGGGAGATTTTTCTCGTGCCTCTTTGAAGATCTCCCTGAGCCTTGCCTCACTTTCTCCATAAAATTTACTCATAATTTCAGGACCTGAAATGCTAGTAAAATGGGCATTGGTTTCATTTGCCACTGCTTTTGCCAAAAGCGTCTTTCCAGTTCCTGGCACTCCGTAAAGTAATACGCCTTTTGGAGCCTCAACGCCGAGCTTTTCAAAAATTTCCGGATGTCTCATTGGTAGCTCGACCATCTCACGAACTTTTCTAAGCTCATCACTCATACCACCAACGTCTTCGTATGCCACCTGTGGTACCCCCCGCAGACTCTCCTCTTTTTCAGCAATATGGAATACTGTTTTTGAAGTTACAATTACTGCGCCTGCTACTGGTGTTACCCCAATGACTTGAAATGTGAGTCTGCCACCAAAGTAGGGCACCATGATATTGTCACCTTTTACCAAAGGAATGTTTTCTAGTGAATCTGTAAGATATCTCTCATCTATTGGTGGCATCGCATCAAGTGGCGCAACTATGATCTTTTCTGCTACAACTGCCTTTATCTTCCGCAACACGACCATGTCTCCTACTGCCACTCCTGTGTTATTTCGAGCAAGTCCATCTACTCTGATTATTCCTTTTCCTTCATCTGATGTATAAAGAGGAAGACACTTTGCAACAGATTTTCTTTTTCCGGTAATTTCTACAATATCACCACTGGATACTCCAAGGACATCCATTGATTCATAATCAAGACGTGCTACGCCACGACCAACATCACGACTATATGCCTCTAATATTTTGAGCTGAATTTCGTTTTGGCTTATAGATTAGATTAGTTGCCTGCGGCATTATACCTTTGTTATTTGCTTTATTGACAAGATTTTCCATAAATCTGGTGCTCAAAATGATGACATTCAAGTGCTTAACCTGAAAAAAATCTAAACTATAGTGTTAAACTCTTTGCAATCGCATTTTTTTCCATCAGAATTTACATGGATGCAATACCCATGAGGAAAATGATCATGTCTAGGATGACTACAGTCTACCCTGTTACATACTTCGTAAAGACTCATACTTGGTGTAGTTTTGGTAGGATAAAGAGAATGCGGTTACACATATTCAACCAAACTTAATATTATTAAATAATACAACAAAATTGTGTTTCCAGAACATTGCTCTATTAGGGAAAATGGACAAGATTGTCCAATGCCACCAGAGTTTGTTATCTCAGTAAAATCTAAAGATGGCGAATACATGGTTGGAGTCACATGTGACAACCACAAGAAGATGTTTGTTGATAAACTGGGTTCTTTACAGAAAGAAGGTAAAATTCCACAAGGATCGATTCACTTTGCAGATCTAAAGCCCGTGGGAACCAGTTGTATTAAAATCGACCCAAATGACCTGATTCAACTTTAACTTGGTAGATTGGTTTTTTCCTAGCAAGTGAGAGAACCAAGTTTTTCACTGTTATTTCTGCCATCTCTCTTCTAGTTTTTATGGTAGCACTTCCAATATGTGGGGTCATCAACACATTCTTTAATCCTGTTAAAGGATTTGAAGCGCCTATGGGTTCATTTTGAAATACATCCAAGGCAGCACCTGCGATAATCTTTTTCTTTAGTGCAACAACAAGATCCTTCTCATTTATTATCTTGCCTCGTGCTGTGTTTACTAGAAAAGAGGTTTTCTTCATACTTTTGAGTAATTTTAGATTCACTATCTCATGCGTCTCTGGTGTATATGGAGCATGGATGCTTATCACATCGCTTCTTCTGAACAATTCATCAAGTGAAACATATCTTGCATTCAATCTTTTTTCTTCTTGAGAAGAAAGTCGTTTTCTGTTGTGGTATAACAATTTCATCTCAAAACCAATTGCTCTTTTCGCAACTGCTTTGCCTATTCTTCCCATTCCAAATATCCCTAAGGTTTTTCCGTACAGATCTGTACCGAGGAATTCATATGGTCCAAATATGGTTCTCCATTCATTTTTACGAATCAGCGTGTCTCCCTCACTGACTCTCCGAAATAGAGATAGCATGAGTGTCACGGCAAGATCTGCTGTAGCCCTTGTAAGTACCTCGGGGGTATAACTTACAATAATTCCTCTTTCTAACGCAGTATTGACATCAATGTGATTGTAACCTACACTAAAAGTAGATATTGCCTTGAGTTTGGTTCCTGCATTTATTACGTCTGAGTCAATTTTGTCATATGGATAGCAAATTAAACCGTCCTTGTCCTTTATTTTAGAGATGAGTAGATCCTTCGATATTGGAATCTTACCCGTATAGATCTCAACTTGGTATCTCTTCTTTAGCTCTTTTACTGCAAAATCATGCAGACGTCGAGTAAGCAAAATTTTCATTGAAAAAAGCACTCAAAAGGTCATTATAAAAACTCATTTATAACAAGTCTGTATAATAATATTGAATTGAAACACAAAGAAGAGTTTGCAGTTTGTGTTCAATGTAGTAACCCGATTGAAAAATGTGTTTGTGTTTGTCCATTTTGCGGCGAACGTGATAAATGCGAATGTGCCTTGTTTGATGCTGCTACTGGCGGTTAGCTCAAAAAATAGAACATAGCATTATTAATATTTGATGACCGTTTAGATCCGACATGACTTTAGATTTAACATGGGTTATAGGCGGCCCACAAGGAGGCGGTGTTGAATCTGCAGCTGAATATCTTTGCCGGGGCTTGTGCAGGGTGTGGTCTGAAAATTTTTGGAAAAAGAGAATATTATTCTAATATCAAAGGAGAACACAGCTATTTTGGGGTTAGAGTCTCTGACAAAGAGGTCCGTTCTAATATCACTGGAATTACAATGCTTGCTGCATTTGACGCGGAAACTCTGTTTAGACATGCAGATGATGTACATGACGACGGTGCAATTGTATACGAGTCTGATCTTGAGCAGGTTAAGATCGATGAAGTACCAACCCTTGACAAACCATTCAAAGAAAGATTAGAGAAATACCTTTCATCAAAGAATAAGCCGCTTACTGTACAGGGAGTGCTAGAAGCAGCAAAAGAAAGGGGGGTAACTCTGTATCCTGTATCCTTTAAGACAATACTTTCTACTCTGGCAGAAGAGATGAATAATCCTACTATTCGAGGAATGTTTCGAATGCTAAATGTTCTATCCGTATCTGTATCCATTGGCTTGTTGGGTTTGCCGCCTGACACTCTGTTACGATCTGTGGAAAAGATCTTTTCAAGCAAGCCAAAGATTGCGGAGATGAATAAACATGCCGCAAACTATGCATATAATTATGCAACCGCCAAATATCAGAAATTCAAATATCAGCTATCTCCAGTTCAAAGCAATTCAGATGTTCTTCTAGTACAAGGTTTCCAATCCACAGGTCTTGGAAAGCTAGCAGCAGGATGCAGGTTTCAATCATACTATCCAATTACACCGGCATCCGATGAGAGCGTATTTTTGGAGTCAAATGAAACATTTGATGTTGAAAATAATAGGCCTGGTTCTACCATAATAGTACAGACAGAAGATGAGATTTCAGCAATAGGTATGCTAATTGGAGCTGCGCTGACAGGCGCAAGGGCTGCAACTAGTACATCGGGTCCTGGATTTTCTCTCATGGCAGAAGCACTTGGTTGGGCTGGAATAAACGAAGTACCAATTGTAGTTACACTATACCAAAGAAGTGGCCCCTCTACAGGGCTTCCTACAAGACATGGACAAGACGATCTACTCTTTGCAATATATGCCGGTCATGGTGATTTTCCTAGGATTGTTTATGCATCAGGTGATATTGAAGAGGGATTTTATGATGCCGCAGAATGTTTCAATTTTGCAGAAACATTTCAAATGCCTGTAATTCACATGATGGATAAATTCATTGCAAGTACTGTAGCAACTGTAAAAAGATTTGATCCGACCAAGATCACTATTAAACGAGGCAAGCTCTTGGAAAAAATTAACGATGATAATTACAGGCGTTTTGCCCCATCTGAAGATGGAATATCACCACGATCTAAACTAGGACTTGAAAATGGTATATTTTGGAATACAGGAGACGAAAGTGATGAACAAGGCCACATCTCAGAAGATCCAGTGAATAGAATGTATAAGATGGACAAGAGAGCAAAGAAGATTGAGGTTGCTTTGGAAACAATTCCAAAGGAAGTTCAAGTGGTAAATCATGGAATCTCTGACTTTTGTCTTGTAAGCTGGGGATCTACCAAAGGGCCAATCCTTGATGCAATTGAAATGCTGAAAAAAGACAACTATAACGTTGGGTTTGTGCAAGTAAAGCTACTACATCCGTTCCCACAAGATTATGTCAAATCGTTGCTAAAAGATGTCAAAACCATAATAGATGTAGAAGCAAATTATTCTGCTCAACTAGGAACACTACTAAATGAAAACTTGGACCGTAAAGTTGATTATTATATCCTCAAGTATACTGGAAGAGCAATGACATGTACAGAGTTGTATGAGTCAATTAAAAAAATAATAGACGGAAAGGCTGAGAAAAGACAGGTGTTATCATATGGCGTCTAATTTATCAGATTACAAAACAGAGGTGCACAATGACTGGTGTCCCGGCTGTGGTGATTTTGGAATTGTAAGCGCTATTCAGATGGCGCTTGCAGAAATGGCAATACCACGTCACAAGGCTGCGATCTTTTCGGGAGTAGGATGTTCTGGCAAGACATCACATTACGTGAATACATATGGCGTGCATACATTGCACGGAAGAGTAATGACTTTTGCACAGGGTGCCAAGCTTGCAAATCCAGAAATGACAATAGTTGCAGCAGGTGGTGATGGCGATGGACTAGGTATTGGTGCTGGGCATTTTGTGGCAGCAGGAAGAAGAAATGTGGACATGACATATATCATATTCAATAACGGGGTCTACGGCTTGACAAAAGGGCAAGCTTCTCCAACTCTTAAGCTTGGCTTGAAAACAAAATCACTTCCAGAACCCAATGTGAACCAATCTGTGAATCCAATTGCATTGGCAATAGCAAGCGGTTTTACATTTGTTGCACGAGGATATGCGTACGATGTCAGGCAACTAAAAGATCTAATTGTTGCAGCAATAAAGCACAGGGGGCTTTCTTTCCTTGATGTCTTACAACCATGTCCTACGTATAATGACATTAACACAAGAGATTGGTTTGCAGGAATGGATAATCTTGACGAGATAACAAAGAAACCACGCCCACGAATTTACAAATTGGAGGATACTGGGTATGATCCAGTCGTGCACATAGATTCACCAGACGAAGAAAATGAAAAGTTAACACAAGCTCTAGTAAAGTCAAATGAATGGGACTCAAAAATTCCAACTGGAATATTTTACAAAAATGAGATGATTGCCCCATATGATGAAAGAATAGCGGATAGAATTCCAAACTATCTTGAAAACCCTCCTGCATATCAGGAAATTTCGTCAAATGGCAAATCCATAACAGATATTTCAAAAATTCTCGATTCACTTCAAATCTAAGGCGAGTTTTTTCCTGTAAAGAATAATCTGTATATTCTTGATACTAGTGACCTAATTTGTTAAATCCCATTAACGACAATGATATAAGTTATTAGCATGATGAACAGAAGAGTAGTTCTACATTGAATTTAGAGGAAGTTAACAAGATATTCCGCAAATCAATTATCAAGGGATACTTCGAGCCTAGCCTTCTGAACCTGGATTTCAAAAAGTCGAGCATAAAACATCCAACCATGAGGGATGATGGTCTCATGCAAACAAATTTTCTTCATCTCTTCTTTGATATTGAAACAGGTTCTGATTACCCTGATGGTGATGAGTGGTTTATGGCAGAATTTCTCTTTCCTTACAATGTCAAACTTCCTGATAACCTGAAAAGTCCAGATTATTTTAGCACTATATCAGTTGGTGAAGGAAAGAATTTCTGGAGACACAGAGAACTTATCAGATACAAATATGGTAAATCAAAGAAGCTTGAAGAGTCTCTGGATTTTATAGAAAAAAAATATCGTGAATTGAATTCTTTACTAGAGCCTTTAGAAAAAGAAATCAAGTAATCTTCCATTCGTTTTGTGAAAACGTGTAAGTTTCATTTTCTGATATAGCTAAATCAATGTTCCATCTCCCTGTTCTATCATCAAAACGATACACAACTTCTGTGATATTAGCAGGTATCTTGTGTGGATCAAGATGATAAGGAAGAAGCTCTAAAACAAAATTTGTCTTCTCCATGGCAGAATCAAACAAATTTTTATCATCTAGATCTAGTATGAATTTTATGCTTGGCTTGCCAACGAATTTCATGTAAACTCGCAGCGCTTTTCCTCCCCCGCGACGTCTTTTAAACTCCTTTAAAATTGCCTTGAACTTGTCCCATCTCGCATTTCCAAACCACTTGAAGAAGGCATCATTGAATGCAAGAGGAAAAATGACGTCGATCATTGTGGTAAAATCTTCATCTGGTTGTTCTTGTGAATCCTCCTCCACTTGAAATAAGCTATGAAGAAGACTGTACAGCACTTCCAATTCCCAGGGGGATACACCATAGAATTTTAGTGAAAGAGGAGGCTTGGATGTGCTCATCACATGTAATTCTAAAAAATTCTAATTAAAGTTTCAATCTCATTTTAGGAATAGATCTTGATTTCTACTCATTTAGTCTAAATTTGCCCCTAAATTGGCAGATTTCTAGATGGGGAGTAAGTGATTGGTGATGTGGAATCTGACTAGTTCGTTTGCCCTTCCGTACTGATGTTCTCTATCTCCTATTTTTGCATAATAGATATCGTTTAGAATCTTCTTTTCTTCTCTTGTTACGCTTCTGTCCAGTAGATTGTCGTAACTGGGGCCATCATAAAATATCATCTTGGTAAATTCTAGCACCTTACATACGAATGGATTGCTATGTGGAACCGTATTTCTCTTCTTTACTCCCATCGCTTCTCCAATAAAGCAATGTTTACTGTCTTCCTGTCTTAGTGTATTGCCGGTTACAGACGATGATATGGCAAGTCTTTGTGGCTGGGAAAGGTGATTCCATAGATACTCAACTTTTTTCAGGTATTCTAGCTCATGTGTATTTAGTCGATGGCTGTTGTCATACCATGACATTGCCATGTATTATCTAGGTAGAGGATTGATTTAAGATTTGAACCTATGAGATAATTATCCTATTTTGTAGGGGCCTCTAGATTGTCAAGAGGTATTTGAAGAGGTATAGGATGCCTGTTGCTCCTATGAAAAACACCATTGGCTTCCAAGCCAAAACTGGAAAGCTTGGGGTTTTAAGCTGAACCTTGTAATTGTCAACAATTGCCTTGACATACTTTCTTACTCTTTCATTCCATATCTTGTATTCAATTTGATGCTTTTTGAGAAGAGATTCGATTTCGTATAAGACCGGTGTTCGCTGGCAAAAGAGGTGCTGTAAATAGTCCCGCGAAACCTCGACTTCGGCCTGTATTGCTACCAAGCCTTTTTTCATTTCTAGCAGCCTGACATGCATCTCCCAGGGTTTTTTCAGCTTCAGTGAAAGACCATGACCTATTTGCAATGTCTGTTTGTGCTCAAACTTGACATGAGTGAAACCCTCGTGAGCGAAGATCTTTAACAATTCGTCAACGCTTTTCCTTACAACAATAGTGAGCTGCTCTACTCCGTTTTTATCCACTTTTACCATCTCGCTCATTCCATTTAGGAGCGATACTGTCTTTGGATATCGAGTGAAGAATTCCACCATATGCTGCGGTCAAATCTAGCTCTATTAAAACTATGGTTGCATCAGATTCTTGTTCCTAGTCCACGAACGTACACACATTGATCATATGAGATGGCCATTTCATTCTCTTGGATTCTTCTATCTGTGAGTATGGCACCAGAGTCTCTAATGAGTGCAGCAGGAATGGCTTCTGCTCCTTCTCCCATCTTGAGGTTTGCAATAGATGCTAGATCATCGGCTACAGCTTGAAATGTCACTTTGAGTGGATTTCCGTACAAATCTTTTTGACCTCTAAGATCTGATAATGGTTCTATTCCGGAACACGCAATTGCAACACCTACAGTTCCTGCCCTAGCCGGCATTAACCTGCTGTCTATTATGATTATTCCTACATGAACGTGATATGTTAGTAGAAATTTGCGCCTTAGCTGTTCTGACACGACATAAGGATCAATTGGGTATAACACCACATCTCCCTTTTTTGCATTGGATTTGTCTATGCCTGCATTTGGCGCCATGATATAATCTGACGATGTTATGACAAACCCAGGAATGCCGCCAAAAATCACATCTGATTCTCTTAGAATGATCTCGGCTATTTTTGATTTAATATGGAACTTTGATGCAATAGTTCCAGCCTCCAAAGACGGAGACACTTTATCATATTCTACTATTCTTCCTTGGGAATTTGCAACATATTTGCTTGATATTACAACAACATCTCCATTTTGAGGTTTTAATCCCTCGATTTCAAGATCTGATTTCAGATTCTCGAACAGATCGAATCTCTCAGTCTTTGGCAAGGACTTTATTGAAAATACTGAAAGCGACATGGATACCTCATAACTGAATTTACTATTTAGCGTTCTGCAGATATGGAATTATTATTCAGACATGCTTGATTTTTTGCGCTTTGAGATGGTCTTTCTTCTGAATATGAACACGGCTAGACCTATAACAATAGCGGCAAGTGCACCATCGACCAAGAGTTGGTTATTGTCATTGTTGGTAGTATCAGTATTGATCTTAGGGCTGCTCTCAGACGTTGTGTTGAAAACCGTTTGGTTTGTTGTTTGCAGTTCTCCCTGAGATACATAAATTGGGAAGGTGACCTCATCAAGTGATGCTGAGGCGTCTGTTGAGAAAGCAGTATCATTTAGGTCAATTTCCACTTGATAACTCCCTGGTTTCTCAAACTGATATGGTATTCCGGCCTTTCCTGTAATTGTTGACCCTCCTGGCAATATGAGAAATTGGCTTGTTTCATTTTTTATGATAAATTTGTAGTAAATATCTCCACGTAGAACTTTACTCTGTGGGTCTATGAACTGGATGAGAATAACGGTGAGTTGACCTGTAACAGGATTTGCCGGAGAGGTTGAGAGATTAACGAATGCCAGTCCCTTACTTGATAATCTGGTCTGTGGTGCAGATTCTTCCTGTGCATAAACCACATGCTGGAATAATGATGCAAGTATGAAAAAAGCTGATAATTTCAAAAGTTTCGAAACCAATCTTTTTTAGATGATTTTTCAAGGGATGTAAATCTTTGGAGACGACTCTTTTCTGCAAACGTTTTAATTTCTAAAAAGGGTGTTTCTTTTGTTGAATATCACTGAAAAGATTCTGGCTAGAGCATCAGGAAAAACCAAAGTCTCGCCTGACGATGTTATATTTGCTAATGTGGATAAAGTAATGATACACGATGTATCAGGACCAGGAGTAATAGCTGTATTTGAGAAATTAAAGAAGACTGGAATGAAGATTGAAAAATTATGGGCCCCGGAAAAAGTATGGGTTGCAGAGGATCATTTTGTACCTGCAGCTGACAAAATATCTGCTCAAAACGTGGTATTGCTGACGCAATTCACAAAAGAGTATGGCATAGAAAAGCATTTCAAATATGGCATGGGTCAGTATGGGATCTGTCATACGCTTTCTCATGAAGAGGCAATGGTCTTACCAGGAGAAGTCTATGTTGGAGGTGATTCGCATACCAATACCACTGGAGCGCTAGGTGCATTTGCAGCAGGGCTTGGACATACTGATGTGGCATACGTTCTATTGAATGGAAAGATCTGGTTTAAGGTTCCAGAGACAATATACTTTAAGCTAAATGGAAAATTGCCTGACTATGTAATGGCAAAGGACTTGATATTGAAAATAATTGGGGACATTGGTACTGATGGTGGTGCATACAAGACAATGCAATTTGGAGGATCGGGGGTATCTGAAATGTCTGTTGAGGAAAGGTTGACCCTAACCAACATGACTACAGAAGCTGGAGCAAAAAGCGGAATAATTGAACCAGATCAAAAGCTACGTGACTATCTTGCACAGCGGGGAGCTACAAATTACAATGAAGTTCACGGAGACCCTGACGCTCAATATGAAAAAATCTACGAGTATGAGGCATCTGAACTTGATCCAATCGTAGCCAAGCCGTTCTCTCCAGAAAATATTGCAGTTGCAAGAGAACTATCGTCTGTATCCCTTGACAAGGCATACATTGGATCATGTACTGGTGCAAAACTTGAGGACTTGAGAGCTGTTGCAAAAATCTTCAAAGGAAGAACAGTAAAGATTAGAACCGAAATACTTCCTGCAGCGATATCTATCTTCAGAAAGGCAATGGATGAAGGACTTGTAAAGATTTTCATGGATGCAGGAGCAATGGTTGGTCCACCAACATGTGGTGCTTGCTGTGGTGCGCATATGGGAGTCTTGGCAAAAGATGAGGTATGCATCAGCACCACAAATAGAAATTTCCCAGGAAGAATGGGACATGTTGAATCAAGGACATATCTTGCTTCTCCACTTGTTGCAGCTGCATCGGCAATCACAGGGAAAATCACAGACCCGAGGGACATTAAATGAAAGGCTCAGTAATAAAATACGAAAAAGACAATATCGATACAGATGTAATCTTACCTGGACCGTACCTAAAAATTCATGATTACAATGAGCTTGCAAAACATGCCATGGAGGGAATTGACAAAGATTTTCACAAAAAAGTAAAACCTGGAGATTTTATAGTTGCAGGTAAAAACTTTGGCTGTGGATCCTCAAGGGAGCATGCGCCAATAGCACTTTCATACTCTGGAGTCAAAGCAGTTCTTGCATTGTCCTTTGCAAGAATATTCTATAGAAATGCAGTAGATGGGGCATTTTTGCTACCTATTGAGATAGAAGAAAGTACCTACAAGGACATATCTGAAGGAGATCAACTCGAGATTGAAACATCTAAAAATGAAATAAGGAATATGACCAAAAATACAACCTATAAAATAAAGCCATTTCCAGAATTGATAGGAAAAATAATTGCAGCAGGTGGACTGTTCAACTACAAACCATAGTGGATATCTATTCTGCAACAAATTGTTCGTTATACCATTATATCTCCGATTTGAGTGTGAATAATTTAGATGGCAAAGACCTTATTTGAAAAGATCTGGGACTCGCATGTAGTAGAAGAGGGAAGCGGTCGTTCTCTATTGTACGTTGACAGGCATCTAGTGCATGAGGTTACATCGCCACAGGCTTTCGATGGATTGCGTATGAACAAGAGAAATGTACGAAGAACAGATCTTACTTTTGCAACGATGGATCATAATGTGCCAACAAGCAACAGGTCATTGCCCATATTAGACCAAACTTCTGCAACGCAGATAAAGACGCTTGAAAGAAATTGCAAAGAGTTTGGAATTGAGCTTTTCGACATTAATAGTCCAAATCAGGGTATAGTTCATGTCATAGGTCCTGAACTTGGAATCACCTTGCCTGGAACAACAATAGTTTGTGGTGATAGCCACACCTCTACTCATGGAGCTTTTGGTGCGCTTGCCTTTGGAATTGGCACAAGTGATGTAGAACATGTATTGGCGACTCAATGCATATGGATGGAAAAGCCAAAGACATTTGAAATTAGGGTGGAGGGGAAACGAAAGAATCCTCATGCAATAACTGCTAAAGACATTATACTTTCGATAATACGGCAGATTGGTACTGCTGGCGGTACAGGCACAATATTTGAGTATAGAGGGGAAGCAATCTCGGAACTTAGTATGGAACAAAGGATGACCATATGCAATATGTCAATTGAGGGAGGTGCAAGAGCAGGCCTTGTCAGCTCCAGATGAAAAGACATTTGATTATTTGAAAGGAAGAAGATACATCCCCAAAAATTACGACAAATTGGTAGAGTACTGGAGAGAAAACTTGAAGACTGATAGTAACGCAAGATTTGACAAAAGTTTCACGTTACATGCAGATGCCATTGCGCCTCAGGTAAGCTGGGGAACAAATCCTGCAATGACTGTTGATGTTACAGGCAAGGTTCCATTTCCTGAAGAATATGCAAAAGGAAACCCCGAGGAAGAAAAAGCTGCAACCAAAGCCCTACAATACATGGGGCTCAAATCGGGAACTTTGATTACTGACATTGAGCTAGACAGAATTTTCATTGGTTCTTGTACAAATTCTAGATTGGAAGATTTGATCGAGGCTTCAAAAATAGTAAAAGGAAACAAAATCTCATCAAAAGTGAGGGCGATGATTGTACCAGGATCACAACATGTGAAGAAACAAGCAGAAGAACTAGGTCTTGACAGGATCTTCAAAGACGCAGGTTTTGAGTGGCGAGAATCAGGGTGTAGCATGTGTCTTGGAATGAATCCCGACATTCTATCCGCTGGTGAGAGATGTGCCAGTACTTCTAATAGAAACTTTGAAGGCAGGCAAGGTTCTGGTGGCAGGACACATCTTGTTAGTCCGGTAATGGCTGCCGCTGCATCAATTCAGGGCCATTTTGTTGATGTGCGCGAGTTGGATTTGAACTGAGATGGAGCCTTTCATAAAAATCAAAAGTATTGCGACTCCTCTTGACAAGGTCAACGTTGACACTGATCAGATAATTCCAAAACAATTCTTAAAACTAGTTCAAAAAACTGGGTTTGGTCAGTATTTGTTTTATGACTGGAGGTATGAAAAAGATGGAACTGCAAAAAAAGATTTTGTTTTAAATGAACCAAGATATAGAGATTCAAAGATATTATTAACAAGAAACAATTTTGGATGTGGATCAAGCAGAGAACATGCTGCTTGGGCACTTTTAGATTTTGGATTCCGAGCAGTATTGTCTACCTCGTTTGCTGATATTTTTTACAACAACTGCTTCAAAAATGGAATATTGCCAATAAAGGTAAGTGAGCAGGTATTGCAGAAATTATTTGAAAGCAGATCTGAGATTGAAATAGATCTGGAAAAACAAACCATAACCAATGATGATGTCACTATATCTTTTGATATTGAACCTCATTGGAAAAAAATTCTTCTTGAAGGCCTTGATGATATTGCAGTGACACTACAACATAACAATGAGATCTCAAAATATGAAAATGCGCAAAGAAACTCTAGTCTTAGAGTTTCTTAATTATTGTATTTACTAGTTCTTTTTCTCTTTCGACACGGCTTGGGGAGTCGACATCAATCCATGGACTCTTTCCTATGTCATAAGCACTAATCTTCCCTTCTTTTGATAGCGGTTGGAGAATATCATATGAGAGGTTCATCTCTTTTCTTTTAACTTTTTTTGATTTGATGATCTTCAGAATTTTTGAATTCAGTATATAGACACCAAGGCATTCGGCCATCTCGAGTTTTATCGTTGGCTTTTCCCTAAATTCAACGACAATTCCATTTTCTACTATGGCATAACCCGTTTCTTCTTTTCTATATCTTCTGGTAGCTATTGTACTAAGGTGTTTTTTTCTCTATGGAATTGATACATGTTTTTGATATCAAGGGGCGTCAAGTTATCCACAAACCATAGCAGAAACTCTGAATTTTTTTCTAGAATCTTCTCTAAATGTACCAGATCTCCGCCAGTTCCACTCTGCGAGTCTTGAATGAATTTGAGTGGCTTTGTTGCTCTTTTGTAATTTTCAAAATACTTTTCTATTTGTTTGCCCAGGCCATCAAAATCTGCAAGAATGATTATCTCGTCTATGATCTTAAATGATGACAGATATTCCACGATGTGAGCAATTAGTGGTTTTCCCTGAACTGGTATCATCGCCTTTGGCATATAGTCTGTAAAAGGCCTTCCACGTGTTCCACGTCCGCCGGCCAGAATTACAGCTTTCAAAGCTATCTGTATGATTTCTGTTTTCTTCTTCTAGCGCTAGGGCCGCCAAACTTCTTTGGCTCTTTTCTCCTGTCATCGCCACTAAGCAAATGTTTATCGTATTCTGCAATTCTCTTTTTTAGATCTTCGCGAACTGTTCTTGTAAATGGATGCTCTTTTGGCTCTTTTCTTGTCTTTGTCCAGCCTGTTAAAGCTCTTGATATTGCAACAGCGCTGGCATACGATTGTCCCATAAAGCCACCGCCGCGTACTCTGACTGAAAGATCAATTTTGTTTCTAAGATCTCCTGTGATTTCAAGCGGAGCAAGAATTACTTCTCTTGCTATCTCTTGTTGAATCATCTCTACTGGAACATTGTTGATTCTAACTTTGCCTGCTCCCTTTGTGATAAAGGCATGAGCGCGTGCAGCTTTTCTTGATGCAAAATAACCTTCAAGTTTTGCCATTATTCGTGCCACCCTACAGTTCTGCCTAGATCTCCAAAAGTTGTATAATATGCAGCAGGCCTTTTTATTTTTGCATCTTCAAACTGGGTAGTCTTTTTTGATTTTAATTCATTTGGAACGCCCAAGTATGCCCTCAATCTCTTCAAGGCTGTCTGGCCAGAAGGCTTGTTCTTTGGAAGCATGCCTCTCACCATCTTTGTGATCATCGTATCAGGTCGACGAGGATGGAATGGACCAAATTTAGGATTATTGATACTTGCTACCTCGAGAAACTTTCTATATTCACCAATTATCATATACCTGTCTCCACTAAGCATGATGTTTTCAGAATTTACAATTGAAACTCTTGTACCATTTATCAATAATTTTGCTACATGCGAACACAGTCTTCCTGCAATTTGGTTTGTACCGTCTACTATGATGCCCTGAGGCTGTTTTTTAGATTCTGCCTTTGCCTGTGTTTGTTCTTGTTTAGCCAAGTATTTTCACTCCTTTACCTGTTGGGTTGTTCTTAATTAGTTGTGCAAAGTCTATGATCTTTCCTCCCGACTGTGTTACTTTCTTTGCTCCTGTTGTAGAAATTGAGAAAGAGCATAATGTTATCTTGTGTGAAATATTTCCAGTACCTAGAACCTTTCCCGGAACTATCACTGTATCATTATCATTTACAGACTTGTCAATTTGACCTAAATTGAGTACTCTTCTTGTTCTGGTTGGTTTTAATGCCATCTCTGAAAGTCTTAACCAGATAGGAGCTTTATTCTTCTTTGAGGCCACCTTGAGCTCTTTTGCCATTCGTATGACAACTTGATTAGTCATGTGTACTTATGCCAATTTTTACCCAAATATAATATATGCTCAGCCAAGTGCTGCAAGTGTCTGCTGGAATTCGCCTAATCTCTTCTCTAATTCTTCAACTGCGGCTTTTACTACTTCACCTGGAGTGAGATTTCCTACAGTCTCCACCATCAAAATATGTTCATCCGCGTTGCTACCTTGAGTTAGAACTGAAACGGTTGCAGAGTTCCATTTTGCATGCTCACTACCTCGCCCAAGCCTTGCATAAGCCTCAATCTTCAACTTTTGACCTGGTGCCAAAGCCACGATAGGTATGTTGGGATTTACTGGTTTTACAACCTCGTCTTCGGAACTAAGATCTTGTGATGTAACGGTTCGAGTTGTGTCGGAATTGCCAGAATCTAGCATTAATAAAACTCTACAACGACTACAGCCTAACTCACTATGGCAGTCGCAGGCAGAAGGCTCTACGAATCTAGAAAGGTCTGTCTTTAATGGAAGCATGGCAAGTCTATGAGATACACCTTCATCTGCCAGAACTGATGAATTTTCAATCATTACAACATCATCAATTGCAAATGTAGGCACGCCGGAAAGGCAAATCCTTCTAAGTGCATTGGCATATTGAAGAGGTATTCCCTTTAATTTAACAATAATTCTATTTTCATTTTCTTCAATTATCTCTAAAGAAGTCAAACCTTGTGGATGAGGACTAAAATTCCAAATAAAAATCTAGCGAGTTTTTCTGTATAGATAAATACCGAGAATGGATACCTCAGTCATGGATAAAGTCACTGTTGTCAGGTTGTCTGTAGAGGGCGAAAAATTCGAAATTATAGTCAAACCAGATCCGGCCCTTGAGTTTAAACTTGGCAAAAGAAAGGAACTTTCAGGCGTCCTAGTCTCTGATGAAGTATATTCGGATTCAAACAAAGGAACAAGGGCATCTGAGGAGAAGTTGATGAAAGCGTTCAAAACTACAGACTCCAACTCTATTGCGACAATTATAATGCAAAAAGGTGACCTTAATCTCACTACCGATCAGAGACGAAAGATGGTCACAGAAAAACGTAAACAAATTGTAGATTCTATCGCAAAAAGCTTTGTAGATCCACGATCCCATCTTCCACACCCGCCACTTAGAATAGAACAAGCAATGGATGATGCTAGAGTCTCAGTTGATCCGTTTAGAAACATAGATGAACAAATCAAAGAAATCGTTGAACAACTCCGATCAATTATTCCACTCAAGTCGGAAAATATGTTACTTGAAGTTGTCGTACCTGCACAATTTGCGGCTCAATCTTATTCAGTGTTAAAGTCATTTGGTTCTTTGAAGAAGGAAGCATGGCAATCAAATGGATCTCTCAAAGTAATACTAGATATACCGGCTGCGGCAAGAGCAAACGTGATTGATAGGTTGGGCTCTGTAACCAAAGGTACTGCTTCTGTTGAGGTTGCGAAATGATGGACATAAAAAGAAGATATGTCATACCAGGCGACGTCATTGTAACAGGACCATTAAGACCGGAGCAAAACGTATACCAAGAGGGCGACAGAATAATTTCAACTTGTGTAGGAATATCTGAAATTTTCGAGAATGCTGTAAGAGTAATTCCACTAACGGGTGTATATGTGCCAAAAACAAATGATTTGGTAATAGGAAAAGTAATTGGAACTTCTCCACTGTCTTGGGAGTTTGACATTAATTCTTGTTTTATAGGCTTTTTACCCGCTCAGGATGTTTTTGGCAGAGACTATTCTCCAACCAAGGATGAATTAAAACAAAGATTGAACATTGGAGACTTGGTAGCTGCAAGAGTGGCAAATTTTGACAGATCACGAGATCCACTTTTGACAGTTCAAGACAGAGATCTAGGTAAAATTGATTCTGGCGAGCTGAATCGAGATAACTCCAAGTAAAGTACCTCGGCTGATAGGTAAGAGAGGTTCAATGATCCAATCTATAGAAATGGCAACAAAGGCAATTATAACAATAGGTCAAAATGGATGGATTGTGGTATCATGCGAGGATCCAGAGGGATTATTAAAGGCAATTGAGGCGGTAAAAATGGTGGATGCCCTAGCGCATACGCCTAACTTGACTGAAAGAGTCAAATCTATGCTAGGAATACCAGAGGATGAAAATAATGACACAATTAATGAGTGAAGATGGAATTAGATGTGATGGGAGAAGAGTAGACCAACTAAGAAATATTTCGATCAAAGTTGGTGTTCTAAAGAATGCTGATGGGTCGGCATATATTGAATTTGGTAAAAACAAGATTCTCGCAGGTGTCTTTGGACCAAGAGACGTACATCCAAAACATATGGCTAATCAAGATACTGGAATTTTGCGTTGTAGGTATCACATGTCACCCTTTTCTGTAACTGAGAGGAAAAATCCAGCTCCATCCCGGAGAGAAATTGAGATATCTAAAGTACTAAAGGAAGCACTTCAACCAGCCTTAATCTTGAAAGATTTTCCAAGGACTGTTACCGATGTCTTTGTGGAGGTTCTCCAAGCTGATGGTGGCTCTCGATGTGCTGCTCTTGATGCCGCAGCAGTTGCATTGGCAGACACCGGTATACCAATGAGGGACTTGGTATCTGCATGTGCTGCAGGTAAAGTAGCTGACAGAATAGTTCTGGACGTAAACAACGAAGAAGATCAGGAAGGACAAGCAGACATGCCTGTTGCAATAATGCCAAATTCCGGGAAAGTTACTTTAATGCAACTTGATGGAATCTTGACAGCAGAGGAATACAAAACATGTTTGCAAACAGCTATAGGTGGTTGCAGGCAGGTCTATGAGGTTCAAAGAAGAGCTCTTATTGAAAGATACTTTGAAAGTGGAGTGCAATAAAATTGGAATCGGTAATAATTGATCAATTAAAACGAGAGAAAATCTTGGACTTGCTCAAGCAGGGAAAAAGATTGGATGGCAGAGCTCTTGACGAACAACGCCCTTTAACAATAGAAACAGGAGTTATTCCAAAGGCAAATGGCTCTGCTAGAGTAAAGCTCGGAAATACCGAAGTCATTACAGGAGTTAAAGTCCAGCCTGACAAGCCGTTTCCTGATCTAGGAGACAAAGGAATTCTTATCTGTACTGCTGAAATTCTTCCACTTGCGGATCCACATGTAGAGCCTGGACCTCCAAATGAGGAAGTAATTGAACTTGCCAGAGTTGTAGACCGTGGTATACGAGAGACTGAAATGATTGATCTGCACCAACTTGTTTTAATTGAGAACAAGTCTGTTGTAGGGATATTCATTGATAGCAGTGTTATTGACGCGGATGGAAATCTTTTTGATGCATGTTCATATGCTTCAGTGTCTGCAGTACTTTCCTCAACCATTCCAAAATATGAAATTAAAGATGAAGCGCCAGTTTTAGTTGAAGGAGTAACATCCAAGCCTCCGGTGAAGACATTACCAGTTTCAGTTACTATGGCAAGAATAGGAGATTACATAATTGTAGATCCTACCAAGGACGAAGAAACATGCATGGACGCAAGAATTACTATCACCACAAACTCTGCAGGTAACATTTGTGCGCTACAAAAGGGCGGGGGAGATGGATTCTCAGTTGATCAACTTATCAAGTGCTCAGAAATAGCACTCTCTGTGGGAACAAAAATAAGGAAGAAGCTAGAGCAGTTGAAGTAGTATGGCAAAAGGTAAAGGAGCTTCGCTAAAAGGTCTGGGTCAAAAGTATGGATTAAAACCACGCAAAAAGTTTACTGCAGTGCATCGACTTCTCAAGTCTAAGAGGAGATGTCCAGATTGTGGTTCAATTCAATTCGGTAGAGAAGCAGTTGGTATTTGGGTATGCAAGAAATGCGGTTTCAAAATAGCAGGCATGGCCTATGACGTCAAACTTTAGTGCTAAAATTAAAATTTCTGCTGGTAAAAAAAACAAGGCAATTTTCAAGTCTTTAGAAACTGATAACAAGTTTTATGATGAGAACCCAACTCAGACAAAGATGTCACTTGACAAGGAAATAACAATTCTAATTGATACTCAGGAACTTGCACATCTTCGCGCCAACTTGAATTCCACATTACGTCTGATTCAAACAAGCAACGACGCAATAGAATCGGTAAAAATATAAGCAAAACAACTACTGGGACAAGCATGTCCTCAGGAGAACAAATTCCACCGTGGTTGCAGGAACAAGTAGGTAGATTACAACAGTTACAACAAAACCTTCAATCAATCATGGCCCAAAAGCAACATCTTGAGGCAGAACAACATGAAACGGAAAGAGCTCTTGAGACGTTGGAGAAGACAGGCGATAATGACGCTGTGTACAAGGCGGCAGGTTCAATTCTTGTTAAATCGACAAAACCTCTTCTAGTTTCAGAACTTGAGGAAAAAAAAGAACTTGCAAATACTCGCATAACTGTACTGACAAAGCAAGAAGCTTAGACTTAAGGAAAATCTCAAAGAATCGGAAACAAAAATCCGAGAAATGTTACATGGACCTGCAGCTCAGACTGGACCAAAGACAGATACTCCTAAATAAAATACTGACTGAATTTTAGCGGTTCAATGAAGATAGAAGATATGCGAATGGTAGTTGACGAGCGAGAAAAAAAGAGTGGCATTCCTGATCTTTTAAAAGAAATTGGCGTAAAAGTAGAAATGAAAAATCTTCCAATAGGAGATTACATTGTTGCCTCTGAAACAGTGGTTGAAAGAAAAAGCATTCATGATTTTATTTCATCTGTTTTTGATGGAAGATTGTTTGACCAATGCAACAGGCTAAAGGAACATTTTGAGCATCCTGCAATCATTATAGAGGGTGACATTGACGAAATAAACCAAATTGCCGAAAACCCGCTAGTCTTCTATGGTGCAATTTCCTCTGTAGCGTTAGATTTCAAGATACCAGTTTTACCAACTCCAAATGCGTCAAATACTGCCAAATTGTTAGTTGCAATGTGTGCGAGACAAGGCAAAACAAAAGGTCCATTCCTTAAGAAGATAAGAAAGTCAGGAAACATACATCATCAACAATTGTCTGTTTTATGCAGCTTACCGGGTGTAGGTGAAAAGCTTGCATCAAGAATGTTGGAAAAATTTGGGTCTCCAAGTAACTCCTTTAGTGCATCCATTGCAGAACTTTCAAAAATAGAAGGGATGGGTGAATCACGTGCACGAAAGATACGAAATCTGCTTGACGCAGAAATAAAAAATGACAAAAAAATTGGTCAGAAAACTTTGCACGATGTTTGACATACAATAAAATACTGCTGCTTGACTTTAACCGCTAAATGATAGTTTCTCATTCTTGGCTGGCCGAGCATTACAATGACCCAGATCTTATCATACTAGATTCTAGAGGAAGTGTTGCTTATTCATATGCCCACATCCCGCGGTCGCAACCTCTTGGAGTGGAAAAAGTAGTCAAGGCCACTGATTCTGGCGCAAATCTTGTTCTAGAACCTGAAAACGCTGCAAGCCTGTTTAGTTCTCTTGGAATTGATGAGACAAAGACCGTAATAATATATGGCGATTACATGGACCCGTCTGCAGCTAGGATAGCTTGGACTTTGTTATACTATGGACATGAAAAAACAAAGATCCTTGACATTGGAATTAGAAGTTGGCACCAAAAAGGACTTGCAATCACAAAGGAGGTCTACAAACCAAATCCTGCTATTTTTGTGCCAAAAGTAAATTCTGCTATTAGAATAGAGGCAGAAGAGCTTCAAAAAAGAATCGATTCGGCTTTTATCATTGATGCTAGATCCCCGCAAGAGTATATGGGGGGCAGGATACCCAACTCTGTTCTTTTTCCTTTTACGGATGGAGTGGGAGAAAAGGGCTCTCTTTTCAAAGAGAAAGACGAACTAGTAAAGATATTTGAGGCGCAAAAAATCCCAAAAGACAAAGAACTTGTGTGCTATTGTGCGCTTGGCCATAGGGCAGCAAATGTGTTCACCCAGCTTAAGATTGCCGGTTATGAAAACGTCAGGTTGTACGATGGTTCACTAGCTGACTGGATAGGACGAAGACTACCGCTTGGATGACTTGCGTCTTGTCTTGCTTCCGCATATTGGACAAATAGAAACTTTTGAAAAACTTGATTTGCAACCAGGACAAAAATAAACCCAACTTATCTTGTCTGCACCTTTTGTCATGATTGGCACAACTTTCAAATTCATATGCTTTGCTACATTTGAAACAGCAAAATCATCTGTAATCAATTCTCCTTCCAGCTGCAAACATAATGCAATAACGGAAACATCTTCTTTGGAAAGATGCTGATGATCACCCGTCTCTTCTGCCTTTCTGAGTACCATCTCGGTAAATTCTTTTTCAGGTTCAACAATTTTTAGTCTGTTTGATTCGATTAGAACCGTTATTGCACCTTGATTTTTTTTGATATGCTTGACTTCTTCAAAAACTAGCGGTGTGGTATAGCTGGTATCTTGTGATGCAAATGGTATGCCTGCATAAAAAGAGGTAGCATCTAAAACCCTAAAAGCCAAGCTTGCTCATCTGTCTTAGACCTCTCTTCTTGAGTCTTACAAACACTGCATGTTTTTTGTATTTTCTAACTGTGATGACCTCATCAAATCTTGCAGTCTTGATTACTTGAGCGTCCATGATTATGTTGGAATCATGACTGCTTATTATCTCAATTTTTTCATCCGGTACTACTATGGATGGCAGTTTGTTGACTGGTGCCACTGGCGTTATTATTAGAACGCCCAAGCTTTCGTGCAGAATTGGGCCTCCTAAAGAATACGAATGTCCAGTTGAACCACTTGGAGTAGCAATTATCACACCATCCATTTTTTGTGTGACAGTATCATTTTGGAATCTTATCTCAAAAAGTGAAGTCTTGGTTAGATTTTGTCTGTTAATGTATATCTCATTTAATGCCGGAGGAAATTCTTGGCCTGCGCAAGAGGCAACTACTCGAATTCTTTTATCAAGAAGTATATTTCCAGATATTATCTGCTCTATCGCAGTATCGATTTCTGGCATAGTTATTTCTGATAAAATTCCTCTATTGCCTCCAACATTGATGGCCAAATTGGGAGTCTCGTTTTCTAAATATCTAAAGGTGCGCAGGGTGGTACCATCACCGCCAAGTGTAATTGTAAGATCAAGCTTTGCCGTTTTGAGGTCTTCTAATTCATCTACTTTCTTCAGCTCCTTCCACTTGAATTGGAGAAACGGTATGTACTCTAATTTTTCTTCCAAGTAATTTCTTGACTACTTTTTTTGCCGCCTCTTCTGCTTCCTTTGAACCGACTTTACTGACAACGGCTACATTATTGAGATCCAATCAAGAATACTATTCTAATTTTACTTAAAAAGCATATGATGAGTATAAAATATTAAGCTCCTCATCTGTAACTTGATTAGAAAGACGCTATGAGTTACGCACATCCTGAGGTTTTGACAGATACTGAGACAGTGGCAAAAAATCTAGGCAATAGCTCAATTAAGATTGTTGAAGTTGACTATGATCCAGAAAATGCCTACAGGCAGGGACACATTCAAAATGCCAGTTTAATTTGGTGGAAAAGAGACATCAATGATCCTGTGACGCGAGACATAGTTACCAAATCACAATTCGAAGAATTAATGTCAAGAAATGGAGTCACATCTGATTCCGAAGTAATTCTTTATGGTGATTTCAACAACTGGTTTGCAGCTTTTGTTTTTTGGATATTCAAGTATTATGGGCATGAAAAAGTAAAGATCATGAATGGTGGTAGGAAAAAGTGGGAAATGGAGAAGAGGCCATATACAAAAGAAGAACCGCAGATTCAAAAAACAAAATATGTATCAAAACCGCCTAATGAAGGAATGAGAGCTTATCTGTTTGATGTGAGACGAGCCCTTGACAAAACAGATACCGTTCTAGTTGACGTACGCTCTCCCAAAGAATTCTCAGGAGAGATTACAGCTCCGCCAGAATATCCGATGGAACATGCTCAGAGAGGAGGCCACATTCCAGGTGCACACAATATTCCGTGGGCTACTGCTGTAAATGACACTGATGGTACTTTCAAAGCTGTTGATGAATTAAAGAAGAATTATGAACCTAAAGGAGTTACACCAGATAAAGATGTGATTTGCTACTGCAGAATAGGGGAGAGATCATCTCATTCATGGTTTGTCCTAAAGTATCTATTGGGATATCCGCAAGTTAGGAACTATGATGGCTCTTGGACTGAATGGGGTAATATGATTGGAAACCCAATCGAAAAATAATGAGTTAGATCAGGAACTTCCTGTACTAAACAAAGGAATATTCTATGCCATAAGGGATGGTTCTACTGATCTCATCATGGAAGACAAAACCAAGCGAGGTCTTACAGTGCAAGAACAATCAATAGATGAAAAATACAATGTAATTTCAGAAAAAGGGATGATCTATGATATGGATGGCATTGGACACAAAGTGGGCATACGGTGGTTCTTTCCTAAGGACAAGTATACTTTTGAGAATGTATTGGAGCATGCCAAAGAGATGGAAGAAAGATACCGAAAGATCCGTGAAGAAACCTGCCCAGACTACTGAGAAGAGTTTTTAAGGACTTTTCTAATAATAGTTGGCATGTCTCTTCTTCTAAAAGATAAAGTATACTCAGTTCAGTCTGCCACTACAAAGAGAGGAATTTATCCGCTGCATAACTATAAACTGGGCCTTTATCGTCTGCCTGTAAAATTGGAAGACAAGTATGAAATAGATTCTATTGTTAGCGGTTTTAAGAAAATTTTTGCCATGGATCAATTCGCTGACAGAATTTATGCGACGTATCGCTGGAAAGAGGAGAACATGCCAGATCCAGATGAGCGTGGATACAAACAGATTGAGCTTGAAGTTCAAGTCGAAGTTATAACAGGAGAGGTAGTTGACATGATATACCAAATCTATCCAATTGAGAAATACGGTGACGGCCTGTGGGTAAAAGATTATCGAAGAAAGGCTGATACAAATGCTAAGATGATGATTGATACTATATTGCGTAATAGCATTCTTGCCGACAGGATGGTTGAACATATTGTAAAAACTAAACAAGTAGAACCGGAGATTGCTATCAAAGAACTGGAAGAAATGACACCGCTGGCACAGATAGTTCCAAATGCCAAGCCAAAACCAAAACCAGCTGCGCCTCCGCCTGGACAAGAGGCCAAACCCGCCGAAGTTGAAACTCCATCTGGAGTAAAGCAGGGCCCAATAGACGTTGAATTCAAGTCAAAGCTCAAAGTAACTGAAACATTTACTGCTCCATCAAGCAGCAATAAGATCAAGATCTTCGGACCACGAAAAGGAAACGAAGTGTTAGGTATATGGGGCGAGTTTGTCTCAGTAGATTTTGATGTCTGTATAGGGGATGGTGCATGTATTGATGCTTGTCCTGTCAAGGTCTACGAGTGGGCCGATTTCCCAGGAAACATATCATCTGAAAAGAAACCGCTGATGGCAAGAGAACCAGATTGCATATTCTGCCTGGCATGTGAGAATGTTTGCCCTGTTCAAGCAATCAAGATCTCAAAGAAGGGCTAGTAAAACAACGGTAAGGCTATAAGGACTTGTGAGTTGAAAGACTCCAAATGCTGATACATACCCTGCCAACTCCTTTAACACAATTCCTATGGAATCTGTTCATCGGAATAGCCCTTGTAATAACTCTATACACATGTAATTTCTATTACTTGGTTTTTTTGGCACGACAAAAAAAGAAGACAAAATCTATCGAGTTAAAAGAAACTCCAACCGTTACAATCCAGCTTCCAATTTATAATGAAAAATATGTTGCGGCTAGACTAGTAAATGCCGTCTGCGAACAAGATTACCCAAAAGAAAAATTGTGTATCCAAGTGCTAGATGATTCTGATGATGACACATTCAATATTCTAGAAGATCTAGTGGACGATTACAAAAAGAAAGGATTCGATATAACTCATGTGAGAAGAGGAAATAGAAAAGGGTACAAGGCAGGAGCGCTCCGTCACGCAATGAGCTTTACAAAAGGAGACTTTGTTGCTATATTTGATGCAGACTTTATTCCACCTTCATGGTTTCTAAAAAAAGCACTCTCGTATTTTTGCAAGCCAGAGATAGGTCTGGTGCAATGTAGGTGGGGCCATGTTAATGAAAACTATTCAGCTTTAACGATGGCTCAGGCACTAAGCTTGGATTTTCATTTTCTCATAGAACAAAAGGCAAAAAGCAATTCCCATCTATTTATGAATTTCAATGGTACTGCTGGTGTATGGAGAAGAGAATGCATTGAAGACTCTGGGGGATGGCATACTGCAACACTAGTAGAAGATCTAGATCTTAGTTATAGAGCCCAGATGAAAGGCTGGAAATGTGTATTCATACCTGACATTGTAGTAGATGCGGAGCTCCCTGTACAAATGAATGCAGCAAAGAGACAACAGTTCAGGTGGGCAAAGGGGTCAATTCAATGTGCCATAAAATTGCTGGGCGATGTTGCAATAAAGAGAATCCCAATTGAGACAAAAGTCCAAGCCTTTGTTCAACTTACAAGACACATATCGTTTCCATTAATGCTGATACAATTCTTAATTCTTCCAATATTGCTCGCCTCAAAAATAAATCTATACATAATCAGCGGACTGCCGGCCATTACAATAATGGTGTATCTTGCTATGGGGCCTCTGGTGTATATTATGATAATTCGTGACTTGTATCATGCAAGTTGGAAGTCAAAGGTACTTTCGTATTTTTACATGATCTTTTATTCTGCAGGTATGTCAGTGAACAATACTATTGCTGTCTTTGATGCATTCTTTGGAAAGAAGAATGAATTTTTGCGTACTCCAAAGTTTGGAATAGTAAATAAGACTGATGATTGGAGGGACAAAGCTTATGCGCTGCCTTTTACCAAAACCACATTGCTTGAGATATTCTTTGGCGTATATGGAGTCATAGGAATATTTGTTGCGATCTTTTCAAACAATCCCATTTTTGCTCCAATAATAGGAATTCAAGTTGTAGGATTTTTCTACATAGCATATCTTAGCATATCGCATTCAACATTTAAAAAAGGCAAATCAAGAAATATACCTGTTACATCAGGTACTCAAAGGATGGCAAATACATACTACAAGCTTGCAATGGGCGGAATTATGGGACTCATAGCCTTAGGCGTAGTCATGGCTTTTGAGGAATATGGTACCACGATATACCCACTTGACCAAGCTAGAGGACTTTTATCAAGAGTTCAGGCCACATCTGATCCACAAACCATCCACGATGAGCTGAAAAATGTAATGATGCTTCTACCAAAATCAGGAAACCCTGTATGGATATTTCCTACCGAAGACACAGACTTTGGATTAATGCAAGGAGACCTACAGACTATGTTGGGAACCGTAGATAAGGTTGGAAGCACATCTCCTGACAGTGCAGCATTTCATGCCGGAATGCTAAACATTCATGCGCAGGCCACGACAATTACATTCAACCTGCTTGATGCCACACCATACATGTATGTGAGCATATCCAACATTTTGTTTGGTTGCATATGGGTAGCTGTGATAATTGGAATATTTGCAATGTTGAAGAGAAAAAGAGAACGTCTGAGAGCCTACGACTTGGAAGAGGCCTAGGAAATATTTAGTTCGTGTCTTACTTCGTCAACTGCTCTAATTCCAAATAGATCGCGAATTTGTTCCATTCTAATTGACTCCTTGACCAGATCAGCTCCTCACTCACTTATCAAAAGTCTAAAGACATCTGTGAATCTAATTTCCCACCTGTCTGAACAATCCATAATCTTTGATATGCTCCACTGTTTTACTTCAAGAGGAAGTGGCATCTTTGATTCCACTTCAATGGAGAGTCTGTCAAATAGATTTACCATGTCTACAGTTTGAGCTACCATTTTTTGTATGTCTTCTAACGTGCCATATTTTGACTCTGATCTCATGCGTATATTGGACTGAAACTCAGAAAGGCGTAGCAATCCCATAACTTCGCTTGAGGTGCTCTGCGAGGTCTTGTGGGTTACATCTCTAATCTCATTTAATTGCTGAGAGATCTCGTATGTCTTTTTATTGAATTCAGATATGGACGATGAGTTTCTATTGAGCAGTTCTGCAAAGTCTGACATTTTCTCTTCCAGATCCTTTGTTTTGCCTAGCACATTGTCCTTGAAATTGCTAAATTCGGCGTTTACGTTTCTAATGTCATTGCCTAGCACATCAAGAGAATCTGTTTTCTTTATCAATGAGTTAATCTCTGTACTAACATTTCTAATCTGAGAATCAAGACCAAAGATTGGCTCTGTCTTTGTGACAATTCTATCAATTTCAGTTTTGATGTTTGATATGCTTTCTTCAAGATGTGCCATTTTTCCGGTTTTTTCGGAGATTTCCTTCGTGCTCTTCTTTACTTCCTCAATTTCAGAGCCAATGTTTGATAATGACTCTGCCCTGCTTGTCACGCTCTTTATTTCTTCACGTATCTTCTCCGTCTTTTCTGATACATGCATTATCATCTTGGTATTATTTCTAATAGAGTCTAGATTGTCTGCTAGATTCTGCATGAGCTTGCCGGTATCAGGAATGCTCTCTTGTTTTTGGTGAATCTTGCTAACTTGATCCTGAAGGCGATTTATCTGATCATTGATTTTCTCTATAAGGTTTGAATGTGCTTTTACCTGGCTCATTCCGTGGAAGAGTCTTTGTGTATCTTCTTCAATGATGGTTATCTGTCTTGAACTTTTTTGAATCTGATCTAGTGAAGAATTAACTCCATCTATCATGCTTTTTAATGAAATCAGTATTTTCTGATTTTCAGTGAAAATTTTGGACATTGTCTTTACTTCTGACGCCAAAACTTTGGTTGCCTCAGAAATTGAGCTCATCTTCTTGAGCACATCTGCAGTATGATCTTTGGTTCCCCCCTTGCTATTCTCAGTTTTTTTTGCTTGCTTCACTTTAAATTACAATAACCATAGCCGATAAAAAAGTTCGGTTTTAATTTTCTTCAAAAAATAGCCAAGAATTAGTTGTTGACTAACTCTGGGTCATGTAGTACCTCGTGCAAGGTCTTCTCTACTAAGCCATTTGCAGTCTCAAAGAACTGCCTTGGACAGAATTCGCAATTTAGCATATCTTACCGTACCATACGGTACTATTAACATAAAGGTAATTTTGGTATTACCAAAGGTAGGTTTTACTTTTTTTGAAGTTTAAGCGATGCCGAGTTTATGCAATATCGTAACCCGGTAGGCGCAGGCCCGTCATCAAAAACATGTCCTAGATGAGAACCACATTTTTTACACATGACCTCAGTCCTGCTCATGCCATAACTGGTATCAGTCTCCACTTGCGTATTGCCTGATATTGTCTCCCAAAAACTCGGCCACCCTGTACCTGAATCAAATTTTGTCTCAGAACTGAATAACTCTGCTTCACAACAAACGCATTGGTACACTCCACTGTCTTTGCAATTGTTGTATGTGCCAGAAAAGGGCGGCTCTGTGCCTTTCATTCTGCAAATAAAGTACTGATCTTGTGTTAGCTTCTTTTTCCATTCATCTTCTGACATTTCTGATAACAAATTATATCTTTTTTTGAATATTAATCTTTTAAAGTGATTCGTGAACAATTTATTAGGTTATATCTAATTCTCAAGTTTTAAATTATGATATCTGGCATGTTTTCTCGTTATGCAACGAGATTTACAATTAACAGTAAGAATGGTAATTAGTTTTCTTGCACTCACGCTAATCTACCTCGTATTTTTGAGCTTTATTGCCATGTACTTTGGATTGGGCATTCTTCCAATTGCAATAATTGCCGGATTGATGATCGGGGCACAATGGTACTTTTCTGATAGGATAGTTCTCTGGAGCACGGGAACTAGGCTTGTAACTAGGGAAGAATATCCAGTTTTACACGAAATAGTAGAAAGGTTAGCGCAAAAGGCAAATCTTCCAATGCCTAGGGTTGGAGTTATGTCAAGCGATGTTCCAAATGCATTTGCTACAGGCAAGGGTCCCAAGAGACTCTGTAGTGGTTGTAAGTTTGGGAATAATGAGAATTCTGGACAAGGAGGAACTTGAGGGTGTCTTATCGCATGAACTCACTCACATAAAACACAGAGATGTTACAATCATCACCCTTGCAAGTTTGTTCTCTACTATTGCTTGGTATCTTATGCAATCTTCCATGTTCAGCTCAATGTGGGGCGGTTCAGGATATGGGGGAAGACAACAGCAAGGGGGGAACCTCTTTTTGGTCATTATTGTAGCTGCAGTAGTATGGCTCCTAAGTTTCCTAGTGATCAGAGCCATATCTAGATACAGGGAATTTGCTGCAGACAGAGGCGGGGCTCTACTTACGGGCCAACCAATGAATCTATCTCGTGCGTTGATGAAGATAGAAGGAAGAGTAAAAGTGGCTCCAAAACAGGGACTTCAAAAGATGGAAGGAATGAATGCATTTTTTATCGTACCTGTGATATCAGGCCAGACGATTGCAAGGTTTTTCTCTACGCATCCTCCATTAGAGGAACGCATCAAGCGCTTAATGGAAATTGAACGACAACTTCGTGACTCTGACCAACTAGGCATCTAGTAAGTTCTATGCACGAATATCTTCAGAAAGCAGTCAGATACCCCAGGTATAATTCATCATATAATCAGTAAACCCAATCATCATTCTGCAAACCACTGTTATCTGAACGCGCTTTATAACGTGACCGATTTCTAAATGAGATATCCTTAATTTTATTTATAGGCGAATACGTAGAAGGTAAGAATTTTTCACCAAATAGTTGGTCTAGACTACGTTGGGTATTAAATAAAATTTCATGAGAGTTTTGCCTATGACTGAAGAAATTCTAAACAGAATCGAGTCTGCAGGAATAGACGGCATTAAAAAGGCTGACCTCAAAAAAGCATTCGGTAAAGAATGCGACGACATACTTGAGAAGCTAAGGCAAAAAGAGAAAGTTTTCATCGAGAAAAAGGGGGTTGCCTATTTTGTCTGGACTAGAGACAATTACATTTTACATCTAACAGAAAATGATACGAAATTCAAACTCATGCTCAATATGGTAATAGGCGTAAGCCATTCTGTTGCAAGGCTAAAAGAGCACACTCAGAACCTCAGAGAAGACATGGAAAGAATCTCTCTACAAGAAAATTTGCCGCAAAATGTTGATTTTGAGAACATATTCAACAAGTGTATCAGTGAGACAGGCACCTCCATAGGCTGGACCCCATTCTCAAAGGTAAGGGAAAAAGTATGTGAGACACAGAATCTATCAAAAGAAAAATTCTATTCGCTTGCAAGTGATCTAGTTGAGAGGCACCGTGAGAGATATGAAGTCTCGTCTGGAGGCCAAGAAGGCATTATCATTCGTGGAATGGTTCATGGTTATGTGAGGAATGTCTAATGTATGCATATGGATTAGAAAACAACCCATATCCCAGTAGCCCAACGCCCACTGAAAAAGATGCAAAGATACTTGGAGGGAAGAGACACAAAGAAGCAAAATCTGCCATAGTTGAATGTATGAAAGAACTAAATGGCAAAGTGCAAGGAAGAGATTCTGCCGATAATGACTTTAGAGTAATAACGGTAATCCAAGATGTAGGCTCTGGAAAGACCCACTTGGCACTACACATAAAAAATTTAAAGGGACACTATAACGCAGAGTGTTCTTTTGTTGATCTATCTACCATATCACCTAAGACCATGTCAAGCATCTACAATGCAATAATCAAAGGATTTGATAATGATTTTTTTGTTCAATTGCGAACAAAATTCTTGGCATACATACGAGAGAGAGCAGAACAAGGTGACAATTCTGCAAAGAAAGCCATCAACTATACTGTGATAAATAGGCTAACGGGATTGACAATTAAAGAAAAGGTAGATGACATCATATCTGGAAAAGAACATGTTTCTGATGAAAATCTAAAGCAATTCCTCACTCAGAGATTCAATTATCACGAGTCTGCATTGATAAGAAGTGTTGTAACAAACTCCTTTGAAAACATACAAAATCTCGAGGAGTTGCTTGGCATGATCTCGGCCATATCGAAATTTGCCCATATGTTTTTGGGAAAAATTACACTTCTTGAGATAGATGAGTTTGACGGAAATAAAGACTCGATAGAATTTGTAAAGGGGATGATAAACTCTCACATTCCTGCATGCACACTGCTTTTAATTTCAACTCCATCAGGATATGCAGAGGTACAGAACACCAATCCATCTGTTTTTGATAGACTTGAGAAGGCAAACTATAAGATTGATCTGGTAGGCTCTAACTCTAAAGATGAACTTGCAGAAATTGCCGTTGAATACATAAAACACAACGACAAACACGGCAAGCTTGGCTCAAAGACAGAGGAAGAACTAGTCGATAAAATCCAAGCACTTTACGAGGAGTTTCCAGAATTTAGAAGTGTTAGATCTGTTATCAACATATTGTACCATGCAATGGAAAAATCAGAAGAGTCAGGTCTTGATAAAATTGATGAAAATGTGATTGATGATGCTATAAAGCAAACGTATCCGGGACTCAAAGTACGAGGAAGCATAATGGACGTGCCTATATCTGATTTTATTGCAATAAGAAAAATTTGCAACGAATCATCTTCAGAAAAAGATCTCAAAGAGGCAGTGCACAACTTGGCAAATCTTGTACATGAGATGGGAGGTATATGTAAACTCGAAAAACAGAATCTGGCTCTAGATGCCGTGTATCAGGATTCGTTTGGAGCAAAGGTAGGGGTAGCCATAATGACAAACTTGAACAATGCCGACAGTTTAGACCGAATCTCTAACATATCAAAATCAGCAGTTGTGGATAAATTAATAATCTTGACTAGCCAAAAGATCCAGAGTCCTTACAACGCAACAGTGGTAAATGTAGACAAGTCAAAGATGATTGATTTGATTTACTTTAACAACAAGTATAATGGTAAGAAAATTGCTGAATCTGACAACGAACGAGCAGAGATATTGGCAAAAACTCTGTGTATAATCTAGACCTCCTGTGTGTATATTTTTAAAATAAGGCCCGTCAATCTCTAGCATATGGCAGAGCGGGAGCTGGAAGAACTTTTGGCCCAACGACACAAGGATGTCACGCTTTATGATTTTGAAGGCAAAAAGGTACCATGTATCATAATGGAAGAGAAAAGATTTGATGATATAATGAGGGCCATAGCTGGAAAACCCATCTCGGTTGAAACCAATCTTAACATACTGCAGGATGGCCTGGGTCATGTTTTTGTCAAAATGACATTACACTTTTCACAAGAAATTGAAGAAAAGGTATTGCTGTATGCAAACGAGTCTTTAGAGTTTTTTGAGGCTTTGACTGAAACCTCTATGTTGGCCCTCTCCTCTCCTCGTTCAGAATATGGTCGCTCTAATGTGTTTATGATACAACTTCCTAAACCGGAAAAAACAGCAGACGCTTTAGAAATAATCAAAAAAGGTCTTAAGATGTAAATGCGGTTGCCGGGATTTGAACCCGGGTCGCGGAATTGGCAATCCCGCATATTAACCAAGCTGTACTACAACCGCTTGATCGATTTAGAAATTTCGAGTCTATTAAAAGGTACGGCTCAAGTTTATGGCTTATAACATTTCAAATAGGTCCTGCCTAGTTTGGCAGAATCAAGAATATACTGTTTGGAAACATAATTTTTTAACATCTGGATACCAAAGGAATACTGTGAATTCTCAACTTGAAGAAAAAGTGAACCAAAAAATAAAAGAAGTAACTGGAAAATCAGACGAAATCTTCAAGATAATAAATTCACTAGACAAGCTCAGGACACATTCCGACTCTTTTGCCTATGGGATTGCTATAGGCAGATTGTACAATTCATTTTATTACCAATGCAGAAGAATACTCAAGCGCAATCCTACCGATGAAGAGTTTTCAGAATTCCTTGAAATGCTTAGCAAAAAACAAAAAGAAATTCTTGACGCGCTAAGACTTGACTAGAGCCGGCTTTAAAGAAATCACTTTGATTGATGGAGTTATTGGTAATTTTACAGCCGCGTTATGCATTGACTTTTTTGCTACCTCAAGATGCTCTTTTTTGACAAATGCTTCCATGAGTACCTGACCTCTATTGATACGAGCAGCCAAACTGACCGCCTTGCCAAAAGCCCCTCTCATTCCTTCCTGAAGTCTGTCTGCACCTGCAGTGGCAATCATCTTGTTCTCTCTTAGCAATATGTGAGGATAGATTCTAAGACTAGAGAAATATCCAGTTTCTCCTGCTACCGTTTCAATGCCTTTATTTGCAGCCAATCTTGCTGATTCAATTGCCATGTGTCTTATCTGTATTTTTTCTTTGGAACACAGACTGAACACAATAATCATAATCTCCATCTCTTTTTCCCCCGCCGGAAAACTTGGCAATTTTTATCTGAGGTTTACCCTTGATGAACTCTTTCCTTGTATAGGGTTGACCATTGCCAGTTCGGTAATTTGCTCCGTGCATAGAATACTTTTTCATGCTATGTGGTCCCATATTTTAACCGTGAGATCATTTGATTGTCGTGGTTTGCTCGTAAAACCCATTTTCTGTTAGATATCTCAAAAATTCAAACAAAATATTGGGTAATGTTATATTGTGTGATCGAACACATTGAATCTCTAATGTCTGAGTTAGAATCAAAGGTGGAAGGGGTACTAGTGAAAGATCACGTACTAGTCTTGGACAAAAACATGCAACACAGCCTGGAACAAAGGGGGTTTGGGGAAATCATGAAAAATAAATTCTTTCTCAAGCCATTTGAATCGCTATACTTGCTGTATGTGGACAAGCTGCGGCTCCTCAAGGGTAAACAACCAGTACACTTTGATCATCTCATGGACGAATGTATCAAACAAGACAACGAAGCTTTTACAAAATTTCTGATTTACAGAGACTTGCGAACCAAAGGATATATCGCAAAAGACGGTTTCGGATTTGGCTCTGATTTTCGGGTCTATGAAAGAGGACAATTTGGAGAAAAGGGAGCCAAGTATGTAGTATTTGGTCTCACGGAAGGAAGAAGGCAAAAGATTGGTATACTGCAAAAACAGATAGAACAAATTGTTACTATGGGTAAAGAGCCTGTACTTGCCGTAATTGAGAGACGAGGGGAAGTAATTTACTACAAGGTTTCAAAGATTCAGTTTCATCAAAACAAAGACCAGCCTGGATTTTCAAGCGTAGAATTCTAATTTTAAATATAGTAAATTCTCTATATCCTAATGAATGGAGTTCAAAGAGATTTACTGCTTTAACTGTAAGAAAAGCTTGGGCAGATACAGTGACAAATATTTTACAGATCAAAGGATGGGCGAGATCATAAGGGCAAATCATTCTACCCATGTATACGAAGGACATTCGATTGTTGTAAGAAGAATAACTACCTGAAGAAAGTCAACTTTTATTCAAACTATACTGTCTGAATTTTTGATCTTTCCATATTCGTCATGTATGAATTCATAGTAACTATTTTATATCTGAAACTAGTCCTCTGATTCAATGAGATTTTTTACTTTCCTAGTTTTAGGTCTGGTCTTGTCTATGGGAACATTGCAATTGGCTCATGCTGATGGTAATGTAACAATATCTGATCCTACAATGGTGGATTCCACCGGACATGCACTTTCAAGTTTTGTAACAGGTCAAGAGATTGGCGTCCAATCTGTCCTAACTAACCACGGAACAACAAATCAAGATTTTGCTTACATGGTTCAAGTAGTTGATAGTTCTGGTGGAACAGACTATTTCCAGGCATTTTCAGCTTCCATGCTTCCTAACCAATCTTTTAACGCATCACAAACATGGATTCCAACAAGTCCTGGTACATATACCGTCCAAGTATTTGTCTGGAATGGCCTTGCCTCAGCTGTTCCGCTGACAAACGTTGTTCAAAAACAAATTACCGTAGGTAGCTAAAGAACGCAACACCGCAGAATATGCGTTTAAATCTTGAGTAGAATTTTGTAGTTTGGGTTCTTTGTATTAATTAAAATAAAATTTTTTGGCTTAGGCAAACATGAGTCTCTCTCATCTACATTTCGATGGCCCTATTGTGTTACAGTATCAAAATAACAAGAAAATCTTTTTTGCAATCTAGCCAATAATGCAAAGTTCACAGTCGCAGGAAATCTTGCTATCTTCCTTGGAAAGACACTTTGAATGCTGTCCTGCCTGGCATTGAACGCATATGGCATCCGTATTCTTTAGATCAGAGTACTTTTTTCCTCCGTCAAATCCAAAGCCTCCATCTCTTGGTCCTACCATGATTCACTGTACCACAACAAGTATTTTAGACCTCGTAAATAGACAGAAAAGAAATTCTATGTTTTATCGTACTGGCATTAAAAAAATCAAATTATATGCTCCCGCCGGGATTTGAACCCGGGATCACTGCCTTGAGAGGGCAGTATGCTTAGCCGGACTACACCACAGGAGCTATCTTAACGCCATAAGAGATAGCAATTTAAAGGCTGGCTTGATTTGATGGTAAGAAAACTGACTTTGTAAAAATATGTGGTATGATCTAACACATAAAATCTAAACCGAATTTGGCTACCTATCTTTTTTTATATATGTACCGAGCTATGAGCACAATTGCAATAGCCAATAGTCCTATGAAGATGAAGATGGGCAAGAGAAGATAAATCAAATTAAGAACCTGGAACGACGGTGACGAAACAAAAACAGTGAACTTTGAAACGTCTATTGAAGTGGGAGTGTCTACACGCAAGAAAATCTCATAGAGACCTCCTGTTGGAAATGTGTATCTTTGAGAAAAATCGCCATTTGCCTCTTTACTTTCGATTTCGCTAATAGTGCTATTTGATGATGAACTATTAGTAATTGTTATTCTAGCAGTAAAATTTTGAAAGTCCTGACCAGTTTGTAAATTTTGAACACTAAACATTAACGTAGACATGTTTCCTGCTATGGGCGTATGAGGATCAGTATCGAATTGAACTAGAAAGTTTTCTCTTTGATTTTTCCACTCTTGAAAGTTATATCCGTAAAGATTCCCATAGGATGGTAAAATAGGCACAAAAAATATACTCAAAAGAAGCACAAATCCTGATATCTTGATCCAATTAGTCTGAGATGGTATTTTCAATCGATAATCCTAATAGAGTATCTGGTCATATATTGTAGTATGATTTTAGTTAAATTTTCAATATGTATGACTAGAATCAGTATTGACAAAAGATGTTTTTAAGACAAATTTGGGAATTGTATGTTGGGATATTAAGGGGCATTACATATTACATATAAGTGAAAATAAAAAAATTACTAGTACCAATACTTTTCTGTCTCTTGATTGTTCTTACATTCAATAATGTCAACGCATATCAGCCATTTGCATACAAGATAGCTGGAAGTATTTTTGGAGATCTAAACTGGGAGCCAGAACCGTTAACCTCTGATTCTGAAGCAATAGGAAATTATGAAGTAGTACTTGTAACAGATCCGTTCACCCCTTATGTAAACCAGACCACCCATATGCAATTAAAAGTCTTTAACTACAATGAGGGACCTTATGGGGATAAATCAAACTATGCTTCAATTGGCGTCAATCACTTCCTAATGGGACTCAGGATATACTATAACGATCAGCTTGTAGATACAATTCCTCCCACACTACACAAAGGGGATTCGTGGAGCTTTGACTATGTATTTGCCAAATCAGGAAATCATGTGTTAAAAGTGGATCTTTATAACATAGATAAAGACGATAACTTGGAAACCTACATCTTTAACGTTCCAGTATTGACAAGCTATGGCCCAATTTTTTCCTATCTTATGGTTGCGGCCAGTGTAGCAGTTGCATCAATTCTTATTTGGATGAAGATCTCAATGTCAAAGCAGAAGAGACTATCTAAGATATAATGAAACAAAATTTAAAGTCACATCAAAAAACATCTTTATTCTATAAATGTAATTTCAGCATTGACTAGGTATTTTTTGGGTATCTTGTATACTACAGTATTTTCTGTAATCTCAAATGTCACGGGGCACTCAAGCTGCCTGAACCCATATTCATAAAACGTCTTCCAATGCAATGAGCATTTTATGCCCATTCCATGTTTGATTACAAATGTCACAAAGTTTTTGCCCTCGATCTGACTAAATCCAAAACCCGCAGATTTTGCTCGCAACCTCAGGATGGTTACCCATTCACGGACTCCAAAACTTCCAGTCATGGAAAAAGACATATCTCTTGCAATTGTATTTCCAGCCATCTTTGCAATATCTATGATTGTTTCTTCATCTAGATTGTCCAGAATGGTTGTAAGAACTGATCCTTCGACTGGAACCCATCCTGTTTTTGCTGACGATATGTCCCAGTTAATAGCATGTGAAAGTAATTGATTGACTACTGCATTTAGAGTATGTCTCTCAAAATTAGCATAGTTTTTTAATTTCTTCAGTGTTTTTGAATCTAATCTAAAAGTAACAGTACAGGTATGCTGATTATCTAAACCATATTTCACATTAGTTCCATACCTTTCTTGTAATTAATATCTGTGACACTCTGCCTGCTTTTTTATTAGCTGTAAAGCATGTTCTGCTTCAGATTGTAATTCCTCTAAAACACTTGCGGATTTGTCGCATGCAACTTCAAGTTTATAATTTATCTGAATTCTGATAATTACAATACCACCGTTGTCTATAATCATGATATCCTCTGTGCCAACAATAGGGCCTTTGGTCCACTGTATGTGGATTCCTTCTTTTGGAAATAGTGTTATCTTCTGCTGACATTTACTACCATTTGACAGGCGTATATCACGTGTTACTGTATTTCTATCTCTTGATATATTTTTGATACTGATAATATTTTTCCAATAATTTGGATCATTGTCTATTTTTGATATTATGTTCCATATCTTTTCAAAAGTAGCATTAACCTGTAGCATTATGTCGACCTCGACCATGTTGTATGATCTGAAAACATGAAATAAATCCCTACAGTATACACTGCAATAATGCAACAAAATTCAAAACTAATGCTAATTGAAATATTGAGTATGGCCTTCCAAGTACAGGACAACTTGGAAGGCTGGCATAAAGTTTAGATCTCACTAATGGAGATGACCAATTTGTTCAAGGACTTCAATACATGATAACAAATGGCATAATCAAGATCAATTCCTAATCTTTACAAGCGCTAACTAGAATCTAGTCATAGCATTTTCACATACATTAGATAGTTTCCAAAGAAGAGAACTAGAAATATTAAAAGTCTACATAGTTTATCAATTCTGTAAGATTGAGCCAACCATCCAAGAAAACGCTTACAATGACATTTCGGTTAGATGAGCAGATAATTAAAAAACTACGACTTGAATCAGATAACCGCCAGATAAGCACAAACACGCTCGTAAATCAAGCCTTGAGGCGATTCTTGGAATGGGGCATGTTTGAGCCTACCGCAGGCTTTGTTATGATAAACAAGCCTGTTTTTTCAGAAGTCTTTGACAAGCTTACACAAAAAGAAATAGTTGACATAGCCTCTCGCGTTGGTAAAAACGAGGTAAGAGACATCGCATTATTTATGAAAGGAAATACCGATCTGTCGTCCTTTTTGTCATGGTTTGAAATACGAATGATAAATTCAGCTGTACAAGTAAGTCACTCAAATAACGATGGCTTTCACACTTATGTGATGAAACATGACATTGGAAGGAATTGGTCAATATATCACAAGACCATTTTAGAATTGATCTTCCAAGAAGTTTTCAATCAAAAAATCCCTGTAAAAGCTGATAAAAATACTATTTCATTCCAGTTTTTAGAATGAATCTCCGTTTGCTGTATTACAGTGTATACTCTATACATTTATCCTGAATTTACTACTTTATCTCATGGTTGAGATTGACGCAAGAATACAGATCAATGCACCACAAGAAAAGGTATGGAAGATAATATCAAAAATTGATAATGATCTGGCGTACTGGAAAGGAGCAACGGGTATCAGAAATATATCAAAAGAACAAAATGTCATAACTAGATACGTGTTTCTTGGAAAAGATACCAAATGTCAACAGAGAGTGATCATCTTTCCAAAAGAAGGCGTTCACATAAAGTGGCTTAAAGGTCCAATCATGGGGGTAAAGGATATACTGCTTTCTGCGCATGGAAATACAACTACGCTTGAGATTCAAATGAATTATACACTATCTGGTGTTGCAGGCCTATTTTCGAAAAACACTATAAAGGAGTTACAAAGTGAAGCAGAGCTTGCTTTGCAGTTGATAAAAGAAGAATCAGAGGGAATACAACAAAATCCCGTATTGGAAGAAAGAAGATTATGGGCAGATCTCATACATGACAAGAAATAACAAGAAATAACACAAAATAAAGTTTAGACGTTATAATACTTAAATTGAAAAATACATCTCCAATCTATGAAAACAATGTTGTTAAGATGTTAGCGCCCCATGAACAATATCTATCTCACCCTTCATCCATGGATGAACTTGACAGTAATACGGAATTTGAGCCTCTTGAGTAAACAAGAAGGTGTACTGTTTTCCAGGCAGTATTGCATCGGAACCAAAATCGCCACTGTAAGAGTCTTTGTAAGACTTATCAGGGGTGACATAATGTGCTGCAGTGTCATGGTTTGTCCATACTGCTAGGTTATCTACGCCAAGTTGTGCCTCTATCTTCTTTGGTACAAAGTTTTGTTCTTGATCTTGGTTTACTGATCCCTCAACAATTGTAATTTGGGTAGTCTGTCCAGGCTTTAGAATCTTTTCTGGTATGATTGGTTTTGCGTTGTACTCTGGCACATAATATAGTTGATAGTACCCTATCCCTATTGCAGACCCGACAATAACTGCAATCAATCCAATTCCATATGCATGACTTGAGACAGGTATGTTCATTTTTGGTTCAAGATATATCGAATTTTTATAAAAATCATGTCTTTTTTGCAATCTCTTTTGGCAATTCGTTAGTGTAGATCTTTAGAAGGCACAGGTTGCTGGCATACCTCATTTCCCACCTACCGCACTTGCCTACAACATACTTTACATTTAACAAGTTTTGACAAACTAATCTATTGAGTTTTCTGTATGCAGTACTTTCTGCAATGTTGCACTCTGATATAACCTGCTGAGCTGACTTTGGCAAATCCCGTGTTGATTCCAGTATTGCTCTTGCATCTCTGTCCGATATAGCTTCAAAGGTTTCATCTTTATTTTTGAGATCAATAATTCTTTGTGCCGTAAATTACAAAAGCACAAAATGAGAATAAATGTACAAGGTATACACTGCAATACAGACTCCTAGCGTCATACTAATGCCTGTAAAGATTAGGAATTGATCTTGATTATGCCATTTGTTATCATGTATTGAAGTCCTTGAACAAATTGGTCATCTCCAATCTGTCCGCTGGCCCACCAACCTGCATTATTTTTAATCCATGCAGGAATTGGCTGAGTTCCTGATGTTGTGTTTGCGCTGCCGGACTGTGTGGGTATTTGTATTATTCCATGTTGTATCATGTATTGAAGTCCTTGAACAAATTGGTCATCTCCAATTTGTCCCTGTGACCACCACTTGGCATTGTTTTTGATCCATGCCGGAATTACCGTAGTTGGGGCTGCAGTGGAACTAGTGGTGTTCATCACCATATTGGGCGGTGTTATGCTAGCTGTAGTGCTAGAGGAATTGGTGGTACTAGAACCTCCAAATGGCGGCAACGTATTGACTGTTATGTTTATTGAACCTGCTAGGCTTTCATCAGTAAGGCCAGATGCTGGTCCAGTGCCTGCAACATTGATTACGTAATTGGCTGATGGTGGAGGCTGGGTCTCTATGAAGATCTGCTCGTCATCTCCTACCGCAGAGTATATGTCAGTCCTTCCAATACTTTGGGCAAGTGAACTAAGCTCATGGCCTTGGTTATCCACAGTATAGATATCATAGTGCACGTCTGAGATTTTTTGAGTTGCAGAATACACCTGTTCAAACGATATCCTCCAGTCCATGGGACATCCCTGGTGAGGCACAGATGGAGCGTAAAGATACTCTATGGCAGCAGAATTAGAATCAGTGGTTTGGACATTATGAACAGAATCTGTGTTAAAGTTTGGTGTTGGACACTCTGGGCTTGATCCAAGCATTCCAGTTGATTGGACATCCAGAAATGCTGGGGGTTGTTGACTGTTTCCATTTTCTAGCATGTTAAACTGAAACCCGATGGTAGGGGCTCCGCTTGTTTTAATCGCATACACTTTGGCCTTTATCGGATAGGGCAGTGTTGGGTCGGCCCAGATATAGCCTGTCAATTCCGCTATCGCGAAAAGTGATAGTAGATGCCTGGAATGTGCCTGCTGGAACGGTAACAGTTTGCATTCCCACTGAACCTATTGTGGCCTCACCGAAAAGTCCAGCACGACCCCAGACCGGACTTAATATATCGATAGGAGAGGCTTGGGTTGAAAATGCATCAAGCCATCCCAAAGTAAGCTTGTAAAGGTTTGCATAATCTGCCATGTTAGGGTCATAAGATACAGGATCAGGAGTGACAAGTCCTATCGTAACTATGCCTTTCTGGATTATAGAACCGTCATGTACCACCATCTCCAAATTAAGATCGTTGCTTGTTTGGTTCTTTACCCAAAAATCCATCTCTACTAGCGCACCATTGTGCCAGTTTACGTCACCCAAGCTATATCTGTAGTAATCTCCTTGTTTTAGTCCCTCTCCTGGATACCACGTAGTTGCAAATGCATTAGGAATGACCGTAAGAGTGCCAACTGTAATTATTGACGCCAACATGGCCGCTACCGCGAAAGAATTAATCTTTATGCCCAAACTATCTTTGATATATTTTTGAGTACTAATAAACCTCATTAAACTATGTTAATGGTTACGGATTTCGCAGCTTGCGGATGCCCTGTACGTATATTGTAGTTAAGATATATTTATGAAAACATTGAAGATGTATTTTTGTGCTGAAAGAAGGTATTTAGTTTATTATGCAATTCTCTTGATCGCTTGTTTTTACTGGAAACAGTGCCTTAATTTCTGCCACGCAAATAAAGAGTCCTATAAGGAATATTTGCTGTATCATCAGCTTTGCTATTTTCGTACATATCTATAACCCGAGATTTTTATCTGCTCTTTATTGAAATAAACAATATGCCAGAGCATAGCAGAATAACAGTTTTATAATTACTTTCCATGCCTGTCAAAGGGATGTTTTTCGATTCAATGTATTTGTAAATTTTAACAGCTTGGATACTTTATAGCAAAACCGACAATTGAAATTCTTGTGGACGTAAAAAAAATTCCAGAACTATTGTCACTATCCGAACATCCTGTAGGTTTTGGCGGATGCAGAAATAATGAATATCATCTTGATTGTTGTGAGTACAATATCAGCGTCTTCGATGACAAGTTAGGTGAATCAGTTCATGATCTTTCTGGAAACCTGATAAAACTACATCACTGTTCCCTCTCAGAGTCCAACGTTTCGATTTTAACTCAATTGGAAAACTTGACTATACTTTATGATGATCAGTGGAAGCTACGAATGTTTCTGGCAAAAATAAAGGAAAAGAAGGAAAAAATCCTAAATTCATACACACAAAGTCTGTCTTGTTGATGCAGGAATCTTTGCAAACAAAGCCAAGGAAGCAGTAAAAACTAATGATCCTTTTGCTGCAATATGGACAAAATGTGCTTCATATTTTCTCGCAGATGCACTATTCTCAATTAACTCAAAACGGCCTAGTCCTACTCACATGTTGGAAATAACTAGGAATCTGAAAAAAAACGAGATTAATCAAGCCTTTTCCGTAATACATCAAATACTTGGTGTGGAAAGGGCTTCCACCTCAGTTCTTCCAAGAATGGTGAAATCAACTATGGGATTTTCTGACATGGTTGAAAATAATGGTCACTCAAAGATCATCAAAAGAAAGTACGATTATCTAGTTGAAAACTTGCTATTGTCTGATTGCTATTTCTATTTGGGGTACATAAACAGGAACAATATAGTGAAAATAAAAAACCAGATTCATAAAAACCCGGAATATATCCATGTGTTAAAGGTAGCACTTGATATCGAAAGCGATCAACTGGTTGTAGACAAGCAAGCAAATGCACTATTACAAAGAGTAAATGAGCTTCTTGTGGATATAAAAGATCAAAAATAACACGCTGTGGTTTACTTGAATTTTTTTAATAACCTTTAAAACCCTGTAGGAGATCTTCCAGATATGACAGACGCAGCATGTGGATGCGACTCAGCAATAGAAAACAAAACAGAATGCGATTGCGCAATGCAAGGCGAATGCTATTGTGACGCTAATTGTTCTTGCAAAGCATCAGTTTGTAAGGAACAGGTAGCATCATTCAGATAGGTTTTAACCCTTTTTTCTTTTATTTTTTATAAAATACTACTTTTCGTCCTCGTCTTTGATTCCCCATGTTCTTACAAGCTCTTTTTGGAACTTATCCACCTGCTTTTCGTTTAAGGAATCTCCGCAATTCTTGTGTGTTGGAACTACTACCATACCGTCCAACTTGAATTCAACTTCATACATGTGGACTTTTTCACACTCGCACATGTGCGAAGTACATAACGTTCCACTATATTTGCTTATTTGAAACCTTTAACTATAAGACGGCGAGGTAGCTGAAATAGATGGCCAACATTAAACTGGTGGCAATTTTTACTATTGTTGTAGTGTCAGCTGCTGCAGGGCTGATGTGGCCGTTTTTTACAAATCTGCATTTTACCCCCCTACTATCAAGTACGGCAAGCCAGTGGCAGATGGGAAAAGGGTCTCAATATGATCCTGAGATGGTGTATCAAGTCTCTTTTAATAACACCAACTTCACAGCAGACATGAAGTTTTTGCCTATGCAAGGCCAGAATCAGAGCTTGCTTGTACAGATAAAACCTAGCGGTAGTGACAAAATAATAAATCAGACAGTACAAATTGGTCTTGTTTACGATTATCCAAACGTATCTGGTGAAGCAAAACCATACTTTGACATGTTAGATCAATCAGTCTTTTCCATGCGTGATTTTGCAACTACTAGCCAATATCTTGTAAAAGGCGCTGACTGGGGAGACATGTACATAGGAGCAAATCACGAAACACTTGATGTGACAGATACAGGAAACATGACCTTTGGATTTGGCTCGGCAAATGCATACTTGATATCTTACAGAATAGGTGCAAATGAAAACAAAATCTGGATTGTAGATAATTTGCCACTCCCTGTAAAGTCTCAGATATATGATTTTAATGGCACTATGGTTTATAATTTTGAATTGGTCTCACTCAAGGCTCCGTCTACTCCTGGATTTAGCTGATAACAGTTAATCAAAAGCCAGTCGCAAAACTTTGATATGCTATCATCGAATTTGCCCCACACATGCAAAGATGCGGGCAATATGTCCAGCCTTAAATTTTCTAACATGACTCTGACCCCCTCTTTTCCTTCATACATGTACGCATCCTGCACTTGGGGCTTGTCTAGCATCTCTACAGCTTTTGATTTTATCAAATCTCGAGCAATTGAAAAATTCCTGCTATTTCGCTGAAAGACCATTCCGATATTCTCTGTTCCATATGATTCAAAATCCTCGATCTTTCCTCTTTGAGGAAAATTCAATGAAAGAATTATACCATGTTTTTTCCCTACTTTTAAAGCAGTTTCATTTATTATAGTAAATGCCATCGCTGGATTTTTTTTCAAAAGGATTCTGATCTGTGGCATGTTTGATCCAAGTTCGGCTCTAAGTTCGGCAGTAATTGAGGAAAAGATCATAATTACAAACAAGAAATTTTCTCATATATTTATTGAGTTTACTTAATTACCGGTTTCCTATTATTTACTCATGCTTCCACTTGACAAAGATGGGGTTCCGCACGATGAGGGCTCAGAAAGAGCTTCAAGCGTTGAAGACTATAAGGTAACATGCATACAGTTCATCAAGGACATTAGCGGCGACTATCTTGCATGGGTAGATTATTACAAACTTCCGCCAGATGAGGACAAAAAAAGGAGGGATCGAATACATGCAATAGTGGAACGCACAAATGAATGGATTGCCAAAGTTGCAACCACCATCAAGGCAGTTGACGTCGTGATGAATGATGGAATTCAGAAAATGGCAGAAAACACCGCGGGCTATCCTTTTCAGATTGGGGTCTTTGTAAACAATGCGTCTGGATACACACTTGCAAAGCCTGGCATGGTAGATATCAACATCAAAGCAGTTGGAAGAGATGGCTCCAAAGTAAAGCTAGGCTGGCACCAAAAGGAAAAGAGATTTCTCACAAATTCCACAAGCCCTGTTACAATTGATGAACCAAGTGATGCAGCGCAGGAGTTTGAAATGTTGGATTTGCACCTAAATATGGATGCTCAAAAATGCCATCCGCGAGATGTCATATCATTTACTGTAATAGTGATTGAAACAAAAGATGGTCAAGAATATGAACGACGAGGTACTACCACAATCATTCACATGGGATAACTTCAAGCACTATTCTTGAATCCTCGGCTCGCCTGTCAGCATATTTCATACGAGATATCTTTTTTGTCAATTCTTCGTCCTTGACTAGCGATGCATAACCTGGAAATGTTGTATCGTTTATCGTTATCTTGACTAGTGGGGTCACAATTGCATTTTTTAGCCAATCACTATCTGGATTTCTTCTTGAAAAATAGAACTTGCCATCATGAAATACCGCTCTGAGCTCTACGGCATGTTCTTTTCCAGTCTTTCTTCCTGTTGTGGCTAGAATGCAAGTAAATGGCCCCTCCTTGAACTTCACAGGTATAATTTCTGTTATAAAGAATTTAACCCATTAGATTGAAAACTCTGATACCTAATTCAATAAACTGACTTGGCAACTCTCGTGTATGGCAACCTCGCTAGAATTTAACAGAAATCAGATAAAGGCAGACGAGTTTAAAGGAAAAAAAGTCATCGACAGAGAAGGAATAGCATACGGTAAGGTAAAGCACGTACACATAAACTCTGATACACTAGAAGTGGTAGGGGTCACAGTCCATGAGGGATTTGGCAAGGACTACTTTCTGTCACGAGATTATGTGGATAGATTTACTGAAGAATCTGTCTTACTTTCCTCAGCACCGATAAGAACCGACATAACTGTGGTTGATATTGACGGCAAAAAGGTTGGAAAGGTAAAACGACTTCACATGAACAAAGATACAAACGAACTTGAATCAATCGAAGTAACCGAGGGTCTTACCGGCTCGAGAATATTCCACACATCTGAGATTTGGGGTGTTGGAGAGAAGATTATTCTCAGACTGACAAAAGACGAATACAAAAAACCTTAATTTTTTTTATTAATTATTCCCTATACTTTATTCTGATAAAATTACCTAGTCCCATTTTACCTTGATTGATTAAAGTATCTGTCAAACTAAAATCCGATGATTTAGGATACTGTAACATCATTTGCCTGATATGACTATACCATGCAGTTGCAAGGAGTCCACAGGCTATCTAATTTAATCATAATTGACAAAAACTACAACAATTCCTCACTTATGAGATCTTCTTGATATTCTACGACTCCCTCATCGTTGAGAGTCTCTCTTACACTAGTAGGAATCATAGTATTTGCACTGTCAAGTGCCATGCTTGGATACGCATGGGCATCCGGTTCTCCGCCTTTTGTGATACAATGGGGAACTTATGGGCTACAGACTAATGGACAATTTGCCTTTCCGCAAGGAATAGCTACTGATCCTTCAGGAAATGTCTATGTTACAGACTTGGGCAACAGAAGAGTCCAGGAGTTTGATAACAATGGTAACTTTTTGTCTACATGGGGAATCAAAGGATCTGGCAATGGCACTTTCGAAGAACCTGAAGGAATAGCAGTAGGTGGAGGTTCTGTTTACGTTGTTGATAATGAGTTGAACATGGTTCAAAAATTTGATATGAGTGGACACTTTATCACGCAATGGGGAAGTAGAGGCAGTAGCAATGGACAATTTTTACTTCCTCAAGGAGTTGCAGTCGACTCTAATGGTAACATTTACGTTGCAGATACTGGAAATAGCAGAGTCGAAAAGTTTGGTGCTAACGGGACATTCTTGCTTTCAATTGGAAGTAGTGGTCTTGATAATGGTCAGTTTCTCTCCCCACACGGAGTAGCTGTTGATTCGTATGGTTATGTCTATGTTACAGACACTGGAAATAATAGAATTGAAAAGTTTGGTCCCGATGGAACTTATCTACAAACATATGGCGCATCAGCCGGCCTAAAATCACCAATTGGAATTGCCGTTGATAAATCTGGTGATATCTATGTTGCAGATGATGGAAATAACCAAATTGTTGAATTTGACAGTAACGGAAATACAATAGCTTGGGGTAACGCTGGCACAGGACCAGATTTCTTTATGGAGCCAAGAGATGTTGCAGTTGACTCGGCAGGAAATGTCTTTGTTGTAGACAGCGATAATAACAGAATACAAAAATTTGGCTCATCAACACCACCACCGCAAATACCATCACAAACAAATCAAACTAGCAAAACCACTCAAGCACAAAGTACTCAGACTACCCAGAATCAAAACACAGTGCAAAGTAATCAGACTACGCAGAATCAAAATACAGTACAAAGTACAAATTCATCATTAATTACAGATCCAAGTGAGACTACACTGCCGCAAATTACTGCTCCACCTAACATGACTGTCGAAGCAACAGGAATTTTGACTCCTGTTTCTATTGGTCAGGCTACTGCAACCGATGCAGTAAAAGTTGTCTCCATTACTAATAATGCACCGTCTAAATTCCCGTTAGGCGTAACAATGGTCACGTGGATTGCCATGAATGCGGGAGGAAATACTGCAAAGGCGGTTCAAACAATAACTATAGCTGATACCACTCCTCCTACACTTACTGCTCCACCCAATGTTACTGTTCAGGCAACAAGTTCTAATCATAATACTGTCAATCTAGGACTTCCATCTGCATTTGACGCAGTAGGAGTAGAATCTATCACAAATAATGCCCCGCCATACTTTCCATTGGGACAAACAGTTGTTACTTGGAAAGCAATTGATCCGTCAGGTAATGTAGCTACTGCCACACAAACAGTGACGGTCCAAGATACTACACCCCCAACAATAAGAGCACCTGCAGACATGACTGTTAATGCCACTGGAACACTAACACCGGTGAATGTCGGTCAGGCAACTACCACTGACAACATTGGAATTGCTTCACTTACCAATAATTCCCCCCAACAAGGATTTCCACTTGGTACCACTATAGTTACTTGGACTGCAGTTGATGCAGGTGGAAATACGGCTAATGCAACACAAAAGATAACAGTTGTTAATAATACTCCGCCAAAGCTAACCCCACCAGCAAGTGTCACCTTTGAAGCAACGTCTCTTAACAATAACATAGTACCACTTGGCAATGCAACAGCTACTGATTTTCAGCAAGTCACTATAACCAATAATGCTCCTAGTGTATTCCCACTAGGTAAGACAACAGTACTGTGGACTGCAAAGGACGCATCAGGTAATACAGCTAATGCCACTCAGACTGTTGTTGTACAGGATACCACTGCACCAAAGCTAACCCCACCAGCAAGTGTCACATTCCAAGCCACTTCACTAAATAACAATACAGTACCGCTTGGCAATGCAACAGCTACCGATATCGAACCAGTCACCATAACTAACAACGCATCAAAGACATTCCAGCTAGGCAAGACAACAATATTGTGGACTGCAAAGGACGCATCAGGTAATACAGCTAATGCCACTCAGACTGTTGTTGTACAGGATACCACTGCACCAAAGCTAACCCCACCAGCAAATGTCACATTCCAAGCAACGTCTCTTACCAATAACACAGTACCACTGGGTACTCCTACAGTAACTGACATTGAACAAGTCACTGTAACCAATAATGCTCCAAAAGCATTTCCAATTGGAATGACTACTGTCATTTGGACTGCAAAGGATACATCAGGTAATACAGCTAATGCAACTCAAACGGTAAATGTAGTAGATACCACTGCACCAAAGCTAACCCCACCAGCAAGTGTCACATTCCAAGCCACTTCACTAAATAACAATACAGTACCGCTTGGCAATGCAACAGCTACCGATATCGAACCAGTCACCATAACTAACAACGCATCAAAGACATTCCCACTAGGCAAGACAACAGTACTGTGGACTGCAAAGGATACATCAGGTAATACAGCTAATGCAACTCAAACGGTAAATGTAGTAGATACCACTGCACCAAAGCTAACCCCACCAGCAAGTGTCACATTCCAAGCCACTTCACTAAATAACAATACAGTACCGCTTGGCAATGCAACAGCTACCGATATCGAACCAGTCACCATAACTAACAATGCTCCTAGCGTATTCCAAATAGGAAAGACAACAGTACTATGGACTGCAAAGGACACATCAGGTAATACAGACTAATGCCACTCAAACGGTAAATGTAGTAGATACCACTGCACCAAAGCTAACCCCTCCATCTAATGTCACATTCCAAGCAACATCTCTTAACAATAACACAGTATCCATTGGTAATGCAACAGCTACAGACGCTGAGCCAGTCACCATAACTAACAACGCATCAAAGACATTCCAGCTAGGCAAGACAACAATATTGTGGACTGCAAAGGACGCATCAGGTAATACAGCTAATGCCACTCAGACTGTTGTTGTACAGGATACCACTGCACCAAAGCTAACCCCACCAGCAAATGTCACATTCCAAGCAACGTCTCTTACCAATAACACAGTACCACTGGGTACTCCTACAGTAACTGACATTGAACAAGTCACTGTAACCAATAATGCTCCAAAAGCATTTCCAATTGGAATGACTACTGTCATTTGGACTGCAAAGGATACATCAGGTAATACAGCTAATGCAACTCAAACGGTAAATGTAGTAGATACCACTGCACCAAAGCTAACCCCACCAGCAAGTGTCACATTCCAAGCCACTTCACTAAATAACAATACAGTACCGCTTGGCAATGCAACAGCTACCGATATCGAACCAGTCACCATAACTAACAACGCATCAAAGACATTCCCACTAGGCAAGACAACAGTACTGTGGACTGCAAAGGATACATCAGGTAATACAGCTAATGCAACTCAAACGGTAAATGTAGTAGATACCACTGCACCAAAGCTAACCCCACCAGCAAGTGTCACATTCCAAGCCACTTCACTAAATAACAATACAGTACCGCTTGGCAATGCAACAGCTACCGATATCGAACCAGTCACCATAACTAACAACGCATCAAAGACATTCCCACTAGGCAAGACAACAGTACTGTGGACTGCAAAAGATGCTGTAGGCAACATATCTAATGTTACTCAAATAATTGACGTAGTAGATACCACTGCACCAAAGCTAACCCCACCAGCAAGTGTCACATTCCAAGCCACTTCACTAAATAACAATACAGTACCGCTTGGCAATGCAACAGCTACCGATATCGAACCAGTCACCATAACTAACAATGCTCCTAGCGTATTCCAAATAGGAAAGACAACAGTACTGTGGACTGCAAAGGATACATCAGGTAATACAGCTAATGCAACTCAAACGGTAAATGTAGTAGATACCACTGCACCAAAGATAATTCCGCCACATACAGTCATAGTTAATGCTACAAGTCCTACAAGTAACCAAGTAAACATTGGTAATGCTACAGCTACCGATAACACCGAAGTAGCTTCCATTACAAATGATGCTCCTACAGTATTTCCATTTGGTAACACAACAGTAACTTGGATTGCAAAAGACATGGCAGGTAATATTGCGACTGCAACTCAGCTAGTTGAAGTAGTTGATCATTCTCCACCACAGCTAACAATTCCATCATCTATTACCATAAATGCTACTTCCTTTGCAACTCCAGTTTCAACAGGTCAAGCTACAGCAACCGGTATCATTGATACTTCACCTACTATAACAAACAACTCTACCGGTCTATTTCATATTGGAAAGACGATAATACAATGGACTGCTGTTGACAAGTTTGGAAATACAAAGTCGCTAGATCAGACAGTCAATGTTCTAGCATGTGGAAAGCCTGAATCTCTCTATAATGTAATTATAGGAACTAACAGTAGTGACACCTTAACAGGTTCGCCAGTATCGAACTTGATATTGGGGCTTGATGGGAATGATACGATTCACGCAGGTCCAGCAGGAGATTGTATCATTGCAGGAAACGGTAACAACATAATATTTGGAGGTAGTGGAAATGACATAATTATTGCAGGTAATGGAAATAACGTCATCAGGGGAAGTACCGGTAATGAATTGATCTATGTAGGAACTGGAAGCAACATAATCCAAGGTGGCACTGGTCATAATACATGCTATCTAGGCAACCCAAGTGCAGATACAGTGGCTAACTGCCAGGCTCAAAAACAATAAAACTTCTACTGTTTTTTATTGAATAATTTTCATATAGATTATAATGACAACCTGTCTTTTTGAAGATGGATGTCAAACTCAAAGAGACTGTTTTTGAGATCAAAGAAAGTAATTCCTTCTGGAATCAATAGCCCAGTTAGATATTATGATCCTTATCCATTCTTTGTCAAAAAGGCTCAAGGAAGCTCACTTTGGGATGTTGACGGAAACCATTACCTTGATTTTTGCAATGGATATGGTGCACTATTGCTAGGTCATAGACGAAAGGAAATTATTTCTAGCGTTATGTCTCAACTGAAAAAGGGAACTCTTTACTGTGCACCAACAGAACTTGAAGTGGAATTATCTGAGCTGATATCAAAAAACTTTCCTTCAATGCAAAAAGTTAGACTAGTAAATACAGGAAGTGAGGCAACTATGACTGCTATAAGACTGGCAAGGGGTTTTACAAAAAAGAAAAAGATCATCAAGTTTGAGGGGTGTTATCATGGTGCACACGATTATGTTTTGGTAAAGGCAGGGTCTGGAGCAGCCCATATGGGAATATCTGTTTCTGATGGAAGTCTTGAAGAAGTTTCCAAGAATACGCTAGTTGTTCAGTACAATAATTCTCAGGAACTTGCTTCTGTTTTAGAAAAAGAAAAAGATGTTGCGGCTGTAATAGTAGAACCAGTTCTTGCAAATATGGGACTTGTGTTACCAGAAAAAAATTTTCTAAGCGATATAAGAAAAATTACATCAGAAAATGGCAATCTTTTGATATTTGACGAAGTTGTGACAGGATTTAGAATGTCTCCTGGAGGGGCTCAGAAATCATATTCTATAGCGCCAGATATCACCACTCTTGGCAAAGCGTTAGGAAACGGCTTTGTTATTGCAGCAGTTGGTGGAAAAAGTGAGATTATGGATCTCCTTTCTCCCGAAGGAAAGGTCTATCAAGCAAGCACATATGCTGGCAATCCTGTATCTGTATCTGCTGCACTTGCCTCTGTAAAAACAATGAATAAGAAAAAAGCCAAACTTTATCCTAAACTTGAGAGAGCCTGCAAGGGCTTGGTATCGGTTCTGGGAGATCTTGCATCTGATGTGAATATACCGCACCAAATTAATTCCATCAGTTCCATGTTTCAGATCTTTTTTACAGACAAGCAAGTGGTTGACTATTCCACTGCAAAGTCATCTGATACTATGAAATTCAAAAAATTATTCAATGGGTTACTAAAAAATGAAATCTTTGTGGCACCATCGCAATTTGAAACCGTTTTCCTTTCATATGCTCATACAGATGAAGATATACAAAAGGCAGTTATTGCATATGAAAAAGCGTTAAAGACGGTGAAAGAATGAGATATCTTGTAGGTGCCAGAGGAAGTCAACTGTCTCTCAGCTCAAACTAACTGGGTTATTTCAGAATTAAAAAAGAACACCCCACAGACAGAATTTGATATAGTTCCAATAAAAACAAAAGGAGACACAGATGCAAGACCGCTTTTTACTATAAACCAAAAAGGAATATTTGAAAAAGAGATCGATAGGGCTGTTGCTGAAAAAAAAGTGGATTTTGCAGTACATAGCTTAAAGGATGTTCCAGCAGAACTGCCTGAAGAACTCGTGCTTGCATGCATTCCAAAGAGAGAGCCTGCAAATGACATATTCATATCAAAAGATGGCAAGACGTTAAATGCCATAAAAAAAGGAGCAGTCATTGGCACAAGCAGCTTGAGAAGAGCCGTACAAATATCACGGCAGCGACCAGATTTGATAGTAAAACCAATCCGGGGCAACATAGAAACAAGAATCAAAAAAATAGACGAGGGTAAATTTGACGGTATAGTTTTAGCTCAAGCTGGTATACAACGATTAGGACTTGATGTGAAATTTGAGATACTCCCTGTAGATGTTTTTGTACCTTCTCCAGGTCAGGGTGCTCTGGCAATAGTGGCAAGAAAAGATAACATCACATTACTTGATACACTAAAAAAAATTGAGGATCAGGCCTCAAGAATTGCAATTGAAGCTGAACGTTCATTATCCATGTTTGTAGACTCGGGATGTAGGTTCCCTGTAGGGGCTCTTGCTGATCAGGATGGAGGAAAACTGACTCTTAGCGTTACGGTTTATTCTGTAGACGGCAGCAAATTTATCACAGTTAAAAGAGATTCTGAACCAACGCAGGCCAAAGAGCTTGGAAGACAAATTGCCTCAGAACTTTCAGCAAAAGGAATAGAAGAGCTGGCAAAGAACTGGAGAGAAAAGGTCGAGGAATGGAATCAAAAATGAAAGGTAAAGTCTTCATTGTAGGGGCAGGCCCGGGCGATCCTAAGTTGATTACCCTTAAGGCTGTTGAAGCAATCAAGTCATCTGATGTAGTCCTGTTTGATAGGCTGGTAAGCAAGAAAATAATCGATATGATTCCAAAAAGAACTGAAAGAGTGTATGTTGGAAGAGATGTGGGCGATGATTACAAACACCAGGATGCGACAAATGAATTGATGGTAAAATATGCTAAAACCAAAAAAAACGTTGTCAGACTAAAGGGAGGAGACCCATTTATTTTTGGAAGAGGAGGAGAAGAAGCAGAATTTCTCAGGGAACATAAAGTCAAATATGAAATTATTCCAGGAATCACTTCTGGAATAGGTTCTGCAGAATATTCTGGAATACCTCTAACCCACAGAGACTATGCATCTTCTGTTGTGTTTGTTACAGGTCATGAGGATGCAAAAAAGACCCAAGGAGCAGTAAACTGGAAAAAACTAGCCAAATCTGTTGACACTATAGTGATAATGATGGGGCTTTCAAGACTTGAGATAATTTCAAAGAGTCTGATCAGTGGAGGCCTTGACAAGAATACCCCTGTTGCAGTAATTCAGAATGGTACTACTGATAAACACAAAATGATCAAGGGAAATCTGGCAAATATTGCAAGGAAGGTCAGTGAATCAAAAATAAGACCTCCGTCTATAATTATAATAGGCAAAGTTGTCTCTCTTTCAGAGAAGATAGGGTGGAGAAAGTGATACAGGGAAAAGTCATAGCAATCACACGCTCTAAGGAGGACTCGGAGGAGTTTGTCCGCCTAATTACGGGTGAGAAGGCACGTGCAATATCGCTTCCAACCATAGATCTTGTCAGCAAAGGCGAGGGAATGGTAGATGAATTTCTAGATGCGGTAAAGGAAGAAGATCCTGACTTTTCTGTATTTATGAGCTCAAAGGCTGTAAAACTACTGTTTGGTACTGCTAGAAAGATCTCAAAGTATGAAAAGCTACAGCTAGGAGTGGCAAACACCACAGTAATTGCAGTTGGTCCAAAAACAAAGACAGCGCTTGAAGCAGAAGGAATTAGAGTGGCTCATGTTCCTGAAAGGTTCTCGTCAGTAGGTGTTGGCGAAGTTTTCACACGCCTGAACGCAGAAGGAAAAAAAGTAATTGTACCAAGAAGCGGAGCATCTACAGAATTTCTAGCTCAACTTCTTGAGAAGATAGGGCTCAAAGTAAAGGAGGTTTACTTGTATGACGTCAAGTCTCACAGCGATCTGACTCAATGGATAGAATTCAAGCAATTGTTTTCAAATAACAAGGTAGATGGTATTGTCTTTACAAGTGCGTCTTCTGTCCGGGCATTCTTTGAGATTATGCTTGGCGACACAGATGAAAACACATTGAAGACAAACCTGAAAAAAACAACTGTTGTGGCAATAGGTCCGTTTACCGCAGATGAATTAAAAAAATCTGGAATAAATCCAATAATTGCAGATGTTCATACCGTTCCAGGTGCGGTAGAGACGATAAAGAATTGTCTCTGCTAGCTTTATCTTCTAACATGTCAATCTTTCACTAGAGAAAATTTGGATTTTTTTAAACGTTATTCTAAGATCTTGGAATAAGATCGTTAGCTAGGCCTAAGATGATTTGCGATGTCAGTCGACAAATATTGTATCCGTTTACATGCATTTAGCTTAGCCTACTCCGCTGTACATGTGTGAAGAGGGGTATAACTTTTTTATAATATAACGGAGTTATGTAAAGCATGACAACAGAGAACCTCAATATGGATTATACAAAATATGATTTCAAAGACTCTACTGAGATGTATGTTTACACAAGTAAGAAGGGGTTATCAAAAGAAGTAGTTGAAGAGATTAGCAAACTAAAGGATGAGCCACAATGGATGCTAGACTTTAGACTCCGCTCATATGATATCTTCATGAAAAAACCAATGCCAAATTGGGGTGCAGATCTCAAAACTATTGACTTTAACAATATCTACTATTACGCCAAGGCTTCTGAAAAGACAGAAAAAGATTGGGATAGCGTTCCAGCAGAAGTAAAGGCAACCTTTGATAAGCTTGGAATTCCAGAGGCCGAAAAGAAGTTTTTGGCCGGAGTCGGGGCTCAATACGAATCTGAGGTTGTTTATCATAGCCTAAGAGAAGACCTCGCAAAGAAGGGCGTTCTCTTCCTTGACACTGACACTGCTCTAAAAGAACATCCAGAAATTCTCAAGAAATATTTTGGTAAAATAATTCCGCCAGAAGATAATAAATTTGCGGCACTTAACAGCGCTGTCTGGAGCGGTGGATCGTTCATCTATGTTCCAAAGGGCGTAAAGGTAGACCTGCCATTACAAGCATACTTTAGAATCAACAAGGAGAATATCGGTCAGTTTGAAAGAACACTGATAATTGCTGACGAAGGCGCCGAGGTTCATTACATAGAAGGATGTACAGCTCCTGTATACTCCTCAGAATCACTGCACTCTGCAGTTGTTGAATTGATTGCAATGAAAGGTGCTAAACTGAGATACACCACGATTCAAAACTGGAGCAATGATGTTTACAACTTGGTTACAAAGAGAGCATATGCATACGAAGGCGCTAGAGTTGAATGGATTGACGGTAACATTGGAAGTAGGGTCACCATGAAATATCCAGGAATTTATCTCCTTGGACAAAGAGCACATGGAGAGACACTATCAATTGCATTTGCAGGCAAGAACCAACACCAAGACACTGGTGCAAAAATGGTTCATCTTGCTCCGTATACTACATCTAGAACTACATCTAAATCAGTAAGCAAGAGCAACGGCAGAACTACATACAGAGGGCTATTGCATGTTGCCAAGGGAGCAACAAACGTCAAAGCTTCGGTAAGATGTGACGCTCTTTTACTTGATGATACATCCAAGACTGACACTTATCCTTACATGGAAATTAACCAAGAAGATGCAACAATTACTCATGAAGCAACTGTAGGTAAGATAGGCGACGAGCAAATATTCTATCTAATGACAAGAGGTTTCACAGAAGAAGAAGCACTCACTCTCATTGTAAACGGATTCATCGAGCCATTCACTAAAGAGCTACCGATGGAATATGCAGTTGAGCTCAATAGGCTAATCAAACTTGAAATGGATGGCTCAGTCGGTTAGTCCGACTTGCCAATAGCACTCTGAGCGGATATGTCATCTTTTGTCCTGTCTAAGCTTGGCGTAAATCATCTAGATGAAATCTCTGAGGCCAACAACGAGCCAGTTTGGCTAAAAGACTATAGAAAGAATTCGTTTTCAATTTACGAGCGACTCCCGCCTGAAGTTTCTCCACTTTATAACAAATACACAGATGCCAATAGAATGGATGCGTCACAAGTGACATTCTCTTTAAGCTCTGACACCACACTGCCTGATTTTGTAAATGACAGACTAGCTGAAATTTCAGACAATCCATACATAATTCAGATAGGGACAAACATTTCAAAGATAAGCATACCTTCAGAATTAAAATCAAAGGGTCTAGTTGTCTGCTCAATTCAAGATGCCATAAGAGAGCATGAAGATAAGATAAGAAAAACATTTGAAAAAATTGATGCCAACAGAGACAAATATGTTGCACTCAACAATGCATTTTTCAATTCTGGAATTTTTATCTATGTTCCACGGAACCTAGTTTTAGAAAAACAAATCCACATGATATCTTCTCTCTCCCTTGACCAGTCCTCTACCATATCTAGGAATATTGTAATAGGAGATGAAAACAGCAAGGCATCTATAGTCCAAGAGATTTATGCACCAAAATCCGCCAAGCAACAAGCATATCTTGAGGTTCTCGACGCTACTGTTAACCCAAATAGTCAGCTTGAACTTGTTACACTGCAAGCAATGGATCAAAATGCAGTAAACTTTTCATCTAGAGCCGCAAGGATTGCACAAGATGCCAAAATGAGCTGGTACCTTGGATTGTTTGGCTCATATCTTTCAAGATACAAAGTTGATAACTACCTCAATGGAACCGGCGCAAATGCACATGATACCGAAGTAGTGTTTGGAAACAATAATCAATCATTTGATCTGGCTTCTAATCTGATACATAATGCCCCTTCTACTATTGGCCGAGTCTTGGAAAAATCTGTTCTCAAAGATACTTCCAAGTCTCTCTTTAAGGGAATGATTAGAATTGAAAAAGATGCGCACCATTCAGAATCATATCTTGCAGGCCACTCAATATTGTTAGATAAGGGAGCAAAATCAGATTCCATTCCAGGCCTTGAAATACTAACAAACGATGTAAAGGCAACGCATTCGGCCTCGGTTGCTCAGATGGATGAAGAACAGCTATTCTATCTTGCCACTCGATGTTTGGACAAATCAGGAGCACAAAAGATCATAGTGGAAGGATTTCTTGAACCTCTGTCAAGAAAGATGTCATACCAGATTCGTGCCTGGATAAGCTATCTTATTGAATCAAAATGGCTTGGCAGGGACCTTAAGATCAAAACAGATGAGCAACTCAAAGCAATACTCGAAGTAGAGGAGGCAAGATACCGCGAGACCGATATCTTCGAGAGCCATTACAAGTACAGGTGAGTATGTTGTCAGAATGGGTCAAAGTCTGTGGCACAAGTGATCTGAAAAAAGGAGACATGCTAGATTTCGATTACAAGGAAAAAAAAATTCTCTTAGCAAATCTTAACGGAAAGGTTTACGCAACAGATAGAATCTGTACTCATGCAGATGCTGACCTTGCAACAGGAATTTTGACCGAAGAGGGGGTTACATGCCCTCTGCATCTCTCAACATTTAATCTTGCGACAGGCGTTCCTCAAAACCTTCCAGCTGAGATACCGCTTAAAATCTACAATGTTAAAATAGAACAAAATGAGATCTATGTTGAGGTAAAATAATTTGCAAGCAAGCATGATACACATTGAAAATATTAGAAAAGATTTTCCTATTCTCAAACGTAAAGTTCACAAAGACAAGGCCTTGATCTATTTTGATAACGCAGCAACCACGCAAAAGCCAATACAAGTAATTGACGCCATAAGCAATTATTATCTAAATTATAACTCAAACATTCACAGAGCAGTTCATGAATTGGCCGAAGAGGCAACAATGGCATATGAGAGCACCAGGGATAAGATTGTAAAATTCATCAATGCAAAGAGTCGCGAAGAGATTGTTTTTGTTAGAGGAACAACGGAGGCAATAAATCTGGTCGCTTATGCTTGGGGACGACAAAATATTAACAAAGATGACATTATAGTTACCACCGAATACGAGCATCACAGCAATATTGTTCCATGGCAACTATTGGCAAAAGAAAAAGGTGCAAAATTAGAGTACATCGGAGTTGATGATAATGGTGAACTCTTGCTTGATCAACTTGACAAATATTTGGAAACTGGTAGAGTGAAACTTGTTGCATTCAGTCAGATGTCAAATGTTCTTGGTACCATAACTGACTCTGAAGAAATTATCAGACGTTGCAAGAAAAAAGGAGTCAGAGTACTAGTAGATGCAGCCCAATCTGTTCCTCATCTCAAAGTAGATCTGCAAAAACTAGATTGCGACTTTTTTGCATTCTCTGCCCATAAGATGTTAGGACCAACTGGTGTTGGTGTGCTATGGGCAAGAAAAGAACTGCTTGAAGGCATGGTTCCATTTAATGGCGGAGGAGACATGATCCGTGAGGTCCACAAGTATGAAACATCATGGAACGATCTGCCTTACAAGTTTGAGGCAGGAACTCCAAATATTGCAGATGTGATTGGATTTGCTGCTGCTATTGATTATCTTGAAAGAATAGGGATGGATAAGGTACGCGAGCATGAGATGGAGTTAACAAAGTATGCGCTTGACAAGATTTCTCAGATAAAAGGAATAAAGCTTTACGGACCGATGGATGTTGCAAAACGTGGCGGTGTAATATCATTTAATCTGGGAGATATTCATCCGCATGATCTTGCAACAATAATTGATGAAGATGGAGTTGCAATTCGCTCAGGACACCATTGTGCACAGGTGCTAATGGAAAGACTGGATGTTTCTGCGACTTCTCGCGCAAGCTTTTATATTTATAATACAAAGGATGAAGTAGATGTTTTTATCAAGTCGCTCTATAGGGCAAAGGAGTTGTTTAGACTTTGAGTAGTGCGGACATTTATCGAGAGATCATACTAGATTATTACAGGAATCCAAGAAATTATGGCAAGCTGACAAATCCCGATATTGCACAGAGAGACAGCAATCCACTTTGTGGCGATGAACTTGAGATGCATCTTAACATAAATGAGAATAAAGTAGTAGACGTCAAGTTCACCGGAAAAGGATGTGCGATAAGCCAAGCCAGCGCCTCAATGCTCACTGAACTTATTATGGGAAAAAACTTTGAAGAGGTAAAGAAGCTCTCTAAAGAAGACATACTGGATAACCTTGGTCTGCATGACCTAGGACCTGCCAGAATAAAGTGTGCACTGCTATCACTTAAGGTTCTAAAATCCGGCCTGTATTCTTATCTCTTAGAGAAACTAAAGGATACAGAGTCTGCAGATAAGATAAAAGAAGAAGCCTCGGGTCTGTATTGACTTGACAACCCAAACAGTGACAATACCTATTCAGATAAGAAAAATAATTTTTGAAAAGTTCAACGATCCTAATCTTAGGTTTACAAATGATGAGATTTTTGAGTTTTTACAGGGCAATGGACTTGACAGCTCTCTTACGATAGATGACATGGAGACATACTTTAAACAATTACATGATGATGGACTGATAAGACCTATTGCCCAGAACTTTACCACCCAGTGGTTTAAGATCTTCGATGTAATTGAGAAACATAACTGCAAGTCTTGCAACCAAGAATTTTACTTGGGTAAACTGGAACCACAAGTATGTCCAAACTCTCAGTGCAAGGCAGCTATTTAGCTCTATATCTTGCAGCTGCCTCTTCTAACGCTTGAATCATTGGGAGCTTTGCACCAGTCAAATACAATACCAGCGCACCGCCTGCAGTACTAATGTGGTTGATCTTCTCTGTTAGACCATATCTTTTCAGGGCAGCTGTTAGGTGACCTCCGCTTACTATGGTTGTGGCAAAAGAGTCAGCTACTCCCTTGAGAAGAGCTTCTGTTCCAAACTTGAAATTCTCGTTTTCAAAAAATCCGGCAGGACCGCTCATGAATACGGTACCTGCACCTTGTATTGACTTGAGATAATACTCAACCGTCTTTGGACCCAAGTCAAATATGTTATCACCCTTGATAAGCTCACGAACATCTATCTCTACTCTCTTTCCGTTTCTTTCTACCGCAATGTCTACTGGAACTGAAAAGACATCGGGATATTCTCCTATGAGAGAATGGGCCTTTTGCACTACCTCTTCTTCTCTTTTTATTCCTAGTGGAAACTTGATTCTTCCCTGTGCTCTTAGAAACACATTTGCTATTACACCAGTAAGCAGTACTTGATCAGCTCGTCCATTTTGAATCAATTCCTTTATTGCCTCAAGCCTGTCAATCACCTTTGATCCTCCAAGGACTAGAACATGAGGCCCTTTTGTAATAGTCATTATTTCATCAAGTTTTCTTACTTCGCGTTCTACTAGTCTTCCAGCACATGCAGGAAGAACATGTGCAAATCCTATGATTGATGGATGAGATCGGTGCGAACTTGGAAAAGAATCCAGAACACACAGATCAAACAATTTGGAGAGTCGAGTTACCATGATAGTTTGTGACGCATCGGGAGACAAGAACTCATAATTCTCTTCAGCACAAAGCCTCAAGTTATCAAGCAAGATAATGTCGCCATCTTTCATATTTTTAATTTCATTTTGAGCTGCCGATCCAATGACATCCTCGACATATTTTATTTTGCGGCCCAGAATCTGTTCTAAAACTTTGGCATGATTTTCCATCCCTGTGTAATCCTTGTTACCGACTCTTCCTTGGTGTGATGCAATCACAACCTTTGCCCCCTCCAAATCTTTGAGGGATTCGGTAGACTCCTTGATCCTACTTGTCTCAATTATCTTCATGGTAGCAGGATCTATTGGACAATTCATGTCTACACGCAAAAAGACAGTCTTACCTTTAGTATCAAAATCATCAAGAGTGAGGATTCTCACGGCGATCCTTTCTTAGGGTTGGTTAAAATCTTTTAGAAATTTGCTAGCGACGCATTAACACTTTTCTAGAACAATTTTTCCGTTTGGCAGTACCACAACGAACTTATATCCTCGATCAAGGAATTCCTGAACCTAGTCTGGAAGAACTCTCTGGCTTGGTTTTTGCAGTTTTTTAGAAACTCTTGCAGCCTTGCCAGTTCGCCGTCTCCCATGGATCTCACTTTCACCTCGATCCATTCCCTAGTCTTAGATCGCTCGTCTGCAGCAAAGACAACCGTCTTGGGCATGACTTTTCTGTAATCATCGACCCGCTCGTTCCCAAACCGATAGGCACATTCAAAGATTAAAACGCGATGCGACAGTATATTTCAATAATCACATAGACCATCCTTGTTAATTTCTATTAATGAATGTAGATTATTACAGATGAGCAGTACTGGGTCCTACCAGATTCATATCTTTCTAATCTTTAGTTAGCTTGATTTCGATCCATTCGTAAAAAAAGTAGATATAACAGCCGGAAAATAGAAGTTATTTCGATGAACCCCTCCGAACAAATCGACTTCAGTTTAGTCAGGGGATCTCTTGCTGACAGTCGGTACAAGTTCAAGAAATGTTGATGCAAAATATTCAAGTAAGCTATTGGAATAGCTACCAAACTCCTTCTATAATTTTTTATTAAATTCTACGATAATCTGAGCAAGCCTCAGTTCACATTACAATCTTTTATACCAAATTTTAGTCCCTGTTACACCGAGAACACATATAGAACTAATTAGAATGCCTACTCCTACGTAAAACAGAGAGGTATAAGACCACATATGAGGCGGATTTGTTACATAACTATCTTCATACAACATAAGACTGCTCACAGGCAATAAGCACATCCCTATTACCATCCACATTTTCTGTTCTGACGTAGGATGCATGGTACCACATTAGCCTGTTTTAGATCTAGTGAATCTCTCAAGCCAATGGTATCCAATTTTTATCGTGGTCGTAGTCACGCCAGAGGCTCTTGCGATATCACCCTGTGACTTGTTCTCGTGATTTATTACACACGATAAATACAGAGCCGAGGCGGCAATCCCCATTGGTTCCCTTCCTGCAAGAATTCCCTTTTTGGTTGCATCATATATTATCTGTAATGCTGTTCTCTTTGCCTTCTCACCTAGTCCTGCAATACTTGCTATTCTTGAGACACATTTCAGTGGATCTGCTACCGGCATCTTCAAGTCAAATTCTTTTATAATCGCCCTATATGATCTTGCAAGTTCGTTTTTAGAAATGTCGGCAGCCTTGGCTACCTCTTGAATAGTTCTTGGGACATCGTTTTTTCTGCAAACAACATAAAGCGAACCTGCCACCATTCCATTTAATGTTCTTCCTCTGAGAAGACCAGTCTCCTTTGATTTTCTGAAAATATATGCAGCTTCTTCAAGCAGATTGTCCGATAGGACAAGATTCTCTTTTAATTTGTTAAGAGTCTCGAGTCCTCTTTTCAATGCATTACCAGAGCTATTGATGTAACTCCTGCTGTCCCATATTCTCAGACGTTCTATCGTTTCTTTCATGTGTGAAGAAAGTGGCTTTCCAAATGCATCCTTATCCTTTTGTCCTATTACGGTCGAGAGTCCCATGTCAAACATGGCAAGAGAAGTAGAATTTCCAATTCTGGTATTCTTTTCTCCTTGATCTGTAAACGATCTTCGTTCCTGTCTATGATCTTCAACCCTTTCAAAAACCACAAAACCACAGTTATCGCAAGTCAATTCACCAGCTGGTACATCATGAATTATAGAGCCTGTTCCACATCTTGGACACTTTTCTTGCATGGTCATAATTTTTCCTTTCATTTGAAGAACCCCATAAAGTGAATGAATGTAACAGAAAAATTTTTAGACAATTTTCTTTTCAAACCTAAAGTGTTACACTTGATATTTAGAAGATGATGAACATTGTTAATCCAGATATAAAAATCAAGGTATGGAATTAAACTTGGAAAAATATGTTTGGCTAGTCAAGGGTGAATCTGTGGTCAGTGTCTTTGTTTATTTAACGATAGGATCAACCATCCTCACATCTGTAATCATTGGAATAATTTTGCTGTCAACCTGTTCTGTATCTATTGCTCATGCCCAAGTTCAATCGCTACAACAAAATGGATTGACAAATAACGGGACCAACGTGCAGGTATTTGAAAATAAAAAATATGATATCAAAATTGAATTTACAACCGAGCCGAACAGACCTACGATATCAAATTATACGATGCTTAAATTTAGCGTACAGCACATCAACGGAAGACCAATAAAAAATTTTGTTGCGCATGTTACGAAATTTACTCCAAGTTCTAATCTCACCTTTACAGGTTCGCAGTACTACCAGTTCAGCCCAATTAATGTCACAAATGGGAATTTTTCTGTACAATATTTTTTTCCAAGCTCTGGACTTTACAGAATCCTTCTACGCATAGAACCTAATGGTGTGCTCATCGATGCACCGTTTAGTGTATTTATACACAATACTTCGTTTCAAACTACTGATGACATTCTGATATATGGTGGAATAGCAGCCGCTGCAGTGGGAGGAGGTATTGTTGTTTATTTCAAGTCTAGAAAACGTCCTTCTGTGTTTTAAATCTGTTAATTCCAAGCTGGTTTCAAATTATGGATACATAGCATGGAATTTGAAGGGAAACATACTGTTAGATCTTCAAATGGAAGACATCGAACTAATTATGAAGTGCTCTCAACTTTGACAGGCTAAAAGATGTGTCAGTGGATCTTTAAGAGAGATCAACTCGTAAGAATATCCTAGATTCTGGTCTGGATAATAATACTGAGCCTTGACTGGGAGCGGAAGATTGTCAGCAATCCACACCGTATTGTTTTTTCCATTTGGTTCCATGTATGATAAAACGTATGTTTCAAGGGTTCCAAAGGGAAGAGCGGTCTTGGTACAGTCTCTCACTCTCATGTGTTTATGCAGTGATCCTATGTAGACATCTCCCCATGAAGCGCCGTTTGCCAGATACTTGTCAGATGTAGCATACCAGTTCATCGCAAAGATTGTGTTGTCTAGCATGTCAAAGTAAGGCTTGGCTTTCTGAGTCACGTTGGTGAAAAAGTAGACATTTCCAATTGGTATTGTCTGACTGATTGGATCTGTTCCGTTATCTGGTTTTATTGAAACAAGCATTGTTTGCTTGCTATCATTTTTTGGCTGAAAATCCACATCCGTGTGGAACTTTGTACCGTTATAATCAACCATGTATATCATGCTAGGATAATACTGTGAACCTTTGCCTATGTGCCATCGGCTTGCATTTATTGGTGCGGTATTAAGATGCAGATTTATAAAAACTGGCCATACTATTCCTGCTACTGCAGCCACAACTATGATCCCAAAAAGAATCACCGGCTTGGTATATGCCACGTATCCTTAGTTAATCATCCAAGAATTTAATATCAGACTTAACTTGGGTTTGTCTGACATATCTGGACTACCTTTCTATGGATGATAAGAACATGAGCAGTAGAGAGGTAATGGTATTACAGTAGTTACAAATGACGCATTTGCAGGCCATATCTAAAAATTGGAACAATAAAGCTGCTGAACTTGTATAATTCACATACACTAAATAGAAATTAACAAGGACGGTCTACGTGACTAAGAAATATGCTGCGGTATACCAACGGGAGAAGACCATAGACCGCCTGTATCAAAATTCATTTCATATTATCTAAGGATGTTCCATCATCTTACCGTGTGTTATGTGGAACTATATTCTATGACGATATTGTTTTACTCTGAAATTATGCATCTAGTTGATAGCAGGTGGAATAGGATGTACATCCATTGCGGTATAAAACTCTGTTGCGGTGACTGATATCTGTATCAAGGTCAAAGAGCCACCGTTTAGTAACTCCTAAAACATGTTGATGCGGAAGATTTCAGATCTGTTTTACTTCTACCACTGTTGTCACCGTTGCATTCTTGTCATCTTGTAAAGTGCCTTCAATTACTATGGGCATGGTTTGATTATACCCTGTGATGCCATTGGAAACAAGGACTGTATCGCTATATTTTGCTGTCTGACCAGGACCAAGGTTTTTAGCTATTGTTACACGATCGTAAGGATGGCCTAAAAGCCCCATTTTCCCCATGAGAAAATGAACATTGGAAACCTGAGCTGTGCCAAAATTGATAACCTGTACAGAAAGGTGCATTATTCCACCGCCCTCTATTTTTTCACTGGCTTGCTGGATTGCCAATCCGTTATCTTCTGCAATAAAATCAAGCGAGTTTTTTTTAAAATCTGAAATTGTGCTTGTGGTATAAAGTGAGTAGGCAATGGTAGAAATGCCGATCATTAAGCCAATTATTACGAAAAACGATCTTTTCATTTAGGTCGTCATCTATTGGGCATATCTAAGCGTAATTGTCCTTGCACTACAATTCAATTCAGGTTTTATGTTAAACATCCTTCCAAAGATTATTTCAAGGATTGTCTTGTGGTACAATGACCAGTTTTTGCCAAGATCGTGCTTCATGACATACGTGTGAGTGTTATTTTCTACGATATGGCTTGTTTGCACCGACGAGTTTATCATCTGCATCTCAAACCATGCCATGAAGGACTCGACGTCGATCTTTCCCTTCATGAACAATACCATATCCCTTGCATCATCTTTGCCTATGGTGCAGGCAAGTCTAGTTACTTCTGCCTCTGTCAAGTTCTCAAAAATTTTAATGAAGACGGGCTTGGTGACACAGACAAACCCTATCTTTGGCTGATATACATCCCAGTCTAAAAAGCGCTTAAAGGCTTGACCAGCAAGGGTGTTTGTACTTATTTCCTGATTCTCAGATTCAAGACGAAGTTTGTTGAGAAGTTCTTCGTCTATTCGAAACGTGATAGTAGCCGTCCTTTTGAACTTGGCAACCACGCTCATACCTGTCTTTCATGTATGATGTATTTAGGAAATGATTAACATTGTTAAGCAGTTTTTTGTCAGAAAATTTATTGCGTATATATGTATTTGATATTTGTACCAAAAATCTTAAAATGCTTCTGACAAGGTACAAGATTTTTTGATTCTTGGTAAAAGTCAAGAATTACATACGGAATCTAGCGTTGGCCTTGAGCTTGCTAAATAACGGCTTTCTTGCTATCCATACTAATGCTACCAGCATCCCAACAAAAATATCTTCCAGTATGGGAAATATCGTTCTCTCTTTATCTGACATGTTTTGCGGTGACTGTATTATGGTGACAGGCCTGTGAAACCCAGCTTAATCATCTTGGATACTGCTCATCCACTAATAGAAATTAATTCAGATCCCGCTGTGTGATCAAGCTTTAAATCATTTGGAACAATAATCGAAAGTATGACAGATGCGTCATGTGGATGTGAAGCGACATCAGGTACCGATAGCCTATGTGATTGTGAGATGCAGGGAGAATACCTTTGCAATGTTTCCTGTACGTGCAAATCCAAAGTTTGTAAGGCTCAGACAAAAAATTTCAGGTAAATGCTTTACTGTACAAGCCCGAGAAATTTCTGGTTCTGCTTCAAGCTTGCAAAATCTTCATCCTGTATAGCCATTGCCTTCCATCTCTGGTCAATTCTTATTGCCTTCTCAAGTGTGACAAGTGCCTCTTGTCTCATGCCCTTTAGCGAACAGATTCGTGCCATGTTGTATAGCAGTTCAGCGCTGTCAGGATCGGAGAGTAGAGCCCTGTTATAAAATTCGAATGCCTCATTGATTCTACCAAGCCTTGAGAGAGCATGAGCCTTAAAAGTGGCAGCGCTGGAATATAATGATTCCACCCTGAGCGTCATATCAAACGATTCCAACGCCTCCCTGTATCTGCCCTCCTTGTAGAGTGATATTCCCCTGTTGCACCAGAGGTGCGCGTTTTCCGAATGCATCTTCAAGGCTTTATTATAACATTCCAGTGCTTCTGTATGCCTACTCAAGCTATCAAGCACGACACCTTTGTTGTTTAATGCGGATATCTTGCCCGGATTTCTCTCTAGTATGTGATCATAAAATTCAAGTGAGTTATACGGTACGCCCCTGAAGTAATGAAAGTTTCCCACTGCAAGCAGATACTCGTCGCTTTCTGTCCAGTTCTTGTTTTGCAGCAATTGTTTTAGTCTCTCATTTTCCTCCATGGTGACAGCAATCTCTTTTCTTACTTCCTCCAACAACTTGACTGACTGCCCAGCCTTGAGTACTAGCGTTCCACCAACCTTTGCCAATCCTAGCACAACATAATTTTGATTTTCTTCAAGTTTGACCAGCAATGATTTCTCGTCCTGTAGTAGTTGTGCATCAAGTACTTTTGTCTCTTCTGATTCCAGTCTTTGCGATATGCCTTTCTTTTTCTGATCCTCTTCCTGACCTGTCTTTATTTCCTTGCTTTCTTTTTCCTCTGATGTTGGTTTTTTCCAGAATCCAAACCTCAAGTCGATAATGTCTTTGTAGCATCATCTCTAATAATGTGTAATGATAATTCTCATTTTTACCAAATTAATGAATTCAAATAATTGCAATGTATTGCTGTTGTAGCGGCAGTGTGTAAATATGCAATAAACAGAAGTTATATTTTGATTAACAAAGTTATGCCTCACTAATATGGTATGATGATGTATACCGCACATGGTAGTCGAAATATCCAGCAAAAGTACAAAGATGCATGCAATTTTTGTGATGGTGTGCGTGACTGGTCGGTTGTCATAGCGGTAGTAGATAATTGACTCGACATGAAGAAATCTCCACTCGACCTTTTCAAGTCCGGATTAAAGCAGTAATGAAAGACATGAGATACTTACTGGTCATTGCCTTAATTGCAATTCTTTTTGAGCCAACAGCATATGGCCAATTATATCCCATTCAAACAAATACAGCTGATACAAACTCGAAGAATCTGACATTTCCTCAAATAGCATATACGCAAGATAATAGATACGAAGTGGACCTGACATGGGAACCACATGATATATTGACTGATAAAAAAATCATATTCATTTTTCAATTCTACGACCATGAAACCGGTGCCATCATACCAAACGTAGATTACCAATTTGTCATATCGCAAAACGGTAAGGAACTTGTAAGAATTCCTGGAACAACTCTGGAAAGCGGGGATTACAAATATTTTGCTTTTGACAATCCAGGACCTGTAACCATAAGCCTTGAAAAAATAGCAGACAAGGATCTGTCTGTGTCTTATACTCCCACTGTTTATTTAAATCCACATACTACAGAGCCTGTCATTATAGTACAGCCTCCTCCAAACATGTCCGATAAAGAGAGAACGATATTTCCCATATTAGAAGATGCATTCGTAGGTGTAATCATAATGTCTTTAGCATGGATAGCAAGAGATAGGATAAAGAGCATGTTAGCAAAGATTGATCTTTAAAAATAATAGGCTTTTCATGTGTGGCCTAAAACTAGTCAGATGTACTTGAGGTCTGCAAACTATGAAGTCTAGACCGATCATTATTTTGCTAGTTGCAATAGCGATAGCAACTGGACCATTTGGGGTAAAACATGTGTCTGCTCATCTTCATGGATTGAACTTTCAAGAGGTACAAAACAACATGCATGGTATCAAGATGGAGTTTGGTCAAACTCCGATTACTGTACAAACCGGAAAAAATGCTACATTAGCATTTAGTGTACAGAATCTTACTGGAAGTCACATAAGAAATTTTCTTGCAATTGTTACCATTACATCAGCAGATCCAAATCAGCACATTCCAATCTACAGGTTTAAAGGTAAGGTGAGCGACGGCGATTTTTCATTTGTTTATAAATTTCCAAAAGGTGGGCATTATCTGATAGCATTGAGAGTAGATACAACAAGATACATCACGGTAGCGCCTTTTCATCTGTTTGTCTGGTCAGAAAGATACGACATATTGGAAATATTGTCAAGTGTGGCATCATTTTTAGAATATGTTGCTCCACTTGGTGGGGGATGCGTAATATTTGGCTATCTCATATTCAAAAAGGGGAAGAAAAAATAATCACATTTGATCATAGTCTGACTATGTTTTTATCAAATATTGAGCCAATCATGAATTCAAATCATGCAATGCGGCGGAGAAAAACTAAATGCTTTTCTTGGGCACTTCATACAGTTGCAAGTTGTAAGTGTTTTACCAAGTCAGAAGAAAGAGATTACAATCGTATAATCCTGATCAACTGTGTCTTGAGAAAATCGTTAACTACTAAAGAGAATAGAAAGCAATATACAAGTACTACGAATATGTCCTCAACTGGGATTATGGCAAAGCCAGGCATTCCTAATATAGATATGACAACACAAACCATCACATCTGCAATTATCGATACAAGTAATGTTCTACTAGGCTTTGACTTCCAAAAGGCATTACGCTCTCTTGCAATCAGTATAGCAAAGATTCCTGAAAGTAACAGTATGTCAAAGGAAAAGGTATGTAATTTTGACAACTGTTGTGATAACCCAAGATACTGGATTCCAAAATAAAGCAGAGCAAGTGACTCCAAGACTGTTGCAATGCCTATTATCCCGGCGATTTTTATAAGAGATTTTACATTCCAAGAGTTTGGACATTTGGACCACCTAACGTTATCCGTTGATATTGACAGCGTGACAAAATCAACTAGAAAAATCAACAATACCATATCAAATGTACTTACTATCTGAATTCCAGTCAACAAGAAAGCAGAGACTACAAAAATGACAATTTGAAACGTCTTAATTATTTTGTTAAGTGTCCATGTAATGATTCTCTGGTAAATCATTCTGCCAGCTTTTACGATCTCAACAATGCCTGTCAATCCCTCGTTTGTCAGTACTACGCTTGCAGCCCCCTTTGCAACATCAGTTGCGTTGCTTACAGCTATTCCCACCTCCGCCTGCCTTAGGGCTGGAGCATCATTGATTCCATCCCCAGTCATGCCAACCACATGTCTTTGTGACTGGAGATTACTGACTATCTGATACTTGTCTTCAGGATATATTTCGGCAAACCCATCGCTTTCTTCTACTAACTTGGACGCTTTTTCCGGGTTTGATTTGAATAATTGGTTCAGAGATGACATATTCGTAATTGCCTCACCCAATCCTATCTGTTGAGCAGTTTCTCTAGCAATGGGCAATGCATCTCCAGTTAACATCTTTGTAGAAATGCCAAGGTCCTTTAGGTCAGAGATCAATCTAGGTGAATCCTCTCTTGGTTTGTCATAAAGTGCTGCTATACCAACGAATCTCATCTCAGAGATATCTCCGTCTGTCATAGCAATGGCAAGTGTACGATATCCCTTTTGAGAAAACTCGTTTACTCTAGCTTGAACCAATTCCAAATCGTCTGGCTTTATTTTGCAAAGAGACGTTATTATAGAAACAGAACCTTTTGACGCTATAAAGCTCTTGCCATTTTTTTCAAGCATAGCTTCGGTTCTTCTTGTACTTGGATTGAAAGGGATAAACTTTTTCTGGATATAATCTGATATTATCCCCAGTTTCTTGGCAGCAGCGATAAAGGAGATATCTATCGGATCTTGGTTTGCTTCATTTGAAGATAATGCACCGTAAAGAATGACATCATTTTTTGTAAAATCGCCTATTGCAAAAGAATCAGCTGAAGAAGAGACGATTCGTTGTCAGGGTTCCAGTCTTATCAACACAGAGAACAGACATCATGGCAGCATCATCCGAAGCGCTAAGCCTAGTTACCAGAACCCCCTTCTTTGCAAGTTCTAGCGACTCTAACGCCATAGTTATTGAGAACATGACAGGCAAGGCAACTGGCACTGCGGAAACAAGAAGGGTTATGGATAATGGTAGTATCGAGATGAACGTGCCTTTAAAGGCTGAAGAAACAAACAGGACGGCAATCAGCGAGCCCGCCATGACCAAAAGAAGTTTAACAATCTTGGACGTAAATTCTTCCGAATGAATTTTTGGTTTTGCTATCTGAACCAACTGTACCGTTTTTCCAAAATATGTTCTCAGGCCAGTTGAAACTACAACACAACTTGATTCTCCTTTTCTGATAACTGATCCTGAGTACAGTAAACTGCCAGTACTTTCGGTGACAGGCAAAGACTCGCCAGTCAGTGCAGATTTGTCAACTTCCACGTCACCTTGAATAATCTTGGCATCGGCTGGAACAAAATCTCCTGACCTCATCCTGATAATGTCGCCAGGAACCAGATCCCTTGCAGGCATAACCTGCCACTTGCCATCACGTAATACTCTGGCACTTATCTGTAGTCTCTTTCTGAGAGACTCGACAGCCACATTTGCCTTTTCTTCTTGAGCAAATCCCAAAACTGCATTAAAAACAAGGAGTGCAGATATTATGTATAGGTTAAGGAACTTTCCAAGATACCAGCTAAGTACAATGATTAATTCAAGCATCCATGCAGTAACACCCCAAAATTTTTTGAAGAATTTAATCAATGAGTTTTGGTGTTTCTCTTCAATTTCATTATGCCCGTATCTTGAAATTCGTCTCTGTGCTTCTTCTGATGATAGACCAGAAGAGATATTGGTGTCTAATTGTTTAATCGTATCTTCGACTGACAATTGTTCGAACTGTTCTGTTGTCAGTTCTTTGTTTTTACTGCACATTTCTTCTGACTATTGTCAGTTTATGATTGTACATAAAATCTCATTGGAAAGATGAGAAATGTAACTAACCAATCATGAGTACTGAGAATGATCACGAGACTTAATAGTTGGAAGAAGATCGCAGAGATGAGGAATAAGAATGCGAAGACATGGATTTGTTGAAAAAGATATTGATCCCAAGGACGTTTATTCTCATGTTAAAGATCTCTTACAGTCCCAAGGATTCAAGATTGTGGCAGAGGACTCAAAGGATGGGCTACTGGATCTGCATGCAAGAAAGTCAAGTACTGAAAGAATAATCATGGGAAGAGTTAGAGACGTTGATGTTATCATTGCTGGCACCAAAGGAAAGTTTGAGGTTCAGCTGCACGCAGGTATCTGGGGAAGAGATATTGCCATCCCTGCCATTGAGGGACTTGCAACACTTGGCATAGCCACAGCAGCTGACTTGCATTCTGCACACAAGTTTGAAGAGAAGATGTGGGAGCAGATAGTTAACAAGATAGATTCTTCATTAAAAATTTGTAACTTGGATGGATTACTCTTCAAATCAGATGAGGAGCTAAATCAACATAATCAACAAATGCATCAACCGCAGGCCCAAGGTTCTATGATGAATTCTATGCTTATGATGGGAATGCTGGGAGGAGGCGGAATGGGAATGTATGGGATGGGAATGGGTTACGGTGGCTTTGGTTCTGGTGGCTTGGGCGGCCTATGGATCTAGTCACGTATTGCACATGGCCCACATGCGTGATGCAAGTACTATGATTCAAAAGAACAAAATGTCATAATTCGAATGTGTTTCTTGGAAAAGATAACAAATGTCAGCATAGAGTGAATCCTCTTTCCAAAAGAAGGCGTTCACGTAAAACGGCTCAAAGATCCGATTATTGGTGTAAAGGATATACTAGTTTCCGCGCATGGAGATACAACCATTCTTGAGATTCAGACGAACTGTACGCTATCTGGTACGGTGGACCTATTTTCAAAAAATATTAACCTTGCAGGTCATCTCTATTGTAGAGATCTAATCTTTATGATCCACCTCCCAAGTCGACCTGTACTTGGAAGGTTAGATTATACATTTCAATTAGTATTAGTTTTAAATTTTGTTGCATCTTTTTGTCTGCACTCGGTACAAGCATTATTGATAGTGAAGACTAGTTGCTTGCCAGAATATTTTCCATTTCTATTGATAGATTATGTCAAGAAACTTGAGCGAGTCTTTATTAATAAAACAAGATTAACTTTGTTCATCAGTCAATAAATAGAAAATAAAATACGATTCCATATGAAAGGAAATCCTGCCATACTGGATGTCCGTGCAGTGTTTTTTACTGTCTCTCTTACTGCTGAAAATTATTTTCCTGTTCCAACTTCTGTAATGAATTTTCAAGAACCTTTCTTCAATTCGCATACCTCTCTATGTATTTGCACTATGTGATTTGAAATTCTCATGCAAAAAATAAACAATTGGATTCTAGCATTTGCCTCATTTGCCATACTGTTAGTTATAACATATGAGGGGGCTGTAACGCACGATCCAGAACTATTCATTTCTTCCCTAACAATTTTAGTTCTGGCGTCATGGTTTATGTTGATTGGAACGTGCGTGATGGGAGTGAGCCGAATTCTAGCATGACATGTGGTTTGGGCCAATAATGCCAGTTCAAATTTACATTATAAAATCACAGACAAGAAAACAAACGTTGCAAGATTTTAATTGTTATTTTACAAATATCAAGTTTTCTTCATGATGGATTGTGTGCCAGGCCAGATTAGGCGTGTGACATCATCTGTTGTGAAACATGGAAATGAAAGATGACGATCCTGAAAAAATGAGGGTGCTATTGTATCAGTCTGTGTTTCAGACTTGGTTTTCGCGCTTTCCAGACTACGACCCCCAAAATAGCCAACGCTGCAACCACTGCTAATCCAGCTGACAATCCGTAAATTGCAGTTGGACCAAGATAACCTGGCATACTTGGGTTCCCATAGGGCGGACCAAGCGGTATGCCTTTTTGTTGTCCTTGCGCAAATGCTGACGTTCCTTGTTGCGCAAATGCATGCGGAGCCAAGGCTACAATAGCAACTAGAACCAATGCGCCTAACACGGCCATTGGTTTGGCTTTGTCGCTTAAAGTTTTCATTGCAATTCATAATATGTCAAGATTTTATTTCAATGCCATAGTTTGCAGTGTGTACTGGATAAATTCTGAATTAATTTCAAAATTTTCTCTTTTTTATTTCATAGGTACAAAACACGCTTCAAATCGCACTACCAAAAGCCAAGATTCACCAAGTATATAAAAAAAGAGAATCGAAACTAAGTTTAGAAAAATATGTTTGGCCAGTCAATGGGCGAATCTGTAGTCAGCGTCTTTGTTTATTTAGGAATAGGATCAGCTGTTCTTACATCTAGGTTGTACTATAATGATATATAATGAATTTTCTTCAAAAATAAAAAATAAATTTTGGGTAACAAGGTTAACCATTCCGTATATAGATTGAAGCTCCAATATGGACCATGAATACATCAATCCAATCAATGTTTACTGGAGCAAAACTCTATGCAATCATTGCAGTGGTTTGTGTAGCCTCGGTGGTCGGAATTGCACTGGGTCTTGAGTCCAGCGTACACTTTGCAAAGCCTGGATACATTCCACCTGGTGTAACGGCACCTGCAAAAGGACCATGCCTGAGTTTTGAATACAACTGCCATGATACAGTAAAGCATCCAAGCTCCTACTATGATAGCGGAGCTTACCTCGACCAGCCTGCTCCATAGACCATTCCAAATCGTGACTATAAAGAGGAGATTATCAAGCATGACTCAAACACCTGCTAAACAAGAAGGAGTTACAAGAAGAGACTTTCTCAAACTACTTGCAGCTGGAAGTGTAGCACTAGCGTTTGCTCCGTTTGTTCCATGGGGAAAGTTCATGCCAAACCCCTCAAATATAGTGCCGTCCAGAGTTCAGGTAACCTTACCTGATGGAACAGTGGCCAATGTCAAGACGTTTCCAAAGAATAGTTCCGAAGTCATAACTTATCCATCCAGCGGAGATCCAGTTCTTGACCAAGAGGCATTTAAAAAATGGCAATTTGTACGATTGCCCGAAGAACTAGGTGGAGGAGTAGATGATGTTAGTGCCTTTCGTGTTTATAGTATGGTCTGTTTACATCTCTGGTGTTTGTGGAAGTACTGGCCTCAACCTGGAAGAAAAAGGGGCGAGTGTCCCTGCCATGGCAGCATGTACAACATGCTAAACGGAAAGGCGTTTGCAGGTCCTGCCTCTCTTCAGGCTCCGCCTTCGAATGTCTTACCTGAGCTTTGGCTTGAGGCAGACAATGATGGAAATTTGTGGATAAAGCCAGCAGTCTGGAATGTAAATGAAAACGGGATTGTGGGATATGGCCGTTTCCTTAAAACGTAGAAGCGGATTTGTATTTGAATCAAAAAATGTGTGCTGCAATTTTAGTTATCGCCGCTGCCTCAATCATGATATCATACACAAGTTATACATTCATAGGCATTGAGGCAAAAAACAAAGAAAACGGTACAAAATTAAATCGGTTCCCCTATGAAGCAAATTCAAATTTACCAAGTGTTTTGTCTATCGTACCAATAAGAGGAACTTATGTTACGCTTTACCCTTTGCCAAACGGCACTGCACCAAATAGCATTCTAGTTGATAAAAACGGAATAGTTTGGTGTATTGGTTCCAAGATACATGATCTATTCAGATTCGATCCAAATACAAATTCTCTTGAGGAATATTATATTCCTGGAGAAAATGATAACAATAATTACAAGATGTCCTGGTCCATGGTACAAGACAATGAAGGAAACATTTGGTTTTCACAGTTTGGTCAATATCCCATCTGGAGGTTTAATCCAAATGATGGCATCTTCACATCATTTCACTCTAATATACAATATACACCATTTCAGATGAAACATGACATCAAGACAGATAACATCTGGTTCACAACTCTTTCAGGAGGGTCACTTGGAGTTATTCAGAAAGTTCAAGAATTTGGATCAGTAGTTAACCAATATGAAATAAACGAGTTTTCAATTGGCAATGGTACTATGCCAAGTGGATTAGATGTCAATGGCAACTCTATATGGGTTACTGAAATTGAGCAAGGAAAGATAATCAGGTTTGAAGCAATCCGTACAAGTAATGGTATCGTAACTGGCATAACGCAAGTGACAGAGTTACCTAAAGGAAACAGCAAGCCGTTCTCGCTGCCAACAGATGTTCTTTTGTCTGAGAACGATCACTTCTTGTGGATTACTGAGCATGGTCCCAGTACAGTTACAAAATATGACATTAATTCACAAAAATCCATACAATTTCCAACAGCAAAAAACAAGTATGATGTGGCATCTCTGCCCTTCTGGTTACGAGAAAGCACTAACGGCAAAGGAATTTGGTTCAACGAGCACGAAGGTGGAAGCATAGGATTCTTGACAGATAATCTGACTTTGACAGAATTTCATTTACAAAACATCCCTCAAAATTCAATTCCCTTTATGCTCAACTTGGCAACAGATCCAACCAACCCCAATAAACTGTGGTTTTCGTTATGGACAGTAGATGAGATTGGTGTTGTCGATAAATCTGTTTTATCCCCATTTGACCTCATGATTTCCAAAGATAAACTCGTACTATCCCAATCTGAGAATCATACCTTGATACATGTCACTATCATAAAAAATCCAACCTCAGACACAAAAGATATGGTATTTCTTAACGCATCAAGTTCTATGCTTTCAGACGGATCGCTTCAGAACATGACAGCACAGTTTTCTATTCCAATGTTACCCATAACTAGGCAGACACCAAACAAGACTATGATTGAATTGACTCTAAATGACCAATCTCTAGAGAAGGGCAACTATACGATAGGACTTTCTGCAGGCGATGCACTCCTTACAAAAACTGTCTTTGTCTATCTTACTGTGCCTTGAATCACGACCTGCTCCTAAACTCCTGATTTTATTGCGACAACAGGACTTGTGATGTATTTTTCAACCTTTTCTTATATGCATCTATTAGTCGTGCAATACTTTTTGCTAAAGTCATAGAGTTTACATGCGTTCTCAAGAAAGATACTAACAACAATTGTTCATCCATTGAAAACGAAAGTAGGCCTCTCTTTGTTCTCTCTACATAAGTAAATCTTACTTGTCCCAAATCCCCATCAAATTCCTTTCTCATCCTATGCCTTAGGGCATTTTCCATAAAAAACATCTCTTTTCTGGTACTCGGAAGTATTTCTATAATGGAGTTACGACCTTGGCTCGCATCAACTCTTCCCTTTTCATTAATAATTGCCACGAATGTTATATGATTATTCATTGTCAGTATGGATCTGCACAATTCATTTGATAACACATCCGATTTTGAATTGAGGAGCAACTTGTCTAGTATTTCTTCATTTTACTATAAAACTTCTATAGTACACACTGCAATTTGTGTCATAAAATACTAATTATACTTGTTTTGTATTTTTTCAGGATCGTCATCTTTCATTTCCATGTTTCACAACAGATGATGTCACACGCCTAATCTGGCCTGGCACACAATCCATCATGAAGAAAACTTGATATTTGTAAAATAACAATTAAAATCTTGCAACGTTTGTTTTCTTGTTTTTGTAATTCAATACATTAGATTGCAGTGTAAGCAGATTTTTTAAATGAGATAGTGACGTAGCTATATCATGACAAAACTTGTTTGCAGCGATTATGGATTCGAATGTAGTTACCAAGTTGAGGGTGGAGATGATGAGGCAATAAGAAAATTTGCCAAACATTCTGAAGAGATACATGGAATTGAGTATTCCGAGGGTGCTTTGATGCAGATTTTGAGCAGAAAAACTCACCAAGAGTCTTACAATCCTGGAATTATTTTAAGCAAGAACGAGATCCAAGCGGTTATTGCAATTTTGGATTTCGCCTACAGCGTCTATTCAATGGCCGTTTTTGAAGAAGACTTGAAGATAGATCACAGAATGATCCAACAGTTGATACTGAAAATGTCAATGTATACATAGGAAACATTGACTCCAATGCTGTTACCGTGATATCTGCAGGACACCTACTAGTACATGCTAAAATATTTTTTGATAGAATTATGTAATTTGAATTGTAATCATCGTCAGTTAAAAATTTGCAATTGGTTGTTGACGATTGCTGTAAATATTTGAAATGTTTTATCCCGACGGAGTTTTGGAAGAGCCTTAACAGGCGTTCGACGTTCTCAATGCTGACTCGGTTCTTTTCCACGCTTTAGAATCTTTTAGTCAGGCAACGGATCATGTAGAATCTTCTAGAACAATTGATGGCATTTTAATATGGATTACCTTTCGATCAATGTATACATGTCAATACAAGGAGGATCTTTCTTTGCAAAAGTGGCTTTTTGATGTAAGAAGTAGAACATTTTTCCTTCTGACATTATCATTTTTTGTGCTTGTATATCTAGCAAGTGCAAAAATTCTTGTCTATCAGGATACTATCTTTGAAAATTCATTGCAAAAACTAGCGGGAAACGCTACTGTGGATCTTACTATGCAGATCTTTTCTGAGATTGGTTGGGTCATGTATCCGATATTTGTCGCCATAGTACTTTTTATAATGAAAAGGACCAGGCGCCTGGGCCTGATACTCCTTCTTTCGCTGTTGATAGGAACCATAGCTGCAGCATACATGCGATGCTACACAGGATATGAGAAACCAGACCTTGTGTTCATGGGGGCGCATTTATCGATAGAATCTGGGGCCGATGTTGGAGTTCCATGCCAGATAGATGGCACATTCCCAGCTGGCCACACAGTACGAACAACAATATTTGCATTCATTGTAGGATATGCATTATCAAGAAGATTTCCTAGAGGATGGCACTTGATATGGCTGTATCCGATTCTTGTCTCAATTAGTAGGTTGTATCTACTGCAGGAATATCCAACAACAGTCATTGCCGGAGCAGTACTTGGCATCTTGCTGGCAGATATAATGTCAAAAAAGTCTCAAGATCGAACTCATCTTTGATAAATCAGAAACCCAGGGAACTTAAGACCCGTGAGCTTATCAATACCATTGCAAAATGATCTTGATCATGACTGTAGATCCAATATCTTACGTCGCGCTCTTGTTTTGCCTTTCGTAGGTCTTGGTTAAGCTCATTCATAATTGTAAACCCGATTTTTCTTGCTACATCTTTATCTTTGGTCATGATTACTTTGAATCCTCCTTTCTGTGCTGAAAATCCCAACTTGACCATTTCAGCTGCAATATCAGGTGCCATGATCTCATTTTCAATCTCAAATGTTTTGGAAATAGGTATCTGTGATGGGTGAAATTCCATGCGTTTTTCCTGTTAATGCCAAATAAAATCTACTTGCTCTATTTCTGATCGTGTTTAAAATTTTACGAAAAAATCTAGAAAATATGTAAAAAATATTAACTCTTATGTCAAATCCTGATCATAACAAAAACTTAATCGATTACAAAGGCTCTAGAACGCATGGCATCCTTGGAGACACTCACTAAATCATATAAAGTAAAGAAAATTGAGGTTGCAAAATTACGAAGAAAAAGTGAGAATAATCTAAAAGAGGTACTCTCGAAGAAAAGGAGATCATCGTCAGGACTTGCATCTTTAGTAAGAAAAAATGAATCTTTAGGCAGGCAAATTGGGCATGTGGCACAACTGCTGAATCAATACATGGCACAAAAGGAGAGCATATCTAGGCTCAAGATTGCAGCTGAAGAACGACTAAGATATGAGCAAGATGCACAAGATAGCGCAAAACAGCAAAGCGAATATGGTGGACCAGAAGAAAAGGCATCTGCACAAGAGAGGTTAAAATTCATTGGTGAAAAGATAATTGAATTACATGCACAATTAAAGGAACGTGAAGCGATAGAGACTCGACTTGCCAAACAAATTGAGAGTTTACAAAAGGAAAAAACAAAGCTTGATTCGCAATTAAGGAAACAGGCTCACGCTAAACCTGGATTGCTTGAACAGCTAAAATCTAGCGAAAAAGCAGAGCTGGTGCTACGACCAAGAGTTCAATCTTTGATTAAAAGAGAGGCTCAAACAACCAAAGCATTACAATCCATGGAGAAGAGATTGGAAGAGGTCATGGCTCAGAGAAGAAAAGCGGCAAGAAATGCCAAGAGAAAATCTAGGAAATCAAAAAGAGTCAAAAAACGAAGAGTTGTCAAAACAAAGACAAAGAAATCTACAGGGAAGAAAACAAGAAGAGCAAAAACACGAACTAAAAAGGCAAAAAGAAAGGTAGCAAGAAAAGTAGTAAAGAAAAAGACAGCAAAGAGAAAAATAACAAAAAGAAAGGCAAAAGCACGCACTCAAAATCAAAACGAAGATAGTAATCCTACGCTTCATTAATATTGAATAACTTTTTTTCCGTAAGTTATGTCGCTTCCTAACAGAATTATTGTGGAAGTAACTGAGATTCCAAAACTCAAGAACCCTTCACTAATCTGCGGTCTGCCGGGAAGTGGATATGTTGGAAAGCTTGCCGTTGATCATCTAATTGAAGAATTGAAAGGAATTCCGTTTGCAAATATCTTTTCATCATCATTTCCTCCACAAGTCTTGATTCAATCCGATGGAACTGCAGATCTCATGAAAAATACGCTATATTATTGCAAGAGTAAATCATGTGATCTTGTTCTTCTCAGCGGAGATGCCCAACCTGTTAGTCCAGAAAGCGAGTATGAGATGGCAGATGAGATAACCAAACTTTGTGAAAAACTTGGTGTGAAGACGATCTATACACTTGCTGCATATATCACAGGAGCATTTACAAAAACTCAAAGGGTTTATGGAACAAGCACTTCGTCTGAAATCGTAAAAGAATTTCCAAAATATGAAATTCATCCAATGAATAGTGGAAGTATTACTGGAATGAATGGGTTGATAATTGGAGTGGGAAAGAGAAAGAACATAACCGGTGTTTGTCTGCTTGGGGAAACTTCAGGCTATGTGGTTGATGCAAAGGCATCAAAAGTCTGTCATTGAAACTCTTGCCAAGATGCTTGGCCTCAAACTAGATCTAGTTGGCATTTCAAAAAAGGCACAGGATACAGAACAACTTGTTAAATCAATTGAGGAACAAATGGGTAGTAGATCGTCGCCGGAATCACTACCAATATCGCCACATGATAGAAGGCTAGGGTATATCAGACTAAAATGAAAAAACGTGGACCAATTGTAATGATTATCGGTGCAGCGCTGATAGCTGTCGCTTTTGTAATGTCTTATTCTGTTATGGAACGAGCAGGTCTAAATTCTGGTAAGGGTGGGTTTTTTCCGTCACCAGAAAACATGTTCGATGAAGTATCAGAAAAAGAAACAATTGATCCTGGTAATGCATATACATTTTCCCATACTACTTCATCATCTCAGGTCCCATTGATGTGGGGTCTCTACATGACAGATTACAAACCCGATGACCAAGTTGCAGTAAATGTTACCAATATCTTTGGTGACAAGTTTGGCTCTTTTGAGGAAGGAGAGCCAATATTCATCAAGTCATTTATGATACCAAAGGTGGACACATATAGCTTCAATGTGGAAAACACGGGTAACGCCTCAGTAACAGTAGAGGCCATGTTTACGGAGGATCCCGAAAAGTCAAAGGCACTAACTGATCCAAATTCGCCATTTAATCAAAACATCGTACCTCTTGCAGCTGCAGGCTTTATGTTGATAATTGGGATAATTGCAATTATCGCTGGAATAATACTTGGCGTAATAGATTGGAAAAAGAACAGGAATCAGTCTAGGTATATCTAGAATTCTAATACTTCGAGTTTACCGTACTTGCCTACGTTAAGAGAATTCTCTCCTCTAAATGTAGAGATGTATCCATTTTCAATTCTGATCTTTGAACCCTGTTTTACCATCTTGATCTGTGCATCCCATAAGGTAAGCTTGATCTCTCCGGTGTCATCTTTTAGCATTGCATCTGCAACTTGGGCCTGTCCGCCTGTCTTGAGGTTTACAGTTCTTGGTTCGCTTATGCTGCCTATGACTCCTTCAACAGGCTCTAACCTGTTTTGTGGTTTGTTGAGTTGACCTATGTTTGGCATTTAGTAAAATTTTTCGGGTTCAAATAATAAGTGTTTTGATATAAAAGATCTGCCAAGGCATCAACAACCTCTCGGCATTGGTACGTTAGTAAATGTCCTTACTAATGATCTCCTGAATTTTAATTGAGATCTCTGTCACTTTATACGGTTCCATGTTAGGCTCACACGTTACATAAATCAGCCCATATGAAATGTAAAATATCAATAAATGAATTTTCTCCCTCACCAAGTGTATCATACTTGTTTTTCCTAGGGTTTCATCAAATACATCAAACATTTGTTTTAACAAAAACAAGTCGTAAGAGATACGTGCCTTCTGCTCTGTGTTATGCAGAGCAATCTTGTTTTCCTTCATCTTGGATAGGATTATCTTTCCTTTATTATCTATAATTCCAACATGACGCATAGCATCGTCTATTGCTAAAATTTTATTTACAACGTCTGGAAAACTGGTGATCTTCCATCCCTGACCATCCAACCAATGGGTTTGTTTTTAACTATTTCTAATATCTGAATAAATGATACATAATCACGAAGAATATGCGCTCCATACCATGACGATCATCGTTATTATGAAAGCCCCAAAAATAGAGCCTAACACAATTGTTAATACTTTTTTCCTACTCATTTTGGCTACTCTTGGTCGTGCTTTAATTAACATATTATTCATTCTATCGGAGAACACTGATACCTATTTGCAAGCCATGAATATAGTGATTAGATTTTAAATAACCATCAATAAATCAAGACGACATGAGCGAACAACCAAGAACATTCTTTAATTTCTCGTTCTTTAAGGTTGATCCAAAATGGCGCTGGATGGCAGACCTTGCAAAAGAAGAGTCTGCAAAAGAAGTGGAAATCATATTAAAAAATTCACAAATACCTTACAGGTCATATTCTACTCTTGGACTACGCGATGACGCAGAATTCTTGTTGTGGTTTGCGTCAGAATCTGTTGAGAAGATACAAGATGTGGCCTCAAAATTATACTTGACAGTTTTTGGAAAATACATAATTCCAACACATGTTTATCTTTCATGCACAAGACCATCAGTATATACAAAAAACACAACAACACGCGGCTGGCTTGGTGGGGAAGAACAAAAAAAATATGTCATAGTGTATCCATTTATCAAAACTAGAGGATGGTATCTTCTTCCACTTGAAAAGAGAAAAGAGCTAATGTCAGAACACATTGCAGTTGGACAAAAATATCCCGAAGTAAATTTGAACACAACGTACTCTTTTGGAATCCACGATGAAGATTTTATGCTTGCATTTGAAACTGATAACTTGGACAAGTTTCAGGACTTGATAATGGATCTAAGAGAGACTCGAGTCAGTGAATATGTACAAGTTGATACACCCATGATAGTTTGTGTGAAAAAAGACCTTATCTCACTGATAAGGAGTCTTGGATGATGAAGGCACTAAAGGAATGGGCAACTGTAGTAAAAGCACTTGAGAACGGAAATCAGACTGTCTTATTGAGAAAGGGCGGAATTCTTGAGACAGATTCAGGATTTAGGGTTGAGGCAACAAAGTTTGCACTGTTTCCAACTTATGAACATCAGGATAACGCATCACTGAAATCGCAATATTATGGATATCTTGCTGATGTAAGAGAGGGCAAACCTAAGGAAGGGTACAACAGAATTACTTCTATTGCACAAGTAGTTGAGGAGTGTGATATTTCTTCAATTGAAAAAATAGAACAACTATCACCATTTCACATTTGGAGCGACTCTTATATCGTGGAAAGAATGAACTGGATGCCGTCAAAACCCATGAAGGTCATTTTTCTTAAGGTTTTCAAGATTCCTGCAACTGAGGTGCCTGTCTTACCAGATTATCACGGATGTAAATCTTGGATAGAATTAAATGTAAATTCGGAGACTGGAAAGTCTGTTTTGAGTGATGCAGAATTACAACAACAATTAGAAGAGTTTAGGAGAATTGTAAATTGAAGTACAGGACACTTGGTAAGAGTGGAATAAAGGTCTCTGAGATAGGATTTGGAGCTTGGACTCTGGGTCTTGATTGGTGGGGAAAGAAGATTGAGGATGATGAGGCTAAACGACTGTTAAAACATGCATATGATTTGGGAATTAATTATTTTGAGACTGGGGATATCTATGGAAGAGGAAAGAGTGAACAACTAATTGGCGAAGTCTTCTCTGGAATGAGAAACGAGGTTGTGATATCTACCAAATATGGATATGACATTTACAGCAATGAACAGATAGGCCACAAAGAACTTCCTCAGAAATTCACTCCAGAATTTACTGAATTTGCTTTGCAGAAGAGCCTGGAGAGGTTGCAAACTGACTATCTTGATGTCTATGGTTTGCACAATCCAAAGATCAATACTATTCGAGACAAGCAGATATTTGATTATCTAGATAAGAAAGTAAAAGAAGGCATTGTCAAAAGCTACCAAATTGCTCTAGGCCCTGCAATTGGATGGACTAGAGAGGGTCTTGAGGCAATGGATCTTACAAACACCACTGCAGTCCAGACAGTCTATAACATCTTGGAGCAAAACCCTGGAAACATACTGGTAGAACAGGGTGAAAAGCACAATGTGGGCATTCTTGTCAGAGTACCGGATGCTTCTGGAATACTAACCGGCAAGGTTACGGCAGACACAAAGATTAGTGAAAAGGATCATCGTTCTGTGAGGAGCGGTGATTGGGTAAAACAATCCCTTCAAAAGGTTGACCAACTGATGCCGATTGCAAAACGATATGGTTGGAACATAACCGAACTTGCAATCAAGTTTCTCTTATCGCATAATGGAGTTTCGTCAGTGCTTCCTACTGTTGTAAGCGAAGAAGAGATTACAATGTTCTCGCAAATGTCTGATGGAAAATATCTTAATGTGTCAGATAAGAAAGAGATAACTGAACTCTTCAACCAATGGCCTCCATACGAACTCAAGGCATCTGCACAAACTGCATGAGGAGATCCTTTCTTTGAACCTGTCTTACCAAGTGTCTTTAACAATGTTTTTCTTCTCTGTATATACAAAAGGAGATAGAACAGGAAATGGTTTTGGCTACTAAAAAGACATCAACTATGACATTTCGAATTGATGAAGACGTTCTAAACAAACTGCGAGAAGAATCTGAACACAGGGAGACAAGTCTTAACACGTTTGTCAATCAGATCTTTAAGAGATACGTAGAGTGGGATATGTTTGAATCAAAGGTTGGGATGGTACCTATTGCCAAGCCAATAATAGTTGAACTCTTCGGTAAGATGACAAAAGATGAGATAATAGATATGGCTAACCGTATAGGCAAGAATGTTGTTCGAGATATTGCGCTGTTCATGAAGGGAGACATTAGCCTAACCTCTTTTCTGTCATGGTTTGAGATGAGGATGAAAGCCTCTTCAATTGAGATAAATCACAACATAAAAAATGGTTATCATACATTTATTGTAAAACATGATCTTGGTGATAATTGGTCATTATACCACAAGATTGTCCTTGATTTGATATTTGCTGATGTTCTTGATAAAAAAGTCGAGTTTGACTATAATGCCGGTATGATCTCATTCAAGTTCAGTGACTAGATGTTTGCAACTATTTGCACATGAGCACATTCTAATCTCCCTTGTTATATTGACCAGAACAAAATAGAGATTGTGCAGGTACTTCTTCTGGGCAAAGATGTGGACCAAGAAAATACACGCAACGACATATTGAAGATAATCTCAAACGAGCAGGCCATCCAAGTACTTGAATGCAGCATAAATTCACCGAAATCTGCATACGAAATCAGCACTACATGCGATATTCCTCTCACTCAGGTGTATCGATGGGTTAGAAAGTTGCACAAGATGGGGTTTGTTCGCATCTCGGGGGCAACAAATACCGCTGGTAAAAAATACTTTATGTATAAAAGCAAAGTGCGGGAAATAAAGATAGTACTAAGCGCCACTTTCAGCCCTAAAATAGAAATATCATAAACAATCTCTTTTTGTATTTTATTTTTGTATTGGTCTTATACGGTAATTGTTTCTTCTACCTTGAACTCGTGTTCTACAAAGTATTCAACTCGGGTCTTTTTGAACTCTCTAGAGCTGAATAATATCTTGTAATCGTGTACGTCTATCTGATCTTGGATCTCACGTGCAATTTTTTGAGCATCATCATTTGATTTGCAGTGAACCATTGAGAATACATTGTAGGGCCAGTCTGGATAAACGGGTCTCTGATAACAATGGCTTACTTGGGGAAATGCTCCTAACTGTGCTCCAACCTGCTCTATTCTTTCTTCAGGTACCTTCCACACTATCATGCCGTTTGCCAAAAAACCTACCTCTCTGTGCCTTAGTATGGCTGCAAATCTACGCATCACGCCAATCTCTTCGTAATATTTGGCCTTTTCAAGAACCTGCTCTTCTGTTATTCCGAGATTCTGTGCAGCCTTCAAAAATGGTCTCTCAGTTATCTCAAGATCTTTTTGCAACTCGCGGATGTATCTCTTGTCCTCTTCGGTTGCAACAAATTTCACTTCACGAATCTTCTTCTTCTCTTCAACAGGCTTGACTTCTGCCTTTTTCTCATCTACCATCTCAAGCTTTACGCCAATCTTGAAGAGCTTTATTGTTGGAAGCATTCTGACTTTGTTGATGCCCTGTAACTTTGAAAACTTGTCAATCTCGGATTTGAGGTCTGAGCCAGGTGGAACAGCTAGGGTAAACCACAGATTGTATTCGTGATTTCTCTCATAATTGTGGCTGACGCCAGGATGCTTGTTTACTTGGTTTGCAATGTTGTCAAGTTTGTCTGCATCAATTGCCATTGCAACCAACGCACTTTTGTAACCTAGCCTTCGCGTATCAAAGATTGCGCTAAGTTGTCTGACTATTCCAGCTTCTTTGAGTGCACGCAGCCTCTGCATCAACTCTTCGTCTGAAATTTGAAATTTCTTTGCAATATCAGAATATGGTCTTGGAACAAGAGGAAATGTCCACTGGATTTCATTTAGAATCTCTTTATCCATCTTGTCCATGAATACCACATCAAATCTTGCTTACAATTAAAAATGTTACCTAGATTTCCGTGGAATCTATAAATATCTTACAAAGACAAGCGAGAATCATTGATAGTTGATCTAAACCTCAAGGGAAATCTGGTGATTGTCGTGGGCGGAGGAAACGAGGGGCTCAAAAAGGTCAACGCATTGCTAACTCAAGATTGCAAGATTCTTCTTATCAGTGATTCAACTAACAGGCAAATAGACAAGTATGTCAAACAAAAAAAGATTGAATTTAAAAAAATAAAACTTGTAAACGCTGATTTTATAAAAAAATACAAACCGTTTGCGGTGCTTGCAACTACAGATGATAGAGATCTGAACAGGAAGATAGTAGAACAGGCAAAGAAGATGCGATGTTATGCTTACGCTGCCGATGATCCAGAGGTCAGTGACTTTGCATTTGGCTCTGTCATAAACATCCAGGATACTGTACAGATAGCTGTATCTACAGGCGGACGAAGTCCGGCAATGGCACGCAGACTGAGAATGCAGGCAGAAAAGGTATTCAAGAAACTAATCAAAAAGGAGGACATTTATCAAATAAAACTGCAAGACTTTGCCAGAAGGGCAGCGAAGACAAAAATTACTACTTTTCCTGAGCGCAAAAAGTTCCTCTACCGTGTCATGAATGACAATCATATCAAACAATTAATAGCTGACGGAAACCTAAAAAAAGCACAGAAACACGTGATCGAGATGTTGGGTGATCTAAACTGACAAGCAATGTAATCAACGCTAGAGTTACTTTTAGAAAGTCTCCAATACACATGCTTGAGAGATTTACATTTAGAAATATTGATTCTGCATACGAATCTTTCCTAAAACATTCTGGACTGCAGGAATGTGTGTTATTACAAACTTGCAATAGGGTGGAATTATTTGGGTTTGGCAGTCATGAAGATATTGAAAAGATAAAAAAGACATGGGCGTCTGTATCAGGCCTTGAAGAAAATGCCTTCAAAGAAAATTTGGAGATAAGTCAGGGAATTGAGGCATACCAACACCTTCTAAAACTTACCTCTGGACTTGACTCGCTTGTTATTGGCGAAGAGCAGATTCTTGGACAGATAAAAGAGTCAATTAGTACAGCACGGGAGATTCGAGCATCAGGTAGTGCACTGAACACCTTGTTTGACAAAGCAATCCGTGTGGGAACGCGAGTAAGGCACGCAACAGGAATCAGCAAGGGAAGCATCTCTATTGGTTCCATGGCAGTCAAGCTTGCTGAAGAAAACATCGATGACCTAAAATCCAAAAACATTCTTCTGATTGGTACGGGAGAAGCTGCAAGCCTTGTGGCAAAATCGCTCAAAAAACGTGGAATTAACTTTAATGTAACAAGTAGAACATTTGAACGCTCGAAATCTTTTGCAGAAACTGTGGGCGGAAACCCTCTCAAGTTTGAAGGAGCCATAGCAAATTTCAAGTCTGTTGACGTACTTTTTGTCGCAACCGTTGCTCCATACTTCTTGGTTACCCATGATAGAGTAAAGGAAGCAATGGAATCGCGCAAAAATGGCATGTTGATAATGGATCTCTCAAATCCAAGAACTGTTGACGAGAAGGTTGCTACAATAAAGAAGATAAAAATGATGAACCTTGATCAGATTGCAGAGATGGTGGACAAGAACATGCGCACAAGAATGGGTGTAGTATCGTCAGCGGAGAAGATAATTAACGAGGAATTGCCAGTAATGGAAGCAGCAATGAAAAGAATCGAGGTAGAACCAATAGTAAAGAATGTCTTCAAGGAAATTGATCAGGCACGAGTCAAGGAACTCAAAAAAGCTTTGCAAATGCTTGGAGAAACAGATGAACAAAAAATTAGAATTATTGACCAGCTCACGCAAGCTATAGTGGAAGACATCATCTCAGTCCCAATGAATAACCTCCGAAAGGCATCTGAGCAGGGAGATTCTGAAATTCTTAGAACTGTTACAAAACTCTTTGACTATAAGAAAGAGTAAATTATATTGCTAGGAATTTGTGATTTTTGTAATGTCTTATCCTAATGTACGGCTTCGCAGATTAAGAAAGACTAGCAAGATTCGAGAACTACTCGAAGAGGTACGACTTTCTCCAAAGGACTTGATCTGTCCAGTATTTGTGCAAGAAGATCTCAAGTCAAAACTACAGGGAGAGTCGATGCCAGGTTTTGAAAGGCTACCATTAAAAGATGTGGTAGAAGAGGCAAACTCTATTGCAGAATTGAAGATTCCAGCTATTATGGTTTTTGGAATTCCATCACACAAAGATGACAAGGGAACATCCGCGTTTGCGTCAGATGGCATTGTACAAAAGACAATCTCTGAAATCAGAAAAAATCTTGGCAACGAAATTGCAATAATGTCAGATGTCTGTCTATGCCAGTATACCAGCTCAGGACATTGTGGACTGGTAAAAGGTGATAAAATTGATAATGATTCTAGTCTTGATACTCTGGCAAAGGTAGCTGTGAGCCAAGCCCAGGCAGGTGCAGACGTTGTATCTCCGTCTGCCATGATGGACGGGCAAGTAAAGGCAATAAGACATGCACTTGATGATGCCGGATTTTCAGATGTGGCAATAATGTCCCACTCTGCAAAACACAGGTCATCTCTTTATTCTCCGTTCAAAGACATGGCTCATTCTGCTCCGCAGTTTGGTGACAGAAAGACCTACCAATTACCATATACTAACCCAAAAGAAGCCATGCGGGAAGTCGAGGCCGACATTGCAGAAGGGGTAGATATCATCATGATAAAGCCTGCATTGGCATATCTTGACTTGATTGCAACGGCAAGGCAGAGGTTCAACATACCAATAGCGGCATACAGTGTGTCAGGGGAATATGCCTTGGTAAAAGCGGCTGCAATGCAGGGCTGGATAGATGAAAAAGAGGTCACACTAGAAATTCTGACTGCAATTAAGAGGGCAGGAGCAGATATGATAGTAACCTATTTCTCAAAGATTGCTGCAAAAGCTCTCGGCGAGAAATGAGGGACGACGAAAGTTTTGAGATAGACCGGGCTTTTGACCTATTACCACATGTTGTGGGTGCAAGCTGGGCTACTATATGGTTCAGAATAAACAGGATTAGAAGGCCAAGCATTGAAGAATTTAGAAACAAAGTTGCAGAATACTATGTGATTCTGGATCCTCTAGTTGACATATACTCTAAAGATGAAAAGTTTGCAGACATGACAAGACACATCAAGATGCGAAACCAAAATGAAATCGAGCGAATACTAAAAGGAAGAAATCAAGAAATAGAAAAGAGATTCAAAAGATACATCGATTATGGGTAGATCTCTTCTCTGAGCACATCTAGAAACTGCTTCATTATTTTGACTCTTTTTCGGGCTTCTAGTTTTGCACTATTTGTGTTCATTTTTTTCTCTAAGAGCAACAACTTTCTGTAAAAATGGTCCAAAGTCCATCTGGTATCATCTGGATTGCGAGTCTTGCAAAAAGGGTCTTCATTGTTGTAAAACGGTCTTTTTTCAGCACCTCCAACAGAGAATGTCCTTGCAATACCGATTGCACCTATTGCGTCAAGCCTGTCTGCATCCTGAAGTATTTTTCCTACAATTGTTTCTGGTACTGCACCTTTGGAGAAGCTATGGTCACGGATTGCATCTGTGATTATTTTTATCTCTTCTCCTGTGTAACTGTACTTGGCTAGGATCTGTCTTGCCTTTGCTGCACTTTCTACAGACGAATTTTTGGATCTTGGGTCTGATTTTGGATAAGATACAATGTCATGCAAAAGGGCAGCTGCTAGCACAAGTCTTGGGTTTACCCGTTCTATCTTTGCAAGTCTTCTGGCATTATTGTAAACTCGCATAATGTGCTCAAAATCATGGGCGGGATCGTTTTTTCCTACTTTTTTCCTTACTTGCCCTTTTAATTTTTCAATCGAGCTTGCCCTTTTCATTAAAACCAAATCTACGTTGCTGTATATATGAACATAAACTGGTTTTACAAGCGATCTGAGTCGTATACGGCTGAAAATTTTAGAATTTGTCATAGTTATTTTTGTATTTCATAGAACAATCTACTGAAAGAATCCCCTTTTTGTAAAAAATGGATGAATCGTTCAATATGCTTATAAATAAAAATTGTATAATGATACTATGAGCTCAAAAGCGTGGAAATGTTATAGATGCAATCTCATTTTTACTGATGCATCACACGCCGACTTGCATGTAGATCTATCAAAACATGCGGTCCGAGAGATAGATCTCGTAAAAGCCTAAGACTTCGATAATCTTATTGCCCAAGACTAGAGAGTACATCCATGTCATACTCTAATATCTCAAAGATGAATTTTGAAGTATCTGAAGAGCAAAAAAATTTTCTCGAACAAGTAGACCAAGCCTGCAAGTCCATTAGAGATCATGAAACAAAATGCTATCTTGAGGAAAAATCAAATGACATGATAGTTCCAACGTTTGGGAAGATTGGAATGCTTGGATGTCCAATCTCAAAAAAATACGGTGGTCTAGGTTATGATATATTGACATATGTATTTGCACTTGAAAGGATAGGGAGGGAAGGAAATTCATTACGTACATTTTTCTCTGCACATGTATCAATAGGCCAGATGGTTTTACAAAACTGGGGCAACGAGGAACAAAAAAAGCAGTATCTTCCTGACACTATATCAGGAAAGAGTATCATGGCGTTTGGGCTCACTGAACCTGATGCAGGCAGCGATCCTGGTGCAATGACTACAAAATTTGAGGAAAGCGGAGATAATTTTATTCTAAACGGCAAAAAACACTGGGTGGGAAATGGAACCATTGCAAAAGTAATGACTACATATGCGCGAGGACCAGATGGAAGAATTTCAGCGTTTATTGTGGATACTGACTCTAAAGGATTTCATGCGCAGGAAATGAAACACAAGATGGGCTTGCTGAGCATAAAAAATGCCAAGCTAACATTTGAAAATTGTGTTGTTCCAAAAAAGAATCTTTTGGGAACAAAGGGAAAAGGACTAAGCATAGCTTACACTGCGCTGATAGATGGCAGGCTGAGTGTTGCTACAGGTGCTATAGGAGTGATGAAAGACTGTCTTGACGAATCCATCATATACTCTAAAAAAAGAGTACAACACGGTTCGGCGCTTGCCAAAAAGCAACTAATCCAAGAGCATCTGTCATCGATGATACTAAATGTAGAAAGCTCACGATGGCTTGTTTATCGAGCTGCCATGGCAAGACAAAAACTTCATGAATATGTCGAGAACCTAAAGGAAAATGACCCAAATTGGCAGGAAAAACTAAACCGTGAAGACAAGGAATATTCTGCATTGCGGACAAAGGCAGATAGGCTTGCGGCAATAGCCAAACTGCATTCTACTAATGCTGCTTTTGACTCTGCAAATAGGGCAGTCCAGATCTTTGGCTCTTTTGCATACCAAAAGACAACTAGAGTAGCAAGGCACTTTTTAGACTCGCGAGCAATCATAATTTACGAGGGTGCAAACGAGGTGCTGAAACTAAAGATAGCCTCCCTTGAACTTGGTGACAAGTATCAGGCATACTAGACAATTATGTTGCAAAAATGAGCTCTTGATAGCAAGGTCATGCCTAGAAAATGACCCGATAGGGTCAAAATCATGCCTAGAAAATGACCCATTTTTGAAAGATTGAGGCGTCAACAATTCCCTATTTACGGATAACGCAAGAAGCTAATTTCAGTACGATCCGATTCTATTTGTGTGCGTTTCCAGTGGAAAATATGGATGATTAAAATGCGAAAAATCTCAGTCTCTTGACAAGACCTGATTCATTATGGACAGGCCTTGTTCTATCTGATCTTTTGTTATCACAAGGGGTGGTATTATTCTCAGGGATTTCTGGCCTGCACCAAGTGTGAGAAGGCCATTTCTGAACAATTTGGCCAACTTTTTCTCTCTGCGTGCTCTGGTGTCAAACTCTAGGCCAATCATGAGGCCCAGTCCTCTCACATCAATCACTCCTTTTTTGCCTACAAGTTCTTGCAATCCTTTTCTTAGCAGGTTGCCCATCTTGGTTGCATTTTCTAACAACTTGTCACGTTTTATGACCTGAATAGTCCTTGTTCCTACAGCCATGTCTATTCTGCTGCCTCCTCCCCAAGTGCTAGAAAGAGCAGACCTGTCTCTTGGTTCAAATCTCTTGTTGTATATTGTAGCTCCCACCTGCAAAGCCTTGGCTATGCTCATGATGTCAGGTGTTACTCCGTAATGCTCAAAGGCCCACCACTTGCCGGTATGGCCAATACCTGACTGTACTTCATCTAAAATCAGCGGCACACCATACAGCGTGGCGCACCTTCTCAAGTTTTTGATGAATTTTTTGCTTGCAACATAATATCCGCCCTCCCCTTGCACAACCTCGGTTAGAATGAATGCAATCTTGTTCTCTTTTAGCAAAGATTCCGCAGCATCAATTTCAGGATCATTGTCATTTGTACAGAACTTGATTCTCTTTACAGGAAACTCTGGAAAGTTGTACTTGTGAACTGGTCTGCTAGCTGTAAAGCTGAGTGCCCCAAGAGTCCTTCCATGAAATGCCCCAAAGCACGAGATTCCAGGAAGAGGGCCCATCTTTCTGTATGCAATCTTTATTGCATTCTCTACTGCTTCTGCACCACTGTTGATAAAAAATCCCTTAAAGTTTCTTGGTATTATGGTTGATATTGTCTCTGCAAGGTCTGCATGTTCTTTGGAGTAAAAGTCCTGGCCTGCAATCTTGTGAGTTCCATTTGTAGAGTATTCCGCAAGTACTTCCATGACATCTGGATGCGAATATCCTATGGGGCATGCGCCAATGTTGGAAGTAAAATCAAGAAATTTGTTGCCGTCTGGATCCTCTATGACACAGTCATGACCGTTTGCAATGACTAGAGGATACATGAAAGTAGAATCATACGCATATTTTTTCATTGTATTTATGATGCGCCTTGAATTTGGTCCTGGTAGATTGTGGTTCATTGTACTGTTTTCCTTGGTGTTATTCAATGGAAAAATTTTCTAATAAAGACTATCATAAGTAACTATGGGTGAAAACCACAGAGGATTTGACGAGCCAAATCGCAAACAGAGGCAAAGAAGAGCAAAAAAAGCAAGGAAAGTGCAGAGGGAGGGATTTGAACCCCCGAACCCCTAAGGGAAAGGATTTCCTATGCCATGATCTTGAGTCCTTCTCGGTTGGCCGGGCTTCGATACCTCTGCAACGAGAGATTTAAGCGCTGAATATATAAACTGAAACTGCGGGTTTTCGAGTTTCAATAACTTGTCTTCTTTTTCAATTTACAAGTTTTTCTGATATTGCAGGCATTGTATAGAAAAATTCGTCCTCAAAAGCAAAGTCCTGCTTTCCCTGTTTTCTCAATGATTCGAAATATCTCATGCAATTTGAATAGAATGTGTTTGGTTGGTTCTCTTGTGACATGTGCAATATTGTTAAGGAAGGTGTTTCTTTTGATGTGTAAGAAATTTTAGACACCGTTATTGTCTTTTTTTAATTATCTTTGCTTGAGAAGGCCTTGTATGAATTCGAATGGTTAGAACTCAACTCTTGCAGGGTATTTGTCTGTAATCCAGTCTAGATGACATTTGCCGACTTGAATCTCTTTTTGGAGAGATAAATTTGATAAATTTTCTAGGAAGCGGGTTGTTCAGAAGCGTCTTGGATTCCTAACCATGCGTATCCTTTTTGCTCCAGCTCGTCTGCAAGTTCTTTTGGACCTTCTTTTATCATCTTTCCCTGTGCCATGACATGTACATAATCAAGCTTGTCCAAGAACTTGAGAATTCTTGCATAGTGGGTAATCACTATCACAGTGGCGTCTTTTCTTGAGACCTGGCTTATTGCCTTTGCAACTGCTTGAACTGCATCAATATCCAATCCTGAATCAGGTTCATCTAGAATTGATATCTTTGGCTGCAATACTGCCATCTGCAAAACTTCAGACCTTTTCTTTTCACCGCCGGAGAATCCCTCGTTGAGATATCTTGACAAGAAATCATGTCTGAGTCCTACCTGATCAAGATTCTTTTTTAGATAATTTTGAAATTCTCTTACTGTCAAGAAGACTTCGCGGTTCTGGTCTCCAAGTGATTTGCTCAATGCATTGTAAGCGGTTCTTAGAAAATGTGAGTATCCGACACCTGCTACCTCTGTTGGGTATTGGAATGCCAAGAACAATCCTTTCTTTGCTCTTTCATCAGCAGACATGCCAAGGATGCTTTCTCCATCCAAGAGAATGTCGCCACTTGTCACCTCGTATTTTGGATGACCTAAAATTGTATAAGCTAGAGTGCTTTTTCCTGATCCGTTTGGACCCATTATTGCATGGACCTCGCCAGGACCTGTCTTGAGATTTACTCCTTTGAGGATCTCCTTGCCTTCTCTTCTAGCATGAAGATCTTTGATTTCAAGTACTGTCATCTTGTATCTACTAACTTGATTTCGATATATAATCCAACAAGAAATTAGATCAAGCTAATCCACCAGCAATCTGTCATGATTCTAGATTGTAATTCTATAGATTTGTAACAACCAAGGTTTGTAAGAGTGCATGAGAAGATCGTTCTTTGGGGATGCAATTGGGTGCTATTCTAGATTGTCTAGAAATTCCCTTGTTTCAAAAAAGCCGGAGAGTTCCTTTGAGATTTGGTCTGAGAAGATGCCCAAAATCTCAAAATCTACAGGCGAGAATACTTTTTCACTGAACATGGCAAGCACAGCTACCACCTCTCCTTTGTGAGTCAAGGGGTATCCTGCAAATGATCTGAGTTTTTCTTTTTTTGCCCATTCAGGATATTTTATTCTAGGATCGTGTACTATGTCATTTGAAACAACTGGTTTTTTTGTTTGGGCAATATGGCCAATCTTCACAGAATCAAATGGAATTCTTGAAAATTCTCCATGTGTATTTTTATACTTGCCTGCGCTGTATTTTAGAACCAAAGATCTTGTTTTCTTATCTACAAACCAGATTCTTGCAAATTTTGCATCAAAATATTTTGTGAGACTTTCAACGATGGCTTGTAGGCGATCGTTTAGGTTGTCATGTTTTTTTATTGAATTTAAAACTGTATACACTTCAAGTTTTCTTTCATGAATGAGATGTTCATCATACAACACATAAGGTGATGATTTTATAGTTTTTGATTCATATGACCTAAAATCTACAATCAAATCTGAAAACCTATTTAGAAAATTATTAGTTTCAAGATCATATTGTTCCACCGATGAAAAAACAAAATGGCATGACCAGTCAAAATCTCCACTAAGTCTTGCAGCATAAATGCAAAAAGGTGATTCATTTACGTAACTTGACAACCTCTCAATAGACTCTGACATATCTTTTGAAAACTTGAACTTGATGAGTATAGTCCGATTTATCTTCTCTGAGACCACAACGGGGTTCAAAATGACCGAATATCCAAGAACTATATTCTTTTTTTCAAGTCTTGACAAGCGTTGCCTGACTGCTCTGTCAGTAATAGTGACTCCAATCTCTTGAAGCGCCTTGGATATCTCCTGTGATGATATTCTGGCATTTCTTCCTAGGTGTGATAGTATTACCCTGTCAATCTCATCGAGCATGTATGTATTGATGAATTGTTAGTATTATTGATTTCCGAATCGGAAATTGTTTCAAATATTTTGTTACCTAATAGACAGTTATGCTTCCAAATTGGAATCTTTACTGCCAAAATCATTTCCGCTGACAATATCTTGTCTAGTGTTACACTATACAACAGGATATAGTTGAACAAAAAAACAATCAACAAATTTGCAATACTTGTCATTTTAATGATAGTGGTACCTGAAGTTATAGGGCATACTCTCTTTGACAAGTCCCATTCTGCAGACTCTTCTGTAGCCGCAGACATATCGTTGACCAATGGCCTTCATGACAACACTGGGAAAAGTGGAATATGTCATCTGTATATCCAGAGTGACTCTTCTGGTTCCAATATAGCAAGAGCGGCAGGACTTGAGGGAAAGTATGGTAACTATACCTGTGTCTGATCCATGAATAGTCATATAGTAAAAGACAAAAACAAAAAGGAAGGGGTTAGTTTTTGGCTAACGCTGGTTTTAGGATAACCTTGATCTTGTATGCAGTCAGAATCTCCTTGCACCTGTTTCGTATAGTAACCTCGGTAATTCCTGCAACGCTTGAAACATCTCTTTGGAGGACACTTTGTCCGAGCAGTGTTGAGGCGATGTAGAGATAGGCAGCAGCAAGGCCATTTGGCGCCTTTCCGTCTGCCAGGTTGTGGTCTTCTGTCTTTTCTGCAATCTCAGCAGCAAGTCTTTCTACACGTACATCAAGTTTTGCGAGATTTGCAATCTTTGATATGTATTTTTCAAGGGTTACTACTGGTGCTGTCTTTGATCCAAGCTCCATCACGAGCATTCTGTAATATTTTGCAGTCAGTTTTACGTTCATTTTTTCGTCTTTTGTACTTCCAGTTGCAGAGCAAATCTCATCTAGTGATCTTACAACATCGCACTGCTTGCATGCCATGTAAATGGTTGCAGCTGACATGCAGGCAACAGATTTTCCTTTTGCCTCTGTTTGACCATCAAAGTTTCTGTATATTATTGATGCAGTCTCAATTACGTTTCTTGATAGTGCCAGTGACTGGCAAGTCTCTCCTATCTTTGAGAGTATGTTTGCAAGTCGTCTCTCTCTTGGAGAGGCAACTCTGATTCTTGTCTGCCACTTTCTTAGGTTGTACATCTGAAGTGCCATGTCGCTTGAAATTGTTTTTCCGCTAAAGTCTTTGGTTCCTAGTGCTATCTCTGTTCTGATTCCAAGGTCATGTTGTGCATAAGTTGTCTGACCGGTTGCTCTTGCAGTTTTCATTTTTTCTTCTGGATTCGTTGATCTTGATTCTGGACCGTAATCTGACATTTGCTCCATTGCTACCAGTCCGCAGCCAGAACAAATTTTTTCTCCACTATGAATGTCATCAACTAAGGATGATCGACATTCTGGACAATTTGTCTGTAGTTCTGTCATGTTCATCTTCTATTTCCTCTGAATCTTTTCGGTTTCATCACAGGAGATTCTTCGACGACGTAAACATGCTGTCCGATGTGTCTTTTGATATTGTTGGTAAGCGGAATCGCGGATGCATACGGCGCATCAACCGGACCTATCATTTCCGAAACTTTGGCTACTTTGGTCCCAGACTTGTCTACTACGATCTGGCCATCATGTAGCGGTTTAGAAAGTCTAATCAAGACTCTACCGCTATTTGCTAAATGCAATACTTCGCCTACCTCCTGCAATTAGTCAATCAACCTAATACTGTTATCAATAGAGTTCTGTCAAAATTACTTTAGCTCTAAGCTAGAATAACTGTTTACTTGGTCTGTTTCAGCTCTTCGTGATACCATCTTGTCTGAAATTGCAGAAATTATTTTGGCTTTTGGTTGTACCTTTGCAAGTACAATGTAGCCTGACCTGACATATGGTCTTCTTGGGAATCTTACTTGCTCGTTAGTCTCTGTTGGCTCAAACCCAGCTGCCTTGGATGCATCTATCAATTCTTTGAGCGAGGGATCGAAAATACTTTTTTCACGTGATACACGTCGGCCCATTTTTTTTGGAAGTGTCTTGTTGAAATAATCCAACCAGATTACGACATGTTCGTAATCTTTCATTTTGTAATCACTTTATCAAAATTGCGTTTACTGCACCGTCTTGACCTGGTCTTGAAACTACTCTGCACTGTCCATCCTCTGTTTCCAAAATTGCGCCCTTTGAAATTACACCACGTCTTTCATAATCAGTGCTTGTTGGGTTTTTTAGAACTTTGAGTATCTTTACTCTCTTTACCTTTCCATCTTGAACAGCTAGATTTACAAAATCTGTGGTCTTAAGTGAAGTCTTTCTGTTGTAGCCTCGAACTTTTCTTGTAATGGTAACATGAGGACCTAGAATTGCCTCAACTGAATATCTGTCAATTTCATACTTTCTCCTAGTTCTAAGAGGATATCGTCTGCCTCCAGTTATCTTACTAGTTGCAAGATTCTCCACAGATTTCTTCATAAGCAGACGATAAAGTGACTCTAATTTATACCATTTAGAACAAAATGTCACAGCCAGTGTCTTTACTGGCTTTGCTGCGTCATGGATTCTACATCTTCAGCCTGTGGCGGGGATTGGCTTGGAGAACTTTGGTTTGAAGATCTGACTTTTGTGAAAAGTTTCTGTTTTAGCAAATCTTTGTCACCTTGGATTCCAAAGTATTTCTGGAATTTTTCTGTCGTGTTGTATATCTTGAGTCTTCCAACATTTTGGTGTTCAATGTATGCTAACTGCTCAAGCAGCTTGAGATGCAAGTATACACCGGAACCGCGGACCTCGACCAATCTTTTTGATGAAATTGGCTGCATGTATGCAACATATGATAATGTCTTCAATGTCGCAGTTGGAAGCAAGGGCTTTGATGCATACTTTCTGATAACAGTATTGTACTCGGGTTTTAGCTGAAATACGTACGAGCCATCGGGCAGAGACGCTATCTCTAGTGCCCTAAAGGCAGACTTGGTCTTTTTCACAATTCCTGTCATGAGGGAAAGCGTCTTGGTTCTTGATTCGGTACCAGACGCCTTTATCAGCTCCTCTATTGTCAGCGGCCTTCCTGCAGAATACAGGGCTGCCTCTAGTCTGGCAATTGCCTCGTCATCTTCTACCTTACCCATTTATACAAAAAAGGAGGTCAGAAGATACTTAAATGAAATTCCTATTGACAGTTGATTCACTTGTAAATTTCTATTTTGTAAAAGAGACAACTATGTCGTCTTCTGTCTGCTCCAAGTCTACCTTCATATCCCTTGCCAAAAATAGTATTGCAAAGAAGCACCTGATCACGTCTACCAACTCAAGGCCTGAGGTGATGTTCTTAAATGAGCCTGACCCTGTTGGCCTTATCTTGTTCATTATGAGCTCCTCATACTGGCCAATTATCTTCTCAAGCGAGATGAAATAATCGTCAAAGTTTGGTACCTGAACGGGTTCGAAATCCATCTGTCTGCGGCTTGAACGCGGGTTTGCAATAGTTCCAATCAGGTTCTCAAGCACGGAGAGCAACTCATCCAAGGTAACAGGATATGTGGACTCGTGTCGGTAAGGCATGTTTATTATTTCAATATCGACATTTTCTCTCTGGTTGAGGGGCCTTTTCTCCATGGCTGCCTTTTGTAAGGCAAATATGCTTTCCACCTTCATTCTATGAATCATTGCTGACGAGAGGGCGGCAATTCCTGCTACACGGAGGTCTTTCTTGTCTGTCTGATTTAGAATTGTAATTAACATGCTCAGTATGCGAGTGATATCTATGCTCCAGACATCTTTTTTGGATATGTCAAGAGGTGTAAAGAGAATGTTAACTGGAGGTTGTGCAAGACCAGTGCTAGTATTTTCCTCAGTCACTAGATGTCATGTCTCCTATCTTTATAATATCTGTTTGATTTGCTCTTTTGACCGCCCAAGTCAAGAATTTTACCATTTTTGCAACTCAAAAAATATAATCTTGTACTGTATTAGCAAAGTGTTGGATAAAGACCTTGAAAAGTTTGACTTGGCATGTACCTACTTGAAAAATGATCAGAACATCTCAGCACACAATCTGTTCATATCTCTTGCCCAAGATGCAATGAAAAAGGAGAACTTCAAGGCAGGAGTATATCTCATTCTTGCCTCAGAATGCAAGGCAAGGCAAGGCAAGGATAACAAGGAAGAGCTTGGCATGGCTGCAAAATACTATCTCAAGATTGCAAAAAAAGACAACTTTAGCTCGTCCTATGCATACCAATGTGCAGCAAGATGCTTTCTCAAGTCAGGCCAGGTAGACATGGCAATGAAAGTGTCAGAAGAGGCAAAAAAACACGTACCAACAATTGTTGAAGAGAAAAGGCCAATTGTCATAATAGATGACAGCCCTGCAATTACGTTACGACTCAAGAGTCTATCTTGAGCAACTTGGATATGATGACATCAAGACCACAAATGACGGAAATGACGCCATCAAACTTGTTACAAAATTAATCAATGACTCGCAAAATCCCCTCATACTACTTGACATGCAGATGCCCAACATGACAGGTGATACTGTTGCAAAGAAATTACTGGAGAAAAAACCAGATCTTTCCATCATATTGATAACTGCAGATGAAAAAAGTAATCCGCGAGTTCGCAAGACAATTGGACTTGGCTCTACGGCATTTATTCAAAAGCCATTTACAATAAATGAGCTGAAAAAATGCACTTGATACCACGGAACAGAACCGTATTAGGTAAGAAGCAAGAGAGACATATTCAAGAGATTGACATCTTTTACCTGAAGGCCGCTTATTCTATAATCTGAAACCTGATCAGAAAACTTTTCAATTACTTTTGACGTGGGGTTTTTCTCGGCATTCTCAAGTCTCATCACTATCAACATGTTCCAATCGCCATCAAGTGTTGCAACAAAAAGATAATTTGGAAACGTCTTTGCAAAATCCTTTATCGATTCGACCTGACTGTTAATTGAACGGGCAATCTTTAATTTCAAAAACAATGCCTCAAACTCACCTGTGGCAGAGACTCCACTCAAGACTGCCTTGTACCCCTTTATGATACCGCTCTTCTCTAACCGCTCAATTCTCTTTCGGATGGTTCTATCAGAAACATCCACTCCTGCATTTCTAAGCTCAGACGCAATCTCTTTGGAAGGGGTTCTTGCATTCTTGTTTAAAATTGCGATAATCTTTTGGTCTATTTCATCTAAAGAGGACCAGCCTGAATCTTCTGACATTATTAGTATAGTAAATCATGTGTTTTTGAATTTTATGATGGTCCCACGCGCAGGATTCGAACTTGCGACTCTCCGGTTTCTGTAAGCCTGATAGGCTGATGACGGTCAGCCGAGAGCCAACCACTACAGCCGGATGCTCTACCAGGCTGAGCTAGCGTGGGACATCGATTCTCATCCAGTTTGTTCGTATTAAATAATTATCGGATAGGAAAAACAATTGCATATTTCCCAAAATCTGAAATAGATCTAGAAAACTTTGGGCCCTACCACACTACATATAAGAAGGTAGTTTGATCCCGATCACGTGTCTGGTTCCGGGGTTACCGAGGGAGGATATGTATGTGCACCATATTTGCACAACGAATCATCATCCAAACTCAAAGAATCATTGGAAAACTCTGCTTACATTGATGACATGTACTTTGTTACTGCCACTTTTTCAGAAGATGGCAATGCATACTTTCCGTCACACAACAATACGTATCTTCTTGCAAGATTTCGAGACCAACAACCTATACTGGAAGAAGTTAACAAGTACAAGCAAGAGAGACCAACATTTGTCTTCTCAAGATATACAGAGTTCTTTGAAAGATTCAGCGACCAAAAACTCAATCTTGTTTCTGTTTATTATCTTGATTATGGACACTCAGAATCCGATCTCTCAGACTTGGCATTGATTGTGGCAAAGCGCAACAGAGTAAGACGGGCAGAGTGTGGAACTTTGCACATGTCCTCAACCGAGTCCCCCAAGTTTACTTTTCCATATGTGGATAATTTGGTTGTCTTTGAAGTCTCAAGTGGAAACACACATCAGAGCGACAACAAGTATTGCGAAAAGACAAGAAAGGAAGTTGCAAGAAAAGGAATCAGACTGACCAATTTGTTGAACCTTTCTGTGATAGAAAAAATAAAATAAAAAAGTTATATACTCTGCCAAATTCTGTTTGTGTGATGAGCAAGCCTTCTGAACTTGGTTCACTTAAAATTGGATCTTACATCTTGCTACCTGTTGACGCTTCAAGTCAAGAGCCATGCAAGATAGTAGAATATGATACCAGTAAACCGGGAAAGCACGGAGTTGCAAAGGCAAGAATTGTAGCTGTTGGAATATTTGACAAGAAAAAATATCCACACGTATCTCCTGTGAGTGCACAGGTACAGGTACCGCTAATTGACAAGAGGGTGGGCTCTGTGATATCAAAAACCGATGCAATTGTACAGGTAATGGACTCGGAGAGCTTTGAGGTCTTCGATGTGTCACAGATAGAAGATGAAGTGGTAGACAAGGTAGCCCAGGGACAAGATGTTGAATACTGGAAGGTAATGGATAGAACTATTATAGTCCGAATCAAGAACTAGGTTCGGATGCTGATGATGACGAGAAAAGCCAACTGATATCATTGTGATGAAGATTATGAGTGTGAAGCATCCAAGGCTTTCTCTTTCTCGAATGAGTTATACGCAGTGACATGCATACATAGCACATGAAAGGCCTATGTCACGTATGTCTTGCATCAAACGTCGAGGTTACGCTAAAGGGCCCCTTGGCCCTGTGTGAGGGCTGCCTCAAAAAAGTAACCGAGTTAGAAAAAAATTAATTGAATAGATACATCCAGAGTGCAAATTGAAACTTGGATCACTTTTCTCAGGCGGAAAGGACAGTACCTTTGCCATTTACAAGGCAAAATCTGAAGGCCATGACATATCATGTCTTGTTACCATATTTCCAAAATCTGAAGAAAGTCATCTACTACACCATCCAAACATTGGGCTTACTGTACTCCAGGCAAAAGCTATGAACATTCCGCAAATTACTGTCGGTCTTGATTCTGATGATACCAAAATAGAGGTTGATAATCTAAAAAAAGCGTTAAAGACCGCAAAAGAGCAGTTTGGAATAGAGGGAGTAGTTCATGGGGGAATCCGTAGTGAATTTCAGAAAAACCACTTTGAAACAATTTGTCGCAGTATGAATCTTGACGTGATCGCTCCGCTTTGGAATGTAAACGAGGCAAGCTATCTGCGTGAGCTGATACAATCTGGGTTTCAGTTTATTGTTACAAGTGTTACTGCACAGGGACTTGACGATTCTTGGCTTGGAAAAGAAATAACTGCACCAGATGTTGAAAAATTAATTGCCATGTCATCCAAGTTTGGGTTCAACGCATCGTTTGAGGGAGGAGAGGCGGAGACATTTGTGGTATCATGTCCTTTGTTTTCTGGACGCATCAAGATTGTAAAATCAAACCAAATATGGGATGGGTACAGAGGAAGGTTTGAAATAACCGAAGCTGTTTTGGAAGAGCAATGCTAGACAGCCTCAAGACAGGCCTCCGGGCTGCACTGAAAAAAATAGTCAACTCGTCTGCCATAGATGAGGCACTAATCAAGGAATTATCTAAAGACATCCAGAGGGCACTGCTACAGTCTGATGTCAATGTAAAACTTGTCTTTCAAATTACAAAAAATCTGGAGGAGCGCTCTCTCAACGAGACTCCACCTCCGGGGCTATCAAGAAAGGATCACATTGTAAAGATCTTGTATGACGAACTTTCAAAATTGCTGGGAACAGAGAACGAGTACATTTTCCAGCCAGGTAAGATGAACCGCGTACTAATGCTTGGAATCCAGGGTAGCGGCAAGACAACAATAACATCAAAACTTGCAAAATATCTGACAAAGCAGGGATATAGGGTCTGTGTAGTTGGAGCAGACACGTACAGGCCTGGAGCCTTGACTCAACTCAAGACAATGTGTGAAAAGGCAAATGTTGAAGTCTATGGCGAGGAAGGCAACAAGGACTCGCCTGAGATTGTAAAAAATGGCCTGAAACATTTTGAGGGAAAGAATTTTGATATTGCACTGATAGATACTGCTGGACGACACAAGGAAGAAAAAGATCTACTCGACGAAATGGTTCGAATAGGTCAGGTAGCAAACCCTGACTTGGCATTGCTCATCATTGATGGTACAATAGGCCAGCAGTGTTACAACCAGGCAGAAGCGTTTCACAAAACAGTTCCAGTTGGCGGTATCATCATAACAAAATTAGATTCTAGTGCAAAGGGTGGTGGGGCTCTTGCTGCAGCGGCCGCTACCGGTGCTAAAATAATGTACATTGGAACAGGTGAGCGAATTGACGATTTGGAAAAGTTTTCGCCAACTAGATTTGTCGGAAGGATGCTTGGAATGGGAGACATTCAGGCCCTGCTTGACATGGCAGCAAGACTGGAGACTGAGGGAAACGAAGAGAGGCTCAAGCGCATATCGCATGGCAAGATGAACATGGAAGATTTCTATTTCCAGATAGAAGAAGCTTACAAAGGCAGGAGGCCTGCGAAGCATAATGGAGAACATGCCTGGAATTTCTGGAATGGTAAAAGAAGACCAGCTAGACCAACAGGAAGAGAGGATGGAAAGATGGAGGTATGCAATACAGTCCATGACAAAAGAGGAAAAGGCTGATCCAGATCTAATCAATGCATCTCGCGTAAAGAGAATCGCGCGTGGCTCTGGCTGGCCTGAACATGAGATAAAAGAGTTACTCAAAGCATACAAGAACTCTAAGACCATGATGAAAGCATCAAAGGGCAGGCAATTACAGGGAATGCTGCGCAAGATGGGTCTTGGATAAATTTCGACATATTTTGATTCTTTTAGCAAAATTTGAGATCGCCAAAATACTGTTCTTTGCAAGTTGTTTATAGAATTGTCAGATTCAAACTCCTTTTCCATAATTTTTTATTTTCATTAGATGGTTCTCTCTTATCTGTACTGGCTAGTGAAATTCACGGGTAGAGATTTATGCACCTGTTCATCCTACCCCGATAGATTCAGATGCCATTAGAGCAAAACACCGGACTTGTTCGTAGTCTATCTCTATTAGACATAACTATGATTGGTATTGCCGCAATGATAGGTGGCGCCATCTTTAATCTAGTAGGTCCTGCAATGAATCAAACAGGACCATCTCTTATCATTGTCTTTCTTGTCAGCGGAATAATCAGCCTTTTTACTGCTTTGACTTATGCTGAACTTGGTTCTGCATTTCCAGAAGCCGGTGGTGGCTATAGATGGGTAAGAGAAGGACTCCCAAGACCAAATGCCTTCATCAGCGGTTGGATAGCTTGGTTTGCTCACATGATAGCAGGCAGTCTCTACGCTGTTTCGATCGGGGATTTTTTTGGAGGTTTTCTTACAAGTGTTGGCGTTGCATCTGAATATGGAGGAGTGCCACTAGGAAAAATTATTGCAATAATTTCGATAATAATATTTACATACGTAAATTACAGAGGAGTTTCACTCACCGGTAAAGTAGGAAACATACTTACAATTACACAGCTAGGAATAATAGTAATTCTAATAGTTGCTGGCTTGTTTGCAATGGCTTTTTTCAATCCTCACTGGGCAGTAAACTTTCAACATCTTGCTCCAAATGGAATAACTGGTTTTATTTTGGCGATGGGAATTACATACATTGCTTTTGAGGGTTATGAGATAATCGTACAAGCCGGAGAAGAGGTAAAAAATCCAAAGAAAAATATTCCAAGAGCAATTTTTATTGCGTTGGGAGTAGTGACCGCTCTCTACATAGTTTTTACTTTCTCATTTCTTGGAGGATTGAGTAGTTCTGTTCTTGGAAAGGAAGTCTGGCAATACATTGGTGGTTATCAGGATCTTGGAATTGCACAGGCTGCTCAACACCTTGTACCATATGGAACAATTGTAGTTTTTGCAGGAGGAATGATCTCAAGTGTGGCAGCCCTTAGTGCCACCACTTTCTCATCAAGTAGAGTTTCATATGCAATGGGCAGACAATACAATCTGCCATACATTTTCAGCTCTATTCATGCCAAATATCACACGCCTCATTTTGCAGTGATCGCTTCAGGGTTCATCATGTTGATAATGGCAACATGGCTCCCATTGGAACAAATCGCAATTGTCGCCGGTGTGATGTTTCTATTTCTCTTTACTCAGGTTAACTGGGCAGGAATTAATATTCGAAGACTCTACGGCCACAAGCTAGACTATGGGTTTAAAATTCCTCTATTTCCACTCATGCCAATAATTGGCATAATTTGTAAGGCAGGACTTGCCATTTTCCTGCTGATATACGATCCACTGAGCTGGGCAATCGCCATTGTGTGGATTATTATAGGATTTTCAATCTACAAATTGTACATCTCAAAAAAAGAGATAGAGCATTATGCTCCCCTAGTCGCAAACATGGGTCCTTCCAATAGAAAAGATTACCGCATAATGGTTGTTTTTAACAAAAAAACTGTTGAAAAACTTGTAAAGATTGCATCTGCCATAGCAAAAGACAAGGACGGTGAAATCTCGCTTCTAAATGTGGCAACAATACCTCTCCAGATTCCACTCTCGATGGCACATGGTTTTGCCGATCCTGTTATGAAATCATTTGATGAATTAAAAAAGAATCCCAGTTTTTTAGAATATCGATATCTTGTCAGACTGTCACATGATACAACGGAGGCAATTCTTGCTACTGTGGAGGAACAGGGAATAAATCTTCTTATAATGGATTTCTTTGATCTTCGAAATAATAGAAAATTGATGACTCTTACTACGTGCGATATTCTTGGGGTAAGTATTAGGAAGGAATTTGAAAAAGAACTTTCGCATATCGTAATTGCATATGACAAAGGAAGGCACTCAGATTTCGGGCTCGAAATTGCAAATTCATTTTCTAAATCCTTGGACAGCAAGATAAGAATTTTGAGAGGAGTTGTAGAATCGCCTGAAGAGGAACGGGACATCCTGAGTAAAATAAACGAAAAAATGTTTGATCTTGATCTTAAAAAAATACCAGTTGAAAGAATTTATCCCACAAGTATTGATGTAACGAAAGATCTGCTAGAAAACCTAAACAAAGACCCCGAGGTAGTAATAATTGGAGCAGGAAATCAACCAGAACAAGCTTTCAGTCCTAAAACATTGGAAATAGTAGAAAAATCTCGTTTCAGTGTATTTGTAGTACGTAATTCAAGACTTTCTGAGATCAAAGCAAGATACTTTTGGCACATGATTGCTCCAAGACTAAAAGAGAACAGATTTGTTTACAAAATATACAGTACATCTCTTCGATTAATAAAATCAAGGAAAAGAATATCCGATGAAGAATACTTTTCTCCAAAAATCTAATTTTATGCTGCAGATTTACTAATTCTAGTCTTACAGGATTCAAACTTTCAGTGAGTTCAGGTTGTAGAGATCTAACTATAATATTTTTTCAAGAAGTGTTCTTTGTTTTCATAGTATAGACGTAAAACATAATCATCAAGTGATTTTAGTAGATAAAGAATTCCACCTTTTCTGATTTTTTTGATCTCTTTTATCGTGTAGATTTTATCAAAGTCTCCCTCGTAATCTGTTATTCGTACCATGTCTCCACGATGAAACGTGTTCATAGTCATCATCCGAGACATCAAGATGCATGAATATAGATATTATTGTTATTTGATAACATTTTCAAATAGTTAATATGTTACTAGATAACGCAATTACAACGATGAAGGAACCATCGTTTGTTCTTGATGAGACAGACCTTTTGATATTGGAACGCATGGCACAGGATGCAAATGTGTCATTTAAGCAGTTGGCGCAGTCGCTAAAAGTTGATCAGCGTACAATAGCAAAAAGGATAAGCGAAATGAAACAAAATGGAGTTCTTAAGACAAAGATTGAGATCGACTGGCCTCGACTAGGGCTTGGAATTGCAACCTATGTTGGAGCCGAGACAGGCCTTGGAGAAAAAGATGTTGCCAAACTACAGGAATACATTAGAAAGGAACCGCGCATTACAGAGGCCTATTCAACAATAGGCGGTCAGGAATATTTTTTCAAAGTGGTGGAGACAGACCTGCAAAGCTTAAGAGATGTTCTCTTACCTCTTGAGCCAATTACTTCAAAGCTCACAAGCTCCATAATATCTTCGAACATAAAAGATCATGATGATGTAACTCTTTTGCATTTTTTAAGACAGAGAGGATTTTCACGTAAGAAGAAAAAGACTACACCTGGGTGACTAGAAGCATTGACCGTCTAACTATTTTTTAATGTTATCTCTGTAAAGTGTAGGCTCGTATGTTTGATTAGCATTTAGCAAATCAAGGTACGAGTCTACATTTAGACAATATCCTGCTAGGATATTTAGCTGTTTTACCCCTGAATCAGAATTAATTTCAAACCATATGTTGGTTATGAACTTGTTATTATTTGGATTATGTATAGACCAAGGTGAATTCGAATCTTCAATAAGCATTGTTTCCCCCACTATGAAAGATTTTCTTGTACCGCCAATTATTAATTCAAGACCATGTGAATCTATGAATTTTTCTAAAGTAAGCAAAGGATTTTTATTGTATATCTGTTCTGCTAGCTGTTTTGGAATTTTAAGAGGCATCGATACGCCATGTTTGCCTCCTTTAGATCTTGTACAAACTAAAATATGAAAATCTTCAAATTTTTTCAGATAAATGGAAAAAGTTTGTATTTTGCCGTTTAATGTTTTTATCGCATCATAATTTGTTATTACATCATTAATCTGCGATTCATTAATCTGTGATTCATTCATTAATTTTATGATTTTGTCATTGATTTCTAAATTCATGACTGATTTTTATTTACCATTTTTCAATTAAGGTTTTCCATTTGTTATAGCCTTGAGTGACTATTTTACAAACTTGAGCGTGTGTTGACCATTCAAATCTGTGTGTAGTCTAAGGTATCTTTGACCGTCCGACCCTCTCATCGTCTATAGATTCCACTCACAACTCGATGACCGTCTCATGATGATCACGTAATGATTTGTTGTAATTTCCTGTGTCTCATTTTTATGGGATCGCATTTTTATTCCGGTACGACTTTCTCTTAGTAGATAAGTTGTATGGTTGTTGTAGAGAAGGTTACAAAAACTAAAAGTATGTCATTTAGATTGCCAGAGGAGATGGCGGATTTGCTAGAAACAGAATCGTCAGTCAAAAACATAAACACAAGCACTCTTCTGACTCAGATATGCAATCACCATTTCGGATATGAAGGCAATGTCGGCAAGGCAGGGCTGATTGCATTTCCAAGACCGTTATTGATCCGATTAATGGAGGGACAGCCGGAAAAACAAGTAATCGCATTGGCAGAACATATCTCACAAGATGTCATGATAGATATCATGTCAGTCTTGGAAACGGAATACACTGTAGATAGTTTCTTGCATTTCATGCAATCATGGGCGCATTCATCCAAGATTGCATTCAGACGCGAAATTAAAGGACAGTTGAATACGGTGGTCATCCAGCCTGAATTGGGCAAAAATTGGTCGCTATACTTGGGACATTTATTTAAAAATGTAATTGAAGAGTTAGCACAGAAACGGGTTGCAATAAACGTAACCGACAAAAGTGTAATGTTTAGGTTCTAGGTTACATCTTTTTCAAAGTAATTTAATAAAATACGTATAACCCATTCATAACTTAATCCATACTTTCCATTTCAGTTTAAATTCTCACAACTCTTAACCAAAAAATTAACATTCAAATGATAAGTATTTTGAAATATGTTGTGAACATTGTAATGTAAAAATATGTTCAAATGTTGATAGCTAAAAATACAAACTCAAAACATAGGACAACTGGGAAAATCATTAGAGCATTGAAGAAGCAAAAATCAAAATGTTCTCAAACCATGAAGTTACACGCAAACAGTTTCTGAATACTTGCTCCATTTTTTACACAGATCTTGAAACATTCTATTCAGAAAATGGTATGTTTACATCATATGTCATGCGTTCCAATATCAAAAGGTCTGTCTCATCAAGAACAAACGATGGTTCCTTCATCGCTATAATTATGTCATTGAATTACATATTAATTGCGAAAAAATGTTATTTGATCACCGAAATATCTATATTAGCGTAATTTGGTGAGGGAGCTGATTGTCTCATGATCACAAAGATTGAACGGATTAAACACATTGTGAAACCCGATCTTCAGTGGGTTAAAAAGGCGTAAGTGACCTATGTGGACATAATAATACTGGCAGTAGTACTGGCAGGTTCTCTTGGCCTTGCAGTTATTTTTGGACGATATATGGCAAGGATGATTGTTTACGAGAAACGACCTCTTGAGAAGACATTGGGTAGGGTAGAGGACGGCTTCTATCGTATAATTGGTGTAGACAAGTACGAACAGATGACATGGAAGCAGTATTTTCTTGCCCTGATTGTAACAAATGTCATTGCAGCAGGATTTCTAATGGCCGTACTTCTTTACCAGAACAGTCTTCCCCTATCGCCAAAACCAGGCCTATCGTTTGATCTCGCATTCAATACAGCTGCTTCATTTGTTACAAATACTAATCTCCAACACTACGCCGGTGATCAACAACTTTCAATCTTTTCTCAGATGGTTGGGCTGATATTTCTGATGTTCGTAGCACCTGCCTCTGGAATAACTTCATGTTTTGCATTTGTCCGAGCTTTCATCAGAAAAGAGTTTGGATTAGGAAATTTCTATGTTGATTTTACTCGAATAATACTAACACTTTTGCTGCCGATTGCCTTTATCTCGGCCCTTTTATTGCTGCTCCTTGGAGTCCCACAGACGCTAGACTCATCAATAACAGTAGGTAATCTTCAGGGCGGTAATCAAACAATCACGATAGGACCTGTTGCCTCTCTTGAATCCATAAAGCAACTTGGAAGCAATGGTGGAGGATTCTTTGGTGCAAATTCAGCACATCCATATGAGAATCCAAATGGTCTTTCAAATGTTTTTGAGACCATCTTGATGCTAGTCATTCCATTTTCATTGCCCATAGCATATGCTCATCTACTGGGTAGAGGTAGAGGGTTATCAATTCTTGCAGCCATGCTAATTGGCTTTGGAGTAATGCTTGCGCTGGGATTATCAGAGCATAGCGGACCAACAGGTCTTGAGACAAGATTTGGAAACTTTAGTACCACTTTATTCGTGGAATCATCTCTTTCAACAAACACTGGCGCAGCAAATGCTGCTCTGTCAGGACTCTCACCAAACGCAATCATTGGAGGATACTTGGGCATGTTTATACAAGCAATTCCGGGAGCTGATGGTACCGGTATGATGACAATGATAATCTTTGTCATATTGACTCTATTTATTGTCGGTCTCATGGTTGGCAAGACACCAGAATTTATGAGCATGAAGATAACTCCTAGAGATGTAAGGCTAGCGGCATTTGTATTTTTGATTCACCCCTTATTCATACTAGTCCCAACAGCAATAGCATATACATCAGAAAATGCACAGAGCGTTCTTGGAACACCGACTACAGCTGCGACATATAATCAAGTCTTATACGAATTTACATCTGCCTCTGCAAACAACGGCTCAGATTATCTTGGAACTTCGGCAAACACCCCATTTTTCAATTGGTCCACAGCATTGGTCATGTTGATCGGGCGTTACGCTCCTATAGGATTGATGCTTGCAATAGCAGGTTCGTTTACAACTAGGGATAGAAAGGAAGTGGTCGAACCAATCAAAACCTCTGGTCCACTCTTTATTGGTGTTTTATCAGTTATGGTATTCATATTAACAGCTCTGACATTTTTTCCATTCTTGGTTATGGGACCATTTTCAATGTAGGAGACGGGTCATGGCAAAGACAACAATCACACAATCAATATTTGATGCAAGGATGCTAAGGGATTCAGTAATAAAGCTCAGCCCCATTTATCTTTCCAAAAAAAGTCCCGTAATGTTTGCAGTAGAGATGGGATTCTTCTTGGTTTTAGGAATTGGTCTTTTGCACAATCCATCTTCGTATTTTGTAAATGAAAAAAGCATGTTCTACTTTGAATCAGCAATAATTCTAATACTTACAGTCTGGTTTGCAACATTTTCAGAGTCTCTCTCAGAAGCTCAGGCAAGGGCAAAAGTTGATTCCCTTAGAAGTCTTGAAAAAGAAGTTCAAGCAAAAAAACTAGTTGATGGGCAGGAGGTCATAGTTCCTTCTAAAAGCCTCAAAATGGGAGATAGAGTACGGGTCTACGCAGGCGATATAATACCAAGAGATGGTATCATTACAGAAGGGAAGGCATTCATAGACGAGTCCATGATGACTGGAGAATCAAATCCGGCCTTCAAGGAAAAAGACAATCCAGTACTTGGGGGAACCAAGGTTGCAAGTGACAAGATAGTAGTTGAGATCACTGCAGAGGCTGGCAAGAGCTTTCTTGATGAGATGGTCAGCTTAATTGAGAGTGCCACAAGACCCAAGACAAAAAATGAGATAGCTCTTACTATATTACTTGCTGGTCTTTCGTTAATTTTCATAATAGTGGTTGGAACAATGCTGTTCTTTGGTTATTATCTTGGTTACCATATGGATATCTCGGTACTCTTAGCATTGCTTGTGGCCTTGATGCCAACTACAATAGGGGCATTAATGCCTGCGATAGGCGTTGCTGGAATTAACAGGCTAGCAAGAGACAACATTGTAGTAAAATCCGGAAAAGGAGTAGAGGCTGCAGGAGACTGCGATGTTTTGATATTGGACAAGACAGGTACAATTACAGAAGGAGCACGTAGAGTTATTGCATTTGTTCCCATGGAAAAATTCACCGAAGAAGATGTCATCGAAGCAGCCTACGCTTCATCATTCAACGACTCCACACATGAAGGAAAATCCATAATCGAGCTTGCAAATGAGAAAAAAATTGAACCATCATTTATGATGGAAGTTCTGGCATCCAAGCCAATTGACTTTAGCTCGGAGACTCGTTATAGTGGGATTGAACTATCTCCAAAGAAAAAATCATACGCAAAACAAGATTTGGCTTCAAAAACATCTGCAGTCCAGACAAAAACTAGAGTCTCTTCTAGGGTAGAAGAACTAGAAGAGTCCAACACGCAAGTAAGAATTCTGAAAGGAGCAATAGAGGCCATGCTGAAGATTGCCCCAAAAGTCAATGAACCTGAATTGCGATGGAAAGCACAAGAAATATCAAAAAATGGTGGAACTCCACTTGCGGTTGCCATAAATGATGAGATAATAGGACTAATTTCACTAAAAGACAATCTCAAAAAAGACATTCGAGAAAAGCTTGAGGAAGTTCACGTATCTGGTATTAACACTGTGATGATTACAGGTGATAACTTGCTTACGGCTCAGATTATAGCAAAAGAGGCAAATATTGACCAGGTCATAGCTGAGGCCAAACCAACTGACAAGCTAAACCGGGTTGTAGAGGAACAGGTAAAGGGCCATGTTGTAGGCATGATTGGCGATGGCACCAATGATGCGCCTGCACTTGCCAAAGCGGATGTAGGACTTGCAATGAATCGTGGCACTGCTGCTGCAAGGGAGGCTGCAAACATGGTAGACCTAGACTCTGATCCTTCAAAGATACTCAACGTAGTAAAGCTTGGAAAGCAGTTACTCATGACACGTGGTGCAATTACAACATTTTCAATTGCAAATGATGTTGCAAAATATTTTGCAATTCTTCCAGCAATATTCTCTAGGATAAATCCAAAAGTCGAAGTTCTCAATTTAATGCAGCTCCACAGTCCTGAAAGTGCTGTCCTATCTACATTGATATTCAATGCAATAATAATTCCTGTACTAATTCCGTTATCACTACGGGGTGTCAAGTACAAGCCAGAATCACCCCAGAGGACATTTATCAAAAATATGATGATATACGGAGTAGGAGGAGTAGCCCTTCCATTTGCTGGCATAAAGGCAATCGACTTGTTGGTGTCACTCTTTTGGAGATGATATAGAAGATGAGGACATTAAAGAGCAAAGTATTTTCACCCTCAATTAGGATCGTCGTATTGATGATTGTTACAACAGGTGTTGCATATCCGCTTCTTGTAACTGCAATAGGGCAAACTACACTACCATACCAATCAAATGGCAGTCAAGTTGTACTCAATGGTACAGTTGTTGGCTCCGAACTAATAGCTGAAAACTTTAACTCGACTAAATTCTTCCAGCCAAGAAATTCGACTGACTCGGGCTCAGGTGTGGATCCAGACATCACTCCAGATGAGGCCTATTCGCAGATACCTGCAATAAGTAATGCCACCGGGATACCAGCTAATGCTTTGAAAACACTAGTTGAGCTTGACATTGAGAGAAACAAGGATGCAAATGGCTTGCTTTTTGCACCAGATTACGTGAGAGTATTAAATCTCAATGTAGAATTGGTAACGCAGTATCCAGAAATTTATCAAGTCCCTGCGAACGGAGGACCTTGATTATGGATGGCATATTGGCAGCATTTGTAGGGGCACTTCTAATTTCTGCAGGGGTATTAACGTACTCACTACTAAGGGCCGAAAAGTGAATTTCAGACAAGTGGGGTTACAATCATCCGAATTATTTGTTTTTTAAAAGTCCATATCTTACAGTTCTTCAATTATGCAATGCTTGCAATAGATTGTTCTCAATTTCAAAGAACCACTGCTGGACAGAAGTGCCTGCAACAAACTGGTTCAATGAATAAAGAATACCTGCAAATACAAGATAACCCAAGACAATAAACAATATTCCTGAAAACAATGTGTTTGTATGCATGGCAAATTGCTTGTTGCCTAAAACCAACTTGATCTCTTTTCCGCGAATTATTCTCCATGCAATAGAGTCCCTGTCAACCCTACCAAGATATGCCGAGACTAGAATCAATGGGATTGCAAGGCCTGTGGCATATGAGAATAAGAGCAGGCTTCCAGTTGGTAGCGAGACTGTAGTTGCTGCAAGAAGCAAGATTCCAACTAGTATTGGTCCAACACACGGAGTCCATGACATTCCAAGTATGCAGCCAAATGTGAATGAACCAAAGTAAGTGACAGGACTCTTGGGCGTAATCTTGAGACCGGGTATTCCCCTGCCAGACAAAGTGTATAGTCCAAAGAGGATCATTGCAATACCTGCAATCTCTGAAAATACTCCAATGTTTGATTTGAGGTATGTGCCAACAAACGCTGCAGACATTCCCAAAAGCACAAAGACGATGACAAGTCCAAGAAAGAATGAAACTGACATGCCAAACACATTCATTTTTGATGTTCGAAATGTGTATGCCATGTATGCAGGCAAGATTGGAAGAGTACATGGAGATGCAAATGATATGAATCCTGAAAGCACAGCTATTGGTACAAGCAAAAATATGGGACCTTGAAGACTTTGTTAGTCCGACATCTGATGGGACAAAGTTCTGGCCTGTCTGACCAGTGCCGTTTATCAAATTATTTAACCAAAAATCTTCTTGCTTTTGTTTCTCAATGGTGTCAATTCTGGTTTTGGCATTTGTAAAATCTGACATCAGGTTGTTGTCAACTATGAACTGTGATGCCTTGACGTAATAGTAGCCTTCATCAGCAGGACTGATATTATCTGCTTGGTTGCCTATCGTCTTTATCGCAGCATCAAGGTACTCGATATTATTTGTGTCCATGTATAGTCTCAATAAAGCATATGAGATTATCCCATTTTCTTCAGAGGGTTTTACTAGACTGATCTGTTCTCCTGGCTTGTAGATGTTGGTGTCAGGACTGTTTCGTTCAAAGAATCCTCCGCTGTACCAGTCATAGAGATTATCAAGAGAATAATTGGCAAGCCCTTGCGCCGTTTTCAGATAACTCTGATCTCCAAGTGTATCATATCCGTCAACAAAAGCAAGAAGCAAGTATGCATTGTCCAAAAGATTCCCGCTGACTCCCCTGGTACCGTTTACATCTTGGTAGTGATATGCACCATTGTCTGACACTAGGTTGTTCTCAAAAAAATCAAGGGAACATGCTGCCATATCGTTATACTTTGTATCTTTTGTGACATTGTACATGTAGAGATAGGTAATGATGGCCTCAGAGTTCCAGTCGGAAAACTTGGTCTTGTCTATTGCTGGTTTTTCATCAGGTCTTGGGTTTTTCCAATAGTATGCCTCTTCTGGACTAGCGTCGGTGTCTCCGTAAAAGCCACCATCTTGCTTGTCATACCAGTTAGTCTCAATATAGTTTTGCGTCTTGTTTACAACATCTTTTACCATGGCATCGTCCGGGGTTATCAATAGAAGATGCTCGTATGTCTTGAGAAGTTTTGCATTATCGTATAGCATTTTTTCATAATGTGGCGGGCTCCATGTTCTGGTTGTGCCGTACCTGTGAAATCCACCGTCTATTGGATCAAACAACTTGTAATCTGTGAGGTTTTGGATGTCAGTGTATTGGTTTTTCAGAGTATTCTGAACTAGACCAAGATATGTCGTGTTTCCTGTTTCTTGATACATGTCAAGAAAGAAATCAAGCGTTCTAGCTTCTGGAAACTTTTGTCCAGTTCCAAAACCCCCGTAAATTGTGTCATATAACTTTAGGTTGTAATTGGCATATGCGTCTGGGAGCGCAGCAAGTTGATTTTCTGTCAGAATTACTTGAGGTTGCTTTTGGTAACTGTACGAGATTTCAGATGAAAATTTATGTGAGTTGACATAGTCTACCGCCTTCTGAAAGTTTGCTAACATATTTTGTACAGGTCTTGGCCCAGAATATCCAAAGAGTATCTGTCCATCAGGTGTCAGTATTGTAGTGGATGGCCACCCGCCTTCCAAGTACTGCCTTGTCAAATCTTCTCGTTTGTCAGAGTCGATGTATACTGGAATAAAGCCTTGATTTACCATCTTGACTACATCTTGGTTGTATAGGTAATCCTCGCTTTCATACACTTGACAGTAATAGCACCAAGAAGGTGCAGTCAACAACAACATTATGGGCTTATTTTCTTCCTGCGCTTGCCTGAAAACCTGTGGGCCGTAGTCCTGCCAATTGATCAAGTGCTTTAGTTCCTCGGCATTCTGGAAAGAATATTGAGTTGCGGATGCAAGTTGTTCTGTCGTTTCTACGATGACAAGAAAAATCACACTCAGGGTTACAAGGATAATATATGATAAATTACCTGCCAACTTTTTTCAGTCACCATAACTTGATGGCATCGATACATAAATCTAGACAGTCAACAAGCAAGTTTATTTCAGATTTGTTTGATATTGTGTGCTTTTGCAAGTGACAGGATACGTTTCGAATAAAAATTAAAAAATTTCAAAATTGTAAGTTTGAAAAAGGTTATAAAAGCCACACTAGATTCATCCTCCATGATAGGTGAATGTCTTCCAGCAGGATACATTGCTACTCGAAGAGTCAGATATCATTCATCTAATTAAAAAAACAGGACTAGAAAATTTTCTAAATCAACTGCGAGACGAGCTAGAGTCTGGCTTTAAGGACTTTTTCTTGCAAAAAATACAGGTTCCACCTAGAGCAGAATTCTTTTTCCCACAGGGTACAATGGAATCAATGCCTGCAAAGGACGAAAATTATTTTGCATGTAAGATAGTAAACACACACCTACAAAACCCACTAACATACAATCTGCCTACAATAATTGCATGTGGTGTTCTAGTTGAAGGAAAGACCGGATTTCCTTTAATGTTAACTGAATCTACCATTCTTACTGCGTTAAGAACTGGAACTGCATCTGCCATTGCAACAAAATATCTTGCAAGGAAGGATAGCGGTGTAGTTGGTATTATTGGCAACGGCGCACAATCTATCCCACAACTTCATGCAATATCCCTTGTGCGTGATATCAAAAAGGTATATGCATATGATATTGACATTGAGGCAAGCCACTCGTTTAAAAAAACAGTAGAAAAGATGTTTGGAATATCAGTTATGCTTGCAGACGAAGAGGTTACCACGAGGGAATCAGATATTGTGGTAACTGTAACATGTAAGGAAAAAAATATGCCACCAGTAGTATACAACAAGTGGGTCAAAACTGGCACTCACATAAACGCGGTAGGAGGGGATTCTCCAAACAAGGTAGAGCTTGAAAAATCGCTCATAGAAAGGGCAAAACTTGTAGTTGATTTTAAGGATCAGGCAGTATACGAAGGTGAGGCGCAACAGGTTGGAAAGGACAAGATCTATTCTGATCTGGCTCATGTTATAGCCAACCAGATCCAAAGAGATGACAATGATGTTACGATCTTTGATTCTGTTGGGTTTGCAATGGAAGATCTTGTCACATACAAGATGGTCTATGATCTTGCAGTACGGGAAAAAATTGGAAAACGAGTCAATATAGCGTCAAGACCTAAATTTATAAAAAACCTGTACGAGTCATATTTTGCAGAAACACAATGACTAACTCAAATTTTTCCAAAAAAGATCTTCTCAAAGAAACCATAAATCACATTGACATTACAAAACATGATCCAAGACCATTCGTAGATGAAATGAAGAACATGGCATTTCAAGCACGAAACCTCAATCGTGCTTGTACAATTTATGACAAGATGCTTGCAGACAAGGATTGTGCAGTGATTCTATGCCTGGCAGGCTCGCTCATTAGCGCTGGGCTAAAAAAAGTAATTGTTGACATGATATCACATAACATGGTTGACGCCATAGTATCAACTGGTGCCAACATGGTAGACCAGGACTTTTTTGAGGGGCTTGGCTTCAAACATTACGTAGGAACACAGTTCATCGATGATGCAATTCTTCGTGATTTGCACATTGATAGAATATATGATACATTTATCGATGAAGACGAACTGCGCGTATGTGATAATACAGTAACAGAGATTGCAAACTCTCTACAACACAGGCCTTATTCGTCACGTGAATTCATGGTTGAGATGGGCAGGTACCTTGATGATAAAGTCCATGCAAAGCCGTCTGATTCCATAGTGCTTTCTGCCTACCAAAAAGATGTACCGATATTTGTTCCAGCATTTTCTGATTGTAGTGCCGGTTTTGGTCTTGTCCTTCATCAATATCATAACAAACAAAGTTCTGTCTCAATAGATTCTGCAAAGGACTTTCTTGAGCTAACTCAGGTAAAACTTGCAAACAAGGAGACTGGAATCTTGATGATCGGTGGAGGTGTACCTAAAAACTTTACACAAGACATTGTGGTATCTGCCGAAGTTCTGGGATTTGATGTTCCGATGCACAAGTATGCAGTTCAGCTTACAGTAGCTGATGAAAGAGATGGTGCATTGTCAGGTTCTACACTAAAAGAAGCAAGCAGCTGGGGGAAGGTGGATACAACCTATGAACAAATGGTATTTGGAGAGGCTACCATTACATTTCCACTCGTTGCAGGATATGCATATCATGCAGCAAACTGGAAACAAAGAACGGAAAAACGCTTCAACAGATTATTTGCTCAGACAGTAAAAACAAGAATTTAATTCGAATAATTTTTTTGCATTTTTGATTCAAAAGCACTATCTATAATTTTTTTATTGGATAAACTGTCCAACAGTTTAAATAATAATATGGCGAGATTACAGATCGTGAATTTCAACGCTTGCGGTCAAGATAATTTAGAGAATGAAAACAAAGTATGACATACGAGTGGGCATTTTTAGCAACTGGATTGACGCTGATTGCAATGGGATTGCGTCATGCGCTTGATGTTGATCACATCACAGCAATAGACAACCTCATTCGATTCAATAATGCGTCAAAACAAGCAAGATGGGTAGGCACTGGATTTAGTGCAGGCCACATGGTATCCGTTCTTGGAGAAATGATTCTCATTGTGTTTGTAGCCGCAAGCGTGATCGATAAAGGCGGAACATTTTCCATATCGACTGGGATAATGGGAGCTGTAGCATTAGGGTTTATTGGCATAATCAACTTCTATGCCATGAGAAAATATGGCAAAACTTCTGCAAGCATACTGGTAGGCAGGATTCTGCCAAGAACTAAAGTTATGGGCACAATGGGTTCATCTTTTGTTGTAGGCATAATCTTTGGCTTGGGATTTGACACTGCGACGCAACTTTCTGCCATTGCTCTATCTGCCGCTGCCACTGTTATAGGAGGAATAGAAACTGCACTTGAGATGATAGCGGTATTTGGAGTTGGCATGGTGGCAATGGATACTTTAGACAGTGTATTGTTCAGGGCCGCATTTATCAAAACATTGGGCACTACAGGCTATAGATACCTGTCGTACGCATTGAGCGCAACTGCACTGATAATAGCTGGTTCATCAATGTATGAGAGCATAAGCCATTCTAGCGTAGTCCCTGAATATACGGGACCTGTTCTGGCAGTAGGCGTATTGGTCTGTACATTTACCTACGCACGTGCAAAGAGAAAGAACAGACAGCCAGAAAGCGTGAAGAATTAATATTAAATAAAAACCACTTATCATGGAACTACACATGCATAATGTTGTCAAGCTACTTGAAAAAGTGGCACAACGATACTACCCAAGCAGAGTGTTGTCATTTGAGCCTGCACATATCTTCAAGGTACTTCAGGTAATACACGTGAATATACGAGCAAGTAGAGCCATTTTAATTGAAGAAGTAGGTCTTGGAGAGGGCTCAATCAAGACGCTTGTGAAACATCTGAAGATGAATGAACTCATTACTACATCAAAAGCTGGCATGACATTGACAAACAAAGGCAGGGCCTTGTTTTCAAAACTAAATGAAGCCATGCCTGCAGAAAATGATATCAAAGAATGCTCAATCACCATGGGAAAGTTCAATCACGCAATACTTGTCAAGGGACTGGCAAAAGATGTGGGAAGCGGTATTGAACAGAGAGATGCTGCAATAAAGATAGGTGCACTTGGGGCAACCACGCTTGTATTTCGAGACGACAAACTCTTCACGTCTGACAAAAGTTATGACATGCCAATTAAAGATCAAAAACTAACTTTTGCACTAGTTGAAAAGCTGCAGCCTGAAAATGGAGACGTTGTAATAATAGCAAGTGCGGAGAATAAAAAAATTGCCGACCTGGCTGCAAAAAGGGCAGCCCTAGAAACCATATCAAATCATGAAAAACACTCCTGATGGCCGTAAAAAGCATTTAAAACAGTTTGACGGATAACAGATATTGAATAACTACCAATGCTATCAGGTTTTAGGGGTAAAAGACGGTTCTTCAATGAAAGAGGTAAAGGCAGCATATCGAAAATTGGTACTAAAGCATCATCCAGACAAGAACAGTACGGATCAGAATGGGATGAAATTCAAGATTATATCAGAAGCCTACCAGACCCTTCGAACTGATTACAAGAAAAACATCGGTACAAATTCAAATCACGAAAAACATGAAGACAAAAATTCAAACAAGAAACATGATTTTGGCTCAAAAAGACGCTCATGGGGTGCAAAAGACTCGGACAAGACTCCGCAAGAAGACTGGACTAGGTATACCAAATATGCAGAAAATGCCTATCAAGACTTTTGGAAACAATACGAAGATACATTCTGGGATTATTATGAAAGGGTAAAGGCAGAGGTAAAGACAGATACTGAACCTATCCAAGTAGAACAAGAAGTACCAATTTCAGTAAGAGTGGACCCAGAAAGATGCATAGCTTGTTGTAGCTGTGAGACCATAGCCCCCAAAGTATTTCATGTGGAAAAAAACGTGCATGTCAATCCAAAATCCAAAGTCATAAACGAGGAGGGTGCAAAATCAGAGAAAATTCTTGACGCAGCTCACACATGTCCTACAAAAGCAATCAGCGTAACTCACAAAGAAACACAACAAAGACTATACCCTTACTAGAAAAATAAGGCCACACGTTTGTCCCTCCTAGGGCTAGTCTTTAGAAGTGTTATGAGGCTAAACAGGATGGCAGAACACATATTTTTCTGATTAGGAATAATACATGCCACATTTACGATAATCTAGTGGACAAGAAAAAACTAGCCGCAGTTATCGAGAATACCAAGGGAATTCTGAAAGAACATCCTCTATGTGATCACTGTCTTGGTAGGATGTTTGCAGAAAAGCTGGGGGTAGTATCACACAAAAGACTTGGAAATAAGATTAGAAACACGATAAAGCAGCGTCCAACAAAAACGTGCTACATTTGCAAAAACATGATGTCAAATCTTGATCTCCATCTGAAAAAAATGCTTGATATGACAAAAGAGTATCAGTTTTCTACGTTTCTAATTGGTGCAATATTGCAACCATCAATTCATGACCGAGATGACTCAATTCGTTCCAAGTTTAAGCTTCGTGGAATACCGAGCATCAAAAACGACGTAACCAGAGAGATGGGAAAATCGTTTTCACGAAAGACAAGATCCAAGGTAGACTATCAGAATCCAGATGTGGTGTTTACAATTGATTTCAAAAAGGAATACTATGAGATAAAGCCAAAAGCTGTATTGCTACAAGCAAGATATACAAAAAATATCAGGGGTTTACAGCAAAAACAAAAACCATGTGACCAGTGTGAAGGAAAAGGATGTTTTGTCTGCGACTTTCACGGAATTCGAGAATTTAACAGCGTTGAAGGAAAGATAGCAAAGTTTCTGATTGACAAGTTTGGTGCACAACAGGCAAAGATTACCTGGATTGGAAGCGAGGATGAATCAAGCCTTGTAATGGGCAACGGAAGGCCGTTTTTTGTAAAACTGCTAAACCCACACAAGAGGGATGTCTCTCTTCCAAAAAAGCTTGACTTGGATGGAGTTTCAATTCATAGGGTACATGCCATATCGAAAATCCCCTCAGATCCTGTAAGGTTTAGGACAGAGGTTGTTATGGAGATAGAAGCAGAAAATGAGATTGCATCTAATGCACTGGAAGAACTGGGAAGACTAGAGGGACAACCTGTAGTTTTGTATGAAAATTCGGGCCGTAAGCACAAGAAAATTATCTACGACATCAAATTCAAAAAAGAATCTGAAAAGTCATTTAGGATTATGATGGAATCTGACGGCGGAATACCGCTGAAAAGATTTGTTGCAGGACAAGAGGTAGAGCCAAGCATATCTAGTATACTTGAAACAAATTGCAAATGCAAGTTGTTTGATTTTCACAAAATAATTATTACTAAATGAATGTTTGACCAACTAGAAGTCTGGAATAGTTGGAATGAACGTGTTTATCTAGTCCACATCTTATGGCGTTTTGCTCGTTGTATTGCTGTCAATGCTTCTAACATCCATAAATCAAAAAAACAACATTAAAGTAAATCTTACAAAAACCAACAATATTGAATTCTGTTACAGAAACTTGTGTTGTATCGGTGCCAAAAGACAAAGTTTTCACATTCCTGTCTAATCTTGAAAACCTACCAAAGTGGAGTACACAGTTTGTAAAAGAAATATCTGTTGTTGATGGCAAGTACAAAGCAGTAACACCAATAGGAGAAGTCTTCATACGGTTTGAAACCGATCCCAAGGCAGGTCTCATTGACATCTATGCCGGACCAACTGAACAACATATGACACCAGCGTATATGAGGATCATCCCTTTTTCAGAGAATTCCACTGGAATAATGTTCACATTTTTCCAGTGGACTGATACCGACAACATGACTTGGCAAATCTTTTGTAAATGGATAAAAATTGAAGTTGAAAATATCAAAAAACATTTTTCCTAGATGCTTTAGACTTGAAGACGGTCATCATACATAAATAAATGTCTGATACAAGTCCGGTACGAGGTAATATTTGATGGTGATGTATTGTCCAGATTGTAAAAAGCCATTGATCGAATTTGATCTAGGCTCAGGAAACTATCACTGCTCCAATCCTCAGCTGCCTCTTTCAATATTTAGAATTAATGACAGGAAAACAGCACCGAAAAAATGTCGAAACTGAGGAAATAGAAAACCGACCTCAAGTCAGTAACCTAGATAAAAAACCAAAGCGGATTCTCGTTGGACTGGCAATAGAAAATACATTGCTTAGCATGGGTCCTTCCATATTTGATAAAGTAACCGCCAGGTTGCGAGAAGTTTACAATGCTAATGTCTTTGATTGTCTTGATAATCCACAATACCTAAAAAAAATCCTAGAGGAGAATTTCGACAACAGTATTAGCACTGTGATGACAAAGTCACTTAAAACCGTCCTGGGAGAATTTGCCTATTATGATTCCATACGAGAATTTTTGGATAAATTAAGTGACAAGAATTAGTATCCGAAATTGGAAAACAAGATCATAAATTATCATTTGTATGGTACGGGACAAATTATTTTATACTGATTCTTTCTGATTCAACCAAGAAATGATAATTGGAGATGAATTCGTTGACCGTGCAAACTCTTCGCTAGTACGCAACAGTAGACTCGTTCTTAAATCAAGAGATGGTGTCTCTGTTACCGATTTGATGCCAACTCTCTATGATATGGCAAAAATAATGATGAAAATACAATGCAACCTTGACAGAACAAGCGCAGATGACAAGTTGCTTGAGGATCTCTCCAAAATAGAGTCTGCAATAATGAAAATGACTCTTGACATTGAATACTTGAGAAGAAAAGGTCATTGATCTGCACTAATTTTTGCTCTTGTTTCCACCCAATAGCCAACTTTGTAACAAATTTCTATAAAATTTCTACCAATAATTTATCAAAAACCCATGTATCATTATCTTATTGCCTCGCAAAGAATACAAGACAATTACTGTAAAAGAAGCAACGTTTGTAAGGTTTCTTAAGGTAATCCATGATGCAAAAAAAGCAAATCCTGAACTTGATAATAGCATCTTTGTTGACAAGCTTTTGGATTCATACAAAAAGAAAGGATGAGTAAAGATACTGTTTTTCTACCCTTTAATGGATTTTTCTAGGCTCAATTATCGAATGATCTGAATGGAATGGATATCAAGGTTTTATTATAGTCGGATTCAAGCTTTTTTGATTGGATCCGCTGTTAAAAGTACATGAAGCTCACAAAGATGGCGTTCTATCAGACAAAATTCACTCACTAATAGTCAAGAGATTTGAGATTGTACTTGAGGGTGTAAGCAGGGTAGAGAAAGCATCTGGAATTAATTTTCCATTGGCATACGTAGAACCCTCGATTGTAATCTCGCAGCCTACTGGTTCATTTGACTATGGAATCTTGTTTGCAAGAACGCTTCCTGTAATTGCAAACGGGAAGGTTGAGATCATTATTCAAATCACTGCCCCGCTTGTTGCCTATGGACTAAAAGGTACAATACATGCCATACTTGCCCATGAGTTTCTGCATTATCTTGAATTAATTAAAAGAATGTCCAAGATGGAGATGGTCTCAGATGAGCTCTCGGGCAATCTCTTTGAGAGTATGTATGCTGATACTACTAGATTGTTCGAACCTCGTTCGGTATTTGATGACAAGACTCTCTTGTTACACATAACGAAGAAATTTCCAGAGGGGTTTAGGGATTACAAACTAGAAGATAAGGTATTAAAAAATTGGATTCAAAAGAAATTACCTACAATAAACGTTGCACTTGATAGAAACATAGTCAAGATTCCTGCCGATGTGCTTGCAAAGACCAAAGTTGATCCATCTCTGGTTCAAAAATTAGAGCAAATAGAACAAAAATCTTTAAAACTGAGAAAGAAGAAACTCTATTGATTATTTGGTGAACTCTGTATAGCCGCATTTGCCACAGGTTCGTCTGTCCTTGTGATCTGACATGAAAACCCCCTTGCCACATCTTGAACATTCTTTTTTTGTCTTCTCCGCTTTGTCGTCTTTTACCTTGTAGTACTTGTAAACAGAGGGGCTTGAGCCTTTCTTGCCTGCCATTACTTTTTCTCTTCCTTCTTCTCTTCAGCAGGCTTGGCCTCTGCTGCTTGTGCAGGTTCTGCTTCTTTTGCAGGTGCTGCCTTGGCTTTTTCTAACCTTTTGAATATCGCTGCTTTGAGATGTTCCTTTGCCAACTTTTCGTCTTCATAGACATAAAATGTTCCTGAAAGTGTTGGCCTGCCAGTCTCATTTTTGAGATTTATCGGAATCACAATCTTGCCTTCAAGATTGAATTGTTTTGATATCATATCAACAGCTTCTAATCTCTTGAGTCTGCCTGCAAGTCCTTTGAACGTACACGTAATCTCTCTTCTTGAAAGTAGAGGGTTCTTTACATCGCGTGTAACTTCAATCATGGACATGTATTGTGAGTCCTTTTAATAGTTCATATAAATCTTAACGAGTAAATAGTGAACAATTTTAAGAAATTAGAACATCGGTACAACATGGATCGTTTCATGATTCATCTCAAGAATACAGGTTATCTGCCACATGATGCACCAGTGCTATTGAAAAAAGCAGATCAGCTGACTTCGGAATTGGATGCTATCATTAGAGATACACGAGTTTCAAAAAGATACTTGGAATTTGATGTATCCATTGCAAAAGAACATCTTGATCTGTTAGTTGAAAAGTTAGGATCAATTGGAGACCTTGATCATGCTAGACATCTTGTCGAGGAAGAAATAGAAAAAGACGAAGCGGTAGAAAGCGGAAAATTTTATTTCAATAGTGAAAGATTTTGGGAGTGTCACGAGGTTCTTGAAGGAGTCTGGAAAAAAACATATGAAGGTGAAAAAGACCTTGTACAAGGAATAATTCTTGCCGCTGCCGCATTTGTCCATTATCAAAAGTATGAAAATGAGATTTGTCTTTCTATCATGAATCGTGCAATGCAAAAACTTGCTAGTTCCACAGGAAAGTACCACGACGTAGATGTCGATGAATTCAAGAAAAAAATCTCTGATATGATAAAAACTGGAAAGATTGATACTTTTGCTATCTGATAAGGCTGATTGCAGTCTTGATTACATCTGCACCTGCAAGCAAACCTATCTTTCCTTTTTTTGCCTGCTCTTCAGTAAATCTTGTAGTTCCATCCTTTTTGACTGAATCGCCAGAGACCAAAATTGGAACAGGATCGTCGCTATGTCCTTTGTTTATGCATGGGGTAGAGTGATCTCCTGATATCACGACTGAAACCTTTGAGGTGTCTATGATATCTAACAGAGTGCCAAAAAACCTAGTATCAATCTCCTCTATGTTTTTCATCTTTCCGATGGCGTCTCCATCATGGCCAAACTCGTCTGGGCCCTTGATGTGTACATAAATGGCATTCTGTGTTTCCATTGCCTTTGCTGCAACTCTTGCCTTTTCCTCATAATCAGTCAGTCCTCCGGCGTTAAATGTCTGCATCTTTAGCACATTTGCTATGCCGATTTCAACTGGCATATCAACTATGCATGAAAATTTCATCTCATGTAACTGGTTTATTGGAATGACATTTGGAAAACTGTTTCCCGCGTCGCGCAACAGTATTGAATTTAGAAGTTTCTTGCCCTGTGCACTGCGCCTCTTGTTTATCTCACTATTTTTCATAATGGCAAGTGACTGATCTGTGAATTCATTTACAAGTAAGGCAGAGAGTTTTGCTCCTGCTGATTCATTTAATGGAAGTGATCTTTCTATCTTCAAGTAATCACCAACAGCTTTTGCAACGCCCATGCCATCAATTCTTGCATATGCTGGGTCTGTGTTACTGATATCTGGTGACAGGAACTCTCCATCACATCTTATCCTTATTATGACTCTGTGCCCTATGGTTGGTGATACCACTACAGATGCTTTTGGATTTGAAAACTTGATCTTTTGTTCTAATTCGTGAGAAATGGCAATTGCGTCTTCTCTTTCAATCTTTCTGCCAGCTCTTCTATCAGTTATGACTCGCTCGTCGTTTACAGTAGAAAAGTTTCCACGCAATGCAAGGTCTCCATTTTTGAAATCGATTCCAATCCCTATTGATTCTATGACTCCTCTTCCTACATACACCGAATTCTCAAATCTATAGCCTAGCATGTTAAAGACAGCAATGTCTGATTGAGGGGCTATTCCCTTTCCTACCGAAATGACTTCACCTATTGCTCCATTACTTGCAAGTCTGTCCATGTTTGGGGTCTTGGCATATCCTAGCGGAGTCATTCCTTTCAAGTCTGGATGTGGCAAGTCTCCTATTCCGTCAAGTAAGACGTAGATCATGTGAACATTGGAATTGTTCGTAATTCTTATTCAGCCTCATCTTCCAAGTTTTTCATATATTACATAAACCTTGATTTTTTCAAGTCGATCACAATTATTTGCCAACTTGAATATATTAAAAAATGCTAGATGCTCTAACTGATTTGTAATAAGAAAATCAAATAGATATCTCTTTGAGTTTTATCTTAAAGTTCAGTGTCTTTCCTGCCAGAGGATGATTCAGGTCTACTGTAACTATTCCTTCATCCACTGCAGTAATCATTGCAGGTACCTTCTCGCCTGTTGGTAGACCTGCCTCAAAGAGCAGTCCGGCTGTAAGATCCGCTTCTTGTGGGAATACTTCTCTTGGAACCTTTTGTACCAGGGTTGGATCGTGTTGCCCATAGGCTTCAGCAGGCTGTATGGTGAACTCTTTCTCATCTCCTTCATTCATTCCTAAGATCGCGTCATCAAATCCTTTTATCACGTGACCTGAACCCACTTCAAACTCTAATGGTTTTCCGTGGTCTTCTGAGCTATCAAAAACTGATCCATCGTCGAGTTTTCCAACATATTCTACTTTTACCTTATTTCCAGTCTTTACTGCCACCAATCTAAACCCATCCTATTTTATCTGTAAAAAATTTTCTACCATATGTAGATATGGATTTCATATCTCCTTAGGAATGGTATAGTAGAAAAATCCTTTGGTTGTTCTATGCTTTTGACATCTTATCGTCTTGCAATGGAAATTGCTTTGCAAGATCTTCGGCAAGTTTTTCATAAGACTCTCTTGTTTTGCCAATCTCCTTGAGTTTTTCTGATTCTACATTTGAAAGCTCTGTGCTTATTCGTTCCACATCATTTCGAAGAGCCATCTCTGCCATCTCAAACAAGCGGTTGTTTTCTTTCCAAATGTGCTGGACCAGGTGATTGATGTATTCTTGCATATCTGTGATCAATTGGGTGGCATTGCCTGTGGTCATGTATGTCTTGGAAGATTCTTCCATCCTTGCAGCCAATTTTCGGGTTAATGCATGTTCCATAAGCATGATTGCAATAGGCCCACTCTCTTTTGACATGCCCTTTTTTTCAAGTTCTGGAAAAAGTGAGTTTTCCTCCTTGCCGTGATGACACAAATCAGTAAAATTTTTTGTAAAATCAATGACTTGTAAAATTATAGGTTCAGGTATGGTAGTTCCATTCTGCAAAAGCGGAATTGTTGCCCACATTGCTTTTAGCACTTTCTCGATTAGCGCATGGTCTTGTCTTAGCGATTCAGTAGACATTTTGATGTTTGTGCACATATTTTGTTCTAATTTAAGCGTAATTTTTGGTAAATCCAATAATTTGGGGTGTTCGTAGTGCGTTTGTTTGTACCGGATAAACAGGATGATATCTGCGATCAGTGTGATGTGATATGTAATGTATCAAACTAGTCCATTCGGAAATGTATCAAATACAGGGCTGCCTGTATCCAGGTTTTTCATAAACCGGCGTGATATATGTCCATGACCTGTGACGATCTTGATATGAAGAAAAATCTTGTTATTCTAGCAGTTGGAAAAACACTCATAGATATTGACTCTAGAAGATATACCGAAGTTTCAAAACTTCTTGATGAAAAATATGGTATCGCTCTTTCTGATTGCTATGAAAACCCGAAATACCTGCGGGAAGTGCTAAAAGATCTCTACGGAAATTCATACAAGTTTTTAGTAGATTCAATTAAAGAAAAACTCTTAGACTTTCCTGATCATCTAACGATTACAAATTTCTTAGATGTGTTAACAAAATAATCTAATTCAATATTCTGATTTCATCACTTTTTTAGATAAAAAGATCCATTCCAGTGTCTTTGGGGTAGATCTCCCGGCATTGAATCATATGTTCCGATCATTGAAAAGGTTTTAACTTAGCAGATCGGGAATTTAGCAGATATGGGAGATCTTCGCAAGGATTATGTTATTGATAAATTCGTAATTGTTTCTCAAGATAATCACAACGCCGGTGACTCAAAGAAATGTCCTTATTGTCCTGGAAATGAATCTATGACAAACCCATCATCGCTCTCCCTTGTTGCAAAGGATGGTATGTTGCAAAGACTTCAGGATACAGAAGACCACTATGTGGAAAATTGGTCTGTTAGAGTATTTGAAAGCAAGAATCCAGTGGTTGCCACTACATCCGAGAATTCTTACAGTGACAGGCCGCTTTATAGCGAACCAGCTTACGGTTACCACTATATCGTAGTTGCATCTGAAAAACACAAGGACTCACTTGCTAGTATACCGATTGAACAGTGGTCTAACGTTCTAGTTGTAATTCAGGATAGGCTTAGGTGGTTATACACACAAAGAGGGGTGACCTATGTCTCAATCTATGTAAATCATGGTAAGGAGGCTGGCGGTCCTGTTATTCACCCGCATATCAACATAGTTACATTTTCTACAATTCCTCCTGTAATAGAACAGGAAGCAGAGGCTGCGCACAAGATTCTAAATGAAAAAGGTATATGCCCAATGTGTCAGACTGTAAGTACTGAGACAGGCGGACCAAGGCAGATCCTGCAAACTGAAGGATTCTTGGCATTCTGTCCATGGGCTCCCTCACATCCGTACGAATTTTGGATATATCCAAAAAAGCACACGACAAGCTTTTCGAAAATAACTCAAAAGGAGATAAATGATCTGTCTCTGATCTTGAGGGCTACACTTGGCGGACTTGCCAGTACAATGAAAAATACCGCATACAACATGGTGTTTCATCTCTCACCAGAAAAGAAAAACAACCGACAGATTCACTGGCATATAGAAGTATATCCGCAGTCTGATTCTTGGTCTGGTCTTGAAAGGGGATATGGAGTTTTCTTGAACAAGGTAACTCCGGAAAAGGCAGCAGAAGAGCTTGGCGCATCTTGCAGAAAAGAACTAGCAGGTCTAGTTGGCATAGTATAACCAATCATTTGGTTTATTTATTGAAGTAAATCAAGAATAACTGTGGCAGTTGAAAAGTGGGTAGCTGCAGCAAGCTTCGCAATGTTTGCACTGTTTGTAGCTGAATTGATATCGGTATCGCATTTTCTAAAAAATCCATCATATGATATAGATCCTTCATCATCGGTTCTAGAATTTATTTCAATTAGTGGAGCACCTGCATTAGTACTTGCAGGCTCTTCATTTTTGTTGGCACGCAGATATGGTTCAATACTTTGCGGTTCTCTTATCATTGCTGGAGGAGTTGTAACATTAATTGGAATGGGCTATGTCAATACCATGATACCTATGATAGACTCCTGCATATGTGGTTCCACAACTTTCACTTACTCCAATTATATTTATGGGCGTATCAATACCTGTCATGATAACTGGCGGTCTTTTATTTCGCTTGAAGCCTAGACCGAAAAGAGATTACGTTTTTGACGGATAATCAAATCTCATTGAATTAGAATGTAACTTGAATCCTAATTTTTTGTAAAAAGGAATAAGATCATCTGTACAATCAAGAATGGTTTTGTAACAACCTTGTTTTTGCGCATATTCCAATAAAGAATGTACTATTTTTTGACCAACCCCTCTTCCTTGGAATTCTTTTGCAACCACGACATCTTCGATGTGACCAACCTTCCCTCCGTTATGGATGAATTTTTGTTCAATTATGATGCTTGCCGCACCTATGATTTTTGAATCCATTACTGCAACGTATATTGTCTCATTTGGATTTTCAGAAATCTTATCAAATATGGCCTGGGCTTTTCTTGGACTCATATCGCTTGTACTCCTAAGCGAATCAAGCGAATACAGAAATCCATTGAAGAGATCTTTTTTCTGGAGCTTGCGTATCTTAATTTCGGTCATGTTTAAGACTTAGATCTGGCCAAGCCTTTCCAAATAATGCTGATATGCGCGTCGATAGGAAGCCTTGTCGCCTATGTCGATAAACCCATTCTTAATCGAATATCCGTTTACCCTGTTCTTCTTAGCCAACGCACTACGAATAACAAGGTCCATCCCATATGGCTTGCCTTCTGGAATTAACTCGAAAATTCCAGGCTCCATGACATAACATCCTATGTTGATATTGCCTTTCACCTCGGGCTTTTCTTGCCATGTCTTGACCCTGCTGGTCTTGTCCATTTCTATGAATCCATATGGAATCTTGGTCTTGTATTCGGACAACCCCATAGTCACAAAGGATTTTTTCTTTTTATGATAATTAATCATATTTTTCAAACTAAATTCAAAAATTGAATCTCCGTATACGCAAACAAAAGTATCATCAATAAATTCTTGTGCAGTTTTTAATTGTCCTGCTGTTGCCAGAGGTCTATTTGCAACTGCGTACTCTATTTTTACACCAAATCTGCTCCCGTCTTCAAAATAATCTTCTATTGTTCTTCTCAAATAACTTACACATAAGACAAATGAATCGACGCCGTTGTTCTTTATCCATTCAATCAAATGCTCTAAGAGTGGTTTGTCTCCAAGTGGAAGCATAGCTTTTGGCAGAAATGTAGTGTAAGGTTGAAGTCTTGTTCCAAGTCCACCAGCTAAGATTACAGCCTTCATGAGATGTAGTCTAAGAATGTAGTATTTATTTTGAAGGATAAAGATATTCTACCTAATCTTGACAAGCTTTGTCAAGACATCTTTTGGAGTTTTGCCAAATAGCAAGATCATCGGCTCTTTTCCAACATCTCCTCTATGATATATGATATCTGGAGGGTTCTTGAGTTTCTCAATTGCGCTCTTTATCCCCCACGATATAGTTTTTCCTTCAGTAACCTTGGTATCATGTGATTCCAGAACTCTATCATAATATGCGACGCAAAGTCTCTTTGCAATAGCTTTTTTGATTGTCTTGTTGTCATATTTGATGTTAACAGCAGATCTTATCGAGGGGAACTTTCTTGTCACCTCTAGGACTGCATTGGCCACATGTTTTGAGCCTCCGTACTTGAGTATACCTGTCACCGTAACAAATTCTCCTGTTTTGACTATACGTCCTTCAAGTCCTAGTATGTGGAAAATGGATTCTGGACAAGGCTTGGAAAACACAAAATTTGTCTGCACTTCTGGTATGTGACCGTAAATTCCTTTGATGTTAACAAATTGATTGATTGCTATGGAAAGATCATCTTCTATTATGTCAGCATTTTTTTGTCTTGCAATAGCTAGGCCTTTTCCAACTCTTGTCGAATTCTTGATGGATTCAAATGAAATCTTTTGTGCAAGACTTGCAGATTCAGACAAGCCCTTTCCTTTGGCTATATTCACACAAAGTGCGGCAGAAAATACGCATCCTCCGCCATGACTTTCTCGCTGAAGCCTTTTTTGAGAAAACATGTGAAATTTCTTGTTTTCAAGTAAGAGGTCAGTTACCTTATCGTCTTGCATATGTCCGCCTTTTATTATGACATTTTTTGCACCCATGGAATTTATCTTATGGGCTACTTTTTTTGCATCACTCCAGGACTTTATTTTCATACCTGTGATCCTCTCTGCTTCTGGCACATTTGGAGTTATGACATATGAGAGAGGTATGAGCAATTTCTTAAAATCAGAAAAAGCGTTAGCCAGAAGAAGCATCCCTCCAGTTGTTGATTCAAAAATAGGATCAAGCACGATGGGCATCTTTAGATTTTTCAATTCAGAATGAATTGTTTTTATGGTTTTTTTATCATAGACCATTCCTATCTTTATTGCATCAATCTTGAAATCTGAAAGAACTGATCTTATCTGACTCTTGATGATTTCAGATGAAGCAGGTTCTGACTTGAAAAACTTTGAAGAGTTTTGGCTTGTTAATGCAGTAATTACACCGAGTCCGTATGCTCCAAGAGATGTGAATGTCTTTATATCTCCTTGAATGCCTGCGCCAGAAGATGGATCAGAGCCTGCTATAGACAATACATTCATGACATTACCATAGGAAACTCACGTTTAAATTCAATCGATTGGTAAAAAAGGTAAATTGGGAACACAAATGAGCGCGGCCCGTAGGGGCATTGCCACCGAAGAAATGAAAACAGTGGCAAAAGACGAAGATGTAACTCTAGACTGGCTCATTTCAAAAATGGCAACAGGCTCGATTATAATTCCACACAACAACGTCAGACCACAAAAGATTCACGTGGTAGGAATTGGCAAGGGAATGAAAACAAAGGTCAACGTCAACATTGGTAATTCTACTCTGAATCAGAATCTGGATGAAGAAGTAAAAAAGGCTAAAGTTGCTGTAAAATATCACTCAGACACTATAATGGATCTAAGTGATGGTGGGGATGTAGGTCTTTTCAGAAGGACTCTGCTTGAGGCAGCTCCTATAACATTTGGTACAGTTCCAGTATACGAGGCTTACAATTATGGTGTTGAAAAACACAAGAATCCACTTGATATAACTGAAGACGACTATCTCAATGCATTTGAACGTAACATAAAAGATGGAGTTGATTATACTACAATACATTCTGGTATTACAAAAGATATAGCAAAAAGAATTTTGGCAGTAAAAAGACACGGCGGAATAGTAAGCAAGGGAGGAACTATCACGGCCGCATGGATGCTAAAGTATGACAAGGAAAATCCATACTATGAGCACTTTGATTATCTAATAGAGCTGGCAAGACAATATGATGTTACTTTTAGCTTGGGCGATGCTCTAAGGCCAGGTTCCATACTTGATTCGCATGATGAATTGCAGGTTCAGGAGATGATTAACATATCAAGGCTAACAAAAAGAGCTCATGAAAAAGATGTACAGGTGATGGTGGAAGGACCTGGACATGTACCACTAAATGAAGTTGCTGCAAATGTTAGACTAGCAAAATCTCTGATTGGCGATGTACCGTATTATGTATTGGGACCGCTTGTAACTGATGTAGCATCAGGCCATGATCATATTGCCAGTGCAATAGGTGCTGCAATATCTGCAAGTGAAGGGGTAGACTTGCTGTGTTATCTAACTCCGGCAGAACACTTGGCTTTACCAAATGCTGACGAAGTAAAGGCAGGGTTGATTGCATATAGAATTGCCGCGCATGCTGCAGACCTTGTCAAATTGCGAGACAAGGCAATCAAGTGGGATATGGAAATGACAGAGGCAAGACGAACTCTCAACTGGGAAAAACAGATTGCATTATCAATTGATCCTGAAGAGGCAGCACGGATACATGCAAGAACAGGTCAACTCAAGGGAAATACTGTACCCTGTACAATGTGTGGGGGAGCGTGTGTCTACATAATGCTTCCACAACAGAGATACACCAAATCAGATGAAGTAACAGAAGAAAAACTACAACAAGTCAGCTAGAACCTTGTCAAGGCTTGGAACTGTTTGATATTGTGTTAATTCTAAAGGACTTATCCATCTGTATTCTTGATTCTCCCAATTAAGAGTAATTGTAGGATCTTGTACAGAAAACAAGAAGGGGAAGATCAACCACTCGTGGTTTGCATATTGAGGGGAATCTACACGAATTTGTTGTGCAGATTTAAGAAGACTAATGTTATTTTCTGTTATGCCTACTTCCTCCAATATTTCCCTTTTCAGCTCTGTAGATTGGCTCTTCACTGCCTTCTATTATTCCAGATACTCCTGCCCAAAGGCCTTTCATTGACTTTACTTTTTCGCTTCGCTTTAAGATGAGATACTTGTCGTTATGAACTAGAAAGGAAGTGACGATTTTTGTGGATTTCAACTATTTTTCAACAGCATTTACCATGGATACTAATTTTTTGTATGCGTCATCCATGTCAACATTCTTTGCAAGTCGCTCTTTTGCACTACTGATATACTTGAGAATCTCTTCAGTCCTGTTTTCCTGAATCAAAATAAGCATCCTGCCTATGTCCTTCCAGAACTCTTCAGCATATCTTCTAATTTCTGGATTTGAGATTATTGTCTCAATGAGTTCTGGAGATTCTGTCATTATTCCAGCAGTTAGAAGCTTTTGTGCCTTGAACGTGGTACCTGCCATCTTTTCAACTAGTGTAAAGTTCTCCTCCTTTGCAAGTATGTTAGCAAGTGTCAAGTTGACTAAGTGAGTCATACCTAAGATTATTGCAATTTTTTTGTCATGCTCTGTCGCATCTATCTGAACAAAATTTGCTTCAGGAAATAATGATTTTGCCACCAAAAGCTCTTTTTTTGCATCACGAATTGGAATGGAGATTATGTTCTGTCCCTTTAGCTTCTTTGTTCCGGGCCCAAACATGGGATGAATACAAATTGGACTTACCTTATCTGGAATTTTTGATAGTGCAGCTGCAGTTTTTAGCTTGAGTGAAGAAACGTCAATAAGGAAAGATTCTCTTTTCATCTCTTTTGCAATCAGTCTTATAGTTTCTGGAGTGCGCTTGACTGGAATGCAAAGAATAACATAATCTGCAGGTAATATTGCGCCAACAAGGGATTGTGCCTTTGTAACTGCTTTATTTTGGATCTCTTTTTCGGCATCAAAACCAATTACCTCAAAACCCTTCTCAAGAAAGTACTTTGTGAACCATTTGCCTATTTGTCCTTCTGCACCAATTATGGCTATTTTCTTCTTCATTTTTCTGTCCTCATCACTTCTTCTATTATCTTCATTCCTTGGTTAAGTGTTTCTTCTGGCTGACAAGCAGATATTCTGACAAATTCTTGGTAATTTCCAAATCCTTCACCAGGTGCTATCGCAACGCCATAATCTAAAAGCTTGTTTGTAAACTCAACAGAGTCAAAATGTGGCTTTTTCACCTTGGCAAAGAGGTACATTGCGCCATCTGGCTCCACAAACTCAATTTCCATACTCTTTGCCTTTTTTATCACAGCTTCTAGTCTAGTTTTGATGGTTTTAGTATTATCGGTAGTGTCAGCCTCGAGTGCTTTCATGGCTACATATTGAATTGGTTCTGATACGTTTGTCATAGCCAACGCCTGTAGCTTTGCCATCTGGTCTATTATCTCAGGACTTGATACGGCATATCCTATTCTAAATCCAGTCATTGCATGAGATTTGGAGAAAGACTGGGTCACAATTGATTTGCTGTACTTGTAGGAAAGAACACTCTTCCAATTTTTGAATGCATATGAAGAATAAATCTCATCACTTAACACATAGAGGTTGTTTTTTATTGAAATATTCATTATTTGGTCTAGTAATTTTTCTGATAGTATTTTCCCGGTGGGGTTGTTTGGATAGTTTAGCACTATCATCTTTGTATTTTGGTTGATTGCGTTTTCAATCTCTTCTATCTTGGGCTCCCATCTATTTTCTAGGCTTGTGTGAATGGTTCTGACCTTGACCCCTGAATTTAGAGCATTGTCTCTGTATGCCGGCCATGCTGGCTCTATTATTATTATCTCGTTTCCAGGATTTAGCAGAGTAGAGATTGCAAGAAAGACTGAAAATCTCGCACCAGGTGAGACAAGAATATTTTGTGAATCTGTCTTGATGCCAAATGTCTTGGTAACATAGCTTGCAAGAGCTTCTCGAAACTCCGTCATTCCTTTTGAATCTCCATACTTTGTGTATCCCTTATCATAGACCTGGGAAAGGGCACTATTGACTATCTTTGGTGGGAAAAAGTCTGGCTCGCCTACCTCCATGTGAATTATTTTTTTTCCTTGTTTCTCTAGTGTCTTTGCCTTCAAGAATACTGAAAGATGAGTTTGCTTGTTTGTTGATTGTATCTTGACAGATTCATTTAACAGAAAATTTAGCATTGTCAAACCCGTTTTCTCATCAAGACCAATCTCTCTACATAATGACTGAACCTTGGTTCGAAGCTGACTTTCTCTTTCTTCATTGGTTATGCCTAGTCCCAGATTATTCTTGAGGTTGCCAATTTCTTTTGCCGTGTCATTTCTTTCCCTTAATAATTTCAGCATATCAAATGTTATCTTGTCCATCTTGTCGCGCAGCTTGTCAATATCTGACATTTCTTATCGAATCACTGGTGAAATGAAGCCTGCTCTTAATGCATGATCAACAAGTATCACTGAGACCAGAGAATCAACTACAGGCGGCGCTCTTGGGACTACGCATGGGTCATGTCTGCCTTGAACTATTAGAGATACTGACTTTTTTGTCTTGACATCTACGGTATGTTGCTTTTTTGCAATGGATGATGCAGGCTTGAAAGCAACTCGAAGCACTAACGGCATTCCAGTGGATATTCCTCCTAGTATACCTCCAGCATTATTTGTTCTAGTTACAATCTTTCCATTCTTTGTTATGAATTCGTCATTGTTCTCAGAACCATGCAGAGTTGAACCGTAAAAACCTGAGCCAAATTCCACTCCCTTGACAGCAGGAATTGAAAATAACGCCTTGCTAAGATCTGATTCTAGGGAACCAAAGATTGGCTCACCAAGACCTACTGGAAGATTTGTAGTGATAGATTCGATAATTCCTCCCACAGAATCCCCACTTCGCTTTGCTGCAAGTATGGCAGCTCGCATCTTTTCTGCTATTTTTGGATCTGGGCATCTTACTTCATTGTTGTAAATGAAGTTCTTCATCTTTGGCACAACTTGGTTATTCAGCTTTATCTTGCCTACTTGACAAGTGTAAGAATAAGTGTCGACTCCAATAGTCTGAGAAAGCAATTTCTTTGCAATGGCTCCTGCCATTACAAACGTAGCAGTAAGCCTACCAGAAAATCTGCCTCCTCCTCTATAATCATTGAATCCGTTATACTTTATGTATGCTGGATAGTCAGAATGGCCAGGTCTTGGTCTCAACGTTAAATTTTCATAATCGCGAGAACGTTGGTCTTGATTCCAAATTACCATTGTAATTGGATCTCCAGTAGTGTATCCACGAAATACACCTGAGAGAATTTCCACCTTATCCTCTTCTTTTCTTTGAGTTGTTATGACTGATTGACCTGGCTTGCGCAAATCAAGCATCTTTTGAATGTCCTTTTCCTCAAGTTCCAAACCTGCTGGACAACCATCTACGACAGCTCCTATGCATCTGCCATGACTCTCGCCAAAACTGGTAAAGACATAGCGCTGGCCAATCGAACTTGAAGACATGATGAAATTTTCATTTGGATGCTTATAATCCTTATAGGGATCAGTGATTTTCAACAAAATTCTGACCCATACAATCAAAAATTAGATAATTGGTTAACATGTTACTATGAAAATACGTAGTGCGCAGGAAAGCGACAAGGATGTCGTCTTGGAATTCTGCAAAGACACATTCCAGTGGGGTGACTATATTGCCGATGTCTGGGACAAATGGAAGTCAAAAGGGGGCTTGTATGTATTGGAGGAAAATAATTTAGTTGTTGGCGTATACCATGTGGTTTCTTTTAAAAAAGAAGCATGGATTGAGGGAATGAGAGTGCATCCACAATATAGAAAAAAAGGATTTGGTACTGACATGTTAACTCATGCAGAATCTGTCATACCAAACAAGGTAATTCGATTGATAATTGAAAGTGAGAATCATCCATCAATAAGACTTGCCGAATCAATGGGATATAACATAGAAGAAAAATGGAGACTATATTCAATGGTTCCAGCAAAACAAGAATCAAGTGCAATAATGGCAACACCGTCATTCCAACTAGATGGTATAATTGAATCGTCAACATATGCCAATTCATGGAAATGGTTGCCACTAGATGCAGAAGAAGTCAAAAATCTCATAGAACAAAATAGAGTCATAATATCTATCAAAGACGGAAAAACACTAGCTGCCGGAATATGGAATCAGTCAAATGAATTTCCTCATGTATTCCAATTTGTATTTGTAAGCGGAACAAATGAAGGCATGTCAGATATTCTAAAATATGTTCAGAACAAGGCACACGATCTAAACTCAGAGAGGATCCAAGTCTTTATACAAGAAAAAATTTCGCCGGAGGTAAATTTTTTGGACAAGAGATTGTTATTTTATTTAATGAAAAAAGAATTGCATTAGAAAAATCTATAATGCTTGAACCAAAGATAAACTCATGAATTATTGGCTTGTAAAACAAGAACCGACCACGTATAATTATGACCTACTGGAAAAAGAAAAAAAGACTGTCTGGGACGGAGTTCACAACAACTTGGCATTAAAGCACATTCGTGCAATGAAAAAAGGAGACAGGGCATTTTTTTACCATACGGGAGATGAGAGACAGGCTGTCGGTATACTGGAGATTACAAGTAATCCGTACCCAAATCCAAAAGAAGATGATAAGAGGTTTGTAGTAATGGACGTAAAACCAGTCTCAAGATTGAAAAGGCCAGTGACTCTTGAAGAGATAAAAAAAGATGTCAAGTTCAAAAACTGGGAATTGATAAGAATCTCAAGACTATCTGTGATGCCAGTCCCAAAACAACTCTGGGACGAGATTGTGAAAAAGTCAAACAAATGACTATGTTGAAATCTTGGCCCCTATCTTGTTCATTTCCTTGATAAAATCAGGATAGGAGACATCTACGGATTCTGGGTCTGTTACAGTACAGTTACCTACAACCATTCCTGCAATACAAAATGCCATAAACAACCTGTGATCGTCTGCAGAGTCAAGCTCAGCACCATTGAGGGACTTTGGTGCCTCTAGAATCAATCCGTCCTCTTTTTCTGTGATGCCAATGCCAATCTTTGACAGCTCTTTTGCTAAAATGGAAATTCTGTCGGTCTCTTTGAACCTAGCATGCCTTACATTGTAAATCTCAATTGGATTTGACGTTCGAAGTGCCAAGATAGCCATTGGCGGAAGCAAGTCTGGAGTATTTGAGAGATCAAACCTTCCTCCTGTAAGCTTGGACGGTGCCTTGACCCTTACTGTATCACCTATGGATACATCAACGCCCATCTTTTTCAGGTGCGATATCATTTCTTTGTCCCCTTGTGGCAAATCTCCAATCGGAGCAGAAACTATCATGTCATCTCCTACTAGTACCGCAGCAGAAAGAAGAAGTGCCATACTGGAAAAATCCGCAGGTACTGTGAAATCTGTTGGCTTGTAGTCCTGTTTTGGTATGTTGTATTTCTTGTAAGGAGATATGGTATTTACGTTGACGCCAAATTTTTGCATGATTGCAATAGTTGCATCAAGATATGGCTTTGAAACCAGATCACCTTCAATTTCTAAGGTAATACCTTTCTCAGTTTTAGGAGCAGCAATCAAAAGTGCAGAAATAAACTGACTTGAAACAGAGCCAGCTATGGAGGTACTACCACCACGAATCTTTCCCTTTACGGTAATGGGCGGAGTCCCATTAGTTGATGTACACTTTGCATCAAGTTTCTCAAGAGCGTCAAGAAGCGGTTGCATGGGTCTCTTCCTGAGACTAGCATCTCCTGTAAGCGTAATCCTGACATCAACAAGAGAAGCTATGGCTGCAGATATCCTAATTGTTGTACCAGAGTTTGATGCATCTATCTCCGATCCTGTCGTGGATATGCTACCAGTACTTTCAACGTTGACAGTAGAACCGCTGGTTGATATCTTGGAACCGAAGACCTTGCAGGCATTTATGGTTGCAATGGTATCTCGAGAAAGCAACACATTTCTAATTGTGCTATTTCCCTTTGCAAGAGATGCCAAAAAGATAGCACGATGTGTATAGACTCTTGTTGGGAGGACATGATATCGTGCCAGATAATTTTGATTTTTCAACCTTACATTTCATGGACTTCAGCCTTTTGGTTGGTGACAGGAGAAACTATTACAGTTCCATCAAGCGAGGAAAATACCTTCTTTACCAGTAAAATCTTGTCATTTTTTGCAATTGCTGCAATAGAAGGACCATTTCCTGAAACAGATGCCCCCAGTGCACCGCTCTCCATTAACTCTGTCAAGATCTTCGGGTCAGAACCAAGTATGGTGGAAGTGGCAAGACCATTGAGTGTCATTGCATTCCAGTAATCTGATTTATTTGCCAAATCCCATGCTTGAGAGAACACATTTTGCAAAATTTTCAATTTTTTTACATTTCCTCTTTTACGAGACTTTGGAATGAATATCACTGCAGATAGATCTTCTGGTGCCTTTTCGGCTTTTATTATTTTGATGTCTGTGTTGTCAGTTACAACAAATCCTCCGAAGTAACATCCGCACGCATCATCAAATGCCCCTGTAATACTCACTTTTGATTGGATTGAAGCTTGTACCCCATCTCTTAAGATTTCTATATCAGTTGCTTTTGGTTTGAAAAGTTTGGCACACGCAAGTGAAATTACAGAAGATATGGCGCTAGAGCTTTTCAGACCATATCCTGCCGGTATCTCTGTTTTGACAGATATTCTAAGCCTATTTTTTTCCAGTTCAGATTTTGGCACTGATGTTTCCACAACGGCTCTTATCAGACGTGAGCTAAGGCTTGATTCTCTGTTCTCAAAAATTATTCCCCTTCCCGACTCTGTCACAATTGTAGCTTCAATTCTAAGCGATATGCCAAGTGTTGCACCCTTGCCAGTTGCAATGGCATTTACTATTGAGACTGCACCGTGCATACTTGCTCTTACTTGGGCCATTCTAAAATCTCCCAAGCAGTGTCAATTTCATTGCTTCGTATGGGGCCGGTTGACCGGTCCAAATCTCAAAAGATTTCATTGCTTGAGCAAGGAGCATTTCCCAACCATATATGATCGTCGCCCTTTGTTCTTTTGACTGCTGAATTAATGGTGTTTCTACAGGCATGTACACAATATCGTAAACTATGGAATCTTTGGTGATGTTTTTTGTTGATATGGGACAACCTACTCCCTTAAGACCGACCGAAGTTGCGTTCACAATAAACCTGAAATTTGCAGCCATCTCTCCGGCTCTTGCCAGATCCACATATTCAGATTCTAAACCAAGTTGTTTTGCAAAGTTCACCATTTCTTCTGCCCTTTCCCGTGTCCTGTTTGTAATGGTTATCTTACGAACCTTCTCCTTTGCAAATCCTACAATGACGGCCCTAGCAGCTCCACCTGCACCAATTAACAATACATCACAGCCTTTGCAGTCGATCTTCCTTTTTCTTATCGGATCTAGAAAACCATCTACATCCGTATTGTATCCCTTTAGGTAACCATTAGTGTTGACTACGGTATTTGTTGCTCCTACCGTCTTGCATTGGTCATCAGCTTCGTCAAGTAATTTCATCATGTCTACTTTGTGAGGTATAGTGACGTTGAAACCTGCAATACCTATCTTTTTTAGATCTTTAATGCCATCCTCAAGTTCGCCCTTTGGAATCCTGTATGCTATGTAAGTACAATCCAACTTTAGAAATGCAAATGCGGGGTTGTGAAGTGCAGGTGATAATGAATGATCAATGGGATCGCCTATGACCGCATAAGTTTTTGTCATTGAAAACTAATTTCCTTGCATCATGATTTAAGGTATTAGGAATGGTTCGGCAAACTATTGATACTCAAACGCCATAGCTGTTTGTTCTGGAATAAAACTTCTTTAATTTGGAGCCGCATTTTGGGCAGCTGTCCTGCTGATGAATTGTGGCACAGTCAAGACATACGAAATTAGCCTCCTTATTTTTTGGTGTCCTGTATTGGTATATTATGATGTATGCTAGTGCAACTATCCATACAAGTATCAATAATGGAATTAGATGAAAGATTCCAAGAACTGCTGTTACTGCAACAGCTAGTATGATGACATTTCTTGGAACATTGTTCAAAAACTGACCCATTTTCTTCATATTGTAGTAGTTTATCTTTTATAATAAGGCTGGGTAGAGGGCGGTTTTTCTTATGAGACAATAAGAGATTAGTTAATTAATACAAAAGGAACTTTATGATGTATGAAATCCGACGATTTTAGAGACATTGTAGAGGAGTGCGGCAAGATACTTGACGAGAACGTGAACATACTTTCTGATATGGAGTTTGAAATTGATTCTGAGAAAGAAGACGTTGTAAAACCCATGATGACAAAAAACGAACTTGTTGATATGGCTCACGATGTAGCGGAATCTGTCAGAATAAAAAAAGCCGAGTCTTCGTTTGTTCGAAGACATTTTGACTAGTCTTTAGTATCTAGTTAGGCCATGAGAGGTTTCTCTTGCAACCTGCTTACTTTTGCAATCTAAATATTGACGCCATTTCATCAAGACTAAATTGTCCTGGGGCTACTGGTTTTCCAAGGGATACATATGTGAATGGACTTCCAAGTCTTGTACATAGAATCCTGGACATTCTGCCATAGTCACCCATTGCAAAAGCGATCAGATTTGATCTACGCGGCATTCCTTTGTATAAGTTAAGAATCCTGAATGTGTCATTAATCGTTCTTGCTGTAGTTACAACCTTGATATTTTTTGAAAATCTTGACATTTTCTTTACCATTGATCTTAACAACTTCTCACTTGGAGTTTTTGAGAAATCATGCCATGATGCTAACATGTTTACTCTTGTTCTTTTGAGGTATTGGTATAGGCTTTTGTTTTTTCTCAATGTGTTGTATTCCACATCAAGAAGATACGGGTTGAATTCTGCAATCAATTTTAGTATGGAAATTCTCTCCGTCTCGGTGCCAGCAAACTTACCGCCTTCTGATTTAGGTCTAAGAGTACAGATACATCTTCCCAGGTATGGCTTTACTACATTTAGACAATAAGGAATTTGAGTTGGGTTCAAAAAATCCAATCTTAGTTCAGCATAGTCTGATTTGCTTAGTGACTTCCTCAAGTTGGTTACGAGCTTTGCTACGCTACGCACGCCAATTGATACGCAAGTTTTATTGGCCATTATTAGTCTGATGTTTTACTTGGTTTAGCCTGACTTGGTTTGGTTTGCTGGTGTGCATGCTTCCCACTGCTTCAATGAGGAGCATTCGCCTGGATTGCGTTGTGCATTAGATATTGCTTGGCTCATTGCTGACCATTGGTGTGGTGTGCAGAGCTGATCTCCACATATGTTTTGGCCACCCGTGAATCTGTCAGTCTTATGAGCATCTTCTTGGTATGAAAAGTCTCTTGGTGTCAATGCGCTGGCAGATGGTACGACCATTACCCAGATCATCACGGACAACAATGCTACTGCAGCCAGTCCAAATCGTAGTTTTTGATTTAGCATCTAGGATCTTGTATATTCTACTGATATATTTACATTAGCATACAATCATACTTGATTATAATATCAATGTCATTATCATTCCGGATCGTTTTTTCTCGACAAATAGGTAGTTCTCGAACAAACATTACAGAAACTTTTATGAAACGACCAAGATATGAAAATCACATGAGCACAGAGAATAGATCGGAAGCAAAAGACACAGTCTTCATCGGAAAAAAGCCTTTGATGGCATATGTGACATCGGCGCTCATACAGCTTGCTAACCGCCCAAAAATATCGATAAAGGCCAGAGGGCTTAGCATAGGTAGAGCTGTCGACGTGGCACAAATAGTTGCTAGGAGGACAGACGGTTCCGGATACTCTATAGGGGAAATCAAAATAGGATCTGAACAGCTCGAGTCAAATGACGGAAGGCCAAGAAACGTATCCACTATAGAAATTGAAGTCAAGAAAAATGCATAAGACTGCCTAAAACATGTAAATCGTGGAAAACATGTTTTAGCTGATTTTCTTTGATTTCTACTATGTAACTAGTTGATACTCAGATCTTCTTACAAATATTAAATATCAAACTACTTTAGGAAGGTAGTGTGGAAACCAAACTCCATCATAGTTTCTGATTCAAGAGATCTTTCCCAAATTGGAAAAAATGCCGTGTCCCTCACTGTAACGTCTCCACCATACCATAACGCCATAAACTATGATGAACATCAGACAAGTCAAAAATGGTATAGGGGAACTGTTGGAGTATCAATTGAGAACTGGCTTGAAGAAATGAAACAAGTGTTCTCACAGGTTTATCAAGTAACCAAACCAGGAGGTTATTGTTGCATTGTTATAGGAAATGAAATCATAGAAGGAAAAATCAAACTACCTTTACCAGCCCTATTGTCAATTGAACTGACAAAAAATGATGTTGGCTGGAAGTTCTTTGAAGAGATAATTTGGAACAAGGTGACTGGCGGCAAAAAGAGGTTCCGTGTAACAGTACAACATCCGTATCCGACCTACTATTATCCTAATATCATGCATGAACAGATTATCATACTGCGAAAGGAACCGTTCCACAACGTCAAGGATAAGAAAAGTAGACTTAGAATCGATAATATCATGAAAAAGGAGATGGCAAACTCGGTATGGCATATTGCCCCTGTACCGCCAAGTTACAGAAAGTTCCATCCAGCAGCTTTTCCAGAAGAGATTCCGTATAGGTTGATTCAACTTTACAGTAACGTGGGTGATTTAGTCTTGGACCCATTTACAGGGAGTGGCCAAACCCCCAAGATGGCTAGGTTTCTGAAGCGAAGGTACATAGGAGTTGACAAGTCAGAGAAATATGTCAAGATTGCAACAAAGAGAGTCATGGAACCGCCACTACTTCGCGGCTTGCAGTTAGTACCTAACTGGAAATTCCCAGAACAGCTTATTCTTGATAGCTCTAATCTGAGATCGTAAAGGTTATCTATCAAGGATCGTCAATCATGCCATGGTAACTACAAACAGCAAGTCGTATTTTCGAGAGGTAGAAAAAAGCCATAGAAACTACACTTCTGCACTAAAGAGGGCCGGATCAAGACAATCCGTAATGAATCTTTATTGGAAACACAAGCGTCAACATGAGGCCCTCCTGAAAAAACATCTCAGAGAAGAGATGGCTGAAATAGTTCAAATAAAAAAGAAATTCAAATAACTTCTTCTTTTTCTTTAATGATAATTAATTCCCTTAACTGTTACTGGAAGAATTGTACCACATCTTTACTACACTGATGTCAGATCCGCTTTCATTTGGTTTAGAAATTTTTAGTTTGTTCTCCTTGTGTTGCTGCATGTTCACGTGACTCTCCACTTCCTTTTCATCTATTTCTTGTGAACATATGTTACAGCGAAGATTCAATGTATACTGGGAAGAAAATTCACTATAATAATGTGATGAACATTTGGAATTTCTATGAAAATTCTCGTATGTGTCCATGATTGATTCCAAAGATTGGAATTTGATGACCTGTTGAAAGAGTATCAAAACAAAGTTTGTAAATAATGATCAAATGATGATCCAAAATTGAATTTATTGCATCGAAATTAAATTTCAAAATAATGACATGTATTGAAAAAACGGCGATGATCGCAGCAAATTGTAACGATGTGATTTTCTAGAAATTTTAGAGCGCTAATGTTATATCCATGCTGTTTTATTGATATTGATAATTGATTGTCAAGGGGGCATGAAACTGTTTCTCACGCGAAACGGGGAGTAAAGCGTGAAGCCCCGCTTGACATTTCGGCTTTATCGGTCTAACATATTTAGATTTGTTTATAATTGACATGCTGTCATGCGTAAACTAGGTATTTTTTGTTTTTTTCAAGGCAGGCACATCTGTAATCTTATGAAAAATAATACCTTGATAAAATATTTCAAACTAATATTTTATTTCTCAATGATGTATTCATCATCTACTTCCATGCCAAAATGTCTCCCAGTGGCTGGTTTGGCATATGCAAGTACAACATCTCCTCTTTTGAGATGTGTTACGGATACTAGATGACCATTTGGACGGACAAATCGAATCGTCTCTGCATTCTGGGCAATTATGCCTCCTACCTCATCATCAATCTGAGCTTTTATCATTAACATGGGCCTACTTTCTATTTTTGAGCGGCCAACAGTAGCTCTTCTAGCCCTGCCATGCGAATCAGTTACTAGTACTTCAGACCCTGTTTCAAGCTCTGAGAGATACTTGGTGGTTCCATCTGGTGCTAATGTATAGCAATGGACAGCTCCGGCATTGACCCTAAATGGCCGAGGAGATGTAAAAGAAGAGCCTACAGACTCGTTATGAACTAAAAACAAAAAATTTGACCTGCTTCCTATCAGCATTCCCTCTCCACGACCAAGCATAGAAGCTGTATCAACACAAACGCGCTCGCCATTTCCGACCTCTTTTATTTCAAGAATTTTTGCTGGCTTGAGGTCAAAGTTTTTTGTTCCCAGGTATACCAGTGTCTCCTTTACTTCATTTAGAGAACTTGTAGAGAATATGACCCCGTCCACACCTATCTCTAGTATGGAGAACATCTTTCGTACCTCTTCAGGCGAATTGGCAATAGCAAATATCTTTGTGTGGATTTTGTGAAGTTTTGCGATAATGTTCTCAAGAGGAATTATCTTCCAGTCTTTTACTTCTACTATCACAAAGTCAAGCCCTCTCTTTGCAAACTGTAGTATCTTTTCAATGTCTGCATTTGATAACACCTTGAACTTCATTCCTACTTTTCTTCCCTTGATTTTGGTCACCTTATCCACTATGATATAATCTGCATTCTGTGATGCATAAATCGTTGTAAGTTTTGTCTTCAATCCCTTGAGGGCTGAAGGGTCTACATTGACAATTTTGATGCCTTCTTTTTCTATCTCGGTTAAAAATTTGACAAGCTGGCCCCTGGATACCTTGGGGGCTATGATGAATTCTCTATTTTTTGTCAAGGTACTTTGCAGCTTCCTTTGCCGATTCCTTTCTAAATATTATTGCAGCAAGAGCATGAGTCATCTTGGCTGGGTTGGCATGCTCAAATATGTTTCTGCCATATGTTACTCCTTTGGCACCGGCCTGCATTGCTTCTTCTGTCATTTGCAAAACATCCTTGTCTGTTTTTGCTTTTGGTCCACCAGCAATTACCACTGGAACCGGGGTGCTCTTTACTATCTTAGAAAATGAATCTACGTCTCCAGTATACAACGTTTTGACAATATCGGCACCACATTCTGCGCCAATTCTTGCTACATGCCCAACTATGGTTGGGTCATGAGGATTCTTTATGTTCTCTCCTCTTGGATACATCATTGCAAGTAATGGCATACTCCACTTGTGGCAATCATCTGCAATTGTGCCAAGCTGTTCTAGCATCTCAGGTTCTTCCTTTCCTCCGATGTTGATATGTAAAGATACGCCATCAGCTCCAAGACGCAATGCTTCTTGAACTGAGCCAGTAAGCATCTTTCTGTTTGGAGACATGGAAAGAGAAGTACTTGCAGAATAATGAACTATCAATCCAATTTTAGTTGGCTTGGGTAAATTCTTGAAAATTCCCTTGTTGATTATAACAGAGGTAAGGCCAAAATTCTGACATGTGTAGATTAAGGGATATGGATCCTCGATTCCCTTTAGAGGACCATTGGATATTCCATGATCCATTGGGATACACAACATCTTGCCGTTTCGTAGTATGCGATTCATTCGAATCTGAAAACCACTAACCATTGGAATTAATCCTTGGTGTGCCCTACTTAAAAATAGTGGGGCAAAGATGGAATGCTTCCATTTGGCCGATATGAAAGATTACAATGAAAATTACATGCTGGGAGTGTTATAGACAAGTCTCATTTCAAGTAAAAATTAATGAAAAAATTTGGATTTCTTAGAAAAAAGATAAAATCACGTTGTATCTTTTGCTGTATTTTTTGCCGCATCTTTGTTTTTTTTCTTTGATTTGTAGATTCTCCATCCGACATATCCGCCTCCGCCTACTATTGCAGCTATGATCACATCTCGAATAATCAGCTCCACGGTGGAATCCATGATGTCCTCCCTGTCCTGTCATATTGGTTGAGCTTGTGTTTGACTGATCTGTTTGTGCATATACAAGCAAGACGGGTACACTTGTTGCAAGTAACAAAAATGCTGTCAGGCTATATGAAAGCAATCTCATGTGAGAACTTTTTAAAGATTATAATAAAACAATTGTCAAACTATGTTAGTGAACATTGTTATTGACTTAAAACTGGCAGATTCTATCGTCTAGGTGAAAAATTGCAAAGGATGTATTGTACAAGTCTGACTTTTAATTCGTATCACATCTCATGATTTTAGCTTTCAAACGATTAAATACAATAGGGAAAGATCAAAAATCAATTGAGCCAACTAACTCAACAACTTCATCATTCTGAGATAGGTGATATTTTAGAAAATTCTGTTGCTGGAAAAAGACCTGGCTATGATGAATGTTTGAGACTTTTGGACTCTGATGATGTTCATCTAATGGGTCTTGTAGGTGGACACCTTACAAGAAAAAAATTTGGAAAAAAAGCCTCATTTGTAAACAATATGATTCTCAATTACACCAATGTGTGTATAACTGATTGCAAGTTTTGTGCGTTTTACAGGCCACCGGGACACGACGAGTCTTATACTGTGTCATTAGAACAGGTTGAATCAAGATTAAAGGCAGCATGGGATATGTTTGGCATTACACAGGTGATGTTTCAGGGCGGACATAATCCAAAGCTTAGAATCGAGTACTATGAAGACGCGTTTAGACTTATTCGCAAAAAATTTCCCAAAGTGGGAGTTCATGCCCTTTCAGCGTCTGAAATTGACATGATATCAAAGGTAGAACACACAAGCACCAAGGAGGTACTTGCAAGACTGAAAGAAGCGGGCCTTCAATCAGTACCTGGTGCCGGAGCAGAAATTCTAGTTGATAGTGTAAAGCAAGTGATAAGCCCCAAGAAGATCTCAAGTGATACGTGGCTTAGAATAATGGAAGAAGCTCACAGCATGGATATTCCCGCATCTGCTACAATGATGTATGGTCATGTTGAAACAAAAAAAGAAATTGCGGAACACTTTGTAAAGATTGGAAAACTCCAAGAAAAGACTGGTGGATTTATGGCATTTATTCCGTGGAGCTTTGAGCCAAACAATACACTCATGCAAAAAGAAGAGACGGTCAAGTATGCCGCAGGAGGAACCGAGCTACTAAAGATGATTGCCATATCAAGAATAATGTATGATGGACTCATACCCCACATCCAGTCATCATGGCTCACAAACGGTATAGCTATGGCCCAGATGGCATTACAGTATGGTGCAGATGACTTTGGAGGAACACTGCTTGGAGAGGAAGTGGTATCATGTACCGGTGCAAGGTCTACAGAACTTACAGCGCCTAAAATCATTGATGCCGTAAAACAAATTGGATATCAAGTGGAAGAACGCGATAACTTTTACAATATTGTAAAAACGTACTAAATCCCATAACTGGACCACTTGGAATCAACGAGTTTCTTGGTATCTTCATCTGATTTTACAAGTTCCTGAATTTCTCTTTGGTATCCTTCTTCCTTTGTTTTCTGTGTAGCGTCAATTCCAAGTTTTGAGCCCAGATTGACCAGTGGTGATGCTGGGTCAAGAGTATCAGTAGGGGTGTTGTTAACTATGGTAACATCTCTTGCCGCATCTGCACGAGTTGTAACTGCCCATATTACATCATTCATGTCGTGTACGTTGACGTCCTCGTCGACTACGACAAAAATTTTTGTTAGTGCAAGCTGGCCCATTCCCCACAAGCCCATCATGACTTTTTTTGCCTGTCCTGGGTATCGTTTCTTGATTGATATTATTGCCATCCCTTGGAACCATCCTGCAGCAGGCATTGAAAAATCAACTACCTCTGGATGAAACATTCTGATGAGTGGAAGAAATGAGCGCTCTATTACTTTTCCAATGAAAGCATCTTCTAAGATTGGTTTTCCGACTATGGTAGTTAGGTAGATTGGTTTTTGTCTTCTCATAATTCCAGTTAATGTAAACACTGGATATGGTTCAGGCGGCGTGTAGTATCCAGTGTGATCACCAAATGGACCTTCCATTCTGATATCTGAAGGGTCCACATATCCCTCAAGTATCATCTCTGCATTTGCAGGTACTTCGAGATCAACTGTTCTACATTTTACAGTCTTGATTCCTGTCTTTCTTGTGATTCCTGCAAAGACATACTTGTCAAGTCCTTCTGGCACTGGTGCAACGGCAGAAAAAACTGTAGCAGGGTCTGCACCGATTATTACCGCTACCTCTATCTTGCTACCCGAATCTTTTTTGATATCATAATGATGTGCTCCACGTTTGTGCTTTTGCCAGTGCATGAGAGCATGAGTCTTGTCTAAAACCTGCATCCTGTATACCCCAAGATTTCTAACTCCTGTCTCGGGATGTTTTGTGGCAGCAAGACCAAACGTAATGAACCTTCCTGCATCCTTTGGCCATGTCTTCAAGATTGGAATTTTTTCAAATGACGGCAAGTCTTCAAACACTTCTGTTACAGGGCCACTCTTTTGTAATTTCGGTGCAATGTCCGTTATCTTTGAAAGCTCTGGAAGTTTTCGTAGTTTATCAAAAATTCCACTTGGAACTTCCATGCGAGTCATATCAACAATCCTCTGACCAATTTCCGTGAAATCAGAACTCTCTAATCCAATTTCTAATCGCTTCATGGAACCAAAAGCATTTCCTAAAACTGGCATGTCATAATTTTTTACATTTTCAAAAAGGACTGCGGGACCATTTGAATACATGACGCGACTTAGAATTTCTGAAATCTCAAGATTGGCGTCAACCTGCGTCTTTACTCTTTTTAGCTCACCTGCTTTTTCGAGCTTGTCTACAAACTCGGAAAGCTCCTCAATTGGCACAACGTCTATTGAATATGTATCTGGTATAAGCTTAACTGGATTCATACTGAGAAACAGGAAAGGGTTTTAACAAAAGAACTTTAATATCCTCTAAGGGAATGGCATAAGTTGTCCGGCCAAAAATGCTCCGTCTGTGGCGGCGGTGGGAAGATTGTTCTTTTAGATACTCAATGTTCTTTTTGCAACGGAACTGGGGAATATAGCAGAACTGCAGACAGTTACATGAAGTCGCATATTTGTCAATGCATCTTTTTGGACAGGATAACATGTCCACTTTGTGGAAAGAAATGTCATCACGACACTCCAAACAAACCAAAAATTTTGATAGGTCCAGTCTAGATAATAGGTGGCAATTCGTTTTTCTTGTCGTGACCGCCAGATCCAAACCTGCAGTAAAAACATTGGTCTGATTGCATGTACTTTAGCTGTTCAACCTTTATCGCTCCAATTTTTAGCGCAATCTTGGTGAGGATCCTGTACTTGAGCGGCATTGCGGGAATCACCTCTTTTAGATAAACGCGATAATGGTCAGGACAGAACTTTAACGTAATACTGCTTGATTCCTTGGAGGTCTCGCTTACCGTCTTGGCTACGTTGATCTGCTCCCTTATGTATTCATGCTTTGGGCAAGGGCAATCCTTTCCCCCTGGGTGCTTGTATGCAGGCGTGTTTTTCCAGTCAAATTCGGGATATTCCTTCTCAAAATCGTCCAATGGCTTAAAATCGGCCTTTAGTCATATAAAACTTCTATAAATACTAGAATTACACGTGATCAAAATCTAAATAAACTACTTTACCAGAAAGCAAATACATGTCAAAAGAATCTAAACCAAAAAAAACACGTTCTACTAAAAAAGTTTCAGAGGGCGAATCTCATCATACAGCGGAACTTGAAGCAAAAATAGCAGAGCTTGAGGCCAAGCTTACTAATTTATCTTCACAGGTAAAGCCAGCAGAGGCAAAACATACTCACACGGCACCTCCGCCAAAACCATCCTCTTCACGCGGTACATTGCCTGCTGGATTTAACGCACCACCACCAACTCCCAAGGAGACTCCAAAACCAGAACCGGCAAAACCAAGACCTGCTGCTTCAGGTCCAACACATGGTACATTACCAGCTGGTTTCAAAGCACCACCTCCACCAACACCAAAGGAGGAGCCAAGGGCAACACCATCATCTGAATCAACATACTCAGGTGACGTATCACCAACATATGCTAAATTAAGCTCCACAGGTTACACTGGAAACAAGTATTTTGCAACAAGACCTAGATTGTCGTATCATCCTGCAAACAAACAGTTTACAGGATCAGGATCAAAAACTACTACAACCACTACAACTACTGCACCGCCACCTCCACCACCGCCAGCTCCCGAACCAGCACCAAAACCATCATCTTCACGCGGTACATTGCCTGCTGGAACGGTAGAATCAGAAAAGAAATCGATGTGGAGGTCAAAGGGTTCAGAATATGAGAATTATGTTTCAGAGGAAGAGACTCGTAAAGCGCCTCCACCTCCACCAAAACCATCATCTTCACGCGGTACATTGCCTGCTGGATTTAACGCACCACCACCAACTCCCAAGGAGACTCCAAAACCAGAACCGGCAAAACCAAGACCTGCTGCTTCAGGTCCAACACATGGTACATTACCAGCTGGTTTCAAAGCACCACCTCCACCAACACCAAAGGAGGAGCCAAGGGCAACACCATCATCTGAATCAACATACTCAGGTGACGTATCACCAACATATGCTAAATTAAGCTCCACAGGTTACACTGGAAACAAGTATTTTGCAACAAGACCTAGATTGTCGTATCATCCTGCAAACAAACAGTTTACAGGATCAGGATCAAAAACTACTGCAGCGCCACCAGCGCCAGAGCCGGCAAAACCAAAAACTCTACGCGGTACACTGCCAGCAGGTTTTAAGCCTTAAAGGCTTCTAGTACTTCTTGTGAGTGTCCTGCAGGTTTTACTTTTTCAAAAACCCTAAAAATTTTTCCTTTTTCATCTACTAGGAAAGTTGTTCTGTTTACTCCCATGTACTCACGTCCCATGAACTGTTTCTTTCCCCAGACGCCAAATTTCTTTGCCACATCTTTGTCTGTATCAGCAAGCAAGATGAATGGAACACTCATCTTCTCACCAAACTTTTTGTGAGACTCTTCATCGTCAGGGCTTATCCCGACTATCTCAATTCCGGCACTCTTGAATTTCTTGTAATCGCGAGCAAATTCTGCAGCCTCTGTCGTACATCCAGGCGTGAAATCTTTTGGGTAAAAGTAGACAACATATTTTTTTCCCTTAAAGTCTGCTTTTTTGAGAATCTTTCCCTCTGCATCCTTTAACGCAAAATCCGGAACTTGTTCTCCTTCAGCTAACATGGTATCAAAAATAACGAATCCCTAATTATTTTTTGTCAAGTGATTTCGAATGTTTTATATGGTATGCGCCTTAGGTGAAATTTCAGTAATATGGTAAATCCACGTGCATGGCTTGCTGAAGCAATTGGAACATACTGCTTGGTCTTCTTTGGACCTGTTGCCATTGGGCTTGCGGCAGTTGCATATGGAACTGGGCTATCAATTCAAGCAATAGTGATGATAGCACTTGCACATGGAGCCGCAATAGGCCTCATGGTTTACGCGTTTGGACACGTATCTGGGGGGCACTTTAACCCGGCTGTTACTATTTCCATGTTGGTAACAAAACGAATCAACGTCAAAGACGGCATGGTGTATATAATTTTCCAACTTATTGGTGCAATAGTTGCTGCTGCCTCTTACAAGGCTATTTTACCTGATATTGGCGCGAGGGTAAACTATGGAACTCAGGCTGGGCCAAGTGCATTACTTCATAACAGTGTCTCGTCTGGATTTGCAGTAGAAACAATTCTCACATTCTTCCTTGTAACAGTGATTTTCATGACTGCAGTGCACAAAAAAGCTCCCGCTGGAATGTATGGTCTTGCAATAGGCGGGATGATATTTTTGATACACTTGATTGGAGTGCCACTAACGGGAGCAAGTGTCAACCCTGCAAGAACATTTGGACCTGCGCTAATCTCTGGATACTGGAACTATGACTGGATGTATTGGGCAGCTCCCATTACTGGTGCAATAATTGCAGGATTGATAATGAACTATGTCTTTACCAAAAAGGCAGAACAAGAAGAAATAGCGTAGTTTTTCTATTTATTTGAAATGTATTATAACGGGTCAACTGAAAGTTTCTTTGGACCCGTTGCACAGCTTGGATAGTGCGCGAGCTTGCGGAGCTTGAGGTCGGGGGTTCGAGTCCCCTCGGGTCCGTTGTATCTGTTATCAGGAGCCCTGCTTATTTTTGATGACAATCTTGCCATTTGGAAGGGGATTTTGGTAGAATACCTAAAGATTCATGCACTATGAATTGAAAAGAACCTAAAACCTATCTGGCTTTATCAATAATTTCTATTTCTTCTTTGTGATTGTTTAATGGAATCATAATTAAATGCATGAATTAATTTCGTGCAATTTCATTCATAATCGTAATTAATTCATCTGGAAACTTCTGGTTAGAGTCTAATTTCAATAACACCATATTCATTAAGATATCTTTGCTAATTGAACTCTTAAAGAATTCTCGTCCTATGTCAGATAAGAGAATTTTTGGATCAACATAAGATAACCAACAGTTATCCCAAACATGCATCACATCTTTTTCTAATGAAGTGATTTTTGTATCTAATTCGCTTAGTAATTTCTCAGTTCTTTGCCTTCTCACATTATAATAATTTTTTATCTCATCTATTGCCTTTTGACCATCTGGCAATTTTGGTTGAGGAGGATTTAGTTTTGCGTTTTCTTCAAAAAGGAATTTGTCTAAAACTGTTTGTTGCACATATTTCATAGAGATTTTTTTTACGGCTTCAATAAAATCACTGTGTGATTTAATCTCATTTTTTCCTATTGTACTATCAACTCATCCTAAAACCCTCCAATACATCATTATTCCAGTAATGTTAAGAAATGCCAGATAATTTTCTGCAATTCTCTCATATCTGATTCTAATTCTGTGGAATCCACATTTGAGCCATGCAAAGAATCTCTCCACCACGTATCTTGTCCTGTTGTAATTACTCTGACTTTTCTTATTGTTGTTATTTTTGAAATTTCTGGATGGAATGCAGTCCCTGATGTTTCTATTCTTTAGATACTCTCTAATCTTTTTTGCATCATAACCCTTGTCTGCATATACAGCTACGATCTGTTCTATGGAATCATCATCAAGATATTCAGAGATGTTTTCCATCACATCGATGAGCTTTGTTGAATCATGCTCATTTGCAGGACCAATAATTATTGATACTGGAAGTGAATTGCAATCTACTGCAACATGTATTTTCGTGCCTGATATTCTTTTGAATCCGTCGTATCCTGTCACATCTCCCCTTTTTTGGCTGCAACAGTTGACGAATCAACCGATACCTTTTGCAGCTGTATCTTCCCTGAATGGTGTGCTGATTTTATTGCATCAGATAAGATATTTTGCCAGATTCCTTTTTGCTGCCATTTCTGCAATCTGAGATGAGCAGTTGATTTTGAGCCGTATCTTTTTGGCATCTCCTCCCACCTGCAGCCGGTAACCAGAATAAACATGATTCCATTTATTGTGGTACGGTCATCACACCTTGGTCTGCCTGTTCTGGCAGGCGATGGAAGGTGTTTTTGTATTGTTTCCCATTGTTTGTCTGAGATTTCTTGGAATTTCATGGAATCAGTGTGATTATTCCATCTGATAGATCCAGTGATCGTCAAAAATTTACTAAATGATCAGTTTTAGGATGAGTTGTATATATTTCGAAAAGAACTGGAGAATCTAGTATGAAATTTTCAATTTCTCGTCTAGACCAGAAAAATATCTTGTTCGGTGCTTTCTTCATCATAGTTTCAATTTCAGCATCAGAAAAAAAATCACGATCTTTAATCATTGCCACTCTTCCAAGATTAGAAATTATTTCAAGTATTTCAGGTGTCATATGAGAACCACCATTAAAAACTTCAAATTTGATGTTTGAATTATCGATACGAATTTTTGATAGAATTTCTTTATCTGTTGATCCTTCTACAAAAACTGTTTTATCATATGCGATAAAATTGAATTTTGATGAACCAAGTTTTTCATAAAGTAATAATTTATCGACCTCGTCTTTTATGTTAATTAATTGATTATCATCCTGTTTCCTTAGGTGAAATAACGATTCATCAGGAGTTAAAGAAATTATTTCTGACGAATGAGTTGTCATGAAAACCTGATTTCCAGTTTTCGTCATCTCTTGAAGGTAATGAAATGCGGCTTTTTGTGAACTGGGATGTAAATGTAATTCTGGTTCATCGAAAAGAATTATTGAATGGGACATTTTTAGAGTATGTAAAGTAAAATATGTCATTAAAATTTCTCTTTCGCCTGAACTTAGCGAATCTAGATCTAAAGTACCATCTTCATTTTTTACAAAGATCTCTCCAATAACTCCACGCTTGAATTTTACAATTATTTCTCTTCCAATCAATTTTTTAATTAGTTCTACTATCTCAGGAAAACGCTTATCCGCACTTTCTATAAGACGATCATCTGCATATATGCTAAGAATGGTTTGTTTTAGACGAACAAACTTGTTTTGTGGATTAAGACCCAGTCTAGAAGATAAAAAAAACTCATTGTTTTGTTGACCTACTTCTAGTTGTGCTTTGCCTTCTTGGTAATTTCTATAAGCTGAAATGTACTCAATGATGGTGTTTTCGCTACCTTCTTGAGGTATTTTGAATATTTGATTACATGCAATTGATTGAAAATTTTTCCAACTCCCATGATCGTATTCTATGCCAATTGTAGCTTTTTTATCTTCGCCGATGATCTTCTTCTCGTGTTCAGTAGTTGGTGTAATTTCTAGCATAATTTTTGCTTTCTCTTCACCATTTCTGATCATGTTGTTCACATAGTCAGGATTATCACTCAATTGTGATTCTTGACGGTGATACGGATATAATCTTGATTTAACAAATCGAATTGCTTCTAGAATGGATGTTTTGCCAACTCCATTAGGACCAGCAATTATTATGAGATTTGGAATATCTTTTAAATTTAATTTCTTAATTGATTTAAAATTTTCAATTTCAATCCCAGTTATTTTCATATAAACATAACAAAATCAGTCCAAGATAAATCAATTTATCATGCTTTCAAGCGTGTTTTATTTTTGGTAGTAGTTTAAAGAATAATGAATTTAACAAATATATCTACTAATATCTTTCAGATTTTTACCCTTTAGAGTCATCCGTGATCTCTCTTATGCTTCCACTTCCAATCTTTATTTTAGGATACACCGCCATTCCTTCCACATATTCTTCCTTTTGATCATCATAGTAATTAAAACGCCCAGCGTCAGGAAAGTCTCGTAAAAGTTCTATTGTTAATATTTTTTCTCTGTTCGGCGCCTGCGTTATTTCATGAGTATGTGCATATACCTCAACTGTTTTTTTGATACGTGGCTCAAACCATTTACCTAAAACCAGTTTTACATAATACTCTTCTGCCACTTCATACGTTATAATTAAAATCATAATTAAGAATTTCCAACAAATCCTAAATTACGTATTACCAGTCTGAAAGTGAACTTTAAGACTATTTTGATGAAATTCTTATTTTTGTTCTTGCTAAACTTTTTTCAAATTCTTCAATAAGCGGGCGAATCTTAATGCCATTATGATAATAAATGGATAATAGTTTTTTAAATTCTTTTTCATTTTTACAAAATACTATTTTATCAATAATGTAAGTTGAGTTTATAGTAAGGTTCTCTATTTCTTTAAATTTTTTACCCATTTCAGGATCAGCATAGTAAAAGCGTAAAGTTGAGAGAAACCGCGAGCTAAAACTATAATGAGCGTATAGTTGTTTTTTATATTCTTTGTATTCTTCAGACATTTTTTCATATGGAAAATCTTTCTCATCTTTTGGAAGAATTATGTCATCATCTATGGGTGGTATAATATTTGATGAATTCCAATTCACATATGTAGTAAATATCATGTCATAAAACATGTCATTAAGATTTGCAGAGGATTTAGGCCCTCTCTCATAATCTGAAAGAATTTCTCTCTTAATGTTGTTGATCTCTTTTCTTTTTTGCCAATTGCTGGCAGTTAATCCAGTAGTCACACAAGCTCCTAACACGGGAATTGAAACTAAAATTATATCTTTAGCAAGACCATAATCAAAATCCATTGTTATGGTATTCTACCGCCTTTAGATATGATAAACTCTCGTATCAGTTTTATCCGGTACAATAATTATTTAAGGATGATCCAAATAGTTTATGTGCGGAATGTACTGTACAATACTAAAAGCATATTTACAGTAACCATTAAACCACATATGTTGAATGACTATGAAAGACTGTCAATCACAAAGTGCCCGATGTGTGGTAGCCCGCATGAATACAATTTAACGATTGAGTATTCTCCGGTTTTTCAGCTATTAACAGTTATACCTAATACATCCAAAAAGAAATTTGAAGTTTATTTGACATGTCCTGTTAAAGACTCTACCTTCAAAGCAGTAATAGAATTAGATACTTCCGGTAAAAGTATATCTGGGGTGCATGAATAAATGGCCGAAAAAAAGGAAGAAGAGAAACACATTGAAGTTGATTCAACATCGCCTTTAACCCCTCACGAAAAAGCTTTACTTGCATTTGGTACCACTGCCTTAACTCAATCAGTTGATGCTCTGAAAGACTTTGCTAAAATAATGATCACATTACTTTCCGGTCTATTCGCAAGTTATTTTGCAATCTTAAAATTTTTAGGAGTATCAAGTACTGCAGACGTAAAGGCTCAAATCGTTAATTTAACAATGTTTCCGCCATTGCTTTTCATATTTAGCATAATAGTATTTGTATTGGCATTACTTCCAATGGAAGGTAAGGTGTCTCTAGATCTTCCTAAAAGCATAGAGAATTTCAGAAATACTTTGCTGAAATGGAAGAAAATAGAAGTTGCCATAGGAGTTTCCTTGTTTATAATTGGGATGTTTGTCATGATGGAAATATTCCTAATTTTATTAGTCTTAGAATCCGCAATCGTTTCTACTTGTTTATGAATTAGTTAGGTTATGAAAATAAAAAATTAAGGAATGGAGTTTTGTAGCTACTCCGATTAGCTTACTGCACACTTTCTGTTAAATTATTTTCACAAAATTTCTTGGGCTCGTGATTACTGTTATCAAGAGAACCCTCGGACTCGCATCCATAAATTCAAATCATGATCGAGTCTTACAGTTTTTGAATTTCATGATATGAAAAGTATGATCCACAGAAAGTGAGTTATGAAATTTATTTTTACTTTCTGTTTATGCGATTTAGAACAGATTCTTTAGCTTTTAACGCATAAACATCCTTTGGATTTATCTCAAGTACCTTATCAAAGCATGATGTAGCTTCCTCATATTTACTCAGATTGTATAGTGCAAGACCTTTGTTGTATAATGCACTGACATCCTTTGGACATTTCTCCAGTACATTGTCAAACCATGTTATTGCCCCTTCATATTTACGCAGACTGTAAAGTGCAGTACCTTTGTTAAATAACGCATTAACAAAATTTGGATCTACCTTTAGCACCTTGTCATAGTATGTTATCGCTTCCTCATATCTTCCCAGATAGCCAAGTGCGAGACCTTTGTTGTTTAATGCACTGACATAATTTGGATCTACTTCAAGTGCCTTGTCAAACCATGTTATCGCTTCCTCATATCTGCCCCGATTTTTAAGGTCAATACCTTTGTTGTTTAATGCACTGACATAATTTGGATCTACCTTTAGCACCTTGTCATAGTATGTTATCGCTTCCTCATTTCTGCCCAAGTTTTCAAGTGCAAGACCTTTGTTGTTTAACGCTTTAACATAATTTGGATCTACCTTTAGCACCTTGTCATAGTATGTTATCGCTTCCTCATTTCTGCCCAGGTTTTCAAGTGCATTACCTTTGTTGTGTAATGCACTGACATAATTTGGATCTACTTCAAGTGCCTTGTCAAACCATGTTATCGCTTCCTCATTTCTGCCCAGGTTTTTAAGGTTAACACCTCTGTTGTTTAACGCATAAACATCCTTTGGATTTATCTCAAGTACCTTATCAAAGCATGATGTAGCTTCCTCATATTTACTCAGATTGTATAGTGCAAGACCTTTGTTGTTTAACGCTTTAACATAATTTGGATCTATCTCCAGTACCTTGTCATAGTATGTTATCGCTTCCTCATATCTTCCCAGATAGCCAAGTGCAAGACCTTTGTTGTGTAATGCACTGACATAATTTGGATCTACTTCAAGTGCCTTGTCAAACCATGTTATCGCTTCCTCATTTCTGCCTAGGTTTTCAAGTGCAAGACCTTTGTTGTGTAATGCACTGACATAATTTGGATCTACTTCAAGTGCCTTGTCAAACCATGTTATCGCTTCCTCATTTCTGCCCAAGTTTTCAAGTGCATTACCTCTGTTGTTTAATGCGTTAACATCCCTTGAATCTATCTCCAGTACCTTGTCAAACCATGTTATCGCTTCCTCATTTCTGCCCAGATAGCCAAGGGCATTACCCTTGTTGTGGAATGTTTTAACATAATTTGGATCTACCTTTAGCACCTTGTCATAGTATGTTATCGCTTCCTCGTATTTACCCCGATTGTATAATGCATTACCTTTGTTGTTTAACGCTTTAACATATTTTGGATCTATCTCCAGTACCTTGTCATAGTATGTTATCGCTTCCTCATTTCTGCCCAGGTTTTCAAGTGCAAGACCTTTGTTGTATAATGCTTTAACATCTTTTGGATCCACTTTGAGAATTTGATCATAATATTCTAATGCTTTTTCATAATTGCTACTATAATAGAAACCACTAGCTTCTCGTAAAAGAAAGTCTTTTGAAATATTGATTGATTCACAATGTCTTTCTAATTCTGTCCTCATATTTTCAATTTCCTTGCTGCGAGCTTCATCTATCTTATGGACAGTTTGACCAAACTGCCCCATTTCATTTTTCAAGTAGTCAAGCTTGAAATCTACAAGAGCATTATTTGTAACAATAATTTCCCGAATTGTCTCAAGCATGATTTCTTTGGCGGTGATTTGTTTCGGATCAGTTACATCTACCAAAATGGCATCCAACTTGGTTGCAATTTTGTCATAGTGTTTCTCACCTCTACTTTGTATGTCTTTGAAGTAGCTTAGAACATGCTCTGCCTTTTGCTGTGGTGGCAAATCAGAAGGATAACTACTGTAGATGCTTGTTGCTATTGGACCAAAAAAAGGCAGATTAGAAAGCATCGCTGTAAGGACTCGATCCAGTGCAGGATAATCATTTTTGAAAGTAGCGATATTCTCTGCTATCGTTTTATTCAGCTCGTTTATTTTTTCGTTAAATTCATGCCACGAGGGAAGACGCATTCAATCTACATTTCACTTTAAATTAATAAAGATTGTATGTTCATAAACTACACTGAAATAACAACAAGATATTTCAGGATTCCAACAAACCGTGATATAACAAGCCTTACAGGACCCAAACTTTCAATGGGTTCGGACTTGTGAGAACTACCCATTGACTCAAAGTCGTGGTATCTGCAAAGAAACGAGACGTTACTATGTTGTTTTTTATTTATCGTTCAAATCTTTGGATTTGCCTTCGGCAATTAGGCAATCATGACACAGTCTTGGTTTTAAGGTAGCCAACTCTTTATGCTTTTTGCAGCGTTTGCAAATTTCTTTCAACATGCATCTACCTTGTTCATGATAAACTATTGAGCTTTCAATAAAATAAAGTTATTTGGATTTCTTTTCACTGCGAGTAAGGTCCTTCTTTTCAGACTTGATAATATCATTTCTACTTTAAATCTTGGCTCAACGTACTAGTCTCTATGAGTTTGCGCATAATAACATCGCTTAAGAGAAATGGCACAGAAATTGTTGGAGTTGGAATAACTGAATTTGGCAAGAATACATATCTTGATTTGAAAGATGTATACGAGAATCAGGTTAGAATTTTTGATGAAATAAAACAGGGTAAACGGGACAAATCTGAAAAGCCGATTTACGTTCTCTGGATGGACGAAGAATTTGGATATCATCTTATGCATGTGGATAAAAAAGACGGAAAATATGAGCTGCGCTCAAGAACAGGAAACATAGATAAATTATTGAGCGACCTTCCTGATTACAAAGAATAGAGGGTATAAAAAATGGCAAAATCCAAAACACAAAGAAATCAAAAATATGCTAACCGAGAGAAAGCCCTGACCAAGAGAAAGTTTTCAAAGCGTTTACTTGGAAGACAAAATAAAAAATCGAGAACCAGATAGGCCATGACAGAACTATCAAAACTACGGGCTTGCATATTCTGCGGTTTGGTATTTTATCCAGTGGATTCTATAATAACCTGTACTAAATGTGGCAGGTCAACAGAAAAATTACATAGATAACACCAGAACTCGTACATGATGACAAATTGAGTTTTTACTGCCACTTTAGCTGTCTTAAGTAGTATCGTAACATGTGAATCTCAGAGATAAAAAGAATGAAGAATTTTTTCAAGGCCCTGTGGAAATCCAAACCAGAGGAATCTAAAGAAAAACGCCAGACAGAGCAGGAAGAAATGAAAGAAGAGGCGCACGAGCTAGAGCAAGTCGAGCAAGATGCGCAGGAAGATGTTAGAGAAACAGAAGATGAAGAATGACTATTCTACAATAACATCAAAAAGCTTACCTGATATCAGGTGTTAATAATTTCATGGAAAGAGACCATTTTTGGAGGCAAAACATGTGCTCTGATTGTAAAAGAATAAAATGTAAAGAGGGATGCAACTGCGATTGTCATTTTGACAAGAGTAGATTATGACATACTTGGCCAGCTCTGGTATAACTTGTTAAATTTTTAAAATAGAATCAATGGTATGGTCTACTCAAGTAACTTTAGGTATAACAGGTTGCTTCTTGACTTTGTCTATTGCTTCTTTTATGATCCCTTTTAGCTCTTCACGTGTCATACTTTCTACATTTCTGCCTAGACTCTCCTCGATCTGGCAAGTTAGTTCCTTCTTGATATCACTGAAAATCTTTTGTTGGAGGTTATAATCTACTATCCCAGTCTCTCGGACAGTTTGGCTAAAGACTTGCTCTATTACATCCCATGCAATTTCTTCCATAACTAATCCTTGTACCTACGCCACACATGCCGATGTCAGGTTCATGACAGAGAGAACCACATTCATATGCAATATCTCATTGTTTATCAATTCTCTTAGTTCGGACTCGGTCATATTTTCCAGCTTGACAAGTATGTCATATTTCCCATGTGTTCGCAGGATCTCCTTTACCGATTTGAGAGTTTGGAGTTTTCTTATTACAAGTGTCTCCTTTCCTGGCTGGCAGCTAATGAATGCAAATGTTGGACAGATTTTATCGTCCTGAATTTTTTTATCACGTTTTGCATCAAATTGAGCTTGCATCTCTTGTGTCATGTTATAATTCCTCTGATTCTATTACGTCCTAATCTCTAATAAAGCGGCGTAATATGTCATTTGTAGCTGCAAAAAAGTATAACTCTCCTATTTTGGTAGTATTTCCTTAAGTGGTACTATCACATATACTATAGTTGAACAAAATACAAGAAAGTAAGAATCACTACAAAATTGGAAAACAACTAGTAGGAAAAATTCGATTCTCTCCTATGGTAAATGTACTTGAAGTGATAAAACCATCAGTATGGAAAAAAGAGGTACATGCTTCATTTAAGAAAGTCATCGCATTTGACCTTCTGTTTATGGTACTTGGTGGATTTATTGGGGCTGGAATCGTCACTGCAGTTCTATTGAAATAGAACTCTTCTTTTTTGTTGAAATTTGATTTAGCGAAATTTACGGGACGGAATTTTTGGATTCAGATCTGCAAGACTCGAACTTTCTCCAAACCTTGAAATTTAACAGCTATTAACAAATGTACAATAAATTAATACAAAATCAAAAATGGGGTAGACGCGCTAAAACTGTTTTGGTGCAAACCTTATGAATTTAGTTAAATCTGTTTTAGCAGAATTTACAGGCATCACACAGTCACCTTCTAGTAGAAAATCTAAAATCTTTGCAAAAGATAGAAAATAGAATGAAAGGAAAAAAAGGGCTTGTAGTAGGCATTGCAAATGAACATTCCATAGCGTGGGGGTGCGCTCATGCTCTCCATCAAGCGGGAGCGGAGCTGGCCGTTACGTATCTAGACGAAAAAACAAAAGACTACGTGGCACCCCTTGCTGAAATCGTAGGTGCCGAGATTTTCGCTCCTTTAGACATCACAAATGAATCTCATCTCGTGGCTCTAGTAGACGAGATCAAGAGCCGGTGGGGCCATCTTGATTTCCTTTTGCACTCGATCGTTTATGCCCCAAGATTAGATCTTCATGGCCGGGTGGTAGATTCATCCCGTGAGGGTTTCTTGAATGCGATGGATATTTCATGTCACTCTCTGATCCGGCTTGCCAAGGCGGCCGAGCCGCTGATGAATGGTGGTGCGATTTTGACGATGAGTTATTACGGGTCTGAAAAAGTTATTCCACATTATGGTATCATGGGTCCAGTCAAGGCTGCCCTTGAGGCCACGATGCGTTACCTTGCAGTCGAGCTGGGACCGAAGAATATCCGCGTCAATGCGCTGTCGCCAGGGCCTGTCAAGACACGTGCTGCCTCCGGTTTGACTGATTTTGACAGGCTGATGGAAATGGTTGCAAGCGCCTCCCCGTTGCACGATTTTGTGACGCTTGAACAGATCGGTCAAGCATCGGTCTTTCTGATGTCTGACAATGCGAAAAACATTACGGGACAAATTATTTACGTTGACAACGGCTACCACGTTAAGGGGTAAAGCAGCCCCATAAACAATTTTGATTACATCTTCCCTTGGGACATCAAATTAAGATTAGATTATTATGCAAAAGCGGGCTCACAAATACGACCCAAATGGTACTCTAGTCCACCCAGGCCCGCTTTATCGTGTCATACCCGTAGCGTGCATATCACTGTCAATAATTAAATACAATTGAAGCCTTCAAAGTATCTAGACTGAAAATGACGATTAAAGTTCATGGATATGCAGCACAGCAAGCAAAAGCATCTCTTGGCCCGTACTCTTTTGAGAGACGTGAGCCTTCTGATCATGATGTTGTGATTGATATTGGATACTGCGGAATATGCCACACAGACATACACCAAGTAGGTGATGAGTGGGGAGGATCAAAGTTCCCAATGGTTCCAGGACACGAGATAACAGGTATTGTCTCACAAGTTGGACCTAAAGTGACTCGATACAAGACAGGCGACAGGGTAGGTGTAGGATGTTTTGTCAACTCTTGCCGCAAATGTGAGCCTTGTCGTAAAAACCTTGAACAGTATTGTACAGAAGGAATGACTACAACTTACAATGGAACAGAAAAAGATGGCACTCCAACTCAGGGAGGGTATTCTAACAAAATAGTGGTAGATGAAAACTATGTACTCTCAATTCCTGACAATCTTCCTCTAGACAAGGCAGCGCCGCTTTTGTGTGCAGGTGTCACGCTTTATTCTCCCCTGATGCATTGGAAGGCAGGCCCTGGAAAAAAAGTTGCCATAATAGGTCTTGGCGGTATAGGTCACATGGGCGTAAAACTTGCACATGCACTTGGTGCCGAAGTTACTGTGCTCAGTCATTCGCTTAAAAAACAAGAAGACGGCAAAAAACTGGGAGCAGATTATTTCTATGCCACTTCCGATCCTAAAACCTTTGAGAAACTCAAAGGATATTTTGATCTGATGATAAACACAGTTTCAGCCGAGCTTGACTGGAACAAATACTTGGATCTTCTTACTCTTGACGGTGCAATGGTCGTGGTTGGAATTCCAGAGAAGGAAACGCCGGTTGGTTCCTACTCTCTAGTTGCTGGTCGTCGTAGCCTTGCAGGCTCTCTCATAGGAGGCATCAAAGAGACACAAGAGATGCTTGATTTTTGCAGCAAAAACAACATCGCAAGCGAGATCGAAATTGTCCCGATTCAGAAAGTCAATGACGCCTACAAGCGGATACTCAATAGCGATGTTCGATACAGGTTTGTTATAGATATAAAATCGCTTGAACAAAACAGATAGTTCTATAAAATACATTTTTAGTTAGATTAAATTAAAAAAATAATGTCTCTATGGTTATTTGCAAATGATAAACATAGAGGGAGCGATAATATTGTTTAGTCTATAAAGTTGGGCTAGGATCTGTAATCGCTCGGAGGTAAGCTCTGACACTCGTTTTCTGGTAGTGGTATGATTGGCTTTAAAGATTGGATTCAAATTATTATAGCCGCAGATCAATTATAATTTAACATCTTTAACGGTATTTTCTTTCACCAGCTATCTATGTGGTGATATGGTATCTATGATATTACCTAGTATGGTATTGCTATGCTACTAGGTAGTAAATTACTACCACATTTAAAAGGGCGGCTGCCTATATGTATTCATGATACAAACAATCAGGGCAAACGAACATCACAAAAGCGAGATGGATTGGCTCTCTACCTATTACCATTTCTCATTTGCAGATTACTTTGACCCAAAGAAAATGAATTATGGACCGCTTCGTGTCTTCAACGATGACACCATACAACCAGGAGAAGGATTCGATCTACACCCACACAGGGATATGGAGATTGTAACATACGTAATTGACGGGGAACTAGAGCACGAAGACAGTCGCGGCAACCAGGGGGTAATCAAGCCAGGTGAGATTCAGGTAATGACTGCAGGATCTGGTATAATGCATGCAGAACGCAACCATTCAAAAGAAAAACCATTACATCTTTTGCAAATGTGGGTTATTCCAGATAAAAAAGAACTAGCCCCATCATGGCAACAAAAGGGATACTCTAAAGAACAGAGACTGGACAAGCTGTTGCAAGTTGTTTCGCCGCTTGGTTTAAACTCAAATGGCGCACTAACCATGCATCAAAACGTGTCATTTTATGTCTCAAGTCTAACGCCAGGCGCTGAAATTTCGCATGAAATACAGCCCGGACGAAAGGCATACGTGTTTGTCATAGAGGGAAAAGTCCAGATCAATGGTACCACTATGCAAACAAAAGATGCCGCAAGAGTGGAAGATGAACGTAAATTAGCAATTAAATCAGAAAAACAAACCGAACTGATATTGATAGATCTGCCAGAAAAATACGCAGTAAAAACTTAGGTCTCTTTTTTTAATTTTGGCTTCCATTTATTTGCCCATTGGCCCAAATCCTCGAGTATTTCTTCTAGTTCCCTTGCTTGTTTTGTCAAGCTATATTCCACTCTAACTGGTATCTCTTGGTAAATTTTTTTAATCACAAGCCCATGACCCTCTAATTCTGATAGCCTATCTGATAGTACAGTACTGCTTATCCCAGAAACAAGTCTCTTTAATTCATTGAAACGAATGGTCTCATTCGTACTTAGATTTCTTAGAATTACCAAAGACCATGTCCTGCCAAGAACATGCCAAATGTCAGAAACATCGCACTGGACCATCTTTTTGCTCTTTGAATCCAACTGTGGTATGTTTTACATACCTAGTTTTAAACACTTACCATGTCTTTTTTAAAAATCCATCTTCAATTTTGGATTGATAGTGCTTCTGAAACGCAACACAAATTTAATTTTTCTAAATTAGTTCTTCACTAACAATGTTCATTCACAATGTTTCATAATTCTTTATATTGTGTCTAATATATCGAGAGCAACGAATAACACTAAATCAAGTATATTTCAAAAATTGTTTGTAATAATATCTACGGTAGGTTCTATCATAGAAATATCTAATGATGAATTTATACAGAGCGTCCAGTACGTGATTAACACTGAACATGGTAAAGATATGATTTCACGTGGTGTTTATGGAAAATAGCAAGTGGGCAACAAGATTCATCTGGAGTGCAGTGATCCAGGGAGGATTAGTTACAGCAGCTACGCTAATACTGTTTGTATATGGTTCTGTCTACTTCAAACCTACTCCTGCAACCGTAATTGCAGCGGGTAGTGCAGGCACATGGCTATTGATTGGATACATGGCATACATTGTCATGATAATAGCTCTTGGCGTAACAGCGCTTTTCTATGACTATCTAGAAGTGAGGTTAGGCAGACCGATAACGGGAAAAAAGCGTAGTTTTCTCACCGTGATACATTTGTTGCTAATGAACGTAGGCATAACAGGCTCCACCTGGTTGCTCATGTATGTGGGATTCGTTGGCGGCGCGGCTATACTGCCTGTCTCTTCAGGTGGTAGAGGCTTGACAGATTTGCAAGCTCACGAGCAAATTCTTGCTCCATTTCCTCCTGTTATCATAGGATTCATTGTGGCGATCATGATCGGTGTCCTGTCAGGAGGGCTTGCCTACTTGCTGGAGCTAAAGTCCAAGACGAAATTCTCTGAAAATGATTCAATGAGATAGATATTCAAGATACAAAATTTTTTGATCTCAAAACCAGTACTGTATAACAGAAAGACAATGAATCATTTCTTCTTTACTAAAAAGAAGCCTATGATAAATAGTGAAGCGCTGATGAGAAATGATGTTAGGTTGAGTACAAGAAAACCCAATCCTAGGGGTATGGGAACATACAACGTTGGAATGCATAACCCATGAATGAAAGTATCGCAGGTAGGGAATCGCTTTGGAATTGTGGTTTCAAGCTCTGCTGATTGACGAGTTATGACGCCGACAACATATGGGGATAGGAGCAGAACAAGACCTATGATGGCATTCCTGTCAAACTTTCCTGCCTTTCTTACCAAACTTGTAACCAAAAATTTCAATTTTTTAATCATTAACATAACCCAGGGTTCTTTGCCTTTTTATTGATATGCTCATCTCCAAACACCTTAAATTCTTCATCTTTTTCTAGCGTTACAACAGTTTGCCTTGATATGCACCTTGTGAATTCTTCAATCAAAAGTTATCGCTAAAGTTTCTTGTATGTTTGTCGACTTCATCCTGAGGGGATGAATGTCCGTCATTGTCCTTGTGCTCTGTCTTGTGGCTACGTCTTGCCATTTTTTCCTCGTGCTCCTTTCTAGAGTGATGAAGCCTGTCTGTCTCATGAATAAACTCCATTCCGCATTCTGTACACTTGACTATGTCATGATGATGGTCGTGGCGAGCATGACTTATCAGATCCTCCTGCTTTGAAAATTCTGATTTGCATTGCTCACACTTGAACTTCTTTCCAAAAAACTTCATGTTAAATTAACGTCTCATGATGCCGTAAATAAGACTATTGTTGGGCTCTTCTGATGCCTAAAATGTAAAGACGGGAAAATAGAAAGTCCTAATTAAAAATTGTGATACACTGTTAAGCAACATTGTTACCGAAAGTATTTTAATTTGTATAAAATTCATTGGTATCCCAATCATTGGTACACAAATTTTATATCCTATCATCTCCTAGATAAATCAAGAAATGAACCCTGTCAAATCCACAAACGTGCTAAAACCGCTTGCAATGATGGCAAGCATCGTAATATTGCTTACAGTAAGTTTAGCCCCTGCCTTTGCAGACAGCGCAAGCCCCCCACTTGCTCCTACAAACCTAAACGCCATGCCAGTATCTGGAAATCAAATTGCCTTGACATGGAATTCTCCAATAAATGCTACTCAAAGCGGAGTCATAGGATATCAGATCCAACGAAATGGAACAATTCTTGTTAACAATACCGAAAGCGCATTAACAAACTATAATGATACTAGTCTACTTCCAGGTAATGTAGGACAATATCAGGTTGCAGCTTGGAATGCAGTTGGTCTTGGTTTGTTCTCAAATAATGCCTCTGCAGCTACTGTTCTATATGCTAGCCCAACAACTCCAGGCCCAACACCCACAAACACAACTTCGACAATCATTGGGGGTAACTGGACAAAGTATGTAGTAATACCACATCACAGTCAACACGGAATTCTAGACAACCAAACCTTGTCTCATTTTGACAGGGCGCATACTGGTCAATTCATGTATGGCAAAGACAATGGGACATCTATCGAGCAGCAAAATGGCACCTTTTACCGAACTGACAAACCAAGTCCTACTGTGAGCGACTCTCAACATGAATGGAACAAACAGATGGAGCAGTTCAAGCCCAGTATAAAGCAAGATGAAAACCAATACAAAAACTTGCACACTGGTGCACAGATTTGGCCTAATGTCTCGACAGGTGCGGGTGGTCATACCCAAGCGACAAAATCAACCTACAGGAATTTGCACTCAAACTGGATTCAATCTAAAAGCCTTGGAACAAATGGAGTCCCGTTTTCAGGACTGACTCATGAAAATAAACTTGAGAACTGGCACAAAATACCGCCAACAGACTGGAAAAAAATACCACAAAACTGAGTCAACAAAACACTAATTGGTCTGAAATTGCAAAGACAATAACATGCTACTATCTCAAATAAATCGGGTTGCATGTGAAATATGACAGACCTTTATCGTGTACTGCCAGAGGAGATGGACAAGCTTGTAACAAGCATAGGACAGCCACGTTATCGTGCAGACCAACTGCTGCACATGATGTACCATGAATTCCCAAAAGACATGTCTGATATGCGTCAAATTCCATCAGAGATGAGAAAAGCACTATCTTCTGCAGGGTATACAATTGGATCTGCAAATGAAATTCATCGCGTAGTAAGCGAGGATGGACAGACAACAAAACTTCTTCTAAAACTCGGTGATGGAACTCTAATTGAGACAGTACTAATGCAGTACCGCAAGGGAAACAGTCATCCAAGATCAACTATCTGTGTATCGACACAGGTTGGCTGCCAGATGGGCTGCACGTTCTGTGCTACAGGGCAGATGGGCTTTGAGAGGAATCTCAAGGCAGAAGAGATCGTTGCACAGGTATTGCATTTTGCTTCAGTCCTCCAAGAGCGGGAAGAACACGTCACAAACATCGTCTTCATGGGGATGGGAGAGCCTCTGGCAAATTATGCAGAAACCATTCGAGCAGTCAGACTATTGACACACGCACGCGCATTTGGTCTTGGACAGAGACACATCACCATTTCCACAGTTGGTGTAATGAAAGGAATAGACAGTCTTGCAGAGGAAGACTTGCAGATAGGGCTTGCAATCTCACTTCATGCCCCAAATGACGAACTGCGAAGAAAATTAGTACCAACTGCAGGACCCCATTCGGTCAAAGATTTGATCACGGCTACAAGAACTTATTTCAAAAAGACAGGCAGACGTGTTACGCTAGAATACGCCCTGATAGACGGAGTCAACGATTCGCCAGAAATTGCAACAGAGCTTGCCGCATTATTGAAAGGTAACGGGGCTCACGTGAATCTAATACCGGTGAATCCAACCGCTGGCGGTTTCAAACGTCCACGATGGAAACGCATAACAGAATTTGAACATGTACTGCGAGAGTCTGATGTGAATTGTACCGTAAGAGTAGAGAAGGGATCTGAGATATCAGCTGCGTGCGGTCAGCTAAGAACTGATGTTGCAAAGAATCTCTAGATTGCCATATGCTTTCAAGACACAAAGACTAGACGATGTAACTGCGCTTTGATTTGTCAAAATTGGTACAAATGACATCAATGGGAATTTATTCTCCTGCATCCAAAACTATCCATGAACAAAGATAGAGGCGTCTGCAAGGGTCTTTGTAAACCCTACAAGGTTAGAAAACCAAGAGACGGGACCAGCCGCTATTTGTCGGATCAAGTACGATGCCAGATTTGCGGGATTTTCATGACACGGGAGGGATGCCATGACATTGAAGACAAGCCCGCAACCAACGAGACTGTAGGTCTATACTGCAACTGCTGTAACTGCATGGTAAGATCAAAACCAAGAAACAAACCTGGCACAAAAGACCATGAAAAAGATTCAGGTTTTGTACGATGACCAACTATTACTATTGTTTGGGGTGTAAGAAAATCATAGTAAGTAAAGACCGTGATTATGGTCCAAGATGTCCAGCTTGTAAAAAACAAGCTAAACAAAGCACAAGTTAAGGCTGTACTTTACTTAAAATCTCATATTTCACGACTTCTATTCTTTCTGTAAAGTTTTTGATTCTTGAAGATTCCAGCAGTTTTTGCAGAGATAGCCTGTAACACACCATTCTTTTTTTGGACGATGTACAAAAAAACCAAGTTTGGCGTTGCACAGACTGCAATTCTTCTTCAATTCATTGTCTGATTTTTCCCTTTCATTAAAACAAGATTCACAAAGCCATCCTTTTAGTTCCCATTCTTTTTTTGGCCTCCATAGATTGTATGTTCCAGGCTCTGCCCCGCACAAAACACATTTGTTGTCATTGGCCTTTTTTTTATCAAAATTTTCTTTCATTAGATCCACATAACAATTTGCACACAGTGGACCTTTGACATTCCAGTCCTTCTTTGGATTGCTTTTGCGAGAGATGCCCTTTTTACAAACAGTACAAAATTCCTTTTTTTTATTGCTACTGAATAATCCCACGGTATTGCACTGATTCCATCTTAAAAAAAGTTCCCGGTTTTGCGGTATTTTTCCAATATGGCATCACCGGAATACCTAAAAACAAAGGGACAAGGAAAGAACATCTTGACCATTACAAACCAAAGTATCCAAGATCATCCCTGCATATCGTGTCATACAAACTGCTGTAAAGAATATACAATATTTGTTAACGCTCATGATGTTTACAGAATTTCGGTTGGACTTGGGCTAGATCCAGAGAATTTTCTAGAGATTTATGGCGCAAAGGAAGATGCATGGGGTATACAGATTGAAGAGGGCTTGGTGGATCTTGCCTTGAAGCAAAAGGATGACACGTGCACATTTCTGATAAAATTTGAAGACAATTTTCGTTGTGGAATACACGATCTCAAACCTGGTGTATGTAAGTCTTATCCATTTCAACTAAAAGATGGAAAATTAATCCAGATGGATGATAAACTGTGCCCTGTCGACTGGGATGTAGCAAAAGAATTCGAAACCATGATGACCACTCATCTCAAAAAAGATGAAAACGAATGGAAATTCTATTATGATCTTATTTTAGAATGGAATGCCACCAACCCTCATAATCTCCAATTATCCAAATTTCTAAGATTTCTAATTGAAAGAGTGGCATTATCTATAAATGAAAATTCCAAGAAAAAATAGGCTATCTGTTCAAACTGTATCTGAAGAATAATTACTGTTGTTTTGTACCGTCATCTTTTGGTTTTTCTTTTTGGACTGCTCTTTTAGTGCTCTCAAGATATGCTATGGTAGTTCCCAAGTTTCCAAATCCTATGGAATTGAGCGATTCTGAAGGAACCATGACTATGGTAGTGCCTTGTACTTTTATTGACTCGTACAACATATTGGACTGTCTTAATGCAAAGGCAACGGGGTTTTCTGCATATACCTGTGCAGCTTCTTCAAATTTCTTTGCAACTAGAATTTCTGATTCGCCATATATGACACGTGCATTCTTCTCACGCTCTGCCTGAGCCTGCATTGACATTGCAGATTCTAGTTCTTGAGGTATGATGACTTGACGAATCTCGACGCCTGTTACTTCGACGCCCCAGTTGCTTGCCTCGCTTTCTATTACTGCCTTGATGCGAGAATTGATATCTTCCCTTTTTGAGAGTATGTCCTGGAATACTGAAAAACCTATGTTATTACGAAGTGTAGTCTGAGAAACTTGCTGTATCATTTGGTTAAAGTTTTCTACATTTAGTATTGCATCCTTGGCTCGCTGCTCAATTATTCTATAGCGAAGAATCGCGTCAATGGTTACTGGAACATTGTCCTTTGTAAGCATCCTTTCTGCCTTGAATTCGCTTACTTTTTCCCTAATATCCACTACGAGAATATTGTCTGCAAAAGGCAATCTTGTCTGTACTCCCGGTCCTACCTGCCTATTGTATTTTCCAAGACGGAGTATTACCGCTCTTTCATATTGTTTGATTATCATTAGAAACGATGAAGCAATAACTGAGACTCCAATGACCATTGCAAGATATGTTATTACATCATTATGATAGAAAAGACCAATCCCAATACCTATGATTAGAATCAATACTCCTATTATGGCATAAGTGCCAGATCCTTTCTGATTTACTAGCTTGTGTGCAAAATCGTATGGCATATATCCGCTAGACAAATCTCTTTTACCTGATAATTGTAGACATTCCGTCTGATTTAAAGTCCATCTATCTTTAGTGTTTTGTCAGATTAGAATTGGCAGCACCTTGCAATGCATTTTTTATGATTGGGTCTGTCGCGTTTTGAACACTATCTCGAATCTGTACTAGTTTGTCAAAAACGGTGCCAACCTGTGTATAGTTGAAATATGCAACTAAAAAAACCACGACTGCGCATATTATCACTATTTTGACAATCATTCCCATGGTATCACTCCATTGATTGTTCTTTTTACTTGTGTGGTAAGAAGGATTAAAGTCCTATGTTAAAATTTTAAATGATATTTTCTGCAGTCAACTGAAACTAGCTCATTTTTAGGTAATTGTAACGTCTTTCATTATTTTAATGTGGAAATTAGTGTAAAGTCTTTATTGTTTGTTGTACTATATTGAACCAATTGAAGAGTCTAGGCAAGATCTTTGTTATCACAGGTTCAGTCCTTAGTGTAGCTAGTGCACTTGGCTTTCTGCATGTGCTCGTACCACGACATCAGCCATACTTCCAGGGTGCCTATTTCATGCTTGGAATACTTATGATCATAGTGGGGACGTATGTGTGGACAAGTACGCACAAGTCAGACGCATTTTGGAACTATGTCAAGCACAATAAAGTCTAAAACTTCAATGATGCTTTTTTAAAACTTGTGGTACAAACCAAAAACAAATTTGTTCTGACTTACAATATTAGTGAACAAGGTTCATCATTTCATAAATACTCTAAACTGGAAACTAGTTACATGATGAAATCGGTCAATGGCTCAAAAAAGACATCGACCATTACATTCAGACTTGACGATGACACAATACACAGACTCCGTGATCTATCCAAGGTGCAAGAAGTAAGCACAAACACTCTGGTAAATCAAGCATTGAAGAGATTCATTGACTGGGACTTTTATCTTCCAAGATCTGGGTTTGTGATTCTAAGCAAGCCAGTATTGAAGAAACTATTCGATGGGATGGATGCAAAGTCTGTAGTTGAGATTGCCTCTACGATCGGAAAGGAAGGGATTGAAGACATTGTCTTGTTTATGCGTGGAAAGGTAGAATTGACTTCATTTATAGCATGGTATGAAATCCTGATGATAAATTCATCAGTACAGATAAGCCATCTTGTTGACAACGGGTTTCATAACATGGTCCTAAAACATGACTTGGGAAAGAATTGGTCATTATATCAAAAGACCATTCTTGAGCTTATTTTCAAAGAATTGTTCAAAAAGAAGATAGAACTAGAGTGCGACAAAAACACCGTAAGGGTAATGTTTACAGATGATGGAATCTCAAGCTGAGTCTCAGCAATACAGTGAACCAACCGGAACAGTGACCTTTAGGATAGATGCACAGATATTAACAAAACTAAAAAAACATGCCATCTACGAGAAATCCACCGTTAACGGATTGGTAAATAAATTGCTTCTGCAAGCAGTGGAATGGGATATTGTAGCAGCCAAATCAAAATGGATTCCAACCGAAAGAGAACTCATCAAATCAATTTTGGATAAACTAGACGATAAAATGATTATGCAAGTGGCGCAGGCAGAAGGAAAAAGTATCCCGCGTGACCTGTGTCTCTCAATGCGGGGAAATTATAGTGTGAATGACTGGATTGATATCATAAAGATGAGATCAGTCGTGGCTGGCTTTGATCTTACCGAGATAAATGCCGGAAAAATGATGATATTTGTAATGCGTCATGATCTGGGCAAAAAATACTCTCTGCACTGTAAGGCATTTTATGAACAAGCCTTTGAGTCACTTGAATGCCCTGCAACATTTGAGATATCTGAAAATACTCTAGTATTCAAGATACCAAAGAATAGTCTTCTTGCAGAGCAATAGCTCCTTCTAACCTCATTTCATCTGTTCTGCCCGCATGTTATGATATGCAAGTGCCAAAGGACAGCGCCTCAAGTGATGAATACATGGAAACTGTAGGGCTAGGAGAGTCTGGGGAAGGGCACATTTCCCAATAAAATTACATGGCACCTACAGTTTCCAAACAAAAGTAAGTCCAAAATTAAATAATACTTGTGTACTTTTGTTCATGAACAATGTTTTCTATCCCGATCTGATATTTCATAAATTATACAAAACCTAAAACCATCAAATTGTTATCTTGACAAAATGATGAGCGTCATCCTGTTCTGTTTTATCTTGTTAGAAAGAATTTTAGAGTAGAACGTCTTTTTATAGAACATTTTTGAAACGAGATCTGTAAACTAACAGATTATCTTTTCACTAACAATGTTCGTTAACAAAGTGTCACAACTGTTTATTAATTTCATGCTGTGTTTTGTTTATAATTAATGGCATGAACACAGAAAACCAAAAACTGTTTACAATAATGGTAGGAATTGTGTTATTTTCTATCTTAGGTCTGTCTACTGTGTATGCACAGACAGCACCAACGGGTGGTATGGGCGGTATGGGTATGTCAGGGTCTGGTTATAGTGGTCAATATGGAAACTCGACATCTCATGGATCGCATAGCGGCTCTTTCTCACATTCGGGTAACTTTACAAGAAATGCTGGTGCATATAACATGACTGCACACTCAGGAAATTTCTCCCAAAATGGAGCTGCGTATAACATGACTGGACATAGTAAATATCAAAATATGCCGCCAGGTACTAATGCTTCTACAGTTCCATCTGGCATTCCTGTGACACCTGTGACTAGTGCTCCTACTGCCAATACTGTGCAGAATGCGCTGCCACCCTTGCAACAATTCAGATCAGGCACGCCTGCAAATAAAATATCATGCGAAGAGGGCTTTCAACTAATAATAAAAGCTGAGGATGGTTCTCCAGCATGTGTTAGTTCTGGAACTTACTCGTTGCTAGTAGAACGTGGCTGGGGCCATTAGACTAATTGAACAGTTTGTACTTTTAATCTCAGCCACTTGATCTTCAAAAAGATCTATGAAAAAATAAACAAGAAAACTTGGAATCTACCAACTTGTATTCATATCATATTTTGGATTTGATATACTAAACAAAGTATTCAATACATCAAGTGTAACAAATAAAATAAAAATAAAATAAGAAATGCTTCCTAGATTTTACTCTTGGAAGTCAGTTGGGGCAACAGTTGTTGTACTATTGCTTGGTTTCTTCCACATTCCCATGTGTCCGTGCATCTTTCCATGTCCACCCATGCCGCCTCCGATAAGAGAAGCCAGCGTTAATGGATGTCCTTGTGATGTCTTGAGCACTGCGCCGTTTCCTGCATCTACTATGACAGAGTAGACGCTCTTGCCGTCTGTTACCTTAAAGGCATAGACAACAGAACCGTGTATGTCTCTGAGACCTCCTGATAGCACTTGTCCTCCAGTTACCTGACCTGCAGCAGTTGTTGCAGCAGTTGTAAATGAAGTCTTCACACTAGATAGTATCATCTGTGGAAGGTTGATTGAACCCTGTATTGGTGTTTGACCTGAACCAGTGCTTGTACTCTGTGCATATGCAAGTGAGCCACCTATTGAGGCAATCACTACAACGCCCACAATCATAGCAAGCAGTTTCTGATGGGTCTTTAGTTCTTGTATGTTCATTATACCATACCATTGGTCATGCAATTTATAATGGGTTGCGATACCTTGTTCGTTAACAAGGTTAGTGATCCCTCTCATGAGAGCAAAAGTGTTCTATTCTCTCTCATGTTCTTGTCTCTCTCATATCTTGAAATCTTCTTGGCGTTAAAATATCCCCACCATATCTACTCCTCCATGGGTGATGCGGATTCATGGTACAAACAAGGCAATGATCTGATGGTACAGGAAAAAAATGAAGATGCTATCTCTGCATACGACAAGGCAATTGAACTAGATCCCGCTCACACAAGCGCATGGAATAACAAAGGAATAGCAATGTTTAGACTAAAAAGATATGAAGATGCGATTAGTTGCTATGACAAAACAATTGAGTCTAATCCTAATCATGCTAATGCATGGTACAACAAGGCAAAGGCACTAAGGGGTCTGGGCCAATCTTATCTTGACAAAGCTAATGAGGATCGTGTGGCCGCTGCAAAATTGATCAACCAATCACTTGGCATATTTGATTCTGCAGACAAATGTTATGCCAAGGGAGAAGTTCTTTCAGGCGAAAAAAAATGATTTGATATTTTATTGTCCAACTGCTCTGAAAATAGCATCTCTTATTTCTGTTGATCTCTGAAAAAGTGTCTGTGCTATCTCGTCTATCTCGCCTCCGCTTGGTTTTTTGCCGGAATGAACTACAAAATAATATGTCTCAAACTTGCCAACTATGGAACCATGTGTGTATCCATAGACGTATTCTGACTCGTCTTTTATCTGAAAAATTCCGCTAAACTCTGGCAGGCGAAGGTTGGCAATAATACCTGGAATTTTGGCTATTTCTTCGTCTATCATTGTTTTAAGTACAGTTCTGTCTTTTTCTTTGAGTGCCACATTTGTCAACTAGGTCAGCTCCATAAAAGCGATAACGTCGGGTACAATCATGCACATGCTGGTTGCAACCGATTGCTCTGGTATGCATCAACTTTTAAAAGACCATATACAAAATAAAAACAACCAAAATGGAAGCTATAATTCTTGGATTCCTGAATTCCATATATCTACAGATCCCAGGTATGGGTCAAAGCCAACTTGGTAGTGCTAATCCATGGGTGAAAGGGCTTGTTCCGTCCGCATTTGGAATTATCGGTATCGCAATTATGCTAAACCTATTCAATGCAGCAATAAGGAAAAAAATGGTGGACCAAGACAAGCTAAAAAGATTGATGAGAGAGACAAGGTCGTGGCAGAAAGATAGAATGGCAGCATTCAGGGCAAAGGATCAAGAAAAGATTGACCAGATCAACAAAAAATCGGCATACATGAACAAGCTGAACATGGAAATCATGCAGCTAAACATGCGACCTATGGCTTTTACGTTTATTCCGTTCTTGCTTATCTTTTATTTCCTATTACCTCACATGTTCGCATATACCGTTGTCGAATCCCCCATCCCTCTCAATGTGTTTCCAGGCAACTTTTTCCACCTTACATGTTCTGCTGATGATGTAAAAAATGAAGCCAAAAGCCACTGTGTACATGCAAACGACATGTATTTCTGGGGGTGGTATTTCCTCTCGTCTATCTCTATGAGTGGAATCATAATGCGGGTAACCAAGACAACCTCAAACCTTGACTGATCGCAATTTTACTGCATGATCTTCAAAATCAGCTAATTTGTTGAATACTAATAACAAAAGCTGATGAATATCTATCACTTTGCAATTAAAGATAACGATATGAGTAAATTAAGATCTAATTTTGGTGAGACCTTCGCCAGAAGAATATTGATTCCTCATTGGTTGGAGATAGCATCGGGTATATTTGTAGGACTGAGCTTGGTTTTTATCTTTGCAGCAAAAATACCAGTAAACTAGAACTGTTCCGTCTTTACATCTTAGATGACATCTAAGAGATCTACAAGGAATCCATTAAATGTCAGAGTCTGTAACTCTTGATCATTGAGCCAGAGCGCGTTAAAAGACAAGATAAAAAGATGGCTAGAGACCGAAGATTTTGCAGTATCTGAGAGGGCTGAAGAAGCCTCTGACTTTCATCTTGTTATTTCTAATCTTCATGGTAAGGGGACATTTGCAGACATTGTCAAGCTAAAAAACAAAGATTTCGTCATATTGGGAAGCGCGTTGCAGAACCCTAAGGAATTTTTGCAACTACTCTCTACAATGCCCGAAAAGGAGAGATCTGATTTTTTTAATCATATTCAAAGAGAGTTGCTAAAGTTTAAGGTTGACCATGAGTTCCACCCAAACAAACTCATGCCAGAACGCATGATAGTTCGAGATACTGTATACGAAGAGGATATCACAAGGACTGCATTTATGCAATGTCTGAAGAGGGTAAAATTTGCCTCCTTATTTTTACTGTGGTCAATTGGGCACAAGTTCTCACCTGACTCAATGCAGTCTTCTACACCTCATCCGTCATCGACATCAAGCTCTAGAACGCCTTACGGCTGATCAGGGTTTATTTTTCATCGATTCCACAAGTATATTCGCCGTATTTTCCTTCAAGACCTGCTGCCCTAGTAATGTCCGAGGCTGATGAAGGATCATTTTGAATTGTTAGACGGCAACCAAAATCTGTCTCAGGATAACCCTTGTTAAGTTTGTCAGTCAGGGAAACAGCGGCATTAACAGACGAGCTTGTTGGATGAGGTTTGTCAAAAAAGGAATGCCCAATGGTCTCTGGTACCACTATGAGAAGAACAATGCATACTGCGAACATATTAATTGATTTTCTTCGCTTTGAGTCCAAATCCATACATTGAAAATTATTTATCATATATTAACTAAAATTATGATTTTCAATTCTTGATACAATATTCACTCTTCACTTGTTTGTCTCTTGATACACTCCTCGTATCTCTGGCAAGTTTCGCGGTATGATTCTTCTGCAGCCATCACTGCTGCATCTATCTGAACCTTGCTTTCTGCTGCATCATGGAGCTCAAAAAATCCCTTTTCAGCATTGTCTTCTAGCACATTTACTATCTCGCTTGCACTGGCAGTAGCTAGTCTTACCAGTCCTGATGCAATCATGTGGTTTTGTGCGCTTGCAAGAGCATTTGAGAATGCAAAATCGGCATTTTCTTGTTGGTAATATAGCTCGTGAAGTCTCTCGGTAGATTTGACTAAGGCATTGTATTCATCCTCGCAGTACATGCTGAACCAATACCAATAAACCGGCTCTTATCTTTTTGATTCTATAATGCTATGGGCTTCATGGTAGCAGGAAGGATATGCCAAATTTGCTTTTTTTGACTTGATGGGTACTGATTTATCAATTTTGTTGTTTAAATAGAAAATTTGTAAGACATGTATGAAATGCCATACGAAGAAATCTACTTTCAAAGGCTAAAGGAAGAAGACCCTGAAGAATACGTCAACATAACAAATCAATAAATGTAAAGGAGAAATCCAACGTGGGCGGTTCCATATTTTTACACTTCTTTTGCTAGATCTTGCTTAACGTAATTCTTGTAAAAATTACTAGGGATAAAATGGATGCTGTCAGGGCAAGCAAAGTTGTCGCGCCAAATTCTGGTACAGTACTCTTTGCCATGTTTTCAGTAGAGTTTGAAATTGAAAATTTTTGTATGCTTGGATGATCATACGACGCATCTGAGACATACACATCTCCAGCAGAATCAACCGCAATACCTGACGGGGCCCCAAACTGTCCATTGCCTGTACCAAAAGATCCAAATTTTGTAATAAACTGACCAGTACTTGTAAATTTCTCTACCCTGTAGTTTCCAGTATCTGCCACATACACATCACCAACCGAATCAACAGCTATGCCCTGGGGTGAATTGAACTGTCCATTGTCTGTACCAGTAGAGCCCCATTTGTCGATAAACTGACCATCACTTGTAAATTCCTCAATGCGGTCATTGCTTGTATCTGCCACATACACGTTTCCGGCACTGTCAATTGCTATACCCGTTGGAGAATCAAATTGACCACTATCATTTCCAAGTGAGCCCCACTTTGCCATGGCCTGACCGTCATTTGAAAATTTTGCTACCACATTTTTTGTCGGATCAGAAAAATAAATATTGCCAGAAGGATCTATTGCTATGCGAGCTGGATAATACTGTGTAAGATTAAACTGTTGAATGTAATTGCCAGAGCCGTCAAACTCTTCGATCCTGTTATTTGATTGGTCTGCCACATACACATTTCCCTGACTGTCAATAGCTATGCTTGTGGGCAAGCTGAACTGACCGCTCCCACTCCCATATGTTCCCCACTTTGCAAGGAATTTGCCATCATTTGAAAACTTTTCAATTCGATTATTGTTAGTGTCTGTAACATACACATTTCCTGTAGAATCAAGAGTCTATGCTTGCAGGCACGTTTAACATGCCATCATAATTTCCAAGCGATCCCCACTCTGTCACAAACGAGTACGTTTCATCTGCAAACGCTAGCGGAAAACTGGCAGAACCTGCATACCATAACACTATGGCAAAAATACACGAGAATGTGATTATTGCCACTTTCTTGAACTCCATTTTTTCCAAGTTCTGTCTTTTCACTTCCTTATTTAAGATCACCGAGTGATCTCAAACATAATTTTGCAGAACTATGGAGTTTTAGTTATTTTACACTGACCTGAGATCCCTTTTATTGCCAGATAGTATGCATAAACCAAAATTGCAATTGAAACCAGTCTCAGCGGTATCTCATATTGTGTAAGAAACGCGGTGGTGGTATCACCAACTGCTCCAAATGTGGAAGCCATCATAAATCCTATCGAGCCACAACTGCATGCCCCGGCACTAGCTCCAATCACAGTTCCAAAAAAACCACTTCCTGATTTTTTCACGCTCTCGCCTAACAAACGAATTCGGTATATGCCAAGACTAGTAACAAGACCTGAGAGAGATGCGACTGCAACTATAAGAATAAAGTTTAAAATTTCGCTTTCTGGTACATATAACAAAAATTTTGGCTCAAAGAAAAGGAACTGTGACATATATGACAAGAAAAGAAACAATCCAACAAAAATACCAATTGCCAGTGTGAGATAGGTACCATTTGAAAAAACTAATCTTAATGCCTGCTTTTGCATTAAAGTATAATATATTGAGAATTATTTAATCCAACCCATCAAAGTTAATTCATGCAAATTATGATGGGAGTTCTGAGAAATATCTGCCAAATCTTAATTCCTTGATCGTAGTGGTTGTAAATGGGTTAAAATATAGACCATCGTTATAGCGACTAGAGAACCCGTAAGATGGCCAAAAAAATAAACAAAGACGGAGGCAAAAAGATACCTGACAACAAGGGATCAAAGAACAAGAACAAACTAATTGCAATAGGAATTATTGCTGCAATAGGTGCAGGTGTAGCATATTATCTTCACGAGTCAGACAATACTGTCGACACTAACTATGCGGCAATTGACGGAATTCCTTGTGAGACGCAAGAGTACACCACTTTTCATATACATGCACATCTTGACGTCTTTGTTAGCGGACAACACGTTACGGTGCCTCAATATATTGGAATAATGAGTAACGAAGATCCAAATAACCCGCAGTTTGTCTGTCTATACTGGCTTCATACTCATGACAATACTGGCATAATGCACATCGAGTCTCCACAGCAAACAAACTTTACCTTGGTTCAATTTCTTGATATATGGAAAAAGACAAGCACAGGTGCGCCTCCAGATGGAGAACCCATAATCTTTGTAAACGGACAAGAGGTATCTACAAATCTAGAAAACACAACACTCAATGCGCATGACGAAATAGCAATCGTATACGGCACTACACCGCCTAACATACCATCATTCTATCAATTTCCAGAAGGCCTCTGATTTTTAGTTTTATAAAATGGGACTTTAGGAAATCCTCTCCACTCTATCAAAATAAATTAAATTCAATTTGGGCTTGGTTGAAGAAAATCAAACCTGTTAGATGTTTTTTAATTTTTTCTTGCTTTATCTTTTAGCCAGTTTTTCAAACCCACATCTGGTACATACAAATTTTTTTCCTATGTCAAAAAGAATTCCGCTACATTTTGAACATTTTTTCATTTTATATCGTTTAAACAACCAAAATAAAAAGTATAGAGTCAGATACAGAATTTAGTGCCTAAACCCCTGTCCGTGTTGATTTATCGATGATGGATTAAGACAAAAATAAATACACTTTGCATGTAAAAATTCAAACTTTTGTTTTAATAAAAATTATGATGCTTTTCTTATTTTTTTCTGCTTTTGTTTCTTCTTGTTCTTGTAATGCCATAAAAATATCATAAAACCTATTACACTTGATGCAATGGTTCCAACCCCAACAACGGGAGCAATGAAGAATTGTCCTATCCAAATACCATTTGCGTCTCCGATCTCAAGCATACCTCTTTGTCTGGCAAAGACGCTAAACGAGTTATCTATGGTGTATGTTTTTCCCCCCTCATCAGAGTATGTTCCATTTACGTGAATAGTTGCCTGGGTGGGATCGCCCAATTCCTTTTGTGTCTGTACTACAAATTCAAAGTCAGTGGATTTTCCAGCGTCTAGATCAGTGATATCAAGTGATTTTTGTCCCGCAAGCTGTACCTCTGAGGAGAATACAGAAAGTTCTATGTTGTGGGCATTGGCGCCCTGATTTGTTATTGCACCCTTGATAGAAAAAGGCTCTCCGGCAAATACATCGCTTGGAGCTTGAAGGTCAAGTGCTAGAAAAGGCTTTGATGCAGCAAAGAACTGGGTTGTCTGAGTGACAATATGTTTCACAGGTTGAGGATCAAAGAAACCCTTGACGAAATAATCAACTTCCACATTTGCAACAAAATTCCCATCAGGTACGCCATCCTTTACCGTGACGTTAAAATTATTTCCAAAGGTGGAATCCTCTGCTAGTTTGTCAAGATGAAAGCTATTTTGTTGGATTTGAAGTTCGGGGCAGGTTATTGTAACTGTGATATTTGATATCTGATCAGCCATGGCCTTTACTATGGAAGATAATACAAACTCTTTTCCCTGCATCACTATGTCTGGGTAGTTTAGACTCACTTGGAGATTTGAATCAGTTATGTTATTTTGAACAGCATATGTTGGAATAAATAGAATAGACAAAAAAATAATTAAAAAACAATAGTTTGAAGACTTGTGTGATATTACCACCCTTTTGATATTGATTGTACCGTGTATTCAAAATTCCTATTTGTGACTAGTTTGATAAATCAAAAAGCGAGATTATCCCTGTATTGCATCCATTTCCTATTTTTTCATACTTTATCTACTTGTATCGTTTTAGAAGATCATGAAAGCAAAGTTCAAGACAACATGCTCTGAGTGCAAAGCTGAAATCAGTGTAGGTAATGAAATCTCAAAAACTCCATCCGGAAAATGGGTTCACAAACACTGTGCTCCAGAATCAGACGAATTGCCATGAGACTATAGTACGCCGATTTGGATCCCGGTAGTTCCTAGGTGCAGGAATATACTGCATACTGTCCCTGGATTCCAGCTGCCCTACTTACATTTACAGCAGTTGTATCGTTTTTGAGAACCAAATGGCATCGCATATCGTCGTTCACATACATACTATGTTGTTTATCAGTTAGTGAAAGAGCGGCATCAACAGAAGAAGTAGGTGAGTGTCTCTGCGTGTCAAAATAAAAATGAGCGACAAGTTCTGGCACCGCTATCATTAACACAACCAAGATGGCAAACACGTTTATCTGTTTTTTCTGTCTAGTATCCAATCGGTCTCTGATCTAAAATGAACATTATATTAAGATACAAGATGATTGCGCCTGTTTGTTAATTGTATAGAGAAAAAATTGGTCAATCCTACACGTGTAGGATTGCGGCCAGGATTCCTGCTCCGATCATTGCTCCAAGACCCAAGAATACTAGGTCAAAAGCAATCACTTTCTTAAACGAGGAATGAACTTGCATTTCCCATACGCTGTGTTTTTTTGATTCAAGTGTATTTTTCATGCGTTACAATATGGGATACATTAGATAGACTGTAGTCAGCTAGATCTCTTATTTCTAAGCTAGAGTGTTGAAAACATCTCATATGTGCAGGATGGGCATCTTCATGAGCGTAGAATGCAATGCCTGTGGTTTTCAGAAAGCTTCCGTACACCGCCAAATACAAGAAATTTAGGGGTTCTTGCCCTAACTGTGGAACAGATTGGCCGAATTGTGATTATTATTTTATTCTCTCAAACTCATTCCAAATCGAGTCTATCCTGTCTCTTAGTATCTTGACATCAATTTTTTCCATAAAATCCCTTTCAACTCTATATCCTATTGCTTCATTTGTACTATAAGATGGGTCTATGAGGCCGCCCTCAACATGTGGTATGGCACCTGATTTCCACTCTCTCATCTCAAACAACCATACTGGGTCACCCAAATTTGAAAAATCAATATCGTCATGACCTATGAATAACACATGACATTTGGGAAGATTCTCGTATATCTTTTCATAAGCAATCATTTGTGCCTTTGAGATGACCATTCTATCATCATGAAATATTTTGAGCTCAAAAATCATAAATCCCCCATGATGTTCAATCAACCAATCAACATCTGTTCCGCCTGATGTTTTCATACGCCTCGATATCAAATTTCCAAGAATTTCTCTTGTTTTTGCAAACAGGAGGGGATTTGCTATCTTGTGCTTTGGTTCATCTAGTTCATCCTTGATATAATTTGTCCTCTGAGAGCTCGGTTCACTGGTCGTCTCTTTGGAATTACACATGATATCTGCAAGACCCGATCTGACATCAGAAACCATATTGGAAATTAAATCCGTCTACCTTATAGATCCACGAAATCAATTTTTGGAAACAAACAGCTGGTAATCAGCATACTTGAGAAAATGAAGGCATGTGTTTTGCCTTGATCTCTACACATATTCTAAAAATTTAATGTAGTGCAGTGTATACTTACCAAGATTTATGCTAAATTGACCTAGGATACACGTGGTCGAAATTAAGGTAAGGTTGCAGATTAACACATCACAAGAAAGAGTATGGGGTATAATATCTAACATTGATAACGACTCATATTTTTGGCGAGGAATTACATCTGTCAAAAACATCTCCAGAGATGGAAATGTAATCACTCGTGAAATAGTATTGGGCACAACCAACAAATGCATTCAGAAGTTAGTTATTTATCCAAAAGAAGAAATTAGCATAAGATGGGTTAAAGGAGTAATAACGGGAACAAAAGCAATCCTACTAACTCCAATAGGACACGCAACACTTCTTGAAGTTCAAATGAATTATAAATTTTCAGGCGTAGGTAATCTCGCCTCTAAAAGATTAGCAACTCTTTTTCAAAATGAAGCCGAACTTGCAGTTGAACTGATAAAAGAAAAATCAGAATGGCATGAGCGTCACATTCCTATGAAGACAAAAAAATCCTGGGCGGTGTAATTATGGCAAAAACAAACAAAACTAAACAAGTCTTTCTTGATGATTCCTATCATGAAAATATGTTGTCCGAAAAAATGGATGAAGTTTTAGATGCAACATCGCCAAAATGTCCCATCTCAGGATGTACAGGGGAACCAATAATCACCGATACTTCATCTGGGGAGATAATTTGCGGTTCTTGTGGACGTGTTCTTCTTGAAAAATCCATAGATCCAAATCCTGAGCATATCTCTGATGCATCAGAGTTTGTCTCAAAGACAAGAACTGGACCGGAACAATCGCTTACCATGTATGATATGGGAATGATGACAGTTATTTCCAATAAAGACGCAATGGGTAATTCGTTGTCTCAGCTATATGAAAAACACTTTTGGCAGATTGAAGATACTTAACAGCAGAAGTAGGACCGCATCATCTAACAGGACATTGAGATCAGACTCTGCTGCTTCTTTATTCTCTCAAAACAAAATTGGGGCTTCCTGACTCGACAGCTGAGAATGCTGCATATCTTTACCGTAAAGCTATGCAGAAGAGAATTACAGTAGGGCGTAGTGCAAAAGGTCTAATGTGTGCCTCTCTTTATCTGGCATGTCGACAGACTACAATCCCTCGTTCTCTTTCTGATGTGTCTCACGCCGCAAATGTAAGCAAGAAGGAGGTCAGTCGGGCTTGTAGAAATCTAATTGAAAATCTTGAAATGTCTTTGGATCCATGTAATGCCTCCGAATTTGTTACCAAAATAGCAAATGAGGCAAATATCAGCGAAAAGACACGAAGGGACGCGTTAAGGACTCTTGCACAGTTGGCTCAAAAAGGAACTTCTGCAGGTAAGAATCCAATGGCACTGGCTGCTGCAACACTTTACTTGGCATGTCTTCTAAACGGAGAGAAAAAAACACAATCTGAGGTAGCAAAAGCTTCGGGTATAACTGCCGTGACTATAAGAAACCGATATTCAGCATTAAAAAAAGAGCTTGGACTTGAGACTAATGAAGACCTAGAAAGCCTAAACTAGGAAAAATTTAGTTTTTGATACTATACCTTGAGTCTAATGCCAAAAGTATTTTGTAGAATTACTTGTTAAATATTTAATTTAACCAAGAGTTCTGGAGTGTTTCTGAGTATGGGGTCGTTCTCCTGGATATTTTCTTCTCATGTGCCCAGAAGGTCTTCCGTACAATAATTCAAGAAACCATGCCTCGTGCTCTATCTCTTCTCTTAGTATATCTTTTGCAACATCGTATGTTGCAGGGTCTTTACCATGTGTCATCTTGCATACTTTGTTCCAGTTTACAATTGCTCCTTGTTCTGCCTTTAGACATTTTTCAAGTATTGCCTTGGTGTCAGTTGGGTTTGTCGGCAGTTGCAAAAACTCGCATCCTGACATCTTGATAAAGTCTTGAGCATTAATTGGTAAAGTTCCTCCCAATTCATAAATTCTCGAAAGGCATGATTCAAAGTGACTTAGATCTTCTAACCTTGCATCCTCTATTACTCCTTTCAATCCCTCCCCTTCCATTCCTGTACAGTGAGCTCTGAGATTTGTAAAATAGTAATAAGCAGTAAACTCAACTGACGCGTTGTAGACTAGTGCGTTGATCAACTCCTTTGTGTTTATGCCATTCTGTTCTAGTATTTTGACACCGACAACGTTTAATTCTTTTTTCGTCACAGATACGATTCAGGCTTGCTGGAAAATATAAAGAGATCGCTTGGGCTTAAGTTTATAATAGTTAGATGACTAATCATTAGGTATCTATTGATATGACAAAATATGATTTTGAATCTAGTGTGGGATTTGTAGTAAACAATACAGCAAAGGCATTTCAAAAAACACTAGATTTCGAACTTAGAAGAAACGTGGGAGTAACACTTAGTCAGTGGCGCGTAGTCGCATCCCTAGTACAACAACCAGGTCTGACTCAGAAGGAAATTGCAGACAAAGTGGGAGTTGAAGGTGCTACACTTGTGCCAATAATTGACAAAATGGAAAAAGAAGGACTACTCAAAAGAAAACCAGACTCAAAGGACAGGCGAGTAAACAGAATCTACCTGACCCAAAAAGCAGATTCTTTATGGAATTCAATGACAGAGTGTGCCATTTACATCCGAAAAGTTTCTGCCAAGGATATATCTGAAGACAAACTTGAAACCACATTGGAGACACTGCGCAAGATATCAAAAAATCTGTCAACATATTTTGAGGCTAACATATCTATGGAAGTTTCAAGGAAAAAATAGAGGATAAAATAAAATGGTAATGTCAAAGAATCCGAAAGACGTTTCTTCTGATAAGATATCCTCGCGAGCATGGAAGACTCTCATAATTCTAAGCTTGCTTGCAACAATGGCCATGTATGCCGAAACAATGCTTGTACCAGCAATTCCAGACCTGATAAAAGATTTTCATATTTCTTATGGTACATCATCGTGGATCCTAACAACATATCTTCTAGCTGGAGCAATCATGACTCCCATTGCAGGCAAGATGTCCGACATCTATGGAAAGAAAAAGATGCTGCTTGTTATCGTGGTAATTTATACAATAGGTGTTTCACTGGGAGGTTTTGTTACAAATATCTATGAGATGCTAACAGTCCGAATAATACAGGGAATTGGAATGTCCATGTTCCCAATAGCTTTTGGAATGATCAGGGAACAATTTCCTATAAAAAAACTTGCAATAGGACAGGGAATAATAACTTCAATGTTTGCCGGAGGAGCAGTAATAGGACTAGTTGCAGGAGGACATTTGATTCAAAACTATGGTTGGCAATCTACTTTCTTCTCAATAATTCCAATTGCGCTTGCACTGATAGTAGTAATCAAGAGGTTCATACATGTAGACGAGGTTCATCCTCAATGGAAGATTGAGAACTCCACAGAGCCTAACATCATGCCAAAAAATGGTATTGACATTCAGGGCGCTGTGACTCTGGCTGTATCTGTAACTGCATTTTTGATGGCCCTAACCTTTGTCGAGACAGGTGACTCGGCAGGATCTTCGACCACTATAGGTCTTGCTGTGATTGGAATTGTTTACATGGTTCTCTTTGCAATAATTGAAAAGAGATCAAAATACCCGCTAGTAGATCTCAAAATACTTCTCAACAAGACAATACTTCCGTCAAACATACTGATAATGATTGTAGGCATGTCGATGTTCATGGTTTTTCAGACTATACCTGTACTGATTCGAAGCCCAGTACCGCTGGGGTTTGGGGCAGATCCAGTGGCTACCACAAATGTACAACTCCCATTTGCTCTTGTTCTGCTAATCTTTGGCCCAACTTCTGGTTTTATCATATCAAAGATGGGTTCTACAAAGCCGATAATAGTTGGTAGCATAATCAGTGCTGCAGGATTTGCCAGTCTTTTCATGTATCATTCAACAGAGTTTATGATCTCGACAAGTCTTGCAATACTATCTACAGGCCTGTCACTTACCAATGTAGGTGCAATGAATGTAATCATGGTTGCAACACCAAAACAAAACGTAGGGGTATCGTTGGGGATGAGCACCTTGATTAGAATAATTGGTGCATCAGTGGGACCTGCAATGGCTGGAATGTTCATGCAAACTCACAAGACTTCGCTTCCAGGCATAGTTGGCACGTTTCCAACTCCGGATTCTTACAACCTGATATTTCTTATTGCTACAATTGTTGCCATAGCATCAATCGGGCTTGCCATATTTTTGAGCAGATCTGTCTCGAAAACTGCAATTCATATCAAATGAAAAGTTTTAGGACTGGCTTGTAACGCCTTGACTCTCAGACTTGGCTTTAAGTAGGCCTAGTTCGTTTTTGACCGTCTCATATTCTACTCTTGTTCGAGCCAGCGCAGTCTTTACTACTTCCAACTCTTTTTTTGCAGCTTCATACTTTGAATTTAGCGCAGCTGCTACAGCGCCAGCCGCTTCTACAATTTTCCTAGAATCATCCTTTTTGCCAACTGTGGCAAGTTCTTTTTCTATGAATTCTAATTCATTTTTGGTTATCAGAATCTCTTTTTTCTTTAATTCTTGTTGGGCTTTCAAAGAATCAAGTTCTGTTTTTGCTTTTTGCACGGCAGTATGTATCTCGCTCATCTCTTTCTTGGCATCATCTATTTCTGACTGGGTTTTTTCAAGTTCTATAGTCTTGCTTTCTTTTTGAGAATCAATTGAAGCCAACTCGTCCTTTACTTGTTGAATTTGTTGTTTGATCACGTCAACATCCTTTTGATTGTACTGAGATTTTACCATCTCAAGATCAGATTTAGCTTTTTTAATCTGTTCCATGTATGATTCTCGCTCTGTCCTGTTTGAAGTAATTTCTACTCTTAAGGAATCAAGCTCTTCTTTTACAGTCTTGCTTTCTTTTATAATGGCATCAAGTTCTGTTTTTGCATGTTCGATCTCTCTAGCATGTGATTCCAACACGAGAGCATTTTCCTGAATCTCTTTTTCCAATTGGTTTATCTCATTCTGTAATTGTTCTTTTTGAATCTGCTCTGTGGTCTTTACTTGGATAGTTTCTTTTGCAACTTCTTCTGATTCCTTCTTCGAGCGACCAAAAAGTCCCATTAATAGGACTTGTTGTGTATGGTAAGAAAAGTATTCCTCTTTTGCAGTACGACACGACTTGGATAAATGCTACTTTTTCTTCTTCAGGAAGCTTATGTAAAACCCAAATCCGCCAACCACAAATCCAAGTATGATTATGGCCAGACCGCCAATTATGTCGTTTTTGAAATAGTTTGGAGCAAATATGAAAATGAATATTCCAATTACGATTAGGATCATGCCACTTCCTTTAGGTCTATTGTGTTCGCTGTGTGCCATGACTATATGTGATCAGAGATTGCAAGGGCAGCTTTTTCTCTTCCGATATCTAGTATGAATGGGCCTAGCTTTGGTCCTCTGTCCGAAGCCAATATTATTTGATATAAAATCTTGAAAAAGTCTTTAGGTTGAACTCCGTTGCTTTTTGCAATATTGTATATAGCATTTTGTAGATCTTCAGGCTTGCTTTCTACAGACAAGACATTTGTCAGTTCTACCAAAGCTTTCTTTGACATGTCGTCTATCTGAATTTCAACTTTTGTTGGCTTGTCAAAGTCATCTGCATAATTTGCTGCCAATGTTATCAACTCATCAATTTCTGGCGATGATTCTTTTATGGTTCCATATTCCATAAGCTTCTTTGTTACTTTGGAAACTCTGTCCTCTCTGAATATAGTACACAATTGAACCAACAATCTGTAATTTACATGTGGTGTAGGATTTTTTGGGGGGTTTAGCAGGTTCACGTATTCATACAGACCTTTTGTCCTGGTTGTCTTGTTCTCATTGTCAAGTTTTATTTTTTCGAAGTAAATGTTTTCAAGTTCGTGATATTCGTCCATTAATACAGGAATATCATCAAATCCTACTTCACGTGTTCCAGTTATTCGTTTGTACAAAAGCAAGAGGATTGACTTGGGTGTTCCGTATCTCAACCAAGCCTGTGATGTTACAACATTTCCAAGTGACTTTGATATCTTTTTTCCACCCTTGTCCAAAAACATCTCATATCTAACATGGGTAGGATGTTGGAAATTTAGTATCTCGTCTGCCACCCAGTCATTGACCTTGACAGAATCCATGATGTCTTTTCCATACGCTTCAAATCTGATGTCAAATGCTTGCCATCTTGCTGCAAATTCTACTTTCCATGCAAGCTTTCCCAAATCTTTTGTAATATCTGCGATGCCATCATGCCCGCATCCTTCAAGAATTTTGGAACCAATTGTGGTTCCGCTACACTTGTATTTGATCTTCTTTTCATCTGGAAGATATTCATAAGCAATCGCAGTATACAGTCTTCCACAGTTTGTACAAACAGGAAAATATGGTAGAGTTTCCTGGTATTTTTCTTGTCCTACCAACTCTGCAATTTTTTCTCCAATTTTTTTGCTATTTGTCAGAATGGTATGGATTTGATCTTTTAGCAAGCCATTTCTGTAAGTGTCAACTCCCCGCTGGAACTTGTACTTGATTCCAAGTTTGTCAAGTCCATCTAAGAGTAGACTACTCATGTGCAACCCATAAGAATCGTGACATCCAAACGGATCGGGAATAAACGAAACAGGTTTTGCAATGTGCTCTTTTAACCATTCTGGAAACCCTTCAGGAATTTTTCTCAGTCCGTCAAGATCATCTGAATAGGCAACAAGCTCTGACTTGAACCCAAAGTTTTCAAGTGCAAGCTTTACACCATATGCCCTAACTGCATCTCCTAGACTTCCAATGTGAGGAATTCCAGATGCGCCAAGACCGCTCTCGACTCTTATCATGTCAGTGCTTCTTCCAAGAGACCTTTCTCTCTCTAGAAGTTCATCTGCAAGCTTGTCTATCCAAGTTCCTTTTCCTATTATTTTTTGTTCTTCCATTATGACAATTCCTTTGACATGTATGGACCGTCAATCAAGTAACCTAACTTTCTATAGTATTCTCTTGTACCAACCGCGCTTATGACTAGTAATCTCTTTGCGTCAAACTCTTCTCTTGAAATTCTCTCTGCTTCTCCCATCAGGTTCTTTCCAAGCCCTAGGTGTTGAACGCTGTCTTTATCGCGCTCTCCAAGCTTGAGCGATTTGCCATACACATGCAATTCTCTTACTATGCATGTGTTACTGGTAACTTCGCTCCTGTGTGCCATGTTGCTTGGTTTTCGCAGTCTCAAAAATCCAAATATCCTGTCTTTTGAATCGTCATACGACAGAAACACTTCCTGTCCACTTGAGGATTCATAGCTATCTTGATTCAACTTAATGTCATCAATGTTAATTGTATTCTCAGACAAGCCAGCTTCTCTGCACCTGATGCATTTGCAAGAGAGATTTTGCTTTTTGAGATTGTGTTGGACCATCTGGCGCAGGTTGCCAAGATTGGGGCCTGCAATAATTTGATCAGATGAGATCTCCCTCTGCATCCTCATTATTCGTGCCCATCTTGGTATGATCTTTTTCATCTCGGTTAATACTGTCATCATGTCATCTTGGGAATATGGTGTGAACTTGCCTTCTTTGTATGACTGGTATAATGCAGTATTTTCAAGAACCAGTGTTGGATAGATCTTTAGCATGTCTGGTTTGAGAGCAGGATCAGAAAATAGTCTTTTGAAATCCTCAATATCTTCTTCTGGAGTCATGGTTGGCAGACCGGGCATCATGTGTGCCACAATCTTGTAACCTGCATCTTTTGACATCTGAAATGATTCTACTACGTCTTCAAACGTATGACCTCTGTTGACTATTTGATAAACTCTTTCATGAAGGCTCTGAACGCCAATCTCAACTCTTGTTATTCCGTAGTCAAGCATCCAGTCCACATGCTGTGTCTTGCAATAATCTGGCTTTGTCTCTATGGTAAAACCAACATTTCTTATGTTTGCCTTTTCATTATTTTTTTTGGCTGATTCCAAGTCTGGTGAATCAAACCCATTCAATGCATCAAAACACGACTTGATAAAAGATATTTGGTAATCACGAGGCATGAAAAGAAATGTTCCTCCAACAATTACTATCTCAATCTTGGTACTGTCATGTCCATATCCAATCAGATGATTAAGTTTGTCAAGAACCTGTTTCTTTGGATCATAACTGTTTGCTATGGCATTTTGTGTGGATGGCTCTCGTCCTGTATAGCTATTGGGCGTGTTGAATTCAATCCCGCCAGGACAGTATGTGCATCTCCCATGAGGGCAGGCATATGGTTTTGGCATGAGTGCAATCACGGCTACTCCCGAAGCGGTCTTTACAGGCTTTCTGATCAAAGCCTTTTGGAGCTTTACAAAGTCTTGCCCACTAACTGATGCAAGAATCTCATAATTTCTTGGTATTCGTTCTAGCGAATATCTCACGCAAACGCGCTTGATCTCACGCTTTACATCTTTGTTTGTAGGTTCTGATATGGCAAGTAGATTGTGAGAAATTTCTCTACATGCATCTTCAAAGCTTATCCCTATCTGTTGCACATCTTGTCTGAATGAGTTTGGGTATTAAATCCTAATCTGGATATGTCAAAACACAACCCTTTTTGGCAATCATGATGATCTTAACATTGAGAGCATGATGAAATGACGATTGGATATGTGGCTATACACTGCGATACAGGCAGAGAAGTATACGTCTACGAGCGTATTGTGGACATATCTCATGTAAAGGAAGCAAGCATTGTGATGGGGCTCTATGATGTCATGTGCAAAATAGAAGTAAGCAGTACAAAAGAATTAGAAGATACAGTTATGAAGATAAGGAAAATTTCTCACGTGCAGACCACCATGACGCTGCTTGTACTCTGACAATTCATGCTATCTTCAGGGAATCAACAAATACACCCTTTTTATCTCTGATCTCACCAATCTGCCTGCTTTGTAGTCCGTATTTTTTGAATATTTTATCAATTCTCTCCTCTTCTTCTTCTGGTGCAATCAAGCAAAAACCAATTCCCATGTTGAATGTCTTGTACATTTCTTCTTTTTCTACATCTTGGTTTTCTATCAACTGGAATATTTCTGGAGGCTCTGGAAGATTATCGATCACATATCCTGTTTTTTTGAGGCGCAAAAGTTTGGTAAAAGAACCACCTGTTATGTGTGCAAGTCCGTGAACATCGCATTCTTTTATGGCTTCAAGTACTGGCTGAACATATACCTCAGTTGGTTCCAAAAGTGCCTCCCCTAATACACCTAATCCCTTTATCTTGTCACGCAAAGAATATTTTGAAAGTAAAACTTTTCTGGCAAGAGAGTATCCATTAGAATGCAATCCGCTACTTTTTACACCAATTATTATGTCTCCAGGATTAATCATATCTCCAAGAATCATGTTTTGTTTATTCAGTATTCCTACTACCATTCCTGCTAAATCAAATGAAAAGTTTTTTCCTGCTATTAGATCTGGTAGTATGGCCGTTTCGCCACCTACTATTGGCACTTTGGCTTTCTTGGCTCCCCTTACAAGGCCACGGACAATTTCTTTGAAGATCTCTTGGTCATTTCTGTTTGCCGCAATATAATCAACAAAGGAGATTGGAACGGCTCCAGTGCATATGATGTCATTCACATTCATTGCTATGCAGTCTATGCCAATAGTGTCATATTTTTTCATCATCTGTGCGATTATTACCTTTGTACCGACACCGTCTGTGTGCGTAGCCAATAACTTTCCGCCTGGAATCTCTACAATCCCTGCGTAGTGCCCAAATCCAGACATTATCTTTATTCCTTTTTGCAATTTATGAGTTGATGAAATTAGCCTGCCAATGCTATCTTGACTTTGTTTTATTTTCCTAATGTCAATTCCGGCATCTTTGTATGTGACTCCCAATGAATCTGCTCCAGTTGCTCAGAATAAAAGAATTTTGTATCGCGTTATGTTTATACAGTCAACAGACTAGTTGGTTTTTTGCGTAAACAGGTTCAACATAGTTCTTCCTTTGTCTGTTATAAAATAAACCATGTTTGATCCAATCGGTTCTTTTCGTATGAAATTGTATGCCATACAAAGATGGAGATAGTTCAGAAAGGATCTTTTCATTCTAATGTTTGATTTTACATAAAGATCTGAAAATGTTATTGGCTCGCACCTTAGTTGGTATAATAGTTTAAGGATGGAAATTGTACTAAAATCTCGAGTCCTAGCCTTGACCGCATCCAATATTTGCTCATCCCTTTTTATTATAAACTCCGAAAACTGATCGGCTACTTCCACTGGTATGTAAGTCATTCTAGTTCGCATATTACAGTATAGGTACGGTAATATACCTTATTAAATTAGCTTGTGGAATTTTTGAGCTAATCAGTATCTTTTTTGAACGTGTATGCACCATACCAAATAAACTAAGACGTACCAAATACGAAAATTTTTAATTTATGAAGAAAAAATGGCGTAGAATGCATATAGTTAGTTTGGAAGATGCAATTTGTTTTTATTCAAGGCATGTTGAAACCCAACATGCCTAGTGCATTTGTTCTTATGAATGCTGAACTTGGAAAGGAAAATCATATTGTCAATGAGATTAAAAAAATTGCTAATGTTAAGGAGGTCTATCCAGTTTATGGTGTTTATGATGTTTTAATGATAATAGAGTCAGACTCTATGGAAGTCTTGCGTGAAACAATAACTTCTAAGATAAGAAAATTGGATGGCATAAAATCAACCCTCACTATGATAATTGTTAAAGATCAATAACGCGCACTTGTTTTCTATCATTTAATAGAAGTTATTTCAACAGGATATGGTAATTGACTAACAATTTTATCATGCTTCTAGCATGGTTAGGAGAACTACTCGTGTCAAGCTGGCTGCTCTCAGAAGGAGCAGAACATCTGTCAGGACGATGGGGAGGAAGATTTGTTGGCAGAACGCTACTTAGTGTTGCGACTACCTTGCCTGAAATTGGCATTGTTGTGGCTGCCGCAAGGAATGGATCCTACGATGTGGCACTGGGTTCAGCCCTTGGAAGCAACCTGTTCATGATGACATTGGGTTTGTCAGTTATGTTGATAATCGCAACCACACGTCTCTCAAAATCGCCGCAGAAATTTATTGATGTCAAGGAGTTTAAGATGGATAAAATACTTCTTGTGGTAACAGCGATTATCGGTGCCATTGCATTTGTAAATGGATATGACATAACAGATGGAATATTATTTTCTGGACTGTTTGGAACATATCTATATCTTGCTTATCGCGAAATGAAAAAAGAGAAAGAACAAGAGAGATTTGAGACTGACCTTCATGATCTTGACCGAAAAACGTCGAAAAAGCATTTCAGTCGTTCCATGATTTTCTTTGTTATTGGTACAATTGGAATCTTTGTTGGAGCTGAGCCTTTTGTTCATACTTTACAAGGATCAGCATCCGACTTTGGGGTATCAGCTGTAATACTTGCTGTAATTATAAGTCCAATCGCAGGGGAGATGCCTGAGAAGATATCTATGATTCTCTTGGCAAGAAAGGGAAACAAAGGTGCATCGATTGCAGTTGCAAACGTACTTGGCTCCAAGATAGTCAATAACACATTGTTGTTATCCGTAGCTATTTTTGCAGCAATAAGTTACAAAGGATTGAGTGCAAAGATCCCAAACACATCGCTTTTAGAAAACCAGATGATACTTGTCACTGTCATAACAATTATTGCGTTGATACCGATGTTCCGAAACAAGTTAGGTCTGCGTTCAGGTCTGCTGTTGTTGGCGCTCTATGCAGTTGGCATTGGGTTCCAATTTGTACTTTCTGGCCATTAAATAGGAATCACTTTGATTTCATCTACCTTGACAGAAGGTGTAACGCAGGGAAGGGCACTCCACTGAAGTACATTTTGAGAATCATTTCCTATATCTGATATGTTCTGGAGCAGTGTGGGTAAACTATGTACTATTCTTACAGACTTGCCAGAACTTACTATTTTACCGTCTTCTATTATCCTAACACCACTTCTAGCAGTACATGAAAAATCCCCACGTTCTGGATTGACTGCATATGTGTACCAGAGCCTTCCTACAAGCAAGCCCTTTCTAGTCTCTTTTATCATCTCATCTCTGCCTGTATTGCCTTCTTTTATTCTCAGATTATGCGGAATTGGGCTTGGTATGGGGGTTGCAGCTCTTCCCATTGGAGATCCCATTCTACCTGCATTGCCTGTTGTTTGAAGATTTTCTTTGAAGGCATGGTAAGAATCTGAATATATGTCTGAAAAAATTCCCGACTCTATTAGGTACCTTGTTTTTGTTGGGGTACCTTCGTCATCAAAGGGCTTACTTCCTATGCCGTCTGGAAAGTGAGGATCGTCAATCAAGCTAAATTTCTCTACTGCGATTTCCTTGCCAAGTTTTTCAGCAAAACAACTTCTCTTTTCAGAATATGTCTTTAGATTGAAATTTGAGGCAAAAACAAATGCAAGCATCTCTCCAATCGCATATGGTTCAAAAATTACAGAATATGTTTCTGGATTGCAACCTTGTGGATTAATTGAATTGATGCACATCTCTCTTGCATCGCTTCCAACTCGCTGCGGAAAAAATGAATTCATGGTTCTTGAAGATAATGCACCAATCCCGCTTACTGGAGTATTTCCATAATCTGAATCAGCATTGATGGTTCCAGCTATGTATGTAGCCTTGTCTGAACATCTCAAGCCATTGGTATTTTCAATCTCGAATTCTTCCGATACAATATTCAACGATCCAGAAATTCTTGTTATTTTTTCATGTGATGCAGAATTTATCATAATATTTGCTATCTCTATTGCTTCAAGCCCTGTTATGCTCTCTAGTTTTTCATCAAAGGTTTTTTCGACTTTTGTAAACTTTGCAGGATGGGCAAGTGACTTCCAGAAACTTTTAGGCTGCATGAAAGATTTTGTCTGCAGAGCTCTTTCAACCAAACATGTATCTTCTATATCGTTGGTAACAGCAGATAGAATCTTTTTTTCATGTATTATTCTTATTCCTAATCCTTGTTCATCGTTTTGTTTTATCTCTGCTATTTCAGAGTCAGTTATTCTGACAGTAATGATCTTTTTTCTGACATATACTGCTTCGCATTCATCAATATGCAATCTTGTTGCTTTGCGAAGGATAGATTCGCAATTTGACAACTAATTTCGCCTGTTATTTTTGTACCTGTATCTATCTAGTTTTATTAATTCTTGATAAGAGCCAAATCGGTTGACATCTTCCACTTTGTCAAGCATATCTTCTTCTTCGCCTGAATTGAACCTCTTGATTATCTTATATCTTGTTGTTCTCTGGGCAGGGATCCTTCCTATCTCTCTTACAAGATGCCTTATTTCACGTGGTCTTATGATCTGACCGTGACCTGCTCCTGCGGCAGTTGAGATGCTCTCATTGATGAGGGTTCCTCCAAAATCATTGGCGCCACATGTTAGCAATAGCTGTGACATGTTGGTGCCTTCTTTGACCCATGATGTCTGAATGTTATTGATGCAGTTGTTTAACATGATGCGTGAAATGGCATGCGTCAATATGACATCTCTTCCATCAGCTCCGCTCTTTATTCCGTCATGCAGTTTTTCCTTAAACATGGGAGCTTCAGTATGAATGAAATTCAATGGAACAAATTCAGTAAAGCCACCAGTTTCCTTTTGTATGTCTCGAAGGATACCGATGTGCTTTGCTCTATCTTCCGGTGTTTCAAGGTGCCCAAACATCATGGTAGATGTAGATGGAATTCCCATCTTGTGAGCTGTCTTTATTACCTCAATCCATTTTTTCACACTGATTCTTCCAGGTGAAATTTTATCGCGCAGTGATTGATCCAAGATCTCTGCAGCAGTACCAGGGAGTGAGTTTACTCCAGCATCCTTTAACCTTTGTAAATATTCCTGAATCGAAAGACTTGATCTAGTCGCACCATAGAGAACTTCTTCTGGTGAAAAACCATGTATGTGAATGTCTCTAATCTCTTTTTTTATTGACTTGCAGATATTCTCATAAGTACCTCCATCCATATCGGGGGGAAGCCCTGCTTGTACACATACCTCGGTTGCACCAAGTGCGCTTGCCTCCTTTGCTCTCTTTACTATTTCCTCTATTGGTAAAAAATATCCCTCCTCTTCACGAAAGTCTCTACTAAATGCACAAAAGCCGCACTGTTTGATACAGACATTGGTAAAGTTGATGTTTCTATTCACAACATAAGTGACTATCTCTCCTACACGTCTCTTGCGAAGCTCATCTGCTACCATGACCACAAGATGAAAGTCTATTCCATTTGCAGAAAATAATCTTGTAGCTTCCGGTATAGTTACTTCTTTTTCTCCTAGGGCTCTGTCTAACGTCTCTGCAATAAAAGGATCAGCATGCCTGAGAAGAGAATCAAAAAGGGCCGTCTGTATTTTCATTTCAGGTACTCCTTATTTACAAGACAACTAGAGTCAGCAATCTCTAGCATCTTAGATCTCAAACTAGAATTCACCATGGGGAAGAACTCGGGATAGACTGGAAATCGTGCCCTAAGCTCAAATCCTGCATTTTCACAATTTTTCTGCACAGTATCAATTGAAGGCCAAGAAAACTCAGGATTTACATAATCTGGAGTTATTGGAGATATTCCTCCCCAGTCATTTATGCCAGTTTGAAGAAAATCTTGGTAAGAACTAGGAGATAGATTTGGCGGAATTTGTATATTCATTTCTGGCATAATTAATCTAGTCAAAGCAACAATAGTCTTGAAATATCTTTCTTCTGGTCCAGGTACGTTTTGCATCATAGTATTGGGCTTTGGTTGAAAGTTTTGCAATATTATTTCTTGAATGTGACCATATTTTTGATGAATCGATTTTATGGCAAAGATGGAGTCAATTATCTCAAAGGGGCTCTCACCAATTCCTATCAAGAGTCCAGTTGTCATTGGTATGGACAGCTCACCGGCGTTCTCTAATACGTGAATTCTGGCTCTTGGCTTCTTGCTTGGTGCAAATTCGTGAGGCATGTCTTTTTTTCCAAGTCTCTCGCTTGAGTTTTCAAGCATCACTCCAAGGCTTGGATTAGTCTTTCTGAGTTGGCTCATCTCAGATTTTGTTAGATTTCCAGCATTGGTGTGTGGAAACAGTCCTGCATTCAACGCTATTTCTGATGCATGAATGAGATATTCTGCAGTACTTGCAAAGCCATTTTCTTTAAGCCACATTCTGGCTTCGTCATATTTCTGCTCTGGTCTTTCGCCTGTGACAAATAATGCCTCTGTACACTTGTGATTACTTCCTACGGACGCAAGATTTGAGATATCTTGCTTTGACATCATGGATGTTTTGGATTCCCGTGGTTCTGACTTGTAAGTACAATAAGAACAAGTATCTCGGCAGAGATTGATCAAATTAAAAAAAACTTTTCTTGAGTACGTGACAATTCTTCCCTTGTTTTTATCTCTGAGAATCTGTGATGCTTTATAAATCTCAAATGTACTGCTTTCTGATTCCTGATAAATCTGATATGCGTCAGTATTTGTAATTTCTTTCCCGTCGAATACTTTGTTTAATAATTCAGAATTTAGAACTATCTCGCTCAACTAGTTTTGTAGCTTAGGGGGGGTTGTATTTATTCTTGTACTAGAACTGACTTGGTCTTTCCTGAAGAGTAAGAGTAATCTGCATGGTTTTACCATCGCGAATTATTGTCAGAGTCATATTGTCGCCCACTGCCTTTTGATCCTGCAGATAGTTGAGCAAATCTTCTATTTTTTGAATAGGGTGACCATCAGCTGCTATTATGATGTCTCCGCCTATTTGATACTGTGTACCGTTGATGGTTTTTGTTTCCTTGTATCCGTGAACCCCTGCCTTTGCAGCTGAACTATTTGGAACTACCGTATTAACCATGAAACCAGACGAGACTGGCAATTGTAAAGTACTGGATAAGTCTGGGTCTACACTTATCCCAGTTATGCCAAGCCATGGATGTTCATAGTGGCCAGTTTGTATGAGAACGGGAACTATTTTTTTCATGGTATTTGATGGAATCGAAAAACCTATGCCAGAAAATTCTCCCGTCTCAGACTGGATTGCGGTATTTATGCCAATTACTTCTCCTTGCATATTAAGAAGAGGACCTCCAGAATTGCCTGGATTTATTGGTGTGTCTGTCTGAATAACATTTGGTATAGAAAAGGAACTATTTGGAGGATCAAGAAGTCTACCTAACTGACTTACTATTCCAGATGTTATTGAACCACTAAGGCCGAAAGGATTTCCAATTGCAGCTACTTGGTCTCCAATTCTAAGATCAGACGAATTTCCAAGTGGCAAAGGGTGTAAAACATATGTATCGGGTACTACTTTGACAACTGCAAGATCAGCATATGGATCTGTGCCAACTATTGTAGCTGGTAATGACTCTCCATCATGAAAAACAACTCGAATCTTGGTGCTATCTTGTACCACGTGATTGTTTGTTATGATGTGACCGCTTGTATCGTAAACAATTCCTGAACCAAGATCTCTTTCAGGTAAAGAACCGTTTGATTTGTCAACTATTATTTGAACCACGCCTTGATCAGACTGGGCAAAAAGATCAGCCAAGCTCAGTTGGGAATCTTTCACGGTTTGATCGAATGGGTTACTCTGAACTATCTGATGTGAACCATCAAGTTTGAATGGAGATGCAACAAAAATGGATATCAAAGCTAATACTACTACGCAATACATTCCACCTAAAACGGCACTAGTCTTATCCAAGGATGTGGATTATAGTTGGTAGTCATATAATATTTTGTTTCGCGCAATAAAACTCGAAAAATGTTGGAATTGCTGGGTTTTATCAGATTGTGATGATTACAGTTTAACTGAAGACATTTAATTAATTGCTAATTTTGATGAACTTTTTCAACATTCTTACTTTCTTTTGTGACAAGATAGATACCTGTTAACATTAACGCAATAGCCAAAATCTGATACCACCCAATTTTTTCATGTAAAAATATCGATGCAAACAGCAAACCAAATACCGTACCAGTAGAATAAATTAACATGGTTTTTACAGTCCCTATTCTTCTAAGGCTGTGTAAAAATAGGTAGAGCGAGATACCGAAACCTACCATTCCGACTAGAAGTATATTTGGAATTTCCATGAGTGTGATATTCACTGGAATCTTGATAGCTAGCGCAAAAACAAAGAGTATACTGCCTCCAATGAGACCCTTGAGCTGTACTAGTCTTGAAATATCAACGCGTTGCGCTGCTATCTTGCTTATATTATTATCCAATGCCCACAGTGACATTGACAATATTATCAGCACGTTACCTTCATTTTTTAGGTTTGAAAGAAAGCCTGAAAACTGAAGATTTGTTGTAACAATAACCACGCCAGTCAGAACCAACGCTACAGCTAGATAACCACGTGGCCTGAGTTTCTCTTTGAAAAATATCAACGCAAAAAGAACTGTAAATATGGTCTCTGAATTGGACAAGATTGCAGTATCTGAGGCAGTTGTTTGTTCAAGTCCTATGAAAAATAAACTTGGCGCCAATACTGCGCCTGATATAGTTATTGCAAGTATGAGTGGCCAATCATTTGATCTAACCTGAAATCCTTTTACCTTGTAGGATAAAGGAACAGAAACAAGTGAAGCCAGCAAGTATACTAATGCAGCATACATCAAAGGATTTGTATTTACTAGTACAGGCTTGGAAGCAGTAGAGATCGACCCCACCAGAACAGCACACAGAACAGCTGACGCATATCCTATCCTTGTAGACTTGATGTTTGATTGGGCCAATGTGGTTTAAGAAATCTGAGGGTATCTAAACTTCTTTCTTATTTGTCAAGACAAAACTAAATTATTTCTCAACTCTTATTTCCTTACACTGGTTCACTTACAAACTAATAGAGTTTTGAGTAGTGTCTATCATTGAATATGTCCTGCCTCTCCAAGTTACAGCCTTGTTACTTTTTGCATTTAAAATCCCACTTGCAAATCCTCCGACAATTATGGAACTTCCAAGAGGTGAACATAAGGCATACTTGGCAGAAAGTCCCAATCCCTTTGTGGCGTCCATAGTGCTTGCAAGATAAACAAGACCTACTGTAATCAATGACACTACAAACAGTATTGTAAATGACAAGGACAGGGGTTCGAAGATTGCAGAATAAGCAAGAATCGGGAACGGCATAAACAACAAAAACAGTATTGCAATAAAGATTCCAATAGCAATACCGCTTGTTTGAAGATACAATGGGGTCATCAGTCGTTTTAATGCATGCCATAGTGTTGACCAGTCTCTTGCCCAAACCGCCTCGACTAGATGCTCACCGCGAACCATCTTCATCTTAAACCCTGCTTCCTTTACTTTTCTGCCAAGTGCCCCGTCTTCAACTATCTCACTTTTTACACCTTCATGTGTACCAACTTTTTCATACGTATCTCTTCTCATGATGAAAAAACTACCAAAAAAATAACCTGTCTTTTTTGACGAATCGTTTACACGAAGAGCAGAAAATCTTGTATGCAAAAATGTTGATAGTACAGGCAAGGTGATCTTTGTCCATATGTCAAGACAGAGCATCTTTGGAATTACAGTCAAGGCATCCAAACCATAGCTTAGAAGATGTGACACAGAAAGAGAAATGGTACTTCGTGAATGTATCGTATCTGCATCTGTGAAAAGCAACAGTTCACCTGTAACTCTCTTGAAACCCTCTACACATGCCCAATTTTTTCCCATCCACTTCTCAGGCTTGGGTGCTGCAAGAACATACTTTATTTTTGGATTGCTCTGAGAAATCTTCTTAATTATTTCGCCTGTTTTATCGTCTGATCTGTCATCGATCGCAATTATCTCATAATTTTCATAGTCTTGATCAATTAGCGAGTTTAGGCATTTATCGATGAAACCTTCTTCATTTCTTGCGGGTAAAATAACAGAAACTTTTGGGGTACCGTGTGGCTTTGGGTCAAACTTGTCTAAGAATGGAGAGTCGCGAAAGGTAATCCACATAGATCTGATTAAAAGAATCCACGTCAGTGAAACCCCTGACAGTATTGCAGCTAGAGTATAATTGAGCACATCTATGGCAATATTCATCGGGGGGTTATCTCTCGATTTCTTCTTTGATACTTTGAAGAGCCTGTTCGGTTCCACTCTGAATGTGTTTTTTGATCATGCCGGTAAACATTCCCATCATACCTGAAAGTTTGATGTCCCAAACAGCCTCGACCTTCGTTTTCTCTCCCTGTGGAGATATCAGCACTGTTTTTGTTCCTTGAATGATTCCCTTTGTAAATTGAACATGGATCTTTTCCTTGGGATAAATGGTAACAGTCTGCATGCATTTTGAATCCTTAAAGGCAATAGTAACCTCTCGATTTACTGTATTGCCTTCTTTTGATATGTTTCGTATCTCCTTGGTTCCCTTCCAGAATTTTGGCTCTGAATCGAGATCTGATACAGTATTCCAGACTTTATCAAGTGGGGCGTTGATCTCAATTGAAGCTTGAATCTCAGCCATGTCTTGAGGGGTGCTGTCTTCCTATTTATTATATTTTATATCTCATCTGACTCTGCTGTCAGAGACATCGTGCTATCACGCATTCATTTTCATCATGAGTGTCGTATACATCAAATCCGATGGGAGAAAATGTAATTGAAAAGAGTTTAAGCATTATAACTTAGGTTTCTTCAGATTGAGAACTATTGGGTATTATCATTTGGATCGCTGAATTCATAGATTTTTCGGGACAACTCATCTTTAAATTCAATTTATCTGGCATTTTTATGTCTAACAATTCTCGTAATCCCTTACATCTGTTTCTTATTGTAACTTCTGTAACTCCAGCTGCTAAAGCGATAACCTTTTGTGTTGTATCTTCTTTGTTTATGACACATGAAAGATACAATGCGGCTGCAGCTAGCCCCATAGGATCCTTTCCTGCTGTAATCTCCATCTTATTTGCATCTTCTAAAATTGTAAGAGCTCGTCGTTTTACTTTTTCACTTAGACCTGCCTGGCTTGATATTCGTGACATACATTTTATGGGATCTAATACGGGCATTTTCAGATCGAGTTCTTTTAAGAGTAGCCTGTAACATCTTGACACATCTTTTCTTTTTATGTTGATTTGGCGTGCCACCTCATTCAATGTTCTTGGAGTACCAGTGTCTCTGCATGCCAAGTACATTGCTGCAGCAATCAGTCCCGGAATCGATCTACCTCTTGCAAGATTTTTCTCTAATGCTTTTCTGTAAATGTATGCGGTCTTTTCAACCACAGAATCCGATAATGCAAGTTTGTCTTTCATTCTGCTAAGCTCGCTGAATGCCTGCCTAAAGTTTCTCTCTTGTGATTCATGGACTTGACTCCTGCTGTCCCATGTTCTAAGACGTGTTATAGTGCTCTTCATTGATATTGAAAGCGGTTTTCCAGTTGCGTCCTTATTATCATGTCCTATCATTGTTGCAAGACCCATGTCGTGGATTGCAAGAGACGATGGCCCGCCTGTTCTCGATCTATCTTCATGTTCATCTTTTGAGAATGAACGTCTCTCAGGACCAGAATCTTCTATTTGTTCATCAATGACAAAACCGCATACTCCACAAAACCTCTCTCCGGTGGAACCATCCGTTACCATGGCACTCTTTCCACAGCGAGCACATTTCATATGCGAGTCAGAATCAAGAGAAAGCATCAGTTTATCACGATATTATACGTCTGTCAAGCAATAAGAACGATGGTATTGCACGTTTTTTATTTTCATAAGTTATAATCAAATTTCAACAAAAATGAAGAGTTCTATTTTGATAGAACTGCAGTGACGATTCCGACTCCAATAATTTCTGGACCATTTCTCTTAAGTGATGTTACTAGCGTAAACTCATAGCAACTAGATCGTTGAACTAAGATTTAAACGGAGGTCACTAGTTTTGATAACTGGTCCATAGCTCATCGGCTCTTGTCCCAATGACAATCACAATTACATCCTTCCTTGCATTTTACTCTTTTACAATCCGAACACAAGTCTTGCCTCGAAAAATGGCTTCTTTCCATGAAATTATTAGCACGTGACGCTACTTAAGACAGCTGAACTGGCAGTAAAACTCAATTTATTATCCTTGACATTACATCAGATGGGTGTTCAACAGTCAGGCCTCTTTTAGCAAAGAATCTTGAAATATTTGTGATATCTCTTTGAAGAAATTCTTTTGCATTTCTGTGTCGTATATCAACGGCTGATCCTAGATCAAAAAGAATCAACCCATTTTCTGTTTTGAAAATATTGTATTCTGAGAAATCAGCATGTACAAGTTCGGCTTTTTTGTAAAGCTGAGAAATAATTGAAATTGCATCTCTGTAATCATTTTCATCAATTTCTGATTCTACAAGAGTTTTTGCTGGAACGCCATTTTTTCCTACAAATTCTAACACCAAGACATTTTTTAGAACGCGAATTGGTTTGATTGAGGGAATGCCACTTTTAACACATTGGGTTAGGTTACGAAATTCTTTTTGTGCCCAAAGCTCTACCATATTCCTTGTCCCTTTTTTAATGCGAGAAAATCTTGGGTCATCCACAAGGTATGGCTTTCTTTTTTTAAAAGTTGAAGCTGTTACTAGATATATCTTGAGAGCAACATCCTTCCCATCATTGTCCACAGCCCAATACATCTTGGCTTCCTTGCCAGAGCCAACTACCCCATTGACATATGATATGGTGCCTGAATTTATCAACTTGGACAGAGTCATTATTGAGGTCTTGTCCAGAACGTCGTCCATGACCTTTTTTTTATCAAAGACGCCTTTCTCTGATACTCCGCGTCTTTCATTTTTTAAAAGTTGATTATCAACACGTCTTGCTAATTTTTTTCCAAGATCATCTGATGATAGTGTGATTTCTGACATCTATTGTATACGGGTTCAGCACTAATAACAGTATGTAAAGAACATCATTCGTGGTGCCGTAATTAGAGAATCTTCTCATGTCGATACCTGTTTTTGATGTATCTGGTATGATATTGTCCATGGGATAAAACGGATTTCATCAACCCATCGTAGATCTTTTTTGGCACACCAAAGTACTGATAGACTCCACCATGATGAAATTCTATTTCCAATATTTGCATTGATTCATCATAGCCAACTGACTTTAGATCATTGGACTTGATTCGCATTCTGTCCACACTTGTCATATGTCATGGAATCATCTAAATCATTGGTTCAAATCATATGACACCCACCTACTATTTTGGATCATCGCATCCTCATGTTATGGATCTGGAATGAAGACTACAAATCATGTGCAAACTAGTAGGTTTGATGTATGCTTCGAAATCAATTTTAATGAGGCAGAAAAAGACTTTCTGTGGATACTGCAACTTATGATGATTTTGCTAAATTAGACATTCGTGTGGCAAAAATAATTGAAGTAGAAAGGATCCCTGGCAAGTCCAAAATCATAAAGGGCACTATAGATTTAGGTGAAGAAAAAAGGCAAGTAATAATCGGCGGTGCAGAATATTATCAACCCGAAGAACTGATAAACAAAAAAGTCATAGTAATATCGAATTTGGAACCACGAAAAATTGCCGGCGTAGAGTCTAACGCAATGCTTTTGGCTGCAGACCTAAACGACAGACCTTTTTGGCTTACTGTGAATGAAGACGTCCCACTTGGCACGAAGATAAAGTAGATGCCTAATTCCTAGTATTCTATTGGATGACTTTCTTACCTGGGTTGAGAGTATTGGTAGGGTCAAAGAACTGCTTTATTTTTTTAAAAACTGAATAGGTGTCACTTCCATATTGTAGTTTTACAAACTCTGATCTTGCAAGGCCATCTCCGTGTTCCCCTGTTATGGTGCCACCTATGCTTATAACGCCCGAGAAAAATTCTAGTGCAATTTTCTTGATTAGACCCTTGTCTTTCTTCTTTAAAATTGGTCTAATGTGTAAATTGCCATTGCCGGCATGACCATAGATGATCACTCTCATGGGGTATTGAGATATTAAATATTTGACTAAATCAAGTAGGAGAGGCAGTCTATGTACTGGTACTGTAGCATCTTCTATTATGGAAGAGACTATTTCCTGTTTTGAAATGCTCTTCAAACTGTATGATAATGCAGAGTTTCTATAATTCCACCATTGGGCTATCTGATTGTATCTTGTGGTAGACAAAATTGTTTTACCAGATGATATTTGTTGAACCGCGATTCTCTTTTTTGATACTCTATTATCAAACTCTACAAAGAGAAGACATTTTGTATTGTTTGGCATCTTGTGTTCGATATGTTGAATGATATTGTAATCGATTATCTCTACTGCGGACGGCCCAAGTTTTAGAATTTTTGGCACGTCAATGACTGCTTCCTTTAGTGTCTTGTATGCAATTATTATGAGAACAGCTTGTTTTGGAAGCAAGAAAGTTTTGAGCTTGGCCGATGTGATTATTCCAAGAGTTCCCTCAGAACCCGCCATGATTTTTTGCACATCTGAATATGACGTAACTTTGTCAATTCTGTAACCACAAGAATTCTTTGATACGCACGGAAATCGCTTTTGGGTTTGCAGTCTTGTCATTCCGAGAATTTTTTTTGTTATGTGACCTTTCTTGGGAAGAACCACGATATTTCCCTTGGATGTAACCATTCTTGTCTGAATCAAGTTATCTATGGTGCTACCGTACTTTAATGAGTGACTCCCACTTGCGTTGGTTCCTATCATTCCACCTATGGTGCAGAATGGTCCAATTGATGGATTTGGACCAAAAAATTTTCCATGTTTTCTCAGTATATTATCTAGTTCTCCCTTGAAAACTCCGCTTCCAGTTTGTACAAATCCTCGTCCAATCTTGATTTTATCAAAATGTTTCATGTCTAAAATGATTCCAGTTCCAAGATCTCCCCCAACAAGTCCAGTACCAGCACCTCTTGGCGTAACGGAAATTTTATGGCGAGAAGCAAATCTAAGAATTCTAATAACATCTTTTTCATTCTTGGGAAACGCTATTGCAGACGGTCTTACGATGTAAGAACTGGCATCTACTGAATAAAGATCTAATGTTTGTTTATCAAACGATATCCTGCAGGTTACTGTTTTTGTAAGTTTTTTACCTATCTGGCTTGACAGCATGTTCTTTCTTGATATCTTGAGTTAAAAACAATTTCAATTTCTCACAAAGATTTAATTTAGATTGTATAAGCTTTTTCCATGTTGGATTTTCTAGGAATTAACGCAAGTAATCTTCTCAATACTAATGATAATTCCAATCCATTAATGTGGTTGGTGTGGATTGTTCCAATCTTTGTCTTTATGCTTTATGGGCAAAAGATCCAATTGCAGGTTACCTCCTCAGAAATTAACAAATCGCTTGAAAAGTTGAAAATGTATAGGGATGATACTAGGAAAGAATTGATAGATTATATCAAAACTACGCTGAAACCAAATTGGGATGTCTCGCCTAGGCTTGACAGGTATCTTGAGTACTTTACAATAATGCCAGTTGATATGGATCCAAACGGAATTGTTTCTAAAATTAGACATATCATGAGGACTCGTGAAGACTTTACAAGAGAACAGGTCAAGACACTAGCCACAGAATTGAATTCACTTGAAGCAAGTAAGATAGCAAATATCCTTGAAGTGGTTACAACCATACACTTACTTTACAAGAGTGTACGACATCTTTTTCTAACTGCAAAAAAACAAAACAACTTTCCTTTGATTTTACCTTTGCAAATGATGATACCATTTATCATGGAAGAAGCTGAAGCTCTCAGAACTGCTGTACCTGCATTCAAACAAGGCCAACCAATCGGTGATGGTATAGGTCCCATGATCGTAGGAAAGATGATGATTGATACCAAGAAGATGGAAGTTGCATATGAGACAGTTTGGAGTGAAAAGGAGTTCGAGGGACGAAAACTCTTACTAATGAAGGCGGAAGGCCCATCTGGCACTGTAGGAAGACCCGGAGAGGCAACTGAAAAAATCATCTCTACGATAAAGCCTGATATCATTATAATGGTAGATGCGGCCCTAAAGCTAGAAGGGGAAACAACCGGATCTATATCTCAGGGATTTGGAGCTGCAATTGGAGGTATTGGTACAGAAAAATTCCAAATTGAGGAGGCAGCTACCAAACATAACATTCCAATCTATGCAGTTGTGATAAAACAGTCAATCAAAGAAGCTATCACATTGATGAAAAAAGAGATTGCAGATGCATCCGAGGAAGCAACATCTCAAATTTATGATATGATAAAAGAGAACACAAAAACAGGTCAGGCTGTTTTGATAATTGGCGTTGGAAATACAATAGGCGTGTCACAATGATATTCTCTAGGAAAAAGCAAGAGATCATAGATCCATATACTGTTGAACAATGTACCTCATGCAATATGACTAAAAAAAGAAAATTTGTAGAGGGTGATTACATCTTTAAGACAATTGGCAAATGTTCATCTTGTAACAATGGGCAGATATCTATATCCAAAATCTTCGGCGAAGTCATCAAATAGTTGTCACAGTAACCCCGTTTTCTTGAGGTATGAAGGTATGCTCTGCTTGAGCCACTCTTTGGTTATTTGCTTCTACTAAAACAGGATATGATCTGACAATTTTATTCTGGATCAATTTGTCTAAAAGTGTCCTAGCAGTTTTTTCATCCCATTCTGGCATGAACCATCTTAATGCAAATGGCAACATGTTGAATTTTTGCCAGATAAAATCAATGAACTTGTTTGCATCATCATCTTTTGCACGCTTTCTTGTGGCTAGTGAAAAAATATTTCTTGTCTTGCCCTCTCGAACAAACCCTAGACCATCTCGTGTTGTAACAAATGGTTCACATGCGTATGCTTCTGTTGACTGGAAAGAAAATGATCCAATAGACCATATGTTTGGCACAGATTTTCCTGCATGTATGGTGAATCGTTCAAGAGAATGGCCACTGAGGTTTGCAATTGGTATGCCTCCCATTTGTTTTGCTGTATTTTCTATAATTTTTCCAACATCACTTGATTTTGTACCGACACGTATGATGGAGATTGCCTCTCTTAGGGCAGCTTCTGCAGCTTGGACAAGATAATCGTAATTTGGATCATAGCATACTGTTACTGCAGTATCTGCAATGTATCCGTTTATCTGCACACCCAAATCGATTTTAAGAAGATCAGTTTCTTTGACAACTATGCTGTCATTTGGTTCTGCAGTATAATGCGCTGCGATCTCATTTAAGCTGGCATTTACAGGAAAAGCACATTTGCCTCCTTTTCGCTCTATCTCCTTTTCAATTGATTCACAAACTTCTAACAGCGTTGAGCCAACATGATATTTTTTCCTAGCATTTTCTCTAACCTCAGCTGCGATTTTACCTGCACTAATGTAGTCTTGAACCTGCATTAGTTTAACATTGAATAGATTTGTTATTTAAAATCATCATCTCATATGGGAAGCTTAAATTGGGGACTTTTTTGTGCATTCAACATCGGGATCGTGGTCTAGCTTGGTATGATGCGGGTTTTGGGTACCTGAGGTCGTCGGTTCAAATCCGGCCGATCCCATCTTTTGTATTTTATATTACTAAAATCATCACATGTCATTTCAATTAGTTATTATCTGACTTTCACACAATCTGATGAGTCAGGCGATGAAGAAGAGTTAGAGACATGATAAAAAGATGAATGTGAATTCAGTGACTCGGAGCCTGGCGTATCTCATAGGTCACATTGAACAAAATTTACGCCTTAAATTGTGTTGGTGTATGATATCATATGAGTGAATTCCAGAGAATAGCAAACAATGACATACATAATTCTGTTAGAGACGTTGAGCGATATAAAAATATCTTACAGAAATTCAAGAACGGTTCTGACTGTATAAAATTTTTGGATGCGTTACTTTTGTCAGGCAGAAGCTGGATTCGAATTGCAACTTATGCTTATTCATGTCAGAAGATTCTTCAGCTCAAAGACGATAAACCAATAATCTCATGGACTCGCGAGGATTGCGAAGAGATTGTAAAAAAGTTTGTAATTGCAAACATATCAAACGCTACAAAGGAGGGCCACTTGCGTACCCTCAAACGTTTGGTACACAGGTGCAAGACAAAGAAACTGATTCAAAAGGGTAGGGAAGACTATTGCGAAGAAGTTGCCTGGATTACGCCCGGATCTTTCTACGACAAATACGAAAAAATCCAGTCAAAAGACTTGATAAAAGACAATGAAATTCTTGCCATGATAAACGCTGTCAAGAAAATGGGAGGAAAATATGTAAAGAGAAACATTCTTGTCTTGTTTCTTCTACTTGATGGAAGCTTCAGGCCTGCAGAGCTTCTCAATATCACCATTGGTGGCATCGAATTTGGTACTGATTTTGTGAGGGTTCATACAACTGGCAAGACAGGCCCAAAAAGGCTCACCTTGGTAACAAGCTTCGTACCAATGAAAGAATGGATACAGGAGCACCCCGATGCTGAAAATCCAGAAGCATATCTTCTATGGGAAGACAAGGAGGAAGGCAGGATGTCATACTGGCAGTTATGGCGTCTTGTAAAACGTTCGGCTCAAAAGGCTGGTATTAAGAAAAGAATCTGGCTCTACCTTTTCAGGCATACCAGTATTACAGAACATGTTAAGCGTCTTGGTCGTGTAGCTGCGGTTTATGGAAATTGGAGTCCACGAAGTAAAATGTTGCAAAAGTACACGCACCTGGCAGATTCCGACCAGGAGGATGCTATCCTGAAGCTGCATGGCCTAAAAAAAGAGGACAACACTGATTCTATATTATTTGCAAAGATGTGTCCCCAATGCCACAAGGGAAACAGTGCAGATAAATCTCATTGCAGCAATTGTGGTACAATTCTTTCCAAGAAACTAGCCCAGATTCGCGAATCTAGAAATATGACTGATGTACTGAGGTTTGAAAGAAAATTCTCTTCAGAAATAAAGAGTCTACGGAAAACTATAGAAGAACAACAAAAAATGTTTGAAGTCTTGCTAAAAAGTAAAAATTAATATTGTTTTCCTTTTAATTTTTTTTCAAGCTTTGTTACTTGCTCAAGCATTTTTTCATTCTCTTCTTTGAGCCTGAGAATTAATTCTTTTGGTACATCTATTGTTTTTTCATTCATAGTACATTCTACAGCAATTTTAGTTTTTAAAGTCAACACAAAGTTGATCAGAATATCCATCCAATAAATCTAATAAATGACCTTGTCTAGTACACCCCCGTGTACTTAGTACACCCACATGTACTTGCATTCATAAATGGTTGTAGACGCTCGAATGGTGCTTAATGCCAAACATTGCACAATCTTGCAACACGAGAGAAATTTCTACCTCCTGATGCAGGACTCCTTGTAAAGTTTACAAGTTGTAAACTTTACAAGGAATAGGCATATTGCTTATAATGTAGACATTGTAGACAATATTTGTCGACATTGTCTACAATGAACAATCCATTCAACCCAGGCTCGGGAGTGCCTCCTCCTTATCTTGCTGGAAGGCAAGAGCATTTGGCAAGGTTTGAACAAATGTTAAAGAGCATTAATGACGGCCATGTTGAGAATCTGATAGTATATGGTTTACGAGGGACTGGAAAAACGGTCCTCATGGAAGAATTTAGTAAGTTGTGCATAAGTCACAGGTTCATTCCTATCAAGAGAGCACAGTTTAGTAAGAAATACTGTGACCCAGATGAGTTTACCAAGGCATTAAAATATGACATAAAGACTGCAATAGGTACATTTTCCAGGGTCAAGCGAATAAAAGACAAGTTTACTTCAATTCTCTCTTATGTTAGACCAAAACATGTGGGAATCCCAGATGTTTTCTATTATGAACCGTCTTACAGTTCAGCTTCCGGCGTACCATTTGAGGATCATCTGAAGGAATATCTTACCAAGAATTGGAAAATCTTTGAAAACAGTAATTACAAAGGGGTTATCTTTCTCTTTGATGAATTTCATTCAATCTATGACGTACCATACAAAAAGTGGTTTGTTCTTTCTGATTTTATGGGGGTACTAAATGAAGTACAAAAGACTGGCTGTAGATATTTTGCAGTTTTTTCTGGCCTGCCAAACCTTCATCTCAATATTAAAGAAGCAAGATCGTATTCTGAACGCATGTACAAATCATTGGAAGTTGGAAATCTAAGTGAAGAAGAGGCAACATCTGCAATTACAAATCCGTTAGTTAAAAGTGAGTACAAGTTTGAAAAATCTCTTGTTGAAAAGATTGTAGTCGAAACTGGTCAGTATCCATATTTTATTCAATTCTATTGTAAAGAGTTAATCAATATGAGTGATAAGAAGAAAATTTCTCTAAGTGAATACGAGAGAATCAGTCCTATGATTACAAAACAACTCGATGATGACTTTTTTGATCCCAGACTGGAGATATTGAGTGATGATGAACAAAAAGTGATTGTTTCCATGGCACGTGCAACTGATACTGACATACCGTTTGATTTTATCAAGAAAAAGACAAGAATGGAACGAACTACATTATCAAAATATATGAAAAGGCTCGAGGAGAAGGGTCTGGTTTATAACTACAAACGTGGAATTTACCGTTTCTCTGTCCCATTGCTAAAGCAGTATCTTGTACGAAAGTCGACAATGTAGACATTATTTGTCTACATCGTCTACAATTTGGCGCTTGTTATAGGAATTGGTACGGATAGTGCGCCAAACTATTTGATAAAGTAAAATCTGGAATCTGGACTTTATAACAAATGAGTTCCTTAAATGGCACATGATATCTTGTAGATCATATATGCATTTTGTATCGTATGCAAAATTGCATACGTATGCAAAAATGCATACGGGATACTTGATTCAGCTATTACGCCATTTAGCGTAACGCCTTTTGGCGTAATGGATTCAAACTTGATACTTTCATGTCCATCATCCCTAGGGTCGTTATAGAACCTGGATTCTATCCCGGAATAGAGGCGGCTGGCAAAAACATCCTGCATTATAGGACCAAATTCTGATCCTATAACGCAAGATGAAGTCAACACAAGCTCGCTAATGCAAGTTTACTTACTTTATAAGGTAAATCTGGAATCAGAACTTTATAACAAATGGAATTACTGATCGTCTGATTCCACGGATCAGGGAAGCTGCATCTTAAGATCAAAGTTTCAAGCGACTTTACATTCGTAATGGGGACGAAAATCTAGTCATATCGACTCCTTTACTTGATGATGAGGGCGTCATTATAGCTAAAAAAATTTTTAGCTGAGTTGTTATACCATATCTCAAACCGGGAAGTATATGGCCTGTAACGAACTAGTCATAAGTTGATGGTCTGCCTTCTGGAATGCTCTTTGGTAATAATATTATCACCATTTTTTAAAAGACATGCAACGATCTCCTATCTTATTGATAAAAAGATCACCTGGTATGATAAATAGTGCACCTAACAAAAAATATGGTTTGCCATCTATAACATACGGATCAAAAGAGGCTCTGGAGTCTCAAGATGCTACTGATGATAGTGTTTCAGGGTTGATTCCGTCAAGCGTATACAGAGCAAAAATGCGAGAATACAACCATTGGAACCTGAAGCTTAGAGTCAGGCTCACTCTCATGCTTGGTGCTTGACACACTTTATGATGCAATCAAGATGACACTACAGGAACTGCATCAGGCCACAAATGGTGACGTGAGGATGACTATTCACAGGCTCAGAAAAAAGGAGATGGTGACACAAAACGACGACAAAACATACTCACTGACAGAGCTTGGAAGATGGTTTACTATCTCAACCAGACTGAAACTCTCCTTTCTTGAGCTCTGCCTGCTCGCATGCGCTTGCTGTGTTCAGGCTAGGTATGCAAGGGATTCGAAGATCGGTTTTTACATGCGGCCAGCGTTTGATCGCATCTTTGGCAGGTTTTATACCAAAAAATACATCTCTGTCGTATTTTCTACACTGAAGAAGAAGGGTTATGCAGTAAAATTTTCCTACAAGACCATACGCGTGTACCCAAAGACATGCGAGGGTCTCATGTCGATGTATGGGGAGGACTTTAAGGGACTGGAGAGGTGGCTTGACAGTGTAGAGGAAAACCAGCTGTACATTGCATGTGAGGTAACTGAAGGCTTGTTGAAGAATCATGCTGACTAGATCGGAGAGAAGGCTTGTTCAGAATCCCAACGGGCTTCCATAAAGCTAGGTGTGGGTTAACAGATGCAGGATAAACAAGAAGATAAGAAGATTCGTATCAGACCTCAAGGTTATCAGTGAAAAAAAAAAACGATGAGCTTCACTTGAATCGTCATGTACTTGATGAGCTTTTAGGGGCAAAAAAGGCATTACAGAATTCTGTAAGGTCTAGTCAAAAAACCATATCTGATTCTGAAAATACCAGAAGTTCAGTTTTAGACAGACTAGAGAACTGGTAGTTCGTAACTCCTTAAAAAGAAAACCAATTTTGTGCCTGAGTAATACCAACTCAAAAACAAAACAACACGAATCCGACATGCACATGCAAACTGGTAACATCACCACCAACCATACAGTCTAGAATTTTTTCACATTTCCAAAACACAAAAGCTCCAAAATTACAAACCAATTTACACCAAAACATTTCAAAATACTGTAATGTCTGTATGGCTCTTTTTTGGGCAATTCGTAAAACAAAACTCTCTCCTTAAATCCAACACCATACTAGCATGTGTTGAAAATCGTACTGCAAAAGCAAAGGTCAAGGAACTACAACGGTGCCAACTACTACAAGTACCGTGTTACCATACCCATACAAATTGTAGGGCAACTCAAACTAGAAGGAGGAGAAGAGCTTGAGATCTCTGTTGTGGAAGATGCAATCGTAATCAGGGAAACCCTTAACATATAAAAAATCACATCAAAAATCTATCTAGTCCTCAGGTTCCTTGTTCCCCATATCTTTTATAACTTCTTTCTTTTTTTCTTTAATAATTTTTTTAGACTGTCTAACGACATTTTCTTTTTACAAACTTTATGATCTTTGTTATTTTTCCAGTGTTACTATCATTCTTAGCTATCTTGTGACTATTCCAACTGAATGAAGTGTCTTTTCGACCTCGCTCATTATCCTTTTCTTATTTCACTAAGATCTTTTTCCACTGTTGACAGACTACTTCCTATTTTTTGTGCAATTTCCTTTTGCTTGTAACCTTCCAAGAATAGTTTCCTCACCTGATTTCTCCTGCCACTCACTTTGTCCTGCACCACCAGTTCCTTTTTCTCAGTCAGCAACTTGACTATGCCGCTGTTGAACTGTATCTGGATCTCCTTTGTTTTTTTGATCATTGTAACTAGGCCTAGGAATATCTCTTGCATCTTTTTTGTGAGATCACTGAGTGGAGGATCTGTCTTGTTTGATTCCTCATATTTTTTTAGAATCTCGTTGTAAAGTTCGATGTCTTCTAGATGATGTCTGTTGTTTTGCTCGATTAGTTCGATGGCTTTCTTGACCGTCATACGCCATATTCAAAACAGTTCTACACAAATTGCTGGTAACTCTATAATCTTCCTTTTCTTGCATACTACATTACATCAATCCTCTCAAACTTTTTTTATTGATAGAATTAAAGTCATGTCTTAATCATAGGCTTTTAACAGAATATCATTCTAGGATAATTTTTTTTATGCTACAATGATACTGTCAAAAGAGGAACTCCAGGCAATAGTTCCAAAGTTACGAAGAAACTAGAAATGTTTAGGAAGATGTTTGGAGCTGTTTTGAGCCTTTTATGACCCACAACCAAGGAAATCTGTTCAAACATTGATTGATTGTTATGGACAGCCTGGCATAAAAATCTGCATGTCCTCGTAAACACTATTTTGATTTAAGACGTAACAGAATTAGATTAGTTTCCATTCTGCCATATTTTGTAGGATATTTGTCCTTCAGTTCTGTGATTAAAAGAGTAGCAGCAACGTTTGCTCCACCTTCACCATAATAATTATCAAGATTTTCAATAATTTGTTTATCAAACACCTTACTTAGATCCTGAAAAAAGATCTCTTTAGATACGTTCATTTTTTGCGCCTGCATGTTTCGTTGAAGTAGATTAACTAATCTAAACAGAACACTAATTCCTCTGTTATGACCAAAATATGTTCCTGCCTTAAATGAATAATCTGGCATGTATTGCTGCATGTAAGTAAAAATCTCCTTCAACTTTTTGTTAGTAGTAGAAACTGTTTCTTGTACCAGATTGTTGCTAATCATTGCAGAAACAAGCGTAGTTAGAGTAATTTTGTCACCTTTTTGTTCATCTGCCATTCCAAAATAGATCCTATTTTTGAAAAATGAATGATTTAGCTCGTCTGCGACTCCGACTGATATTTTTTCTTTAAACTCTCTTGTTCCTTCCTTCCAATCTAAATCAGCCTTTAGCAGTAGTATTAGGTTACCGTCTATTCTTTGTTGTTTTGAATTAATATCAACAAATGTCTTGATCTCCTTTTTTCTATCATAATCTTGTAATGCAATAACTGGCATAGAGTACATCTTCTGAATTTCCGATGATACTACTGAAAAACCCAAAAGCCTGTGCTGTCCGTCAATTATTCTACAAGTATTGTAACTTAATGGAAATTGTATTTTTACAACTTTTGGGCAATCCTCTGGTGGGAGTATTTTATTCGTCATATCAGGCACATTTATCAAAATAGAATTTGGAAAGGAAAGTCCTTCTCCTTTTTTGATATTATTAGATATGTTGATCATTCTGTGTTCTTTCAAGGTCCTCTGATAACCCACGTCTTTGGTTCTTCGTCTTGAAACATAACATGTGTGTAGTAAATTAAAGACTCTTTCTACAAAACAAAATACTGGTATGTCACCAATATAATATTGAATTGCATCAATCTGTTTTGATGTTTTCTCATCTTCAAATTCCAACCAATCAAGCAAGTCATTTTTAGCCCAAAGTCCAATTTTCTTGTAACAGTTTAAAAAATATTCATAATCATCTAGATATGCAACTTTGTTTAGTTTACCACTTTGTGTCATACGCTGAACTTCATGAGATGGATTTTCTGGAGTTTTAGTAGATAGATCAAAATATACTCTAATTACTTTTCTTGGTCTTAATTGGTATAGTTTGTTGACAATTGCCAAATTGTCACGATCTTCCCATTTAATAAAAAACGCATTTTTCTTATTACTAGAGTGTTTATCCTTACTCACCTCTACAAGAAACAAATAATCTTTGAAGGTGAAAATTAGATCAATTTCACCTATCCTTTGAGTTGATGAATTTGTAATTATGGAATTTGCATCTACAAAAGTAAATCCTAATTTGAAAAGTAGATCTGCTACTTCACGCTCATTTTTATTTTCAATTTTAGCGATCTTTTGCTCTGTTTCTAAAATTTGGTCTTTTTCCATCATTTTTGTTATAATTAATCAGTTATTACAAATTGTGTTTTTTAAAACCGAATAATGTCTATAAAGACCAAATCCTTCTCGTTTTATGTTGTCTGATAAAGTAACTTTCGAATTTCTCAAGAATCATCTCTGGAAAGCAGCTGATATTCTAAGAGGTTCTTTAGACGCAGGTGAATATCGTCAGCCAGTCATGACTCTGCTTTTTCTAAAAAGACTAAATGACACATTTGAAGAAAATGCAGAAAAATTGCTCAAAGCAGGAAAGAGTCAGAAAGAAGCATATGAAAATCCTGCAAGACATAATTTTTTTATTCCAAAACAAGCACGCTGGAAAATATTATCAGAAACAACTGAAAAGGTTGGCGAAACAATAGATCATGTCTGCAAATTAATAGAAAGAGAAAATCCAGATCTAGATGGTGTGATGACAAATACAAAGTATAGCGATAGAAGAAAATATCCTGACGATAAATTACGACAATTAATTTCTCACTTTAATTATCCATCATTAAAAAATTCTGATTTAGAAAAAGAAGACATTTTTGGTGATGCATATGAATATCTTTTAGCAGAATTTGCTGATGAAACAAAGAAGAAAGGTGGTGAGTTCTTTACTCCAAGAGAAATTGTTCGTCTTTTAGTTAGTTTAGTAGAGCCAAAAGAAGGTATGAAGATCTGTGATCCTACTTGTGGTTCTGGTGGAATGTTGATTGAATCAAGAAAATATGTGGAGCGTTCTGGTGGCAATCCACGAAATTTGATTTTAGAAGGGCAGGAAAGCAACTATGGAAATTTAGCCATGTGCAAGATGAACATGGTACTGCATGATATTATTGATTTTAAGATAGAATATGGAGATGTGTTATCAAATCCAAAACTAGTAGAAGGTGGAAGGCTCAAAACCTACGACCGAGTTCTTGCTAATTTTCCTTTTAGTATGAATTGGGATAGTAAAATCGCTGCAAAAGACTCATACAATAGATTCCGATTTGGTGTGCCGCCTGCAAAAGATAAGGCTGATTTTGCCTTTATTCAACACATGTTTTCTTGCTTAAATGGAAAAGGACAGGCTGCCATAATTTGTTCTCAGGGAGTATTGTTTAGGGGTGGTGAAGAGGTAAAGATTCGTGAGGGAATGATAAAAGAAGATGTAATAGAAGGAATTGTTGCACTACCTTCCAATCTGTTTTATGGTACCGGAATACCTGCGTGTGTTTTGATATTAGATAGAAATAAACCTGCAAACCGTAAAAATAAAATAATTTTCATTCATGGCGCAAAAGACTATCAAGAGGGCAAAACTCGTAATACATTACGAGATTCTGATATAAAGAAAATTGTATCTGCTTTTAAGAATTACAAAGACATTGACGGATATTGCCACATTGCGAATCTTGAAGAACTGCAAGAAAATGAGTTTAATCTTAATGTGCCAAGATATGTTGACATTTCAGAACATGAAGAAGAGATTGATATTCAAAAAACAATTGATGAATTAAAAAAACTAGAGAAGGAAAAACAAGAACTTGAAGTTAGAGTAATTTCTAATCTAAAAGAATTGGGTTTTAAGGTTTAGAAAATGCAAATTGAAAAACAAAGACAAGGTTACAAACTAATTCAGATTCAATCTAGAAGATATGAAGAGATTCCAAATGATTGGAATGTTGTTACATTAAAAAACTTGATAACTGACATAAAATCTGGTTTTGCATCTGGTGCGCGTGATGAAAATGGAGTAATTCAACTAAGAATGAATAACATTACTGATTATGGAACACTAGATTTTAGTAAAATTCTGAAAGTTCCAATACCTGAGGATATTGATCAGTATGATCTGAAAAAAGACGATGTGCTTTTCAATAATACTAACAGTCTTGATCTAATAGGAAAAACCACGATTGTTGATAACCTCATAGATCATACCTTCTCAAATCACATAACAAGAATAAGGACAGACAAGACAAAACTTGTTCCTTATTTCTTGATGTTGCTATTCTTAAAATACAAAGAACAAGCAATATTCCGTTCCATATGTAATACTCATGTGGGTCAATCTGGCATAAGCAAGAATGAATTACTTAGGCTCAAAATCATCTGCCCACCATTAATAGAACAACAAAAAATTGCTTCAATTCTTTCATATGTTGATTATCTAATCAATCAAACACAAAAAATCGTTGAACAAACTCAGAGACTCAAGAAAGGAATATTGGAAAAGTTATTAACAAAAGGAATTGGACACACAAGATTCAATAAAACAAAACTTGGTGAAATTCCAGAAGAATGGAAAATTGAAAAACTTGAAAACATTTGTAAAATAACAGATACTCCGCATTATACATCGCCTTTGTTTAAAGACGGAATACCAGTTATTACTACCGCCGATTGTGATGAAAGTGGTAGAATAGATTATACACATGTAAATTTTACAACTAGAGAAGAATATCAAAAAAGACGGGAAACAATAAATCCAGAAAAAGATGATGTGTTGTTTACTAGAGAAGCTCCATTAGGTATTGCAGTTGTAGTTGATAGAGACGAAATTGCGGTTGGTCAGAGAATTATTTTATTAAAATTAGATAAAAAATTGATCAACAATATGTTCCTTATAACATTTCTAAATTCAGCAAGAGGTATTTATCAATCTAATTCTTTTGCCATAAAAACCACAGTTGAACGAGTTAACATATCGGACATAAAGAAATTTGTAATTCCACTTCCTTCAATTTTAGAACAACAAAAAATTTCCAATATTTTATCAAATGTTGATTTACAAATTCAAAAAGAACAAGAATACAAATCCAATCTTGAAACTCTCAAAAAAGGATTAATGCAAAAACTTCTCACAGGACAAATCAGGGTAAAAGTTTGAACTTTGACGTAGCAGATAACGACGAAGGAAACAAGTCAGAGCGACCAGCCTTAGAGCAACTATACGCTATGGGATATGATTATCTAAGCCAAAATGACCTAAACAAAACACGAAGAGATTACCGTGAAGTTTTGCTTTATGACAGGCTAGAAAAGGCAATCAGAAAACTCAATCCCGAATTTGATGATGACGGTGTAAGAGACGCACTCACACAAATCAGTGAATTATCATATCCGTATACACTAGATCCAATGGATACAAACGAAAAGATTAGAGCAAAACTTGTTGAACTATCAAGATCAAATGGATTAGAACCAATAATTGTAACTCAAAACTTTGGAGAAGGTCCTGAAGAAAAAACTGTAAAACTATTCGATTTTGATAATCCTGAAAATAATGACTTTCTAGCAACTAACCAATTTCAGCTAGATGGTTTTAAAAATCCAATATATCCAGACATTGTAATTTTTGTAAATGGTATACCATTAGTTATAATAGAATGTAAATCGCCTTCAATTCCAGATCCTATAGGAGAAGCAATAGAAAGAAAAAACTTTGCACATTATCAAACAAGGGGATTAGGATTTGAAAGATTGCTTTTCTATAATCACTTTCTTGTTGCAACATGTGGAACACTTGCAAGACACGGAACTCTTGGTTCTAGCATAAATCATTATGCAAGATGGTCAGAAGCATATCCGCTAACTATAGAAGAGATTGAAAAAATATGTAAAAGAAAACCACGAGAGCAAGAAATTCTTATTGCAGGCATGTTATCAAAGTCACATCTTTTAGATCTACTCAAAAACTATGTCCTATACGAAGATGTAAACAACAAAAAAATAAAAAAGATTGCAAAACACCAACAGTATAGGGTAGTTACAAAAGCAGTCAACAGATTACATCTTGAAGGAAACATTGCAGACAAAGGTGGAGTTATCTGGCACACTCAGGGATCAGGAAAATCACTTTCAATGCTCTGGTTTGCAACGCAATTAATGTTCAAGTTCAAAAACCCAGCCATAATTATCGTTACAGACAGAAAGCAACTAGACAGGCAGATTCATGACACCTTTAGAGCATGTGGCTTTGCAGAACCTGAAAAAGCCAAGAGTTCAAGACATTTGGCAGAACTATTCCAAAATGCAAAAGGTAAGACCATAATGACAACCATTCAAAAGTTTGCTACGGAAGGTGCTCAAATCCACACAGATGAGAAGGCAATCGTACTAGTAGATGAGGCACATCGAACTCAATACAAGTTTAATGCGGAAGATATGCGAGCAGCCATTCCAAATGGCGTATTTTTTGCATTTTCAGGTACTCCAATTGACAAGAAAAACAAGAGCACTTACAGAGTCTTTGGTCCAATGCTTGACAAGTATTCCTTTGAAGAATCTAAAGCAGATGGTGCAACTTTGTCAATATTATACGAAGGTCGTATGCCTCATCTTTTTGTTGAAGGAGAAGATACAATAGACAAAATATTTGAAAGAGTATTTTCTGATCTTGACAAAGAAACTAAAGCCAAGCTAAAATCACAATATGTAACAAAAGGAAAAATCGCAGAAGCACCTGCAAGAATTAGAAAGATATGCATTGACTTGGTTGATCATTTTACTAAACATATACAGCCAAACGGTTACAAGGCTATAGTTGTTGCATCATCAAGAGAAGCCGCAGTTCTTTACAAAAGAGAACTAGACAAACTAAATGCGCCGCAATCAAGAATCATAATGACTTCACAACTTGGTGAAAAAGGAAAAGATGGTAGTAACTGGGATGAATATTTCCTAACTCCTGAACAGCGTGAAATAAAATCTGAAGAGTTCAAAAAACCTGAAGACTCAACAAAGATCCTAATTGTTGTTGACATGCTTCTTGTAGGTTATGATGTTCCAATTGCTCAAGTGTTGTATCTTGATCAGGGACTAAAAGAACACAATTTACTTCAGGCAATTGCTAGGGTAAACAGACCGTACGATGAAGCAAAAACCTATGGCTTGATAATAGATTATTGCGGAGTAACAAATGAGTTACAAAAGGCACTTGCTATTTTTGAAGAAGAAGATATTCAGGGCGCACTAGAACCTCTAAAAGGAGAACTAGAAGAACTGAGGCTACGGCATTTAGACGTAATGTCTCATTTCAAGGATGTAGACAGAAACGATGACGATGCAATAATTACCAAGTTTGAACCTGTAGATATTCGGGATAAATTTGAGTATGATTTTAAGATGTTCTCAAAGGCTCTAGACGTAGTACTTCCTGACAAAGAAGCAGATCCGTACATTGCAGATTTTAAATTTGTTAGCAAAATCAGACAGATGATTCGTACGTATTATGAAGGTGTAAAGCCAAGCATTAGGGAATTTGGCAAAAAAGTGCAGCAACTAATTGATGATCACATTAGATCTTTGAATATTTCTGAATTGATGGACCCACGTGAAATTACCTATGATAATTTTATTGCATATGCAAAGAAATTCAAAAGTGACAGGGCAAGAACTGCCTTAATTAAAAACAAGGCAAGGCAGATAATTCGTGAACTAGCACCAAACAACCCTGCATATTATGAAAGATTGAGAGAAAGACTAGAAAAAATAATCACAGAAGAAGAAATTCGACGTAAAGAAAGTGCCGATTATTTTAACAAATATTTGGAAATTTATGAATCTGCACTAAATGAGAAAAAAGAAAGGGAAAAACTAGGATTTGAAACACCTTTTGAGTTTGCAGTATTTGGTGAATTACAAAACATAAAAAATAATGAAGAAAATTCAAAGCAAATCACCAAAACAATATATCAAAAGATAAAAAAAGAGACAGAAATAATAGGCTGGAAAACAAAAACAAGCACAGAAAAGAATTTGCGTGTTATAATATTGGACATTTTATCAGAAAATAAATTCAAGGAAGAAAAAATAGGTGAATTAAGTCGCAAAATAATAGATTTGGCAAAACATCACTTGTAAAAAGAAAGCTCCAGTATGGCACTAGTACTCTAGAATATTCTATAGTTAAAAGTAGACGCAGAAAAACATCTGAAATTATTGTAGATAAAGACGGAATTATGATTCGTACACCCTATAACAAACCAATTTCGGAAATTCAACAAATAATTCAGATAAAAAAAGGCTGGATTTTTAAAAAACATCTGGAATTTAAAAAAAGAACATCTGAAATTCCAATTTTCACCTATAAATCAGGGACAAAATTACCTTACTTAGGACAAAATTACACTCTAACTGTACTGAAAGGCCAGAAAAAAGAAGGCATTGCATTTTCTAAAAAAGGATTTTTTGTCAACTTAAAAACCAATGACCTAAAACAAGTAAAGTCATTATATGAAAAATGGTTATTTTCAAGAGCTCAAAAGATTTTTGAAAATAAAATCAAACTTTATTCTACAAAATTAGGTCTAAAGCCAGAGAAAATCATCATAAAAAATTTAAAAAACCGATGGGGAAGTACAACTAAGAATAATATCATTAATTTGAACATGAATTTAATTAAAACACCGCAAGAAATTATTGGATATGTAATATTACACGAGCTATGTCACCTCAAAATTAAAGATCACTCGTATCATTTTTGGGATTTAGTAAGAAAATTCATGCCTAATTATCCAGAAAAAAAGTGTTGGCTTGAAGTGAATAGTACCAGAATTGTTGATTAATTCATTTGTGTTTCATTATATAAATATAAACTTTATGGTTATTTTATTATCAAAAAATCACATAACTATTTAAAGAACTGTGATCTTATGATAATAAATGGATACTACTGCAATAAACATAATCAGAGAAGTAGCCAATGGCAATTCAGACCCCAAGGCAATAATGCAGAATGTTGGAATAAAGGAGTGGCAACTAAATTCAAAATTAAAAGATCTCATACAGCAGGGTTATCTGCAAAAGGAGGAATCTACCGTCAGATTTCAAGACAATGCCAAACCTACAACTATTCGAAATTTAATAAAAAAGTTCAACATAGAAAAAATACTTCGTGGAGCAAACGAAATCATCTTTTCATATTTGACAGAACCAATATCCATCAATGAAATTATTTCAAAAACAGATTTATCGACGTCTACAGTTTACCGAGCTATATCTGATTTTGAATCTATAGGCGCAATTACAAAAGAGGATGACAAGATTTCAGTAAACAATTCCGATGATCAATTAACACTTTTGGCCAGCATATTAAAGACAGAACGGGATAACATGTACGAACCAAATGCAGAAATAATTTATCAAGATGCGTCTAAAGTTCTAAAAAAAGTAATACGGGGGAAAATTACTGAGGGGCAACTCACAGGTTTTTCTTTGTTTAACGAGTATGGAATTGAATATCACACAAATTTCGATTATTACATAAAACAGGATATTCCCTTAGATGTTCAACATGTATTAATTCATGCAGTATATGATACACAGAAAAATCAAGACAAAACTGGCCTTACAATGGCGATAATTTTTTATCTAAAAAATAAAAATAAGATGGATGTTCTTAATATCAGACAGATAGCTGAATCATTTAAGATCGCACATGTTTGGATAGATATAGAGGGGTACATAAGAAATAACGAATTAAAAAATACACATCTGTTCCTTTCAAAACAAGAGTTCATGGAAAAAGCTGATCTTTATGATGTATCACCTGATTTGTATACACTTCCGGAAGGACACCCAAAACTATTTGATGATATTGGTACAAGCGTACCTCAGTTTGCAAGAACTTACTTGATTGGTGGAGAAAACATGAGAATCAAGGGATTAAAGGCAAGAACCAAGGATATAGACTTGGTAGTTGAAACAAAAGAGGATTACGAATCAATCGTAACAGCACTCACAAAATTAGGATATGAACCCAGAACGAATGATGTATTTTCACGGGAGGATTTGAGAGTATACCCATCAATAATAATGACTCATCCTAATAGAAGTCAAATCGATTTATATACAAAGAAAATTCTACGAACACTCTCCTTATCGAGTACGATGATAAGCCGAGCAGACTTGGAAGATCATGGCTATTTACGCTTAGGGTTGCTACGAAATGAGGATCTATTCTTGTTAAAAGCTGTTACTAGTAGAGAAGGAGACATTCAAGACATGGCCTTACTTGCAAGATTGAGTTATGTCGGTGATGGAAAATTCCGACAACCAGAATTTAATTGGGATATAGTATGGGATGAAATATTACGGCAAGAAGAAGAAAACAAAATTCAATCGTTTAGTGATGTCATATTAGAAAACATAGAATGGTTGATAGAACAGACCGGAATAATACCACCGTTTCGTAACAAATTACAGAGATTTGTATTAGATCAAAAAATAAGAAAGCTTGTACGTGAAGGGAAAATACCATTAAAAGAAATAGTGAATTTGCTAGAAAGTGATGACAATCCAGAATCAACAATAAGAAATCGTATAGAAGCACTAGTCAAAGAAGGAATACTAAAAAAAGAATATGAAAACAATGATGTCTTTGTATTACCCATACAAGAAATCGTTTTTCCAGAACCAGATTGGAAGATTACATCCGAGAGTTTAGAAACTTATCTACGATGGAAATTTCCTACAAGAAAAGTTGCCACTCCCTTACAGATTCAAAAATTTGTAGATGAGGTGTTATCTACTGGAAATACGACCATTGTAGATCTTGACAAATTAGTACAGAATATAGTTTGTAAATTAAAAGAATATGAGAAGGTGTATTATCCCAAAGAACGACTAAGTCAAACTGGGGCCTTAAGGGTGTGTATTGGATTTTCTGATCCCAAATTGGGAAAAAATGGAACTACCAACTTTTACATCAGTGACTTTGATAAATTTGCAAAGATCGGAGGGTTAAATTAATGTACACAGAAATTAATATGAGGTTATCAAAATGAGTGTGGAAGAACGATTAAACACAATTCTCCCTGCAGCAGAAGCAGAACTAGGGAATAGAAACTTTGTTGCGATACTTGGTCTGTCTGGTGTAGGAAAAACTGTATTGGTGACATTGCTTGGACATGCATTAGACAAATATTTTCTAAAGAAACAATCAGAAATCAAAGGACGTATCACTGGAGGAAGGGTATTTTTGGAAACATGTGAAAATGGAATGTTAGATGGCATATTCCCAGAAAGAACTCAGCTTCTAGCAAGAGAGGAAATCGTTATAGAAATGAACAGAAGCGGTGGAACTGGAAAAGCCATTGAAATTAGATTGCCAGATATCTCAGGTGAAACTTTTAACACCCTGTGTTTAGGTGATGAGATATCAGCTGAAAGAGAGAGCCTTAAAGATATTTGAAACATCCAAACCAAAAGGCAAGACTTTTGGAGATATGACATACGTCATTTATGCTAAAATTTATCTCATTCTGTTAGATTGTTCAAAAATAGGCGAATGGGAAAAATTAGCAATCAGACATAATCAAGCATTAGCAACAATCAAAGAATTACAAAGTGTTAGACTAAAAAAAGAAATCAACAAAATAGAAAGTCCGATAGGAATTGTTTTAACAAAATCAGATACACTATCCAATCCAGATGAACCTGCAAAATCTGTGGTGGACAACAATATGGGAAGATTTCTTAACACACTAGATTCGTTACATAAAGGTGAAAAAGAATTTTTTAAACTTCACGTGGATGTTGAACGAAATACAGATAATGCAATCACAGATCCAACTGCGTTAAAAGTAAGAAGACCGTTGACGTATAGTCACGATGAATACATGAGATTGCTCAAGTGGATTCATGATAACAGCTCGGAATAAAATTGCCAACTTGTGAACATTTCATTTATACCGCAGGAAAGATCGGCACCAAAGAAGGATATCAGATCATTGCCAGGAGCGAAGGAATTTCTGATAGAATCGTTGATAATCTTTTAGAATACCTGTTTCCCATAGGTGTAAAATCTGAAGAATTCACAGAATCAAGATCACTTTTAGTTTTTGATAAAACCAAGATTGCTTACAGTATAATAAAAAACTTAGGAATCGGCTACGACGGTAGACGTGGTACTTTATACAATCATACTTTCATAATAAACAAAGATGATTTTGAAAAATTAAATTATGATTCCAGAGTATTCGAGAGTTTCTTCATACAAAACCCATCAATTCGCGGTAGACTAGAACCTATTAAAATAAACACAACAGCCAAACTACCACGTTTAGAATTACTTCAAAAATTGGATGAAAAGATCCTTAGTGAAATCTTACATGCCTTGCTTAAAAAAACAAAAATTGCCCTGGTGAAGCTTGATGATTTGGAACTGATACCTAATCTACTTGCACTGCTGCCACCGCCTCTACGACTAGTCTCATTTTCTACCCTAGTTAATGATCCAGATAAGCAATACAAGTATGACCTTATTCAGATCCCCGAACGAGCACAGAATAAAGTTGGACGAGGCTTTACCGTAATTAGTCATGACTTAACAAAGATTTCAAAGCATGATGATCCCTTTAACGAATCAGTCCAGCTTCTTGTTAACGTTGTTAAGACAAAAAATACAGTACAATTAGAAAAGATTTTCAGCGACTTTCAGAAAATCTCTGTACACGTATCTCAAGTACGAAATATTGAGCTTAAAGAAATTTTCAATCAAGATGAATTCAAACATCTTGAAAAGAAAGAGAAATTTGCAAAAATGACTCAAAAAATTCAAGAACTTTATTCAAGCTCGTCATTTAATCAAGCGCCAACGCGAGTCGTCGTATCAATTACAAAGAAACTAAGAAAGACAATCGAACATGCTTTGAAAAGACAACAGAAATCCAAAACCCCATCACAAGCAGACACAGACAAGCTGCTGGCGGCTGTAAAAGTTTTGCTAGATTGTATGTATTACACAAAAAACTATAGCGGTAAAAAGATTTCTCCATCAACAAAAAAAGACATTATTTCAGAGATAACAATCTTAGAAGAAATTATGAAAAAATACAAAATTAAAGATTCAAAGGCTAAATTTGATCCCTATGAATATGCAGCAATGGCGTTTGAACAAACTATGAAATATAGTCAGGCATTATTACGATTATGGTTTGTACCTCGAGGTTAGAAATCACACACTCAAAGAGGCTTTAAAAATAGGAGTTTCAAGAAGAACGTACTTTGATTGGCAAAAGAAAATAAGAGATGGAATTCCTTTTTCGTTAAAAACAAAGACTTTAAAAAAATTATTAATTTCTTACTGAAAACTTATCTTGTTGGACAATAATAAAATGATTCTAGATGATCCAACTTACTGAAATTGAGAGTCGTATTTTTACAGAACTATCTAAGATAGACACAAAAATTTCAGATATTTATTATGGCGCAATATCCGTACTTGATAGAGAGACCAGTTTTTCCATAGGTATACAAGAATCGAGCTTACCACAAGATTCTAGTTCACAACAAAGACCAAATCCAGAAAGATTATTTCATGCAGCTCATTCTCTACGCGAAACATTAAATGTTCTTTTAAGAAGAATAGAAATACCAGAACAGTCTGATGCTTTCAGAGAAAAGATAAAAAAATTTGCAGATCCATTAGGACAACTTCCTGATAATCTTCATGGCTTATTTAATGAATTATTTGATTTACATAGATGGTTCACAAGTGTTTCACATCATGGACGTTATCCAACCGATGGTGAATTTTTAGATAAATTTGAAAAATTCAATTCAACCTTAGTTCGAATCCTTACACCACATTTTGTATCCCTAGGAGAAATGGATAAACTCATAGCTATTGACAATCCCACAGAAGAGGATATGGAAAAAATATTGCCACTCATGTCAAAAAATTATTCTTCTTACGGCCATTTCTTTACTACTGCAAATAGTAATTGGATTACTTTACTGAAAAACAAGGGCTTTTTCCAAAATCCGCCCATACCAAAACGTGAAGGAAACTTTATTCAATTTCCTTCATGGCCAGAATCATATTATCTGGCTAAAATTGCTGCTGAAAAACCCGATATAGTTTATACAACAATTAGAGAATGTAAAATATCATCTAACAAAGATGAATGGAATCCCAGAGTTCTTGAAGATTTTGTAAAAGCTGCAATACGTATGCCATGTGAATATGCATCGAAAATGTCCACACTGATTGTTGAGAATAAGTGGCAAGATACAAGAACCCTTTCGTTACTTAATACAGAGTTATCAAATCTAATGGAAAAATTATCTGATTGTGGTGATATTGAATCATCTATAGAACTTGGTAGTATGTTGCTAGATGTGGATATTGTAGAATTATCTCCGAGAGGGAGTATCGAAAATGTGGAATAAAGAAGTACAAAGTAAAATCGATAATTATACTTATGAAGAGATACTTAAAAAAATACCAAAATTAGCTGAGAAAGATCCCATTGCTGCTACAAAATTACTTGCAGATAAACTCAATAAGGCCATATTTTTAGAACAAAAGAAAAATTCGAATAAAGCAAGTGATGACGACTATTCATATTATTGGAGACCGGCCATAGAAGAGCACTCCAATAATTGGGAGACTCAAAACATAAAATCAATGCTGGTAAAATCACTAAGAGATGTACTAGAAACATCTGGTTACAAAAACATTGAAACTCTAAAGAAAATACTTGAAATTCTAAAAGAAAAAAACTATCATATTTTTAGGCGGTTGGAACTTCATGTATATCGTCTCTTTCCTAATGAATTTAAGAATGAAATTGAAATAATTGCTGTAGATTATTTTGGTAAGGCGAGTTTTCTACATGAATATTATCTCTTATTACAACAAAATTATGCCACATTGACAAAATTCACACAAGAAAAAATTCTTGCCTTGATTGAACAAGGCCCTAATTTTGATAGATTTCGTGGAACAAAAGAAGAATTTGAACAATACAAAAAATATTGGAAAGCATCCAAACTTGAACCAATTATCAAATATTTACCAATTGAAAAACAGCAGGAATATGATAACCTAGTACACGAGGTAGGCCCTCTTGAATTAACAAACTTTTCAATGTCTCAGTCGGCATTTCAACAAATAGTATCACATACTGAATTATCTGAAGAAATGAATGTGGATCAAGTTATTGCATTTATCAAATCATACCGATTAAAGGACGAACATTTTATGGAGGATGATGGTACTGCAACGAAATTCAAGGAGTTTGTAGAGAAAATGCCTCTGGAATATTCGTCTATGGCATTAGAACTTCTTTCTGCACACCCTGTATTTTCTTATGAATTATTTTGGGGTTTATCTGATGCATTAAAAAACAAGAAAAAAATTGAATGGGTGCCTGTTATAACACTCTGTGAAAAAATACTGGAAAATTCTCAAGACTCACGATATGAGAAAACCCTTGGAAACATCATAAGTTTCATGGCAGATCTACTTGAAACTAATATGTTACATACAGATTTGTCCATAGGATTTGAAATGCGTGATAGAGTATGGCAAATATTGAAAAAATTGGTTGAACTAGCGGCCGATGATTCCACATGGGCAAGTAGTTATCCTAAAAGGAATTTTGATTCTTTTACAATATCAATAAACAGCGAAATAGGAAGATCCATGAATGCGGTTATGCAATATTCTGTGTGGTGCTATCACGGCTTAAAAAAGAAAACACATGATAAAGATGGGTTAGTGAATGAAGTAAAAAAATTGTTAAGTGAAAGATTAGATCCTAAAATTGACAGTACGGTATCTACTCATGCAGTTTTTGGTTTTCATTTAGCCAATCTCTTTGCATTAGATAAAGAGTGGACAAGAGAGAATTTAAAGAAAATATTTCTTACGGGGGAATTAGAAATTCTTGGGTATGCTGCTTGGGATGCATATCTCCATCAGCAAATATATTCAAACGTTTTTGTTGAAATGAAAGAAGAATATGCCAATCAAATTAACAAACTAAATTCAAAAGAACCAGAAGAAGAGATAAAAAAACATGTGGAGAAGAGATTAGCAGAACAAATTGGGTTAACATACATGTTAAAAATAAAAGAAAGTGAACCACTCTTCAATCTATTTATGAGTAAAGCTCCCCCTAGATTAATGGGGTACTGTATTGAGTTCATTGGCAGGCAATTGGAATACTACAAGAAAGATGGAAAGACACCTGAACAAGATATTAAACAACTTTGTAATAAAAAAGAGATACAAAAATACCCTGAGGCTGGCTGGTTATTTTTAAATAGTGTTCTTGACAAGAATTTTAATATACATTTACTTCTTGAAACGCTCAATCAAACTCACGGTAAGATTGAACCAATATACCAAATTCCAAAAGAACTTGTATCCTATGCAAAAGACTTTCCGATAGAAGTTTTACAATGTATGGAAAAGATCATCCAAGCATATCAGAAAACCTTTGAAATTCCAATGATGAAAGATCATTTAAGAGAAATCATCAAGATTGTAAAAGATAGTAGCGATTCTACAGGAATAAGTAAGGCTGCAGAACTAGTTAATTTCCTTGGTTCTCTTGGTTATGAAGAATATAGGGATCTATTATAATAAAAAGATGATATGTCAAAGTTGAAATTCCATAGTTTCTATTCTCAGATGTGACTGTTAAAAATAACGATATTACTCCTACGCAATCTTGTCTGATTCAATTAAATCACATAGCGTACCGTTTGAGTTGGACAAACAGTCTGCTTGATAAGATCATACCAGAAATTCCAGGAGTGATTCTACAAGGTGGAGAAGATGAAAAAAAAGCAAAAACAATCGAAGCTCAAGTAAGAATATTTCTTGATTATACTTTTCTGAACTTGTATCAACTAATTGAGATTCATGACACTCAAGTGGGAAGGATCTTGAAGGATTTGGGTCATATTGAACTTGAAAAATCGCTGGTTGAACTATGGACTCCTATAAAACAACTCGGAACAAAGATCGAACTTTGGCGAAATTCTTATGTAGCACATTCGAAAGGGCAAGCAATTAATTTCAAAGATTTTCATGAAATAGACCCTGATTATTCAAATACTTTAAAAAAAACATTACTTGCATCCAGATTAGCCTCCCTTTACATTGCTGGAATATTTACCAATCTGAAAGCCGATTATAAACTTGCCTTATCAAATCAACAAGCAAAATCTGCAGGTAGTTCAGTAGTGTGGGCTGACTTTAAGAAATGGTGGCTAGAAATGAATAAGGAAACAGAAAAAATATTGGATCAAACCAACGCGCGAATTAAACAAGGTGGTTATGATAAAATTCAACCACTAAAGTATCTAGGTCAATAATCTTATAAAACTTCAGTTATATTCCAATTGTAGAACATTCAGGCAAGTTCATCAAAAGATCATCATCACCAAGTTTTGGATAACTTATGTAATACATATCCTCATCAACATCAGCTTCTACACTCACTGATCTTAATCCATCCTTTGATTTTACTTCAAAATCATAAATTCCTTTATGTATTGTTTGACCTTCTATGATCTCGTATTCATTTTTATTTTGAACTTCATAAACCTGTTTAGCAGTCCAATGACGGGTGAGTTTGCTACCTAAGTCACTTTGCTCTTCTGTTGTTATTCCCACTATCTTACCCTTTTTTCTTGTAGCACAAATTATGAAACGTATTGTCATATTAGATAATGTGATGAATGATCTAGTTAGGTTTTATGATGAGAAAACTTAACATTACAAATTTAAAATAAAATAGTGAATAACTCGAAAATTCGTAATAATTCCTATATAGCCTAATTCTAACTCATAAATATGAATGATAAAATACCAAGGAAAAAATCAAAAAAATCACTTCGAGACGTATTACGAATTATTAGTCCAATCATAGAAACATTTCTCACATATTATTACGTATCAGCGCCTTTACTCATTGCATTACTTCTCTTGTTCTCTATCTATTCTTTAGAAAAACTTGGAATACATTCTACCTTAACAGATCCTACTTTCAAAATAGGATTGTATTTTGCTATCTGGGGATTTGCTATTACACTTTTAATGTTAATTCAATCAGACATCAAGATAAATCGGTTAAAAAAGGAAATTAAAGAGATCAAAGAATTTTTTGGTTTCAAAGATGAAAAAACAAAAATAGCTGAACTTGCACCAATACGGATTAAAATTAGACTGCCATTATACATAATAATTCTCTTTTTAATTGCCTTTGGTTTTATACTGGCAGGAGGGTATTTTTATGCACCTCCAAATCAGACACCCGATCGTCCGGGTGCAGAAACTTGGGATGGAGTTAGTTTAACTCATGACAGTGGCATCAACTTTACTACTTTTGAGTTTAATTTTGTTACCTCAACAAAAAACCAATATTTGTTCATTTATTATATTACTGACTTTCAAATGAAAGCGGGTACACACTATGCCATGCTTATCTTGCCATACGTGGGAAAATTAGAGGACGCATCTGCCGACGGTTGGAAACAGTACAATGTATCTTCTTCAAATACCTCAATACTTTACAAGGAGTTTTACTGTCCTGAACTCTATTCACCGAAATGCAATGATGCCCCAAACCTGTATTTTGATTTTCAGGATAAGATTGATGCTAAACAATACTATATTCATTCGATTAACATTCCCTTTACGACAACGTTACAACCTGATACATTAAATGAAGTAAATAACATAACGAAAGAATACGACAGAAATCATGAATGGACTGTTAATAACCCACCTATAATAAGAGTCACCGTAAACGCAAGTGTTACACAATTAAATCCAATTCCGGATGGATACATGACATCATTTGAACTAGAACCTACAAAGGTTAATGCTACAGTCTTTGTTTGGTCATTACCTAATCATGAGATAACATTTCATTTGGATTTTATCAATCCGGGTGAAAGAAGAGCATTTGATGATCAAAGAAATCTCAGTTTAATTCTTTTTGGTATTGGCGCATCTTTTGGTGGCATAGGACTGGCTGAATGTAGGCGAAAAGGACGCAGAATTTAGTGACTTACACTAGTGCAAAATGTACAGTTCCAACTATATCCCCAGCCACATAATGGGATCGGGTAAAATTGAACCTAGCTTATTTTCCATTGCTTTTGTCATAGATATCTAATCAAGCAGATCGCAGTTTGATAAAAAGTAATATAGAAGTTATTCATTATGAGCTTGCAGTGATGCAAGTCTCAGTGACTCTGAGTACTGGCATACCTATTTATTGAAATTTTTTATTCAAAGAATATCTTGGGATTTGAAAAACGTGAAATCTTGCTGATCCTAGGAGTTTTGTTTCTGATGATAGGACTGCTGCCATTCTTGGCTCCAGTGTATGCAGTAATAATTGCAATTGTATCATACTTTGGGATCCGAGTATTTGTTGGAAGGCGAAAGAAACAGATTCAAAAAGCAATAGGGGAAGGAATGTGTGCAATATGTGGTGCTAGGATAATCCAGAACAAGTGCCCAAACTGTGATGAACCAAAGACCGGTTAATATTCATGTTTCATATCAAGATGATAAATTATACGAACGACTTATAATGAATTCAAGGCTAAGTTTACCTAAATGAGGTTAAAGGCATATTGGGGATTAACAAGTACTCAACTTTTCCACAATTAACACCTAAAATTGTAATCTCTATGATGAAATGGTAGCATAGATGAGATACTTGAGATCCTACACTATTGTCAGCTTTTTAATTCTAATTTTAATTGGACAAACTTATTCTGCTTTAGGTCAGGCAGCCCCTATAGCAAATCATGTGGTGATAAATGAAGCTGATATAAATCCAGTCGGGGATGACACCAAATATCCCATAGATTGGGTGGAACTCTACAATCCTACTGCCAGTCCTGTAAATATTAGTGGGTGGACCATTGGCGCAACAACTGGATTACAGCAAATCTACACGATACCAAGTAGCACAATAATTCAGAGCAAACAATTCATGGTATTTGTAGATGGTCCAATGTGGTTTCCGCATGCCGGTGCAGTTATCCAATTAAAAAATGATAGCGGGACAATAATTGATCAAACTCCGCCGCTGACTGATCTTCAAGGAGGTGGCAATTCGTGGCAAAGGTTAGCCGATGGTTATGACACAGGTTCTTCAAGCGATTGGGTTTACAAAGTGGCCACTCCAGGATCATCTAACGGCCAACTCGCTACAACAACCACTGCTGCCAAAAATACAATGACCGTCACCACAGACAAAACCAGTTATATCTTCGGAGATACTGTAACAATGAGCGGAAAAGTTTCAGCACTTCTAACTGATCCTGTTTTAGGATATCCTCTGGCGGTTAACATGGTGGTGTCTGGACCATCCGGTTTTCAAAAAACATTCACTCTGTATCCAAACACTAATCTGCAATTTAGCACATCTATGACCACTGGTCAGGTAGTGGGATTTCCAGAAGGAAATTACACCATCTCAGCATCATATGGAAGCCTTACCGCATCATCTGCTTTCATGCTTGGTTCTACATCATTTACTCCTCCAACCCAGGCCGCTTCAGTTACCATGTCTATGTCAACAGACCAGTCAAGTTATACTATATCACACCCAATTACACTTAGCGGAACTGTTTCTCAAGTTATTCCATTGACCCCAGTGGTTTACAAAGTCTATAATCCGAACGGTACCATGATATATCAAGGAAATCTTTTTCCTGATTCCCAAGGTCATTTTACCACCTATAGCCAATACCAATCTAGCCCGGGCACATCTGGAATTACGATAAACACTGTTAATCCAATTTATGGAAAATATGTAATTACTGCAAGCTATAGCACTGCAACAACTACTACTTCCTTTACATTGGTATCTCAACAAGCACAAACTGCGCCATTATTGATATCAACTGATAAACAAGTATATGGTCTTGGGGACACGGTAAAGATGAGTGGGAGCACTCAACTAACAGGTCTGCAAAATTCTGGACTCTCTCCATCTTTGGAAATTGTGCAATCTACTGCAGCATCTGCGGTTCGGGGAATTGTACCACAAACTCTCGACATTAAAACATTTGTCAATATAACCCCGTCTGATACATTCACTTACAATTTTACTATTCCAAATGATCCAAGCAGGCTTGGAAATTACAGAGCAATATTATCTACGTCTTCTGCAACTGCTGAAGCTGATTTTGTAGTCGCGCAAAACCCAAGCACTTATCAACCTACAACACAAACAGGCCCATTCATTATGACTACTGACAAGACACTGTATGCATATGGAGATTCAATTGTTATTTCGGGCAGAATACAACCAAACATGACACTTCAGGGTACTCAGATCCAGATCTTAGTTTTCAATTCCACAGGAAACCAGTTGTATTCCCAAACTTCAAATTTAGTTAGTGGGTCGGCTATTAGCCAATCAACTCCACTGGCTTTCTTTGCATATCCAGACACCAGTGGAAACTTTGTTATTCAACAGTCTATTACTCCTAGTGTTTTTACGGCAGGCACGTACACTCTAAAAGCCTCATATGGTAACCTTCAGACGTCTACTACCTTTTCAGTGTACAACCCACTTAACACCGGTAGCCAAGGTCCTATGGTGGCTAATATTGATAAACAAGTGTATGGAGTAGGCGATACAGTCCATCTGACTGGAAAAATATCTAGCCTGACGGGAACTTCTGCATATACACTGAACCTCCTACAACCTGATGGGAAAATAATCACCACTAATCTGGCGTTGAATAATGGGCTTTTCTCATGGAATTATACGGTCCCAAGTCAAGCGACTTTTAACACTGCTTCTACAATTACCACTAGAAATAGCATGACAACATCTAACGCAAACTCGCAGACCAACCTGTATGGAATCTATAGTATAACCATCAATTCTGACATTGGCAGTTCACAATTGTTCTTCCAAGTATCTCCAAATCCGCAAAATCAAACTACTATCTCTCCATTTACTGTAGAGACTGACAAGACAGCATACATGAGCAGCGATGTATTGGATATTTTAGGACAGGCATTACCGCAACCAAATACCTCATCTCAATCTATTAACAACCAAGTTCAAATATCGATTTATACTCAAACTGGGGAAGAAATTTACAGCGGCTTTGCCAATCTGAACCCGGGCGGCCAATTCAATGTACTAGTACCCATGCAACCTGGCGTTTGGACAACAGGGACTTACACAATTTACGCACAATATCTTACTCACAATACTCAGACAACATTTCAAGTGACAGATTCACTTGTAGTTAACTCAGGAAAACCTCAACTTTTCATGGCAACAGATCATGCTCAATATATTCCTGGTCAGACAGTTCTGGTTACGGGCAGGACCAGTTACATCATATCAGTTAACAACGCTTATCTTACATTTGGCTTGGCAAACGATACCATGATCAGTGAAGGCCAACCTATATCGCAAAAGGGTTACACATTACAGGAGGCCACTGTCTCTTTTGATCAGAATGGTTACTTTGGCTATAATTATACAATTCCAAAATCTATCCCTATTGGAACTTACATTGTAATAGCTCAGGTGCCGTTTGGATTCTTTAATGCAACATATCAGGTAGTTAATCAACTACCTCAAGTAAACGTCACATCGCAAACAAATGCCACTCAAGTGACACCTCCACTTGTAAACACAACTCAAGTAACACCGCCGTCTACAAATGCTACCAAAGTCCAGCAAGAACCAACTGTGATTCCAACTAGTGTAGGACCAACACAAACGAGAACCACCAAATCTATGATTGTAGACAAGGAGAACATGATATCAAGTTCGCTCATTCCAATAAATCTAAGTGAAAAGGTCAACGGCAGTCAAACTTATTATCCTAGGGAGATAGATGGATTGCTTCGTGTAAATCCAGGTGACGAAAATGCGGTTAGTTTTAAGGTGATCTCACCTAACGGTACTTGTATAATTGGTTCAAGTACCGACTGCGCGGTATCACAATCAACATTTCAAGGTAGCTCGCTTTACCAGACTGTAAAAATTGGAAATGAAAGCCTTTTGGTGGGATTTTCTGGCTCGGATCAGAGAATACAACAATTCAGTCTTCTTCCATCTAATGCAAATACTAGTCTCCAAGTTGGTCAGTGGAATGTACAGATCATAAAAAATGATCAAGTCTCTAGATTCTATTACCAAGTAACTTATCTGACGCAATAATTACTTGATGAAAACCATATATAAAATATCGAATAATTTATTTTTCAATAGATTGTAGTGATAAAATGGAAGTCCAAGTTTTTATGTTGAGACAAGACGACCCAACAAAATGTACTGCTGCAAAATTGGTAAAGTTTGGATTGGCAAGACCGATAAGAAGAACAATAAGGCCTACCATGGTTTTAGATCCTTTTGCAGCAAAGATAGTTTTGAAAACTGATGGAAACGTTGTTAACTCTATTACAGCTATTGACTGTTCTTGGGAGTTTGCAAAAAAAACATTTACCCGAAATTTCTCAGGATTTTCTCGCAGACTACCACCGTTACTTGCTGGCAATCCTGTAAACTATGCCAAAATAGGAAAGCTTACCACTGCAGAAGCAATTGCGGCAGCTCTTTTCATTATGGGATTTGACGATCAGGCTCATGCAATATTGAACAAATTCAAATGGGGGCATACGTTTTTTGATCTTAACCAAGATCTTTTAAAAGACTATTCAAACGCAGATACCCAAGAAAAAACGGTTGAGATATCAAATGACTATGGCATGGCACCTAAAACATTTCTGGAATAAATATGACTTGATAAACTCACATGTAATTTGAGCTGGAAAGAAGTCCAAATAGGCATTTGGTCCAAAGACAACGGTCTTGCAAAATCAAGAAAAGAAACAACTTCTCATGAAGACTATTGCATCTGAAATGTAGACTTGCCAATGCTAAAATAGAATCCCTCCTAATCCTAGATAGGGTGCGAGCCGGTGAATGAGGCACTGCTACGGCAGAGGAAACTCCTCCCTCCATGCAGCAAATGTGATCCGGAGACGGATAGCCAGAGATGGTTGGCAACAGAACAGAAAATTATCCTATCTGGGGCACTGTGATGGTGATGCCTGAGATTCCCAGTAAGGAATGAAAGAGCTGTCCCGCATGGAGCAAGGCCAAATCAAACTATAAGCGCTGCACTTTGTTTAGGTAGGCCGCATAGCGAAATCTCGTAAAACAGAAGGAGGGTTACAGCTGGCACGCACTTTATTTTTTTAAATGACAAAATGTTGTTATTGTTTGAAGTTTTTTAGATAGCTGATCTCTTTGGCTTGTCGTCTGGATTGCTTGGTTGATTCCCTGTGCTAGTTACACCGCCAGGTGCGCCATCAAACTTGTCTGCCCAGTGATGTCTTTCTTCGTATTGTATAGGTCCTGTATCGACCTCTTTTATGACTTCCTTCATCTTTTTGTTACTCCACCAGAATATTCCTATGGCTATTACTCCGGCAAAGCCTGCCATTCCATATACCATCATTGTTGACGTTCCAAACGCTGTGGCATTTGAAACTCCAGCAGCTGCTTGGGCGGTTGTTGCAAAAGTCCATCCTCCTTGAACTTGGTTTGGATTTGCGTGGCCTTCTACGTTAATGGTTCCAGCATTTGCCTGCTCTCTTGTTGAAATGTGATACTTGACACCATCAGAACCTGTAAAATCCTCATCAACATTGTTTACCTTCAATGTTCCTGAGAAAGCATTGCTAACTCCTGAAGAAAACGTAGTAACTGCTACCTTTTGTCCTTGGTATCCATATCCTGCTGTCTCAGATAAAGTATATGCAGGATCAAAAAGACTATCCCATTTATCAAGTGACTGTTGGCTGAAGAGTCCTGTCGCATCCATCAAATTTGGAGATTGGAATACGCCGTATGCGTCGGTACCTTTGAGTGCATTGTACAGGTCTGGCAGTTGACTTTGGATGGAGTCTATTGGATAGTTGATTTCCATGGATCCATATGGACTGGATATGGTGACAGGAGAACTGGCATTGAATGCCATCCAAGATGCATCAAATGTTTCAGGTATGTCTCCACTAGCTTGGTTCAAGACATAGCCTGTCACGGTAGGGGTTAGTACAACTTTGTAATCAAAAGAAGCATGATCGGAATATCCGTTTATAGCTAATTGATAATCAACAACTAAATTAGTCATAACCGCGGAGCTATGCTCGTTTGTAGCAATATCCGTGTTAATTTGGTCCATAAACGTCTTGATGACAGGATCATTGGTAGAGTTGTCAGTAAATGCTACCGTCACGTTTTTGTCCTGAAGTATACTTTGTAGCTTACTGCCAGCCGGATAATCTACGTAGAAACTCTTTTCAAAGTCATAAGTGGGATTAATGGGGTTGCCTGCAAGAGGTAAAGTAGCACTAAAATTAACTGTTGCAAAACTTGGAGCGATTGCACCTAAAAGCAACAAGCCTGTTATCACTGGGACAACTAAAAGCCTCCTAGTCACGTTCCCGATCATCTCCAAGTCAGTAATAAATCTTAGCATTGATTTTTTTACAATAATTATCTTTGAATTTTTATTGGCAAGAGTAATATGGTATTGACATCTCTTAGTATCTTCATAGGGAACTGAAAAAATGATAACGATTCTTGCGGGGGGAACTGGTTCTGTAAAACTTGTACGAGGAGTAGCCTCACAAACACGTGATCTATCTGTAATCTCTAATGTTGGTGATAATTACTGGTTATACGGTCTTTACATTTGTCCTGATATCGATACAATACTTTATGGGCTTGGGGATATTCTTGATACTGAAAGAGGATGGGGAATAAAGAAAGACACATTTGGATTTTTGCGCCAAATGGAAATGCTTGGAGAAGAAACTTGGTTCAAAATAGGAGATAGAGACGCAGCCATACACCTCCTAAGAACTAACATGCTCAAGAACGGGAAGAATCTATCTGATATTACTGAATGGATGTGTCAAAAATTTGCTGTTGACACAAAGATAATTCCTGTGACAGACAATAGCGTTGAAACTAGGATTGTGACAAACAAAGGGGAACTTCACCTACAAGAATTCTGGGTAAAATACAAAGGTCAGGACAAGGTGGAGGGAATAAAATATCTGGGCGCAGATAAGGCACGAGCAAATCCAGCTGCAGTAAACGCCATTCATGACTCAAAGCTGGTGATAATTGCTCCAGGTAACCCATTAACTAGTATTGGTCCTATACTTTCCATTAAGGGAATAAGAAAAGAATTATCAAAGTCAAAGAAAAAAGTTGTAGTGGTAAGTCCACTCGTAGGAAATACTGCAATAAGCGGACCTGCTGCAAAGTACTTGGAAGCGGCAGGAATAGAAGTTTCTGTATATGGCCTTGCCAAGATGTATTCAGAGGTAGCGTCACACATGATAATAGACTCTGCTGATAGAATCCACACAAGAAAGATTGAGAATCTGGATATGAAAGTGTATGAAACAAAGATAAAGATGAAGGAAAAGAAAGATGAAGAAGCTCTTGCATCTTTCATTCTAAAACAAATGCATGTCGTCTAAGCTGCGCATAGGCGCAATAGTACCTGTAAAGACATTTTCAAGAGCAAAGACACGTCTTACCATGTCTTCTGAAAAGACAGAAAAAATTTGCAGAATAATGTTAGAGTCTGTGCTAGGTACGCTTCTGCAATCTAAAATTATTGAAAGGGTTGTTATTGTAAGTAAGGATGAGACTGCTCTTGAAATTGGAAAAAAATTTGGTGCGGTACAAATCTATGATCGAGAAGAACTTGGAGTTAATAATGCAGTAAAGCTTGCAGATGATTATTTGTTGAAGGAAGACTTTGATTCTACCATGGTTTTTCCTCAAGACATACCGCTAATTCAAGTAGAGGATATTGATGCATTATTGAATTTTAGGATTAAGAATAGATGTGTACTTGTGGTACCATCGAGGAAATTTGATGGAACCAACGCATTGTTTAGGATGCCACTTGATGTTATGGAAACTCATTATGATGAAGACAGTTACAAAATACATCTAGATACTGCAGAGAAAAGAAACGCCACATCGTCTCTTGTACTTATTAGAAGAATCATGTTAGATGTAGATGATCAATCTGATCTGAATTTAATAATGAGTTATAATCTGCCAGTATCGAAATCACTTAGCAATGCCATCATTCGATAGTTTTTTTATCCGTTTAGAATTTCATATCTTAGAATTGGCTGATTGTGGTTGATTCTCGCTTAGATATTACGTAGTTGAGAATCTTGATGGATATGGCTATTGCGCCAGTGACTATTAGTAATTGTTCAAGTGTATTGGAAAAGGGATTTGCAGTTTCATCCGAAATGGGAACTTGACCTATGGCTGATATAAAAAATAGGTATGAGTAAATGAAATAGTTTGTACTCCAGTGAATAAGAATAGCAGGACCCAGTCCATATCTTACATAGACCCATCCAATTATTATTCCAGCTATTGCAGCTTGAGTGAATTTTCCTGGACTCCAGGGAGTACCAGAAATTATGTGAGCGGCGCCAAAAAATATGCCCACAGTGATTATTAATGCCATAACTTTCCTGTAGTTCGTGATGTGAAGGTATGAAGCTGGCCTCCACAACGATTTAAAGAAAAGTTTCCATGATGCACGGTGTGAAAAGATGAGAAATAGAGGAACTCCTATCAGCAATACTCTAAAACCAGACTCTTCTGTCAAAGGCGCGATCGTAATCTGGAAAAACTGAATCAAGTTATTTTGAGACTGTGGTGATTCTATCTTTACTCCAAAACTTTCTTGAACAAAATCTATTGCGACTGAAAATAAGATCAGTATTGCAAACCATGCTATCATGTTTGTAAGTCCATTGTCTTTTAGACCTCGCCAACCTTCTGCCATGACGCTAGACAATGTGCTTGTTAAACTTCCACGAGGGCCAATAAATGAAATAGAAAATAGTATCAAGTAAATTGACCATGCTATGATGAAAGCATCTCCGAGTTGAAACGAAATTGGTAACTTGTCACTAATTCCGCCTATGAAGAAATTAAGTCCGTCTGTTGGATACTGGAAGTTTATGTCATTTCCTATGTTTGAGTTAAAGACAATATATGCTCCTATGGGAAATGATAAGATCATTATTCCAAAAATCACAGATATGAACGCAGAGTAAGGAATGGAAAGAACCCTGCTTATCTTATCTATGTGTAACAAGTTGAATTCAATGAACTTCTATACTAGATTCTAAAAATCCGAGTTTTACTAATGTCCCTTTTATTGTATCGCGATGATCTCCTTGGAGGAAAATGTATCCGTCTTTAACTGTTCCACCGCAAGCATATCTCGCCTTTAACTCTCTAACCACCTTTCCAAGATCATTCATCTTTGGATTAACCCCCTCAATCATAGTACCTTTCTTTCTAAAACGTCGCTCTTCAATTCTAACCACGATTTGGGTTTGATCTTTTTCGAGTTCACCGCAGGCACATAAATCGTTGGGAAGTCCGCAAGTATTGCAGATTACCGCCATTCAAAATAAAAAGCTGGAATCCTACTATTAAGCCTTGTTCATATGTATCTTTTTTATGTAGATTCGATTGATTCAAGATATGTCAAAAGAGCTTACAAAAAAAGCTGTAGAGATGCTTCTGAAGGGGGCTACCTTGGTAAGCGATCCATGTCCCTATTGTAAAGGTGTAAGAATCATCAAGGAAGGGAACGCGTTTTGTGTAAACTGTGGCAGGGAAGGAAAAGACAAGAACATTTCCCAAGATGAAAAACTGAAAGGTAAGACGAAGGAATACTCTGCACTTGACAAACTTGATCAAAAGCTAAAAGATCTAACTGATGAACTACAACAAGAAAAGGATCATGCCAAACAGCAACAGATCCTCAGGTCGATCAATGATATAATTGCGATTAAAGAGAGACTTGAGAAGATCTAGTCACAAAAGTATTTATTTAAACAGGGATGCCATATAGTGATATGAGCAGCAAGAAGTCAGCACCACTACCCGCATCAAGCGCGGGTCTTCTGAGATTCTTTGAGGATGAAACTAAGGGATACAAGTTGAAACCAGAGGTTGTGATAGCCATTCCAAGCGCACTCATTGCCATGTCGTGGATTTTGAAAATATTCTTCTCACCATGACCGCGAGTTCTGATAATGTGTCCCGTATACACAAGCGGTATACACTTACAACATTTACTCCTACCTCGCCATATGTCTCACTTGCAATTTCAATTGTTATTGCATGCGTGATAGTTTCTTTATCTGATCTTTATTACTTCAAGTCAAGCGATAGACTTGCCTTTAGTATGCTACTAGTCATAGCCGCGTTAGTTGTAACTCAGTTCATCGATTCTAGATTACTGAAAACCAATTATTCTAAATCTTTACACATGTCTGCTTTTGGAAATCTTCTCTGGCTTGTAACAATAATTGGTGGTTTGCTCTCTGTTTACGTTTTTTCAAAACCGCACTTATCCCAAGTTTACATAGCTGAGGGCATGCTTCTCTTTGCAGGTTTCAGAATAGGGTTGTTCACATCAGTAATTGGAGCCAAAGTAAAGACTGCCTTGGCAGTATGTCTTATACAACCACTTGCAATGTTTATGTCATTTGTCCCGCCTGAACAATGGTTTCCAATACTTTCCGATCCTAGGGGGATTGTTTTTGGCTTGGTTTTCATTTTCCTTGGTACTGCATGGACAATACTTACTGATAGAGCTGCAGGAAAGGTTGCAAACGCTCACAAGTTCCTGCAGGCATACATTGCAGCAGCCACAAAAAATGATGCATCAGATATGGAAACAATGATGGAGGCGCGTTCCCAACCTTCAAAGGTTTCAACATTTCAAATTTTATTTAAAACAAAAAATAATGAATGTAGGCTTGTTTTACCTGATGTTCATCCAGGACCGTTTCATCCAATAGGTGGTAGCAATATCACTTATCTAATTTACAAGAATCTTAATTCATCTGCAATGGTCATGCACAGTGTATCGAATCATTCTCTTAATCTCCCTTCTAAATCTCAAGTTGAACAATATCTTGCTAGTCTACAAAAGAGCTCAACTATACAACAAGGATTTAGCTGCACAAAACCAGTAACAGTTCAGGTAAACAAAGCCAGATCCGTAGGGTTACTGTTTGACAAGACGGCAGTTCTAATTCTATCCCTTTCCCCTCATGGAATGGAAGATGTTCCAACATATGTAAAAACGGAACTTGAACAATATGGCAAAAATCGAGGCTTTGAACGAGTATTGATTGTTGACAGCCACAATGCCATGGGTGAAGAAATATCAAAATTAGATGCAGATGATCTTTTAAAAGCATCCAAGTCCAACTTGGACACTTTAATAACAAAAGAAGCAATGCCCATAGAGATTGGATTTGCAAATGCAGAAAATCTCAAAATTGAGACCGATGATCTTGGCCCGGGAAAGGTGGCTATTATGTGTATGAAGATAGGCGATGAAAAATTCTTCTTAGGTTGGGCAGATGCTAACAACATGCAGAATGGGTTAAGAGAAGAAATTGCAAATCACTTCTCAAAAAACGGGTATAGCCTACTTGAGGTCTGCACTTCAGACACACATTACAAGTCAAGAAACGCTAGGAACAAACATGGATATTTCGAGTTTGGCAGCTTGTCAAAATCTGATGATGCGGCATCATGGTTTTTACAGCTTGCTAAAAAAGCTGAGCAAAACATTTCCTCATCATCGTTTGAATTACTTGCACAAGAAACAACTGTAAAAGTTATGGGCGACAAGCAGTTTGAAGATTATTCAAAATCTCTAGACAGGGCAATGCGTATAACACAAGGATTTCTTGTTGTAACAACTGCATTTTTCTTTTATACTATGATTTAGGAACGAAGTTCTTCTAGGTTGCCATAGAACTCATCACAGAATGCATCTAACTGATAGATGGGTATTACAGGGACTTTTTCAATAAATCTTGTTTCATGCTGGTATAGTGTAACTATGGCCGGTACTGCAGCTTGTATTTTTTCCTTTGACAAAAAGTGTTTGGTGCGCTCAATTTGTTTTTTTACCGCCTTCTCAAGAGCTGACTGGCTCATTCGGTTCCAATGTTTGCAGTCTATTAAAATTGCAATTCCTGACTTTATGCCGATTACATCGATTTGCATTCTGGGATTTGTCAATATGACATTACGTATGGTATCAAAATCTCTCTTCTCAAGTATCTCTGCAGTAAGTGATTCAAAATCTTGCCATTCAAGTAGGCTTGAAATTTCCTCAATTGGAACGCCCATGCTAATTGCCAAAATCCCTGTCTTTAGTCTGTCATTTTCTTTAAAATGTATGACGTTATTTTCATATGTTCCTATTCCATTCTGCATAAGGTTATCTAGTATCTCAACTGACATCTCTTCACTAGTACTAGTAGCCATTGCAAAGTCCTTTACAGATATTTCTCCTGGTATTATTCCCTTAATGCCCTTGACAAGCATCTGTAGATTCATTATAACTCATTCATCTCTTATTTTTGAAATATTATCCACTGCAAATAAAGATCAGGGTATAGCAATGAATTGCATTAAATTTTTTTATTTTGTATTATTTGTTTTCTAAAATAAATAGGCGATGGTTATATACAGTCCAAATCAAAGCAAATCATGAAATTAATGCTAGTTGTTATACTAGCACTCTTTATTCTGGGAGCAAAGGTTTCATTTGGTGAAAAAGGAACTTATGTCGACAAAGTAGAGTTCATACAATATTCTGATTCCAACACAGCAATAGAAGAAATAAAAAATGGTAACTTGGATATCTACTATTCATCAATCCCATCAGATAGAATAGATCCACAACTAAGACAAGATCTAAACGTATTCCAATCCACCGGTACTGAATACAGTCTTCTTGTAAATCCTGCCCCTTCTGAAAAATTCAATCCATTCTCAATAAGAGAAGTTCGTTATGCTCTAAACTACCTAGTAGACAGAAACATGATCGTAGATGAAATACTAAATGGTTATGGTTCACCGATGATATCGGCATACAAGCCATATGATCCAGATTATCTTTTAATTCTGGGCAAACTTCAATCATTTAACTTTCGATATGATCCGTCACTTGCAGACCAAATGATTTCAGATGCACTTACAAAAGCAGGAGCACAAAAAGTAGATGGAAAGTGGTACTATGATTCAAAGCCCATTGAGATTACTATCTTTATCAGAAACGATGACCAAGTAAGAAAGTCTATCGGAGAAATTCTCTCATCACAACTACAAAAGATTGGATTTGTAGTAAAGCCTGATTATGGAGATCTCTCAAAGGCATTTTCAGTTGTATATGGGTCAAATCCTGCAGACATGGAGTGGAACATATATACCGAAGCATACACTGTTGGCGGATTTGTACGGTATGATTCTGTAATTGTCGCTCAAATGTATTCTCCTTGGTTTTCAAACATGCCGGGATTTAATAATCTAGGATATTGGAATTATGAAAACAATTCTTTGGATTCTATATCACAGGCAATCTTTGTAGGAAATTTTACCTCTTCTGCAACTCGTGCTGAATTGATAAATGATGGGGTTGTTGATGGCATACAAGAATCAGTGAGGATCTTTCTTGCAGCTCAAGTAGACCAATACGTTGCTGCCAAGAAAGTTCAGGGAATAATAAATGATTTTGGTGCTGGTATTACAAGTCGACTTACTCCAATAAATTCTCGTGACAACTCTGATACGATAAAAATTGGTGTTGGGCAAATCTATCAAGGTGCATGGAACCCAATAGCTGGATTTACTGATTCATACAGTCAAGAAATGTCAGCACCTGTAATGGACCCTGGTGACTTTAAAAATCCGTATACTGGGATTACAATTCCTGTGCGAACAACATGGGATGTCAAGACAGCAGGCCCTATGGGAAAACTCGATGTTCCAAACGATGCAATTCGTTGGGATCCAGTACAACAAAAATGGATTCAAGTTGGACCGGGTATAAAGTCTACAAGTAAGATAACATATCATATGAAATTTAGCAATTGGCATGACGGTCGCCCTATGGACATGAATGATGTGCTTTACGGGATTTACTTTCTTTATCAGTGGGGCTGGGATCAGGCATCTCAAACTGAGACATTTGATTCTGAATATTCTCCAAAGGCAAATCAGACTGCAAAGACACTGATAGGAGTTAGAGTTATTGATAATGATACCATTGAGGTATATCAGAATTATTGGCATTTTGACGATCGTGAGATCGCAGATTCTGCTCAGGTCTGGCCTGACATGCCGTGGGAATTAATGTATGCAATGGAAAAGTCAGTCACAGATGGAAAACTTGCATTCTCAAGGTCAGACGCAATAAGTAAAAATGTTGACTGGTTATCATTAATTGTCCCAAAAGATGCCAAGATTATGGAATCTAATCTTCAAGAATTTGAGAAAGATAACATCGTGCCAAAAGCATTGATAGGTCTTGTTGACTCAAATTATTGTGATTTAAGATATAATTCTTCAATATCATGGATAGATAAACACAACAATGCAATGATAAGTAATGGCCCGTTCTATCTTGACAACTATTTGCCAGAAGCAAGAACTATCTCTCTAAAATCATTTGATGATCCTACGTACCCATTTGGTGTAGGGTATTGGAAGGAATTTGAACAAATACAACTTCCAAAAATAGAAAAAGTAAATGTGCCAACAGTTGTAACAATTGGGCAAGATCTAGATATTCCAGTTTTAGTCACACCTGATTCTGATGTATATTATTATTTTATTAACGCTCAGGGTAATCTAGTCTACAGCGGAGTGCAAAATTCAAGCAATGGAAATTTCAGTATCGTGGTCCCAGCAACAAAGACAATGAATTTCACTGTTGGCGCAAATGATTTGCAAATCTTCACTATATCAGACTATGCCTATAGACCAGATACGTTTAGCACTAGTTTTCTTGCTATGGAAAAAGGATATGAAATTCCGTCTGAGAACATTACTGCTGTAACACAGAATACGACTGATGGTCAGAACTATGTTGTGGTTATTCTTTTGATAATGATAGGTATGACAATCGCTTTTGTATATAAGAAGAGAAGGAAAAAGCAAACTTCAAAACTGGAGTTGTAATGTTATGGGATTCAAGAAATATCTTGCAAAACGCGCAATCACGATGTTTGGTGTGCTGATGGCTACCCTTTTGATCACGATTGCACTTGTTGGCTCTAACATGGACGCAATATTGAAGCAGAGTGTGGCACTAGAGATTAGGCAACAGGTGACAAACAATAAAAGTCTAGTCTCAAGCTTCAAGACCCCCGATCAACTGAACTCGTATATCCAAAATCAGATCAAACAGCGAGTAGTGGCACTGGGTCTTGATCAACCTTGGTATACTCCCCAAAGACTTGGGCTTGCTATGTACAAAATTTTAACATTAGACTTTGGCCATGCAAAATTTCTTACAAGTGACACGGGTTCTTCTGATGTCAAGGACATAATACTTGAAAGACTTCCAAACACCATTCTTCTTTTCACAACTGCTACTGCAATAATATCACTGCTTGGTATATTGTTGGGCGCAATTGCTGCAAGCAAAGTCAACTCTAGAATTGATAAGATAACATCAGGTTTTGCCATCGTGAGTAGCAGTTTTCCTGTCTGGTGGGTTGGCCTTATTATGATCTTTTTGTTTGCATTCGTCTATCCTATATTTCCTGCAAGAGCAACTCCTACAATTCCTATGACAGACCCTGGATACGCTGTATCTTTGTTGTATCACATGGCATTACCGTTAATCACTCTTGTTTTGATTGGATTTGGATCTTGGGCCTATCTTGTTCGAAACTTTCTGGTCGGTGTTTTGCAAGAAGATTTCATTATGGCAAAGAAAACTGCTGGAATTGACAAGAAAAAAATCCTATATCGTCACGCATTGAAAAATGCCGCTCCTCCAATTATTACTGTTCTTGCTCTAAGTCTTTCCGGTTCTCTTGGGGGTGCGATAATCACAGAAGCTGTATTTGACTGGCCTGGTATGGGAAGACTATACTATGAAGCGATAAGTGTTCTTGATCTACCTGTTATAATTGGTGCAACTTATGTCTTGACAGCGTTCTTTCTTGTCAGCATATTTTTGGCAGATATTTTGTATGGATACTTTGATCCAAGGATAAGAAGACAATGAGTTTTTCTACAAAAGAAATTTGGAAAGAATTTTCAAGTAGCGGTATAGGTCTAGTAGGAATAGGGATTTTGGTGGTACTATTTTGCATGTCAATAGCTGCTTTTATCGTCATTCCTGCTGAGACTTTTAAAGAGTGGAATGATCCTGCAAGTTGGCTCACATATCCAAAATCTGCACTTCCTATCTGGGTAAACTATTTTCTATCCAACAAGATTCCAGAACACATGATTTTGAAGCCTCAGGAATCTTATCAAAAGTCTGGGAATGTATCTGTCGTAACTGATGTCTTTGCAGTAGACTATGAGTATGACTCATTTCCAAGCGATTTTATCTATCAATATTCTGTTAGATACACTGGAGCACCATTAGTGCAACTATTGGTAACACGGCCAGATGGTCTAAGCTCCGTTCTCATATCTACCTCATTGCCTTATTCTTACAACGAAACAATGTTTAGCGGAATGCTATTTTCTACAGATGATTCGATGAAAAAGAACCTTGAAAACAATATTTTGTTCTCATTTCCTGTTACTGCCCTTCCTTCCCAGAATCTTGTTTTTTCAGACCTTGACCAAAACAAGGCTCTAAAGGGACATTATATTTTCAAGGCAAAGATCTATGACATAGATGGTAACATTACACCTGATCAATCAACATTTGTTCTAGGCGGTAAAGCATATGGGCTCATGGGTACAGACGAACTGAGACGTGACTTGGCAGTTGGGATTTTGTGGGGAACTCCATTGGCACTTTTTATTGGAATTACTGTCTCAATAGGTTCTGTAACGCTGGGACTTGTCTATGGGGTATTTGCCGGTTTTAAGGGAAAGACTACTGATGAAGCGATGATGCGTTTCAATGATATCATATATGCCATGCCAGCACTTCCACTCTTAATTATTTTGGCAGTGACAATTGGAAACAGCATATTTCTCATAGTGGGGTTTTTGGTCATATTTGGTTGGGTAGGGATAGCCAAGGTATCAAGAAGTATGGCTATGCAGATTAAGACATTGCAATACATTGAGGCCTCAAAACTCATGGGACAAAAAGACTTTAAGATAATATTCAAACATGTACTACCGCAACTTCTTCCTTACACATTTGCAAGTATCGCAATCTCTGTTCCAGCAGCAATAACTACAGAGGCAGGGCTTAGCTTCTTGGGGCTAGGAGATCCAACCTTTCCTACGTGGGGTCAGATATTGCACGATGCTAGTGTCTACGGAGCTGCAGAAAGAGGACTCTGGTGGTGGATACTTCCTCCGGGAATTATGATTGCAATAACTGGTCTTGCCTTTGTCTTTATTGGCCATGCGATGGACGCAATAGTTAATCCTAAGCTACGACGTTAGAATTGAACTGACGAATTATCTTTATTGTTTCATCATTAAGTCTAATGGTATATGCGGCAGAGTTAGGGTCTGTAGACTGGGCAAGTGATTCTGCAAATTGTGTCTTGTCTTTTCCTCTTTGGTACATACCTCCAGACTCTTTGATGCATAGTGGGAATTTTTGCAGTTTGAGTCCATTTTGGAAGAGATGAGCCATGAATTTTTTGTAATCTTCTGGAGAATACCACTCTGCATTTTTTTCTTCACAAAGCATTATCCAAGTGTCTATTGTATTCTGGAATAATGCTTTCTTTCTAAGATCTTCAAGGGTCATTTTTAAATTTTAAAAGTCTGCTCTTTTCATCTTAGAGCCACATCTTGGACAGGTACCGCCTTTGAATCTATTATTGCATGCAAGACAGATGTATTTGACTCCTTGACCTTGACCAAAGAACCCACCTCCGCCACTACCAGTGTCTGTTCCCATTCCTCCCATTCTTTTGAGCGCTCTATTTCTCAAGAAGAGGGGAAATACTATGAAAATTGCTAATGCAGCTATCAAACCAAATGGCCATGGTAAAAGCATCTGTAATCCTATGCTAACTGCAAGTGATCCAAAAAGGAAAATGAGGTAAGTCTTGTAGTTTATCAACATTACCTGTTATAGCAAAAAGCTTATAAATTTTTGTCATGATTTGTCCAAACTTATTGTTATTTCAAGTAGGTTTCCATCACGGTCGTAGGCAAATACGTCATTATCATCATACGGGGATTGCACAATTATTGAAACAAAACCAAAAAAATTGTGCAGATCAGTGACAGAAGGCTTTGCCACCCCGCTTGGGTGAGAGTGAACAGTGCCAACATAACTGGCATCTAGGGGCAGAAATGAATGTGGAAACCCTGCAAATGTAGGTCCCGTGTGTGAGAACGGCGGTATAACTAGACCATCGACAAAGACCTGTCCTTTCTTGTATTTGCCGCGTAAAATGAGAATTCCCTCGTTGGGATGATTCATCTTGCAGTAAGTGAGAATCCCGTCTCGGATTTGTTTAGTTACAGTTACGGTTCTACGTACTCCTTGCGTTCTCTTAAATATCACAGTATAACCTTTACATAGAAACTAATTAACCTTAGAAAATCGAGATTTCGAATTCTATGTCTTAATGATGACCTTTCCATTATTTAGGCGGGTCATCTTCGCTTCTATCTCTAATTTTATAGTATTATGCTCTGACTCATTCTCTTTGATCTCTTTTTCTATTTTTTCATCAGATGCTTCCAAGTCAGCTATGTTTGATCTTGCCTTTTCAAGTTCTCTTTCTTTTACTTCTAATGTTTTTACATCAAATACGTTTAAACTAACTTCTAGATCAGTAATCTTCTTTGCAAAAGTAGCTTTTAGTTTTAAAAATTCATCCAGTCTATCTATTGTTTCTTCAATTAGTTCTATTGCCTTGTCTGAATCTTTTACTGAGACATTTCCTGCCACAACTGACTTTGCAGCTGCCTGTAAAATCTCAATTACTGGTTCTTTGTTGTGGATTGAAATAACTTCGTAGGGATCAGAAATAAGTTCCTCCATCAACTTTTTCATTGGCTTGTCAAATGAAGAAACATAACTATACTTGCTGAGTGGTCTTGCAATCTTGGTAAACTGTGCATCTATTTTTCTCTTTATTTCGTGTTTCTCATGAGATAGTAAATCTATTTTTTTTCGTACTTCTAAGAATTCTCTATGTTCAGGTTTTGCTCTTAGTCCAGATATCTCTAGTTCAAGTCTTGCAACTGTGTGCAACGTCTCCTTTTTCTCATTTCTAACCTCAATTAACCTGTGATTTTTTTGTCTTTCTTCAATTTTTAAATTGTCAATTTTTTTAATGAGATCAAGTATGTATGAACAATCTGATTTGAAACTTTCATGTTCATTTATTAATATCTGTAAGGCGTTTCTATTTTGGGCAAGCTTTGCAATCTCTTCTTTGAGTTTATCCGCATATTTTCTTGCAAAAACATGCATCACTCTTGTATGTAATCCCAAAATGTCTCCTATTCTCTTGAGTGTTTGACTAACTTCATTATTGACGGCTACTACATCCTCATATCTCTGAATATTGGTTAATTTGACGCTAGTTTCCTTCTTGATGGTTGACACCACCGCATCTTTGCCTCTCTTTCCAACTGTCTTTAGATTCTTGTCCACATCATCAAGTTTTAGGTCATCTGATTCTAAATGAAGACTTATGCCGTGGATATTCTTTTGGTTGAGTTCAATCTCTGTTTTTAACCGTTTGGCCTCTTGAAGAATATTTGATATGCGCGGACCTTCAAGTTCTTTGATGACTGCTGGTATCTCTTGTAAAGAGATCTCTCTTTGGTGTTGAGCAGGACTAATTGGATTTTCTACCGTTTTTTTCTTTCCAAAACCGAAGACCATGATATCACTGAAGATAGGATGTCACAACGTTAAATATTATGCATAAGAAAATATCGTTATGAGCGATATCAGGCTAATACTGATAGGATCTCTGCTCATCTTTGCAGGCTTTTATATTGCTGGCATGGCAGGCTCACAATACACTCAGATTTCCATACAACAAAACCAATTTGACGATTGCTACGACTATTCCTCTGGAACAGCAGTACATGTTAACTGTGTACAAGCAGAGAAAGATGCACTTCTATATCTCGGTCTGGCATTAGGTATCATCGGAGGAGGAGTGTACCTTATCTTCAAAGGTATAAAGGGTAGATGGGATCAGAACGTAAAAAGTGATGAAATGGTTGGTCCAAAACATGACTGAAAATACTACACTTTTTTGATCATGTCCTACATCTGACAAAACTGTCTAGTGTGCAGTTGATCTTTTTCGGATATCCGTACTGATTCTAACTAGTAACATACGTCTTGTATCACGACAGTAAACAGAAAAGTCAGCGCCAGGTAAGGGATTCGAACCCCTGAGTGCTAATGCACAACCGCTGCCCTGTATATGATCTCGAGGCGGTCGCCGTACCGCTTGGCTAACCTGGCAACCTGTGAAGACTCGGTTTTAGGTACATAAATACAATGAGAATAAAGTGATCAGATGATCAAATATATAATAAAGGATATAAAGTAGACAATCTATCATAAAAATATCGAATGGAAGCAATAACTAAGAAAACCGTATCCATCGAGTTTCAAGGAAAAAAATATGCTCTCTCAGATGATTCTACTATCGAGGATCTTCTAGTTCATCTTGGTCTACCAAAAGACAAGATGGTCAGGCTACAGGCTACGCAAGATGGGTTTATCCTGATTTCATAGTTTGTAATAATTGATAATAGATAGTTTATTATTGATACTTTTTAATCACTCATTAGGTATAAGGTATTTTGACAAAGACTCGTGTATCCATTACCATTGATGGCGATATTGCAAAGGCAATTGAAAATTATTACCGCGAAAAGGTCAAGATGGCTGCAGAAAAAGGTGAAGCCATACCTAAACTCTCCAACATTTACGAAGAGATAATCGAAAGAGGTTGGGAGTTTAAATCTGGTACCCGAAAAAAATAGGAAAAGCAAAAATCACCATGTTCTAAACTAAACTTATGGGGTTAGATCTTAAAACGCTATGTGTCAGAGAAAAGACCAACCTAGAATCTTTTGCATCCAAAATTGTTGCAATAGATGCCTACAACGCAATTTATCAATTCCTCTCAATTATTCGTGGACCTGACGGATTACCTTTAACTGACTATAGTGGAAAAATAACTAGTCACATCACCGGTCTATTTTACAGAAATATAAATTTCCTATCTCTTGGAATAAAACCAGTTTACGTGTTTGATGGAAAACCTCCATCACTAAAATCAGCTGAGATTGAAAGAAGAAAGCAGATCAAGAAAGAAGCCACCATAAAATACGAAAATGCAGTTAGCCAAGGAAGATACGAGGAAGCAAAAAAATATGCACAACAAACATCAATTCTAAAGGACGAGATGGTTGGAGATTCTAAAATACTGTTAGGACTATTCGGAATTCCTTTTGTTGATGCCCCCTCAGAAGGAGAAGCTACGGCAGCTTACATGACTATAACTGGACAGGCTCATGTATCTGCAAGCCAAGATTTTGACTCACTCTTATTTGGAGCAAAGAAGCTTGTGCGAAACTTTACAAATAGCGGTAAAAGAAAACTGCCTAACAGAAACACCACCATAGAGGTGGAGCCTGAAATTATAGATCTAATGAAAACCTTGGATCATCTAGGCATAACACGGGAGCAATTGGTGGATGTTGGAATATTGATAGGCACTGATTTTAATCCAGATGGATTTGAGAGGATAGGACCAAAGACTGCATTAAAGGCTATAAAACAACATGGGAGACTAGAGGAAATACCACAAATTCAAGAAAAACTAGACCAGATTGACTACAAGCAAATAAGAGAGATATTTTTGCATCCAAAAGTAGCAAACGTTTCTGATCTAAAGTTTGGAAATGTTGACTATCAAGGCATAACAAACTACCTTACAAAGGAAAGAAGTTTTTCTATTGAAAGAGTGGAAACATCATTGAACAGATTGAAAAAATCAATAGAAAAGAAAAGCCATAATCTGGAACAGTGGTTTAAATGATTAACACTCTGGCAATAAATTTAAACCCAATTCGCAGTTTAAGCTGAGTTCTCTTTTTATGTAACAAATTTCGACAAAACTAAAAGTTGAACAGAATTTCGGCAGTATCAATCTCGATTCTAGTATCAGTATTACTCATATCAAGCATCACGATGCCACAAATATACGCAACAGGTCAGAGAGCAAAATGGGACGTATCTCCCTACTTTCAACTCAATGGTACGGCTACCTCATCCCCGAAGGGACTTGACCCTGTCCAGATATGGGATGCTTACGGCTTTTCCAAGATGAACTGTGATACCCAAAGCAGTATGGGGTGGGACTATGCAAATCTCTGCGGGCATGGCCAGATAATTGCCATAGTTGATGCTTACGATGATCCCAGCATCGAAAATGACCTTGCAACATTTGACCAACATTGGGGATTACCGGAGTGTACTACCACAAATGGATGCTTTACGAAAATAACGCCAAATGGCGTTCCAAATAGCAACTCAACTTGGGCGCTCGAAGAATCACTTGATGTAGAGTGGGCACATGCAATAGCACCAGGTGCAAAGATAGCTCTTGTTGAATCACAGTCAAATAACTTCAGAGATTTGATTCATTCAATAAATTATACCGAGACCACTACTGGAGCAAAGCAGATCTCTATCAGCTGGGGTATGCCAGAATTTCAAAATGAGACAAGTTATGACTCTTATTTTGCCAAGTCAGGCATTAGCTTTTTTGCGCCATCAGGTAATGGGGCATACAATGCATATCCTTCTGTTTCTCCATCTGTAGTATCTGTGGGCGGAACAACTCTTGATGTTGCAGCCAATGGAGCAGTACGAAGCGAGACTGCATGGAGTGAGAGCTCAGGAGGATCAAGTTTCTACGAGCCAGAGCCACAATATCAGATAGTATACAACATTGACAGTGACGGCAAAAGGGCAATCCCAGACGTTTCCTACGATGCAGACCCACGCACAGGTTTTTCGGTTTATGATTCAACTTCATATTATAACCAGACAGGTTGGTTTCTAGTTGGTGGAACAAGTGCAGGCATTCCGCAGTGGACTGCCATTGCAGCAATAGCAAACAGCCAAGGCGCAGGACTCTCATCATATCGATTTGTTACCAACGGAGATCTCTATACTGCAGCAACAGGCATAGAGTATTCTTCCAATTACAGGGACATTACTCTGGGAGGAAACATTGTAAATCAAGCAACTTCAGGATATGACTTTACAACCGGCCTTGGAAGCCCGATATCACACAACCTTGCATCACTCTTATCCCCAAAACCTACTACATCATCAGTCCCACTAAACCTAGTGGTAACCCCATCCAACAGACAGATATCACTGACATGGCAATCTCCATCTTTTACTGGAGGATTGCCAATAACAAAATACAACATCTATCGAGGCACAGCGTCTGCAGCAGAGATGGTAATCAATAATGTACCGTCCACTAATCAATCCTTTAACGATATATGGCTTGAAAACGGGATGCCATACTACTACTATGTTACTGCTATCAATGCTGCAGGTGAATCTCATGACTCTAATGAAGCATATGCCATCCCTGCAGGAATACCATCTGCTCCACAGAATCTTGCAGGAAGTACCTCAGGCGATCAGGTATTACTAACGTGGCAGCCTCCGTCCTCTAATAATGGCTCTTCGATAATAAAATACGATATCTATAGGGGAACATCATCAGGCCAAGAGACATTGCTCAATTCTATCTCAAATAGCACGACATCATATGAAGACACCATTACTGGTACTGATCAAACTTACTATTACTATGTGACAGCGGTAAATGTGATGGGAGAATCACAGAAATCAAATGAAGTTCCTGTGTCCCAGTCTGCAGGAATACCATCTGCTCCGCAGAATCTTGCAGCTAGTGTGACAAGTAAACAGATAGTGCTGATATGGCAGCAACCTGCTTCAACTGGTGGCTCTGCAATAATAAAGTATAACATATACCAAGGTACAAGTCAGGGAAATGAGGTTTTCCTCTCATCTGTTCCACCAGATGCTTCTGATTATACCAATTCCTTTCTTGTCAACGGTGCAACTTACTATTACTACGTGACAGCAGTAAACGCTATGGGAGAATCACAGAAATCAAACGAAGTTTCTAGTACACCTGGTTGATCTTCTTTCTATGGATCGAGTAAAAAGTTCCCCTAAAACGAGTGTTACTTTTAGGATTGACTCCAACGAATTAAAACAACTAAAGAAAGAAGCCGATCACAAAGAAATTAGTTTAAACACTCTTGCAGGACAAATTTTTAGGCAACACATCGACTGGCATTCTAATGCTCCAAAAGCAGGTTTTGTTTCAGTTACAAAAGGTCTGATATCTGGCATGTTGAACAAAATCTCGGATGAAGAAATTCTCAAACTTGCAGAGTATACTGCAAAAAAATAATCCAAGGACTTTGTTTTGTTGTTGAGAAATGAATACAATATTATTCCTATATTAGATGTGCTTGAGACAAGAATGCGAGTATCTGGCTTTCAGTATAGACATGAAGTAAATGATACTGTCCATTCATACGTAATACAGCATGATATGGGAAATAAATGGTCTATCTATATGGCAGCACAATATAGATATGTTTTTGATGAGTTTAATCTAAAAACAGTTACCTTTGAAATGACAGGCAATACACTTGCATTCATAGTAGATCTCAAAGCTACGGATTAACTGTCATTTGTTTGTGCTTGTACAATAAAAACACAAACCGTTTCTAAATATTTGTCTACATGGAAATTTAGAATTTTTATAATCGTTATAGTCGTTTTCGTTTTTCTTCTATTCTTTTTTCAGATTCCAATCTTTCAAGATTGTAGTTTTTAAGATCAACATGTCTTATTATCTGACTAAGATTTGGATGGATCTTTTTAATCGACTTGAACATTTCTTGCGCGACCTTGCGATAATCTTGATGTCCCTGTGGGACTGTTCTTAGTTCTATTAAATGAGTAGCTTCTCTAAGGTTCAATTTCATAAAATAAGGATACTTGTAAGCAAAGTTTACTACATACTGTGCTTGCTCTGGCATTTTTTGTCTTACTAAGTTAAAAATTTCTTTTGATTTGTACATGCAATCTTCAAAGTCTTTTCTTATTCCAAGTGACAAAACTTCTTTTGGAACAGAAAAATCATGATCTGTTGTTAACAACTGTCTCTCTAGCGTTAAGACTCGGTGCCTATGAAAATCACGGAACATGCCAAAATTAGTCAGTAGATCAAACGTATAGTCTGTCATTTCAAATCCTCTGGGCGGCCTATGGCGTCTATTCTGCCTTATGTCTGAAAACGTTTTGATAATTTTCTTTCTTGCAGGAGAACTCATCTTTCGTATCTGAGATAGTATTTCATGGTATGACATACCTAAAGACTGTTCGTATAGTAATGCAGAGATTATCTTATCTTCTGCCCTTTTTTCAGATTCACATTCAACCATTTGGACTAGAAAGTCTTTTGTCTTTTTAGACTTGAGGTATTTCTTGTTGAATGTATATGCAGTATTTTTTAGATCAGATAAGTAACTTTGTAAGGCCTTACCATGTTTATCATCGGCTCTTTTTACAAATGACTTGATGGTAGTATCTAACTCTCTGTGTATTTTTGTAGCAGTTTCTCTTTCTTCTCTTAGATTAGAAGAGTATAGTACAGTGAGAAGATACTCAAACGCTCTTCCATTACCGGTAATTCCAACATTTGTAAGAGTTGAGGCAGGTAATATTCCTCGCAAAACATCTAATGATTTTGCTCTTATTGTTGCATTATAAATACGCGTAGCAGACTTGATATCAGATTCGTCTTTAAGGTGTGAAAATAAAATATCCTCTCCTGACGAATTTTTGAATTTTTGATTTTCTATTGGCTCTCTCTCCTGAATATATGATGTCATCAATTGTATATTTTTAGAATAAACATCAAAATCTAAATTACAGGATTCTAAATACTGATCCGCATATTTTGAATTCATTATATAGGACTCTTTGAAAAACTTGTATTCTCCATTAACCTTTTTATCCCAAGCTACATACCGTGAAGACTTTTCAAGATACGACAACCCAATTCTACGGTCTTCAATTTTCTTTACTGCAATATTGGATAGACCTTCTATTGCAATTTGTGCCTCGCCAAGCTCTGCAACAGAATCATCTCCATATTCTAGTAAGACTTTGCTGTAAAATTCTTCTCCACGATTTTCGTTTTGCAGAAACTCGTCAAGAAATATCCTTCGCATACTTTTATCAGTTCTGCTGTATCTTGACATCAGAGCTCCACGATCTACTTGCCGTGGTGTTATGACTGCAAAAACAGAGTCATCTATATTAGAAAAGTGTTTTAGTAGGATCTCTTTTTCAGATTCAGAAAACTCTGACAACACGATTCGAAAGTAGTTCAATTATAAATAATCTACTATCTTGTTATCTTGTCTTTTTTCCCGATTTGAATCAAGTCGGTCGATCCTGTTTTCAATGTATTGCGTCTTGATTGCCATCTAAGCAATACTTCCTTAAACGACTCTGCTTCTGACGCATCCTCTGTATACATCAAAGTTGTAACCCATCTTCCTTCTCCTGCAATACCGCCCATCGAGTTCATCCAAAAATCAGTTGGCATGTTTTCAAAGGCTTTATGGTTTGGATCGCGGCTCATGTCTATCCATCGTTTTGCAACAAAATGTAAGACTTCGTCTAGTTCTTCCTTTGTAATCATTGTTGGACCATTACAATACACATGATTTTAAAATTACTAAATTTTCAAAAAGTTAAGAAAACTTAGCTAAAATGATCTTACTAAAATTGAAAACCTTGTTAACACTTTGCTGATTATATCAAAAATATGACATGTGCACAATGAGCAAAGAAGATGTCGAGTTTATCGGCAAGCAAGTTAAGGACATGTATGGCACTTACATTGGTAAGGTCATAGGAACTATAACTGACATAGATGGAAGTGTACAAACCGTAGGTGTCGATTGTGGTTCTGAAGGGCTGAAGCAAGTTCCATTTGAGCAACTAGTTGTTCAGGGACAATTCGTAATTTTCATTCCTAGATGGAGATTAGATGCCCAGAGATTGTTGCGAGAAAAGGGCCTTACATTGCGCCGAATTCGCGCGTTGATAGACATCGTATCTGAAAACGACGACATGAAGGAGGATGCTGAATTGATCCACGAGAAATATAAAATGAAATTACTAACTCTGGATGAGACCGAAAAACAAATCAAAGAAAAACTAGGGCATAGGCTGTCAGATCTTGACAATCAGCTCAAATCAATCAGAATGCTGAGGTTTGATGCCAAATTGCAAAACAAAAGCAATGAAATTTCTGATGCCAAGTACGAATCAGTTAAGACCCACACGGTTGAAATCATCGAGCACATCGAACACGAAAAGGCAGAGATAGTAAACATTCAACGTCGCATCAACGATCTTTCAGTTGATACTGTGGAGCGAACCGAGAGTCCAAAACAGGACGTTCATTCAGCTGCTGTTTCCTACCTTGGTAAGGCGGAAACTTCTCCCTCTCCTCAACCAAAGACACCAATATCTACTGAAATGGTAGTTGGTAATACGAATTCCCAAACATCAACCCCCAAACCAGTTGCTATTGGAGCCGATGGTGAGGAAGAACCTCAAGACTCAGATTGGCTTAAGAGAATATCGTCTTCTTGAGAATATCTGATAGGATGGGAAGATTCGCTCCTGCCTCCTTTTAAGCGAACCTTTTTTTTAAGATGAATACAACACATATTTGTTGGATGCGGTACATTCGATAGGTCTTGGAAATAATGACACTATAACAAGAAAAAGAGCAAATCAAGATTATTTAAAATTCTGGGAAGAAGAAGCAAGCAAACTTCATTGGTTTGAAAAATGGGATAAAACACTAGAATGGAATCCACCTTTTGCAAAATGGTTTGTAAATGGTAAAATTAATGCGTCTTATAACGCACTTGATGTGGTAGTCCAAAAAAACCCGCAGAAGAATGCTCTGCTCTGGGAAGGCGAAAATGGAGAGACGCGAACTCTCACATATGTCGAACTGTTGAATTATGTATGTAAAGTAGCAAACTCTCTCAAGTCCCTTGGGGTAAAAAAGGGAGACCGAGTTACGATATATCTGCCAATGATTCCCGAGTTGATTGTTTCTTTGCTTGCATGTGCAAGAATAGGCGCAATTCATACTGTCATCTTCTCTGGATTTAGTTCCCAATCTATTAGAGATAGAGTCTATGACTCAAAATCGAAGGTCATAATTACAGCAGATGGAGGATTTAGACGTGGAACGATAGTAAAGCTAAAGCAAGTTGTAGACGAGGCAATATCTGACTTTGATTTTGTGGAAAATGTATTGGTATATGTACATGCCAAGATTCCAATGACGTTAGGAAAAAAAGACAAGATATGGACTGACCTGATAAACAACGCATCAGAATATTGTGAACCTGAAAAACTTGACAGCGTTCATCCACTTTACATTTTGTATACTTCAGGAACTACGGGAAAGCCAAAAGGTGTTCTTCACGGAACGGGTGGCTATTTGGTACACCTTTACAGCACATTCAAGTGGGTTTTTGATATCAGGGAATCTGATATTTATTTTTGTACTGCTGATATTGGATGGGTTACAGGTCACAGCTATATTGTATATGGACCTTTAATGCATGGTGCAACTCAGGTTATGTATGAAGGAGCACTGGTCTTTCCAACACCCACGAGAATTTGGGATCTAATTGAAAGATACAAAGTCACAATACTCTATACGACCCCTACTGCACTGCGCATGTTTATGAAATATGGTAACTCACTACCAAACTCGAAAGATCTGTCCAGTTTGAGACTGCTTGGTACCGTAGGTGAGCCAATAAATCCGGAAGTATGGGAATGGTATTTTCAAGTAATTGGAAAAATAAATTGTCCCATAGTAGATACTTGGTGGCAGACAGAAACTGGCGGAATGATGATCTCGCCAGTTCCAGGGCTAGAAACAATATCGCTCAAACCGGGTTCCGCAACTAGACCGTTGCCAGGAATCAGTGTTGACGTGGTTGATGAAAACGGAAATACTCTCCCATCAGGAACAAAAGGCTATCTTGTGGTCAAGAATCCGTGGCCTGGAATGCTTCTTTCATTGTGGGAAGACGATGAGAAATACAAAACTGTATACTGGTCAAAGTACAAAACCATGTACTATCCAGGAGATTATGCAATTAAGGACAAAGATGGTTACTTTTGGATGTTAGGCAGAGCAGATGATGTTCTAAAGGTGGCAGGTCATAGGCTTGGTACTGCTGAGATTGAAAGCGGATTTGTATCTCATAAATCAATAGCAGAGGCAGCTGCATGTGGAATTCCACATGATGTAAAAGGCGAATCAATAATTGTATTCTTGGTATTGAAGGAAGGCGTAACTACAAGTGAACAATTAGAGGATGAGCTCATCCAACACATACGAAAGGTAGTGGGCCCAATCGCAACTCCTGATCAACTGTATATTGTTTCCAAGTTACCAAAGACAAGGAGCGGAAAGATAATGAGAAGATTGCTAAAGGCTGTGGCAAACAATGAAAATATTGGTGATGTAAGCACATTAGAGGACGAATCTGCTGTAGATGAGGTTCGAGCTACATTCAATGAGCTAAGGCAAACCGTTCAAAGAAATCAAATCAAATAGAGATTATCTGTAGTTTCGAACTTGCTGTTATGTTGAACTTGCTAACAAAACCAGCGGTCGTTTCTAATACATACTTTGCTGGTTTGCCTCCTCCATCGTCCACTGTGCATGTTGCGGTCTCAAGAGCTGATTGACACGGCTGCATATATTTTGTTATATGGACCACATTTCCATTACTATCAAACCAGATTACATCAAGAGGAAATTGCATGTTTAGCATCCATATGGGAATAACCTGCTCGTTGTTCATCACAAAGATCATTCCCTGGTTGTAGGGCAGCTGATCTTGAAACATCAAACCCCTATCTCTCTGTGCATCTGTTTCTGCTACCTGTACATTTAGAGTTACATTGTCTATCTTTACAGTGCCACTTGAAAAATTAACCTCGGCAAGTTTAGAGTCTGCAGGAATTGTCAATACTCCGACGATACCAATGATCACTGCTGTAATGGCTATTGGGATTAATATCTGTCCTCTTGTTGCCATAAAAATTGTGATACACGTCTAGTTAAAAACTAATGCAAAAAATGTGCTAATAAAAAACTCGAACTATCTCATTTTATCCTTGATGTCTGATACATTTCTTGCAAAGTTCTTTGCTTCGTGACCTATGTCTGCTATGGTGGAGCCATTGTAAACTTTGTCTAGATACTTACCAGCGATGATCATCGGAACACCTGCAACAGTGGTGAATGGTTCTGGAGCCAAGAATAAAATGAATCCTATCCTTTGAATCTTCTTGCCAGGTGCAGGTGCACGTTGTAGGGAACCCAGTGCTCTGGCAGTACCTCTATCATCCAAAGTTCCTAATGTAGAGTAAATCTCGGCTCGCCTTTTGATGGAATCGTTCATTTTCTTAATTTTATGAATACGCCTTTTAAGTACATCTTCCATTTGTCTCAAGTTCCGATATGTCTAGTTAAGATTCCATGCAAAAGATCAGTCACAATAAGGTAAAGATTTCTGATCAAAGGATTAGGTTATATCGCTTCAAGTATAATCCTTGATTTATATCATGAAGGAAAAACGCAGTGAAAGACTTGAATCTATCAAGGAGGCGCATAAATCAACCAAGGGTGATTATTCGAGAGTGGAGGATTATCTGGAAGTAATATCGGAACTTGTTGAACTAAAAGGGCATGCAAATACTATTGATATTTCAAGATATCTAAACGTCAGCGCTCCTTCTGTTACAAAAATGCTTCAAAGACTTGATGAAAATGGATACCTAGAATATGAAAAATACAAGGGAATAAATCTGACTGCAAAAGGTAGTGCAGTAGCATATGCGATAAGGCAAAAACATGGAATTTTGCTTGAGTTTTTTAAGATGCTTGGTATAAACCACGAGATAGCAAATCAAGATACAGAAGGAATCGAACACCATCTAAATCCCCAAACTATAAAGCAGCTTAGAAAATTCATCATGTTTCTAAAGGAAAATCCCAAAATCTTGGAAGATTTCCAGTAGCTAGTCACGCGTCACTATCTTAATATCGTCTTTTGACATTATCGCATTAATTATTCTCTTTCCAACACTTGATCTTTTGGCTATGATTATTCTGCCTCTCTTTCCTACTCTTGTTGCTATCAAGTGTCTATCCTTGACATAAACATCCGCACTCATTCCAGATTTGTTCTCGTCTACTTCCAATATTACATTGTTACCAGATTCTGACATTTCAAACCACTCATCCTTTTCACTAATTTCTGTTCTTGGTTCTACATCGATATGCACGCCTAGATTTTTTTCAAGCTCATTGATTGTTGAACCCCCGCGACCAATCAGCGACGGTATGGAATCTTTGTCAACTTTGACTCTTATGCTATTGTTTGAAAGAATCTCAATTTCTGCATTGGAATCAAATCGTCTGATCACATCTTTTATTTTTGATTCAGCAAGTCTCTCAATTCCACCACTTTTTGTCTCCTTTGATATTGGTATGACTATGTTTTCTTCTCCATAAGTGTAAATCTCATATTCAAGCGAATGATTCTCAAAGTTTTTAACCTCAATTACTGGCCTTGCCAAATCTTGTTCAGTCATGCCGGTGGGTACTTTGACCTTGAATTCTAATTCGTATACCTTTGAGATCTGACCTGCTTTTACATATACCACAGTATCCAAAACATGGGGAATCATCCCCAATTCTATCTTTCCTATGAATCGCTGGATTGCGTCAAGGGGAGCATTTGCATGTACTACGCCAACCATGCCAACTCCAGCTAACCTCAAGTCAGCAAAGACTCGAAAATCATGATATCTTCTTACTTCATCAAATATGGTATAGTCTGGCCGTACCAACAATAGTATGTCTGCCGCATTCTCAAAACTTCCGTCAAGATGCGTATACTGCGTAATTTTTTCATCTACTTGAAGATCTCTTGGTGACTCAAACGTCTTTACAATTTTGCCTTTTTTAGAATAAAAGTCTGCAAGGCTTGATGCCAATGTACTTTTACCTGAGCCTGGTGCTCCTGCAATGAGTACCCCTTCTGCGCTTTCAGACAACCGACGCATCAGTTTTTCTGATACATTGTACTGCTCAAGTGATAGCTTGACAAGCGGATGTGTGATTGTAATCTCATAGCTACTAGAAAATGGGCGATGAGTTATTACAACTCTGAAATCCCGGAATTGAACTACAAGCGCACCAGATTTTGAAATCTCAATAACCCCAGCTTGGTTCATTCTTGAAGCTTCCAAGATCTCCGTAGTAATTCCCTCCAGGTATTCCTTTTCCAGCGTCCTGTCTTCAAGCTCCACTAAAGAAAAAGCGCCAGGTTTTCCACGTTTAGCAACAGGTTTTGCTCCTTCTTTGAGGTGAACACTCATTGTCTGGTGATCAAAATACTTTTCAAATTCAAGATCTGCTATCTTGACCTGTGGTTTTGAGTAACTAGTTTTTACTCCTTCTGCTTGTGCAACTAGGGCTTGTACATAATCTGCCGTATAAAATGTGGCGTTATTTTTCTTTGCAATGTCCTTTATTATGGCATCTATTCTACCATGTCTTGCCAATTTGATATCATCCATGCTTGGGCGTTCGCCTTCAAACCGAAGTACGATATTGTTTTTTTGTACCAAGTCACGAATCTTCTTTATCTCCTCCAAGCCAACAAAACCATAATCCTTGTTTTGTGAAGCTTGAGATTGAAGCTCGTCTAAAACTGCAACAGGAATAATTATTTCACAATCCTTAAGACTTCCTGATTCGATTAGCTTTGTTATCTCTCCATCTATTATGATGCTTGTATCTACTACTATCTTTTCCATTATTACCTAGTCAGGCTATTTCGCACCTTTTAATCATACCTGTATTTTATCCAAATAGCATAGTTTTCAACCATAGAATGTTACAGTTAAAGAATCGATCCTATGATGGAAAAAGTACTTTCTCACAAGTTCTCATAAGAGCCTTGAAAAAAGACCCAGTCCTAAATAGATTAAAACTCGTTGATCTATGAATTGAGTATTTCTGATATTTTGTGTAACACATCCTCAAAATTAAATGGTTTTAGGATGTATGCTACAGCGCCATTTTTGACGCATTCTCTCATCGTTGCTTGATTGTCACTTGCGGTAATCATGATCACCTTGGCATCTGGTCTATGCGCTATTATCTCTCTTAATACCATAAGACCGTCTTTTTTGGGCATGGCAACATCCAAAAGCACAATGTCTGGATTTGTTTTTTTAAACTGCTCAAATGCTTCTAGGCCATTTGATGCTTCGGCTACAAACTCATGTTTGCCTATGATCAAAATATCTTTTAACACCATTCTTATGGCATCTGAATCATCAGCTATCATTATTCTGGCCAATTCTTACATATCCTCATGTTTGGTATTTAAGTTCAAAAGGGATCTACCATTCTGATATTTGGGGAAATTTGTCATGTACATGTTTCTTAAAATCCGAGAGATCGTAAATATTCAAACCGCTGAAGATCTTCTTCATGTCTTCAACTGTTTTGACTATGACCAAACAAGATCCAGGTAATGAACCCTCACTCATTATGTATCTCAATATGGAATCGCTTATTTTTGCCAACTCTCCAATTTTTTCTTGTCCCATCATGGGGGCTAATCCTTTAATTTTATGAAGGTGCGCCTTGATACTCTGAGAGTTCTTGAATATGTGTTCATCATTATTGCAATGCAAGACAATTCGTTCTAACTCGTCCAATTCTGATCGTATTTCTCGTCTTGCAACCTTTAGAAACTCGTCAGACATTTTAACTAATTACCAGCTCTCTTTTATACAAGCTTTTATAGGCTTGCCTATGGCTTTCTTATCAAATTGAAGATTACGCAGAAAACATATTTGTTACTTGGGATAATAATTGGAGTTTCTGCTGTTAATCTATTTCTCCTACTTTCAATCTCTCAAGAGAACTTGGATGTACTTCATTCCATCAGTGATGCAAGCAATCTAAAGGTCATAGTTGAGGGAATATCTGGTACAGCTAACTCTATTGCAAGCGGTAATGAAGCAGATAGACAAACATTGGCAGATGAAATTAATGATTTTAACCAAACTTATGAGATTTTAGGAACTGGAGGAACATTTCAAGGTACCACTATAGTTGCCGCGCCATCTGAATTACAACCAATTTATGATCAAGTTGGAAATTCATGGCAAGTCTATAGACAAGACGCTGAAAAAATCCGACAAGAATCAGTCTTTGATCCAAAGGTGGAGAACGCATTAGCGTATATTTTGGGTAAAAACGGTGACTTGATTTCATTGACAAATGGAGTTGTAAATGATCTAGCACCATTAGATAGAAATTACAATATCCACAAGATGATTGCAACAAACATGGTAAGCATCGCGCAAGACATAGGACAAAAGACATTGTTGATTTCTATTGGTGAAGGGGGAAATGCCACTGATGCTATAAAAAAAGATGCGATAACATTTGATGGAGATCTTAAGAATCTAGAGGGCATACCTTTGGACAGCCCTGATTATGCAAAGTATGGCATAAAGCAAGAAAATCTGCAACAAATTCCAAGGGAAAACTCTGATTCCCTGAGAAACCTTGATCCATTATGGGAAGCAGAACAATCTAAAATAGAGCATGTTGAAAATAATACATTGATTTCAAAAGAATTTGGTTCAGCACTCATGAATCTTAATTCTCAGCGTGGCATCTTACTTGGTAACACTTCTCAATTTGTAGATGAATGGAACAACTTCATTGACTCGGAACTGAAACAAAATATCATAATAGTTCAAGGTTTATTGATCTTAGATATTGCAGTATTTGTAACTATAATATTTTCAATTAGAAAATCATTAAAGCCGTTACAACTGCTCACAAACGCTATTGGAAGAATGAGGAAAGGCTTCTATGGAGAAAAAATTGAATATGTCTCTAATGATGAGATAGGTGATCTTGCGGAAGCTATAAACTCAATGTCTAGCACTATTCAAAAGAAAGAGGAAGAAGCTTAAGAAGATTGAAATCGCAAAAGATGAATTCCTTGCCATGATAACCCACGAACTGAAAACGCCATTGGTTCCCATCCAAGGATATTCAGACATGCTATTGGGTGAACATCTGGGACCACTAAGCAAAAATCAGAAAGATAGGCTGCAGGTGATTAGATCAAGTGCCGCATCTTTATTGCAATTAATATCTGATCTACTTGACGCACAAAAACTAGAACTAGGTCAACTTAGAATTAAAAAATCAAACAATGATCTAAAAGAAACAATTGAAACTACAATAGTATCTATGCAGCCACAGGCCCTTACAGATCAAATAAAACTCACGCATAATCTAAATCACTCAATTTATGCTAATTATGATAATGAAAGAATAATACAGGTACTTACAAATCTGATTAAAAATAGTTTAAAGGCAACATTGCCTAAGATTGGAAAAATTGAGATATCAGTCGAGGAAAATCCGAAAGAAATCATAGTGTCAGTAAAAGATAATGGAAAAGGGATCCCTAATGACGCGATTGATAATGTATTCAAGAAATTCTATCAGGTGGATACTTCTTCTACTAGAGAGTCTGGTGGAAGCGGTTTGGGACTGTCTATATGCAAGGGAATTGTGGAAGCCCACGGTGGAGAAATATGGGCACAAAGTAAAGTCAACGAGGGGACTGTGTTCTCATTTGTCATACCAAAAAATGAATCTTAAAACACTATCATAAGATAAAATACCTGCATACCAATCTTTCAAGTGTTGCTGGAAGATTTTGCGGATAAAGCCGTTCAACTTGCACTTCAAAATGGAGCGCAATATTGTGATGTTAGGGCAGAGACGAGTAAAAGTAATGGCTTTTTGCTTGAAAATGGGCAGATCGAATATTTTTCATCTAAATCTGAGAATGGGTTAGGAATACGTATACTTGCAGATGGTGCATGGGGATTCTATTCTGTATCTAATCCAAAATCGGTAGATGAATTAAAAGGGGGCGTAATTAGTGCAGTAAAAAATGCACTTTATTACGCTCAAACAAAGAAGCAAAAAGTAAAGCTGGCAGAAACTCGTGCATATGTGGATACTGTAGATTATGAGGTAATTGAAAAACCTACGATCGAAGAAATGACAAAATTGGCACTTGAATGTGATAGAATAATTCGAGCAAGAAAGAGAATAAACAAATCATCAATTCACATGCATCATGATGTATTTCACAAATACTTTGTAAACAGTGAAGGTGCAAAAATAACTCAGAACAATGATGATACTGTAGTACATCTATCTGCTACTGCATATGAATCTGGTCTTTCAGAAACTGTAAGTACAACCGAGGGAGGTCGTGGAGGCATGGAAACAATTACAGGAAAAGATAATGTGTTAAAAAAGGCTAATTCCATCTCTGAAAATGCAGATAAACTAATAGATGCAAAACCTGCAAAAGAAGAGAAAACAACTGTTGTGATGAATCCTGATTTTGTTGCGTTATTGGCACATGAAATTTTGGGACATCCATCAGAAGCTGACCGAGTACTTGGAAAAGAAATGGCGTGGGCTGGCGGTGCATGGTGGTGTGGAAAGCTTGGGACAAAAATAGGCTCAACTGAGCTTAACGTAATTGATGATCCTCTGATACACTCTAGCTTGGGATGGTACAAATATGATGATGAGGGAGTAATGGCATCTAGGAAATCACTTGTAAAAGATGGTGTTCTTGTTGGCCATATGCAGAGTAGGGAAACTGCCTCTCTTTTTAATACCATGCCAAATTCTGCAATGCGCGCTACCGGATATTCCTTTATGCCATTAATACGAATGGCATGCACTTGCATTGGTCCTGGTAATTGGGATCCTGATGAGTTGATAAGAGATGTGAAATCTGGTTATCTGATTTGTGACATGAAGGTGCCATCCATCGACATGATGCGGTATAACTGGAGCATATCCTGTCAATACGCACAAAAAATTGAGAATGGGGAACGTAAAGAATTGTTAAGAGACGTTATTGTAATGGGAAACGCGCCCGAATTCTTCAACTCAATTGATGCAAGAGGTAAAGATTTCACTGTACGACCGATAATAAATTGCGGCAAAGGTGATCCCATGCAAATAATGAGAATGGGAAATGGTGGGCCTCATATTCGTGGTGTGGCTACCGTTAAGAGTGTGGGAGCCTAAAATGCCTAGTGAGATTGATGGCCTGAGAAAGACTGTTATTTCATGCACCTCATGTGAATTGTCCAAATCAAGAACAAATGCAGTACCAGGTTCTGGCAGTATTAACACCGAAATAGTGTTTATTGGTGAAGCTCCAGGCCGCACAGAAGATATTCAAGGCATGCCTTTTGTAGGTACTGCAGGTAAGATACTTTCAGAAGCATTGGTATATGCAGGATTTACGCGTGAAGATGTTTACATTACAAATATTGTAAAATGTAGACCGCCTGATAATAGGAGACCAAATAAGCAAGAAATGGATTCGTGTAATAGTTATCTACAAAAAGAACTTGAGATCATCCGACCTAAAATCATCTGTATATTGGGGAACACTGCCTTTGGTTCATTGCTAAATGGAAATGCAATAACAAAGAATAGGGGAAAAATAATTAAAAGAAATGAGCAACTATATTTTGTTACGATACACCCCGCAGCTATCATATATAATCAGGATCTGCGCCAAGTCCTAAAAGATGATTTAAAGACGTTGGCAGGCATTCTTGACAAGATAAAAAAGGGAATTCCCATAGAAATTAACGAATGAAGGTTATTCCACGTTCGTTTTATGGGAAAGATACCGTTGATGTAGCTAAGAATCTACTAGGAAAGATACTAGTTAGAAGAATCAACGGAATGTCAGTCTCAGGAATTATTTCTGAAACTGAAGCCTACAGGTACAAGGATGATCCTGCCAGTCATTCATTTGGAGGTAGAACTGAAAGAAACAAAGCAATGTTTGGTGAAGTAGGAAGAGCCTATGTTTACTTTACATATGGAATGCATTATTGTGTAAATGCTGTTGCAAAATCTGAAAAATATGATGCAGGTGCAGTATTAATACGCGCCATTGTTCCAAAGGATGGACTTGACTTTATGCTAAAGCAACGTAAAACGGACGTAATTTCTAATCTCGCAAATGGTCCTGCAAAGTTGACACAATCCCTCAAAATAACAAGAGCGCAATATGGAGAAGATTTGACAAAAGTATCTGGACTGTATATCACTGATGGCATAAATGTAAAAAGATCCATAATTGAATCAAGGCCTAGGATTGGAATTAAAAAGGCAGTAGATAACTTGTGGAATTTTAGTATACCGAAAAACTATTTTACAGATTATTGAGATGACGGTGCAGGTCTGACTTCCAAAGTAGCAGTAAGGTCAAGTGATTTTCCTTGTCTGTCAACTGTTATGGTTACCTTATCGCCTACCGATTTTTCGTCATCCAAGTAGGTAATTATGTCATCAATTGTCTTCATTGGGTGTCCGTCTATCGCAGTTATGATGTCTCCGCCGTGGGGAATGTTGTTCTCATCCAGAGTAGCTGCTATTATGCCAGCCATATCCGCCGGTCCTCCTGGTACAACCTTTTCAACTATGACACCTTTGAAGTTTCTCGCCAAACCATTAGCCAGTGAAATATCTGGATCCATTGTTCTGCCTGCTATTCCAAGATAGGGGTGTTGATACGTTCCATTTTTAATTAAAACTGGAGTTATTCTCTCAATACTATTAGATGGAATGGCAAATCCTACCCCCGAAAAATCCCCAGTATTTGTAGAAATTGCTGTATTCATTCCTATAACTTCCCCTTGCAAATTTAACAGTGGTCCTCCTGAATTTCCTGGATTGATTGCTGCATCAACTTGGATGATGTCTGGTATTGAATAACCCACATTTTCATTAGGTAGTAAGCGTCCTATTGCACTGACTATGCCAGTGGTCATTGTATCGCTGAGGCCAAACGGATTGCCTATTGCAATCACTTGCTGACCAACTTGAATATCTGATGAGTTTCCTAATGCAAGCGGAATCAAATTCTCATCTGAAAAATTATCAATAATCTGTATTACGGCAACATCGTTGTCTGGATCGGTTCCTACAACTTTAGCGGTGTATGTATTTCCGTCAATAAAAGTGACATTCACTGTACTCGAACCCTCTACAACATGGTTGTTTGTTATTATGCGCCCTTCTTTATCATAAATAAAACCTGACCCTAGTCTTGTTGATTGACTTGAAAGTGGTTGTCCATTTATAATTATGGTGTTATCTACTGTGGAAACTTTACTAGTTATCTGAACAACGGAATTCTGTGTTTTCTGGAAGAGATCTGTCAGGATTGAATCTTGTGAAAAAGTTTCTGCGTTACCAGATGATACTGTAGGTTCAGGTGATCCTTGAGGTCTAGGCGGTACAGGCTGACCTACAGATCCTTGTGCCGTTGCTTGAGATAAATCTCCAGAAAATCGGTCATTAGCATACTGAACAATAACAATGGCAGAAAGAACGGCAATTACTCCAATAAGTATCATCTCTAATTTTTTCATAGTAGATCGTTTAAAAAATAGTGTAGACCAGAATAATATTCTTTACGAAGCTTTGTTAATCTCAACATAAATATACGCACTAGTCAGTTAACACCTAGTGGTAAAGAAGCAAAAAAACAAGGCAAAAACTATGCCGATTTCACGTGACATGGTAATCTTTATAGTGATTGTAGTAGCGGCTGCTGGTGGAGGAATCTATTACTTACTTAACAATTCAACGCCAGTTAACGAAAAGTTTCCAGTGTTTGCTGCTCCAACCAATATCTACATTATAGCAGTTCATGACCCAACACAAGGATATGTGTATGAACAAGAATCTACACGTCAAGCGAAAAAGGCAGTATCTGGAGGAGTAGCTGATGCCTCAATTCATATTCCTCAAGGCATTCTGGTCTCACTTCATTTCATAAATGAAGATAAAGATACCTACGCTACTATGGACCTTAACATTGATGAGTTTAATGTACACACCAACAAATTGAGCTACTTCCAAGCACAAACAATAAACTTTCTAGCTGACAAAGAAGGAACCTACTCATACTATTCGAATTTACATCCTGAAATGAAAGGCACCATAACGGTGGATCCGTAATTATATTGAAAATGTTTTTTAAAAAATACGCATCATGTAAAATGGAGTTACTAGATCTTGATGGATGATAAAGAACATAATTTTTCTAGAACTGATGTTCTTGACCTGATGGATAATTTTATTGAAAGAATGCTTGAAATTCGAAGAATACTTCTCAGTGTTTCAGTCTCTGCACTAATACTTGCACCATTTGCAACAGGTCTCTCAATCTTCCTCTTAACACACCCTCGTTTTTATGCTGTTCTTGAGAGGGAGCATGAGTTTGGTACAATACTATGCGTTCTATTGGGAGTCATCATATCCGTTTCAGTTGTATGGATAGTAACAGGAGTCAGGCAGTATCTTACACTGAAATCATGGGATCAAAGATATAAAGAATATCTTAAACAAAAAGATGAAATCGACAAGAGAATTGCATCAGACTATGGCCTAGAACAAGATTAGATTTTGTTCTCATTTACAACCTTCTTGCGAGGGAATAATTTTTCGTATGGCTCTAAAATGGTTCTACAAAATTCTATTCCCTTTGAAGTAGGATTGTAAATTGTAACAGTTCTTTTTCCTAATGCTTTCTTAGAGCTTATTATCAAATTGTTTGACTCAAGCTCATCAAGTATGGGTTTGTGTTTTTTGAGGTTTAAACCACAAAAGCTAACCAAAGCTGTCTGATTCAAATCTCCATACTGGACCAACATCAAAATTATGTCTTTTATAATATAGATTCGGTCTCTATATGTACTTGAACCAGACATTTGTCGTCTCAATTATACCTGCTAAATATATCTCTGATTGTCGTATTATGTGCCTTGACTTGTTTTTTAGTATCCTTTTGCAAACATGACATCTATCTTGCTTGGGCTTTTGCAAACTATGCATGGGGCATTTGATCTTTTTCCATCGAATGGTATGACACGAATGTCTGCTCCGGTAGATTCTTTGATCATTTCCTCACATTTTTGGTCTCCACACCATGGGGAATAGAGAAACATTCCGTTCTCTATCTCTTTTTTGAACTGCTCCAAATCCACGATATTTTGTATCCTGTCACTAAGAAATTTTTTCGCTTTCTCGAAGAGGCCTCTTTGGATCTCATCTAGCATTTTAACAATTCCGTCTTCAGCATTGTCAAAAGAAAGATCGGATTTCTTTAGGCTGTCACGTTGTACTAGAACCATTTTGTTTTTTGGTAGATCTCTGGGGCCAATCTCAACTCTGAGTGGAACACCTTTCATCTCCCAATCATTGAATTTGTAGCCAGGAGTAAACTCGTCCCTGGAATCTATATGGATTCTCAAACCTTTCTTTGTAAGAATCTCATTGAGCTCATTTGCTTTTTTCAAGACAGCATCCTTGTCAGATTGAGAAGAATAGATGGGAACTATAATTACTTGGATAGGTGCTACGCGAGGTGGTAAGACTAATCCTTTGTCATCGCCATGAACCATTATCAAAGCGCCGATGAGTCGCCAAGAAACCCCCCATGAGGTCTGCCACGCAAAAGTCTCTATATTCTGTTTATCCAGATACTTTACATCAAATGGCTTTGAAAAGTTTTGACCTAGAAAATGTGAAGTACCCATTTGTAATGCCTTTCCATCAGGCATGATTGATTCCATGGTTGTTGTATAGACTGCACCTACAAACTTCTCCTTCTCACTCTTTTTTCCTAGTATGACTGGAATAGCTAGTTCATCTTCCACTGTTCTTCTGTATATGTCAAGTATGACTGCGACCTCTTCTTCTGCCTCTTCTTTTGTTGCGTGTACAGTATGTCCTTCTTGCCATAAAAACTCTGATGTTCTAAGAAACGGTTTTGTGGACTTGATCTCGGCTCGCAACGCAGAATTCCAAAAATTAATCTTGAGAGGCAGGTCTCTCCAACTCTTTATCCATTTTGAATACATGGAATATGCAAGGGTCTCAGAGGTAGGCCTAAGCGCTAATCTGTCTCCAATCTCAGTATCACCTGAATGTGTGACCCAAAAGACCTCGGGTGTAAAACCTGCGAAATGTGTTGTCTCCTTGCTTAATAGTGACTCTGGAATGAGCACTGGAAGAAATCCGTTTTCATGGCCAGTTGCCTTTAGTTTTTGATCAACTGACGACTTGATATATTCCCATATTGAATAACCGTATGGTCTCAGTACAATTAACCCCTTGACTGGCGCATAGTCTGTAAGTTGTGCTTTTATCACTACCTGTGTATACCATTCGCTAAAATCTTCATTCTTTTTTACCGTGATTCCAATCTCTTTACTCAATTTACATCATTTTGCAGTTTATCCTAATGAGCCTTTGTTCTTCTACAAAGGGTCGCCCTTGCAAAGAACTTTTCCAGTTATTCTGCTTTGAAAATTAGGGCAGACAAAACATTGGATAAATGGTACCTCTTTTTTCAAAACAGGACAGTCTACGGATTCCTCTTTCATTTTTTTCAGCATCTTGGGACTAACTCCCTTCAACTTTAATTTTCCTTTATCATCCATCATTCCGGATGCTTTTAGCTCTTCTTTTGTTTGGTCTGATAGCTTGTTTGATGTTGAAGCAGCCCTGATTGTAACTTCGTATTTGTGTGGAAGCTCGCTCATAATCTTCATCTTAGATATCTTGAATATATTGCTAGTGGTGGAAAGATCTAAGATCGCTTAAGATTAATATAATCTCCATCATTTCACAAAGCGGAAACTGATGTTAGCAATTTTTGATGTGGAAGGTGTATTACTTGATGCAGAATTCCTTCCAATATTGGCAGAAAAAATTAACAAACAAGATGAGATCTGGGAAATTACAAGAAAAGGAATTGAAGGAATAATAAACTGGGAAGAAGGACTAAAGAAGAGAATAGAACTTCTCAGAGGAATAAACTATGAAACTTGCACAGAAGTTGCTGATTCACTTAGGATAATGACCGGTGCAAGAGAAGCATGTCATGCTCTCAAGGCTGCTGGCTGGAGACTGATGGCAGTATCAGGGGGATTCACTATAATGACTGATAGGCTACGCGAAGAACTGGGGTTGGACTATGTCTTTTCAAACGAATTAATTTTCAAAAACGGCAAACTTGATGGTGTTACAATAAATGTCACTTCTGACAAAGCCAAATCAGCTATAATAAAGATAAAGGAATGGAAAGAAAAGAAGGAGGATATAGCAGTTGTCGTTGACGGCGCAAACGATGTGAAATTATTTGATATATGTGGACTAGGTGTAGCGTTTCGAGCCCAGGATATTGTCAAAGACTTGGCTACTGTAACACTAGAAGAGAAAGATCTTTCAAAACTGATTGATATAATAAACACGCATTATGGACTGAAGATACAGTTACAAACTGTTGCTTGAGCAGAATATGATTTTAAGCAGCTAGGTAATAGGTTGCTAGATGACATTAGAGATTATTCCAGTGCATGTTGAAAATGAAATCAAACCCGGAGATGATCTAATTGGGTTGATGCTTGTCTCAAATTCAGGATCAAATCTACAAGATGGCGACATTCTAGTTTTTACACAGAAAATCATCTCAAAACAAGAAGGACGAATTGTAAATCTTTCAAATGTTAAACCTACTCTCCTTGCTACTGGTATATCTAGTGAATACAGAAAGGATCCTCGAATTGTACAGCTGATACTTGATCAATCGAAACGTATAGTCAGAATGCGTAATGGCATAATAATTTCAGAGACAATTCACGGTTTCATCTGTGCAAATGCGGGGGTGGATGAAAGCAATATAGAAGAAGGGTATGCAACTTTGTTACCACATAATGCTGACACATCAGCTGAAACATTACGTAAACAAGTAAAAGAAAAAACTGGAAAAAACATAGCTGTTATCATATCTGATACATTTGGACGTCCGTTTAGGCAAGGTCAAACTAATGCGGCTGTTGGAATTTCTGGAATTGCCTCTGTATTGGACTATATTGGGGCAAAAGATACCTTTGGAAGGACTCTCCGTGTAACTTCTATTGCTATTGTAGATGAAATATGCTCAGCTACTGAACTTGTTATGGGCAAATCACTTCACGTACCGATATCTATAGTGAGAAATTATCATTTCGATGATGCAAAAAATACAATAAATGATATTATTAGACCGCGATCCGAAGATCTATTTAGGTAAGTAAAAATTTTTGAAAACAAAGATTATATTCATAGGTTGGGAGAAGCGATAAACATTGGATGATTTACGGGCAGAACTACACTGTCACAACGAATTTTCGAATTTTCAGCTTGGTTTGAAAGAAACTCCGTATGACTGTGGTATAACAATACAAGAACAACTAGAACAAGCATACAAAACTGGTCTAGATGCCTTCTTTATTACAAATCATAATACATTAGATGGATACAACCAGCTTTTAGGTTACAAAGAAAACCATGAAAAATTCAAAAATATTCAAGTCTATCCAGGTGAAGAAGTTACAACAGATCAAGGAATCCATGTGTTAACATATGGAATAACCAAGACGATAAGATCAGGTCAAAGTTTTGAAGAAATACTTGATATAGTAAAATCACAAGACGCTGTTTCTTGTGCTCCTCATCCTTTTGCGCTAAATAATGGACTACGAGAAAAGGCAATTCTCTGTGATCTGATTGAAGTCTTTAACAGCAATAATGTTGATAGATATTCAAATCTTAGGGCTTCTCATTTTGCAAAAGCAAATAATATGACAGAAGTGGCAGGAAGTGATTCTCATGTTGTTTCCACACTGGGTAGATGTATTGATGTTATTCAGGCAGAAAATACTCTAGACAATGTGTTGCGAGCAATGAGAAGAGGAAAAATCACAATTGAGAACACTGGTTATATTACTAGCAAAGAAATGATAGAACACGCGAAATACAAAATTGAAAATTCAAAAGATGATATTATGAGATATTTCAAAGAAAATCATCCTCATCTAACGGGAGTTTGTAGTTTTCTGATAGATGTATTTGAATCGAATCCAAATAGTATGGTCTGGAGAGCAGTATATCAAGTAGCAGTACATCTTACTACAAAACTATCGAACAAAATTAATTTCAAAAATCAAGATTATAATATATTGTATGAGCGTAATCTCAGAGCGATATTACCGATGATCCTAACCTGAGTAATTTTTCTTGCGTACATGAATAGCTTTTAATATTACTTTACTAGCTTTTTGTTTACAGGCGAATAGATATTTCAGAATTATCTCCAACCAAGACAATTGATGTTCGAGGAATGTTCTGCCCAGAACCTGTCTTTAGAACGAAGATAGAGATGGAAAGAATGGTAGTAGGAAACATTCTGAAAATTATTGCGGACGATCCGGCCTCTGAAGAAGATATCTCGCGATGGGTAAACAGAAATGGACACCAATTACTTGGTATAAACAAAGCTGGTAAAGATCTTGAGTTTACCATTAAAAAGGTGAAGTAGTTGGCTACTAAGGCAATAAATGATGCAGAGACACTTCTGAAAAAAATTGGTAATACACCTATTGTGAAACTGGCATCTCTTTCAAACAATCAGGTAGAGTTTTACGCAAAATTAGAATCTCATAATCCATTTGGCTCTGTAAAAGACAGAGCTGCGTTTTGGATGATAAAAATGGCAGAAGAAAACGGTCTCATAAAAAGGGGGCATAGTGTGATAATTGAACCAACTTCAGGAAATACTGGGATTGCTCTTGCAGGAATTGCAAAACTTCTTGGATATAAAGTGGAAATTGTAATTCCTGAAAAGGCAAGCGAAGAAACGAAGAAGATAATCGAATCTTTAGGAGCTGTTTTATATCAAACAAGCGATGACCTGTGCCCAAAAGTTGGAGCTGGTACAGATCAGAGCATTGCACTAGCAAAATCAATCGCATCAGCAAGACCTGACAAGTACTATTCTCCTAATCAATATTCAAACGAGGCAAATTTCATGGGTCATTACAAGGGCACTGGTCCTGAGATTTGGGATCAGACAAAGGGAAAGATAACTCATTTTTTCTCAGGGGTAGGAACTGGAGGCACTATCACCGGAATAGGTGCATATTTGAAAGAGAAAAATCCAAACATAAAGATTATTGCAGTACAACCGCAGCAAAATCACTTAATTCAAGGCCTGAGAAATTTTGAGGAATCTGCAAAACCTGATCTCTTTATCAAACGTGAGCAGGTAGTTGATGATTGGATTACAATTACAAACGATGAAGCATTTATTGCTGTAAAAGAAATATATGAAAAAGAAGGAATGTTGGTCAGCCCATCATCTGCTACAGTGTATACTGCAATGAAAAAATATGGCATTGAAAAGGGTCACGTGGTCGGAATATTTGCTGACGATGGTAGAAAGTTCAAAAGTCTCTATACTCAACAGAAAATATTCACTGATGAGGAATTTGATAAAGCATTACAAGCGGCAAAATACCTATCGCCTCCACCGTTTTCCTGATTATTTTCTTCTGCTTTCTGACAGGTATTTGTCAACATCTATGGCTGCCATGCAACCGAATCCTGCTGCAGTAATTGCCTGTCGGTATCTATGATCATGAACATCGCCAGCAGCGAAGACTCCGTCTATGTTAGTGTGTGTATGATTTTTGAGTACTATGTAGCCTTGATCGTTTAACTCGATTTGACCTTTGAACAACTTGGTATTTGGCTCATGACCTATTGCAACAAATAAGCCGCCCACATCCATTGCCTCCTGATGATTAGTTGTTATGTCTCGTATCATGATTTGGTTTACTTTTTCACTTCCTTTGATCTCATCAATCACGGAATTCCAATGAAACTTGATCTTGTTATTTTCAAATGCCCTATCTTGCATTATTTTACTTGCTCTAAGCTTATCTTTTCTATGAATGACATGTACATTTTTTGCAAATTTAGTAAGAAATATGGCTTCTTCCATGGCAGAATCTCCGCCGCCTGCCACAACTATTTCTTGATTCTTGAAAAATGGACCATCGCAAGTAGCACAATATGATACTCCCTTGGCGCTAAACTCTTGTTCTCCTTTTGCACCTAGTTTTCTAGGGCTTGCACCAGTTGCAATTATGACAGCGTCTGCTTCATATTCTTCAGAGTATGTTAATACCTTGAATGGCTTTCTTCTAAAATCTACATTTACTACCTCATCATCAATGATTGTGGCCCCCATCCTCTCTGTCTGTTTTCTCATTGTAGTCATCAGCTCGGGACCTAGGATGCCATCTGAAAAGCCTGGATAGTTTTCAACTTCTGTAGTAAGCATTAGTTGACCACCAGGTAGCACTCCTGAAATTACCAGCGTATCACGTTTGGCTCTTGATGTGTAAATGGCGGCAGTGTATCCAGAGGGACCAGCTCCAATTATTATCACATCAAACTTTTTCTTTGCTTCTGGCTTGTTACTTTCTGCCCTAATTTCTGCCTGCATAAATAAAATTCATCTACAGTTCATATTTAAATTATGCACCGATTTCAGAGATTATCAAGTGTGTTTTGGTGCTGATCACATAACTTTCCCATTTCTATTTGTGCATGCAAAAGTTCTTCTTGCCAATGCGCGTTGTGCAGGATGCATTTCTTTGATTCACAAAAAGGAATTCCTGTAAGATGATAAAATATGGCTTGTAAAGCATATCCTCTAACAACCAAACGCAATCGCTCATCATGATATTCTAGAAATCTTCCTCTGAATTCTTGTTTAATTGTGTCTAGATTCAGACCTTGTGAAATTTTTTCGTGCAAACGGAGGTAATAATCACATGGTTTTGCAGGTGCTTCAATCATACCTGTAGTGGAAATGATGGAAGGGTTAGAACATATCACGGCTCTCCCATGATATCTGTAGTCATCATAATCATAACTGCAAGTCAATCTTGTTGTAAATATGATATGAAATTCGTCAGATGATAATTCTGAATCAGGTATGATATCTCTAAAAATGTTTTGAAGTTCAAAACCGTCGTACAAAATTATATTGTTTGATGTATGTGTTGTTTCTTCTAATTGCTTTTCAAATGTTATCTCTTCTGCTGTAGGCATGTGTTTCTCAAAAGGCACGTAGGGGTTGAAAACTCTACATGCGGCTAATTGCTGGAAGGTTTTTTCTTGTACATGAAAATGCTGAAAAAAACTCTGTCGTACTTCGGTGCTTATTCCACTTTGTTTCTGTATGAACTCGGCAAGTTCGTTGATCCTGATCTCTGGTATGCTTGGTTCGTCGTACAAAAATAGTTTAGATATTCTCAATAATAAAATACTGATTCTAGTTGATTTATCTTCTTAGCTCTTTTATTTTGGATGCTGTAATCTCGGCTGCTTTCTTGCCTGATAGCAACATGGAACCATATGTTGGCCCCATTCTTGCTATGCCATAGGTTTCTGTTACGGACATGCCTGTTGCTACAAGGCCAGGGAAAACTTCACCAGTGTGATGTACTACTTTATTTTCCCCATCATCTACCCACATGGGATCCATGCCTTTCCATTCCACAAGCTTTCTGTCCACCAATCTCTTTATGGCTACTGAATCATGACCTGATGCATCTATGACCATCTTGGATTCTAAAGCAACTGGGTCAACACAAGTTATGTTTCTTGGAAGAGCTGACACGGGCATCCAATTTACTACAATGCCGCTTACTCTTCCATTCTTTAATATCAAATCATCAAATTTTGTTAGATTCAAGAATTTTACTCCTGCATCACAAGCTGCAGCTATTAATTTTGAAACTGCATGTGGTCCGGGCGTAAGATAAAGTCCCTCTCTTACCTTCTTGTAGGGAATTCCTAATTCATCCCAGATCTTTTGTGCGGGGGCTCTCACTGTTACTGGATTCATCATATATCCTCCTAGCCAGTATCCGCCTCCGAGGTAGTTGTTTTGTTCTATGACTAGAACTCTGAATCCCATCAACGCGAGTTCTCTGCTTGCAGTCAAACCTGCTGGACCTGCACCTATAATTATTACATCAGAGTCTGCTCTGTCTACAAGTACTGAATGAAATTCATCAGCGATTGCTCGTGTGATTTCTTTCTCATCAACATCTGCAAAGATTTTAGGTACTTCATCTTTATGAGTAGCCGTTTGCATGAAAAATACCCTTAGAACAGCACATTAATAGTTTGCTCAGTTTAAAAACGTGTCTTCAAATGATTTAATGCATTCTCTTATGTGCATCTTTTTTGTGGGATTCTTAAATGCATAAGCCGAAATGATATCTGTTTTTGTAAGATCTTTTTTAGTTAACCCATCCTTTGCGGCCCTGAGCGCGTCAACTATCACATTACAGCCATTAGTACTATCATTTGTTCTAAGTGATAGATCCATTTCTATTGTTGAACCAAGAAATCCTTTGGCCTCCATCCAATAATAGCTGACTCTGGAATCGCCAAGTTGCTCTGCATATTCTGTCGTACCGGCAGTAGACCTGAAAGGATACGGTGCTTCAATTGCAATGGATTCTGTTTTGATGCTTCTCTTTTTCTCTCTTGTTTCTTCAGCCATTGTATTCATGGTGTCTTGATTTCCTCCTACATCAAGCTGGTATGCTTTCTGGATCTTGATGCCTCGATTTGTCATAAAGTCTATCATTCCTCGATGAAAGGCAGTTCCACCAAACTGACTCATTAAATCATCTCCTAGAATCATTAACCCCTTTGTTTCAAACGCCTTTTTTGTCTTGTCGGTTACAATCTTGGAAGATGTAGCGTTAAAAAAAGAACAGCCGGCATCTAACGCTGCCTCAGAATATTTTTCTGATGTCTTATCAAGTCCAGAAGAAATCGCGTTAATGAGAAAATCTGGTTTGATAGCCTTGAGGGATTTAACAAATTCATCATAACTTACAGATTTTATCTGACCACTCTGGTTAATGTGGAGAGGTATCGGATCTGACATTATTCCAGGCTGAATTACAATGTCTGAAAAATCTGTTTTGTAATCTGTGATCAACTGACCTATTTTTTTTCCTACTTTAGAAGGATCTATGTCAAAAACTGCTGAGATTGTTATGTCGTTCAGGGTTAATCCTGAAATCTTTGGGTGCCAAAGCCCCTCGATTGAGTTTTTGTAGAATTCTAAGCCTTTTGCCAGAGTTAATGTTACATTTCCGCTTCCAACAACTGCAATCTTGATTTTATCTGACACGCAATTTTTCCTCGTCGATCTTCATTTAACTCTTTTCTGATATTGTTATTCGGAAAGGTCGTCTTTTCTTAATGGATTCCCCTTTTTGATGTAAATGTTGATGGAGTGGAAAATCCTGCCACTATATCCTTGGTTAGTGCATATCTGGCGTCTAGTTTAAAATTTATATGCACTTCGCAAAGTAGCTACAATAATTGAGCAAGACAAGCCTTTCTCAGTCCAGGCCTGATAACCTTCCCAGATCCAAAATACAATGGGGTCGTCTAGAGGAAGCTGAAAAATTTGCAGAAATGGTAAAACTCTTCAGGCAAGGCAAGATTAGCCGTGATGATCTACGAAGATTTAGGCTCCAACATGGAGCGTATGGTAGCAGAATGACTGATGATTACAGCATGATTCGTGTCAAAATTCCTGCTGGCGAAGTTTATCCAGAGCAGATTGAAAAAATGGCAGAACTAAGCGAATCATTTTCGATTGGAAGCGCACATGTTTCTACAAGGCAGAATTTCCAGCTTCATTGGGTTGCATTGGAAGATGTTTCTGAAGTTATGCGTGGGCTGGCAGAAATTGGATTGACGTCAAGAGAAGCATGCGGTAATTCGGTAAGAAATGTAATGTGCAGCCCCCTTGCAGGTGTGTGTCCTGACGAAATATTTGATCCGACACCATATGCACTATCAACAGCAAAGTTTCTACTACGAAATTCGATGAATCAATCACTTCCAAGAAAATTCAAGATCAATTATACCTGTTGTGAGAAACACGGAATGGCAAGGATAGTGGATATTGGTCTTATTCCGCAAAGAACAGAAATTAACGGAAAACTGCAGAATGGATTCAAGGTTTTCTTAGGTGGTGGACTTGGCGCACAATCATTTGTAGGACATCAACTTGAAGAGTTTACGCCAGAAGAAGATTTACTCTATACAATAATTGCAGTCATTAGAGTCTATGATAGAATGGGAAACCGTGAAAATATGGCAAGAAATAGAATGAGATATCTTGTTAATGAGCTTGGATGGGAAAAATTCCAAAATATTGTACTAAAAGAAAGAACAATGGTAAGACTAACCCAATCTGTTGTGATAAAACTTGATCTTGATAATACTCCTGAAGTACTGCGTAAAATATCGATTAGTTCAGAAATTCCTTCGCCTCCTCAGGGCTTGTCTAGATGGATCAAAACTAATACCATGAAGCAAAAACAACAAGGTTACAGTGCGGCGTTCATTACACTAGAATCAGGTGACATTACATCAAGTCAATTACGTGCTGTTGCTGACATGGCTCGAGAATTTTCTGCAGAGGGACGAATTAGAACTGGATTTGTTCAAGATGTGGTGTTTAGGTGGGTGAGGGATGAAGATCTTCCAAAACTTTATGCCAAATTGTTAGAGGTTGGCCTTGCAAATCCTGGTGCGTTGACTATGGCCTCTGTTGTGGGATGTTCTGGTACTACCTCATGTAATCTTGCATTGACTAATTCTCATAGGCTCGCAAAAGAAGTTCAAAGAAAATTTCTTGAGCTAAAACTTGATGAAGATGATGACCTGCGAGATTCTACAATTAAGATAAGTGGTTGTCCCAATTCATGTGGCCAACACGAAATAGCAACAATTGGATTTTATGGTGGCGGCGGAAGGCTAGGAAAAGACATGTATCCACAGTATACCATGTCGTTGGGTGGAAGAGCAGATGGAAACTCAATGCTAGGACTGATGACCACCAAGGTTCCTACGAAGAGAGTCATCCCAACAATTTTGAAAATAATTGAGATCTTCAAATCCGAAAAAAGATCTGGCGAAGTTTTGGATTCTTGGATTCATAGGGTTATTGAGGGTAACGGCGGACCTAAGATTAAATCAATTAGTGATATCAAGGAGTTGTTAAAGCCTGTTGTAGCACCCCCTACAATTGAGCAAGATCCTGACTTTTACGTCGATTATGGAAACGATGGAAGTTATCATGCAAAAACTGGAAGGGGCGAATGTGCTGCTTGAGCAAAGAAAAGATTGCCCGAATAACGGTTGATGCTGATACCTTACGATCAGAGATTAGAGACAAGAGTGCTAAGGTACTTGACATAAGGAAAGAAGAAGATTACAAACAAGGACATCTGCCTGGAGCAATTAATTTCCCATTATCAAGTCTTCTCTCTGACGACAGCCCAGAAAAGACTCTTCAATACACGCAATCTTTTGGTATTGATGACGAAACACATGTTGTTGTATATGATGACACATTTGGCGCCTTGGCGTCACGGGTAGCATGGGCTCTTCAGTATATTGGTCATGAAGAAGTTTCCTTATTAGACATTACATACGGATCGTGGAAAAAGCTTGGACTTGAAACAAGCCTCGAATCTCCATCTCTTGAAAAGAAAACACATTCTCTAAAGTTACAACCGCAAATTCTTGCAACTGCTGATTATCTTATGCCTGCCAAGGAGAAGGGAGCTATATTGATGGATAATAGGGAAAGGCTAAACTTTCTTGAACATCATATTCCTGGTGCCGTTAACATTCCATATCGAATGCTTGCCTCCCCTCAAAATATACTAAGATCAAAAGATGAGTTGAGAAGACTTCTACAGAACAGAAACATATCTTCTAACTCTGAGGTGGTTACATATTGTGGTAGTGTGGGAACTCTTTCAGGATTGGGATACTATGCATTAAAGTCGATAGGAATTCAAAATGTAAAACTTTACGTTCGTTCGTTTAAGGAATGGGAATCGTTAGCAAAACCAATTGAAAAACAAAAAGACGCAAATTATTGGGATCTCTCAGCGGAATAATATTCTAGGTATTTTGTGTAGTCTCGCTTCTTAACTTCTTTGTAGTTTGACTCTCAATGTGATCAAAGAGATCTATCATTTTCTGTTTATTTGCCTGCAAGTATTCATAACCTTTGTCAGTTAATCTAATCTTGAATAATCTGATGTCCCGATGTTCTTCAAAAAAGTGCTCTATCATCTGTGCACCTCTTTTACTAGGATCAATGAATACGTCCATCTTTGCAATGACCTCATTAACATCTCCTTTCTCTATTGCAGACTTGACAGCTTGAACTGCCTCGCTAATTTCTTTTAGGTGTTGAATCAATAGTGGATTGATCTTTTTTGTTGTGCCAAAGAGACCTTTCTTTTCAACGCCTATCTTCAGCTGCCAACTCGGGGGCAATCTCAAACTCTTCCGTCTTAGACAGACCGGCATTTCTTTCCTCTTTTATCAATAGGCCTTTTTCCACCAATTTTCTTGCTGCGTCTTCTACCTCTGCCTTGCCTAGCATGGTTGTCCAAACTATCTGGCCCACCTTGTGATATCCCTGTCTTACTGATTCTAATACTACGACCTCAACAATTCTTCTATATCCGTCATCTGCTTTGATATTCTCAAAGTCTTTGTCCCTTACTGCCTTCTTTGCATTTTTAACATCTATTTCGATTGAACGCTTCAAAGCCTCAATGCCCTCCGGAACATGATTCAAAAGAGAATAATAGCATGCCTTGTTGTACCAAGACATACCGTCAGTGGGATTGGTATCAATTGCCTTTTCTACACATTCAAGAGCTTTTTCATAATTTTTCTGTCTATAGTAGATGAGACCTTTTAGGTTCCAAGCGTCTGAATTTGTAACATCAATCTCGTGAACCTTGTTGTAATCTCCCATGGATCCGGCCAAGTCACCCATGTGAAATCGGGCATAGCCTAACTTCAGAAGGGAATCGACATGTCCTGGGTCAATCTGTAGTGCTCCTTCAAAGGCTCGCACTGCCTCTTCCATCTTTTCATCGGCCATGCAAGAAATTCCCTTCTTGTACAGTTTATCTCTAGTATAGTTAGGATCTGTTATCTTTGATTCCTTGGATATCTCTACTGACGTTTCAGGTTTTATCTCTCTAGTGCTTTCAGGTGACTCTGAACTCCCCTTGAATAATTTTTTCACGACTGGTCAAATATGGATTTTCCGTAGATAAATACTATTCCGGATGTCTAAAAAGTAAATTTTATTGGCAAAGCAGACTTTATAACGCTTGGATAAATACAAAAATACTCAGGTATTACACCTAGGATATGTCAGCCAGAGAAAGGATCATAGAAATAACTGGCGAATCGCCATTTAAGCTCTCATCGGGCGTCTTTGAGGTGCAAATTTCTATTTGTGATTATCCTCCTTCTCAAGAAGACATAAAACGAAGGAACTTTCCGGTTATCTGGAAAGATAATTTTCACCTAAGGGTAAAAGATGCAAAATTCACTCAGACCCTGGGCTCTTCAAAAAACCCCATTCCTGATTTTGTGTTTGCAAGAGACTCAGTTTGGGTCATAATTCTTGATCAGTTTTCCTCAATTAATTCTGCTTTTCAAGTTGACGTGCCAAAGATTCCAGGTGAAGTTCCACCAACTCCTAGTCCTAGAGATGAATCGTCGTCAAAGGGCCACAAACCATCTCCAGAATATTATTACCCTACATCCGGTACTCAGGGCAGCCGTGGTCCTCCAGGTCAACCGGGAGTTCAGGGTCCATCAGGACCGCCAGGTCCTCAGGGCCCACCTGGACAGCAAGGGATTCCAGGTTCTCAAGGTGACAAGGGATCTCCAGGCCAGCAAGGTCCTCCCGGAGATAAAGGCCCACAAGGTCCTCCCGGAGATAAAGGCGATAAGGGAGACAAAGGTCCATCTGGCGATAAAGGCATAACGGGAGACAAAGGTCCATCTGGTGATAAAGGTCCAAGAGGAGACAAGGGAGAAATTGGTGACAAGGGAGACAAGGGTGACAAGGGAGACAAAGGGGAAAAAGGCCTTACAGGAGAATCAGGTCCTATAGGCGATAAGGGTACAACAGGTCCTCCAGGGCCACTAGGAGATAAAGGAATTCTTGGTCCTCCAGGTGATAAAGGACCAAAAGGTCCTCCGGGTCCACTTGGCGACAAAGGTCCACTGGGTCCACAAGGTCCACTTGGCGACAAAGGTCTTACAGGTCCACAAGGTCCACTTGGCGACAAAGGTCCACAAGGCCCACAAGGTCCTCCTGGAGAAAAAGGTCTAACAGGTATTCCAGGCCCTCAAGGTGAAAAAGGACCTAGAGGTTTACCGGGTTCGCCTGGTGAACAAGGTCCAAGGGGACCGCCAGGCCCACAAGGTCCACCAGGCCCGCAAGGAATTCAAGGTCCTCAAGGTGATAAGGGTCCACTGGGTCCACAAGGTCAATCTGGAGATAAAGGCCCGCAAGGAGTTCAAGGTCCTCAAGGTGATAAAGGAGTTACTGGTCCTCCAGGTATGTCTGGCGATAAAGGTCCACAAGGCACACAAGGTACGATGGGAGATGTAGGTCCCCGTGGACCTCCAGGCCCTCCCGGTCCACCCGGCCAGCCAGGATTTTCAGAACAACAAAAGCAAATAATCACTCAACTTCTTGAAATATTATCTTCCAAGAATCTGATCACAACAGAACAACAGATCAAATTGCTGAGTTTTCTCTATTAGCATATCTTTGCACAATCCGTATATGACATGTACATGAAATGCTCTAAAAGACAAAGTTGAACTTAAAATGCTAATGTAAAAAATTCAGTAATCTACTCTATACATGCAATAATGCTATGGAGATGAATTTGATTTGTATTGATGTGAATTAAGGGAATAATTTGATACTCAATTGTATTGTGAGATTGTAAATCTTAATGCTTCAAAATGGAGAGTCCTTCTTAGCTTGAATCTATATTCATTATATGTCATGCTGTCTAAGAAAGATGGTTAGCTAAAATATTAAAATTATCGCCTGATGTCAAGCGATAATTTTTTGATTTTATCTTCTGCGTTTCTTTGCAGATTTTCTTTTAGCTGTTCTTTTAGCTTTTTTACCCGCTGTTCTTTTACTGCTGATCTTCTCTTCGGAGCAGATTTTCTTTTTGGAGCTGATCTTCTTTTGGCAGCTTTTTTAGCGCGTCTTTTCATTGCCATTGATAAGTTTTACATTTAACTTGTTTTTCTATAGTTACGCTTAAGAAAATTACACCAAATGATGATATTCTATAAACAAATTTTTCATAAAATTCTAAAATTTTGATCGCATTTTAGTAAACCGACTCAGCTGATGGTCGTCTTCCTTGTAACCATGAGATCTGTCCACATTGTGCGCATTTGTATTGGCGCCTTCTTTTGTAAGTTGGAATCTCTGGCATGAAAATTATCTCTTGTTTTGTTTTCGAAATGCATTTCTTACACCATCTGTATTCTGTTTCTTTTTCCATGAATCGCAAGACTTGTCTGTTAAATTAGTTGTTGCTATTTGCTTTTTACTATAGTGAGCACGTCTTCATCTTCTAATATGTGACTCAAACCAGCTCTTTGTCCTCCAAACTTGACGCTCTTGCCCCACACTAGCGCATATCTAAAGTCTTTTTTCAAATCTCTGTGTAATTTGTTACACACGTCTAAAACAGTTGAACTGCGCCTAACAATAAGCGGTTCTTTGTAATCCGTCTCGCCGCCTTTTGGTCTCATGTAAATTCTGATAAAATCCAGATATTCGTAAATTGCATCTCTGAGTGCAGCTATGTTAACGTCAGCATCAGCTGATATGGGGATGATTTTTGATTTTACTTTTTCTTGTAATTCGTTTAGGAATCCTTGGTTTACCAAGTCTATTTTGTTCATCACGGTTAAAGATTCGACATAAAACTTGTTACCTGATACATAATCAATTAATTGTTCAGAATCGATATCCTCTCTTATCAAAACACGCGCATTATTTATCCCGTATACTCGCAAAATGTCTTTGAGTAAGTTTACTGGCATCTTCGTCATTGGAACCTGCTGGCTTACTGCTAATCCTCCATCACCTGTTTTTTCTATGACTATGTTGGGAGGTTTTTGATCTAACCTGATTCCTATGTTTCCAAGCTCAGTTCTAATTACTTCCTCATGATAGGGCTGAAATACGTCTAATATGATTAGCACCAAATCTGCACTCTTTGCCACTGAAAGAACTCTTTTACCAAGTCCCTTACCTGTAGATGCTCCTTTGATTATCCCTGGCAAGTCAAGAACTTGAATCTTGGCGCCGCGGTATTCCATCATACCTGGAACTACTGTTGTAGTTGTAAATTGAAATGCACCAACAGCTGACTTTGCACCGGTAAGCCTGTTAAGTAAAGTAGATTTTCCAACACTTGGAAGTCCGATGAACACAACCGTTGCATCTCCTGTTCTTTTTACATCAAAACCGATTGAACTGCCTGAGCCTTTTGATTTTCTTTCCTCTTCTTCTCTTTTTAATTTGGCAAGCTTTGCCTTTAGCAGACCTACATGGTGTTCAGTAGCCTTGTTGATCTGAGTTTTGGCCATCTCGTCTTTTATGGCCTGAATCTTCTCTGGTACTCCCATCTATCTTACTTGACTTTCATACTGAATAAAATCTTTCTAATTAGATTTGACTCGATGTTTTCTAGTTAAAGTTTGAACGAATTAAAATAATGAACAAACATGTTTCCAAAATAAACTGAAGCAAACGCACTAGTTGTCCTTGCTATGCTCATAGTTATGAGAAATTTCTTGAAATTGTATCTTTTTACTCCTGCTATTATTGTGACAATTTCTGTTAATATGGGTACTAAACTTAAAGCAAAGATTATACTCCAACCATGTTTGTTTAACCGTTCAAAGCTCTTCTTATAATGCTCTTCACTATGGGTTTTTCTCAGTAATTTGTACATCTTTTTCCCATCATACCCTATGAAATAAGTTATAATGCCTCCGCCGACAGAACCAACTGCCATAATGACAAACACAGTGACAGCGCTTTGACCGTTTAGAAGTAATGCGGTTGATGTTATTACTATTGGAAATGGAATAATTGAAGCAAAAATACAGTTTAGAAAAAGACCAACTAATCCATATTTTACAAAGAACGGATTCTCAAGTATTGGTTTTAAAAAATCAATTAGCACAATCCTAGGTGATTTTCTCACATATTATAACTGAATGCTCAAAAACATTCCGAGTGCTTGGGGTCTTTTTTATTATTTGATTTATGGTATAATATCTTGTCTCCTTTCTTTATGTAAAAAATCCTTGTAGCAGGTATCGTCTCAAAGTTCTCAGAAATCTTGAGAAATTCTGTTAACGTAGATTCCTTAATTATGTTAAAGTCAAGATAGCCGACAAAATAGAGGTCTGGGTTGTCATAATGTAGTGCTTTGCTGAAAATTTCAGCCACTGATCCTTTTCTGGTCACAAATTAGCAACCAGATGTGAATATTTTAGCTAACCTCATCAAAATCTATCTTTACACAGAAGTGCATAATTTTAAATTCTAACAATAAATGATTCAAATCATGACTAATAAAATCACGCTAAATATAGACAAACCGATCTACAATGAAGGTGAATATATGAAATTAAAAGTAGATTACGAGACACTTAATCCTAAACAGACAATCCATGTGACAGTTTTAGATCCGTCTGAGAAGGAAGTTTTTAGTGCAGATCAGTACATTAATTCTCAAAAGGGAACTTATTCTACTGTGCTAAAGTTTGATACAAAACAATGGAGAATTTCTGGCAGATACAAAGTTGCGGCGTGGGATCAGGAAGGAACGAGAAAAGAAGTGTTTTTCCAATTCAAGGGAAAGACTTCATGATACTTTGCAGATAACACGATAGAATGGATTGTCTATTACAGTTATTATGCCCGGGACTCATTATGTGATTTGATTGAAACCCAAGATATATGCAGTGGACATAGACGGCACCATTACAGATAACAAAGGGGGACGGGTTGATCTTGACGCACTTGCAGCCCTGCGTTATTTAGTAAAACTTGGCCATAAAGTAATTTACGTGACAGGAAGATCATCAATTGAAGCCTATGTCCTGTCAGTATTTGGCGGTACAACAAGGATAGCAGTAGGAGAGAATGGTGGAATTATTACCTCTGGACCAGATGAACACAGGTTGATTGGAAACAAACAGGAATGCTTGAAGGCATTCCAATTCATTAAAACCCAGATTCCTGAGGCAGTTGAAAAACCTGTTTTTCCGCGTATTACTGAAGTGGTTCTTGAAAGAAATTTTGATGTCAATCTGGGAAAAAAGATTCTAACTGAAAATAATTTTAACGTGCAGTTATCTGATAGCATGTATGCTTACCATATCAACTCAAAAGGGGTTAACAAGGCAAATGGATTCCTTGAGGTTATGAAGATGTTCTCAGCTACCAAGCAAGATATTATTGCAATAGGTGACAGCGAAACAGACGTGCCTCTTTTTGGACTAGCTGACGTAAGCGTGGCATTGGGAAATGCTACTGATGATGTAAAATCTCATGCCACAATTACAGTTCAGGGTCATGCAGGAGACGGAATAATAGAAGCGCTTGAAAAGATTGAACTAAAACTTTTAGTGAAATGATATCATGACACTGCGACTTCTTTTCGATGAAATTCGATCTAACGTACAAAAAATCTCAAATGATCTAGGCTATCCACTGGTAGAGTTTGATGTATCAGAGGCATCCAAACCGGAATTTGGGGATGTAAGCTGTAATATTGGATTTCTGCTGGCAAAACCACTCAAAAAAAGGCCATCGGAAATCGCAGAGATTATTGCAAATGAATACCAAAAGCACGAATGTGTATTCGTATCAAAAGTAACCGTCCATGCATCAGGATATCTTAACTTTGTTGCAAACCATTCCGCTTTCATTAAATCCGTTATGCAATCGTCAGTAAGACAAGACTATGGAAAGTTTGATCTTGGAAAGAATTCAAAGATTGTAGTAGAGCATACGAGTGTTAACCCAAACAAGGCATTGCATATTGGGCACGTGAGAAACATCGTAATTGGAGATACAATGGCAAGAATTCTACACAAAGCCTGTTATGATGTCAGGATTTTAAACTATGTAGACGATTCTGGGCTTCAGGTGGCAGATATTGTCGTTGGCTTCAAGTACGGCGGTTTTGATAGCGAGCCGTCACAGAACCAGAAATTCGATCATTATTGTGGTGATGTCGTATATGTGAGCATCACTGAAAGATATGAAAAAGAACCGCTTCTTGCAGAAAAAAGAACTATGGTACTCAAAGAACTTGAAGAGGGAAACTCTGAGATTGCAAAATTTGGTGATAAGATAACTCGAAGAGTTCTTGAAGAACAACTCAAGACTTGTTGGCGACTTGGAGTAACATACGACTGTCTAAATTTTGAATCGCAGATAATTCGCTCTAGGTTATGGAATATAGTTCTTGAGAAAATGAAATCCATGGGACTGATATATCTTGAAAACGAAGGAAAGAATGCTGGTTGCTGGGTAATAAAATCTGATTCAGAAACAGAAGAAGATAAGATTTTGATTAGAAGTAACGGTATTGCTACGTATATTGCAAAAGATATTCCATATGCTACGTGGAAGCTGAGGGATCTTGGAAGATCCTTTCTACTATAAACAATACACTGTACAGAAAAATGACAGAATACTTTGGGAGACCACTCTGGAAAATACCAAAACAAAACTGAATTTCACTGGCGATACTGTAATCACAGTTATTGATTCAAGACAATCAAGACTGCAAAAAATTATTACAAAAATAATAGATGATTTCAAATCAGAGGGAAAATCATATGTGCATCTTGGCTATGAGTCTGTTACTTTGAGTTCAGACACTGCAAAAAATCTTAATCTTGAAACTGAAGGCAAGTCTGTCCAGATGTCAGGCAGAAAGGGAATCTATGTTAACGCTGATTCTGTTTTGGACATACTTGGTAAAAAAACGTATGATGAAGTAAAGAAACGAAATCCAGAACTTGATGATGCTCTTCTTATAAAAATTGCAGAACAGGTTGCGGTTGGTGCTCTACGATATGCCATGATAAAACAAGATCTTGATAAAATAATTACCTTTGATATGACCGAATCGCTGAGTCTTGAAGGGGATACGGGGCCATACATACAGTATGCATACGCAAGATCTGTGAGAATTCTTGAAAAATCTGGCAAAACGCCTGCATTTGACGTCTCTTTTGATGATCTGAATACCTCCTACGAGAGAAACCTGGTAAAAATAATTGGCAAATTTGACATACAGGTAGAAGACTCTGCAAAGAACCTGTCTCCTAAGCTAATTGCCAGGTACTGTTATGAACTTGCAGTATCTTTCAATTCATTTTATGAACACGTCAAAGTATTGACTGCCGAATCTCCTGAAATGATAAACGCAAGGCTTTGTCTTGTATGGTCGTTCAAAGAAACTCTAGTCAAGGCACTTTCTTTGCTGGGTATTGATGCTCCGCATAGGATGTAATTCTGACCATGAAATTTGGAAATACTATTATCCATATGGAATAAGGTCTAGTTGTGAAGAAAATAAAACAGAATAGCAACGTGTTGTTCTTCTATGATGATTCAAAGAAGTGGCTGATGAAAGTATCGCGGAAACAACAATTTCATACTCATGTTGGAATTATTGATCATAAAAAAGTAATAGGTAAAGAATATGGAAGTGCAATCAAGACCAATAAAGGAAAGATAATCTATCTTTTAGAGCCCACCGTATATGACTATGTTATGAAAAGCCAGCGCAGTACTCAGATAGTTTATCCAAAAGATCTAGGTTACATTGCTGCACGAACAGGATTACAAAGTGGGCAAACAATTGTTGAAATTGGAACTGGGAGTGGTTCACTAACTACTTTTCTTGCCAGTATAGTAAAACCGCGTGGTCATGTGTATACATATGATGTAGATGAAAACTTTATGGCAATAGCAAAGAAAAACATCGAAAAAGCCGGAATCTCAAAACATGTTACAATGGAAAAGTTAGATATCAAAAACATCAAGAAAGTACCACAAACAGATGTAGATATGGTTGTAGTGGACTTGGGGGATCCATGGACTGTAGTTCCACAAGCAAGAAAGATGCTCAAAGGCAGTGGATATTTTGTAGCAATATGCCCAACAATGAATCAACTTGAGAAACTTGCATCCGCATTGCGGGAAAATGACTTTTTTGATTTAGAGTTTACTGAACAGATTGTGCGAACAATAGAAGCTGAGGGAAGGTAAGACACGACATTCTTTCCGAGGTATTGGGCACACTACATATGTCGCATTTGCTCGGAAAGTTACTACTCCAAAAGATCTTAGAAGAGCAATACCGCGTATAGAAGCTAAAGATGTACCTGATGAAGAGTCTGTGGAAGAATCTGAAGACGAAGGTTTATCCGGTGTCAAAAAATAGGACATTTGTTGGCCAAAATTCTGCAGGCTACTGTTGTCAAAAATTTTATTCCTCCAAGAAAATCTTTGTCAAGAAAGGGAGAAAACGGAAAAGTGTTAGTTGTTGGAGGAAGTTATCTGTATCACGGCGCTCCAATTCTCTCATCACTGGCAGCACTCCGGGCAGGGACTGATCTAGTTTACACATGTGTACCTAAAACACATGTGACATCCACAAGAGCATATTCACCAAATCTTATTGTAATTCCACTGGTTGACGTCAAGCTTACAAGAGGTGCAGCTAGAAAATTGGTTGGAATAATTCCAAAGGAACTTGATTCTGCAACTATCGGCATGGGACTTGGAATCCAAGATCGGGAGGCATTAAAGATGCTGGTAAAAGATCTACTTGACAGAGCAGTTATGTTATCTCTTGACGCAAGCGCCCTCATACCTGAAATTCTTCCTGAAATTAAAGACAAAAAAGTTGTAGTCACTCCTCATGCTGGCGAATTCAAAAGATTGTTTGGGGAGATTCCTCCGGATAACGTAAAGCAGAGGACCGCAATGGTGCAAAAACATGCAAAAGACAATGGCATAACCGTGCTGCTCAAGGGACCAACTGACATTGTTTCAGACGGGGCACAAACGTTCCTTAATCCAAAGAACTTGGCATCAATGACTGTGGGTGGTACAGGGGATGTTCTCTCTGGAGTAGTAGCTGCAATGCTATCGAAGAATCGAAAACCTGTAGAGGCAGCATCTGGCGCTGTGTTCATAAATGGAAAAGCAGGTGCACTGGCACAAAAGAAAAATGGTTTTCACATTGTGGCAACAGACATCTTGGATTTTATTCCAGTAGCAATGAAATCATTTGATAGAGTAAAGTGATTTTGCATGCAGGAACAATATATAGACAAAAACATGCCGGCATTAATTTCTGACTTGCAGAAATTAATTCAACAACCAAGTATATCTGCAAAAAACCTTGGATTGGAAGAATGTGCAAGACTAGTGGTTGGAATAATGGGCCACTCTGGAATCAAGGCAGAAATACTAAGGCTAGGTAAAAACGTCCCGCCTGTAGTCTATGGGGAAGTCAGGTCAAAGAAAAACCCCCACAAAACACTCCTGTTTTACAATCATTACGATGTTCAACCCGAAGAACCTCTTGAATTGTGGAATGATGCGCCGTTTAGCGGTAAGATACGAGGAAACAAAATCTATGGTCGTGGCTCGGCTGATGATAAGGGAGAACTAATCACCCGAATCAAAGCAGTTGAGGCATTTATCAAAACAACAGGTGATGTACCATGTAACATAAAATTTCTAGTTGAAGGCGAAGAAGAAATTGGCAGCATGCATGTTGAAGAATATCTGAAAAGATACCAAAAGAAGCTGTCATGTGATGGCATAATCTGGGAATTTGGATATGTTGATGAAAAGGACAGACCTGTAATCAGCCTTGGCATGAAAGGTTTGCTGTATGTTGAGCTCTCTGTACAGGAATCCATTCGTGACGCTCATTCTAGCCTGGCAGTCTTAATTGAAAATCCGGCTTGGAGATTGATCGGAGCGCTAAAAACACTACGTGATAAAAATGGATTAATTCTCATTAAAGATTGGTATAGAGAAGTTGATAATTTTACAAAAGAGGAACTTGGTGTAATTGCCAGAGAACCATTTGATGAAAAATCGTTCAAAAAAGAATATGGTATAAAGAGATTTGTGGGAAATAGAAAAGGAATAGACATACGAAAGGCAGTGGTAGGTGATCCTACTTGTAACATAGCAGGATTTTCATCTGGATGGGAAGGACCTGGAGCAAAAACAGTTTTACCATCAAAGGCGCTAGTAAAAATTGATTTTAGACTTGTTCCAAAAATGGATCCTCTGAGGCAACTATCTAGACTAAAGCGACATCTCAAAGACAAAGGATTCGGGGATGTCAAAATACAAATGATTCATGGGGAAGCAGCTTCTAGAACTACAATATCTGATCCATTTGTAAAGTTAGTAAAGAAGGCAGCAGACGAATCTTTTGGAACGTCAATAATAAGCGTCTCCTCTGCTGGGACAGGACCAATGCATTCGTTTTCCAAAGTGCTCAAGGCCCCATGCATTTCAATTGGGAGTACGTATGTCTATGCAAGGATCCACTCACCTAATGAATTTGCAAGAATTGACCTGCTAAAAAAGACAACAAAATGCATGTGTAAAATAATAAAAAAATTCAATGCCTAGCGGGGAAAATCTTGGGCAGGCGATTTTTTGCATGTAGGCTAAGTGTCTGATCTTGACGGCAAGAAGAATTCGGATCACAAGCGATTTAGAGAAAGGCCTTTATTGTGCTCATTTGGCAGTTCAATTATGGCCTTTATGTACATGCCAGGCGCCACGGCAGTTGGAATAACCTATGATGGAGGTATAGTACTAGCAAGCGAGAGAAGGATATCTTATGGAAATTTTGTAGTAAGTAAAAACACAAAGAAGACTTTTAAAATAACAGATTTTGTAGGCGCATGCTGTGCAGGAATGGTAGCAGATATGCAAGTTTTGGCAATGCAGATGCGTGCACTGACAAAGATTAGAAAATTGGAACTCAAAAGGGAGATTCCGCCAAATTCTGTAGCTAAAATGATGTCATCTCTCATGTATGAAAGGAGATTCTATCCTTTGCTCACTCAGGTAATTGTCGGTGGTGTTAATGGTGACGCTGCAATTTACACACTTGACCCGTTAGGTTCTGTTCTTCCAGATGATTATGCAGCTGTAGGTACAGGTGCAGAGATGGCACTGGGAGTATTAGATCAGGAGTTCAAAAAAGGAATGAAGGAAAAGGACGCAGTAACACTTGCAGTAAAATCAATCAAATCTGCTATAATGCGAGATGCGGCAAGCGGAGATGGTATTGATGTGCTTGTTATTGACAAGACTGGGGCAAGAGAGTCCACCGAAAACTAGTTACTTTTTTATCGTTTTTGCAGATTCCCAATATTTGTCTGAAATATAATGTAAATTCTTGACTACCTCTCCTTTTGTGATGTTGGGCATTTCATCGCTGGGTATGAGGGATTTTCCTATTGCAAGAAATTTGTTATGGGTTTCCTCTGCAACACATATGATTTGATCCTTTTGAAAATCAGTATATTTTTTGATTCCTGGGCGCATGATATTTGCCCCGTTGCACACGAACTTTATTGCTCCTGCATCTACCATGATTTTTGGAAATTTTTCAAGCAAGGAAGTTTCGGAAAGAAATGGAAGATATGTTTCACCAATTTTAACTGCCATGAAACTATCGCCTGTGATTATAGACGTTTCATCATCAATCTCATATTTCACTAATGTCTTTAGTTTTGGTAACTCTATTTTCCACTGGGATGCAATTGCTTCAAGAATATCATTGCTGTCACTTTTAGATAGTGGATGTGATTTCAAACTCTAGACATTTCCTGTTTTATATCAAGCAAATCACGCAATATGGAACTTGCAGTCTCCATGCCGCCGGCACCGCGTCCAATTATGGTCTGTTGACCAGAATGTTCTGAATTAAAGGTAATTGCATTTAATGTCCCGTTGACACAAAGCGGGTCTTCTACTGATATTTCTCTTGGAGCTACCTCTAGATCTTTATTGCATGATGCGATTAGTTTGACTGCGGCACGATTAGCAGATGCTTTCTTAATATCAGAAGTTGATACGTCTCTAATCCCAATTCTCTTGATATCCTTGATGGTTACTTTCATGTCCATTATCCAGTTTGCAAGTATTACAAGCTTGGCTGCTGCATCAAAACCATCGATATCCAACGACTCATCGGCCTCAACATATCCTTTTTTCTTTGCATCTGCAAGTGCTGTCTTAAACGTCATACCGCCCGCCATGTTTGTAAGAATATAATTTGTTGTACCGTTTAGGATGCCTTGAAAAGAAACTATTCTTTCTCCTCTGAGGCTATTTTTTGCATAATCTAGTATTGGAGTGCCCCCGCCCACAGTTCCACTAAATCTTAATTGTACCTGATTGTATGTGGCTAACTCTATCAATGACGGAAACGCAAGTGCCAGAGGACCCTTATTTACTGTGATAACATGAAGACCTTTTTTCATTGCAGTCACTATATGTGACATGCCAGGCTCTGCATCCTTGTAGTTACTTGGTGTGGTCTCAATTAAAACTTCAGCCTCCATACCATTTATCATGTCTAGTCCGTTTGCTTCTTTTTCCTTGTTGTGATACTTTCGTATGTTTCCGTATTTTTTCTTGACTTCTAGCAATCTGTTTAGATCAATACCTGCAGAAGAAGCAGCAGAACCTTTACTATCGAACACGCCAACAATTCTAGGCTTGAGTCCATGTTTTGCGTAAAGATCCTCAGATCTTGAAAGAAGAAGCTTTGCAAAACTTTGTCCTACCACACCAAAGCCACACAGTATTATGCGCAACATCCACAAGACGCATGTTGGGATTAATTAAGATTCATGAATTCCGAGATTCCTTTATTAAAGCTTGAAAAACTTCGGATATAGTGAAATCTAAAAAATATGCTTACGTCGGAATTGCAGCAGCGGCTAGCATTGCAGCTGTAGTTGTATTTTTCACTCAATTCAATATGGCACCCACAGAACCAAGTGCACCAACTGGACTTTCGGCATATACTTTGGATTTTACCTATGCAGAAGTGAATTCAGACTTGAAAAATATTCTAATAAGTCAGAACATAAACATGTCAAAACCTGTGAAGTTTAGCACTCAATCTGACATTAATCAATACTGCAATTTTCTCACTAATCAGACAAGACAAGCCATGATTGAATATTGCACTTCCACAGAAATAAAGGACGAACATGGTAATTTCCTTGGAAATCTTGACATGATAGGATCTCCACTCACTCCTGTGATGGTGATTGCAGCAGCACAATCTGATCCTATGTTTGGTAACTATAACGATGTAAAAATTCTATTTGGAGATGTTGTTAATGAAACAATCTGTCAGTGTTGGGCAACGGAAACACCAGGTAACTATACTACATTGTCAGGCATGATGGACGCGCTCCGCGATTTTCATGTGAAAGGAAAAGAACCTGATAGCACTACTCACGGTGTACCATTAAACGACAAACACTTTGAAATAGAATTAACTACAACCAGTCAAGGCTATTTGTGGAAATTACTTGTGGCCAAGTAATTACTCTATACTCAGGTCCATTAAGCTTGACGCGCTCACTTAATCCATGGAAATTTCAATTTGGTGTTAGCATTGCTTGAATATCTATGGCTAATACCACTTGGTTTTGCTGCTGGTATCATAGGATCGATGATTGGCCTTGGGGGTGGATTTGTTATTGTACCCGCATTGACTTTTGCTGGGTTTTCGCCTACTCTTGCAGCAAGTGATAGCCTCTTTGCCGCCTTTTGTAATGCAGTAGCATCTACACTATCTTATGCTAGGCAAAAACGGATTGTGTATTCCCTAGGGATAAAACTGGCGTTGTTTTCCATTCCGGGAACAGTGCTTGGAGCGTATATCTCAGATGAAATATCTGCTTCTGCATTCAAGATACTATTTGGCATAGTACTGGTTGCTTCTAGTGTCTATATTTACTCTAGAAGAAAGATGGAGCCTAAAGAATACCATCTTTCAAAACAGATCATGATGCTTGCAATAGGTGCTAGCTTTTTTGCAGGTATAATCTCAAGCCTATTTGGAATTGGGGGAGGTACTGTCTTTATTCCTCTCATGGTTGTAGCAATAGGATTATCCATGAAACTAGCTGCCCCTACATCGCAATTCATATTGATGTTTGCAGCCGCATCTGGAATGATTGTCCATTCTCTATTGGGTCATCCTGATTATGCTCAGGCTGGTTTGTTGTCAATAGGCGCATTTGCTGGAGGAATTGTGGGAAGTAAAATGTCGTCAAGAGTAGACGAAAGAAAACTCAAGATATTTGTCACACTGGTGCTTGCTATCACGTCAATCAAGCTCTTCATGGACGCTTTTAACACTCCGGTTAAAACACACTGATGGTAGCATGGGGAAATAAATGCTGAAATAGTTTTCAGTTATTTTCTGGTCGGAGGTTCCTTTCTAATTTGGTAAAGATTTCTTTTAGATAAAAGAACAATCTCCCCGTTGTCTTTTGTCCCTTCAAAATCAATTGATATTAGACCAAACTCATCATTAAGATCGCGCTTGTCCGATATCTTGAATTTGATTTTTAATTTTTCATCTGTGTTGACAGGCTTGAGAAATCTAGTTTGTCTGTTGTTCCAAGCTGGATCTCCATCTATGCCATAGAAAATCAAAAGGTTGCCATACATTTCTTCAAGCCTTGTAAATTCCCCTTCTATTCTTGCTAGTATGGCTCTACCTGAAACCATTTTACCGCGTTGGTGTGAAAGTTCTCCCTTTTCATAAATTATGTTCTTTATTCCTGAAAAGGAAAGATATCTGTCAAGATCATCTGAAGAAATCTTACACTCTGAAAAAAACTCGTCTCCAATTTTAAGCTCGGAGAACTTTTTCATCAAGATCTTGTTTCGTCTGGATAGTAAATTACTTCTGAGTTTGTAACTGCTTTTCCAGATCTGAAGAAATTCACCGCATTTAGGATTTTTGAGTTGTCTGGTTCTGTCCCATCAATACTTCCAGGAAGAATTAGGTGTATTCTGATTTTTGACTTGAGAACATCACTTAGTTCCTGATTGACTGTTGTGACAAAAGGTCTTAGTGCTCCTCTGAACACTTCTACTTTTGCTCTGTCTCTGCCTGTTACCTTGCTGCCTGATGGCATGTCTGGACCAATTATTATGATGCTGCCTTCTTTTTCCTTGAAAAGAGGCGGGTTTTTTGCTCCCCCTGGAACAAATCTGTTAAGGACTTCTTGAAGGACAAGGGCAGGCGTGTTTATGAATTTGTCTACTAGGCCATCCCATTGTTGCCTTGATAGACTCTGTAATCTTTGGGACTTGAGGCAATTTTCCAGTTACATAAATCACTGCATTTATTGGCCCTATCTTTTCTGTGGCTGTATTTAGCATTCTTTTCATGTTTTCTTGACTGTTGATATCCATCACATGCGAATGAAACTTGGATAATCGTTCTTCAGCCTGCTTGATGCTGGTCTTTGAAATCAAAATTACAGTTTTTCCTCCATTGTTTTCAATATTTTGTGCAAGATGTTCTACTCTTGATACATCTGACTCTTCTGTGGCATCTACTACAAACAAAATTACTTTTGAGTTATAGTCTGGCTTGGTATCTGGTATTGAGCAAGCTATATGTGGTTTAACAGGATAGAAGACTCTGTCGCCTGGAATTACTTTGCCATTTAGAATCTTTGATATGTTTTCATCACATAGCATAAGGACAGTTTCAGCAACTTGCTGCTGTGACAAGAACTGTTCATCTGCAATCATTTTGCTAGTATTATTTTGAATCTTTTCTGCAATCTGTTGTATTTTGACCAAAAGCGAGGTGATTGTATTGTCAAGTTTTTGAATTTCTGGTTCTGACGTTATCGACTTTGTCTTTGCTAGCTTTGTTGTTGCTTGTCTTACTCCATTTTTTACTGTGTTCTCATCTTCGCCTAATAACGGAAGGATATCATTGTTGACCGTCTCTACTTCCTCTGGAGTTATATTTTCAAAACCACTGACTCGCATAAACTCTGCTGCTGCTTTTGGATATACGGTTTTGTATATTCTGTCAGAATGAACTGGCCCAGGATTTGTAGCAATTGATATTATTCCTTTGTCTGTAAGCTCCCACGACATTGCCTCTGCAAGTCTATTCTTTGCTCCTTGAGAAGCTGTATATGGACTTCTAAACCTGTATGGTCTTTGCTCAAACGGGCGTTCTTCTGTGAAGAAAGTAGATATTGTTACAATTTTGCATCCTGATTTCATGGATTTGATTGCCTGAGCTGAAGTCCAAAATGTACCGGTGAGGTGAATACCGACAGTACTCTTGAAATCACTCATTGGGGAATTGGCAAAACATGTTACTGGACCTGAAACTCCTGCGTTATTTACTAAAATATCGACGGTTCCATGAGTCTTCTTTAAATCTTCAAACATTTGAGAAACCCCTGCCTCATCGCTGACATCAACTCCTGGGAAAATTTTCACAAACGCACCGCTTTTGGCTTTGTCAATTATTGGTTGCAGCTCCTTGGCAGCTTCTTCAAGCGGCTCCTTTCTTCTTCCTAAAATGACTATATTTGCACCATTTTCGGCAAATTTGATCGCTATTGCTTTTCCAATTCCAGTGCCGCTACCAGTGATAACCACGAGTTTATCTTGGAACTTTAACATTAACAGAATTTGGCATGTTTTGGACTATTTATTCGATTGTGCCTATGCGCTAGTGTTGGCACACTAATATTTATTTGAGGGTCAAATTCAACCTGACGCATGCACGATTCTGAACCTGATACTATTGTACGAAAAAACAAGCCAAAAGAATACTGTGATCTGTTGGAAAAGATTGGGATAAATGCGGAACCAAAACAATTTGAGACAGACGAAGTTGAAAAAAGTGATTATTATTCAAAGTATTTCTCACATTCACCAGCTATGGTTACAAACCATGGTTGTATAGATCTAAAAGGAAGTAACATCGATATTATTCAAATCATCCAGAAGGGTTGAAATGTCACAAGATCTAAATCCGTCACCTTGGGGAGCACAAGACAGATTTCAAGCTCATTTTATTGTCAAAACTAAAAACCAACTAGCAGATACTGATGATCTTCTTGCCAAAACAAAACTAAATACCGAAGGACACTTTTCCACAAAGAAAGTATCTGGAATAGAATGGGTTGGAGGAAACCTTACAGCATCTCTAAATTCAGACGAAGAACTCAAAAACATGATTTTGAAGCTCCCTCCAAATGACGCCTTAATTTGGGTAGAGCCAACCAAGAAAGGAATTAGAATTCATGGTAAATGGAAGAGTAGTCAAGAATTGGGTATTACAAAAGAACTATTCGATGTCTATGACAGGATAGCTTCTCATATCAAAAAACTTCTCTAGGCTCGCCACCAGTCAAGTGCTAAGCAATCAATCTTATTTCCTCTTGGAATTGCAAGGATGAACTGCTTTCGAACGGTTGTAGCCAATCTACCTGCTAAAACAACTGCGGTTGCAGATATTGTATCTGTGGAATTGTAAACCTGTAACAAATATGGTGCATGGTCAATACCTGGACCTTTTTGGTAAACTGCAAAATCACAACCAAACTTGATTCCGGGATTTATGATATATCCTTTATCTCTAAAATCTTTGTAAACAAGATATTTCTTGTCAAAGTTGTGATGCTCACGTCTACATATATCCAACATTTCATTTGGGACGACTTTCTTTTTAGCTTGATAGATCTTCAATTTTGATTTCTCTAGAAGATAATATCCTTCTATGAGATCTAAAATCAAAGGTACGTTAATCTCGTCAGGTTTTGGTTTTGTGATTCCGATTGGTTTTCCATAATATCCGTTGACAAATAATGACTTTGATTCTTCCAAATCCCATACTACTATTCTGTTCTCGATTAGTTCTCCTTTCAAGTACATCTATCACGAATAAGGCAATTGATTTTAGTGTTTACAAAATGTTGTAAAAAAAGAGAAAGATAGTTTCAAGATTTTATAGGCTAAGAGCCAGTAGAATGAATGAATCTGACACCTGAAGGCATTTGTCAGACATTTCCTCTATGCCTTCCACCACATCTTTTAGAAGCATTAGTTCCTTTGTAGTTGTAACCTCGTCCAAGACCTTTATGGTTAACGCGCGATATTTTTCATCTACCATTCTTTCCATCTTCTGGGCTTCGTGGGCCAGATCAATTGCAACTGTGGCATTACCGCCCATTGCACGAACAATTTCGTTTATCTTATAGATCTGGTCTACTGCCTGCTCAATCAATTCTGATAGGTCTTTTTCTATTTTTTCCTTCTTCAGCGTGGCTCCCTTTATGTTTGATAGCTTGAAGGCTATGCCTGTGATGTAACCTGCGATTTCATCCATCGTGTATGCAGTATTCAACAGGTTCTCTCTGTTCATCATGAGTCCACCCACATCTGCAATTTCGCGAGTTATTTTTCTGCGCAAAGCCTCAACTTCATCCTCGGTGTTCTTTATTCTCTCAAGAACTTGTTTTACCTCTGACTTGTCAGCCTTGATTATCAACTCGGGAAGTGATGAGAGGTCCCTCACGGCGTTAAGGATCCTGTTTATTTCATCCTGCAAAACGGCAAGTGCCTTTCTCTTTGCCTGAACTTCAAGTTCTCCGCTGTACATCTAGACGTTTAATTCTATGCCAGCAGCTAATAATCCTTACGTAAAGAGCTTTTGATCAAGTTAATCTTTACTCAAAATTGTTTTTCATCTTGTACAACTTTCTTTTGGCTGTTGTACATGGTGATAACCTCATTCACAGAAGTAGCGTTTTCTGGAGTTTTTTCAAATCTGATCTTCCCAGTAAATTTGGGGAAACGCAAGGCAAGACCGCTACCTTTTCGTATCTTGTCTAAAGCTGCCTTGTGAATGGGGCTCAGTGTAATCTCAGAAGCAACTACTTCAATTACAACTTCTGGTTCAAACCATACGTCTGCTTCAAGGCCACTGTCAATTCTAGGATCTTTTTTGATTATGATTTTGTCAGATAATATTTGATAGAATTGATCCAAGCTCTCATCTGTAAATCCGGTTCCGACTTTACATACACTGGGATAACTATCTGTCTCTTCGTCATATGTTGACAAGAGCAATGCGCCGTATCTGCCAGTTCTTCGACCGCGACCATAAAATGCACCTACTACAACCAAATCTAGAGAATCACCCAACTCATTTCTATATTCGCGTTTTAGTTTGAGCCAATTGCTTGCTCTGGCACCAGCTCTGTATGGAGAATCAAGTTGTTTGAGCATCAGTCCCTCGCAACCAGAGTTAATGGCGTTTTCAAGAAAGTCCTCTACCTCGTCATCTGTTTTAACTAACATCATAGGCATGACTTTGACAAAAGAATTGTCATTTACAATATTTTCAAGTATGTGTCGGCGTTCCTTATACGACATGTCTAAACAGCTTTTACTATCTACAAATAATACATCAAAGAAATTGACTGTTATGGGATAGTCCTGCACGGCCTTTGCAATGTCGTATTTCCGTCTTCTATGCATGAGCTCTTGAAAAGGTAAGAACTCTCCAGTGTCTTCGTTTATTGCTACTATTTCTGCCTCTAATATGACTTCGTTAGCCTTTATGGATTTTCCAATCTTCTCCACAATGTCAGGATAATAATTGGTGATATTCTCAAGGCTTCTAGAATAAAGAATGATCTTGTCTTTTTGCATGTGGAGTTGAACCCGTTCTCCATCAAGTTTGTATTCTGCTGCAAATTCTGTCTCTATTTTCTCGTGAGCTTCCTGTGCACTCTTTACTCTCTCAGCAAGCATGGGACGAATCGGACTGAAAACTGATACCTGAAAACTCTTCAACGCACTGGCTCCATTTTTTGCAACAGCCTCTGCTACTCTGCCCAAGTCACTGCAAACATTGTACGCATGTTCTAACAGCGGTCTATTTTCTTTTGAACCCGTAAATGCAATAGATAGTGCGTCAAGAATAGTATAATCTGCCACCCCTAATCGTAGGTTGGCTGTAATTATTTTTGCAATGAATCTTCCTTCTGTGGGGCTAGCGTCATTTAATAGACTAGATATGTACTTCATCTTCATATCTTGGGACCTGTTCCCCTTGAGTGACGCTATCTTGAATAAAGTGTCATAAACTCTCTCTACGGTGATGTCTTCCTTGAGAAAAGTTGTTTGTGTTTTTTGTTCTAAGATATTGGCAGTAGCCTGACCAAAATCGCCGACTTTTTTGTATTCGTGTTCTATCTTCAATACTGGGACTCCTGTTGATTTCGATAGTGCTCTAATTGCGATCTTCTCGGCAACTCCAATTTCTACTCCTTCGTGTTCGGGTCTCAACTTGCCTTGAAGCAAATATGCCACCTTTGAAATTATTTCAGATGAAGTGATCTTAAATAAATCTACTAGATGCTGAGTCAGTTCTAGCCGTTTAGTAGTCCCCTCCATGTATCCTAGAGTGTCAGCAACCAACGAGAATTTCATCTGACGATTTTTACAAGCTGTAGGATAAAAGGTTGAGTTATTTTAGATGTAAATGTGTCTTGATTTTTAATCGTATTTCGGGAGTTCTTTTCAAAATGGTGTTATGAAAGTCTGAGGATTCTTCCAAATCTAAGTATCTCTTATTTCTCTTTAAAAACCCATCAAAGAAAACTCCACAGATATAGCCAATGTAAATCCCATATGCAAAGTCTTCAAGGTTAGATGTTACTGATACAGACTTGGACTCGGACAAAACCATTTTTGGATAATCTAGTGCATATGTTATGATATCGTCAAGATTTTTTTCTTCGATCACACCCAAGCCCATATGAGTGCCCAAATTTAGCTTGTATTTAGAACTTCTGAAATTCTCGTTCGTTTATAAATAGGAAATAGAGAGCTTGATTATGGGTGGAGCAAAGAAAAAATCCCCGGCACAAGCAGAAAAGTCACAGACTGCAGAAGCCGCGAAGAAGGATGGTCAAAAGAAAGACAAGAAAGAACAGAAACAAAGAACAAACATTTCTGTAATCATAGATGAAGGGCAGGCCATGAATTTTATAAAAAACTCCAAGGTCTTCACCGTACAAGAATTATCCAGACAAACAAATGTCAAAGTGTCAGCAGCAAATGCATATCTGCTAAACTTGTTAAAACAAGGATCAATAAAGAGAATAGGCGGATATAGCGGACATCATATCTATGTGCCGTCTTGAGATATAGAAAATATATCACCAGGTTTAATTTCTCTTAACGCTTCCAAGTTTGACGTTATTTTGCCAACAAGTGTCATAAGTTTGGCAGAAGACACATCTTCTAAAAAGAAACAAATCGAACCGTTTGATGCCATAAAGCCGACTTCACCCTTTTTGAACTGTGTTCTGAGTTTTTCACCACCTGCAGTGAGAGATGTATCCATAAATGCAATGGAATTGCCCATCATGTGTGAATTGCCCTCAAGTGGTAATGCTCTCAGTATGGAACCGACAGTTTTTGGTGCAAGATGACGTTTTAATTCCAATCTCATCTCTGCCTTTCCTTTCAGCGATAGTGTTAGATCAATTTTCGATACCGATCCAGCACTCATTTTTGAAGGAGAGTATTATGAAATATATAACGTTTCTTGCCGTTCCATCTTAATGTCTGATGAACCTGAGGAAGTTAGTGTAGATACTGAAGAGGTTCCAGCAGAAGAAGAACCCGTAGAATCAATTTTACCACGAGAGCCAGAACCTGTAGAAGTTGTGTCTGAGGATGGTGTAGAAGAAAAACCGGTAACTAAGAGAGGAAAGAAAGAACTCTCGCCAGAAGAACTCGCAGAACAGGAAAGGCTACAAAAAATTATTGCCGCAAGAGAAATTATCGAGGTAGATCCAGTACATATTCCAATAGAATATGAAACTACAGGAAAGGGCAAGATCATGATAGGTCCTCCCACACTTACACGCTTTGAAAAAGCTAGGATTCTTGGAGCAAGAGCATTACAACTTTCTCTTGGAGCTCCACCGTTCATTTCAGTACCTAAAGAAGTAGCAACCTCTCTTGATTTAGCTTACACTGAACTTGAAAAACGTGTCATCCCAATTACAATAAGACGCGTATTGCCAAATGGTGATTTTCAGAATATTCCAATTGATCTCTTCGATTAATGGATGATTTGTCGATAAGATTTTAATAGAATGTATAATTTGGTGTTTGGTAGAGTTTGTTGAGTGGAATTGAGGAAAACGTGCAACTAAACGATATGTCATCCAATTCAAAAGATGGAAAATTGATCGCAATTAATCAACAACCAGTAATGGAGTGTGCACTGGACATTTTGACAGAATTGGTAAAACATAGGACCGTCACTCTCAAGGCTAAGGGTGACTCCATACCTACAGCGGTGGCAGTGGCAAACGTGATAACTGAAAACATGATGAGGGGCAATTCTAAGATATCTGATATTGTGGTAGATAGTGAGAGCCAAGGAAATCACGGTCCGCTTGTCTCAATAATTGAAATAACTATAACCAAAACGAATTAGAAAGTACTTCTTGGACCCTTGAGGAGCATGCTTTCGCATTCCTTGCATATTGCCTCGTCTATGTTTGATTCTAGCTTGTGATGTATATCACAGATCAAAAGACTTGATTTTATGTAATTGCAGAGACCTATGAATTTTGAAAGGCTAGAAGGTGTGTATGCCATATTAGATGCTAAATTGTTACAAATGTCACTTATCATATCTGATACTTCCTTGATTGCAAGAAGCTTGTTGATTAATTCCGGATCGCCTCTGGTCCCTCTTACATAGTTACTAATTGCAGCTTGAGTTACACCTAGCATCTTTGAAACTTCCTCCTCTCGTATTTTATGATCCTCGATGAGCTTTTTAGCCAAGATAGCTCTTAATGCAGGAATTAGCGTCTTTGTTTCAATTTCAGCAGGTAAAAGCATACGGTTTTTTCCTTTGTAAAATATTTAAAGCTAATCTTTATCACCGTGATAACTTATTTGAGAGATTACTTCAGATCAACTGATTGCAAGATATTTGTTCAAGGTTACAGTCACTCGTATTTGATGCTGTTAAGAGATGCAAAGCTGAAAGTATTTCTCTATCGGGAGGTCTTGACTCATCAATCATTGCATCTTGCCTTGACGCCAAAACAACTCAAGCATATGTCATGGTAGCGGCAGATTTTCCATCGACAGACTTGGTGCATGCCCAATTGGTTGCTAAGCTGAGTGGCCTGAAACTAACCATAATCTCTGCATCTATTGATGAATTATTACAAGCAATTGAACAAACAATCAAAATCCTACATGTTTTCAATCCTATAGAGATTCGGAATAACGTTGTACTTTATCTTACAATGAAAAATGCAAAGAATGATGGTTTCAAGTCTATTATGACAGGTGATGGAGCAGATGAGCTTTTTGCAGGCTATCACTTCTTTCAAAGGATGCAGCAGTCTGAACTACAAAAAGATCTTGAACGAATATGGAAAATAATGCATTTTCCATCCATGTCGATATCAAAGGCTCTCGGAATAGCCTTGCAGGCCCCGTTTCTTGATGAGAAAATTGTAGAATATGCAAAATCAATACCGCCCGAACTCAAGATTCATGAAGAAAATGACAAAAAGTATGGCAAATGGGTTCTGAGAAAAACATTTGAGGGCATGTTGCCACAATCAATTGTATGGAGAGACAAGGATGCAATGCAAGATGGCTCAGGTACAAATGGGCTAACACATTTTTTTGATAGTTTAATACCAGATTCTGTCTTTTTGGAAAAGACCAAAAAATATTTGGAAAAAGAACAAGCCGCATTATTATCAAAAGAAGCGCTTTATTATTATGAGATCTATCGAAGATACCACGATTATCCTGCTAGACTTGGATTGTCGAAAAATAAATGTCCACATTGTAGTTATTCTGTTGAGGAGGGATCACATTTTTGCCGCATGTGTGGGGCCTTTCCTATCTAGTCCTTTTTCCACTTGTTGGGTTTCCTTACAAAAATTCTTTTGCAGCCGTGACAACAAAAGTAATATTTTTTTCCTTTATACTCATGTTCTAGAGCAAGTTTCTCATCAAGCTCTATACCACAGACTGGATCTACTGGCATGTTTTGATTCGTCTGTTATTTGTATTTAAAACTTACAATTACGGTGATAATTTACTAACAATATCCGAAAATTCTTTTTCACTTAAAACAGGAATCTTTGTTAATTCTAAATTCTCGTCTACATGAGAAGAGGATTTTTGTCCTACCAATGGTGCTATGACACCTGGGGTAGACCTAACAAATTGAATTGCTCTGTGAGATGCTCGTGTTAATTCTCCAAACTCAGGTAAGACATTTGGGCCTAGAAGTTTTGCCTGCATTAGGGGAACGCTTGTAAAAACTCCTATTCCAAGCTTGGTTGCAGCCTCAAAAATATTGAGTGTTATGCCGTCTTGTGTTTGATTCTTCATGGTCAGAGCTTGATCAAGATACATATTGTATGGAAGTTGGATGAACTTGAATCCATTTTCAGAACCACCTATGTCTCTTGCTATCTTAACAATGTCAAAAATAGAGAGATACTGCGGGTGTTCTTGTGGTACTCTAAAGCAATCCCATGTGGCCATACCGTAGTATCTTATTGTTCCGGACTTTCTTTGATTTTCGTAAAACTCAAACACGTCTCCAAGTTTTTTCATGAATTCCTCTTTTGACATGTCTTGGAGCTGTCCTTCAGCAGCATTGTGCAGATACATCAAGTCAATGCACTCTAGTCCCAAATTCTTGAGACTCCTGTTTAATTGATCTTGAAGATATGGTATTGTCATGCAGTGATATCCAGAAGAGATGTCCCCCGATTTGATTATGTTAGATTTTACAAGGGTATTTTGAATATTCTGCCAAAATTCTTCTTTTACATCGCCGTCATTTGTTATGTAGCCATTCTTTGTACTTATGAATAATTGATCCCTTTTTGCCTTGTTCTTTTCAATCAGTTGAGCAATTGCTTTACCTACTGATCTTTCAGCCTTCTGTGATCTATAATTAATAGCGGTATCTATTACGTTTACACCCAAAGTGGTTGATTTTATCACCGCATCCTTGACTAGTACGTCAGTCATATCGTCTGGATTTCCAAGATACGTGCCTATCCCAATAGATGATAACGTTAACCCATCGAATTGTTTGAAGTGATTTTTTGCAACATTTGGATGATTCTTTGCAAACTCGGCTGTCCCTTCTGGTGTGGCATGTCCCGTTATCACAAAATGACTTTAGATATGGTTGATTTAATTCTACTGAACAATTTTCATGAGATAGTCTACAACAAAGCTTAGAACAAGTAAAACACCGGTGATTCTGCTGTATGATACAAAGTTTTTCATTATAGGAACAAATTCTTCTACCTGATCAAATTTTTGTTTCAAGGCCATGCCGGATTTTATTACAATGGGTATGGTAACAAGTGTGACAAGAGATACAGCTGGAAAGAGGCGTAATGCAACTGCAGTTATGATTACCCCGTATGATATGACTGGAAAAATCCATATGCTCGAAGCTGCCTTTGCTCTTCCAAGTAGTATGACAAGCGTCTTTCTTCCGTGAGATTTGTCTGCATCATGATCTGGAAATGAATTTACAAAGAGAACCGTTGATGATAAAACTCCCGAGACTATGCCTGCAAGTATGGGCTCGGCGGTTATATGGGCGGCCTGCACAAAGTATGTTCCAAGCACTATCATTGCACCTTTGATGGCAACAAAGACTTCGCCCAGACCTGAATCAACTATTCTTGTAGAATAAAAATAGATTGAAATAATTGCAAATCCCAAAATTATTGCAATTGTTATGCCTCTTTCAAATACAAAATATGCCCCAATTAGTGCGCCAACAACCAGTAAAATAATTCCTGCACGATAGACTTCAGATGGGTTGAGCAATCCCTCTGGTAAAACTCCGGTACCTCCACTGAACTTAGTTCTCTTAGTTTCTGTATCTATCTTTCTTTTATAATCCCAATAATCATTGAGTAGATCCACACTTGCATGTAGTGCCACGACACCTGCTAATGTTAACACGGCAAATTCTATGTTGATAGTTGTATTTTGCCACCAATTTATGGCGAGACCAAGAAAGACTGAGATTATTGACGCAAGTAAAAATTTGATTCTAACTATACGTAGCCAGGATGACAGCATTATGTAATGTTCAGATATATGGTCTATTTCGGTATATTGTCTGTACTGGGAGAGATAGTAGTTGGTTAGCGTAATTTTTCCAAGTCTACATTTTCTACTGGCTTTCTGCCGTTGAAGCCTTCATCCTTTCCATGCCAAAACTTGATCTCAGTTTCACCTTCTTTCCAACAAAGCCATATTTCTTCATTAAATCGAAGTGATGGAAAATCCAACAATCCTTCATCTATGCTTTTTATGGTTATCCCAGAACTCTCCATATCTTCTATTGCTTTATAAAAACTTGAGATTGCTGTATTGAGTTCTTGTTTCTTGAGGGCATATTCTTTGAAACTAGACATGTATTTGGGATTTGTTTCCATCTCGGTTTGTATTCTTATGACTTCATTTTTCAAATTTACCAGATCTTTAAATTTCTTAATTACGGAAGGAAGCATTGCATTTGCCTCTTTTAGAGTAAAATGAGAAAACATTACCAAACTAGCACGATGGCCCAGTTAAAAGTATTAAGTCTCATTCAGGGATGATATTACTTCAGCAATCATTCTTGATGCCAAGTGGGATGTTCTGTCCTTGATGTCGTAACCTGGACAAACTTCCATGATATCAAATCCAACAATCCCTTTCTTTGCTATTGATTTGAGAAGGTATAGCGTCTCGAGATTTCCAAGTCCTAATGGAACAGGAACCGAGACTCCGGGGGCATAAGCAGGATCAATCGCGTCCATGTCTACTGAGACATATGTGTTTTTTCCAATCTTGTCAAGTATGGTTCTGTCAATTTCTGTAATGCCGTTTTTGAGAATATCAAGAGGAGTTATTACCGATAAATTATATTTTTTGATATTGTCTATTTCTTCTTGTTCTGGAGTTCTTATCCCTATCTGGACACTTGATTTTGTATCTATGTCAGGCAAGACATCATGCAAGACAGAGCCGTAATAACCACTGGAAGAACTAATAAAATCTGGATGGGCGTCAAAATAGACAAGAGATATTGGACCGTATCTTTTGGATAATGATTTGATGATTTCTGTAGAAACAGAATGATCGCCACCCATAGTTATGGGAATTTTTGATTTTGAAACTATCTTACTTATCACGTCATTAACTTCAGTCCTTAGTATATTTCCATAATCGTACACTTTCTTGTTTATGCCGCCAAGCGGATATCCGGCAGAAATCTCATTGCCTCTCTTGTATGTGTCTCTTATGTTGGAGATTTCTCTTATCTTATGAGGTGCTTCCGAAGTCCCTTTACGCAGTGAATGTGATTTTGATTCGTCAGGTACTCCTAAAATTACAACATTTGATTCGTCATAATCTTCAGTATTTGCCCAACATATTCTCATTCTTATACTCTCAATTTGTAATTATAAAAACTGACTAGTAAACACGCAAGTATGATGATGCAGCATGGTTAGACTTGATAAGACATGTCTCCAACCAGTAATCTCTGTGTCTTTCCCTTGCTGAGAACTAACAACGCCCCGTCGCTATCTATTCCTACGGCCTTTCCTTTTATTTCTCCGCTAGGGTGTGATATCCTGACATTTCTTCCTATGGTTGAAGATCTTTTTTCCCACTCACTTTTGATTCCATGGAAATTGTTTGTAACTAGTTTGTTGTATAGTTGTTCAAGTTCATAGAGAAATGTTTGAAGCAACAGCACGGGGTCGGCCTTTTCTTTTTTTCCAACCAGTGTTGTCAAGCCGTAAAAATTCTCAGAATTCTTAACAATCTTAGTTATCGTACTAGGTTGAATCTTGAAATTTATTCCAACGCCTATGACTAGGTAATCTATTTGATTAGATTCAATGGATGCGTCAACTAGTATGCCAGCTACTTTCTTATCATCTAGAGTAAGGTCATTTGGCCACTTTAATTTGGGCCTTAACCTCAATACTTTTTCTATAGACACGGCAAGAGCAAGTGAGGTCAGCATAGGAAACAGCGAAGCTTGAGAGATTTCGAAATTTGGCTTGAGAAGAACTGATAGCCATATGCCCCCTCTCGGAGATACCCATTTCCTATTTTGTCTTCCTCTACCCCGTGTCTGCTGTTCAGATATTACAATAGAGCCATTCTCATGTGGCTTTGAAGCCAGCTTTAATGCAAAACTCTGTGTTGAATCGATTGTGTTAAAATAATATATTTTTCTTCCAATAGTTTCTGTTTGCAGTCCATCTGAAATTTCCCATGGCAACATTAGATTTGTCTTGTCAATTAGTCTGTATCCCGATTTCTGCTTTGATCTTATTTTGTAACCTAGGGACTGGAGTTTTTTTATATTCTTCCAGACTGCAGCTCTACTAAGTCCTAATGACTTGCTAAGTTCTTCTCCAGAAAGAAACTCTGATTGATGAGATTTTAGTAGTCTGACTATCTTGTCAAGAGTGTCATCAAATGAAGTGTACATGTGTTGTTTATTTGACAAATTAGCATTACATGGAGTTTTATTCTTTGAGTAACTTTTTGATATTTTCTTCAAGAAAATCGTTTTGACCAAATCCGACATCTCTGAGTATTCCCTTCTTATCAATTAGAATGAAAGATGGTGTGCCTCGTAGAGCATACTGTTCAAATGTCTGGGCGGAATATTCTTTGTTTTTTAGATATTGCTTGACACGCTCAATGATATCTGACTTTTGATGCTCATTATAAGAGTCAAATCCTGGTACATTGGCTTCTATGATCTCATTTATTTTCTCTTGACTAATAGGACCTTCGTCTTTCTTTAAAATATCCATGCCGACCGGGAATGGAATTTTGTATGGAAGTTTTTTTCCATCTACCAGTTGACCATATTGCCCTAATGCTCTGAGTGTCTCACCTATTGTTTCACCCGTTGTCAGAAGAAGTTCAAGGTTGTCGATGGTATTTTTATCAAAATCCTCAAACGCAGTTGAGATCCCGAGAACTGTGACACCGTCTTTACGGTACTTGTTGTAAATGTCAATTGCCTGTGGTATTGCATGTAGAAAACATCCTGGACAATTTACTTGGAATACTTCAACCAAAACAACATTGTCTTTTTCCTTATCTATGTTGGTAGGTAAACCTTGTACCCATTTTGAGACTCCGAGATTTGGTGCCTTTGAACCTATTTTTGCAATCATGAATAACATCTAGAATTAATTTAGTATCTATTTCTTTGTAAGGTAAGGATGGAATGTGCGAAATTCTTTTATATGCGCAGCCTATAGCTAAAACCATGTCGTCCAAGTTACCGGTAGTACTGTTGTTAACAGCAGTTCTGATGGCATCTGTTGCAGTATCAACTATTCCTGCATCAAATGCATTGATCCAGAGAGACTTCTCCTACCTAAATGATCAACAGATAACAGTGAGATACGGAGACACCAAAGTTTGTGGCGATCACCTATGTGCACCTGGAGAATGGGATAAATTGCAAACATCAATTGCTAATGCTCAGCTTGGCAATCAAACTGGTGGAAAGAATGCAACGACCACAACCATGGCACCTATGGCGTCTGGTACATCAAGTCTTTGCACTATGGTAAAGGCCGCACTTGCTAATGCAAATGCCAGTCCTACTATAACACAAACAGTACTTTCACAACTAGGCTGTTAAAAGAATCAGTATTTCAAATCTCTTTTTTTAAAACACATCTCTGTAATTAAAATTCAAAAGTTTACGTCAAAACCGCCAATGTCGCCCTGTCCACCATTACTGTGACCAAAATCTCCACTGCCATAGTCACCATGACCTATATCATGTCCACCGTCAGCATGATTCATGTCTGTTGAACCTGCGTCATACATGTACTGATCTGGCATAAAACTTGTCATGGCAAGACCCATGAATGACATCATTGATGAGAACATCATCATGTCCATGATTCCCATGAACATCATGGTGGGCAGGATGGAACGATTATTATCTATGTGTTGTTGCAGCTTTTCTTTATCTCCCTTCTTCCAAAGAGTTACCATATGATCCCAGTTTTGTTGCATTTCGAATCTTCTTTCTTCTAATTCTCTTATTCCTTTATCGGTAAGAACAATCTCCTTCTTTGGACCGAAGAATCCTTTCTTTTCTACCCTTGTGATCAGTCCCTTGCTTTCAAGGCGCTCCAGAAGACTGTTCACCGCTTTGCCTTCGATATGTGCTTTCTTTTCTATCTTATCTGATTTTCTAGCGCCTTGACTTATGGCACTTAGAACTATTACATCAGTTGGTTCTTCTTCCATAAAATAAAGCACTGCATTTGTGCCTATAAATTGTTCCACGATAATCTATTAAGAGGAACAATCATCACAAAATCATGGAAAGGGATTTGCACTCTGATGAGCAAATAAAGAAAATCTACACATTAAAAAATATAGCCGTTGTAGGCATGTCCAAGAATCCTGAAAAGGCGGCACATTATGTGCCAAAATATCTCGTAGAACAAGGATACAACATAATACCAGTTAATCCAACAACTAATGAGATTCTAGGAAAAAAATGTTATCCGAGTTTACTTGACGTCCCAGTTCAGGTGGATATCGTCGATGTTTTCAGACCGTCTGATCAAGTAAAACCTGTAGTTGAGGAAGCCATCAAAATAAAACCAAGAGTGATTTGGCTGCAAGAAGGAATCCATGATCCTGAAGCGGAATCACTAGCAAAAAAAGAAGGAATAGACGTTGTCTTCAACCGGTGTATGCTTGCAGAACACCAGAGATTATTCTAGACATGGTAGAAGATTTTGTAGAGTTTTATGATGCTCTTTCAGATCTGGTAAAATCATTTGAACAAAAAAATGTGCTAATCAAGGTGGTGCCAGACATCGATTCCAATATTGTCAAGATATATGGTGAGAGATCAGATGCGCTTGCACGCGCAAAAACAGGACTTGAGGAAGTTGCAGAGCTTGCATATGATACAGCAGAACATCATCCATATTGGAATTTGTTGTATAATGGTTCACAAATCCTAAAAGTAGTTCTGGACAAATGGAACAATACATTAACGGAAGAAGAACTTGGAGAAATCAAATGGTATGCAGACAAGATAAAAGACTCGCTTGGAAATGTCTCAAATGATCATCATCATGAATAATCTACAACAGAGATAAATAGCAAGCATTACGAGATGAGTTTATGCCAATAAAAATTGGCCTTATCGGTAAAACAAATACTGGAAAAACTACATTTTTTAACGCTGCCACTCTGTCAGGTGGGGAGATCTCAACTTATCCCTTCACAACAAAGAAACCAGAGAGTGGCATAGGAAATGCAATAACTCCATGCGTTCATACAGAATTTAATGTACAAGATAGTCCTCAAAACTCAAAATGTGTTGATGGGTGGAGATTCATACCAATCGAGCTCATCGATCTTCCGGGTCTTATAAAAGGAGCCTGGGCAGGAAAGGGACTGGGTAACAGATTTCTTTCTGTTGCAACTCAATCTGATGCCCTTTTGCATGTAGTGGATGTATCAGGGGGTGTGGATGCCGCTGGGAGAATAACAGAGATTGGTCAAGGCGACCCGATTGCTGACGTATCAGATATTGAAGAAGAATTGATAATGTGGTATCAAAAACTTTTGGAAGGCAATAGAGACAAGATATCAAAACTTGTCAACTCTGAAACCGAGCCGGTTGTAGCAATCACTGACGTCTTCAGGGGTATAGGTGTCAAGGAAAGTCACGTAAAGGAGGCATTGAGGGTGACTGGTCTTGAAGGCAAGCACTTTGATAATTTTGATATGAATGATAGCAAAAAATTCTCTGCACATTTACGAAAGATCTCAAAACCCACGCTTATAGTAGCAAATAAAATTGACCTTGCAGGTGCAGACAAAAACTTTGATAGGCTGCGCGAAAAGCATGTAGACACAATAATTATACCTGCCAGCGCTGACAGCGAACTTTCTCTGAGACGTGCAGAACAGAAAGGCTTGATAAAGTATATTCCAGGCTCGGAACAGTTTGAAATACTTCACAAGGAGGCATTAAACAAAAAACAACTCGAAGCTCTTGAGTTTATTACAAAAGGTATACTTGGAGAATATATGAGAACAGGTGTACAGTTTGCAATCAATGTTACCGTCTTCAAATTGCTGAAGATGAATTCGGTTTATCCTGTTGCAGATCCTGAGAAGCTATCCGACAAAAAAGGGCATATTCTTCCTAATCTTATTCTTATGAAAGATGGCTCAACAATAGAAGATTTGGCAAAAGAAATTCACTCAGATCTTACAAAGGGCCTACTCTATGCAAAAGATGTCAGATATGGAGTGAGATTGCCGACAAATTACCAATTGCGTGATAGGGATATAGTGTCGTTGGTAAGTGCACAGACAAAGAAATCTTAACTGCGCTCGGCACCGATTTTTTCCTGTTTCATCCATAATGTTTTTTTCTTGTGATCGATTAGAACAATTCCCAAGCCTGATAGCTCTTTCCTAATGGTATCTGCACCCTGAAAGTTTTTTTGACTTCGTAATAGATTGCGTTGATTGATAAGTTCATTTATTTTTGTTTTCTCCTCTGAGAAAACCTGTGATATCTTTAGGCCTAAAATGTCAAGCATTTGATCAAATACAGGTAAAACTGCATTAGAAAGGGAAGACACCATGTGTTCAGATGAAGCAATCTGATTTACTACCTTTACAAGTTTAAAAAACGCACTAGATGCAAGCGGCGTGTTAAAGTCTGAGTTTAGAGCTTCAGCAAACTCTTTCTTGGTTTCTTTCACTGTCTCTTCAATGAGTTTTACATCATCTGTGGAAGCCGATCCATCCTCTGACAAGACCAATTCATAATAACAATTCTCCACTTGGCGCCACTTTGTTATGGCCTCTCTTAACAAGTCTTCAGAATAATCGATGGGCTTAGAATAGTGACCTGAAAGGCAAAAAAGCCTGATTATGTTTGAACCCCATTTTTTTAGAACAAAATCTACCGACTTTGTATTTCCAAGAGACTTTGACATTTTCTCGCCATTTATTGTAACCATTCCTACATGCATCCAAATCTTGGCAAAATTCTTGCCTGAATACGATTCTGATTGAGCAATTTCATTTTCATGATGAGGAAAGATAAGGTCTCTTCCCCCTCCATGAATCTCAAAATTAGGCCCCAAGTATTTTAGACTCATAGCAGAGCATTCTATGTGCCATCCAGGTCTACCAGGTCCCCATGGACTTTCCCATTTTGGCTCGTCATTTGCAAACTTCCATAATGCAAAATCTAATGGATCATTTTTAGTCTCATCTATCTCTACGCGCGCGCCAGAGACTAACTCGTCAGTCTTTTTCTTTGAAAGCTTTCCATATTCGTGAAATTTTGATACCGAAAAATAAACCCCATTTGTTGACACGTACGCAAAATTTTTCTCAATTAATACTTTGATCAAATTAATCATATCTCCTATATGCTCTGTAGCTTTTGGATATCTATCTGCATGTCTTACATTGAGATTGTCAAACTCCTTGAAATAACTTGCAATGTATTTTGAACTTATTTTATCCGCAGATACATTTTCTGCTCTTGCTCGATTTATTATCTTGTCATCTACATCAGTGAAGTTTTGAATGAATTCAACTTTGATTCCCTGTGATTCTAGAAATCTGCGTAGAGTATCGAAAACTATGATTGTTCTAGCATGTCCTATATGACTATCATCATATACTGTGACACCGCAGAGGTAGATTCTTACCTTGTCTGATATGTCTAATTCCTTTTCTGCTACTGATAATGTATCAAAAATTTTCAAACTTTATCATCTTATCAAAGAACACATGTTTTGGGTGTTATTCTTTTATGCTCGCTTCTTTTGTGCATCTGGTAAATTTTATCCACATTTGAAATGGGTATTTCTGTGATCTTGGAAGTGTCCTCAATTGAGAGATTCTTGTCAATCACACAATGAAGAATGGAATCAATCTCTTCGTATGTCAGGCCAATCTCTGCCTCTGCCGTATGCCCTTCCCACAGTCGGGGGCCGCTTGGTTTTGATATTATGTTTGATGGAATGCCCAAAAATCTTGCAAATTCTCGAATCTGGGTTTTGTATAGTGAAACTATTGGTAAGAGGTCTGCGGCGCCATCGCCATATTTTGTAAAATATCCTATCAAAAATTCGCTTCTATCTTCTGATCCGAGAACAAGATAATTTCTAGCATTGGCATAATAATACAAAATGTTTGATCTAATCCTGGCACCCAAATTGCCAAATGCCAGTGGGCTTGGTTCAATGTACTTTGAGTACTCTTTGTGAATAAATCCAATATCAATTAACTTGTATTCAAGATGTGAACTGTCGACAATTTTGATTGCATCTTCTGTATCTGTCTGTGGTGTAATTTTAGAATCTGGCATTATCAACGCAAGTGATTTTTCTCTGACAAATTTTGCGCAAAGCATGGCAATAACGGCAGAGTCTATTCCTCCACTTAGACCAAATATTACTCCCTGTGATCTACGTTCTCTAATTTCTTCAACAAGAAATGAACCAATTTTTTCTTGTATGGCGTTGAAATCTTTTTTTGTGATCTCATCTAGTATTTTTAGATTCAACGTTTGTTAAAATTATTCTAAAGAATTAAACTTTTTCAAGTATTTTTTACATTAAGTGTTTTTCATTGCGATTTTTCGGGATTTGCACATTTCTGAACTCGTCCTATTTTGCCATTATCTAATTCTACCTTAATTCCATGAGGATGAGAGTTACTTGAAGTAAGGATTCTCTTGACCACCCCTCTAGTCAAAACACCTGTGCGTTGGTCTTGTTTTTGTACTATCAGTACACTTGTTCCAATTTTTATTTCATCTCTTGAAGGAGATTTGGTCATGATGACTTGATGACAATTGTATGTCTTAAACTAAGCTAAACCTGTGAGACATTTTTTCATGTGTTATAGTTTTTTTATGAGTGTCTGTAACATTAACTGTTGAATGATTTCATTGCAAGATGTAGGTCTTGCAATACTAGAGTCTTTATCCCTGATCAGGGGCCTTGTACAGATTTAGAGTATATGGAATACATTAATGCATACAACAAACAATGCAAATGTGGTAAAAACGACTGGGAGATTCTTTCCTAGTGTACCATATCGTGTAATAACTGTGTAGAGATTTCTGTGGTAAATTAGTTAAACTTGTTATATATCTAGATAAATACCGTCATTTTTTACTTCAACTTTGTATGTTTGAAGTTTCACTCCTTTGATATAATCTAAAAGCTCTCCTGTTTTGATGTTGTAGTGCCATAAATGAAGTGGACACTCTACTATATCGCCGTCTATCTTGCCGGGTGCAAGAGATCCATCCTGATGTACGCAAACTGAATCTAGCGCATGAAAACCGTCTTGATTGAATATCGCAATTTTTTTACCATCTACCGAAAACTCTCTACCTTTTCCTAGTGCAATTTCGTTCTTTTCTGCCACTTTTTTCCAGACCATATTTTTTTAAGCAAAACACATCCAATATTTAGATTGTTATTTTTGATAACATTTTATACCCCTGAAATTTGAGATGCCTTATGAGTCAGGTAAAGGATCCAAGCCTAGCAGAAAAAGGAAAGATGTCATACGAATGGGCACGGGATCACATGCAAATTCTCACTAATACAATTGGAAGATTAAAGAGATCTCAGCCTCTCAAAGGACTGCGCATAGGAATATGCCTGCATATTACAAAAGAAACATCTGTCTTGATCATGGGTGCAAAGGAGTTGGGTGCTGATGTAAGTGCCTGCGCAGCAAACCCTCTTTCAACACAGGATGACATAGCTGCATTTTTAGCTGAAAATGGAATCCACATTTATGCTTGGACCGGACAAACCTCAGAAGAATATGACTGGTGCATTGAACAGATGCTAAGTCATAACCCGCAGATTCTAACAGATGATGGTTCTGACAGTCATAGCAAAATACATGGAAATAAAAAATTTGCGTCAATGAAAGTCATGGGAGGAACAGAAGAGACAACAACTGGTGTTATACGATTGAAGGCCCTTGCAAAAGAAAAGAAACTCAAGTATCCTGTAATTGCTGTCAATGACGCATATACAAAACACATGTTTGACAATAGATATGGAACAGGCCAGAGTACAATTGATGGATATCTCAGATCAATGAATTTACTATTTGCAGGAAAACGTATTGTTGTAGCAGGCTATGGATGGGTAGGAAGAGGCGTTGCATCCAGATGTCGTGGAATGGGAGCCAAAGTCTGCGTTACTGAAGTCGATCCGGTGAGAGCTTTGGAAGCTCATATGGATGGTTTTGAAGTTGCACCAATGGCCGAAGCCGCAAAAACGGGAGAGATATTCATTACCGCGACGGGCCAAACTGGAATCATTAGAAAAGAGCATATCTTGACTATGAGAAACGGTGCCATCATGGGTAACGTGGGTCACTTTGATGTTGAAGTTGATGCCAAGTTTTTACTAAATGAATCAAAATCAGTACGAGAAGTTCGTCCAAATCTAGATGAATGTTTATTAAAAAATGGAAAGCGCGTTTATCTTATTGGAAAAGGAAGAATTGCTAATCTTGTTGCAGCAGAAGGACACCCACCGGAAGTTATGGCACAATCGTTTTCAAATCAATTGCTGTCCATGATTTACATTGCAAAGAATCACAAAAAGATAGGAAAGAATGTAATCACAGTTCCCCAAGAAATTGACATACAGATTGCAATTGATGCACTCAAAGCAATGAATGTGAACATGGACAAACCAACTGCAGCCCAGATAAAATACGGCCAAAGTTGGGCATAGCTTAAATCACGCACAAACTTTATTCAGATAATGAAAAAGGCAATTATAACAAGTGCGTTGCCATATGCCAATGGCGAGATACATCTTGGTCATGTTGCCTCGACTTACTTGCCTGCTGATATCACAACAAGATTTCTCAAGCTTACTGGCACAGAGGCATATTACATATGTGCATCAGATGACTATGGCACACCAATTTTAATTCAAGCTGAAAAAGAAAAAAAGACACCAGAGGAATATGTCAAAGTCTGGAATAAAAGAGATTATGATGATTTTACTGCATTTGGAATAGGATTTGATCTATTCTACAGAACAAGCTCTCCTGAAAATGTTGCCTTTGTACAAGACGTATTCAAAAAATTAATGGAAAATGGTCACATTTACGAACAAGAGATTATACAATTCTATTGTAAAGTTGACAAAAAGTTTTTGCCAGATAGGTACGTGATAGGACGATGCCCCTATTGTAAGGCTGAAGAACAATATTCTGACCTATGTGAAAAATGTGGGAGAGTACCACAAGAGATAGAAGAGCCCAAATGTTCAATTTGCAAGAATCCTCCAACAAAAGAGAAGACCAAGCATTACTTTTTCAAACTGACAAACTTTGTAAACGAATTAAATGAATGGCTTGCAGGCGACTCTCATCTTCAAAAGGACGTAAAAAAATACGTACAAAATTGGATAAAAGATGGCTTGGTAGATTGGGATATTACAAGAGACATCACATGGGGGGTGCCTATTCCGCTTGAAGCAGCCAAGGGTCAAGTCTTCTATGGCTGGTTTGACAATCACCTTGCATACATTTCTTCAGCACTAAAGTTTCTAAATGACAAGGGGATAGATGGCAAAGAATTTTGGAACTCTGCAGATATTTACCATTTTATTGGTAAAGATATAGTGTATCATCACTATCTGTTTTTACCTGCAATGAGATTTGGAATAAAAAAAGAGTACAAACTTCCCGACTATATCCCAACTAGGGGGCATCTCATGCTGCAATCAAAAAAGATCTCAAAGAGCCGTAACTGGTATATTGGCCTAAAAGATTTTCTTCAAATTTATCCATCTGATTATCTACGATTCTATCTGACATTGATTACCCCGTATAGTCAAGATGATCTTAATTTTGATTGGGATGAGTTTGCAGTGAGGATAAACTCTGAGCTCATAGGAAACATTGGTAACTTTGTCAATCGGGCGCTTGGCTTTACAAAAAAGAGTACTGGAGGTATAATACCCCCCACTGATGGTCTTGACTCTGCTGATAACGAAGCACAAGACAAGATCGAAAGCTTGGTAAATGAAATGACACCGCTAATGGAAGAAAACAATCTTGATAGGGCACTTAAGAAGATCTTGGAGTTTTCTGCATACTTTAACCAATACTTTCAGAAAAAGGAACCGTGGAAAGGAGGAACAGGTACAAACAATTGCATATTCATTTCAGTGCACGCAGTACGTTCTATCGCAATAGCGCTTTATCCATTTTTACCAGAATCATCCCAGAGAATATGGTCTCAACTCAACTTGGCGGGAAATGTATCAGAGCAACCATGGCATTCTATGTCTGAAATTATGATAACACCAGGTCATAATCTGGGTGAGGCTTCTCCACTTTTCAAGAAAGTAGAGTCTGCTGATATTCAGGTGCATAAATCAAAACTTGGACAGTAAATGGCACTAGACTGGGTCTCAAGAGATGGAAAACTAATACTGAGTGCAAGAGTTGTAAGAGCATTCTCGTACGGTTTTGTGAGCGTAATTTTAGCAATTTACCTCAATTTACTTGGATTCAATGAAGTCTTAATTGGAGTTGTTCTAACTGCCACGTTAGTAAATAGCATAATCTTCAACCTAATCTCAAGTGTATATGCTGATAAGATAGGGCGCAGGAAGTTTTTGATCCTTTATGCAGTTTTGATGGTTATTTCGGCAGCCGTCTTTTTCCTAACCGACAACTATGTTGCACTAATTATAGCCGCGCTTATTGGAACAATCAATGTAACAGGATCTGAGGTAGGTGCATTCTTATCACTTGAGCAAGCCATTTTGCCTAAAACAGTAAATGATGAAAAGAAGCGGACTTCTATTTTTTCTATCTATAACATGGTAGGAACATTTGCCATGTCCGGTGGCGTACTCCTTTCAGGATTGCCGCACATTTTTTCACAACAATTTGGACTTGATCAAATTGATGCAATCAAAGTTCTCTTTCTTGCATATGCCGCATGTGCGTTAGGTGCTCTGGTAATCTATCTTGCATTATCGCACAAGATTGAGATCAAGTCAGTGAATCAAAAAGGCGATTCATCATCTTATACCATTACGCCGAAATCTCGTAGCGTTATTAAGAAAATGTCCTCACTATTTGCGGTTGATTCCTTTGCAGGAGGGTTTGTGATACAAAGCATAGTTTCCTTTTGGTTCTATACAAAATTTGGTGCTGACTTGTCTACTCTGTCTTACATATTTACAATAGCAGGCATACTCACCGCAGTGTCATATTTGCTAGCAAGCAAGATAGCATCAAAGATTGGTCTTGTTAATACAATGGTCTATACACACATACCATCCAACATTCTTCTAATCTTAGTGGCGTTTGCACCAAGTTTTCCACTTGCTGTTGGGTTGTACTTTGCAAGAATGAGTATATCGCAGATGGATGTTCCAACACGCCAATCATATTTGATGGCTGTAGTAAACGAGAATGAACGTGTTGCAGCTGCCGGGATTACTAATACATCAAGAAACATTGCCCAGTCAGTGGGTCCATCTCTTGCTGGTGCAATAATGGGCTCTTTTTTATCCGCTCCTTTCATTATTGGCGGCGTACTAAAGTTAGCATATGATGTAGGGCTATTTCTGAATTTTAGAAAAATCAAGCCGCCTGAAGAACTCTAGATACTTGATTTGCTGATTTTCTCAAGGTATGCAAGAATTCCTGTGTAGTCTATATTGCCAAATCCATCCTTGACGGCATTTTGGTACAATTCATTTGCAAGTCTGGCAACAGGTAAATCTACCCCGAATTCTTTGGCTGTGTAATTTATCTCATCTAGGTCTTTTTGCATTACGTTTAGAAAGAAACTTGGCTCAAAGACTCCTTTTACCATCTTTGGTCCTTTGAGAACACTCATTCCTGTCTTGAAATATGTGGAATTTAACACCTCTAAGAAAAGGAGGGGATCTAGACCTGACTTTTTTGCCAATATGATGCCTTCAGATATAGCTAATGCCAAAATTGAAATCTGCAAGTTCATGGCAAGTTTCATTGCATCAGCAGAACCGTTATCTCCCAGGTAGAATGTTCTTTCCCCTATTGAATCAAAAACATCTTTGCATTTTTCATAAACTTCTTTTTTGCCTCCTATCATGATTACAAGCTGACCTTTTTCTGCAAGTGATGGTCCACCCATAACGGGGCTGTCAATCATTGGAATTCCATGCTGGGAGTATTTTTCAGCTATTTTTCTTGATGAAATCGGACTAATTGTGCTCATGTCAGATACAATTAGTTTTTCATGCTTACCATGTATGATACCATCTTTTCCAAATGATATCGACTCGACAGCCTTTGCGTCCTTTACTATTGTAATTACGATATCAGATCTTTCTGCTACTTGTTTTGGTGACTTTGCAACTTGAGCTCCCATGCTCTTAAGTGGCTCTGTCTTTTCTTCTGTTCTATTGTAAACCGTAACCTTGTGCCCTGTACTAAGAAGGCGTACTGCAACTGCTTTTCCAAGCAATCCTGTACCGATAATCCCAACATTCATCGTATCATTGTTTTTCATGACAGTATTTTTTTCTATTGCATCATTTAGGTAACAAGCGCTTTGAATCTATCGTCATTTCGAAGAATATCAAAATCTTTGTCACCGCTAGCTTTTATTCCGTATTCTGGATCAAGAACTACGACACGCTCAAGCAACGCCAGAGCTTCTTCAGTGTTTTTCTGGAGTGATTTGCTGCAGGCCTTGTGGTATATGGCACTGGTATGTTCTGGCTCTTGTGATAGAATCTTATCATAGCAAGCTATGGCTTCATCATATCTTTGAAGATAATGTAGGGCAAGTCCTTTGTTTAAAAGACAAATTGCATGGTTTGGCTTTAGTTTCAAAGCTACATCGTAGGAAGAAATAGAATCATTGTACCTGCCCATCTTTCCCAATGCATTTCCTTTGTTGATTAAAGCATTCAGGTGTGCTGGGTTTACTGCCAAAACCTTATCAAAGTAAAATATGGCATCTCTAGGCTTACCACGCTTTGCATGTCCAAGACCTATATTGTAAAAATACTCGAGGTTTACCTCTTCGTCATCTGAGAAAAAGTGTATTCCCTTCACTCTGGTACGTATGCCATTCTATTTGATAAACGCTATTGCATCTGATCAAATTGATAAAGTACCATGATGATATACAATAAAGGCATGGAAAAACTAAGAGCATGTCCAATCTGTCCTAATTGTGGTTCAAGAAAATTTGACAAGATAAAATCCAAAGATACCCTAGTTAGATGCATAAAATGCGGAAAAGAAATGATAATTTGATTATTTTAGATACTGCAACACTACCATTATTTTCAAGTTTATTGTTTGAATAAAAATAAAAAACTCGCGCTAATCAATTATACTGTATCTTTAGATTGAAGAAAACTATTCTAATGAACCGGACTTGAGAAACTCATGACTCTCTTTTTCAAACATGTCTGACTTTTCCTTTACCTGTTTGATGGAAGAATATAGTCTAAACAACAATTCATCACTAGGCTGGGTAGTTTCTAAAAGTTTACGATCTATGCCATATTCTTCTATTACCTGCCACATATCATCAAGCGACAATTTTGAACTCAACTTACTCCCCGTTTGAATAAAAATTATTCCGGTATTTAAGAATTCTCAAGAGATGAGAAAACTACAAGATCTCAAATGACATGCACGTAAAACAAATCTTTTTCCAGATTTGGATAATAATATCTGGAAAGATCTTTCATATTTTTAATGTGCTGATAGCTTGCAGATCTTATTTTAGATGCATTTCCAATCGGTTTTATATACATTGCAAATTTTTTGACACAAAAAAGAGAATTAATTAAAAAATTTCATTTTGTTAACATTAGTTTCAGATATCAGATCCTTTACAACATTCACTATGTCATTGATATCAAATGGCTTGTGGATTATTGCAGAGGCACGTAGTTGTTCCAATCGTTCAGCCGTTGTGGTGGCAAGATCTGACGTGACCATTACAACTATTGCGGCGGGATTGATCTCCCGAATCTTTTCCAAAGCGTATATACCATCGCCATTAGGCATGACAACATCCAAAAATGTAATATCTGGTTTAAGGGTGCGATACAACTCTACAGCTTCTTGACCGTTCTGTCCTTTCCCGGCAACTACGAAATTCTTTAATTGCAATAGCTCGACAAAAAGGGTCAGAATGTCAGGGTTGTCATCTACTACTAGTGCCTTTATGCTCTGTTCCTTCTCTCCCACTAATATCGAAACAACGAATTTCCTATTTAAGGTATCTTTTGTACCGGATTTCCCTTTAAAGGGAAATTATATTGTTGGAGGGAGCGTATGGATAACAGGTCCAAATACAGTTTAAAAGAAATTTGGTCTAATGAATGCAAAAAATCTATCTTCTGGTGTGAAAAGTCTTACGTGGTCATAATTCCGTGCTACCTTATCAGCTGCTATTTTGTTAACAGTATGTAGTTATCCCACATTCCCATTCATGTTTTCTGACTGGAATCTATCGAGTTTACCATCAAAACGTATCGTACGTTTTTATTTCGAGTATTTTTAAAGGTTCAGCATGGCCAAAACTTGGAAAGATTCTGATGTAAGTCTAGATCCGATAAAAAACGAGACCATCGCAGTACTTGGCTATGGAATTCAGGGTAATGCACAAGCAAACAACCTGAAGGATTCAGGTCTTAACGTTATAGTGGGAGTACAAGAATCTGGGGCAAGCTGGAAGAAAGCAAAAGAAGATGGCCACCAAGTAATGTCGGTCCAAAAGGCATGTGAAAAAGCCGATATCATTCATGTATTGATTCCAGATATGGTTCAAGCACAAGTTTACAAGGAACAGATAGCACCAAACTTGAAATCTGGTAAAGCACTTTCATTTTCTCACGCTGCAGCAATACACTGGGGCTGGATTGTGCCACCAAAAGATATTGATGTAATAATGATAGCTCCAAAAGGTCCTGGTTCAAAGGTTCGCGAAACATACCAGCAGAACTTTGGGACTCCGTCAATTGTAGCAGTTCATCAGGATTATACCAAAAAAGCTTGGGATAGAACGCTTGCCATTGCAAAGGGAATAGGTAGTACAAGAGCTGGAGTAATTCAAACAACCTTTAAAGAAGAAGTTGAAACGGATTGGTTTGGCGAGCAGGTGGATCTATGTGGCGGTTCTGCATCGATGGTAATGAATGCATTTGAGACTCTAGTTGAAGCAGGATATCAACCAGAGATAGCTTACTTTGAGGTGCTTCATGAACTCAAATTAATTGTAGATATGATTCAACGATATGGAATAGCTGGAATGTATAGGCGGGTAAGCGAGACTGCAAGATATGGTGGCTTGACCAGAGGTCCTATGGTGATGGACAAAGAGGTTAAAGAGAAGATGAAAAAGGCATTAAAGATGATACAGGATGGCACGTTTAACCAAGAATGGACAAGTGATTACAGAAAGAATGGTAAAAACGCGTTTGATAGATACATGAAAGAGATCGAGGCACATAAGGTAGAACAAGTGGGCAAGAAAATGCGACAGATGATGTGGCCCGATTCTACAGAATAATCTTTAACTTTTCTTAGTTTTTGCCAGATTGGACTGGATAAAATCAATTATGGTTGGAAGTGGCGTACCTGGTCCAAAATTTCCCAACACTCCTGCTTTTTCAAGCTCTTGCTTGTCATCATGTGGAATAACTCCGCCACCTATTACGAGCACATCGCTGATTCCCTTTTCTTTGAGAGCTTTTACAACTCTTGGAAACAGAGTCAAGTGTGCACCATTTAGTAGACTCAATGCTATGACATTGACATCTTCATCTTCTGCAATTTGTGCAATCCTGTCAGGTGTTGCAAACAAGCCAGAGTAAATGACCTCCATTCCTGCATCTCTAAATGCTCTACACAATACGAGGGCGCCCCTATCGTGGCCGTCTAGCCCTAACTTTGACACCAGTATTCTGATTCGTTTTGTCTGGGCTTTTTGCGACATGATCTTGAAAGTATAAACTGGGTTTTAAAACCTTTATTGGAAAATTCTGAAGACTTGTGTTTATTTGATATTACTGCAACAAGATTTTATTGTACGCGTGGTACGTGATTGTTCTATATGGATTTAGTAAAGGATCTCAAGCAAGGTAATCGAAGAGCCATCGCAAGAGCTATATCTATAGTTGAAAATGACGAAAAAGAAGCAAGAGATCTGGTCAAAAAAATCTTCAAGAGTTCTGGACACTCCCTCACTATTGGTATAACTGGTCCTGCAGGGGCAGGGAAGAGTACTCTGATCAATAAAACAAGTATTGAGCTCAACAAACTTGGTTACAAGACGGCTGTTCTTGCAATAGATCCTACAAGCCACATAACAGGAGGTGCGATTCTTGGGGACCGAGTTCGCATGACCGAATCAACAGACTCTGGTACTTATATCCGTAGCATGGCATCAAGGGGTGCAACAGGTGCAGTCTCGCTTGCGTTAAGAAATAGCATAAGGGTACTGGAATTCGCAGGATTTAATCCAATAATTATAGAAAGTGTTGGAGCAGGACAGACTGAAGTTGACATATCACGAGTAGTTGATATGACAATAGTGGTCTTTAACCCAAACACTGGTGATAATATTCAAACAATAAAAGCCGGTCTAACTGAGATCGGTGATATCTATTTAATTAACAAGAGCGACCTACCTGGAGCAAATCAACTCTTCGACTCTGTAAGGGATTTCATAGGCGTGTCAGAAAAAAATCCGACCGTTATGATGACCTCAGCCAAATCAAACAAGGGAATGGTAGAATTTGCAAAGAAACTACAGGAATTGATGGAATCGCAAAAAAAATCCAAGAAACAAAAGGAGGAATCACGGCTTGATGCGGAACTGAGGGATATTATTTTAAATAATGTCAAAAACAAAGTGAGCAACATGCTTGATTCAAGTAATGCTTACACTAAATATCTCAAAAAGGTACAAAAAAAGGACATGGATCCATTCGAAGCTGCAGATAAGATGTCTAAACTATTAAAGTGAGAGAATAAAAAATATGAAAACTAAACCAATTCCAAAGAAAAAGATAAAAACTGATTCTAACATACCTGTCAAAAGCTTCTACGATTCCACGGTCAAACCAAAGAGCAAAAACGAAGAGCCAGGAAAACATCCATTCACTAGGGCGATTCATCCTGGAATGTACCGGGACAGACTTTGGACAATGAGGCAGTATACTGGTTTTGGTACAGCTGCACAGACAAATCAGAGATTCAAGTATCTGCTTGAAAGAGGACAAACTGGTCTGAGTATGGCGTTTGATTTGCCCACTCAGATAGGATATGACGCAGACGATTCCCATGCGGAGGGCGAGGTGGGAAAGGTAGGGGTTTCAATCACATCGCTCAAAGACATGATGACTTGCTTTGATGGTATTCCCCTTGACAAAGTAAGTACATCTATGACAATTAATGCGACAGCTTCGACGCTACTTTCATTGTATATTGCTACAGGGGAGTCACAAGGAGTAAAAAGTGAACAATTACGAGGCACTACACAAAATGACATTCTCAAAGAATACATTGCAAGAAACACCTACATCTATCCTCCAAGACCGTCTATGAGATTGATAGGTGACATGATTGAATACTGTTCCAAAAAGGTACCGCAGTGGTATCCTGTATCAATATCTGGATATCACATGAGGGAGGCAGGATGCAATGCTGTACAAGAAGTTGCGTTTACTCTTGCAAATGCCATAGAGTATATCGAAACATGTGTTGACCGAGGACTCAAGATTGACGACTTTGCTCCAAGGCTGTCGTTCTTCTTTTGTTGCACCAGTGAATTCTTGGAAGAAGTTGCCAAGTTCAGAGCTGCAAGAAGAATCTATGCAAAGATAATCAAAGATAGATTCCATGCCAAAGACAAAAAATCAATGCAGCTTAAATTCCACGTTCAGACAAGTGGAGAATCACTAACCGCACAACAGCCCGATAACAACATTGTCCGAGTAGCAGTGCAATCAATGGCTGCAGTATTGGGAGGCTGTCAGTCACTTCACACAAACTCAAAAGACGAGGCATTAGCATTGCCAACTGAAGCGGCAGTAAAGATTGCCTTGAGAACACAGCAGATTGTGGGGCACGAAAGCGGAATTACAAAAACAGTTGACCCGCTTGCCGGTTCATATTATGTAGAATACCTGACTGATAAAATAGAGGAAGAGGCAAACAAATATCTCAAAAGAATTGACAGGATGGGCGGATCACTTGCTGGGATTGAGAAAGGCTTTTTCCAGTCTGAGATACGACAAAATGCATACAGGCTAAAGAAGGAGATTGATAGCAACGAGAGAGTAATTGTTGGAGTCAACAAGTTTACGGATTCTGTTGAAGAAAAACAAGAGATCATGAAGATTGATGACAGCATTCAGGTTAAACAGATGCAGAATTTAAAAGAACTACGCAGTACGCGTGATAATAAAAAGGCTGAAGATGCGCTATCGAAGATGAAGAGCGCTGCAGAAAAAGAAGAAAATCTAATGCCTTTCATCTTGGAATCAGTGCGAAGCTATGTCACTCTTGGAGAGATAAGCAATACATTCAGAGAAGTTTTCGGCATCTACCAACCAAAGGAGTCGTTCTAAAATGAGAATAGACCATGTTGCAATAGCTGTTAACAACTTGGATGTAGCAGTAAAGGAATATCAAAACGTACTTGGAGTAAAAGAAGTAGAGTTTGAGACAGTAGAGACTGAAGGAGTGAGAGTTGCAATACTTCATCTAAACAATTCAAGAATTGAACTCATGGAACCAACAAAGGAGACAAGTCCAATCAAAAAATTCCTTGATACAAGAGGAGAAGGCTTGCACCATATTGCTCTTGAAACCGAAGGCATAGAAGGAGAAGTCGACAGAATGAAAGGTTCTGGAGTAAGATTTCTTGGAGAAATAAGGCCTGGCTCTGGAGGCACAAAGATTACCTTTATTCATCCAAAGTCACTTCATGGCGTATTGACAGAGCTCTGCTCACACCCAAAAAAGTAAATTAACATACTGCCATCAGCGTGATAGCGGATGGGATATCTTCTAATCTTAGATATTGATTTCCAATTATGATATTTTATAATTTACTTTTTATACGCAAGTTATACATGTAGAATATGATAAAACACATCATGGTACCATATGATACATCAGAATCTTCTATCCGTGCATTTGAGTTTGCAGTTGATCTTGCAAAAAAATACAATTCAAGCATTAGTATTTTTTCATGTGTTCATCTACAGGTTCCAACCGATCCATACTTTGGGACAGCGTATGCAGAAACAACAAAACTATTGGAAAAAGACGCTATCAACTCAATATCAAAGTTAGAACCAAGATTGAAAGAATCCAAGATACCGTTCAAGACTGAGGTATTGGAAGCAATTTCCATTACTGATGCCATAATATCATATGCGGAATCTCACCAAGTAGATCTTATTGTGATGGGCTCGCGTGGACTGGGTGGATTTAAGAAACTATTGCTTGGGAGTGTCGCAAGTGGTGTCTCTCAACACTCAAAATGCCCAGTTTTAATTATCAAGTAATACTGTTGAATCGTTGAGCGAGATAGATTACGGAAAACAATCTATTTGACTATGAGAACTGGGATCTCCAAGTTGTTAAGAACCCCATTAGTAACGCTGCCTAAATACTTGGTATCCGATGAGCTCTGACCTCTAGATCCCATTATTACTATATCAAACCTCTTTGATTTTGCAAAACCAACTATCGTTTTGACAATGCCAGGCGAGGTAATGATCTTTCCGTCAAATTCTATACCGTTCTTTGTTACACTTGATCTCAGCTTGAAGCATGATTTTTTCTGCACTTTTTATCAATTCTGTTCTGTATTTTTTTAACAGTGTAGGCGCTTTGGAAAACCCAGAGCTTGATATTACATAAAGTCCGGTTACTGTTCCGCTACTTTGCTTTGCAAGCGAAATTGCTACGTTTAAACCTCTTATTGAATTTGGGGAACCGTCCAACGGAACAAGAATTTTTTTTAGGGTATTTTGCGACATGTTTGTAAATCTACATCGTATACTTAAAAACCAGATATATCAAGTTATCAAAAATGAAATTCTAAGGTCTCTTTAAATGGGCTGATTGATAATCTTTCTTTATGTTTGAGCACATCATGGTGCCATATGACAAGTCAGAACCTGCCAGTAGAGCACTTGAATATGCAATGGATCTTGCCAAGAAATACAGTTCAAAAATAAGTATTATAACATATGTGTCCCTGAACGTCGGTTATTCTGCAGATGGTGGTAGTTCATACGTGGAGATGGTAAAATTGCAAAAGAAATCAGCAGAATACACTCTCTCAAAATTAGAACCAAAGTTACAAAAACTCAAAATTCCTTACTGCATTAAAGCAATTGAAGGAACATCCATCATTGAAACTTTAATTTCCTATGCAGAAATGCATCACGTAAATCTTATAGTGATGGGCTCGCGTGGACTGGGTGGATTTAAGAAACTATTGCTTGGGAGTGTCGCAAGTGGAGTCTTACAGCATTCGGAGTGTCCTGTGTGGATAGTAAAATAGGAATTTTGCTAGCCTTACATACCCAATAGCTGCAGTGCAGCTCACTGCATACATAGTTGTTAAATTCTATTGAATCAATCCACTATCGATCAGAAAATGGTATCAAGCCAGAAGATTGGACTCTTGAACTTCTTTGGAGTAAAAAACTCAAGAAAATACATTCTCATTTGCATAAGGTGTGGTTCTGATAATATTCAGCGGAAACAAAACCTTATTGAATGCAGAGAATGCGGTAAAGTTCTTTCCACCAAATAGTGCCAAATTGTAATAACAAAAGGCCAGATAGAGCAAAAGGCTTAACCAATAATGAACCAAGTCTTGTAGATGGACTAGGATTTTTGCGCACTGAGCAATTTACGAATTGAGCGTAATTCTTGTCTGCGTTTTGCACCTGATTTTGGATAAGCCATTTTGAGTTCTTTTAGTGCATCTAAGATGATCTGTGAAATGATCAGTCTGGTGTTCTCTTTGTCATCTGCAGGAATGACATACCAAGGTGCCTCAGTCGTGCTTGTGGCACTCAGACAATCTTCATATGCTCTCATGTAATGCTTCCAAAATTTTCTCTCCTCTATATCTGCAAGGCTAAATTTCCAATTCTTTTCGGGCTCATCAATACGCTTTAGAAAACGTTTCCGTTGTTCTTCTTTTGAAATATGGAGGAAAAATTTGATTATGCGTGTTCCGTTGCGATGTAGATGGTTTTCCAAGTTCACTATAGAATGATATCGTTGATGCCACATTGTATGCTTATCCAACAATTCATTTGGAAGGCATTCACTGTGGAGAATCTCTGGATGTACACGAACAATCAGTACCTCTTCATAATAAGAACGATTGAAGATACCTATTCGCCCCCTTTCAGGCAGACATTGAACAGTACGCCATAAAAAATCATGCTTAAGTTCCTCATTGCTTGGATGTTTGAAGCTGAACACTTGACATCCTTGAGGATTGATGCCAGACATCACATGTTTGATAGCACTGTCTTTTCCTGCCGCATCCATTGCCTGAAAAATCAATAGTAACGAATAGCGGTTTGATGCATAGAGAAGATTTTGCAAGGAGCTTAGTTCTTCCACATGTTTTCTGAGGACTTGGTTATACTGTTCCTTTGATTTGTACACGGGGTTCACAGTTGTTTTATAGTTACTGAGTTTCACCTTTTTTCCTGCAGGTACAAGAAAATCATTGCAATTTATTTTCATCATGTCACCTTTCATTTCTGTAGTTTATAAAATATGTAAATAAGCACAAAAGATATCATGCCCAGCAATAATGCAACAAGATGGTTTTGTACCAAGACTCAATTGAGTTATTTAGCAAAAAACCAAATAGAAAAGCTGAAAATGTTGTTAAAAGTGTGCTTTCCCTTATTATTGATCCGTAATCACTTGTCAGCGCGTCCTTGTCTGCACGTTCATATCTATCTTTGTTAGACAATCTGCCACTAGTTGAGTTTCTCCTATATTGAATAAACCGGCAAAATTTCATTTGTGATGACTATATTCCCAATAATGATACAGTTTCACCATCTTTGTCGGAAGCTAGCACCTTACCTGATTCTTCCTTAGGGTCTAGTGAATAGACTGCTTTTGGTTTGAACATTATTACAGTAGGATGTTTATTCTTGCTTTGTTGTTCAAATATCTTCGATGATGTCTTGCCAGTGGCTGAGCGCGATATTGTTTCGATGATTTTTTCCCCCTTATTTTCATCAGTTATGAAACTCACCTTGCCTTTCATTTGGAATCCTCGTAATTGTTCTTTGTCAAAAACAGCCACACTAACCCAAGGTATTACTCGAAAATTTCCTTGGGATTTGTGTTTGAAAAAATCTAACCAATATATGGAATCATCTGTAAAATAAAATGCGGTCCTCGGTGATATGTTGGCTAATCCGTTTGGGTCGACTGAAGCAACCACTATGAACTTTTGTCTTTTCATCATGTAAAGTACATCTTCTGGAATTGTAACCATGGGATTCCTTTCAATTTCTTTTAAATAAAAGTAATGATTGATTATCTTGATTGATAATCTTCATTCTCGTTATATAACATAGACAAGACAAATAATGCATGAAAATTATTGTCGCAGCAATAGTTTCAATACTTGTTTTAACTGGATTGTGTGATTTGGCATATGCTGAATCATCATATCAAATGGAAGGAAGTGGGGCTGCAGTGATGGATACTAATAATCCGCAAATGTACCAATCCATATTTAGAATGACACTGTCAAACCAATCAACCATTACAAAAGGAACATTTCTGGTATATGGAAGTGATGTGTACCTACATGCATACATGTTGCCTCAAAGCTGGTCATTTTTGTATAATGCAGACGGATCTTTTCATGGACAAGGCCCAGTTCAGACCACTCAAGGCCAATTCTTTGATGTTGCATTAGATGGTAACCGGGTATTTGCAACAAACACCGGTTCACTATGGAAAGTAAGCGCCGATATGAAAAACAACAATACCAATATGATACTTGATTATTTAACTACTGGAATAGATCCACTTCCCACCGTAAACGTATCTTCAAATGCAACTGTAATGATTCCAAACGGCAACTCTAACGTAACTGGCGTTGGTTTTTACATACCGCTAAATCTAGAGGCGATGCGAGGAACCACAGTAACATGGCAAAACGAGGATAACATAGGCCATGTAATACAGAGCCAAGACGGCCACGGAAACATCATACCTATCTTTAGCAGTGCCATATTGAAGACAGGAGATACATTTAGCTACAAATTTGACAAGCCAGGTGTGTATTATTATTTTTGTACAATACATCCGTGGAGAACCGGCGTAGTAACCATATCCTGAGACATTTTTCATCATTATGTTGAACAGAAAAGGTGATTCTCATGTTTGGTATTCGTGTACCGAAAATAAATTGCAAATGCTTGTCATAATTATATGCTGGTTCAACATGCAGGCAGTTTGGAAGGAAGATCCCTCGCCACTAGTATAGTTGCATCTAAGGGACGGAAAAAAAATCAAAATGTACTGAGAGTAGAAAACTTATCAAAAATTTACAGCTCAGAATCAGGAAAAGTAGTTGCATTATCAAACATCAATTTTACAGTAAAAAAAGGCGAGTTTGTCTCTATTCTGGGACCATCTGGAAGTGGCAAGTCAACTCTGCTATACATGATAGGAGCATTAGACAGACCTAGTGCCGGTAAGGTCTACATTAATGGAGTTGACGTATTCTCACTTAATGATTCGGAGATTGCAATGGTCAGAAACAGGCTAATTGGATATGTCTTCCAGTCGTATAATTTGATAAATAGATCAACAGTGCTAAAGAATGTCAAGATACCAGTAACAATACGTGGAATGGCTCGTACTGAGGCCAATTTCAAGGCGATGGAGATTATGAAAGCACTAGGTATAGATGACAAAATTAATGAAAAACCTGCGAATCTAAGCGGTGGTCAACAGCAGAGGGTTGCTATTGCAAGAGCACTTGTCAATAACCCATCAATAATACTTGCTGATGAGCCAACTGGTAATTTGGATACGAAAACTGGCAGTGAAGTGTTTGAGATACTCAAAAAACTATCCCGCCAATTTAACAGAACAATAATCATGGTTACTCATAACGCCGAGCTTGCAGAAGAGACAGATCGGTCTATATTTATAAAAGACGGAAGTATTGAAAGAGAAACGCGGCATTAAACATCATCATTTGTTCCGTATTACGTCCGTCTTTGATTTTAGTACGTAACGTGATATACTTTCAAGAAAGATCTTCTAAAGATATCTGGAGTTTTATATTATGTCATAAAATTAAATTTCATTGATTGAAACCCATCTTTGGAAATTAAACAGATATAATATATGCAATGACTAGTTATGGACATTATTGCATCTTAAAGCTGATATTTTGGGAATAGATTCAGGTGGAAAACCAATTGTATTTCTTAACAAGTCTGATGCAGACGATATTGGAATAAGAGCTTCTGGCAGAATCACTTTAAATTTCAAAAAAAAGTTGCTCACTGCAATAGTTAACACAACAACGTCAGTCAATCGAGGCCATATTGGAATAAACGACGAAGTTAAACGCATGCTTGGCCTAAAACAAAATTCTGACGTAGATGTAGAAATTGCGGCCTTTCCCAAATCACTCCAATTTATTCATAATAGATTGACTGGAAGGAGACTGTTATATCATGAAATTTACGAAATTGTAAAAGATGTAGTACAGGGGAACCTAAATGAAAATGAAATTTCTGCTTTTGTTACTGCATTAAGCATACAGGGATTAGATTTGGATGAAGCAACAAGTCTTGCTTTGTCCATGGTTGAAACTGGAAAACAACTTGATCTTGGAAAAAAGATCATCGTGGACAAACACAGTATAGGTGGCGTGCCAGGGGACAAGACAACATTGCTAGTTGTTCCTATTGTGGCAGCTATGGGCCTTACAATTCCCAAGGTTTCCTCAAGGGCAATAACGTCAGCTGGCGGTACTGCCGACAGGGCTGAAACACTAATGCCTGTAGATCTAGAGATAAGCGAGATGGAACGCGTCATACGAAAAAGTAACGGCTGCATGGTATGGGGAGGATCGTTGGATCTTGCACCCGCCGATGATATTTTTGTTAGAAGTGAATATTCCTTGTACATTGATCCTCTGCTACTACCTTCCATCATGAGTAAGAAAAAGGCTGTTAATGCGACTCATCTTGTCATTGACATCCCAACGGGACGGGGATCAAAAATGCAGACTATCAGCGAGTCTGACTTTTTGGCTAAAGAACTAATCGAGCTTGGGCGAAGGCTTGGAATTCGTACACATTGTGTTTTGACAAATGGTGAAAAACCAATAGGGTTTACCATGGGGCCATCACTTGAAGTGAGAGAAGCTCTCTCCGTATTGATGAACAAAGTAGATGTTCCAGATCTTGTCGATAAAGTCTGTCACATCGCAGGAAGCATATTTGAAATGGTCGGAAAGAAAAATGGCTACCACCTAGCAAGAGAGATCCTGCATAGTGGAAAAGCGGAGAAAAAAATGAGGGAAATTATAGGCCTGCAGGGAGGAAACTCGAAAGTAAAGATTGAAGATTTGGCAATTGGCGAAGAAAAACATATGGTCAGAGCAAAAAAGCCCGGTCAAGTTCTATGGATGGACAATATTGCACTCATAGAAATTGCTCGAGCGGCAGGAGCTCCAAAGGACAAAGGCGCTGGCATTGTTTTTAACAAGAAGACTGGCGACAAGGTGCGAATTGGTGATGTTTTGTATACTATCTACGCCGAAAAACCGCGAAAACTCTCAAGAACAGTTGAACTACTATCAGAAACAGAGCCATTTGGAATAGGTGACAATGTAGAGATGCTCATACACAAAATAAAAGAATCTTCGTTTGTAAAAAGATCATTTATGATAGACAGGTAGTACATGAAGACACTTCAACAAGTAACGGATGACATAAGAGAATTCAGAATCCAAGGAGCAAACCAAATTGCACTGTACAGTTTATGCTTCTTAAAAAAAATTGCGCTTTGTTATGGATTTGGACTCAAATTCAAGACTGTATCACGACATTTGGAAAGGGCCAGACCAACCGCAGTAGTACTTCATAACTGTATTCAGATTATAAACACAAGTCCAAAAATTTCTACAATTGATACTTTGATTAATACGCTACGTGACATGGGAGAAAAAGAAGCAGTATACTCGGCCAAGATTATAAAGAATGGTTCTACAATAATTACATACTGTCACTCGGGGGAAGCAATGTCATTTATCAAACATGCGTGGATAAAATACAAAAAGAGATTTTCTGTGATTGCGTGCGAGACAGAACCTTTGGAACAAGGTGTAAGAACCGCAAAAGAGCTGGCAAAAGTGGGAATCCCTGTAACCCTGATTGATGATAACGCGATCGGGTTCTTCATAAAATGTGCAGATATGGTAATTGTTGGTGCGGATGCATTACGAAAAGAAGGACTGGTTAACAAGATAGGAACTAGCCTTCTTGCACAGGCAGCAAATGATGCAGCCAAGCCATTCTATGTGATAGCCAGCTCGCTTAAGATTGACAAGAGGAGAAAATTTGAGATCGAGGAGAGGCCTGCAAACGAGATATACAGAAAAATAATGCACAAAAGAGGGCTGGGTGGAATAAAGATACGAAATCCGGCCTTTGATACAACTCCATGGAAATATGTTACTGCTGTAATAAACGAGAGAGGAGTCTTGACAAAGAATCAGCTGAGGAAAGTGATATGAGGCACATCGATTGGTACAAAGACTTTGTTGATTTAAAGTACAAGCCAAGCAAAACTGACGTAGTCTGTCTTTTCAGATTTGAACCATCTGATAAAGTATCGGTTGTTGAAGCAGCTGGTAGAATAGCTTCTGAAAGCTCGGCTGGAACATGGACAACACTGACCAAGTTGCCAAAAACAATAAAAAAAGTAATGGCGACTTCTTTTGAGATAAATGGCAATTTTGCTAAGGTTGCATATCCAATCGAGATCTGGGAACCAGGAAACATATCACAGCTGTTAAGCGGTATTGCCGGAAATATTTTTGGGATGAAAGCATTAGAAAATCTCAGGCTTGTTGATGTATCTTTGCCCATTCAATATACCAAACATTTCAGAGGACCAGAGTTTGGAATAGAAGGAATTAGAAGAATTCTAAAAGTAAGAAAGAGACCAATTACAGGGGCAGTAGCAAAACCCAAGATAGGATGGAGTGCTGAAGAACATGCGACGATTGCCTATGAGACGTGGATTGGAGGGTTTGATTTGGTAAAAGACGATGAAAACCTTACATCAACACAGTTTAACAAATTTGAACAACGCGTAAAGCTTTGTGCCAAGATGCGAGACAAGGCTGAAAAAGAGAGCGGAGAAAGAAAATCCGCACTGATAAACATAACTGGAGAAACTAATCAGATGACAAAGCGCGCTAAAATGCTGCATGATTTTGGATTTGAATATGCAATGATAGATGTGGTTACAGTAGGTATGTCAGCATTGCAAACTTTGCGTGAGGTGTGTCATGACCATAATCTGGCAATACATGCGCACAGGGCAATGCATGCTGCATTTGACAGAAATCCAAGACATGGCATATCGATGCTGTTTCTTGCCAAGATCTGTCGATTGATAGGCGTCGACCAGCTTCACATAGGGACCGTGATAGGCAAACTTGTTGGAACGCGTCATGATGTTCTAGATATAAAAAACGCGATTACTAGTCAAAATAACAAGAGGTTTGGCAGCCTGAATCAAAATTGGAACAACATCAAACCGGTTTTTCCAGTCTCTTCTGGAGGCATACACCCAGGAATCATACCTGATGTGTTAAAGATCATGGGAAATAACATAGTGTTACTGGTGAGTGGTGGAATACACGGTCATCCAAATGGTACCCGTGATGGAGCACGTGCTGCAATGCAGTCTATTGAAGCCTCAATGCAGAGGATCCCGTTATATCAATACGCAAGATCACACAAAGAACTTGGAGATGCCTTGGCAAAGTGGGGCCGTCTTAGGCCTCAATGATTGTCATTTCATCTTTCATTGAATGTGTATATCTGAGAAACAAATTATCTAATAATCACAACTGGACACTTGGCTTCTTCTGAAATTTTTCTGCTTACACTACCGAGTGCCATTATCTTGTTCAGTCTAGTCAATCCTCTACTGCCGATAACTATTAGGTCTATCTTGTTATCTCTTGCAAATTTTAGTATGGAATCAGCAGGTTTTCCAGTTATCACTTCGCAAAATGTATTGACTCCCGACTGCTTACATATTTTCATCTTTTCTTGGAGAACACTATTTGAATGATTTTTTTGTGGCTCTAAAATATCTTTATTTAATTTTTTTATCTTTTTGTTTACTTGATCTTGTATTATTATGGGTAATTGGTCTGTCTGGATATTGATGACATTTATTATGTATAATTCTGAACCAAACTCTTTTGCTATGTCAGTTGCCTCAATAAGTGCTTTTTTTGAATATTTTGAGTTATCATAAGGTACCAATATTTTGCCATATTTTTTCTTGCTAGGTAGAGATACGCCAGTACTTAGTTGTACATCAATCCTTGATGCTGCATCATTTATTCTTTTTATATTTTGAAGAAAATCTTGATGATTGCCATATTTTGCATTTTTTAACATTACGCCTATCGTATTTTTTATTATTGATACTTGCTTCCTTAATGAAAAATTATATTCGTAGTCCAAGTCCATATCTATTCAACTACTGGAAAATGTATACTTATACTGTATCTCATGGGATTACTTTTCTTACAATGAATTTAAAGGAATAATATAATTATCAAGATTGGAATCTTTTATATGAAAAAATTGGTTATTCCTAATTACTTGTATCAGAATTAGGAACGATTTCAACATCAAGTGAACCGCTTTTGAAACATGTTACAATGGACTTGATCTTTGATTTGTACAAAAAGTACTTTTTGCCATCCTGACTTATGGAGCCGGAGATGCCAAGTAATTTGTGAGTATGTAGTAATTGCACTCTTCTGTATGTTGTGCTGATTGGAATACCACACTCTATACTTAGATCAATGGTAGATTTTGGCATCTCAAGTGTAGATTCCAATATGGCACGGGAATACTTGTCAGCCAAGATCTCAAGCAAGACAGTCTTTGTTGTCTCTTCCTGTACGGGTTTTGTCTGTAGTAAGACTTGCATGTACCTCTATTGGCACGAATTGATATAATCAGTAGGACTGCATTGCAGTGCAGTGCATACAAAAAACGCATTTTGAGATAGATTTTGTGTCTGTTTCCCCTTGCAGGCACTATTTTTCTTCTTCTAGTCTCTCAATCTCTTCAAAACAGAGATTGACTAAATTTCTAAGATATTCTGCCCTGTCGCGCAGAAGCGTTATTTGTTCATGTTCTTCCTCTTTTGACATTTTTTTGATGGTTAGATCCACCTGTCCAAAATACGTCAAGTCGTTTATCTCGCCAAGAATCTTCAGTCTCTCTTCTTTAGATGTCAATTTTTCCCTTATTTCATCAAGATTACTCATCATTATTCACTACTTTACTATAAGTACAGGAGTCTTTGATTTATGTACCACTGCGTTTGAGACGCTACCGAGAAAAACTTCCTTTACACTACCCAGTCCTCTTGCCCCAATTACTATTATGTCGAACTTGTTTTTTGTAGCAAAATCAACTATCTCTGAAGATTCGTTTCCGATTGCAGTTTTTCCAACAAAAACTATGCCATTTTGAGCAGCGCGTTTTTTAGCACTCTCCATAAACTCTCTGGCTGCTTTCATAAGGTATTTCTTGTCATAGGTTATTGGGGTAAAAGACTTTGGATAAATCGACATGACAAATAATCCCGTTATAGTTGCACCACACTGCCTTGCAAGATAGATGGCAGTGTCTAATCCTCTATACGAATTTTTTGATCCATCCAGAGGAACTAAGATTCGTCTAATTTTTGTTTTAATCATAAGCCACTTTCTTTCATGTTTAATTTAAGATTCACTTACAATATCAATTATGATAATCTATCTATAGTTTATCATGTATAAATAAGAGAGTAAGTATAATGAAGTTTTCAATTATGATTATCTCAGATAAAAAAATGGCGTCCTTTTTATAGCCCTATGAATGTTTCAGAGAATGACGACATTGGGAATAATAGGAGATATCTGAGATGAATTCTTTAGCAGCGTATGAACAGTTAAAGAATATTCGTGAACGTAAAGTTTCTAGAATTATAGGACCGGCAACTACGATAGAACCTACCGTTTCTGTCTCTAAACTCATAGGCATGATGCTCAGGGATGATTCTTACGATGTATTTTGTATGAATGGTCGTGAGGTATCAACCATAAATGCAAGAGAACTATTGACCTCGCGAGATGTCAAAAACATGAAGATCTCTCCTTTATTACACAAGGTTCAGGCCATAAGGAGAAATGATACCTTGGAGAAAGCGGCTGCAATTATGTCACATAATAGAATGCGTTCAGTTCCTGTAGTGGAAGACGGGAAAATAATTGGAGCAGTTAACATAAAAGAAATAATCAAACTATTAAATCAAGAGAACTTGAATTGGATCTCAGCAAGTGACATACTTACTCCAAATCCAATTACTATTGGCAGTAATGAATTACTTTCCTCTGCAAGACAAACGATGGCGACGAAAAAAATAGATCACCTCCCCGTCATCAGTGGAGGAAAAGTATCTCAAGTCTTGACATCAATGCATCTTTTACATTTTGCTGTGCCTGAAGAAAGAATAGGAAGTGGCATGAGAGGACGAAATACTGAAAGGAGATTTGGATCTCAGGTAGGTAATGCTGGAAGTACCAGAGTTCCCAACTGTCTTACAAGTGCATCTCTTAACACTGTAATGGGTGCAATGTTAAAGGCTGACACTTCATGTTGCTTGCTTACCTTGTGGGATAACCTACATGGAATAATTACTTACAAGGACTTGTTAGGAATACTTGAGTCCAGAATTCAAAGCACGGTACCCTTGTACATTATCGGGTTGCCGGAAAACTTGGGCAATGCACAAATAATAAAAGAAAAATTTGACAAGATAATTAGAAATCTCATCAAGTCTTATCCTGAGGTGGAAGAGGCAAAAGCTAGTATCAAGACAATGCATAATCACGAAAGTAAGGGAGACCATTACAAAGTTGTAATAAGAATAATGACACCATACAGGAGTTACAGCTATTCAGAACTTGGCTGGGATCTCTCAAAAGTTTTTGATATTCTTGGAAACAAAGTTACCAGAAATCTCTCAAACCGAAGTAAGAAACGTTGGAAGACATCTGTTAGAAAGATAGAAAAGAGAAATATTTTCTAGTTATTTTTTTAAAAATTAACCAAGTTATTTCGGTATGTCATATGATTGATATCTAATCACTTCTTATTTCTTGGACCTAGACTTGTTGCAACTATCTGTGCCATGTGTTTGGTCGCTGCAATATTGTTTCTTTGTGCATCGCAACCCTGGATTGTTTTGAACCATCTTTTGATACGATTACGGGTATTCCTTCAGATGTGGTCTGAACCAAAGCCATAAAGACCTGTTACTTTTCAATAAAAATAGTAGAAGAAAATTACTATGCATGATTATCATCCGTGATATTCTCCAACATGTTATAAAATTAGAAAAATACAGGTAATTATATTGCTAGATAAAAATAATCCCAAAAACTTGAAGAAAATGTCCACCGCGCCATCTATCTTGATTGTTGGCATTCCTGGACCTGGACTCATTGGTACGCTCTCTGTCTCTTATCTGGTTCACTCGCTAGATATGGAAATTGTCGGTGAGATTGAAAACGAAGACACGACCCCTGTTGTGTTCGTTGATAATGGCGAAATTTTTGGCCCAATTAGGATCTACAAAAAGGAATCACTGTATGCTATTCTTTCGGACACACCAATTGATTATGATATGGCTTCAGGTTTTTCTCAGTCACTAATTGATTTTGCCCAAAAAAATAGCATAGACATGATTCTATTGCTTGGCGGCATACCTGCTTCTGAGAAAAATGCAGATGACATAAAAACATACGGACTCGCTACAAATGCAAAGCTTGACGCAATAATGTATGAAAATGAGATCCCCAAGTTTCTTAGCGGCATGATAGCAGGACCTGATGCTACCATACTTACACATTTGAAAAATTCCACAATTCCATCATTGATTTTATTTACGCAGTGTAATTTCTTCTTCCCTGATCCTGAATCTGCCATGCATGCCATTGAGACAGTAGCAAGAATTGTAAAGCGAGATGTAGATCTTACTGAATTTAAGAAACAGATGAACTATTTGAGATTGCAAGGAAGACAGTTAATGGAAGAAACACTAAATGTTTTACAACCGGAGCAAGAACCTCAGAAACCTCCACAGATTTACAAGTAGAGAAATGTCGTCGCCAAGTTTTATCCCAGCATTTGAAAATCGCATCAATTCAATATTTGGCAATAGCTTAATTGATGATTTTGTCCATCGTGAGCTTGTACCTCTGTCTCATTTGACTGAAAAGGATTCAAGATGGATCTTGCAAATTGATCTCCCAGGAGTAAGAAAAAAAGATGTCTCAGTAACAGTAACCCGTGGTCACGTAATAGTAAAAGCCAAACTTGAAGAAGCATATCATGTTTCAAGGCATGGGCATCTTACAAAGTTTGAATCTATGAGAAAAGTTTCTAGTCTTCCTACTCATGCAGATACAAAGAAGATCTCTGCTAGCCTCAAAAATGGAATTTTGACTATAATGATTCCAAAAATAACGGACGGCAAGAAAATTCCAATTGACTGAATCTTTGCACGATGAACAAATCATGCCTATCTGTATCTTGCCTGTTTTGTTATGCTATGAGATAGTTTATCTCTAAAACATATCAACTGGATATTGGGAATTGAATAATTTGAATTATGCAAATAGAAGAATATTTGTAATCAAGTCAGATGGAACTAGAGTACCGTTTAACCACAGAAAAGTCAAGCGAACATGTATTCGAGCAGGGGCTTCTAGAGAACTAGCTAATATTGTAGCAAACAAGGTCTCAGACCAGATTTATGATAACATACGCACTAGAGAAATATACAAAATGGTGTTAGATGCATTGGCCTCGGAAGAAAATGGTCGCATTGTCAAGCACAGGTATAGATTAAAAGAATCTATAATGCGTATGGGACCTGCCGGCTTTCAGTTCGAGACATATGTTGCAAAAATACTTGAAAATTCTGGACACCAAATCAAATCCTTAAGGTCAAAACTAACTGGCAGATGTGTGGAACATGAGATAGATGTTGTAACATATTCTGGGACCTCCAATAAAAGATACTTGATAGAATGCAAATATCATAATCTGCCAGGAATATTCACAGGCATAAAAGAATCACTCTACACACATGCAAGATTTTTAGATCTTGTTTCATATTTTGATGCCGAGATGTTGGTAACCAATACCAAAGTTTCAAATGATGTTATTACCTACGCCAAATGTATTGGGCAAGAGATTTTGTCTTGGAGATATCCTCCTGATAATAGTCTTGAAAAATTGATTGAAAAAAATGGATTATACCCATTAACGATTATGCCACTTTCTAGAAAAGAATTCGTAGCGTTATATGAAAATAACATTGTGGTTGCAAAAGACTTGCTATCAAAAGATCCAAATCAACTGTCTCGCAATACTGGAATTTCATTAGTGCGCATAAGAAAATTACAAGACCTAGTAAAACAAATCATAGTCTAATGCACCAAAGTTACAGGACATGGTGCATGTTCAGACACATGTCTTGCGGTACTGCCTAGGCGCTTGATTGATGATACTCCTGTCATCTTTCTGCTTCCCATAATTATCAAATCCGCTCTTGATCTCTTTGCTTCTTTTATGATTGCGTTTGTTACGTCGTCATTTACTATCTTGTATTGTATCTTCACGCCTTGTTCTCTACACTTCTCGACAACCTTGCCAACTTTCTTCTCGCCTTCTTGTTTTAGAGTTTTTAGAAAGTATTGATAATTTGCTGCAGCAGAACTAACAAGTACAGAATCTCCAATTGGATAATAAATTGGAATTACCATGAACAGAGTGAGTTCTGCGTTAAAATTTCGAGCAATGTCTTTTGCAAGATCAAGAGCTTTTCTTGATAAGGGAGAACCATCAAAGGGAAGAAGGATCTTTTTTATTATCATTTAAAACATCTCTTTTACTTTTTGTCTATATTGTTCTACTAGTGCTCCAAACTCTGTAAAATCATTCTCGCCTAGATTCTGCATCCTTAATGCATATTGTGATAGAAACGTTGTCGGTGCGTTTCCTACCATGAGGTTATAGCACATTTCAGAGAGATCTCTGACTGCAGGAAAAGCAATTTTCAAGAATGGGAGGTAAGATTTGGTTTGTCTGAGCATCAGATCCATGTTTCTTTCAATGATCTCTTTGACTTCGGGTTGTAGTGTCATATTAACTCACAGAGACTATTTGCTGTAGATTAGATTTAAGATGATGAGAGCACAGAAAGATCGTTTTTTCATTAATGATTTTAGCAGTAATTGATATTCCATTTAATTCCTTCTTGCATACGTAACAAGTCAATGGCTTGACCTCGGATCTTACCAATGTCTTGGCATGTGGTAAGAACAAGTCTTGAACAATGAATGTGTCAGCCATTGCTCATATGTGTAATTATTAGGCTATTAAAGAATAGACCGCATTCTCAACTTTGGTTTCAACTCATTATCATGTATGATAATTTTGTCGGTATATTTTATACTAAATTTAGTAACATGCTATATGATTACAGCACGAGACATAATGTCAAAAAGAGTAATTACGATAGAATCCGATGTACCTGCATCCGACATTGCTAAACTCATGGATAAAAATAAGGTCAGCAGCATAATTGTTACAAAGGATAACGCGCCTTACGGAATAATCTCTGAAAGAGACATGTTGTCCAAAGTTGTGGCTCAGAACAAGAGACCGTCAGAGATCAAAACAACAGAACTCATGTCATCACCACTTGTAGTTGTATCCCCCCTTACACCCGCTGAAGAAGTGGCAGAAAAGATGATCCTAAACAAACTCCGACGCATCGTGGTATCCGATGGCAAGCAAGCACTTGGGATAATAACCGTAACAGATTTCGTAAAACACCTTCATGCAATGCTGTCTTCCTCAGAAGATTATAACAAGGATCTATACAAAGACATGATAGAAGACTGGGAATACTGGGTTTCGTAAACCCATGAGTAACGAGTTTATCTCAAGTCCATATCATGATAAAAAATTTCATTTGTTTTGTTAAATCTCACATTATTGTAATGAGTTTTCAGACGCTATTGTTTTTACAATATCAGTCTTAGTTATGATGCCAACAAGTAACGAATTTTTTACAACTGGTAGACCGCTGATTCCGTTACGTATCATAAGGAGTGACGCTTCAGATACGTCTTCTGTGACTTTAACTGTAACTGGATTTGGTGTCATTATGTCTGCTGCTATAAACGAGGCAAGATAATTCAATTGGTTTAATTTGAATTCTGATGGTTTTGCAGCCATTCTGTATTTTTCTACTTCTTTTGGATCTCCCGCCTGTCTTAGCCATAGTGGAATCTTTGCAGGTATGAAATCGCGGTGTGTTATAATCCCAACAGGCTTTCGATTCCTTTCTACTACTACCCTAGATAACCTGTTTTTTACTAGAACGTTTTCAACATACAAAAGTGAATCGGCGGGTTTGACTGTAATCACATGTCTTGTCATTATCTTCGATACTTGAAGAGACGATGTAGCCTGTGTAAGAAATACTGATGTCAAATCGGTTTTTGTTATTATTCCTGCCATCTTGCCATCTTTTTTCAAAACAATAACTGAGCTTATCTTATTGTCTACCATTAGACGCGCGCAATCCTGTATTGTAGAATCTTCAGATGCGATTACAAGGTGCTTTATCATTATCTCTGATACATGCGTTTTCTCAATTGGCTTATTGCCTAGATAGATCGATTTTATCAGATCTTTCTCAGTCACTATGCCTAACGGCTTCTCATTTTCAGATACTATAATTCTACTTATTCTGTATCGTAATAACATCGATCTTAGATCAAGAAGAGTTGTCTTTTGAGGTACGGTTATTGCCTTTTTTATTACCTGATTCAGATCGTAGTTTTTTAGTTTCAATGACTATTCTCTCATACGATTGCATAAGAAAGACTATTTCAAATTTCAAAGATGATAATCACTATCTCTTAACCTTGACAGTTATTTTGAGTTGGACTTGTAGCCATAGCTGCCCAGAATTGCCATTACCTGATAATCCTCTACTTGTTCAAATACATTGTAAAATTCGCCAACAGCACTGAAAAATACTGGGACATCTAGAACTACAACTTCGGCTATCTTCGATAGTCTCTCAATAGTATCTCTTGGTCCTATCGGTATTGCTACAATTACTCTTTTAGGATGCTGCTTTTTGACCCATTCTACTGCTGCAAACATTGTTGCTCCTGTGGCAATGCCGTCATCAACTAGTACTACAGTTTTGCCTTTCAAGTCGTATTCCGTGTTTCCCCTAAATTTCATTACTCGGCGTTCTATCTCTTTTAGTTCTGATCTGATCTCCTTCTTGATATACTCACTTGGAACATTTAATGCCGCTATGATATCGGCATTTGGAAAGAAACTTCCATCATGCATTACCGCCCCTATTGCAAGCTCAGGGTTGTATGGGGCACCTATCTTCCTTGATATGATTATGTCTAGTTTTGTGCCAAGTTTTTTCGCTATGACATCTCCTGTTACTACACCCCCGCGAGGTATGGCAAGTATCACAGGATTTTCGTTTCTTAAATTCTCTAGTTTCTTTGCAAGTTTTTGAGCAGCGTCTACTCTGTCTTTGAATAGTATCATGTTTCTTTCTCCAAATATTTCAAAAACCAACCAGATGCATAATGTGCAACCTCTTCAAGCTTTCCTTTCTCTTCAAATAGATGTGTCGCCCCTGGAATTATTACTAACTTCTTCTCTGATTGGAGGGAAGACAGAGCTTTCTTGTTTAATTCAATAACAGGTTCGTCGTAACCTCCAACAATTAGAAGAGTAGGACACTTTACATCCGCTAATCTTTGTCCTGCTAAATCTGGTCTCCCCCCGCGAGATACAACAGCTTTTACAACTTTGGGCCTATCTGCTGCAGCAACAAGGGCAGCTCCACCGCCAGTACTTGCTCCAAAATATCCAATCTTTAATCTATTTAGCTTGGAATTTTTTAATACCCAGTCTGTAGTGTTTACAAGTCTTTTTGCAAGCAATGTTATATCAAACCTAAGATTAGCTGTCTGAAGATCTAAAGTCTCTTCCTCAGTAGTGAGTAGGTCAAACAAAAGTGTAGCAATCCCATTTTTGTTGAGTTCTTGTGCAACAAAACGGTTTCTTGGGCTCAGTCTACTGCTTCCGCTTCCGTGTGCAAAAAGGACTAAACCGCTAGCACCTTTTGGAACAGAAATGTTTCCTTCCAGTGTTACCTGACCTATTTTTATGGAAACAGTATCATTATACTGCTTCTCACTTTTTTCGAATATCTCCATACCCTATCATCCCATCCAGGATCATCGAATGATCGTCGTCTCCCTTACAACAAACACACCCTAGTTTGAGGCATTCTCTTGCAAGTCCATGATTGCAGCTTCTACAAGTACATACTGTATCTCGAGATATTTTGCTATGTTTTGTCAGCGTGCAATCAAGACAGTTTATAAATTATTTTAATTGAAAAGTTGATTATCAACAATGATAATTGTTAGATTTACAATCCAGGACCTAATTATCAACAATGAGATTCATGGGATAACTTAATTGTGTTTTTTCATTAAATACAATTAATGGCAAACAATTCCTATGCGAACATACTTGTTCCTTATGATGGCTCTAAATTCTCTCAAAAAGCGCTGGATGTAGCAAAAACATTTGCAAAGCGTTTTGACTCTACCCTTCATATTGCAACTGTTGTAGACCTAAGTGACGTCGCTTCTCCAGGCATGATACGTTCAAAGGGAATAAAGACAATCGAACAGATAAGAACTTCAATTAAACAATCTGCAAAGACCATCATTTTGCAAAAGGAAAATGAATGCACTACTGAAAAAATTAAAACAAAGGGGTGGATTCTTGAAGGTCCGACCACTAGTGAATTATTAAAATTAATCAAGGAAAACCGCACAGATCTAGTCATAATTGGAAGTAGGGGGCTCTCGGGATTCTCAAAAATGATGGCATTAGGCAGTGTTAGCAGAAAGATATCAGAGTTATCTGATTGTCCAGTAATGATTATACACTAAACCGGACTTGAAGATTATATGATTGATATTAGTTTCTCAGATATTCTAAGTATTGCACAAACAGCTGGCATTATCGGCTCTCTTGTTATTGCATTTTATTTCTCAAGACGAGAGATTCAACATCTATCCAGGGAATTCCAAGCTCAGGTTCTCAACAATATTACTGAGAGAATGTATCGTATTAGTGATATAATAATTGAGCATCCTGATCTTTCAAAATTGATAAACAAAACCGACCCTCCCGAACAAGTATTTGCAATTTACATATTGTCGGTATACAATCAAGCATTCAACATGCATAGGAGAAAGTTACTAAATGACGCAATCTGGTCTGGATGGACGCAGATGATACGAAGTAGCTTCAAAGATGGAACCCTTGTAGAATATTGGGAAAAAATCAAAGCAAATAACAGATTTAGTTCTGATTTTAGGCATTTCATAAACAACACCATATTAGCCAGACAAGAGAAGACATAATGCTTCTATGAAATTACGATCTGAGAGTTGTGGAATAATTTGGCCACATTAAAAAGAAATGTAGGTGTTTTTGGCGCAGCCTCCATAGGAATCGCAAACATCATAGGTGCTGGCATCTTTGTTCTAAGCGGTGTTGCAGCAGGTCTTGCTGGTCCCTCTGCAATACTTTCTTTTTTGATTGCAGGATTTGTAGCACTTCTTGCTGCATTCTCATCTTCAGAGTTATCCTCTTTTATTACAGCGACGGGTGCTTCATATTCGTATACGAAAAGGGCATTTGGAAGATTCTGGAGCTTTCTTGTAGGCTGGTTTTTATATTTTGATCAAATAGTAGGTGCTGCGGCAGTCTCTGTTGGGTTTGCAGCATATTTTTCCGTGTTGTTTGGCCTGCAGGGCACAACCACAATAATCTTGACAGCGCTAGGAATGCCCCTTGTAATGCTTGTCCTCAACTTGATTGGAATACGACAAGTCAGCGGCATAGCTTCTGCGATGGTTCTCATCAAGATCTTTGCTATTGTGCTGATCATTTTCCTTGGGATATTTTTTATAACAAACCACTTTGATCCAAGGCATTACACGCCATTTTTCGCAAACGGCCTTGGTGGAACTTTCAATGGGGCAGCAATAATCTTCTTTGCATTTGCTGGATTCAATACTGTTTCCATGCTTTCAGAAGAAGTCAAAAGTCCTGAAAAAACCATCCCAAAGGCATTGATGATTGCATTTACAGTTACTTTTGTCCTTTATGTAGGAATAGCATTTGTTGAGATTGGTGTTTTAGACTGGCACAAATTGGGCTCGGTGGCTTCTCCATTGAGTACTTTGGCTTCTGCCCTTTCAGATAATCAGGTGATACTTGATTTTGTTTCATTTTCTGCTCTGATTGCTACAGGATCCGTAGCATTAAGTTCCATAACTGCAGGGGCACGAGGAAGTTTTGCAATGAGTAGAGACAATCTTTTTCCAAGATTTTTTACTCGCATACACAAAAAATTTGGAACGCCGTATCTTTCAATAATAATATGTGGAATTGCAATATCTGTACTTGCTGGCGTCTTTTCTAATAATATAGGCATAATTGCCTCAATTTTTAATTTTGGGACACTCTTCACTTATCTCTTCATCCATCTCTCTGTGATTAAATTGAGAAGAAAAGAGCCGGGAACTGCCAGGCCCTTCAAAGTTCCACTGTATCCCGCATTTCCTATAATGGGAGCTTCAAGTTGCATAGCCCTGATGTACTATCTGAGTAATACTGCAAAGATAGCATCTTTTATCTGGCTTTTGATAGGATTGTTTCTCTATGCCCTCTTGATTAAGAAGATAAAATTCTCAAACAGCCTTCATTCTTCCAAATGAGTAGGCCCCTATGGCACCAAGAGATATGGCATAAACTAGTACAATCGCAATATCAAATACAAAAGATTTACTGCCTACGCCCAGCACTGCAATTCTCATCGCATCAACTGCGTATGTAGCAGGATCAATAGAGGTTATGAACATCAACCATTGAGGTAGCTTGTCAAGTGGAAAGAGTGCCCCACTTAAGAAAAATAATGGAAATACAACAAAGCTTGCTATCAGCTGGAAGCCTTCCAAGCTTTGCATGTCAGCTTCCTATGGCAAGACCAAGAGACGTTAATGTAAAAGAGAGGAGTAATACAATAACAATCACCTCAATCATTCCTAGTGGGGAATACGTGATTCCAATTAATACTCCAATTGACAAGAGTATTGCAGCTTGGATGAGAGAGCTTGTCATGCCGCCAAGCGCCTTGCCAACAAAAATAGTTCCCCTGCTAACTGGAGCCACCATGACACTTTTTAGAAAATCAAATTTCCTGTCCCATATTACATAGGAGCCAAAAAATATGGAAGTAAAGATAATTGACATGCATATTATTCCAGGAAAGATGAATTTTTGATATCCCATAGAGCTTCCAGCAGGTAAGATTGCGACTGAGCCAAATCCTATGCCTATTACAAAGAGCCATAATAGTGGTGTAAATGTGGAAGCAACAAGTCTGCTTCTCTCCCGTAAGAATACCTTGAACTCTCGTAGCCATAGGGCATACAACTTTTCAAATACCGCAATCTTATTTTCCATACTGAGCATATCTTTCCATGTAGCCTCCTTCTACACTCTCTTTGAGATTTTTTGAGGCAAGTTTTAGGAATACGTCATTTAGGTCTGGCGTTCTAAACTCGACATATTCTGCCTCTAAATGTCGTAAAATATCAGGTATGTTGGCTCGTGCATTATCAACATACATGATTATCTCTCCGTTGACGAATTCAATTTTTCTAATGTAAATTAGTTTTTTAAGATTTTCTAAATCTGGATAAAATTTTGGCTTGATCTTAACGATATCACCTCCTATCAATTTTTTTAGGTTTACAGGAGTATCGAGTGCTATTATCTTTCCTTGATCTATGATGCCTATCCTGTCACATAGATGATCTGCCTCTTCCATGTAGTGAGTCGTAAGGATAAACGTCATATCCTCTTCTTTGACAAGCTTTTGAACATACTTCCACATCATCTCCCTACTGCTTGGGTCAAGGCCAAGCGTTGGCTCGTCAAGAAACATCATCTTTGGTTTGTGCAAGAGACCGCGAGCTATCTCAAGACGTCTTCTCATGCCGCCAGAGTATTTCTTGACCTCATCGTTCTGTCTGTCTGCAAGCCCGACAAGCTCTAACACAGACTGTATTCTCTTTTCCCTCTCGTATGCTGGAACACTATAAAGAAATGCATGTATCTTCAGATTTTCATAACCTGTTAGCATATCGTCGCTGCTGGGGGCCTGAAATACGATTCCTATGGATGATCGTACTTTTCCTGGTTCAGTAATTATGTCATAACCGTTTACGATGGCAGTTCCTGATGTTGGTTTTAGCAAGGTTGCCAACATGTGGATGACCGTGGTCTTGCCTGCACCGTTTGGACCCAATAGTCCAAAGACCTCGCCCTTGTTTATCTCAAGATTTATGTTATCTACTACCGTGAGATTCTCGTACCTTTTTGTTAGGTTGCGTATCTTAATCAAATGACATTGTTGATACACAGAGTAATATATCTAGAAGCATGCTTATCAGAAGTGAAAATGATCTCTATTACAAAAAATAGATTGTGGGTTATGCCGCTTTTGCTTGCGACGGTAACTCCTTTTTAGAAGATGTCTTTTTTGGTAGTTCTACCGTTAGAATGCCATTGTTTACGTTTGCTGTTATGGCTGACTCGACGATTTTTTCTGGGATTGTCAAGATGCGCTGGTATTTTAGAAAGGACCTCTCATTTCTGATGAATTCCTTTGACTTTTCTTCTTTTACATCCTTGTGTTCAGCTGATATCTCCACCTGTCTTCCTGACACATTTACCTTTACCTCATCGGTTGCAATTCCTGGCAAGTCTGCTGTGAGAACAAACTTGTCTCCCTTGTCAGCAATATCACAGCTTACGTCTCTTGGAAACTGACGCATGTAGCTTGGAAACATGTCATACATGTGGTCAAAATTCTCAAATGCCTGTGACCAGGTTGATTCTATCTCTTTAAACCAAGGCATATCTGCCCATGGAGAATAGAGTGGTTCAAACCACGTATTGCGAACAGTTGCAGGAAGTCGTTTTTCGTTGGTGACCTTTACCATGTGATCAAATATGCGTAAGAGGTTAAAAGCAATTTCATGATTCTCATCTGTGATAACTATGTTATCAAAAATGAGTTTTGTCATCTTGCTTAAATTATAGAATTGACTTAACCTCTACATGCTAACCATGACAGATCGAAAAGAAATGTTTTCTGATATGGTATCAAATCAGACAAACCCGTTTTTTGACTGCTATTTTAGATGGCTTGATCTTTCCGTCAGATATGGCATTGCAGTTTTTGAGGCTTCAACAAAAGCAGCAGAATCGTTTTTCAATTTTAACAAGCCAAGGACTGAAAAATCCATTGAAAATGATATACGTTTATCGTTTGATGCCACCTTACAAGAATCTCTAAAGGAAGAAAGTTTTGCTAAAAGCCTTTCAGAATACGTTGATGCATTTATACACATACAAACTGTTTTAGGGAGAAATGAGGCTTTTAGATATAGAGCAGGTCTTATTACGTATTATAATGACAGACTTGAATTTCTTCGAACTACGCTGTATCGTACTCCCTCTGAAACAATCAAGCTAAACAGCAATTTTGAGCTACTTCATTATATCTCATCGGAAAAAAAATACAAAACTCCTATACTCATAGTGGGGTCTCTTATCAACAGGTACTACATACTTGATCTGCTTCCGAAATTTAGCGTTGTAAGAAATCTCCTAAAACAGGGATTTGACGTGTATGCAACAGAATGGAGAACACCTTCGAATCTAGAATACGATATGACACTTGAGAATTACGCACGTGATTTTCTGGAAACTGCAATCGAGAAAGTGAAAGAGATGAGCGGTTCTGATAAAATCTCTCTTTTGGGTTACTGTTGGGGTGGAATATTTGCTCTGATATACTCTACAATTTATCCCGAAAATGTAAAAAATCTGATTCTACATTCGACACCCATTGATTCTGCAGCAAATCCGACTCCAGTTGAGATCTGGACCTCTCACTTGAATGTAGATAGGGATCTGGATGTCATGAGAAACATGCCTGGTTCCTTTGTCAACTTTGCCTTCTTGATGCGAAATCCGCTTGAGCCCATTTTAAAGTGGCCAAGATTTTTCAGTGAACCAAGGAGCATTGATGAAATAATGCAGTTCATTGCAGTGGAGACATGGCTACATGACGGCAGACCAATAATAGGCGGTGTCTACAAAAAGTTGGTAAAGGACATTTATCAGAAAAACTTGCTAATAAAAAACAAAATGGAGGTTGGTGGCAAACTAGTAGACCTTCGAAAGATAACAATGCCTGTTTTGAATATAATTGCAACACACGATGATCTAGTCCCTCCAGAATCTAGCAAATCCGTAATGAATGTCATACCTAGTACTGACAAACAACTGATTGAATTCCCTTCAGGGCACACTGGAATATGCATGAGTACACGTGCCCATGAGCAATTATGGCCTCAGGTGGGAAAATGGCTCTCTGAGCGTTCCTGATTCATGCCATGATCTTATATTTGAAATTGCATTATAAAAAACAAGAAAAATCAGAAAGTTCAGTCTTTGTGTAGGTGTTTTCCCAGTCTGCAACTAGAACAAATGTATTTTCCATCTTTATCCTCTTTGAAAAGTTGAGATGGGCAATCACATTCCACGCATTGACATTTTTCAGCCATTTTAGTCCATTAATTCTTCGTCTTCTTCGTCAACTTCGTATTGACTTTTAAGCTCGAGTTGGTGAGCTTCTTCTTTCATCTCTTCTTGCTCAAATGCTTTCTTCTCTTTCTCTTCTTCTTTCTTCTCTTTCTTTTCTTTTTTAGCCATAGTATGCAACTACATACTTGAGATATTATATATGTGCAGATTATCAAAATTGAGATTTTCGTCTATTCTTTATTATGGATGAAATCAATCGAATTTCGAATGACAAGTCAATATGTATGGATTGGGATTATTGTGGGCGTGTTTTTTGCTGGTTTAGGTATAGGATATGTAGTTTTTACAACGATAACGCCTAGCTATGTGATACAGAACCCTCAAGTACTCAACCAGATGATGTCTGCTAATCCTCAAGCAATGAACGACTGGATCAACACGATGATGAATAATCCTAATTTTATGAATACATTGATGACTAGCATGATGAAAAATCCTCAATTTCAACAACAATACATGGGTCCTTGGATTACGGTACAAAGCCCATACTTTATGCAACATATGATGAACCAGTTATCAATACCGCAGAACCAGAGCGCAAAATATGCTTATCCTATAGTTAAAACTGACCAGGTCTCAATAGTAAGTGGGGCATGGCAAATCAATACTACGCAGTCATATTCTCCTACCATAATCCAGACAAGCACTGGAACAACTGTTACTTGGACAAACAATGACAATGTGGTACACACTGTAACTGACGTTGGAGGAACCTTTGATTCACATTTGATTCTGCCAAACACTACTTGGAAATATACTTTCAATGATGCGGGAAAATACAACTACTTTTGTACTCTACATCCTTGGATGAAAGGCATAGTCATAGTATCATAGTCTCAAAAATTACGTAGAATTTTTGTTACCAGTAATGATAATCTGGTTTTGAATTTAATACCGTTGCGAACTTATTTTTGATGGTATTGAAAACCATTGAGTCCAAAGTTGCAGATTACATGAGTCCAGGTCCTCTAACAATTCAACAAAGTGACAGTTTGATAAACGCCATTGATCTAATGGCCGATAAAGGAATAGGAAACCTCATAGTAAAAAACAAACATGCGATAGGCATTCTTACAGAAAGAGAGATTCTTGAACATCTAGTATCTAAAAAAAAGATTGGTGGTGCCAAAATATCTGATATTTCCTTGAGTGCATTTGCCATAGTGAGTCCAGAAACTAGTGTAATAGATGCTGCAAGGGTGATGATGAGAAAAAAGACACGGCTGCTAGTGTATGAAGACAAAAAATTGGTTGGAATCATTACTGCAACCGATATGGTTCGAGCTTTCAGACGCACTCGTAGTAATCCTAAACTTGGGAAAGTGGTTAGCAATGATCTCTATATGGTGAAAGATGCCGATGATATCTTCAAAGCTGTAAAAATGATGTATGATAAAAAAATTGGAAGTGTCATAGTTACAAAGCACAATATTCCATATGGGATTTTTACCGAGAGGGACCTTCTAGTTAATGTCCTATCCTATGATGCAGATTTGAGAAATCCAGTGGTTGGTTACTGTTCATATCCACTTGTTACGACAGAACTTGGAATAGGAGGAAGTGATGCAGCGATGATAATGGCTAAAAATAAAATAAAGAGATTAGTTTTAACAAAAAATGATAAGGTAACATCTATTGTAACTGCAAGAGATATTGTAGATGCATTTCAGTCTAGCTTCTCAGATGAGAATCTTTGAAAGTAGATATCACGCTTCAAGATGAGTGCTAGTTTTCCTTAAACTTTGAAAATATTTTTGCCTCTCACTTGCCAACTCTATAATGTCAGTTTTGCTTATGACTCCCAATAGTTTGCCGTCCTTAGTACACACAAAGACTTTGCCGACACCCTTTTTCACCATCTCCAGAAAAGCTTTCTCTACTTCTGCCTCTGGAAATACGACTGCTAGATAGTTTATTGATAACATGATATTTGTCACCTTTGCAATTTCTCGCTGATTTTCCGGTACGGCTAGTATTCCCTTTAGTGTAATCATTCCTAAGAGATGGTCCTGTTCATCTGTTACAGGAAGCTCGCTTTTCATACTGGTCATAAAAAAATTCTTTAGAACAAAATCTACGGACGCGTTTTGCTTTACTGATATTATTCTAGTATTCATAATGTTGTTTACTCTGATGCCCCTGAGTGCAGTTGTTAACTCAAATTGCGACATGTAAGACTGTGCCCCTGAATGTACGAACCAACCTATGAGAACAATCCACAAGCCTCCGATAAAATCGCCTCCAAGAAGTGTAATGAACCCAAATCCCATGAAAATATACGATATCACCACTCCGATTGTTGTGGCAACCTTTGTTGCTTCATGATAATCCTTTTTCCATCTTACTAATGCTGCTCTTAACACCCTTCCTCCATCAAGAGGAAATGCTGGAATTAGATTGAATACTCCCAGCATGAGATTGGCAATTGCGTCATAGAACAGTATTCCTTTTGCCTGAAGATAGAACGCATTACTTGAACCTGACATACTTGAATCCAACCAAAGGAAAATGGCAAAAATTGCAGCAAGTCCAAAACTAGCAAGTGGCCCGGCAATGGACATCTTGAACTCTTGATGAAAGTCGCTTGGTTCCTTTGCAATGTCTGATACCCCTCCAAAAATAAATAGCGTGATACTTTTGACTGGAATGTTGTATCTTGTAGCAATCATGGAATGCGCCAACTCGTGTAACAGGATTGAGAAAAACAAGAGTCCAGTCCCTATGGAACCCATGAGCCAGTAATCTGATGGTGTAAGACCCTTCACATAGTCTGGCATAAAATATGTCGAAAGAGTCCAGTCTATTAGAAAGAACGTGATAATTAGCGTAAAGTGTAATCGAATGCGGATGCCTTTGATGTGGCCTAATTGAAGAGACATGAAATCATCTAGATATTATCATTGAGATTTTGAATTTGAGGGATATCAAGTCGTCTCCATCTGATATGCATCTACGATATCTCTTGCGGTAACGATTCCAACAAGTGCGCCATTATCTGTCAATCCCAGTCTTTTAATGTTTTTAGATGCCATGATACTTGCAGCCTCGTTTGCCAAAATTCCACTCTTGGCTGTAACAAGTGGAAATGTGGAATAAGGTCCTACCTTGCTTTCCAAGTCAACTCCTTTTGCAAGGGTTCTTACAAGATCTCGCTGTGTAAATATTCCATATGACGAATTCCTTTCTACAAGTATGGCGCCAATGTGTTTTTCGTCGAGAAGCTTTGCGGCATCTAATATAGTAGTGTCATATGGACAGTGGTAGACCTTTGTGCTGATGACCTTGTCCAAGCTTGGGGCTTTGTCTGTTTCTCTAAATGCCCTGAGCATATCTGATGCCGTGATGGTTCCAACAAGTTTGTCCCCATCGGCAAATACGAGTACCCTTGACTTTTTGGATATCATTAATCTTGCAGCCTCCACGACTGTGGTATCTGGTGTGACAGAAACGAACGGCTTGATGAAAACTTCCTTTACCCTTTGGTCCATGCTCTTTTCTCCCGATACGACATGCCTAAGGATCTCTCTTTCTGTTAATATGCCGCGAGGCATTGTACTTTTTTCATCCATCACAATTAATGTGGCAAAACCTTCGTCTGCCATAAAGTTAATCACAGTATTGAAAGGAACATCAGATTTAACTGAGATTGGATACTCTGACATGTAATTGCCAACAAGAAGATCTTTTACGTTTAATCCCATGAATGTACTTTCCTCAGCTGGGTATATTTGATTTGAGTATTCTGATATCAGAGATGATAACTACCTGAGTCATTTTTATACTAAAAATACTGCATACATCTCAGATCTGATAATCTAAAACTGAGAGCCGAAGACATGTAACTTCTAACCCTTCTCTGTTAGTTGAGGTTTTATGGTCCAATTTCTTTTTGGAGTTATAGGGACACCAACAGCTTGGCAATATCTTTTCACGCCTGATAATCGGGGATCTAACTAATATCTTTACAAATACGATATTGATACTAGATGCCCATATCGAAAAGCTTGGAATACCGTTTTGCCGCAGAGTTGTCGTTAATTTCAGGCATTATCATACTTGGTGCATCCATCTTGTACCTTCAACACGTTACATTTTTCCCTGATATGAGGTGGATGATGGGCCCTCAACTCCTAGGTCACGTTTTCATCACAAACGTAGTTGGCATTGTAAGTGGAACCATGGTAATTATTGCAGGAATTATGATCTATGTTCAACCTGTTCACATTAGAAAATGGGGAGTAATGGCATGGGTTTTTGCCAGCATAAGCTTCTTTGGAATAGGTGGTTTTTTCATAGGTGGAATATTAGGAATAATAGGAGGATTGCTAGCAGTGACTAAAGGTATTACATTCTTTGGTTTCAAGTCTAAAGGCAAAAAATAACCTCGTGCTAAAACGTAGCATGAAAAATTATAATTTCTAGTATCTCATGCCAAAAAACATTCTATGGATCTTCTAGTTATAGGCTAGTAAGTGATGATTGAATTTTAATTTTGATAATCAATAGGCACCTTCAATACCAGATTTGATATTCAACAATTGCCTTTAATAAAATCAAACATCCATTGTCTGCTATGACAAATGCAAAGATTTCAAACATTGTCGTTGCCATCGATGGTTCTGATCCATCTAGAAAGGCGGCAGATTATGCCGTATCTATGGCAAAGGAAAAAGATGCCAAGGTATCTGCAGTTGCTGTGGTGAAGATTCACCAGTCAGACGCATTCAGAGGATCCTCTCAAACACTTCATAAGTTTGTTAACAAACAAGTTAGCATTGCAGATGGGTGGTTGGGTTCCATAAGAAAAGATGCCGATAAGAACAACGTCAAGTTTGAATCACGAGTAATCAAGACAACAACAAGCATTCCAGAAGAGATCATCAAGTACGCTAAAGACAAAAAATCTGATCTCATAGTTATGGGAACTCGAGGTAGAACGGGATTTAAGAAGATGCTACTTGGCAGTGTAGCCTCGGCAGTAGTTACTCATGCTGGATGTACAGTAATGGTAGTAAGATAAAGATCAAATGACAATATCTTATTACTATTTCATTTTTACTTTAGGATGAATTATAATGTAAAACAAACTCAAAACGGTGTACGTTCATGCACATACTTGATAATCTTGACAAGTCTCAAAAAGTAATAGTACTAGGTTCGTGGTTTGGCTGGGCCCTAGACGGTTATGACCTGGTCCTAATGCTATTTGTGATATCATCTGTGAGCCAACTTTTCTTTCCTGTAAACGATCAAAGACTTGGTCTTCTTGCAACCTTTGCCGCCTATGCTGTTACTCTTGTGATGAGACCTCTTGGGGGAGCACTGTTTGGAGCCTTTGGCGACAGGCTTGGTAGAAAGAGAGCCATGATAATAACAATCATAGGATTTTCATGTGCTACATTTGCGACAGGTCTGCTTCCTACCTGGCAAGCTGTTGGGGTAATCTCACCCTTGCTCTTGATAACATTGAGGATCATGCAGGGTCTTTTTGCAGGAGGGGAATGGGGTAGCGGTGCGGTCATATCTATGGAATCTGTATCCAAGAAGGCAAGAGGAATTACCTCTGGATTTATACAAAGTGGATTTCCATTTGGGTTTCTCATTGCATCATTGGCATATTGGATTGTATCGTCTGTTTATCATGACCAATCGTTTCTAGAGATTGGATGGCGTATAATGTTCTTCACAGGCATGATTCCAAGCTTGTTGGCACTCGTACTTCGTCTTAAAATGAACGAGTCTGACATTTGGAAGGAAAAACTCGAACAACAGGCAATAGAGAAGGCACCATTAAAGCAAGTAGCATCAGGTCCAAATGGGAAAAGATTCTTTTCAACACTTATCATAACAACAGGATTGATGTATTCCTATTATGCATCAATTGGATTTATGCCGACATTGCTCTCACAATATGTAAATCTAAAAGAGCCAGAGACGGCAACAATAATGGCAGCTGCTACCTTTTCATCAATGATTGGATACATCTTTGCTGGTTGGCTCAGCCAAAAGATAGGCAGGATACGTACGATAGGCATCTTTGCCTCTCTGGCAGTGATTCTTGCGATTCCGTTGCTTATCGGTCTGTATGACTCATCTAACCATTTAGAAAGAACTGTGTATGCTTCACTTCTCATACTTGTGGCGACAAGTGGATTTGGGCCCATTCCGGCATTTTTGTCGGAGAGATTTCCAACTCAGATAAGAAATACTTCAGCTGGATTTGTCTTCAATGCGGGACTGATCATTGGAGCTTGGGCTCCTCTAGTTGCAATTGAATTGGGTTCAGAACCTAGTTCGTTACAACCAATACTCTTTGGAGCAAATCTTATGATTGGTTGCATATTGGTATTGATAGGGTTAAAGTTTAATCCAGAGACTCGTGATGTAGATTTACGATCTACAAATTCTAGTTAGTTTACGACTGCATATTGTATTCAATAATCTGTAGATTTATGATTTGGTTGTAGTTTATGGAGTGTATTTTTCGCCGGGCATAGAGCCCGTTTGTCATCTTTGAGAATCATATTTAGACAGTCATGAATTATCAAGCGTGATAATCTAATTCCGTCTTTTTATCCCTGAAACAGTAACGAATCGTAATGAAAACATCAAAGCTACAAGTCAAACCAATAGCAGCAGTGCTTAGCTTACTGGCTTTCGTTGCTGTTGTTGCCATGTCTCCACATGCTTTTGCGCAACAACCGTTTCAAGGTGGACAGGGACAACAAAACGGCATTGCCCTTGGATCATCATATAATGCACCAGCAGGTAGTACACAAAATCAGATTCCTGCACAAGTAGTGTATAGTGATTCCGACAATCCTACTGGTCCGCTTCAAGGTATGGGATGGGGGATCGGAATGGCAATAGTGGGAGTCATGAGCGGCGTTGGAGTCTGGACAGCAGTACGAAGCAGATAAGATCAAACTAGAGGTTGAAACGCTCTAGTTTTCTCCATTTTTTGTAATTTATGGTTTTTTTAGGTAGGTTACAACAAATTCAATTATTCTCAATAATGAAAATCAAAGTAAAACTTCTTAAACAAACTTTCTAGATATAACATAATGCAGAAAATTAAGAAGATACTTGTTGCATTAGATGGCTCAGTGCAATCCTTCAAATCTCTTCAAGAAGCAATTTACCTTGCAAGACAATGCGGTGCAACTATCACCGGATTATGTGTTCTGCCACTATATACAATAAGCCTCGGAAAGTTTACAACATCTCTTAGAAATCAAAGCATAAAAGAAGCCAAGAAATTCATGGCAAAAGCAAAGGTGTTCGCGGCACAGAATGGAGTTGTATTTACCGAGAGGATTGTTATAAGCGATCACACCTCCAAGATTTCAGAATATGCAAGTGACAAAAAGTTCGATCTAATAGTAATGGGATCGCGAGGCATGAACCCCGTCAAAGAATTGTTTCTAGGTAGCGTTGCAAACTATACTGTCCATAAATCTAAGATCCCAGTTCTAGTTGTAAAATGAGCATTTGACTAGTAATTGAGCTTTTAATTACCACTATTGGTAATTAAATTTCATCTTTTTAAGCATCTAACTTGTAAGTAATACAATGGATGAGTACTTTGCAAGAGATATAATGAAAGAACAGGTAGTCACGGTTGATTTTGCGGCCACTGTAATGGATGCTGCTAAGAAGATGGATGAAAAAAACATTGGATGCGTAATTGTAATGGAGAAGGAAATGCCGATAGGCATACTAACCGAGAGAGATTTTGTAAAAAAGATAGCAGTTAATGAAAAACCCATGTCAACTCCTGTAAGAAATGTAATGTCTTCGCCTTTGATCTCAATAGATCCTGATGCTACAGTCTGGGAGTTGGCTGAGCTCATGAAACTTAAACGAATTCATAAGGTGCCCGTGGTGCAAGAAAACAAACTGCTTGGAATTGTAACTACTGCTGATATTACTAGTCTATGTAGCATAGGCTCTGATTCAGAGATGAGAAAAGTCTGCCAACAAATTCTTTTACGATTGCATCAATCCTAGGCATTTGAGAAAAACTGTTCTATTATTGATACAGGTTATTTTTCATTATGACTCCAATTATATTCCGTAAGATTTTCCGAATCAAGACTCTTTATGACATCCCAAGGCGTCAGGACTCCTTCTTCATGTAGAAGATATGGAGATTGCATTTCGTATAGTATCTTGCTTGCTTCTTCAAGTAAAATCTTACCAGAAACCTCTTTTGCCTTGTCTAATCTGAATTCACTACATTTCATTTCAAGAAAATTATCTACATCATGTAAGCAATTCAGATCTTGTGATATTTTTTGAATAATTATTCTGTCGCTTATGAACTGCGAAGTTCCTTCTAAGATCAGCTTGCGGGTTCTGTTTTCGAACATTGCTGAGATGACTTCTTTTACTGTTTGATCTTTTCTAAAAGTAAAGATTTTCTTCTTTGAGATATCTTTTATCTCCATTTTTGTCTTGCATAGCATTCCTATCTCAAGCAACTTTCTTGCAGATATTGCAGAGTAACTGCGATACTGATTTGGCATTATGGCAAATGCTCTGTTTGTCTTCATCCATTGCTTTAGAAGTTCGCCTAATGTTGCATCCTTATCCACTATGACCAGATTTTTGTGCATGATCTCTTTGATTCTGGTCTTTTCAAAAAAGCCAGCATTTGGACTACGCAATACTCCTTCTAGGATGCCAGCTCCTCCCACCAGTCCTACTGGCTTGTTGTCTTGTACAACTATCAACGAGTCTGTAAAAGTCTCCAAGTTGTGAGAAAGGAGGTTAGTTGCTTCTGCTACTGGATCGTTCGTTCTTACACTGACCACTGGCGAAGACAGGAGAGAATCTGGCAATAGATCGAGCATAACATGCTGTGAAATTGGTGTCTTTTCCGGGTTTGAATGAGAGTGATTAGTAGGTCTTTTCACTAACTAATCTTTTGAAAAGTGGTATATTTAGACACAAGATAATTATCAGGAGTGATTTTTGTCATGTACGCTATGGTATTAGAATGGCTCTTCCCTGGATCTTTCCAGCTTCCAAGTTTTCAATGGCTTTGCCTACATCATCTAGTTTGAATGGATTGACAACAGTCTTGAGCTTGTTTGCACGAGCCAGGCTAATTACTTCAGTGAGTTCATTGTAATTTCCCCAAAGAGAGCCGATTACGCTGTACTCGTTTATGACTGACTCTACTATAGGTATGTTAAATGAGTTGCCCATTAATCCAACTAGAACTAGCGCTCCCCTCTTTTTCAGGCATGCTATGCCAAGATCCAGTGTATCTTTTGATGCCACTATATCTAAAACAACATCCACGCCGTGATTTCCAGTTATCTTGTTAAGAGATGATATGACGTCCTCGTTTTGGGAATTGATGACATAGTCTGAACCCATCTCTCTTGCAAGTTTAGTCTTGGCCTCACTTCGTTCCACGGTAATTACATTTGTTGGAGATAATAGTTTTAGATATTGTATAGCATAACTGCCAAGACCCCCAGCTCCGAACAATAGTGTAAAGCTATTGGGATTTAGCATGTGACGAACCCTCTTTACTGCCCTGTATGGTGTGAGTCCTGCATCAGTCAAGGGGGCAACATATTTTGGATCCAAGCCAGGTGCCTTTACAAGAAAACGATATGATGGAATGTACATGTATTCTGCGTATCCTCCGTCGGATTGTGAGAGTCCTGGCCATGTAGGCAAGTTACAAAGTTGCTCGTCGCCTCCTTTGCAAAATTGACAGACTCCGCATCCCCAACCGCCAAATACTGCTACTACATCCCCTTTTGCAAGTCCACGCACAGACTCGCCAACTTCCTCGACATAGCCAGCCGTCTCATGGCCTATTGTCACAGGAAGCTTTACTGGAATTGTTTTCTGCCACTCTCCATGAATGAAATGAATATCGCTATGACATATTCCAGCCGCCCCTACCCGTATCACAACACTCTCTCCTTTTGGTTTTGGAAGATCTACTTCGTCTAGTTGTAATGGTTCTCCATAATTGTGTAGTCTTGCGGCCTTCAAAGTATATCTACAAATATGATCAATCCTGCTGTATTAAATTCAGAACTACATTATCATTTGTGAAAATAAGCAATCTCATCTGCCGACTTTGGCTGGCAAGATGATCTAATGCACTATCATTACTGCGCAAGGTGCAAGCTCTGAAACTTTTCTGCTCACGCTGCCCAAGACCTTTAGTTTATTCAAACCGCGTAACCCTTGGCTTCCTATTACTATGAGATCAATTTTTTTTCCTCTGGCATACTTTAGGATCATCTCAACTGGTTTTCCTGAAATTATATCATAGATTGCGTCGACACCCTGTGATTTGCATATTGCTACTTCTGCAAGAACTTCTCTTCTGGCTTGGGTCTTTGCAGCTGCCATGAATTCAGATATTGATTCTTCAAGTCTCTTGTCCTTTTTTAACAAGCCAAGCAGCATTCCTGGAGGAAAATCTTCGGGATCAACTACTATGATAACGTGGATCTTAGAACCTAGCCTTTTAGCTATTTTTATTGCATGAGCAAGGGCTTTTCTTGCAAATTTTGAACCATCCGTTGGAACCAGTATTTTTTCAAATTTTGCCTCTGACATTAATGCATTTGACCTATCACGATACTTAAAACCCATTCTTAAATTTCAGTATTGATATTAGAAAAATACCTCTTTCTTCCACTAAGGAAAAAGGTGCCGTGACTAGCGGTATGATGTAGTTCTGATTTGTCTGTAAGAATGCCGCATTGGCGGCATTCGATTTGTCTCCTCTGAATATTGTCAGAATCACATCTTATACAAATGGGATATACTTTCTTGAGTTTTGTATTCTATGGAAATTAAAAAGTTCAGTTCTATGACTTGATACTATTTTCTAATCAGTAGAAGATTAACTGTAATAGGATTTAACCAGTATGTATGCATTGAATGGCACTGCAAACACTTTATCACAGATGGCATTTTACATGCATAAATTTTAAGATTGTATTTTTATTCAAATTCGAAAAAACCGACTCGATCAAATTTATCATTCTCAAAGATGATAATGGTGTTTTCGTTTTAAATAATATTTTACAGATAAGAATAACATGTCACAAAATGTAGAGACGCAGTACGATGGTTTCTTGGATCAGATTACCAGCAAACTCGGAAAGATTGATCTCAAGTTGGCAACTGATGTGATGTATTATGAGAGAAAATTTACTGATGTAGAACCCAAAGTTGAACTAGATGTACACTATAGAAACGGAACCAACATGGACAAGAAAAAATATGAACTAGAAGCAAGTTACATGGTTGCCCGAGAGGGAGAAAACGGCATTCGAGCAGTTGGTTTGGCATCGTTGGCTGACATACTTAAACTAGCAAAAGATCCTGACATTGAAAAGATTGATGGATTTGCTACCTGTGCGTCTTACTAGGCGCACATCTAAAATATTTTTTAGTAATCATGTTCGCTAAAATCCGATCCTAGGGCACTACTAACTATGGCCGTATTTGGGGTGGTACGTGATTTAACTGCAAGGTTTGGCATGAATTGATGGAAGATTTCTTTTAAAATCATCTCTGTAAAAAGAGACCATTTGATGCCAAGATTGTGTTGTACTATAAAATGATGAACCTCACCTTCTATTCTGTGATCTGATGTCATACCGGATGCCCTCATGTAATCCTCAAAAGCCTCGATTGCACGCTTCAGATCATAACTTCCCTTCATGAACATTACCCAGTCCTTCACCAGAGGAACCATGACATTGATTATCTTGTTCATGGACTCTCCTTCCATCTCTTCGCCTAATGTCTTCAAGACATCCCTTGGAACGGGTATCATTCCAATATTTTCTGCAAACCTATCCCAGTTGACATATTTTTCTAAAATCTGCTTTACAAGTACATTTTGAGAGATTTTTCTCTGCATTGCCTCTGTTTCTAGCTCTTCTACTACGTGTACCGGTAGCCTATAGCTTATGCTTCTGGTATCCTCATGTTTTGTAGGATGGGGCTTTCTTGTAACGCTCATCTAGATTCTATTGAACTATTTCTAACTTATATAACTAGTGAATATCTCTCAATTAGGCACACATCTTGATGTGTTTGCTACATCTGTACCGTTCCATCCTGTAGAATCTTTCTATTTTTTTATGTGATCTTTGTCTATGTGATTGCATACAGATTTTGTATCTTTGAATTGCTTTGAACAGTATGGACAATACGTTTTATCAGCTATCTCTAATTCTGGGAGTAGAAGATCATGTCTCTCAAGGTTCCCGCAGACCATTTTTTGTGTAATAAGACCAATTGGGCGTTTGTCCATCACTACCAACCTACGTATATCGTGTTTTCTCATAATCTCTAATGCTTCTCTGACTAGAGATGTTTTTTGTATCGTTATCAAAGGACTCTTTGTGATCTGCTTCAATGTAGTTTTTGTTGGATCTAATCCTTTTGCTACTACATCATACAGGATATCTTTCTCAGTTACAATGCCTGTTATCTTGCTATTCTCAAATACCAGGATGCTATCTATCTTAGACTCTGCCATGGCTTGGGCTGCATCTTGTATGGTAAGGTTACTCTCAACAGTAGTCATTTTGGGATTGGTGAATTTGGAAACTGGCTCGTTGAGAAGATCTAATGCCATGTGATATGATGCTCCTGTATCTTGATTTAATTTTGGAGGTATTTATATGATTGATGACGAGAAACCTCTTTCTGTATGGGCTACACGTTCAAGAATTGGACTTGTGTATGATTTGTATGCATTGCCGTGCAATGCGGTCCTACTGGTTATATCAAATATTATTGAATACGACATATGCAAGTATTGCTACAAGGAAAACAGGTACAGGAAGAGACAACAAAAGATGTCTTGCTTGAGATCTTGGCAGACAAGTACTCTAGAACCATACTAGAATCCACAATAGATATGCCAAAATCAGCCATTGATATCACCCATGAGTGTGGCATACCAATCAGCACCGCTTATCGCAGAGTGCAAATGTTACACAGACACAAACTGCTTGGCATCTCTGGTTCAATCAGCCAAGATGGTAAAAAGTACTTTTTGTACAAATCCAAAGTCAAGTCAATCATGGCGTGTTTCAACAATGGTTCACTTGAAGTTGAGATTGTTCCTAATTCTGCATTAACTTAGAATTAGGAACTGCAAAAATTTTTCGAGATGAGAATCATGTATGAGAATAGAGCCGGCATTTTAAATGTGATTAAAGTGGAGGTATGGTATGATATCTAAGATACAGCAATTCACATCATCTGTTATAACATTACAACCCGAAGATACTATTAATGATGCATTATTTTTAATGCAAAAAAACGATATAAAACGAATTGTTATTGTACAGAACAATTTTCCTATTGGAATAGTTACAGAGCGTGATATAGGAAGATTCTTGGAGTACGACAAGACAACAAAAGCACTTGACAAAATACCTGTTCAGAATATAATGAGTAGAAGCCTAGTTACAATATCTGCAGAAGATCATGATATTGCAATACAGTCAGCTATTAGAATGGATACATTTCAAATAAGCTCTGTTGTTGTAGTGGATAACGACGGAAATCTAGCTGGAATTATAACAAAGTCTGATTTGACAAGGATTTTTTCCAGTCTGTATAGCCGAGTCTACAAAGTTTCTGATTACATGTCAAAGAAGATAATCACCTGCCGCAAATCAGATTCGCTAACATTTGCTTTGGATATGTTAAACAAAAACAAGATCTCAAGATTGGTAGTTACTGATAACGAAGGAAAACCTATAGGTGTGATTACATATGATACGTTTCTAAGAAACAGCGGTTTTTTCAAGGCAAATAAAAGTACACGTAACTATCTTTTACCCAGTATCGATGCAAAGGAGATGAGGGTTGGAAATCTAATAAAAGATGAACTGCTTACAGTCACGACCGAAGACGATTTGGCTATTGCTGCTAAATTAATGACAGATTTCAAGGTAAGTGGAATACCAGTCGTTGACCGTGAGGGATCTCTTGAGGGCGTCATAAGTTCTACCGATGTTGTAAATGCATACTCTGAGGTAGAGACACACTTTCGTTTGATAAAGAAAGATCCGCATTTTGATTAGTAAAGTTATCGCAAAGAAGATGTAATTCTTAGAACTGATAATCTGATCCCATCTTTTTAACTATGAAGTAACATAGATTTGTAATGGAAACCCTAGTGAGTGATATTATGAAGAACCAAGTAATTTCGATTGATTCTTCAATGTCAGTCAAGGATGCAGCTGAAAATGATGTCCGATTCTGGAGTTGGCTGCTTGGTTGTTATCCGGGAAAATATTCCAGTAGGCATATTAACTGAAAGAGATTTTGTAACAAGAATTGTTTTTCTTGCAGAACCATCATCCATGCCAGTACGAGATGTAATGTCTTCACCTTTGATAGCAATCCGTCCAAAAGAAACAATTAGGAATTTAGCAGAGTTAATGAAAGAGAAAAAAATTCACAAGGTCCCTGTCGTAGACGGAAACAAGCTTGTAGGAATTGTGACTGCAACCGACTTGATAAGAAAATGTGTCATTGGATCTGATTTAGATATGAAACAAATTTGCAGCTCTTTTGCTCAGATGGCATTTTGAATTGGTAACTGCCATATCTGTAGAACACCTAATGCAGTCATTCTACAATCTTTAGCGTATCAGATGTTGTAATTATTCCAACAATCTTGCTTTGTTTTGAGACAAGGACGCATTTTGAATATCGTATAAGTGAGACAAGTGTCTTGACTGGTGTGTCATAATCTACAATGGGTGGACGAGGATCCATTATCTCTGACAGTCTTATCTTCTTTCTTTGCGTCTCATCGTTGTCGATGAGATGTTTTACTATGCCATCCTCTGTTACTACGCCCACTACCTCATTTCCTTCAAAAACTGGAACCTGACTAATGGACAGGTCTTGCATTTTTTTTATTGCATCATTTAATGTATCGCCTGTCTTTAGTTTTACAATCTCTTTACTACAAATGTCACCTGCTTTCATTGATGACTGGCTATCAAGTGACCATAAGACCTCAAATATTTTTCTTGCAGTGGCATAGCTTGGCTGACATCTTCCTGACTCTATTTGATTTATCATGGAGGTGCTAACCCCTGTAAGAGAGGCAAGCTTTTGCTGTGTTAATCCAATTTTTAGTCTGGCTTGTTTTATTGAATCAAGTCTAGGTAACATCTATCTGTCACGTACCACTTTTTTTGAAGATTTCTTCGAGTTTTCAAGAGCTGCCTGTGCTGCTGCCAAGATTGCTATTGGAACCCTGTGTGCTGATGCACTCACGTATGTTAATCTGGCCGTGTTGCAAAACTTGATTGAGCGAGGATCTCCGCCGTGTTCGCCGCAGACTCCTATCTCAAGATTAGGTTTTACCCCTCTGCCTCGTGATATTGCAATCTGCATGAGGTTTCCTACGCCATTGATATCTAGTGACTGGAATGGATTTTCTGACATTATGTCTTTCTCGAAATACTCTGGAAGGAATTTTCCCTCTGCATCTTCTCTACTAAAACTAAATACTGCCTGAGTAAGATCATTTGTTCCAAAACTAAAGAACTCGGCTGTTTGTGCAAGTTCATCTGCTGTAAGACAGGCCCTGACAACTTCCATCATTGTGCCAAAATTCATTCTTACCTTGACTCCAAACTTTGATTCTACATCTGATTTTATGGAATCGTATATTTTTTTGATATATTTTAATTCGTTTATACTTCCAACTTGAGGGACCATTATTTGTGGATGGACATCTATCTTTTCCATTTGAAGTTCTGCTGCAGCCTCGCAGATGGCTCTAATTTGCATCTCATAAATTTCAGGATAAGTGATGCCGACTCTGACTCCTCGATGGCCCATCATCGGGTTTACCTCTGCCAACTCCTTTACTCTATCCAATATTTTCTGAGTTGGAATGATCTGCTCTGGCGTACCTTGTCTTTCTAGAGAATGAATTTTGTTTATCAGTTCTTCAGTATTTGGCAGAAACTCGTGCAATGGTGGGTCTAAGAGCCTGATTGTTACATGGTATCCTTGCATTATTCTGAGAATTTCCTTAAAATCCTGTTTTTGTAATATGTGAAGCTTCTCCAAGACTGCTTTTCTTTCTTGTATGGTCTTTGTCATGATCATCTCTACAAAGACTCCAAGTCTGTCACGTGCATTGAACATTCTCTCTGTTCTGCACAATCCGATGCCTTTTGCACCATAAGTGCGGGCAAGTCTTGCAGCGTCAGGGGTATCAGCATTGGCTCGTATGCCAAGCGTTTTGAACTTCTCAGACCATTCTAGTATAGTTCTAAAATCATCAGTCAGTTTTGGCTCAACTGTAGGTATCTCACCTGTGTACACATTGCCAGTACTTCCGTCTACCGTTATCGTCTCACCCTCGCCAACAACCTTGCCGTTAACAAGAAACCGCTTTGCAGAATAATCAATTTTGATATCAGAACATCCCACAATGCACGGTTTTCCCATGCCCCTTGCTACCACAGCTGCATGAGACGTCTTCCCTCCTCTACTTGTAAGAATACCCACTGACGAAAAAAATGCTGGCACGTCTTCTGGCTTGGTTTCTTCTCTAACAAGAATAACTTTGGTTCCGCTTTCACCCACACTTGATGCTCTTTTTACATCAAAGATGACCATGCCAGACGCAGCACCAGGAGATGCCGGCATGCCTTTTGTTATGGGATTGAATCTCTTGACTGCTTCTGTATCAATAGTTCTATGTAGAATTTGGTCTAGATCTTCAGGATGCAGACGGAGAATCGCTCTTTCTTTTGATATCATTTTTTCTTTTACCATTGAAACTGATGTTCTAATCATTCCCGCCGTATTCATTTTGGCAGAACGGGTTTGTAACAGGTAGAACTTTCCTTTCTCTACAGTAAACTCAATATCTTGGGGCTCCTTGAAGTGTCTTTCAAGCTTGTTGCACGTGCTGAGCAATCGCTTATACGTTGAAGGCATTTCTTTTGACATGTGGTCTATTGGTTGTGGCGTCCTGATGCCAGCTACAACATCTTCTCCTTGGGCATTGACAAGATATTCTCCAAAGATCTTTTTTGAACCATCCGAAGGATCACGCGTAAAGACCACTCCTGTTGCACTGTCGCTTCCCATATTGCCAAATACCATTGTGACAACGCTTACTGCGGTTCCACTTGCAGCATCTCTTGAAATTTTATATTTTTCTCTATACACTACTGCTCTTTCACCCATCCAGCTTTTGAAGACCGCCTCTATTGCAGACTCAAGTTGTTTGTATGGGTCATCTGGAAACTGTTTCCCTGTATGTTCTTGACAAATTGCCTTGTACTGTGACACTATTTTTTTCAATGACTCTTCATTTAACTCGTAATCCTGTTGTACATTTTGTTCCTTTTTTGTGTCATGCAAGACACTGTCAAATTTCTTGTCATCTACCCCGAAGACTACTTTTCCAAACAATTGAACAAATCTTCTATAGGAATCAAGTGCAAATCTTGGATTCTTACTTGAATTGCCAAGTCCTAAAATTGTCTTATCGTTTAATCCTAAATTAAGAATCGTATCCATCATGCCTGGCATTGATACTGAGGCGCCTGACCTGACAGATACTAGGAGAGGGTTTCCCTCTGAGCCAAATTTCTTACCTGTTCTTCTCTCAATTTTTTGAATATTTTTTTTTACTTCACGCATGAGATTCTTTGGCAATTTCTTGTTGTTATTGTAGTATCTGGTACAAACCTCTGTTGTAATGGTAAACCCTGGAGGCACCACAAGCCCTAGCCTTGTCATCTCCATTAGGCCTGCACCCTTGCCGCCAAACAATTTTTTGTTCTTACCGTCGCCTTCGTTAAAAAAATAGATCGACTTCACATAGGAACTCTATTTATCGTGTAATATCAAATTTTTCTACTTTTTGTGAAGGCCAGAGCAAATTCCTCTATTGTTTTTTCCCAATTTTTGGCCTTGACTATGCCACTTGCCACCAAGATGCCATCTGCTCCAAGATGAAGTGCTTTTGCCACATCATCTCCTGTGACAATACCTGCGCCGCAGAGTAGCCTAGTGGAATTTTTTGCATCTTTGACTGCCTTGACAGAATTTGTTATGATCTCAGGTCTCTCCTTTGATACTGCTTTGCCACTTCCTATCAGCTCAGGTGGCTCTATTGCGATATAATCAGGATTTAATTTTGCATATTTTTTTGCTTCACTCACATTTTTTACACATATCACAGATGTCATCTTCAAACTCTTCAGCCTTGAAACTATCTGCTCAATGTCATTACCTGTAATCCTGTGCTCGCTGTGATTGATTAGAGAGCCACTGACTCTGGATTTTTTTAAAAGCTCTGGAACAATAAACCCTGTCGTACTACCAGCTTTTGATGTATCGACATGTTGCGAAAATACTGTGACTGGAATCTTGGCCACTTCTGAGATTAGGTGCTGTGGAGGGCACACAATGATTTTGATTTTATATTTTTTGGCAATCTTTGACGCTGCCTTTGCCAATCGTAATGAATTGCCTGCTGCAACCTCTTCATAATTTTTAAAGTTAATTATGAACAATATGCTTTCAGCTAAATTTATTGTTGCCTCTATATCAAGAGTTCCTTGTATGAATGCTAGGGAACATTAAACATGATTTCATTTTTTGAAAATTCTTATAGGATGGAAGAAAGAAAAGAAACTTCATGAGATCTGAGTCGTTTTTACTCTTGGAGCAACTTCAAGGTTTGGTGTCAAATGCTAAATCTTTGGGATATCATGATGACGATCTTGTAAAGTTAACTTTCAAAAAAATACTTGAAAGCGGTGATACTTACAGTATAGCAGAATTAGAAAATTGGTTTGTCAGTAAAGTAAACGGTGTTGACCGATCCGTAATTGACAGAGTACTCAATATAGCGCATTACCAGAAATCAAAATTTGAGGCAAACAACAAGTTTAGGATAGTATCAGATGACCATGACTGTGGTTGCGGCAGTCATTGATTACTTCTTTATGCCAAGTGTTCTGTTCTTTAATCTCAGGTAAGGATTGTGGCACTTGCGACATCTTGTAGCTGACATTGAATTTTTGGCACCACATGAGAAGCAGACCTTAAAGTAAAGCCTTGCCTTTTGGGCAATCTGTTTTTTTAACGGATCTGTAATTGGCATTTCTCTTTTCTATCCTATTTGTCTGCTATTTGTTTCTACCCTTTTCCAACTTTCCTGCAAGTAACATTGGTACTTCGGCTGGTCTCTTGGCAACAGGTACGTTTGCCTTGGCATACATGGATACTTTAGATTCTGCTGAACCGTAGGTTCCATAAATTATAGACTCCTGCATGTCCCATCTTCTTCTCTTTTGGAGCTGCACGTCCTGCAATATATGCTACAACAGGCTTGTCAAACTTGGTATCAATAATGTGCTGAGCTAGCATCTCTTCTGCATCGCCGCCTATCTCTCCTACTACAACTACACCATCTATGTTGGCACCACTTCTAATTGTGTCAAATGCGTCTATCAGGGGGGATCCATTAATGGGGTCTCCACCTATTCCAAAACAGATGCTTTGACCAAAGTTCGCAAGCGAGAGATTGTTAGATACTTCATACATGAGAGTGCCACTTCGTGAAAGCACAGCTATTCTTCCAGGCTTGAATGGAGATGCTGGCATGATCCCAATCTTGATAATTCCAGGTATTATCACTCCTGGGGTATTTGGTCCCACCACGATCGCATCATTCTTTTTTGATAACTCTACTACTTTCAACGCGTCTTTTATCGGCACATGCTCTGGAATTGCAATTAACAGCTTGATTCCAGACTCTAGGGCTTCAACTGCGGCACTAAGGAAAAACTTTGCTGGAACAAAGATTATTGAAATTTTTGCACCGGTTGCACCAACTGCATCTTTCATGTTCTCGTAAATTGGAACTCCTTCAAACTTTTGTCCGCCTTTTCCAGGTGTGACTCCTGCAACTATGTTGGTGCCATATGCCAGCATCTGCTGCGTGTGCAATGATCCGAACTTTCCAGTAATTCCCTGAACAATCACTGGCTTTTTCTTGTAGTCCTTGTCTCCTTCCTTACCAATTAATAAATCAAAAAGATCAGCCATTTTTACTTACCTCGATTACTGCTGCATTTATTGCTTCTTCAATGGTATCGAACATCTTTGTTCTGGAGCCCTTCAACATCTCTTTTGATTTATCTGCCTCCGCACCTGACATTCTTGCAAAGACTGGCACATCGACCAGCTTTGTATCATATGCTTTGATAAAGGCAGTAGCAACGATTGTTGTTTTGACAATGCCTCCGTAAAGATTTACAAGTATGCCTTTGACTTTTTTCATCTTACTAATCAGAGTAAGTGCTTCGTATACTGTATCAGTTGTTGCTCCTCCGCCCACATCCAGAAAACATGCTGGCTTTCCTCCATTGTCTGATAGCATGTCCAATGTAGACATGACAAGACCTGCTCCATTGCCTACTACGGCAATGTTGCCATCAAGCTCAACTAGTGAAAAGCCACTTTTTTCAGCACGCTCCTCAAGTTCTGAGACTTCTTGGAATTTGCGTAACTCATCATGTCTGAACATAGAGTTATCATCAATTATCATTTTACCGTCTAGTGCAACAAGCAAATCGTCCTTTAACACTGCAAGAGGGTTGATTTCGGCCAACTCTGCTTCCTTTTCTATTGTAACTTTGGATAATTTTTGAAGTATGTCAACAAATTGTGTAAGTGCCTTGTCCTTTAGCCCCATTTCTTTACCGATTTCTTCTGCAACTTTTGCATCAACATTTCCCAATCCTACTTCGTGTATTATTTGGTTCTTGACAGACTCTATCTCTACACCGCCTTCTGACGAAGATATGACTGTGTAGCATCTCTTACTTCTATTCAAAAACAATGAAAGGTAAAGTTCTTTTTTGATATCTGCCATTTTTTCAAGTAAGATTGCCTTTGTTTTTTCGCCCTTGACTACTTTCTGCATGATCTCTGGATACTTTAATTCAAACTCGTCTGCATTGTGGCACTTTTGAATAGCTCCTGCTTTTCCTCTGCCACCTACTGCCATCTGGGCCTTGATCACAAATGGAAACCCAAGTTTTTCAGCATCTTTTCTACCTTGTTCGATGGTAGTAGATGTTAATCCTTGAGGAATTGGTATTCCATAATCTGCAAATAATGACTTGGCCTGATATTCCAGCAAACGCATGGAAAGATTTCATTTTTATGGTCTTTATAATCTGTATGTAAAGTCCTATCGATATTGTACACTGCAAATCCAATAATGTCGTATTCTGTCTCTTATGTTGATTCTGTTTTTGATAATCATTCTTTAGTTTCTTGATATTGTTTGGTATTGTAAAATATTTAGTTGACCGTCTTTTTGAGTTGGGGTTATTGTTTGTGTCTTGGGAGCGCTGCATCCATATCTATCGTAGTATATCATAAGACTGGGGTTTTATGATAAGGAGAGTTAAAAATATCATAATTTGATTTAGTGATGTTTTGGAGTAAAAGACCAGGCAAGAGGGTGTCCTAACGGGCACTCGGTTCATACTCCAAAACGCTTACAATTCTTGGTTTTATGAGCCTTTAAAAATGAAATAAACATACTTGTGTGATTAGATTTTATTGTTTTTTACAATTTTATGGACCTTTTACAACATTTCTATAGTTTATCTCGTGCTCAATTCTAATAATCTAACACATTTGATATAAACCAAAAACCACATTGAATAGGTCCAATGTATGAAAATACTGGAATTCTGTGATCTGGTACTTTCCGTGGATGGGAAAATTCGTTACGTTGGAGTGTATCATAACGAGAATGTATATCATAAATTACAAAAAAACGTGAAAAGCTATTTCACGGATGAAGAAAACATGATATCGGTAAAGACAGAGGTTGTAAGAGCATCGATGCGTAGATACATGGTAGAAAAATTAGGCGAACCCATCTTTTCAATGACCAAATATCCAAAGGTTACCATGGTAACTTTTCACTGTATGATGACAAATCTCGTACTGATAAGTATTGAACCAAATGCAGATCCTAATGATATCGTAAACAAAGTATTGGGCATGATACAAACACATGGCGAGTCATTAGAACCCTAGTGCCTCATGTGGCACTCATTTGCAATTATGGAAAACACCGAGTGTTTCACAATGAACGAACGCAATCTTTTCAATAGGTGGTACGTAATAGTACTGTAAGTTGCAGATTCTTACCAAGGCGGTCTGTTCTTGGTGGAAGTCCTTCCAGAGCAGACCCCTTTGTTATTGTGATCTTTGCATCAACTAAATTGCTCTTCAAGCAAGTCTACGCAAGAAAGCAAGAGGTCCCTGCTTTTTTTCACAAGCCATCCTGGGAACTCTTCTATTGTGAAAACTAGCTGCTGCTGGAAACTTGGGGGTATGCTTCCCCCTGATGTTACTACTTGTACAATTACATAGTCTTCAGTCAATGTGCAAACCGTTTCCTGATACGACTCTCCTTCCTCTTCCATGCTGTTTCTATACAGTATGATGGGCGTCTTTGTCCTTGCCACATGAGATGATCCTTTCTTTAACAATACTTGAAAGTGGGACAAAAGCCAACCATCGAGAGTTATTTGCTTGGGCATGAGAATTAATCTCTGTTTAATTATTTAATTGGCTAGATAAAACCTTACTCTATTGAGATTTGGATCTTTTGACCATCAAGATCTTCGTCTTTGTAACTTTTGGCCTTGTCTGAAAATTCTACTCTTTTCACCCTTACAAGAAAGGCAAGTTCTGATTGTTTTTCGTTGACCATTGTAAGGGAATCATCATCAAGACCTAGTATGTATGCCGCATCGAGAACATCAGTTGGATTGTATCCGCGTTCCTTTCTGAGTACCTGTAATCGCCTTGCTATGTCTCGAACCAGACCACGTGCCATCATTTCGCGATTTCGTGATGTGCTGATAAACACTATGAGAGAATCTCGTCTTGCCATTGCATGGCCTTCTTGCTCTGTAAAATCTATAACAAAATCGTCTTTATCTAGCTCAATTTTGGTACTGCCAAGATCAAAGCTTAAACGTTCCATTTTTCAATAATCCTTCTACAATTACTTTGGGGTCAGTCTCTGAAAACTTTGCTACTAGATTTCCCATGTCTTGTTTTGCTTTTGGCCCTATCTTCTTTCGCTCAAGTTCAACTTTGGGGGTTATGGGCAGTCCTGTCTTCATTAGGTTTGATACAAGCTCGAGCCCTTCAGATTTTGGCAATTCAACTATTTTGTATTTTTCTACATTGAGTTGTGATAAAAGCAACTCTGACAAAGATTCAAGTTTTTGTTTCTGTAATGGCTCAACGCAAATGATTGCTTCATTTAATGGCCATCTTCGTTTTAATTTCCCTTTCATTCTTGCAGCGGCTGAAACAGATACAGCTTCTTTCATCAAGTCAAATGATTCTTCAGTTTTTTCACTGATTAGAGACTGCTGAGGTGCAGGAAAGTCCTCCAAGAGTATGCTCTTTTTTTCAGAAAACATTGTGGTGTGTAGATACTGTGTCGTAAATGGGCAAATTGGATGAATCAGAACATCGATTGTTCTTAAAATCTCATACAGCGTTGCATAGATTGCAAGTCTTCTTTCTCTTAATGACTCATCTTCTGTCCACAATTCCTCTCTAGTGATTGGAATGTAAACTTGGCTTACAGAATTTATGATAAAATCGTCTATTGCTCTTGCTGATTCATGGAACCTGCATCTTTCTTGAGACTCTATTACTGATGAAATCAACTTTTGAAGCTTTGATAATATCCAAATCTCTGGCTCTTTTAGGAGATTCTTGTCTTTTGCCCATTGTACTGTGAAAGTCTTGTCATACTTGTCATACTCGCTATTTTGTTTCAGGTAGATGTGTAAGTGGTACAGCGTGCTGAGAATCTGATAGGGTCTTGAAACAAGCTCGTCTGTGCTAAAGTTGAGAGGCTCGATTGGGCTTGATTTCCACATGAAATACAGCCGAATCAAATCTACCGAGTACTTGTTTAACAGCTCTATTGCGTCTAGTACATTGCCTTGGCTCTTGCTCATCTTGTTGCCGTTTTTGTCAAGCACGTGTCCTTGAAAGAGAAACGATTTGAATGGGGCAACCGGCGCATCATTGAATATTACATTTTCAATTAATAGGGTATATGCCCATCCTCTTGTCTGGTCTATGCCCTCGGTAAGAAATGCGGCAGGGATGTACTCTTGATAATCGCTGTTGGTAAGTGATGCATATGGCGCAGCTCCACTGTTGTGCCACGTATCCAAAACAAACTGCTCTCTTTCCATCTTTGAATTACACTTGTCACAGTTTATCACCACCTTGTCTATCCATGGCCTATGCATCTCAAAATTTGGCCCATCTGGAAGCTCTGATGCAGCCTTTGTTATGTCCTCTCTTGAGAAGAACCATTTTTGGTTACCGCACTTTTTGCAGTTCCAAAGAGGTAATGGGCATCCCCAGATGCGTTCCCGTGAGATGCACCAAGGATGACGGTCCTTAATGATTTCAACAAATCTGTTTCTTGGCGGCTCGAAAAAGTATTCTACGCTTTCTGCTGCCTTTACTGCCTTGTCTCCAAGCCTGTCAAGAAAATAAAAGAACCCTCTTCTTGCAAGCCAGAGTAGTTTGTGCTGTGATCTCCAGCACAATGGATATTGATGCTTTATCTTTCCAATTCGTACAAGAGCGTTTTTTTCCTTGATTGCGCTAACTATCTTGTCGTCTGCGTCTCTTACAAAAAGGCCTGCAAAGACTCCGGCATCTTTTGTAAATTTTGCCTCGTCATTTATTGGGTTAAAAATCGGTATTTTTCTTTTTGTTGCAATCTCAAAGTCTTCCTCACCGTTTGCAGGAGACAAGTGAACAAGACCACTTCCTGTTTGTACATCTACAAAACCCTCTGATACTACAATGTGAAAATTGGGAAGAGCGGAGCGTTCTCTGAGTCCTGGAATCTCATCTAAAAGAGGATGAATGTACTTTTTTCCTTCAAGGGTTGAACCCTTTACCTCCTTGATGATTGTGTGCTCCTCAACTCGAGCTTCCTTCATGAATTCTTCTAGGCGGCTTTTGCCTACCAGCCATACCTCGTCTCCTACTTTGACATGTACATAGTCTTCATCTGGGTTTACTCCGACCATTGTATCAGTAACAAGTGTAAACGGCATTGTGGTCCAAACAATAAGATAAAGATCCTCGTCTTGCATCTTCACTTTGTAATAGAGAGACGGGTCCTGAACTGTATCGTATCCTTGGTTTACTTCGGCATGACTTAGCGATGTCTGACAGCTTGGGCAGTATGCCACTACCTTGTAGGCTTCAGAAAGAATTCCATTCTCATGAGCTTTCTTTAGATATTTCCATTCTCGTTCAATGTATTCATCTTTGTATGTCCAGTATGCATTTTTTTGGTTAAATGACATTCCCAATAATTTATCAGACTCTACCCATTTCTCGTTGAATCTGTGTACGATTTTTTTGCATTCTAAAACAATTTTTTCTATTCCGGCAGATTCTATTACTTGAGACTTGCTTCCTGAGATGCCAAGTTCTTTTTCTGCCTGCAGCTCAACTGGGAGACCCTGTGTGTCCCAGCCCGCATTAAAAATAATCTTGTAGCCCCGCAGAGTAGTGTACCTATACCACAAATCCTTCATTACTCGACCACGAAGATGTCCTGCATGGGGTGTTCCATTCATGGTGGGAGGGCCTTCTATGAAGACAGTCTTTTTTGTTTTATTTGAAGACTCGAAAATTAATTTCTCTAAATCGATACCTGATAATTGTTGTTTTACTTCATCTTCTATCTTCTTTGGATTAAACTCACTTGAAATCTGCATGATAATGGCTATAATTTTACTGATTTTATAAAGGTACGATAGAACTTGCTTGAACTGTACCATTAAAAAAGTAAATGTTGCTAAAAGATGCTTTCATTGGCCAGTTGTGTGCTATGCCCAGATTCTGACTGTGCCTTTTTTGCATTTCTCGTAAAGTCCAACCTTGTACAGTTTTTTCTCTAGCTCCTTTTTGAGCTCCTTTGGAACCGCTATGTGAAGAGGGATTTCCTTGCCGTTCATCTCTCTGCCTGTAAATGCCTTTAACTGTGCATTTATGTTCGGATCTCCTTTGATGCTTGTCTTGACTTCGCCTAGATGTCGTAACGCGCCCTTCATTCCTTCCAAATCCGGGACATGTCCGTCTCTTTCTTTTGGCTTTGGAAGCTTTCTGTATTTTTCATCAAAGTACTCTGGCATCTCTGCCATGTCAATGTGTGTTATTGTAATTCCTTGGGATTCCAATGTGGTTGCAAGCGAGTTTAGCATTTTTTGGTGCTCCGCAGACGTCATGCTAGTAATATCTGAAGATGATTAAATTTAGGTATTGTTTGCTTTTGGCTCTTGCAAAGGTTTTGGTTCTAAATACGAATGCATCCTTCATTATTGCCAAGCCAAAATCAGGAAGGGGGAAAGTCCAACGTCTTTCCCCGCGTTTTCTATGCGGCTCTAAAGATGAGCCCTGTGTAGCCTATCCAAACGTCTTGGAAGATTGTCTACCAGTTCCACATGGGATTGACTCTAAAGATGAGTGCTACGTAGCCTATCACAACGCCTGCACAGATCAAACCTGCTGATTCGTAGAACGCAGCGGGGTTGTTTCCACCGCCGTATCCGCCAGCTTCTGGGTTGATGACAAAGATGGTCACAAATATACACGCCAACATTATCGCAACTGCTATTGGAATGTATCCGTCATGGCGTTTTGTTTGTTGGAATTTACTAGGTGCATCGCTTGTTGACATCGCCTTAGATACGTTGTACATAAATATAGGCATATACCGAATTTTTAATACAAATGTACAGAAAAACGCTTAATTATTGAACAAACGTGCATAATTGCATGGCAGTTGACGATCTGGATAAACGCATACTGGAAGAATTATTGAAGAACTCAAAGCGTTCCTATCGCCAACTGGCAGACGAGCTGGAAATTGCGCCCGGAACTGTTCTTAAGAGAATAAAGGACCTAGAGTCAAAAGGAATAATCAAGGGCTATTCGATAATTGTGGATCAAGGAAAACTAGGCTCTCCAATTATTGCTTTGATTGAGATAATTTCATCAGGAGGCAAATTGGAAGAGATGGGAAAAAAACTCTCAAAGCTTCCAAACCTATACGGTATCTACGAAACTACTGGCTCCCCTGACGCAATTATAATTGGAAAATTCAGGGACACTGATGAGCTTGGCAAGTTTGCAAGACATCTCTTAGGTCTTCCATCTGTTAGCAGAACAAATACTCATGTAGTACTGAACACTGTCAAAGAAGACTTTAGAATTTTGATATAAATATAATAGATGAATTATTTCTAAAATAAAAAACTTGTACTAGGTCAATGCTATTTTGGAATCAACCTTGATGTGTATCTTCTCGCCAGTGTGCTGATGATCATTGTAAATCATTTTGGTTTTAATTCCTTTTTTGTTCAGGTATCCTTCAAGCAAAAGTGCCCAGGGAATCGAATGACCGCTGTTCATCTTTGATTCTATTACAAAGTGATTGCCCTGTGACTCATATCTGAGATGGCCTGAACATGTGATATCTAGGGTAGAGTCAACCAGGGAAATTATCTCGTCAAGTGTCTTTGATTGTAGGTCTAACCCGTTTTTCTCCAAGAATACTATGATGTCTATCCCTTTGCCTTTTGAGTTTAGCATTGAATTTAGGACAAATCCCAGGCCATTTTCATTTATCAATTGTACTACCTTGAGGGTCTCTTGCGCATCTGACTTTGTCATGTCTGATAAATTGTTAACCCTCATCCCGCTCTTCCAAGTCTGTTCAAAAGTCTTGACCTGGTTTGTGCCAAGCACATCCGTGGATAGAAATATCGCACCCTTGCCGTTGCTGCTGTTAATCATAAGAATCTCGGAATCATCAAAAGTAATCATGTTTTGAGAAACCTCTGCAGTTTTGAGCCTTATTTCTGCTGGCAAGTTGTGACAAGCCTCTGTTCCTACCAAGTTTGACGGAATTATTATCTTGATATCAATATTTCTTCTCAGAGCTACCAAGAGCTCTTCTTTGCACTGCGAGATAAGGTTGAGTCCCCACGAATCAATTATTGCATGAACTGATGTCTTGGAACCATCTATCATTGACTGGAATTGTTTGAATACATAGTTCTGAGTAAGGTGAAAATATCTTTTCTCTTCTGAGCCTCTTGCCTTTTTGCTATCCTCGCTGAGCCGCTTTAGTTTGGTGGTCAGGCTGTTCATTGCATTTACGCGGTTTATCTGATCTTGTATGATTTCATCAAATGCATCTTCTGGAGCAATGGCAGTGCACATTATTGGTTTGCTTTTTGATATTATCGCAATCTTCTTTTTTTCAAGTTTTAGTAGCGTTGGATACACCTTGGTTCTGGGCAAGTCGGAATAATATGCAAGCTCGCTTGCAGATATCGTGCCTTTTGTAATCAGTGTGACATAGGCTTGGGCTTCGTATTTGCTCAGACCAAATTCTTCCAAGCTTACTGCTAAATCTTGCCCCTTTACCATGGCAGAAATTATTTATTTGTAAGGTAAGCTTAATCAGCTAAATTCATTGAACAAAGGCTAGAAAAAATACTAAGCTGGAACTGTTATCTTTAGATTACCAGCAAATTTTTTATTAAATAATAGGTTTTACCAAATACTCGATGATTGCATATACGTTACACCAAATCATGGTAATGATAACATAACCTGAGCCTTTTTTACTGTCATCTCATCTTTCAATTTAGAACTTGATCACCACAGAACAATACGGGAGTCAAATGAATGCAAACAAAATAAGCACCAGCAAGACCTGTCCGGTAGGCGGAGATAACTCTAAGGGGGCAGGCTATGACATCTATGAATCGTGGTGCAGTAAGCACGCCTTTTCGGCTGTGCGGTGTGGGCTAGGTTTACCCATACTGGAGGGCTTTCAGAGGAAGTGATGATAAGGAACATGGATAACATACAGCCACTAATCCTTGGAGTAGATGAAAGCAAGTTTACTTGTCAACCTACAAGTGGACAGAACCCTAAGCTGTATCTGAAGACTGTGTTACTGTGGTGACACAAGTTACCGTAACATGGGTTTGATATATCAAAACCCAATCTTGTAATTGAAAATGGCAACTCAATCAAAATGGGTAATAGAAGATGAGAGCAAAAATCAGATTGTCCGTGCCAGTACCATCAAACCCCGGCTGGATTATGCAACCGAGACTGTGGATGGCATATTGGAAATCTTAGTACAAAAAAGACGCGATTTGAACGAGTCTAACTTGATGCTCTATAGAAGATCTGACGGCACTACAGAATCGCTCAAAGTACTTGAAAGAGAAGTACGACATGAGCTTGAAATCTCATACGCCGTAGAATCGTTAAGGCAGGTAAGGCGAAGCCTTGATTCCATTGCAGGCATGGGAAATGTCCCTACCGGTCTTGCTCCTACGATATCAATTGTAAGAATAGTCAGGTCAAGGATGCTCTCTTTGCTGCCTGTAATTGACCTTGATCTTGGCGAGCTATCTCTTCTCTTGTCTGGGGTGATAATAGATGCGGCACACCTTGCAAGCTCCACTCTTGACTTTGAAAGGGCAAATGAAGAGTCGCAAAGGCTATTGGATGAAGCTAAATTGATTGCTGACTCTAAAATATACAAGCAGTTTCCTAATCTAGATTTCCTGTAAGGCATCACATGTTGAATTTCTCAAAGGATGATACTGGACAGGATCTATCTCATCCTCTTTTTAGAATCAAGACTCTGTCATCGAAGATAGAGCAAAAAATTATACAAAAAGACAAGGGAGCAGAAGATGGTTTTATCGAGACACTCTCAGTTGAGGAATTGAAGGATTTGAGACAGGTGATTCTTGCATCTGAATACTTGCTTACAAAATATCAGGACAAAAAAGACCTCAAGGCATTCTTGGAGGAGTTTATTGGCATAATCATGCATACTACAAACTCAGTCAACGTCCTAAGGGACGAACTGGAAGACTTGGTAATATCAGCAGAGGTTGCCTTACAGCAGATTCATACATTGCATGATGATGTAACCAGGAACCTAACCTTTGGGCACGCGTCTCAGACAAGGCTAGATGACTTTAGGTTATCACGTGTACCTGCCGCGCCTGTACTGGCAGCGCCTGTCCATGTATCTCCTGCTGTAACACCTGCCGTAACGCAGCCAAGTTCAATTAATTTAACAAATCCTACTAGACGAGTTCACACCAGTGATTACCTAACAAGAACCGAAGTGGAAATCTAGTTGGTAATATTATGAGCCTAGCACCGCAAGAGTTAGAAAATAGCGCAAGTAGATTTGCTGCGGAAGCCATAAAGTCTTGACTCACAAGGCGCACGTGGTATGGCAATCTCTAACTACCAGAGGGCAGTAGAATCGCTCACAAAGCTAATTCACCTATATCCTGAAAACAAACTAAATAGAGTATACCAAGAACGTGTCGCTGCATATCAGAATCGTATCAAAGCATTACAATTGACTAATGTGGATATAGAGCCAGCTGTTGATCCAAAAGCAACCCCTGAAGAGCAGAAACAGTCCCTGACAAAAAATGAACTTGATTCATTGATAATGAAGGAAAAGCCAAACGTCAGCTGGGCAGAAGTAATTGGTCTTGATGATGCAAAAAACGCACTCCGAGAATCTATTGTTTATCCTGCTAAACGTCCTGACCTATTTCCACTTGGATGGCCAAGAGGAATACTGCTTTATGGTCCTCCTGGATGTGGCAAGACAGTACTTGCAGCAGCTACTGCAAGCGAGATTGATGGATATTTCATTAATGTAGATGCTGCCTCTATGATGAGCAAGTGGTTGGGTGAGGCAGAGAAGAATGTTTCAAAGCTATTCACCATGGCAAGAGGAATGGCTGAAAAAGAAGGGTTACCAGTAATATTGTTTATCGATGAAGTGGACTCACTTCTTGGAAACCGCAATAGTGAGATAGGAGGAGAGATTAGAGTCAAAAATCAGTTTTTGACCGAGATGGACGGCATCAACGGAAAAGGAAAAGATCTCAACTCTATGTCATAGGGGCTACAAACAAACCATGGAGCCTTGACTGGCCGTTTCTTAGGAGATTTACAAAAAGAGTCTATGTGTCGCTTCCAACGCTAGAAGCAAGAGTTAGTCTTTTTGAGCTTTATACCGCACCACTTCAAAAGGATGAAAAATCAAAACCGTCCGAGCTTGCAAAACTGGCAGACGGATACAGCGCAAGTGACATCAAAGACATTTGCCAGTCTGCACAGTTAATGGTTGTAAATGACTTGTTCCACTCGCCGGCATTCCAAGACCCTGTAGTGGGAGAAGCGCCACCGCAACCACGCCAGATCACCATGTCTGACTTTAAGGAAATAATCACAAGACGAAAGCCAAGTGTAAGCATGGAAATGATTCGCGCCTATTACAAGTGGAGCGATCAATTCAAGGCCCTGTAGATTCAAAAATCTACCAGTATTATCTTTGAAACTAGAACGCAAAAATAAAATTTAGATCGACATAAAACTTAAATTCGTATTATTCTGCAGTTGCTGAGGGTCTCAGAAATTCCAACAAAGAAAGCCAAACATGTAAACAAGTTTGGTAAGCTTGTTTTGGAAGATGGCACTGTTTTTGATGGAATGGGTTTTGGTTATTCTACAACTGTTTCAGGCGAGGCTGTCTTCAATACAGGCATGTCAGGTTATACTGAAGCGCTAACTGACCCGTCATACAGTGGACAGATTCTGACTCTTACTTATCCATTGGTAGGAAATTATGGCATTCCAAATGTTTTGGAAAAAGATGAAGATGGCATCAAAAAATATATCGAATCTGACAAGATACAGGTGCGGGCACTTGTGGTCCACGAATTATCCATTACTGCAAGCCACTGGAATCTTGCCATGACGCTAGATGAATGGCTATACAACGAAAAGATACCTGGAATTTCAGGAATTGATACAAGGGCACTTACGACAAAACTTAGGACACAGGGCGTCATGATGGCAATACTTGCCGTATCTGAAAAAGAGATTGACGAACAAGCGCTCAAAGCACAACTTGCATCTGCCAAAAAATACAACGATGATGAATTCATGACTGTGGTATCCACCAAGGAACCCAAGACATATGGTACCGGACGAGAGTCGATCGTGGTAGTAGACACGGGTGTAAAAAATGCAATACTGCGCAATGTCATAAAACTTGGATACAAAGTAATCTGCGTTCCGTGGAACTATTCTGTGGAAAAGATTCTCTCCTACGAACCAAAGGGCGTTGTGATAGCAAGCGGTCCTGGGGATCCAATAAAATGCGGTGAGACCATGGACACTGCAAAAGCTTTGATTGAAAAAAATATTCCAACGCTTGGAATATGCCTTGGTGCGCAGATTCTAGGTCTTGCTGGCGGTGCAAGCACATACAAGCTAAAGTATGGCCATCGGGGACAGAACAAGTCATGCATTGACTTGGATACAAAACAAGTCTACGTGACAAGCCAGAACCATGGATATTGTCTTGACCCAGATTCTCTAAAGAACACTGATTTCAAATTATGGTTTACAAATACTGATGACAAAACGGTAGAGGGAATACGACACAAAGAAAAAAAGATTCTTGCAGTACAATTTCATCCAGAAGCGTCACCTGGTCCTTTTGATTGTATGTTTATTTTTGAAGAGCTTAAACGACTCATAGGGGAGGACAATGCCAAAAGATGAGTCGCTAAAAAAAATATTGGTTCTTGGCAGTGGGGCAATTAAAATCGGAGAAGCAGGCGAAAGTCACAAAATGACCGCCAGTTCGACTACTCCGGTAGCCAATGTCTCAAGGCCATAAAGGAAGAAGGGATACAAAGCATTCTTGTAAATCCAAACATTGCAACAATTCAAACTGACACAAGGTTTGCAGACAAGGTGTATTCAATTCCGGTAAACCCCCAGTACGTAGAGTCCATCATAGAATCTGAAAGGCCAGACGGCCTGATGCTTGGATTCGGTGGACAGACTGCTCTGAACTGTGGAGTAAAACTCGAAGAGATGGGCGTGCTAAAAAAATATGGGGTGCGGGTGCTGGGTACACAGGTGGCAGGGATTCGGGCAACCGAAGACAGGCAACTCTTCAAGGATGCCATGATAGAGTGCGGCGTTCCAGTACTGAAAAGTAAGACAGTTTACAACTTTGAGCAGGCAAAAGAGATTGCAAATGAGCTTGGCTATCCTGTAATCATACGTGTTGCATACACATTGGGCGGAAAGGGTGGAGGAGTGGCACACAATGAAATCGAGTGACACGAAATAGTGACAAGGGGCCTTAACGCAAGTCTTGTGGGGCAGGTACTAATTGAGGAGTATGTGGGGCACTGGAAGCAGATAGAGTATGAGGTCATGGCAGACTATGATGGTAACAATGTAATAATTTGTAACATGGAAAATGTTCTTTCAATGAGGGTGCATACTGGTGACAATATAGTTGTGGCACCATCGCAGACACTTGATAATTTAGAGTACCAGATGTTAAGGTCTGCAGCACTAAAGGCAGCACGTCATGTTGGTATAGTTGGTGAGTGCAACATACAGTTTGCACTAGATGCAGATTCTGACAAGTATGTTGCAATAGAGATGAATCCAAGACTCTCGCGCTCGTCTGCACTTGCAAGCAAGGCCACTGGATACCCAATAGCATACATGGCAGCAAAGATTGGGATGGGTCACACACTTCCTGAGCTTGTAAATCGTATAACAAAAACCACCACTGCGTGCTTTGAGCCCTCACTTGACTATATCGTATGCAAGCATCCGCGATGGGACTTTGGCAAGTTTGAGCTTGCAAACCGCAGCCTTGGACCTACAATGAAATCAGTAGGCGAGGTAATGGCAGTGGGAACATGTTTTGAAGAATCATTTCAAAAAGCAATTAGGATGCTTGAGATTGGAAACGACGGACTTGTTGCAAACCGAACCCCTGACAAGATTTACGATGTCGAGGATCTGGAAGACAAGCTGCAAAAGCCAGATGACCATATACTATACCACGTAGCAGCAGCACTGCGGCAGGGAATCTCAGTTGAGAGAATCTACAAGCTTTCTGCAATAGACCCGTGGTTTGTAGAAAAAATTAAAAACATTGTAGAGACTGAGAAAAATCTCAAGGAATCAAATCTTGATAAAAATACATTGAGTGCTGCAAAAAAACTTGGATTCTCAGACAAGCAGATTGGAAGGCTGACAGGAAAAGACGACATGGAAGTTCGAAAGATGAGAAAAGAGTCTGGAATTGTACCTGTAGTAAAACGAATAGACACCCTTGCAGCAGAGTGGCCTGCCCAGACAAACTATCTATACCTTACATATGGTGGAAAAACAAATGACTTTGAGGTAAACTCTGATAATGAAAAGATAGCGGTGCTAGGCGCAGGGCCATACCGCATTGGGAGCAGCGTAGAGTTTGACTGGGGAACAGTAAACATGGTTTGGGGGCTCAAGGAAAATGGCGTAAAGGAGGTCTCTGTGATAAACTGCAACCCCGAAACCGTATCGACTGACTATGATATCTGTGACAGGTTGTACTTTGAAGAGTTGACACTTGAAAGGGTTCTTGATATTGCAGAATTTGAAAAGTTGACAGGAATTGTGACTGCAGTAGGGGGCCAGACTGCAAACAACTTGACACCGAAACTTGCAAAACATGGAATTAAGATAATTGGAACGTCATACGAGGATATCGACAGGGCAGAAAACAGGTCTCACTTTAGCAAGGTGCTTGATAATCTTCACATAAGGCAGCCCCCATGGCAGGCGTTCTCAAGTTTGTCTGATGCTAAAAAGTTTGCACTAAAGGTGGGCTATCCGGTTCTTGTAAGGCCATCTTATGTGCTAAGCGGCGCTGCAATGAAAGTTGTCTGGTCAGAAGAACAACTCAAAAAATATCTGGACGAAGCAGCCAATGTCTCGCCAGACTATCCTGTCGTTATTACAAAGTTCATGCTAAACTCACTTGAGGCCGAAGTGGATGGAGTCTCAGATGGAAAAAATGTTGTAATCGGTGCAGTAATAGAACACATTGAAGGGGCAGGTGTGCATTCTGGAGATTCCATGATGTGCATCCCTCCATGGAGCCTTTCCAACAAGGTCATTGAGACAATACTTGATTATACGAAAAAAATTGCAAGTGCGTTTACAATAAAGGGTCCGTTTAATCTGCAATTTCTTATCAACTCTGATCAGGTCTTTGTAATTGAGCTTAACATCAGGGCATCGCGCTCCATGCCGTTTGTGTCAAAATTTGTCAGGATGAATCTTATCAGTCTTGCAGCACGGGCAGTACTTGGAAAACCTCTTCCGGCAATTCCACATGACAGGTGGCGCAAGATACACAACTATGGAATCAAGGTACCGCAGTTTTCATTTATGCAACTTGAAGGTGCTGATGTGATACTTGGAGTGGAGATGCAGTCAACAGGGGAAGCTGCATGCTTTGGCGAAAGCTTCTATGATGCACTAGCAAAGGGGTTAATCTCTGTAGGGTACTCTTTGCCAAAGGAAGGATCAGTATTGATAACAGCGGGAGGCTCTGAGAACAAGGAGAAACTCTTGCAGACTGCACTCTTGCTCAAAAGTCTTGGCTACAAGATTTTAGCAACAGAGCACACTGCAGAATTTTTGTCAGACAAGAGGATAGGGGATGTGCAAATTGTATACAAGATTAGCGAGCCCCAGCGCAAGCCCAACATTGCAGACATGCTGTACCAGCACAAGATTGATTTTATCATAAACGTGCCAAGCACATCGACACTTGAAAAATATGTCGGCATGTTGTACGACGAGTACCAGATAAGAAGAAAGGCAGTAGAGCTTGGCATACCTGTGCTGATAACAACGGAACTGGCAGACTCTTTTGCAAAGACACTAGAGTGGTTGAGGCACAACGAGACCACCAAAAAGCCACTAGAGCCGTACGAGACAATTTGATAGATATCTTCTACCGATACATTGAATGAAAAAATCTTGAAGTCTTTGAAAGAATCTTTATCTTTGGATTTCAATGCCAAGGCTTTTTCTTAATACCTTGGAAAGATTTCTTATTGTCACGCTGCTAATGCCTGATGCCCGTGCGAGTTTATCTTGAGTGAACTTTTCCTCATTTAGTAATCCTGACATGTAGATGGCAGTTGCTGCAAGTGAGACGGGGTTCTTGCCATTGGTTATTCCCTTTTCTTTTGCCCTGTAAAGTATGTCAAGTGCATCCCTTTTTGCCTTCTCGCTTGAACCAATAGCTGTTCCTATCTTTGATACAAATTCTGATGGATCAAAGGCATCTATTTGCAAGCCAAGCGTATTGACAAATATTCTATAGTTCCTTGAAAGATCCTTGACTGTTATGTTTCCTTCATGTGCAATATCGCTCAGGGTCCTTGGAACATTTGATTCCCTGCAGGCTATGCATAGTGCGGAAAGAATCATTCCTTTTATGGTTCTTCCCCTGACTATGTTTTTTGTAAGTGCCTTTCTGTATAGGTAGGCGGCTCGCTCAATTACTGCATCAGAGATCTCAAGCTTTGACTGTATTGATGACATTACCGCAAACGCCGCACGCAGGTTTCGCTCAGCAGAGTTTGTCTTGCTTCTGCTATCCCATGTTCTCAACCTGTTGAATGTATACTTCATGTAACCTGAGATGGAGTTTCCTGCCGCATCTCTGTTTGCGTTTCCAATTATTGTTGAGAGTCCCTTGTCATGGATGGAAAGCGTTGACGCCATTCCTGTCCTTGTATTATTGTTATAATCTTCTAGCGTAAACGATCTTTGTTCAGGCGTTGTATCCTCCACCTTGTCTACTAGTACAGCACCACAACTTGCGCACAAGATCTCACCGCGTACGGCATCCGTAATTAGAGGGCCGTGAGATTCTCTGCCCTGAACGCACGCGTCCTTGGCGCTTTTTTGAACTATACATTTCTGTCTGGATTTATTATTAACTACCAAATGTATATCTACTATAGTTATGAAAGTATTTAAACATACAAGTAAGGGACTGGATATCAAGTAAAGGCGTGGTAAGTATCTATTGGTACCACTGGTGTGTTATTGCCTGTATCTCTCCAAACGCCTTTGCCAAATTGTTTGACTTGGCATCTTCTGCTCCATTCATTCCCTCTGCAAGTATTCCTTTTACCTCGCTGAACCCCATGAATTGAAACTCTGCATTTGAAAGGGAGACTGCATGCTCCCATGCCTTCATGGGGCCAGTGCTGTACGAGCCTCCGCTAGAAACGATTGTCAGCGCTTTTTTTCCTTTCATTAATCCTGAATACTTTCCATCCTGTGCATTCCATGTGTGACCCTTTAGCATGATGGAATCAAACCATGCCTTGACTACCGCAGGCATGGAAAAGTTGAACATTGGATATGCAAGAACTATGATATCAGATGATTTTACCTGCTCTATCATTTTATCCATCTTGGACAGGAGACTCTTTTGTTCTGCTGATATGTCCTGCTTTAGGTAATCGCGCTGGATATAGGCCATGAGGTTGTCAGCCAAGAATAGGTCTGGAACGTCTTTGGCAAGATCAAGCTCTTCAATTGACGAGTTTTTTACCTTAGACTTGAACTCTGCTAAAACCTTTCTAGTGTTAGAGCGCTCTCCGCGAGGAATATATTTTACAACAAGTGTCTTGGTCAGCTGTTTTCACCTAAATTTTCTATACTAGATATAGAAAGGTAAGTATTTAAATCAGCGAGTAACTACCTGTAAATTAACTGAGGCTGTGGTAAGTTGAAAGAAGAAGAGTGTAGAATACTTGCAGATAGCATGAAAGCGTGTCCCATTGATAATACATTTGCAATAATTGGTAAAAAGTTTACAGTACACATTTTAAGAAACATGACTAGACTGAATCAGACCAGGTTCAACGAGTTTCTTGATACCATTGATGGCATAAACCCAAAGACCCTGTCGGCTAGACTTCGTGAGATGGGAAGAAACGGGCTCATTGAGAGAAAGATCTATCCTGGCACTCCTGTGCGAATAGAGTATTCCATGACTGACAAGGGCAAGGCACTAACCCCAATTTTGGAACAGATGGCGGCATTTTCTATGCAGTATTGTGCAAAAGACGTCTTCAAGGACGGCAAGCCTCGCGCATTCAAGCAAGTGTTTGAAAAATCTCCAAGTATTGTAAAATAAAACTCTAAAAATTTACTGTATTTGCCTTGATCTAGTCTGATTTTTCCAAAAGCCTGGGTCTATTTACCATGTTCGTGCTTTTTGCTTTGACTCTAAATCTTGTACATCAATTGATAAAAACAATTGATATCATTTTTTATAATTTCAAACCAAGACGAAAGAAAATGCGGGCATTATTGTTATTGGCAATACTGGCATCGTGCGCCTTGCTAGTTCATACTGCATCTGCAACCGCCTCTACTGGAGGCATGGGGGATGCGGTAAAACAAGAAAAAATCTCTCTTGAATATTATACTCTTCCAGTATTTATTGGAGTTTTTACGTACCAGTCAAGTGATCCGACAGTTGATTCGCCGCCAAGCATCAGTACTTCCTATGGGACCTCGATGGTGCTCAACTCTACCTCTAATAATACAAACGATACTGTCGCCTGGCTTTCACAATTCAGCCCATTTACGCCGCAAAATGCATACGCCACATTTGTCTCTCAGCTAAATCAAACCGTTCAGGCTATTTTCTTGGGCCAGTTCAATTATACAATGCAGAAAACAGATGATGGTCTTGCTGCCATGACCCAAGTTGAGCAAAATGGAGGAAATGCTAGCCAGGCAAGAGAAGCATTCATTGAAAATGCTACTGCCTCTAGAAGCGATATTACAACTGTCAACAACAACCTCAATGTACAGTATGCCCATGCAAACAGTACAGTACAAGCCGAGTTTGACAAATACGGAAACTTGCGCTGATCCTACAAAATCAGGCTTGCTGACATTGGTTTGAAGAATCAGTACAGGCAATATTTTACAAGTCTTGCTCTAAAGAACACTTGATACCATTGATTCATTGCCAATTATGGAACCGTCAAGTGTTACTATCTTTGCAGACTTGAATCTCTTGATTGCATTAATTAATGGCGAGATTGATTTTTTGTAGGATTTCTTAAATGTCGCATAAAAATACTTGTTAAATGATGGTACAATAATAATTTCTATCTCTCCTGTTGTTGAAGGAAAGATTTGGCTCTTTTCTGCCTTGATTGAAACCCATACTCGCTGGCCGTCCAAGACCGACCCTTCATGAAAATATACTGGATGAAGATGGCCCATCACAATCTTGTTTATCTGGGACAAGTTCTCAGAAGGCATCACGTGCCCATGGGTCAATAGCGTATCGTCAATCACAATGCCTGATGAGCTGGATACAGTTACCCAGTCTGGCACAAGTTTCTGTATATTTCCGTCGTGGTTGCCTGGAATCACAATGGTCTCAATCTTTTTTCCAATCTCAAAGAAGAGTGGCACCATGCTCCATTCTATCTTTGATATGGACTCTACGCTTGATTTTACATCGCCTAACAATATCAGCGAATCTGGCTTTTCTGATTCGATGATTTTTTCCAAGATTTGTACAGTTTCTGCAATGATCTCTTTTGGGCCTATGTGGATATCATTTGCCATGATCTTGCTCTCAAAGCCGATGTGCAAGTCTGTCACAACAAGATATCTCTTTGTGTCCTCTAAAATAAGGGCAGGCTGTGACTGGACTAATCTTGTCAGGACCATCAAAGATAATACGATTAGTTTTGAATTAAATTCTTGTGAAAGGACGAGGAGATGCTGACTCTATTGTATCTGACAGGGGAGTAAAATTGCACCACTTTGAGCCAAGCGGGAGAAAGATCTGGACCGTAGTTGGAAAGGAAAACGAGCACTGGCTTGACCCTGAGTTGGGGTTTTGCTCATGTGCAGATTACTATTACAATGCGTTGAGTACGGGCGGTGAATGCTATCATCTAAAAGCAGTAAGAATTGCAAAGGAGCAGAAAAAAATAGAGACTGTAAAATTTTCTGATTCAGAGTTTGAGAGTTTTATTTCTGCTCTTGTCAGAGAGTTACTGTGAACAAGTCTTCTTTTGCAACGCCCTTCCAAAGACCAATCATGCCTTCTGGCTTTACTGGTTCGACCTTTGTTATCTTTTGAATCTTGATGTGGTCGGGGTTTGGTGGCATCCAAAGCATTGCCATGTAATCACCTATGATGCCTACTGCATCAGGCTTTGCAGACACTATCTTGTCTTTTACAAATCCCTTTGATACTAATGCATCAATTGCCTTTTGCTCAAGGTCTCGTCTGCCGTGGGTGAAAAGATAGACTGATTTTTGCGAGTCTATTGTGCTCATGGTACCACAAGCTTTGCAATCGTTAATCAATATTTCGAAGTTGTGAGATTTTTGCCAAAACTGGTTGTTAGCTTTTATACGAGCCAGATGAAGAAAAATTGTTGATTGACATTCTAGTTGTGGGCTCTGGCGGACGCGAGCATGCACTTGGGTGGAAACTAGCGCAGAGCCCAAAAGTTGGAACGATATATCACGCGCCAGGAAACGGTGGAACTTCAAATAATGTAGAAATCGAGGTGCACGAGATTGAAAAACTTGCACAATTTGCATCTGAGAAGAAATGTCTTACAGTTGTAGGGCCTGAGGTTCCTTTAGCTGCTGGAATTGTGGATGCATTTGCAAAAAAAGGCCTTGCCATATTTGGTCCAACCAAGGATGCGGCAAGGCTAGAGTCAAGCAAGGTCTGGGCAAAAAATTTTATGAAAAGAAACGGCATCCCGACTGCACGCTTTGAGATATTCGATGATGCAACAAAGGCAAAAGAGCATGTAAAATCAGTTGACTATTCCCTTGTAGTAAAGGCAGATGGACTGGCAGCTGGAAAAGGCGTGATTGTATGCAATGACAAATCAGAGGCAATCTCTGCAATTGACAAAATTCTAGTTGAGAAGAGCTTTGGGGCATCAGGTGCCAGAATTATTTTGGAAGAGAGAATTGATGGTGTAGAAGCATCGTATATTGCAATCTCTGACGGAAATGTTGCATATCCGATGGCCACAAGCCAGGACCATAAGAGGATCTATGACGGTGACAAGGGACCAAACACCGGTGGCATGGGCGCATACTCTCCAACAGGTGTCATTGATGATTCCCTGGCAAAAGATATACAAAAAAATGTAATTGAAAGGACGGTATCCTCTATGAAAAAAGAAGGAACTCTGTTTTGTGGATTTTTGTATGCTGGAATAATGGTAAAAGACGGCAAGCCTTTTGTTTTAGAGTTTAATGCAAGGATGGGCGACCCAGAGTGCCAGCCAATAATGATGAGGATGGACTCTGACCTGCTTGATTACATTCAAGCAAGCATTGATGGTACCATGTCCAGCCTTCCTCCAATATCGTGGAAGCGCCAGAGCGCTGTATGCGTTGTCTTGGCATCCAAGGGATATCCGGAATCTTATCCAAAAAACGAGGAGATACTGGGTCTTGATATTCAAGACAAAAACTCGTACGTCTTTCATGCCGGAACAAAGCGTGTAGATGGCAAGGTCTTGACTAATGGCGGACGTGTACTGGGCGTCACGGCAACAGGGGACACGTTACAGGGTGCAATATCATATGCTTATGACAGAATTGAAAAGATCAGCTGGCCAAGCAAGTACTGCAGAACTGATATTGGAAAAAAGGGCCTTGCACTGCACAAGTAAAACTGCATTTTGACGCAAGAGATGACAATTTGGCAAAAATAATCTTTTGCCAAAAACGAAGGAAAAACTGTCTGCCGCAAACCCGTTTGAATTGTTATCTGTTTGCCAAACTTGTTTCAAGCTGCAAGCAATTTTCAAAAACAAAATAACTGCTCTGCTTGCTTGCACAATAGTGGTATCCCATGGCGTTAGAATAATCCTGGCTATTGCCGCTAGTTTGGTATGTCGGAATAGCGCTTAGGTCAACGGGCATTGGTTGGGAATTTACATACTTGTACCAATGGTCTCCGTCATAAGAATAAAAATCATACATAAAGTTTTGATAAAAGCAATACCGGGTTAGCTCGCCGTTTGGGGGATCGCAATATGCGTTCTGCGGGTTGTCAAGCATGTTCTGCCAGTCAAGGTTTTGGTCGTCTCTTGTATTGTTGAGCATGGCAGGAAGGTGATTTTGTTGTGTTGCAGGCATTACCAGACTAAAACCAATTGTTAAAACAATTCCTGCAAGCGCATAAATCCAGATTCTCTTCCTTTTTGTCCCAAGGCTGCCCCTTTTCTTAAAATTTGCAACAGGTTCATTTTCCATTTCAATATCATCGTACCACTTTTTCCTTGCATCTTCTGTTTTTATGCTCTCGTCACTTGATCTGACCTTGTCCCAAAAATTTTCATATTGGGTATCTCCTAAATCCTTTTTGGAATTGAGATATTCATCGTACTCTTTTCTTGTCTCTGGGTTTTTGAGAATCTCATACGATTCTTGAATCTCTTGGAAGCGTTTTTCCCATGCCTCTTTCTCAATTGGCGGATTTCTATCAGGATGTGTTGTTCTTGCCTTTGCTCTATAGGCTTTTTTTATTTCTGCCTGCCCTGCTGTCGGTAAAACCCCCAAAACATCGTAAGCGTTTCTGATGTTTGAGAATCTGTCAATGTTAGAGGCCATCTTTTAATTTTCTCCAAAAATTTGCAATTATTAGACTTTTTATGTTTTCCAATCCTCTCATACTGTATACCCTATACTTGTTATAAAAAAGTCAAGTTATTTCTTGACCATCAGTCCTGTCTCCCACCAATTAAACTCGTCAAAATATGGATAGGCTCCGGGATACTTGAACTGGTATGAATAACTCTCTCCTGGTTCCATTGCCTTGCTGTCAAAAAAATAACCTTGTGAAAGCTCACTCCACATGCTACCATAAGTTACAGTGTGCTGTAAAGTATCATTATTTTGCCATGTTACTATGGTTCCAGATTTGACATACAATGTGGTGGGCTGGTAACAGGTATTGAAATAACTGCCATATCTTATGTCATTTGCAGCACAATTTGGTGTAATTATCACCTGGGGATTTCCATTGTGTGAAATGCTTGTAGTGGAGTTTGATTTTGCAATACTGATTGGCTCAGAGATGCCTGCACAGATGGTAGCACCGCTTGGTCCTGTTACACATGTTGCATCTGCCTCGTGCGTATGACTTGAAATTATTACTACAATTGAAGCCATTGCAATTACTGAGATATGTGCAAAATTCATACTTGGAAATATAATGGGTTATCGCAGGTTATATTCTTACAAATATTTGTACAAAAAAATGTGATCTTATCTGTCTGTGCAACAAAATCAAACTTGATAATCGTTCTATCTTCTTAAAAGTCAAAAAGACGTTATATCTATCAATGATCAAGCAAACAGCCCTGGCCGCATCTGTAATAGCTGCCATAGTGGGTATCATGCATCTCTTTTTGGCCTCGCAGCTTCTCTCCATTTCGACTGCGCCAAAAATTATGGTCTTTTTTCTCATAGTGGGCATACTTCAGCTATTTTGGGTGATTCCTACCATAAAACAGTGGGGTAGTTTTTGGAACTATGTTGGAATTGGTGGCACATTGGCACTGATAGGGATTTGGTCGCTCACACGATTTCCAAATCCGATTGTAGGCAGAGCGTTGCCTGTAAACGCGATGGGCGTTTTAGAAGAGACGCTACAGGTAGCATTTATTGTCATCTTGTTTATCATCTCGTACAAGGGAAGACAAGAGATCAGGCAGAATAAACTCGGCCAAGGAATATGATGGTGTTTGATACCATTGGAGGATCCTCAGTGTTATCTGGATGGAATTCAAAGGACTCTCAGCTCTGTCTTAATTGGTCTTTTTCATTCTCTGGAGCGTTTTTGCCCAGTTGATAAAACAGGACCAAATTATCGGTTCTTCAATATTTTCTTTTTTCATGCCAGGTTTTTCCTAAAAAACGTCTTTGTCTTGCCAAACGCTTCCTTTGCAGCCTCCCTGTTGTATGAAGGCCGCTGCTCATTGAAGAAAGCGTGAACAGTCCCCTTGTAGATCTTCATCTCAAACTCTTTGTGGTATTTTATCATGTTTTCCACAAGAGAGGGTATTGCAGAGTTGATATGCGGATCCTCTTCTGCATAGTGGCAAAGCACCGGTCCCTTTATTTTTTCAATGGATTCAAGTGGTTTTGGATTTGAGCCGTAAAAGATTACGGTAACTCCAAGTGGAATGATTGTGGAGAGCTGAAATGCAAGTCCTCCGCCAAGGCAAAAGCCCATTGCCCCCAGCGGTTTTCTGCTCACTGCGTTTGAGTTTTCAAGATATTTGCAGCATGTTATGATGTCTTTGACCAAATCTTCTTCCATTTTTTGCCTTTCTTTGAATATTATCTGGACTACACTTTTTTCAGAGTCTGACATTTTTTTTGAGGCCTCTTCAATTGCGCCTGGGTCTGACATGCTCTTTACAGGCAGTGCCATGATCTTTTTCATTGCAGATTCTATGTTTTGTTCGTTGAGCGTGTCTTTGTATCTTGAGAATAGGTCAGGGGCAAGTGCTACGTAACCCTCTTTTGCAAACCTTTTTGCAACTTCTTCTATCTGGCTGTTAAGGCCCCATACCTCATGCAGTATGATGATTCCGGGCAGCTTTTTTGCTGTCTTTGGAAAAGCAATGTATGCTCCAATTTCTATGCCATCTTGTTGTATAGTTATCCTCTTTTTTGTTATCTCCAATATGGAACTAGTTTTCTTTATTGAATTTAAACAGTATAAAACAGACCAAATCTCATTATTGATACTAGGTGTCGTACAGAACTCTGGGTTTTGATTACAAAATGATGCTATATGTTCAAAGAGTAATTTCTTTCATGTCACATTTTGCAGCATTCCATAAATGATCACATAGGTTGAAGATGCCACTTGCAATATCGTGGTAAGTTGTATGAATGATGGAATCATTTGCGTCATCTATGTGAATTGGGTCTGCCATTGATGTTGAGATGATTGCCTGCATGTTCTCTTGTACAAGTATTCTGCCTTTGAACGGAATATTTGTTACCATGATCTCGTCTGCGCCCAATTGTTTTGCTAATAATACCATGTCGTTATCACATGGTTCCATTAAGAGACGCACCCTCCCTCCTGCCCTTCTGTATGAATTTATCCTGTCTGGGATACCTGTCTCATACATTCTTGACATCTCTTCAACTGTACAGGAGATGTAGATTAGAGCTGTAGATTCAGTGAATATGTTTGCAATTCTTTCATATATGTTACCTCTTCCACGCGTTATGGAAAAAGATGGATAGACGCTTTGGTTTATTTTTTGCATTTTGATATCTCACACTTTTGGCAGTCTACTGCGATATAGCTTGGACCAATTGTAGAGCCACCATAGGTTGTAGACTGCCTTTGATCTAATCCCACGATTTTATCTAAGGCTTTGCTATGTCTTTTATGGTGAACTAGATCATAATCATAGTCTTACAATGAATGCGTAGTTTACATAAATCTGAGTGCAATGATACTCATACTACAAATTCATAGCAAGGAAAAAAATCCTAAATATTTAATGAAAATTTACTGCAGTGATTCCACCTATTACAATAGCTATGATTCCAAGCACAAAGTTGACAAGGTATATCTTGTTGCTCTTTGCAAATTTTAGCAGATATGATATCACAACCAGTCCTACTAGAGCAGATGATGCTATAGCTATTAGTATTCCAGTTGTATCTATGCTTGCAATTGCAGCGTGAACCTCTTTTTTGCTAAACAGTACGGTCATCATAAATGCGCCAATGGCTGCAGGAATGTACGCAAGAAATGATAGCCTAAAGGCAACATCGGGCTTGACACCCATTAGCAGCATTGTTGAAGTTGTCATGCCGGACCTGCTTACTCCTGGAAGTGCTGCAATTCCCTGTGCAATACCGATTGCAAGATAATGTTTTATTTTCATCTCCTCGAGGCTACCAATTTTTTGGCTTGTCCTTGAGCGCCTAATGTAAGCACCGTTTACTATCAGTATTACACCGAGAATTAGCATTGGTATTCCAACATTGTACGAGCCTTCAAGAACATGCTCCACTACAAAATAGATGGGCACACCTATTATTGCAGTGACTACCGTTACCACAACAAGATATGCCAAAAGTTTTCTATCTTTGATAAGAGAGATGACATCTTTTCTAAAATAAATGAGTGCCGAGCCCACAGAGCCAATCTCCATGAACAGGCCAAAGGCATAAGCCACAACTAGGGGTAATCCAAAGAGCGCGTTTGAAACTATGAGAACCTGGGTCTTGCTACTTATGGGCAGCCATTCGGCAATTCCCTGCACCACGCCAACTATGATAGAATATAAAATGTTTACAGGCACTTTTTTTCAAGTCTGAATTGCCATATTAGAACCTAAGCAAAAATATGCCTGCTCTTGGATGGTTTACAATTATTTGGCAGAAATTAGTAGGTGCTGTCCACAAGCACACAGATAATGTTGTATTCTTGGAACTTGTGTCTTATGCTTGACAAATCTTTAGTGGTAGGGTCTTGGCAAATGAGTGCCAGTGGAAATGCAATAAAAATGTCACAAAAAAATCGCATAATTTTGTAATATTTTGAACGATCCCCTGCTTAAATTTTTCGAGATTAATCGGCTAAATAATGTAAGATTTACATTGGTATCTGTCCAAATAGCTAAATTTTATGTTAAAATTATTTGATGGTCTAACTCAAGTCATGTGCGCTGCCAGTGAACTGAAATAATGCAACACGATGAAAATTTTTCTGCTGACAAGATTTTAGAGATTGCCGCAAAGATAGAACAGGAGAACGCAATCTTTTCAAAAAAATCTACGCTGGATTCCCTATCGCTGCCGTCGAAGATACTTGGAAGAGAAAAACAGATCGAGCAAATCATCAGATTTCTTTTAGGATACAAATATGGCCATGTGGTACCGTTCATATCTGTATACGGCAGAAGTGGTTCTGGCAAAACAACGGTTGTACAGCATGTTTGCAAGGAGCTGGGGATTGACTATGTCATAGTGAACCTTCGACGGGCCAATACAGTATTTGGATCTTTGAACTTGATTTTGGGAGAGGTTGGCTTGGATGCAGTCAAGGGCTCACAAGGAACAGCTGTATCATTTGGCAAGATTGCAGAAGCAATCAAATCAAGGCTTGAAAAAAACTCCAAGAAACTTTTTGTCATGATACTTGACGAATTTGATGTCATATTTGAGGACATGCGTGGGCATCCATCTGACTTTATCTACAAACTAATCGAGCTTGAAAAGGATCTGGCAAGGGATGGTATCTATCTTTGCATCATTGCAATATCAAACAATGTCCTTTCAGAATATGACATTGATGACAGGGTTAAATCAAGAATTGGAACATCAGAGATATTTTTTGAGCCATATTTCTATGGTCATGTAATATCGATTCTACGTGAGCGAGCAAAGGAGGCCTTTGCAACTCCAGTCGATGATGAAGTGCTACAACATTGCGCCAAGCTTGTGTCAGAAGAGCATGGTGATGCAAGACGGGCAATTGACCTGCTGCGAGTGGCAGCGGAGCGTGCCAGTGCAGAAGGTGAGATGCCCCTGACTAGACATCACATTAATGCAGCGTCAAAAGAGATGCAAAAGGACAGGGCTGAGAACATCATAAAGCAGTCATCATACCATTTTAGGAGAATCCTTGCAGCAATTGCAAGAATCACTTTTCTAAGTGGCAAGGAATGGCACTATACCTCGATTATAGTTCAGCAGTATAGGAGAGTGTGGCAAGACGGCTCTAATCTGCTCAAATACAGGAGGGTATCTGAGATTATCCGAGAGATTGAGAACACTGGATTTTTGGTATCTCAAGTGAGCTCAAGGGGAAGTCATGGGTATGGAAGGCAATACAAGCTTGCAATGTCTCCTCACGAAGTGGGTAGATACATGGGGTCTGGTTGGTGGGAGGACATTATCAAAGTCAAAAAGATGCATGCTGACCGGGTAGAATTTATGAGAAAAGAGCTTGCGACATCTGAAAAAGAGAAAAATAAAATCGAGAAAATGCAGGCATTTGAAAGAGTGGCAAAAGACTGGAATGACTATGTCTGGCTGGATAGGTATGACATTGAATAGGGAGCGATAAGTGATGGATAATCTAGTACATAAGAATCGTGGAAACAAAAATGAGTTGCAGTCAATTTATGAGCGCAGAATTGCAATTCGGCAGATACTTGCAAAATCAGGAGAAGATCATGTTATGGACAAGGGATTTGTCTTGCAAGAGCTTGCAAAGCAAGGGTTTCATCCAAGCAAGCGCACACTTGAGCGAGACCTTGTAGAAATACAAAGAAAGTATAGAATAAGAAAAAGGATCAGACTAGATTACAGGAAAAAAATTGATCTTTGCTATGGATACATGAGAAAGATTGACCGTATGTGTGACAGGATATTTGTCGATTCAAAAAAGGCCATGACTGTTACATCTGTAGTAATTGGCCCAAAGGTAACAAAAATTATAGAAGAGACTAACGCAGAAAGGGTTGCCAACATTAAATCTGGTGTATTGGAGATCCAGACTCAGGTGTATGGGATGATGCTCAGGATGCTTGCAAGAGCCGCCAAGGGCCACAACATAAACATGTATCCTGCTGCATTTACACGAAAACATGTACAGGTCACACAAAAAGGAACAAAGCTGCAATCGACTATCAGAAATATCATGATAGAAAAAGTCAAGGCTGAGAGTTTGTTTAAAGGATCAGCCAAGAAAAAACCTCGTGAGCGCAGAAAAAAGAGAATAATTCGTCTTGATATTACATGTGACTAAACCTTCAGTGGGTTCAGACATGTGAGAGTTTGAACCTTAACTCAAAGTCAGCTGTATTTCAATGAGATCCATTAAATCAAAACTAGAGCAGATGATTCCATGCCATATACCTGTAAGGAATGTGGATTATCTTTCTATACAAGTGATGGTCTCGAAGTTCATATTCTATACAGGCATACAAAACCAATTCCTAAAGGATTGGATTATTTTAGATAATCATACCTAGATGCTATGAGATCTTTTTTATGTAGGAATCTTCTAGTTACCTCCTTCATGTCTCAGGAGCTGATACGAGAAATTGAAAACCTTATTGAATTTGGCTATGGGGATACCCGTAGACTAGATTCTATAGTTAACGCACTAGAAAATGGACACTCGTTGTATCAATCAGACCAAACATATGTTGACATGTTAATTTCCAAATGTCTCTATCCTCATATGGAAGAAAATTGGAGCTTGAAAAAACGGGTAGGTTCCTTGGAACAGAAAATACAAAATGTGAAACGTGATTATAGAAACAAAACAGAGACTGAAATAAACGAAGAGATTCCTGTGAATTTCTGCAGTAAATGCGGTTCTACAGTATCAAGAATGTATTCGTCGTGTAAAAAGTGTGGCACCCTTCATGACGAATATAATTTTGGTGAACTCCGTAAAGAAAAGCTAAAACAAAAAAGACATGCAGAGCCAATTACTGAAGACAGAGGACCTTTCATTAATTATTGTAGAAAATGCGGTTTGGCTCTTTCAAAAACAACTGAATTTTGTCCAAACTGTGGAACATATCAAACTAGTTTTGGATACAGAGGAGCTACAACGTACAAAAGCGAGGGAACGTCTCTTGTATTATCATTACTCTTTGGCGCATTTGGGTTTCTTGGAATAGCTCATAGGTATATTGGCAATATTGGAAGAAGCCTAGCACTCTTGTATTCTGGATGGATTCTAATGTTTTTGTCACTAATCGGACTATATCCACTCATTAGTGAATACATTGAAAAATCATTGTACCCACAGTATGCAAATTACTATGGATCTTTTGGAGCCATTGTGAATCCATGGGGCATGAATTACCAGCAGTCTGAAGTGTTCTATATCGTATTTTTGATTGTAATTCCGATAGCATATTTTGCACTTTTTATATGGCAAATCTTTGACGCAAGAAACCAGACAAGAAAGTTTAACGATTTCATGGACAAATCTGGCAGTCAACTCTATGAGATGACAATTGGAAAAAAGGTTGCTTATGTCTTGGCCTTTTTTGCTCCCGTCTTTGCATTAATCGCACTTGTGTTGGTAGGATACGCTCTACAAAACATAAAACATTGAAATTTAGAGTCACATTTGCAGCAAAAAATCACACTTTAACAAAAATTTGACTTAGTTGCCTTGAAAATCTAAAGAGTGTTTATCTACTTGACTAAAAAACAACGTCTGTGAAAACAACAGTTGTTATAGCAATTATTGCTGTAGCAATTGTTGGGATCATACTTGGTCTTGTAGCTTATTCTTACACCCAGATTCAGATCAGCCTTGAGAGCGTGTCATATCAAGGCCTTGACTTTGCAAGTGCTTCTCCTGTAACACTTGCAAAAATCGCTATCAATGGAATCTTGGGAAATTGGCTTGGAGCATTACTTTCACTAGTTACAGGTGTCAAGCTTGGACTGGGATTTGCACTAAGCAATCATGGGTTTGTTCCCGTGTACATCCCCGATGTATCGTATGATCTCCTAGTAAACGATGTCAAAGTAGGGCAAGGTCACAGCACAATTGATGCTACAATTAACCCTGAAGACGCAAAGAGTCTTTGATGATACTCAGGACATCCAATTTTCTAGCCTTGCGCCTGCTGTTTCTTCAATAATTGCCTCTGAGGGAAACATCAATTTCCAAGTAAGTGGCACAGCATATTTCCAGTTCCTTGGACTTTCTTTACCTGTACCATTCCAATATACAAAACAAGTCAATGTTGTAAACGAGATAAAGAGTCGTTTTCTTGGAAGTTCACAAAATTCAGGGTATTCAAACAACTCTTACCAACCAACGCAAACATCAATTCAAAACCAAAATTCGTCTACATTACAGCAACAACTAGGACAAGCAGGACAAAAAATCCAGTCAGTACAGTCAAACCCAAATCCTTCCAATTCTCAAGTACCTACTTTTCCAATAGCAAATTCTGTATATCGAGTTGGCTCTGGTACCTATACTTCCATACCATTTAACATGCAGTGCTCTGGAACTGTAACTGGAGAGTTTTCAGCTCAAGCCGCACTTGGAGATAATATCATTATATACGTGATGGACTCGACTGGATTTTCCCAGTTCCAATCAGGCCATTCAGCGTCTACATATTACAATAGCGGCAAGGTAGCATCAGGGACATTAAACATTAGCCTATCAACTGGACAGTACTATCTTGTACTTTCAAATACCTACTCGACAATTTCTACAAAGAATGTGGCTCTTCAAGCATACTACAGTTGTGGTTAATGACATAATCCTTTTCTAATACTTGATCACTATCAATGCGATCTCGTAGTGAAAGAGTTCTTTACAGGAAAAGAAATTGAGATACCAGATGACGTACAACGATTATTGCAATTCAATGAAAAAGTCTTACTTTCTGCCCAAGTTGCACGTTCAACTGAGTTAATCAACCCTGCTACAATATTTGTAACATCTCAAAGAGTACTTGTTAGAAAGCCTACTACTCTAGGATTGAGAAAAAATGTTGAAGATTATAGGTATACAGATATTGCAAATGTCAAGATGAAAAGAGGCATCATCAGATCTGGAATCATACTTAAAATGAGATTTCTCTCAGATGATGTAGAAGTAGACAATTTTCCAAAAGATGTAGGAGAAAAAATATTTAGACTAGTGCAAGACGGCGTGGCAGGAAGGTTAACGTCAGCACAACCCAAAGATCCTGAAGTTAAAACTCCTAGTCTTCTTCAACAAGAAATAATTGAAAAAATAAAGGAATTGGCAAAATTAAAAGATCAAGGAATATTGTCAGATATAGAATTTCAAACCAAAAAATCTGAATTGCTAGCTAGGCTTTAATCCAAATACATGTCGTCTTCTAAAATCAAATCCAAGTTACCTTATCTTATTTTAATAATTTTTATGACTTTTCTTAGTGTTGATGTTTTCAATGCTTATGCAGTAGTATTTACAGATCACTTGGGGTACATTCCATCTTGGGCTTCAACAATGGGACAGAATCAGGCTCTAAGTGTTTGTAGTACTAGTGTACAATTTGGTACAGCTGATTCCAAATGGTGTGGTGAGTTTTCTGGATATACGTTAGATCAGTTGAGTGGTAAAACTACAGTAACCTTTGTGGATCATACTGGCTATATTCCATCTTGGGCTTCAACAATGGGACAGAATCAGGCTCTAAGTGTTTGTAGTACTAGTGTACAATTTGGTACAGCTGATTCCAAATGGTGTGGTGAGTTTTCTGGATATATTTTAGATCAATTAAGTAAAACAACTAGCAATACATCGTCCCAACAATCAACAGTGCCTGAATTTGGTCCAATTGCAGGAATAGTTATCACACTGTCTTTAATTGGATCCATCGTCATATCAAAGAGATTTTCTGTCTTCAACCGACACTAAATTCGAACCAAAATTAATTCCGAGGATACAATTCTCTCATGACTGATTTTACCAGTGTTATTACACCATCAGGGTCTGGAACATCCCCAATCACCATGTAGGGTTTTCCGTGATGCATGAAAACCATATCACCTATTGTGTTACTATCCCCTGATGAATGTGATGGCATGATACCGCCAAAAGTATTATTTCCATATCCGCCAACTATGTAACTTGTACCTCGTGACTCTGAACGAGTATGTCTATTTACAACAACTACGTCATCAATATCTGAAAGAAAACTAGACTTTAACATAACATCATCTAGATTATCAAAAGCAAACACTCTGTAGTTTGTCACATATTTTGATACGTCAGATCTATTCTTCGAATTTTCGTTTACTTCATTTTGGCTCCAAAGTGTTGCTTCGTTATGATGCATTAGAGGAGACATTACATCAACTAACAGTGACTGTATTCCATCCCTAGTTGTGATGCTATGTACTACTGGTTCAATAAGTTCATTTTTTAATAGTTTGTAATGTTCAAACATGTCTTCAATTTTTTCTTCATCAACTTCGAAAATGGGCGTCTGGGAAATACCTCGTTCATCAATATATTTTATCTTTATGTCCCTATGCTCTTTTTTGATAAACCCGCGAGTTAAAGTAATAACTTCCATTCCCACTATTGAAGTAAGAGGCATCACGATCTTGATTTCCTTTTCATCCGCCTGAAAAGTAATATTACTTTGTTTCCTTTCACGATTAAAGTTTAGCATACCGTTAAACCATTTTTTGTATAATGAGTGACCTTGAGTATACGTGCCTTTGTATTGCCAAGTATTTCGTTTTTCATTTATTACATCATCAGAAAGCGGAGTAATTTTTCTTTCTTGTATGCGAGTTTGAATTTTTTCTGCTTTTTGTACTGTTATCTCTGACATTTCTTCACCAGACAACAGTATGGTTCCACATGCTGGGCAGAATTTGTAGTTATCAGGAGTTTGTGTTCCACATTGATTACAAAACATCGAACTGATATTCGGTCGTCTTACTGATAAATCTTCTAGAATTAACAATCAGAATAGGTTCACTAAGGTTTAGTTACTATTGGCAAGTATTGTTCGCCACAAGTATTTGATTACAAAGCAGCTGGTTTGTCATGCCCGTTATAGTGTTAATGTGGATCATATTTTTAACTTAATCAGTGCAGTGTCATTAAATGTGGTTATTACTAGTAATATCTGCCTTGGCTTCAACCGCATTCCTATCTGAAAATTCAGATAATTTTACATCTGTTATAAAAACCCTAAGCGATGTGTTTGACAAACAGGATAATTTACTAACTGAAATTAATTCTTCATTAAGTTGTCAGAATAGAGAATGTCAAAATGCTAACTCACAGTTAGAAAACATTGACGAATCTCTAAGGACAATAAATAACACAGTAGCAGCATCTAATTATGTCAATTTTGTATTGATCTCAATTTCAATAGGCATTGCTGGAATAGCAGTTATAAGTGCATGGGGAACTGCTTATTTTTCAAGAAAACAACTTCAACAAGCAGAAAAAGATCTAAAAATGAGATTTTCCCCACGTGTGATAATTGATGGTCCTAGACCATCACAAGTAGCTTTGAAAGATGGTGGTGTACTAGATTATGACACCTTCTCAAAATCAACAAATCCTTTATGGGATACCGTAGATCAAATAATTTTTAGATTTTATTTTAGAAACATAGGAGGCGATGTGGCAATCAAGATGTCAAATATCAAGATTGTTAAGGAAGAGCCATTTGACAGTTCAGAATTTGAAGATAAACCAGATTTTCCAATGGGACTAATACTAACTCCTAATCAAGAATTCTCGCTACCATTTGCTGTAGATTTGAAAAGATTTGATGTGTTAGAACAGAAAAACCTCTTTGCAGGATTATCAATTGCATATGAAGATCTATCTGGAAACAAGAAATACACTGGTGTCATCTACGGAATACGAAGAGGTTCCAATTACGTAATACATTCATGGTTATCGACAGATACGTAAATATAAAATCAATATCTTGAATTCAACTCTTCTATTTTTCAAAATAAAAAAATGGGGGAAGGGTTTCTCGGGTTTTCACCCTACTCACCTGATTATTTTACGGCGCGGAAAGCGAGATGTGTCACTGTCGTCTGGGGGAAACACCCTCCAGTCCAAACTAGATCTAGTAATACTATATACAAAATAAACTGCTCAACTATTGAGGATAGATAATTCTCTCTTCTGTAACGATACAGTCCATCTTGACATCATGTCCATCATGTGGAATTGCTTTTACTACTTGTTTAGAGTACGACAAGGCCACTTTTTTTGCGCGCTTGCCATTGAGATACCTGTCATAGTACCCAAATCCATATCCTAATCTATAGCCGTCACTTGTCAGCGCAATTGCAGGAACCAAGATAACATCAAGTTTCTTTATAATATCGCACCTGTCCTTTGGCTCCATCACAGAAAAGTTGCCCATCTCAAGGTCTGAAAAACTAGAAATTTTCCTAAAGACCAAGTCATTTTTTTCAACCCTTGGAAGCGAGAGCTCCTTTCCAGCATTTAGTATCTCCTGCATTATATCCTGCGTGTGAACCTCGCTTCCTATGGAATAGTATACCCCTATGCTTGCAGCATTTCTATAGTACTCTATCTTTCGCAGGTTCTCGCGAATCTTGCCGCTTGATATCTTTATAAAATCAAGCGAGGTGCCATCTCGCTGGTCCAAAAGCTGCTTGCGAAGCTGCGCCTTTTCAACGGTTTGTGACAAATCCTTTACTAATTGAAGTCTGCCGTGACAGTGTTTCTTAAAAGCATCGCTCTAGTCATGGGTCCCACGCCTCCAGGAACAGGCGTCGCATATGATGCCTTTTTGATTATACCATCATAGTCTGCGTCTCCCGCCAACTTGCCGTTTACCCTGCTTGTTCCAATATCTATTACAACTGCACCTTCTCTTATCATGGTACCAGTAAGCGTGAACCTGGATCTATCCCCTACTGCAGTAATCACAATATCTGCGGCAAGGCAATGGTCCACAAGATTTCGTGTCTTGGAGTGACAAGTAGTAACTGTAGCGTCCCTTTCAAGCATTAGGTGATACAGGGGTTTTCCTACCAGATTGCTCCTGTTTATGATGACAACGTTTTTTCCAGACAATTCTATGTTATAATAATCAAACAATTCCATTATCCCTAAAGGAGTGCACGGCTTCAAAATTGCCCTGCCAGATGCTAAAAGCCCGGCGTTGTATGGTGTGAGGCCATCGACATCTTTTATTGGAGATATCCTGGATGTTGTTGCAAACTCGTCTAACAGTGCGGGCAGGGGCAGCTGGACCAATATTCCATGAACTGTTTTATCTGAATTTAGCAGGTTAATCAAACTGTCAAGCTCCATCTGGGTGAATTCCTGCGGCAGCCTGTGGTCTTTTGTGGCAATGCCAACATCTGCACAGTCTTTTTGCTTGCTTGTAACATATGACGAAGATGCAGGGTCGTCTCCAATCAGTATGGTTGCAAGGCACGGCTCGATTCCTTCTTTTTTCAGCTCTGACACTGACGCCCTGACTAGGTCCTTGACAGAATTTGCAACTGCAATGCCGTCTATTTTTTGGCCTGTCACGCAGTGTGGATTGCGTTTAGAGTATTTAATCCTTGGAACTAAAATTGGAATATGTGTACATGAAAAAATCTATAGGTGAATCCAAAATACAACATTTACAAAAAAGCAGAATTACTCTGGAATTAATTCTAACTTGTTCACTCACACAAAGTACAATCCAACACTTGGGAGCATTCTAAAAGTAGAGCAACTCCTTGTAAAATCCAGAGTTTGATTCCAAGGCACAATTAACAAAAAACTTAGTTATCATGAGGCCGCAAGTTCTTAACGTCATCTTACGTTATCTGGAACAATCTAACAAAGTTCTGCTTGATGAAGACGTTCAATCATCTGTATTCATGCTAGTCCAACTTCAAAGAAAAGCTGGGAACAGGCAAGATCACTGTAGGTTGTAAACATCTGATTGAATTGGCAAGCACGTCAAGTAAATATATAGTAGAAAACTATAATATTATAGTATATTACTATATTATATACAATGGACGAGGCAGCATACAAAATATTAGACATATTATCAAGGAACCTAGGCCAGTCTCTGTCTATACGTGAGATTGCTGGAAAGATAGAGACAACATATGGCGGAGCCTATTATGCCAACATAAATGAAAAGATCCACGAGATGACAAAAAAAGGAATAATCGTTCTGTCAAAAGCAGGCAGGTCATCGCTTACATCAATTGACTTTAACAACTATCTGATAACAGATTTACTTGCAGAGATGGAACTTGGACGAAAGCAAGACTTTCTTCAAGGAAGACAAGAGATGCAGATTCTGACAATGGAAATCTGCACACACTTGGACAGTTTTCCTCTAGTCAAATCAATTATCATGATGAATCCAGAAAGAAACGCAAAATTAAACAAGACTGAGCTACTAATTTCCATAAAAAGAACCGAGCAAGATAAAGTGGAAGAGACAAAAATGGGCATTCATGCCATTCTGGATGCCCTCCAAAACCTACACAACATAAGGATAGATTACATGATACTTGAAGACAAGATGCTTCTTAACCTCCTAAAATCAGATGAAATTAATCCTGCAAGAGAGATGCTGTCTAACAAGATAGTCATTTTGAACCCGCAGGATTTCTGGATAGAAGTCAAAAAAGCGGGCATGGAAGGAATTAAAACTATTTCAGAAGAAGACGTGACAAATCCGGCAAAAATTACAGCAGAAGATTTGATATCCAACCTTGCACGATTTGGTTACACAGAATTTGGACCAAAAATAAAGCAAGGAAAATTGATCTGTATAGAGTACATCGTAAGCGCAATAATGTTCCAAAATGATGCAAGGAGAATGGATGCTATTCCAATAATACTTGCAAAGAACTCTGGCAGAACAAACTATGATCTACTGCTCTTTTTTGCACGCAAATATGGTTTTGGTGGGAAAATGTTGGGTATACTGCATGCCCTAAGGAATCTTGTGGCACATGGCATGCCTAAGATTAAAGAACCAATAAGACTGCTTGAGGCAATGAAGATTAAAGAAGTCAAGGCAAATGAGAAGAGCATAAAGGAAAAGTTGAGACTGTACAATGTCACTTGACAACACAAAACTGCTAGATTTTCTAGGCGAGATAGACAAAGAGCTCAAGCGCAAGATAGTGGTGGTCGCAGCAGGAGGAACTGCCATGACACTTCTCAAGACAAAATCGTCTACAATAGATGTAGATTTTACTATTCCAAGCAAGTATTTTGATGATTTCAAACATGCACAAGATATAGTTCAACCTGGGTTCAAAGTGGACCTTTTTCATGATGGTGCTGTGTTTATCAACATGCTTCCAGAGGATTATCTGAAAAGGAGCAAACTAATCAAGACAAGGCTAAAAAACATAGAACTTAGGACCTTGCATCCTGTTGACATAATTGTAACAAAAATTAGCAGGTTAGATGAAAGAGATGAACAAGATATCAAAGCCTGTATTGAGAAATTTACGATAAAAAAGGACGAGATCGTAAAACGGGCAAAGCAAATGGGATATGCAGGTAATGATGATATGTTTCGAGCTAATACACAAATTGTTTTAAGAAAGTTCTTCTAGGTTCCTTGGAAGATTAATTATATCCAATTACATAGACTCTTCAATGAATCTACGAGAAGCAGAGGCTGTAATCCGAGAGACACTTGACCAGATAAAAAAACATGAAATAGAGCTGCACCAAGGATGTGTGGCATGTCATGTCATATTTTCGCTAACACAAAAGTCTGGCAGATCAGAGCAAGATGCAGCAGACCTCATGGCCGAAGTCCTAACTGGTGACCCAGAATTAAATTCTGAACTAATAGAGACTGTAGAGCAGATACACATGACAGAGCGGGGAATGGGTGGGGCATTTCCAGCAAGAGAGCGAGAATCAAAGGACAGTTACCTTGAAGCATACCTTACAAACGTACTCGATGAGCTTGCATCAGACTTGCAGCATGCAACACATGATGTAATACTCAGAAAGTTATTGCTAAGCTACATGTCACTATATATCGCACAAACAATTGGGGTAGATTACCACGCGGCAACTGAAGAGCTGTATTATTTACTTCGAAAAGATGATGGCAAAAATTCAAAGATTGCGCACATTATAGCAAGATTTGAAGAAAAGCTAAAAAAACAAGAGTCCAACATGCGTTAGAGTCATTAAGACTTGGGTGGCAAGTATATCGTTGAAGATTGAATTTGATACAAAAAAATATGTACAAGACTTGGAAAAAAGCAAGTCGTATTTTCATACATTTCTAAACCGAAAAAACATTGCAGCAGGCATTCTCAGGCTGGCACCTGGGCAAGAAGACACACAGGCTCCACATGACAGTGACGAGGTGTACTATATAGTAAAGGGGGATGGTTTTCTAAACATTGGCGGAAAAGATTACAAGATATCAGAGGGAATGTCATATTTTGTGGCAAAAAATATCGAGCACCAATTCCATGGAAATACGCAAGAACTAGTTGTTGTCTATTTTTTTAGCGGGCCTGACTCTTAGGATGTTATAGTCTTTCTGCCCTTTGTCTTTATCCTGCCTTCTGCATAGAGCCTGACTGCCTTGGGGTATATCTTGTGCTCTTGCTTGAGTATCCTTTTTGAGAGGCTCTCTTCTGTGTCGTCATCTTTTACCTTGACTATTGCCTGCAAAATTACAGGGCCTGTATCCACTCCCTCGTCAACAAAGTGCACGGTACACCCTGAATATTTTACGCCATACTCAATTGCCTGCCTTTGGGAATGCAAACCTGGAAACGCGGGCAATATTGCAGGATGAATGTTAAGTATTCTTCCACTGTAATGTCTGATAAATTCAGGACTCATTATTCTCATAAACCCTGCAAGGCAGACAAGACCATTTTTTGGAGTTACATTATTTTCCTCAAGAACTGATACTATCTTTTGGTCGTACTCCCAGCTACTTCCTTTGAATTCTGCACTGTCAACTGTCACCGTCTTGACTCCAAGTTTTTGTGCAACCTTTAATCCCTTTGCGTCAGGTTTGTTGGATATCACAACTGCAGGTTTTACTGGAATCTTTTTCTTTTTGACTGCGCGCAAGATTGCCTCCATGTTAGAGCCGCGCCCTGAAATCAGGATTGCGATATTTATCATTGTACCTTGATCTTGGTCTTTATGTAAATAAACGTCTTCTCTAGGGGAAGAAAAGATCGAAATTGAATCGCTTTAGACTAGATGTAACACCTGATCAATCTTGCAATTTATATCAGATGTATTTCTTCGAAATCTCAATTTGAGACAAGTCGTAAAGATGACATCTAATGGTATTTTTGTATCAGGACAAAACGGTGCCAAGATACACCTTGATCCAAAAAAAGGAACAGATGACGGCATCACATTTGTCTCCCATGCACATATAGACCACCTTCACAGACAAAGCGGGGGGCTGGTCTTGACATCACAGCAGACAAGCGAGATTGCAAGACTACGGGGGTACTCTATTGAGAACTATACTGAAGAGTATGAGGATTTTTCACTAATTGATGCAGGTCACATTCTGGGGGCAAAGGGACTCTTGTTTGGCGATGGGATTTTCTATACAGGTGATATTAGCACGCGCGAGCGCGCATTCATGAAGGGTGCTAGTGTCCCAAAATGCAAGGTACTGATAACAGAGTGCACATTTGGGATGCCAGAGTATGTCTTTCCAAAAGTGGAAGATACCGTAAAACGCGTAAATGAGATAATATCTGATCTGTACTCTAGAGGAAAGCCAGTTATTCTTTTGGGGTATGAGCTTGGAAAAGCTCAGATTCTCTCGTATCTTTTCTCACACTGGGCCCCGTACTATCACGATTCTGTAAAAAAAGTAAATGATGTATATAGAAAGTTTGGTGTAGACTTGCCTGATTCTGTGGGGCACTCTCAGGCAGAAAGCGCAGGACTTTTGGACAAAAAACCATGGCTTATGATTGCGCCAAACATGAGTGGCAAAAATAGTTTCGTACAACACATGAAATCAAGATATGGTGCAATAACAATTGGATTTAGCGGATGGGCGCAATCTCCAAGATTTGCATTTGCAAGGCAGCATGACTATTCAATACCTTTGAGTGATCACTGTGATTACAATGAGTTAGTGCAACTTGTAAAAAAATGCGCGCCAGAAAAAATCTATACCGTGCATGGATTTGTAGAAGAGTTTGCGTTAGACCTGGTAAAGATGGGTTATGATGCCCAGCCTCTCACTGAGAATGCACTAGACGATTATTTTTAAATGCAAGCCATCTTCTAGTACGGTTTTAAAAAAAATTACTTGTAATTTGCCATGGCCAACTGATCTATTATCTCTTCTATTGCTTGTGCAAGATTTTTTCCAAGATGCGGCGGAAGTTTCTGAGTCTGGACAAGTATGTTTATTCGGTCTACATATGACTGCATCACTGCAATCAACTCTTCGGTGTTTTTGATCTCGCTTTCTTTGCCGTCTTTTGATAAAACTGATATGCTTTTTTCAAGTTTTTTGTTTAGGTTCTGATAATATGATTTTTTGTCTTCCAACTCTTTTTTAGATTCTGCTAATTGATTCATTCTAGCCAGCAGTTTATCGGTAATCTGGCTCAAAATCATCTTGTTATTCTCATTTTCAACAGGATCGTTCATTACGTACACCTGTTTTTTTAACCTGGAAATGTCGTCGGTCATATCAGCAAAAAAGCACTCTAGGATATCTTTTTGAAGATTAGAAAGACGCGACTCTAAAACCAGTTGTTTCTGGTTGCCCACAATCTGGTTTAGGAAAACACGCCGGGCATAATCATGCTTTATGATTCTCAATATCATTCTTAGAAGAAAGAGATGTGCGCATACGTTGACAATTAGAAATGAAATCTGCAGCATGATGAGATTTTGACTCTGTTGCTTGCCGTACATGCCAAGATCTGCCGTTAAACTATTGTCGGCAACTATGAATGCCAGGTTTTTTTCCTGCAATTCTGCAGTATCTGCGCTTGTCATGGCGCCTCCTTTGGAGCCTAGCATGTAAGCAACGTCTGCCCTGTATGCAGCCCACGTGTCTTGGACTTGCTTGAAATCATTTGGAAAGACAGAGGGAACAGCTATTACTATCGAATTCTCATAAGATGGTATTGGATACAAAACTTGTGATGGCACAACACCACCATGGGAAAGAGAATCAATGTTTGTGTCAATACTTCTCATGACATCTACTGGTAAAGCTTGACTGTGCAATTGTAGATAATCAATAGTTCTTGCATAAAGCAATTCTGCAAGATATCTGTTCTTACCGCTTGTGTTGATGGTATTGCCAAGATACGTTGATTGGTTTTGGTAAATTGATAGAACTAGGAAACTACTTACAATTATGGCAATTTGTATTGCAATGATTACTCCTATCTTGTACTTCATGTTATTTTTACACTGTACATACCTTAATCGACATATTAAGATCTCCTCTACAAACCATGTCTAGGATAACACGTGAGCGGTATGTTTTTCTGGAAAAAAATTAGTTTCTATTGGAATCATGATCTAGACAAAATTTCTTCAAACCATTACGAATGCCTGTAAAAATTAAATTGCTTTTGGTAATTATTATCATATCAGAAAATCATACTTATATTCCGGGACACTGGTTATCTACTAATGTACAAATCACAAATCAAAATACAAGATATTGAAACTTTAGGTTTTGCTATGTGGAATGTGAAAATAAATGATGTTTTCCCAATTTTGGGTGAAACATAAATGGTGTCAGAGACAAACCATAATGGTCAGAAAAAAGAAAATTTCACTTTAAGAATCAATGCAGAATTGATGAAGGAAATAAAAGAAAAATCAAGCGAAGAAAACGTCAGTGTCAATCATTTTATCAGCAAGTTACTGGAAACTGCTACGTATTGGAATATACATGCACCCAGTGCCGGATGGACACCTATGCCAAGACAGATTCTTCTTGAATTAATAGACCGATACTCTTATGATGAAATAGAAGCACTAGCTCATAAACTTGGAAAACAAATAGCGCGAGATATGCTTTTGTTTACAGGCGGCAAGTATGATGTTGACGCTTGGCTCGATTTTCTAAGGATCAGATCAGATATTTCCGGTTTTCAATTCTCCGAATATCGAGATGGCAACACAATCAAATGTGTTCTTCATCACGCAATGGGAAAAAAGTGGGCCGTTTGGTTTAAGAGCTTTTATGAGATTGTACTCAATAGATATGAAGGCAAATGTAGTATTTGATGTCAGTGAGAATACGCTCACAATGGAAATCCGTAAATAATTTCATGAAACAATAAGTTGTTAATTGTTTGAATTTTTCATTCTATCTTCATAGTTTGATTGCACCCATAGTGAGTCATTTATAGTCAAAGAAACCCACTTTCATCCTATGTGAATCTGTTAAAGGATCATCTTTAATTTTTTATGCATTGAGGATAATCATGCATTGTTATAAATACAAAAAAAAAAACAAATGGTTGGCAAATCTACGTTACCAATAACCAAAAAAGGAAAGCGTAAAGCCGGCACTATAAGAAACGCCTTTGATATATCGTCAATAAATGGTAAAAATGGCAATATTGTAGGAATTGCAAAAATCATTGCAGGATTCTGTCGGTGTTAGGTGAATAATATGAAAATTCTACTAATAGATGACAATCAAGACATTACAACTATGATGCACAAGTATCTGACTATCAAAGGACATGACTGTATCGTCTCAAATGATGGAAGAAATGGCCTTACCATAATCGAGGGGCAGGAGTTTGATGTCATTTTGTTAGATTTGGCAATGCCTGAATTTACCGGCATTGACATTGTAAATGACCTTTACAATTCAGGAAAAATAAAAGAAAAGAAAATAATTTTGTTTACTGCCTCTAGTGTCAAAGATGACGAAATAAGAAATCTTATAAAAAAAGGAGTACATTCCTGTCTTAAAAAACCCGTGAAATTGGATTTATTGATAAAGTCTATCGGAGGGTAGAAATGAATGAAGATAAAAATGAGTCAGATTCTTCAATTAACGAGCCTAAAATCAGAGAACTCGAACAAGAGAAAATAATACTGGACGAAACAAACAAAATATTATCAAAAAAGACAGAGGAGTTATCAAAATCAAAGGAGGATCTTGAAAAGAAACTTCAGGAAGAAACAAAAAAATCAAAAGAACTAGAACAAGAAAAATTTATTCTAGGCGAAATTTCAGAATCAAACGAGATAAAGGCAGAAAAAAACCACAAGAGAACATTTGTTCTTATTGCTATCATTGCGGTCTGTGCGTCTTCGGCATTTGTTGGATATTCGTATTATGAGAATCAAGTGTTGATAAATACAACTTCTCATCTGCTTGGAAATTACAATTCTAACTATGTTATCCAGAATCTGCAGGGCTCTGTTGTCAATACATGGGTATCGTGGAATCTAGTACAAGGTCAGGTATTGCATGTCAACATTGTAAATGATGCCAATCTTCCAGAGGACAAGATAAACGCAATAAAAGATGCCATATTGTCTAATGGAACGGTAACAGTTGACGATTCCCTAATAAATGAGGGACCTTCAGGAACTTCCTCAATACGCTATAAAGGCTGGGATGGTGCACTAGCTAATTTAGAAAGTGATCCCGCAGCCAAATTTTACATACCTCAAAACTTTGACATAACAAATGACAGTAATAGTGCAGGAGATATCGTAATAACGCTCACAAATGACGAAAATCCCGACGGTCTATCTGGGCTCACGAAATCTATTGCAGATGGAAACCAAGTTCTAAAGAGCCAAATAACAATATATGTTGCAAGCAAGCTTTCCGATGACCAACTTGGTGCTATTACAAGGCATGAATTTGGACATGCGTTGGGTCTTGCACACTCTACTGATCCTGAAGATTTAATGCATGCAGTAATCCAAACAGACTATCCATACATTTCAGGCTGTGACATTGCTGCCATCAAGGGATTGTACGAGGGTGATGAGAGGAGTCAAGTAGCATGTTAATAGATAATATACGTTCTTCAGTTTTTTCTTTGATTTGTTTATTTATCCATAATTGGATGTTTGACAGGGTGTGGAATGAGTACTAAATTACAGATTCAAGGTATTCTGATGGTGCTTGTTGCAACATCAGCCGCATTATTGATAACCATTGTATTTTATACGCAGCAAGAAATCAAACAGGCGACAGATGCCATTAAAGAAGAAAGATTGATAGTCGCAAATCAGATCGCTAATAGATTAGAATTACGTTTTGGTGACGCAATCAAAATTTTGCAACTTACAAGCAAAAATGATCACCTCGCGAGCCCTCCATTGGCATCTGCAATTGATAACAAATTACACGGCATACCTGAAAATATTGATACAGACAGAAGAAAAATAATGCATGATGTTTTTGTGACCTATGGAGGTTTTCAAAACTTGCTTTTCTTACTTCCAAATGGGGATGTATACATCAACGAACCGTTCTTTTTTCAAAATAATATGACGACATCTAATTTTGCATTTAGAGATTGGTATAAGGATGTTATATCTTCTAACAGTGTCACTGTAAGTCAGGTTATCATTTCAAAATCAAGCATAAAACCAAATGTGGTAATCGCAGTACCTGTTTTTTCTCAAAGCGGATCTTTGGAAGGAATTTTAACGGGATCCCTAAGTCTAGATGCAACACAAGAATATCTAAAGAGTTTGCAATCGTATACTAATGAGAGAATATTGATACTGGATAACGCACAAACTGTAGCTGCAGATTCGGGAGAAATTCTAAAAGGTCAGAAATTTCCGGCCATCACAACAATAACTCAAAATGCCATTGTTGGCGAGAACGGAACAGATACTGATACAGTAAATGGTACAAAGATGTTTGTGGTATATAGTCCAGTGAAAATAGGGCAAACTACTTGGGCTGTAATTTCTATGCAACCATATGATGATGCATTTCATTCTGTAAATTCATCAATACAAGAGTCATGGATTTTGGTAATCTTAATTATAGTAATAACCTCGATCTCAAGCTATTATCTTTATAATATATTTAGAAGACAAGTCAAACTATCAAAAGAACTTGAAAATGCCAACATCGAGTTACACATTCAATCTCAAAAATTACATGATGCCGATACTGCAAAGGAGGAATTTGCCACAATGGTCACTCATGAATTAAAAACTCCATTGGTTACTATAAATGGCTACAGTGAGATGCTAAAAGAAACTGGCATTTTAGGAACTCTAAATAGCGAACAGGAAGACGTGGTAAATAGAATTTATGCAAGTTCCAAAAAACTTGAGAACTTGATCGGGGACATACTTGTTGCCCAAAAGTTGGATCTGAATAAAATGCACTACAACAAGGTCGATTTTGATGTTGGAGAATTCATGAATGATTTGGCACAAACATACTCTTCTGTTATAAAGGATAAGCAAATTCAATTTAAAAATACAACAACTGAAAGATTAACAATAAACACCGACAAAGATAGGCTATCTCAAGTCCTTGACAATCTGATTCGAAATTCAATAGATTTTGTCCCCGCTATAGGCGGAGAAGTTGAGATTTGCGCAAAAAGTAAGAATGAAAATATCGAATTTTTTGTTAAAGACAATGGTATAGGCATTCCAAAAGACAAACAAGCCAACCTTTTCAAGAAATTCTACCAGATAGACTCGTCTCTGAAAAGACAGCATGGGGGAACAGGCCTGGGATTGGTAATATGTAAAGGAATTGTAGAAGGTCTGGGAGGTAAAATATGGCTAGAGAGCGAGGCTGGAAAGGGAACTGTTGTCTATTTTTTGATACCACAACATGATGAAGCAAATGATGCCAGTTAACAAACAGACTATGAGAAGGCAAACTAATTCAAATTAATTTCTCTTTTTCATTGAAATACTTGCTACGAAGTGCATTGATTTTTGATTTAATCAAGCGATTCTCAAGTATGGCATTCATCTCTTGGAGGCGAGCTTTTTTTGCTGCAATCTCCTCGAGCAGTTCATGTTTTAGTCTGAGAACCAGATTATTTGTCTCAGAAATCACTTCGTTGATGTCGTAAGGCTTGTAAATTATGGCCGATGCGTCAAGTCCAAGTAATCTTTTCCGCGTCTCTTCTGTCAAGTCAGCTGTTATCAACATGACTATGGCATTTGGCTCGATCTCCCTTATTTTTTCTAATGTGTAAAACCCATCATGGTTTTCCATCATCACATCAAGAAATACGACATCTGGCAAGAGTTTCTTGTACATCTTGATTGCGTTCAATCCATCGTATCCTTTTCCAATTACAGAAATGCCCTTTATTTGCAAAAATTCAGAAAGAACAGAGACTGTGTCAATATCATCGTCAATTACTATGGCAGTAATTCCTGGCCTGTCCCTCTTTTCACGTGGTTGTGAAAAAATTTCCATTTATTGCATGAATTAGCAAATATGTATTTTAGATGATTCTTGTGTAGTTTAAACGAACTATTCTTGCTAGCCTAAGAAAAACCCAAAAAAGACATCTGTATCGAGGTTGTATCGTGCGTGATAAGTTCAGGTCTGTAAGGATTAGATCTATGAAAGTCTGACATTAGCAGGAATCAAGGCAGGGTGGATAACAAATGGATAACCTTAATTCAAAATGCAAGTAAAAAACAATTATGAGAAATTTTGGAACGGTTACTAAAGACCTCATTGCAAGAGTTGTTATTATTACGGCTATCTACTCAATAATTTCCTACTTTGTTATACAAAAGTATCAATTAACACCAGATAAACTGACGACAGGTATTCCATTACTCTTTGTTATGTTTGGGATAGTAATACTGATTAGCATTCTGTATTCCCTGAGAATGTATCACATATGGAATGGTAAAAATGAGCCGACAGTTGACAAGAAGAAATAGTCAAATAATGTGCTCTCTCAAGTCGACAGAACCTAATAAAAATAGCCTCTTCCAAGAGAGCATATAAAGACAGCATAAATTTAAGTAACTAACACCTATTGTAAAGTCAAGTTGTCCAGTATCGAATCGCAGTTTTTAGAATCTAGTGATTTTTCAGAATATGAAGGCGAATGGGTGGCTATACTAGATAAAAAAATTGTCGCTCATGGTAAAACATTAGCTGAAGTTTACGATAAAGTAGCAGATGCAAAATTGGTTAGAACACCATTATTTCATCGCATACCAAAGAAAGATGAAGTAGAAGCATTCATCCTCTAAAGAATATTTTAGGCAAATAATATTAAGTAAATTTCTGAACACTATTCATGGTCGATATTGGACGTGGTACTGATAAACTTCATTTTCACTATAAATCATTACCACATTGGGATAAGAATGGAAAATTAATTAATATTAAAAAACCAGCAATTGAAATAACTTTTAGAAAATTTTCAGAGAAAAAAAGTCTAGAGAACCGAGAATTAAGATTAAACGCATTAGTTGATTCTGGTGCGGATAGGTCTTTTTTACCAAAAGAAGTTACGGATGCATTACGTCTTGATATACAAACTACAGATCAGAAAATCTTGACCATTGCAGGAGATACAAATGTATTCGAATCAAAAGTATATGCTGAAATTCAACGGTATGAGAAACTACCTATTCCTATAGGAATTCTCAATGTATTTGTAATGCCACATAATGTTAAAGAAACTCAAGTACCTCATTTTGTGATTTTAGGGAGAAAAGACTTTTTTGAGAAGTTTGAAGTCACTATAAACGAATCTGCTCAATACATTACACTAAAAGATATTCATAAAGAAAGAGCCAAACAGACTAGATTCTAAATGAAACCCTTATCAAATTAGCCTCTAAAACTTAATTTAACTAACATTATCTGAATCGCAGATGTTGCTTTTTGATCTTGGAATCTCCTTACAAATTATCGGATTTGTGATATTAGTGCTCGTAAGTGGTAGAAGTCCAACTAGTGCTTTTCTATTACTGGAATCTCATAAAGATGGTATTTCGATATTTTTAGGAAACGAATAGTTCCAGACAAATATATCGATAAATTATTTTATTCAGCCATTGTGTGGTTATTTCGGGTTTAATTATGCAGTTTTCTTTTCTAAATTAACACCCGAAACTAACAAAGAGAAGATTTAGATCTTAACACCCAAGTTCTGAACAGTGTAATATTTCAAAATACTTATTATCTAAATACCAAATTTCAACTGGGTTCAGGCCTGTGAGAGTTTGAACTCAACATAATCCGAAATTCGTCAATATCCATATAGGAATTTTAATTCTATGTAGATCATACGTATATACTTGTAAAACAACTTAGGGTATTGGCAACTGAAAAGACAGATGAGATTTCAACAGTAGAGAACATGACAAAACAAGAAATGGCTAAAATAATAAAAACTGTCAAAAGGGAAGATGAATCTTCAGAAAAAGATACTGTTTCAATCTGCGATGTCATGAAAAACAACACAACAGAAATAATCGAAAAATTAGAATCAAAATTTCCAACCTACGCACAACTATACGCTGATCTTTACAAAAAATATCTGCACACCATAAGTGACCTTTATAGCACATGTTATCTATCTGAAAAAGAATTTTTTGACAAGTTAGGAATGAACAAGCCCGCAATTCAAGCCTTTGATGCTTATTGGAAATCCATCACAAACATTGTCCTGTCGCAAATTGATATGGGTACAAATTTTGCAAAAATGTACGTACAATTCAGGCTTGATACGATAGACTCGTATGATAAAGTAGCTCACCTCATGATGGATAATTGTGCAAGATCTTGGAGTCAGTTTAACTCGTACAATAAATAGTCAGACTAAATAATTACTAGAACCGTTTATTTGTCATATCAGATGCAGCCACCGCAAACTCAGACGATACGATATACGCTATTGCCAAAATATTTAGAGAATACATTGTTTATGCCAATATCTTAACTTCTGAAGAGTCATACAAGTCGGCGTCATCAAAGCTTGAAAAACTCAACTTTGCCCTCTATGATGTATCTATTTTTGCAGGCTTGATAAACAGAGAGTCTTTCTCAGACAAGGCAAACTACTGGACTGCGGGTCTTTTCATCTCGGCAGCAACAAACAAGGTGATACAAGAGGATGACACAGTAACGTTGGATTTCACTCATCTGGATTCACCTGCTGATTGCATCGGATATCGACTCAAACAGGGCAAAATCGTATTGCAAGGCAATGGAGGGGATTATGTTGGCGAGCTAATGTCGGGAGGCAAGATCACAATACATGGCAATGCAGGATATTATGTGGGATACAACATGTCAGGAGGGCATATCACAGTCAAAGGCAACGCAGGTGGTCACCTTGGCACATACATGTCAGGTGGAGTCATCGATATAGAATGCCAAATTGGTTCAATCAGCTGAATCTTGCAGAGGCAAAATCTATCACAAAGGAACATTGCTAGGATGATCTGCTTGTTGAAAAAAGGGGTTTTAAGACAAATTGAGAACTAAGGAGTAATCTCTGATTTGCTTGAGGTACTGCCGGGTGTTTTGGAAAGTTTTCCTCTTCTACTCCTCATGTAAAAGTATGCGATAGCGGCTGCCACAATTGCAACGCCAGCTATGATTGTGTTTGTAGGAATCATCATTGGTTTACGTCACTGTCTCTAATAAACCGGCGTAACGCGACCTTTATGGCCACAAATGAGTTTTGACTCAAGTATGAAAACATCTGTGCTATCTTGGAAGCATTTAGTTGCAATTGTTTTAAAATAAAAAAGAAAAGCTCCTTTACACTAGTTTCGTGTAGGTGTGCATGCTTGAATCCAATATTGCAGTACGCCTTGGTTTAGTCCAGCAAATGTTTTTACATTCTCGTTGAATGTATTGATCGCTTGCTGAGTAGCATCAATTGCAGCTAGTACTACTTTATTTTGTACTTCCTGGACCTTGATGATTTCTTCAGTTGTGTCGTTTGCTACCTTTATCATAGCTGCTGGAACATTTGTGTTTATGTTCAGCTTTGGTTGCAAATTCATGATTCATGGAAATGGCTGATTCTGTTGCCTTTTGCCATGCTGCAACATATGACTTTTGAAGATTTGTTATTGATTGATGATACTGTGGTATTGTTTTTTCTACCTCATCAAAAAATCTGTTTGCGTTGTGCTTGTAAACTGCGTGGATTTCTTTTGATTCTGTATGGAACTCTTTTGGTTCCGGTGCTAATTTACTCATGTGTTCCTATGGCAGGTCTTGGCTTATATATCTATTGGTAATAAATGGTAATAATTGGTAATTAAAACCAATAATCGTAAGAATTGAAACCGCAATTGACCAAAACCATGGTTTCCATGATGTCGCAAAAACAGTGTAAATTTATTCAACTGTGCTTCTATGTTGCGGAAAACTTTCGCAGTGTCCTGTTGTACGCAACACCAAATCTGTGTGCCTCATCTCTTGCATATTGGAGAACCTTTAGCGCAGAATTATTTTTTGGCAAGACAATCGGGCTTTTTAGGTTTGGATGGTAGATCTCTTCGTTCTCTTTCAGCTAGAGATACAACCGGTATGCTAACTCCGGCAGTTTTTAGCGCCCCAAGTGCGGCATTTCAGCTGACCCCTTCCTCCGTCTATGAGTATCAAGTCAGGCATCTTCGAGTCTTCCTGCCGCAATCTCAGGTATCTCCTTTTTACCACCTCATTTATCATTGCAAAATCATCTCTTCCATGCACTGTCTTGATTCTAAATTTTCTATACTCTGACTTTGCTGGCTTGCCGTCTACAAGGCACGACATTGAACCCACTGCATAGTCTGCTCCATGATTTGAAATGTCAAAGCATTCTATGGTTCTTGGGATGTGCTCTAGTTTTAATTTCTCTTGAAGCTCAACCACGGCAGGGTCTGCGCCCTTTGACAGCAAGAGATCAATATTTTTCATTACTAGTCTTATCATCTCTTTTCGTTTTCCGGCGGCTGGTACCATTATATTGACCTTGAACCCTGCAGCGCGAGAAAATATCTCTTCGAGAATATCTTTTTCAGCTGGCATCTGGCTTGTCACTATGAACTTTGGAACAGGATTTGAAGAATAGTATTGTGATAGAAAACTTGAAAATGAATTGTCCCCTACCAAGTCAAATGAAAACGTGTTTCTGTCTTTTATCACGCCGCGAGTCTGCCTAAAACTCATGACATGTGCAGTCTGGTCCCTTGTCTTGATGCCAAAATATTCCTCGTCTGAGCCATGCACTGACTCCATCTTTTGCTTGGTTTGAAGATTCTGAAGCCTCTGAAGTGTTTCGCGAATCTCCTTTGCTCGCTCATACTGTAAACTGGATGAGGCCTCCCTCATCTCTTCTTCAAGTTTTGCAACAAAATCCTCAAGCTTTCGCTTTCCTTTGAGAATGGATTCAAGCTCCAAGATATGTTCTGGGTATTGCTTTTGTGCGTCCTTGAACTGGCATGGTGCCTCGCAGTTGCCTAGGTGATACTCTAGGCACGCCTCTTTTGGAAGCCTTTTGCATATCCTAATCTTGAATGTCTTTCTCAAAAGTCCGATTGAGAGCATCTTTGAGCTTCCATGGGTAAATGGTCCGTATACGCGTCCTCCTCCAAGAAACTCTCCAGTCCTTGTCCTTCTTGCCACCATTAGGCGCGGAAACGCTTCGTTTGTAATCCTGAGATATGTGTACCGCTGCTGGTCTTTTAGCTCTATGTTGTAGGGAGGTCTGTAGCGCTTGATCATGTTGGATTCAAGCAAGAACGCCTCTTCTTCATTGTCGGTCAGCACAAATTCGATATCTCTTATTTTTTCAACAAGTTTCTGGGTCTTGTAGTTCTGGTTCTTGACAAAATAAGACCTGACGCGGTTCTTCAAGTTCTTTGCCTTTCCTATATACAGAATGTTGCCCTTGCCATCTTTCATGATATAGATGCCATAGTGAGACGGAATGTTCAGCGATGAAATATCAAGAGCCATTTTTCAAGATTCGCTTTAGGTACTGACCTGTGTAGCTTCTTGGGTTTTGAGAAACCTGCTCAGGTGTTCCAGTTGCAACAATTGTCCCGCCGCCGTCTCCTCCTTCTGGGCCCAAGTCAATTATCCAGTCTGAATTTTTGATAACATCCATGTTGTGCTCAATGATTATTATGGTATTTCCAAGCTTTACCAAACGGTTCAAGACTTCAAGTAATCTTTGAACATCTGCAAAATGCAGTCCAGTTGTTGGCTCGTCTAGTATGTAGACCGTTCTTCCCGTATCGCGCTTTGACAGCTCTGACGCAAGTTTGACACGCTGAGCCTCCCCGCCAGACAATGTAGTAGCCGCCTGGCCTAGCTTGATGTATCCAAGACCCACGTCAAAAACTGTCTGAAGCTTTCTCTGGATCGAAGGAATGTTTTTGAAAAATTCTAATGCCTCTTCTACTGTCATTGATAACACATCTGAAATGTTCTTGTCCTTGTAGTGCACTGCTAGTGTCTCAGAGTTGTATCTTTTCCCCTTGCATTCATCGCATACCACGTAAACGTCTGATAGAAACTGCATCTCTATTTTTTTGACCCCGTCTCCTTCACATGCAAAACATCTGCCGTCTGCCACATTAAATGAAAACTGTCCAGGGGCATATCCTCGCTCTTTTGATAATTCCGTCTCAGAGTACAGTTCCCTGATTGGTGTGAATGCGCCGATATACGTGGCAGGATTTGAGCGTGGGGTGCGCCCTATTGGGGACTGGTCTATTCCTATCACTTTGTCAATCTCGTCCAATCCTGATATTGCCTTGTGCCTTCCTGGCCTGTCGATGGAACCATAGATATCTTTGGCAAGTGCCTTGTAGAGAATATCGTTTACAAGAGTAGATTTTCCCGAGCCTGACACGCCTGTCACTGTAATCATCATCCCTAGGGGAAACGAGACATCGATACTTTTGAGATTGTTCTCTGCTGCGCCTTTTACTATCATCTCTCCTTTTTTTGCATATGTTCTTTTTTCAAATTTTATTGCATCGTGATTTTTAAGATACTGTCCGGTTACAGACTCGACACTTTTTAAAATGTCATGTATTGTTCCTTCAAAGACTACGTTTCCACCATGTACTCCCGCGCCAGGTCCCAAGTCGATAATCCAGTCAGAACTTCGCATCACCTCCTCGTCATGCTCTACGACAAGTATTGTGTTTCCAAGGTCTCGAAGCTTTGTAAGCGTCTTGATCAATTTTGCATTATCTCTTTGGTGTAGCCCAATTGTTGGCTCATCGAGCACATAGAGTACTCCTGTAAGGTTGGAGCCGATCTGAGTTGCAAGCCTGATTCTTTGCGCTTCTCCGCCAGACAGGGTTGAGCTAACCCTATTTAGCGTAAGATAGTTCAGGCCTACGTTTCTTAGAAACTCAAGCCTGGAAAGAATTTCTTTTAGGATTGACTTTGCAATGTATCTTTCAGTCTCGCTTAGCTGGAGATTTTTGAAAAACTCGTAACATGAATCAATTGATAAATCACAGACATCCATTATAGACAATGAACTAATCTCAACTGCAAGTGATTCATCCTTTAGCCTTCTTCCCTTGCATGTGTTGCACGGAGTCTCTCGCATGAACTTGCTTAGCTCCTCTCTTTTTGACTCTGAATCGGTCTCTGCGAAATTTTTCTGCAAGACTTGGTATTACGCCATGAAAAGTGTTGGTATACTCCCATCTTGAATCAGTTGATTGCGATTCATATGAAAACTTGACAGCTTCACGGCTCCCATACAGGATAACCTCGAGTTGCTTTTGTGTCATCTTGTTAATTGGAGTCATTAGATCAAAGCCATATTTTTTTCCGACATCTCGAAGTGTCTGTCTCCTAAATGACGAAAATCTTCCTGACCATGGAATTATGGCCCCGTCTAGGATGGATTTTGTCTTGTCAGGAATTAGCAGATCAGGCTCAAACTCCATCTTGACGCCTAGCCCGTGGCATGTCTTGCATGCCCCAAATGGCGAGTTGAAAGAAAACCCTCTTGGTTCAAGCTCGCCTATTGATATTCCGCAAAATGGACATGCATTGTTCTGAGAATAGACCTTTTCTTCAGTATCTGCAACCATGACATCGCCTTTTCCTGCCTTGAGCGCAGTCTGGATGGATTCATAGAGCCTGCTTTTTTCTTCCCAGGCTGCCTTGAGTCTGTCAACGACGATTTCTATATTGTGCCACTTTTGCTTGTCAAGTGTTGGAAACTCGCCTGTAATTTCTATTATTTCTCCGTCTACTCGAATTCTGGAATATCCCTGCTTTTTTACCTCTTCGAATATTTTTTCATATGTTCCCTTCTTTCTTCTAACAAGTGGTGCAAGTATCAGTATTTTTTTTCCTTCTGATTCTTTGAGAATTGATTCACAGATTGATTCTATTGACTGGTTTGATATCTTGCGCGCACATCTTGGACAGTGCGGCGTTCCAATTCTTGCATATAGTAGTCTGAGATAATCGTAAATCTCTGTTATTGTTCCAACAGTTGACCGCGGGTTTTTGCTTGTAGTTTTTTGCTGAATCGATATTGCAGGAGATAACCCTTCAATTGAGTCAACATCTGGCTTATTCATCATCTCAAGGAACTGTCTTGCGTAAGCTGATAATGACTCGACATATCTTCTCTGCCCTTCTGCATAAATTGTATCAAATGCAAGTGTTGATTTTCCAGAGCCTGAAAGTCCCGTAATTACTACAAGTTTATTTTTTGGAATATCAACATTAATGTTTTTTAAATTGTGCTCTCTTGCACCACGGATGATTCAGCTTGTCATTCATTTCTTAACTGTCTCTGTATTTTGGTTAATTTATCGCGGTATTCAATTGCATTCTCAAAGTCCAGATCTTCTGCATAACGCTTCATGGTGGCCTCTATTTCAATTGCAAGGGTTTGCAAGTCATGTCTTGACATGTGCTTTGTCTCTTCTAGCACTATGGTTTGAGCAGGTATTGCCTTTACAATAGTAGCAGGCGTGATTCCCATCTTTTTGTTGTATTCTATTTGCCTATTTCTTCTTCTTTCTGTCTCTGTCATGGCAAGCTTCATTGACTGGGTAACCTTGTTGGCATACATTATCACAGAGCCGTCTACATTTCTTGCTGCTCTTCCAAATGTCTGAATCAGACTGGTGATGTTTCTCAAAAAGCCTTCCTTGTCTGCATCAAGTATGGCAACAAGGGATACTTCGGGGATGTCAAGGCCTTCTCGCAGTAGATTTATGCCTACTAAAACGTCAAACTCTCCCAGTCTTCAGCTGTCTTATTATTTCTGTTCTCTGAAGGTTTTCAATCTCTGAATGAAGATATCGCACTTTGACCTTGTTTTTTGATAGGTATTCTGCCAAGTCTTCTGCCATTCGTTTTGTTAATGTAGTGACAAGTACACGTTGATTTTTATCAACACGTTTTTTTATTTCTAAAATCAAGTCGTCCATCTGACCTTCAGTCTTTCGTATCTCCACTGTTGGGTCTACCAAGCCTGTCGGTCTGACTAGCTGCTCTACTATGCGGAAACTTTTCTTGCGTTCATAATCTCCTGGAGTTGCAGAGACAAAGACAGTGTTTTTTACATATTTTTCAAATTCCTCAAACTTTAGAGGTCTGTTGTCAAAAGCGCTGACAAGCCTGAACCCGTAATCTATGAGTGATTTTTTACGCGTATGGTCGCCGTTGTACATTCCGTGCAATTGCGGCAGCGTTACATGCGATTCATCAACTACAAGTAAAAAATCATCGCCAAAAAAGTCAAGCAGGCAAAACGGAGGTTCCCCTTCCAGTCTACCATCAAAATGTCTTGAATAATTCTCGATTCCAGAGCAATAACCAAGCTCCTCTATCATTTCTAAATCATATTTTGTTCTCATCTCAAGTCGCTGCCTTTCAAGCTCGTGCAGCTGTGGCAGCCTCTCTTTTAGTTCATTTCTTATTGACTCGACTGCTTTTTTTCTGACATCTGACGCAACAAGGTAGTGTTTTGCCGGATAAATCTTGATTTGTGATACCTGTTTCTTCTCTTTGAGTGATATAGGGTCACAAATTGATATTTTTTCAACATCGTCTCCAAACATGGAAATTCTTACAACTGAATCAGAATATGCCGGAATGATGTCAACTGTATCACCCTTTATTCTAAATCTGCCTGGCAACAACTCTGTATCATTTCTGTCATATCTTGCATTGACAAGTTTCTTGATCAAAGATCTTCGCCCAATCTCTGCCCCTTTTTCTATCGTGATTGACATGAGCTCCCACTCGCGAGGCGAGCCAAGAGAGTATATGCATGAGACAGTCGCAACCACTATGGTTGGCTCCCCTGAAAGCAGCATGGCTGTTGCCTCTAGTCTCATTTTTTCGATTTTTTCGTTTATTTGCGTGTCTTTTTCTATGTACGTGTCAGTCTGAGGTATGTAGCTTTCCGGCTGGTAGTAATCATAATAGCTGACAAAATATCCGACATTGTTTTTTGGAAAAAATTGCTTTAGTTCAGAATAAAGCTGAGCCGCAAGCGTCTTGTTGTGTGATATCACAAGTGTGTTTTTTCCAGTCCTTTGAATGGCATTGGCAACAGTAAACGTCTTGCCGCTTCCTGTCACTCCAAGCAGCGTCTGGATCTTTTTTCCCCTGATTCCTTCTACTAGCGCTTCTATGGCCTGGGGCTGGTCTCCTGTGGGCACAAAGTCTGATACTATCTCAAAGGTAGGATTTTCAAGCAAGATTGCATCTTGTTGTATCTATTCCTAACTAAAACTTTGAGTTGCTCGGCTCTTACGTTGCTGGGTGGTTGCATGCATTTTTCAGAGTTACTAATCCTACCAAAGCTGATCTTCTGATATGTCAAGGCCATCTCTTGTCTGTTTTATGCCCATTGTTTTGACTGTGTTTTTAGCAGTAGGAGTATTTCTTTCAAGGATGAGTTTTGCAAGCGCAATTCTTGTCTTTTTGTCCAGGTGCTGCCCTATCTTGTATTTACCTCGCATTGTTTCTGGCACGACTTTAATGATGGCAACCTCGTCTACCACGTGCATCTCAGGTGCTATCTTTTCATACTTGCCTTCGGGCTGGTACTTTTCCATAAGGGAGTTTAGGGCAAATGTCTTCTCGTTTCTGTCTGATACTATACTTCCGCGTCCCTTTATTACGACACTTATGTAAAACGTATCTGCCTGCGATGCATCTGTTGGGTGGCTAAAGTATGATGGCAGAAACTCTAGGCTCTGGTCCACTTCAAAGCCAACCTTTGGGTTTCTTGTAATGTTCTCTAGTTTTTCTCCTTTGATGTGGGAATGCATGTAGATCGAGTCTTTTGCGTAAACAAAATTCATCGGGATTATCTGTGGATATCCATCTTTGTCTATGCTACAGACTCGACCGGTTTCCTGACTGTTTAGAAATTCTATTATCTTCTTTTTTGATTTTATCTCTAGTCTTCCAAGTAGTTGCATAGATCAGTGATTCCACCTTTTGATATTTTTGCGTATGCTTTAAGATTTTGTTAACTCTTCGGTTGTTTACATAACCTAGATTATAACAATATAACCAAGTCTTTTTCTTGTAGACAAATCCTCATCTGATAATTGTACGCCATAAAATCCATAAAACAGACTTATTCAAATGCTGAACTTGGCACCATGATGGATACATTCAAGGAGATGGTAAACCATTGTATCAGGATTGGGCTTGAGAACAATGTTTCCACGCTGAAGAAATTCTCGTCAATGTTTTATCATGAGCTTCAAAGCTACCAAATCCAGTCAAAATACAAACTTACTGCAATGTCACAGGCCTGCGGAAGGCTCTCACAGATGAAGCAAGAGATCAGGAAGGGGAGGAGCGCAAAGTCTCCTTATGTAAGAAGACCATACTTGGTGTCATGTTATGGATTCAAGGTTAACGGAATGTTGTTGTCAATTCCAACAGGAAACAGAAACTACATCAATGTTATACTAAATGAGCATACCATGAAAAAGCTCGCAGAGGAGGGTGTCAGGCCAAGGTGTTTACAATCACCCCAAACTCATTATCCATTTCAGTGAGAAAAGAAGTAGAGGAGATTAGATGCAATAACGTAATCGGAATAGACAGAAATTTAAGAAATGTCACCATCTCTACACAGTCAGGACCGGTCATGTACAAGACCGGAAAGTTACTGTCAATAAAGGAAAATTCCCAGTTTGTAAGAGCGTCATTTAGAAGACACGACGTGAGAGTCAAAAACAAGTTCTTTGCACCGAGAAGGAACAGGCAGTCAAGACGGATACAACAGTATCTGCATAAAATATCGAGGGATATTGTGAGTAGAGCAAAAGAGTCAAAGGCAATCATTGCCTTTGAGGATCTAAAAGGAATTCGCAAGTTGTATCAAAAGGGGAACGGCCAAGGAAAGAAATTCAGACGAAGATTAAACTCCTGGTCATTTTACGAGTTGCAGAGACAGATTGTATACAAGGCATCATGGGAGGGAATTCCAGTCAGATTCGTAGATCCAAAACGCACCAGCCAACTCTGTCCAATATGCGGAGATAGAATCCAAGAGGACAAGTTTCACAGACGAAAATCATGGTGCAGTAATTGTAGGAAATCAATTGACCGCGATGTTGTCGCGGCACTGAACATATCTTACAAGGGGTGGAGTAGGTTTTGCCATCCTAGAGGGCTTTCAGAGGAAGTGATGAGGGGGAATGTGGAAAACTTTCAGCCACTAATCCTCAGAGTAGATGGAAGCAAGTTGATCTCGGTATGAATGTTTTATGCAAACAACCGAAGAATTAACAGAACCTGCTTTAATAGTTAAATTGGGGTATGTATACTGTCAAATATGAGATCTGGCTGGATTGGATCTACTTTTGGGATCTTCATAATAATTGGTACATCGGTAGCCGGATTTTCAAGTTTTGTATACCGCCTGTTTGGAGATACAATTCCAACTGTGTTTTGGGTGCATCTCAAAGAAGTTGGTGCTGCCTTGATCATGTTGGCAGTCTTTGCATTTGTGGTTGCATGGATACTTAGGGCCAAACCTCACAAAAAGCCTCAGCACTATTTTGTCAAGGTATTTGATCTTTTTGGACAAGAGTTCAAGATTGAAGGTATGAGAACTGAATTTAAGACACACGATGTAGCGTGGAGCTTTATGAAACACTACAAAAAGTCTTACCCGCTATACAACTTTGCACTAGTCTCTGATCTGCCAAATTCTGACAAGATGACAATTTTTAGGTATCTTTAGAAAAATAACTTATTTTCTTGGGTTGTTTTGATCTTTAAAGTATGGCAGTACTGTAGAGCCAAACTTGTCTATTGAGCCAAAGTACCCAGAACCCCAGAACCTGACAATAAAATGGTTAACTCCAGCTTTTATGAATCTCTCAAAGACTGGTATGATATCATCTGGAGTGCCGATGCCAATTGATGAGCGCGCTACCTTGTCAGGAATTGTCTGTGCGGCCTCTCTCATCTTTACTATCCATTCTTGATTTGACATTGAATATTCTGTGAAATATTTCTTAAAGTCAAAACCTGCAACATCTTCGACTCCGTGCACCTTGAGAACTTCGGGTTTGAACAAACTAACCTTTACGGCATTTTTCATCTTTGCCCATGCTACTTCTGTATCGTCTGCAAAGTAAACGTCAATGTCTACGCCAAACTGAAAGTTTGAACCGTCTCTGCCGTTTTCCTTCATTGATTGTTTAATTGACTTGACATGTTCCTCGTAAAGTTCTGGAGTGTATCCTATTGGAATCCATCCATCGCCATATTTTCCACACAATGCCAGAGTTCTAGGTGCACCTGCTGCCATGTATATTGGAGGATGTGGTTTTCTAATTGGGGCTGCCTGTAGACATGCATTGTCAAGCTCATAATATTCTCCTTTGAAACTTACTCGGTGATCAGGCGATGATTCGAAAAGTAATTTGATTACTTGAAGCTGCTCTTCAAATCTTCCAACTGGCTTGTCCCATTGTATCTTGAACTCTTTGATATTTTGGGCCTCACCTGCACCAATGCCAAGAGTTCCTCTTCCATGTGAGACTCTGTCAAGGGTAATACTAGCTAGAGCAATATTTGATGGATGTCGTCTTACTGCATCTGTCACACAAGTTCCAAGCTCAACTTTGTTTGTAATAGAAGCTATGGCAGAAAGCATAACCCATGGGTCATTTACAATTGCATGATTCCATTGGGGGACATTACTGTGGTCCATGTACCAAATCGAATCGTACCCTACCTTATCAGCCAAAACGCAGGCTGTTAAGATTTGATCCTCTGTTAGCCCAAGACGAGCAACATTCAACCCCTGTTGAATTCCAAACTTGATCATATTATACGAAACCCTGTCGCAATTTGTTCATTTGAAAGCGGTATTTAAGTTTAGTAAGAGACGCGGTAATCGTCGTTTGAAGTGATAAAGCGGCAGTAAAATCTGTCAAGATGTTAATTGTAGTCAAATCTTATAGCTGAACCCTATAGTAATCCCATCTTTCAGGATCAAACTGCCTTACAAACTCGATCTTCTCGTTGCGCTTTTTCCTTTCTTGTATTACGTCCCTTAGGGCAAAGCTTGAGAGGTATTTGTATCCCTTGGATTGAGCCTGCATTAAAAATAACTGGCGCATCTCTCGTCCGCCCTTTAACCCCCAATACCCCATCTTCAATGCAATGGGCTCTAAAAATATTGTATCCCCTTTTCCCCAATGTGGATCATTGATATCAGAACGGAGTTTGTAATTTTCTAGTGACGTTCCCTTTACAAAACCCACTATCGGACCGTTTCCATCTCCAATCCTTAATGTGTTGAGCAACATTTTTGGATCCCGTACAGAATCTGCAAAACCTGTTCGCAGAAATTGGAGAGGATATGGCAACTCTTGGAAAATTCCAAAGAGTGTATTGATAAATTCGTCTTTTTGCCGTGTCGTGATAGGGTCAATAGAGGTTACTAGCTGCACCTTGTCGTAAATCACCGCTGCTTGATTTTGTATTTCATTTTCTCTAAGCCTCATGAATCCTAATACGTTATCCATAAATGACTTGCGCATAGTTCTTGGCAACGCTTCTAAAATTTGGTTGCACATCTCGGATTCGTTGTTTAGGAGATCTTCAAAAAATGCAACAGCACGGATTGCTATTAAATTGGGGTGCCATGCCAAAGAGTGTGCATTCTTCTTTGCCATCTCAAGTGCATATGAAAAATCACCCATGGCATAACCGCCAATTCTATCTGATACAGAAAGAAACCACCCAAGTTTATTGTAATATTCAGTCTTTTGTGGGTTATCCCTTGCACTGTCTGACACAGAATAAAAATGCTCAATTAACAATTCTGCTTTTTCTTTATTCTCTCCCGTCCAAGGATATGTCGTTCTCAGTATCATTGCTGATACGATGTTGGGATCAATATTGGATTCTTTTAGTAACGACTCTAATGTTTTGTCAGTACTGACAAAATTGGCCGCATCAGGCTCATGTGGCTTGTCAACTCTTTTCTGAGGGTCATAATCATGAAACAAAGCCGCTACAAAGAGATATTTTGCATCGTCCTTTGTAATGAGATTCTGTTGGCTCTGCCACTGCGCTGCCAAGAGTGTGACATATGTGACTTCTAATTCGTGGATTATGTTGTGGTACCCATAATAATCAATACCCAGTCCTTTCTGATGGAACAGGTCTATTGTATAATCAAGTATCTTGGAATAACAAGAGGACTCAAGCCCGCACTGGTTTAAGGTCTCTAGTATTTTATCTCTGAGATTGCTGGTGCTGTATATCTCTTGCATTGGAACTTTCACTTGTATGGTACAGGTACCATAAAAGCTTAATTGGAATTAGAAAAGGAATCAGACGCTGAAGTTTTCTTACATCTTGCCGTTGACGATATCTTGCAAGAGGTGTACGATGTCTTCTTTAGTTACAGGTATTGGATTTGGATCAAGATGACCTTTGTCAGTCATGATTACATCTGCAGCTTGATCAACAGGCGTCTTGAGAGCAAGTTTGTCAAACTTTAGCTTCTCTATTACCTCCTTGAATTTGTCATAGAATATTGATTTGTTAAATCTATGTGCTACTGTAGTGCAAGATGATAACGAGTATCCGTGGGGCACTCCCTCATTTGAAAATGCGTATGATAATGCATGCCCTAATGTTGTTGATGCATTGCCAAAACCAATTCCAGACAGCATGGAACCAAATGGATAATTCTCAGGCTTGTTGTTCATTATTGCGTCGTACAATATATCAAAAGCAGACTTGCACATCATTTTTGTAAACTCATTTCCTCTCTTGCTGTCATAGCCCTCTGTTGCTTGAGCGCATGCATCGCATACTGAATTCTTGACTATGGCCTCTGGTGTTCCATCCATAAAGTAAGAATCTATAACTGCAACATCGGCAAGAAATCTTTCATCTTGCAAGAGTTTCTTTTTTCCTTCGAATTTGAGTACACAGTATGTTGTCATTTCTGCGCCTGTGCCAAAAGTTGTCGGTATGAGTATCTTTGGTATCTTCATCTCCATGCCTGCATATTTTGCAACATCAAGTGAGACTCCACCGCCTAAGCCAATTATCACCGAGGGATTTTTTGGTTTGAACTCTGCGATAACTTTGTTTACTGTTTCAATAGAAGGCTCTGGTTCCACCTTATCGTATAACATGTAATCTTGAATCTTCATCCTGGCAAGCCATTTCTTTGATACGTCAGGAGGAGCTGTTGTAACAACAAGGGCGTTTTTTGGATATTGTGTATCTGACAATGCGTCTTTGCCATAGTTGATTATCTTTGGAATTCTTACGGTATTCATAGAAAAATAAGATTTGCAATTATTATTATACTATTGCTTGTTCTGGCATTTTAAAACACAGAACAGAACGTAGGCTTGTATCCAAATAATTGGGAACAAAGGTGTGATTTTTATATCTAAAAACCAGAAGGGTGGTAAGAAAATGAATCCAAAAAACTCTGATGAAACAATTTCCAAAGTAGAATCCATGATTCGTGTGCTCTCTAAAGCCACGCCACGCGGTGACATCCTAGATCAGAATGATGTCAAAGCTCTCAATCAAGTAGACTCTGAGGATCAACCCAAGTTGGCTGACAGGCTGGAGGATATGATGGTACTTCTAAAGGATGATCCAGATAACAAGAGAAAGATACTAGAGATTCATGATACCACCATGGACGAGTTTGGCCATGTTAGACCAATTCATGATGCCATGGATTCGATAAAGGCGTATTTTCTCAACAAAAAGTAGGCTAGAGCCCTATGCTGTTTATTGCAGCACCGGAATTTGCGTCGATGACCAAGACTATCTTTTTTCCTTTGTGGTCATATTTTGCAAACCAGATTGGAGCATGCAAAAGTTCACCGCTTGATACCTCTTCCTGAGTGTTTATTTGTTGTATCATGTGATACTGAGAGTGTGCCTTCTTTGATTGCAGTTGGTCTGCTATACCTTTAGCTTGGTTTTTTGCCCCGTCCTCGTTGATATCACCGTTTAGAACTTTGACTGATTTTGGAATCTTTTTGGAATCAAAATCAATCCTTCCATCCAGCGCAAATTCATAACCTTGAGGTTGGTACATTGTCAATGCTTTGAGTGCAATTACAGGGCAGTTGTAGTTTGCATCAATTGTGTATGCCCTTTTTGTATTTGAACCACCTCCCATCATTCCACTGCCACCTAACATACTTCCCATTAGCATGCCATCCATCATGCCTCCGCCGAAGTTTCCGCCTCCTCTCTGCGAACCAAATCCTCCTCCGCCCATGGCTCCACCCATGACTCCAAACAAAGCAGCTGTTGTAGCTATGCTTCCTACTTCTGCTGCAACATCTATTGCAACAAGATTAGTTCGTGCGGTAACTGGAATTATCCAATAAGGAACCATTGTCAAGTTAAGTTCTTCCAACGTTGAAGTTTCCTGCAAATGTCTGTGAAGCAGGCCCTTGTCCATCATCTTGTGGAGCCTACTTGTAATGTCATCCTTGTCGGTTATGGTAATTGGAAGCATAGTGTGCTTTGCAATGTTTTTCCAACCTGAATTTTCCAAAGTTACACTACTGCCGCAATATTCGCATGTTATGACCATCTCGCCAAATTTTGGAGCAATTGGTGCGCCACAACTTGGGCATTTGATCTCTTTTACCATCTCTTGAGTTTGACTTGTAGTTACCTGAGCAGGTTGGGTTGTTTGAGGTGCTTGAGGTGTTTGAGGCTGTTGCTTTGCACCGCACTTCATGCAAAAAGTTGCGTCATCTGGAAGTTGTGTGTCGCATTTTGTACAAAACATAATTTTTCTCCTAACTTGTCTTCAGCTGCTTGCCACAGCTGGAACAGAACTTAGAATCAGTAGCGATATGTGCACCACATTGTGGACATAGAATTCCTTCCTGTGGTTTTGGTTGCTGTATTTGTTGTTGACTTGAACCGCAGTTTGGGCAGAAACTGTTGGAGGTAGGCATCATCATGCTGCATTTGGGACATTGTTTCATTGGCGGCTGGTACATTCCTTGCCCCATCTGACCTGCCATGGCATACCCTATTCCAGTGCCTGCTCCGAATCCTACTCCCATGCCGGCTCCTAAACCTGCAATTCCTCCTTGATTCTTTGCAGCATCTGTCATTGCCTGCCCTGCTTGGTATTGCATGTAATTGACTCCAAGCACTGACATTTCTGACCGTGTGTTGATTGCCTTTTGCACCTCTTCTGGTAGACTGATTGTAATTCCTGATATCTTGTTAATTTCTATTCCATACTGTCCAAAGTTAGTTGGCGCATTGGCAAGTACAATTTGTTCAATGTTTTGAAGATTGGTGGCAATGTCGGTAATTTTCAAACCATTGTCTTTCATCTTTCCTATTGCATTGAACACAAGAAGAACCATCTGCTGCTTGAGCCTTGTCTCTATGTCATCTGAGGTCTGGGCTGCAAATGTTCCAACAAATTGGTTGATAAAGTTCTCAGGTTGTGATATTTTCCATCTAAATTCTCCAAATATTCTAAGATTCACTATGCCAAAGACAGGATCGACAAATTGGTACGGCTCTGCTGAACCAAATTTGCCGTCAAGATATCTGTTCTGCAAATAGTAGACTTCTGCTGCCTGCTGCACTCCAGTGAAGAATTTTAAAAGACCGCCAACTATTGGCGCATTAAAATCGGTAAGGGCGTATCTGTTTGGCTTATCAAAATAAGTCAAAGCCTTTCCGTCTCTGAAAAAGACGGCAATCTCGTCTTCTCTGATCACAATGTTGTCATTTAGTCTGATAAGGCGTGGAACCTTCCACATTATGTTGCCTTCCTTGTATTGTGAATTCCACTCTATTGTGGTAGACCCTGCTATGCTACTGCCTCCTCCTACACCACTTGGATCTTTTTTATGCCCAAACATTTACAGTTCACTTTTTACCTTTCTTATTATTATCATTTCTATTGATTCCTACTTTGTCACCAATATGTTTTCAACAGATTCAAGCCTCTGCTTCCAGGCGTGTTTAAAGTCTTCTAGCATGGGGCTAATCTTGGCAGCGATTGCTTGTGCAGTTGATGTTCCAGAGGTATATTCGGTCAATGATCCTGTAACTGTAGAAGAGATCTGTTCAGCGCTATTGACAAAATTATAATCATATTCGTATAGCTTGTTCAGCGTATTCTCGTCGATTCTTATGTTAGGAGATATGCCTGCAGAGCCTTGCTGGGAGTGAAGCACCTCTCCTGAAACTTGTTGCATCTGTGAAATGATTGATCCAACTGAAGTCAGACTAGTAAAATCGCCCTTGTCAGACATTGCTTTTCTCAATGTCTCCAATTTGCTTTTTGACTCGTCAAGTTTATCAAAAACTTGTTTTCGCAATAACTCATCTGCTGCCCTGATATCTTCTAGTTTGCGATATTCTTTGAGTGCAGGTATGGCAAGCTGCAGCTTTTTGAAAAAGCCACGGCTTTGGTCTACTTTTTCTCTTAGGTCTGGATTATTTCCTGACATTATGTTCACCATATGTAATTACATCGCTTAAGGATTGCGTAACTAATGTAATGTTGATAATTTCACAAAGGCATGTCATGGGTTTCTATACCACGATTATTCCGTTGGTGATGAGCCACTGGATTCCTTTTACAAAGTCGCCATCAGAGATTTGTCCCTCTGCCCACCAGCCAGCATTGGTTTTAATCCATGATGGAATCGGGGGTGTCCCAGATGTTGTAGTTGAACCACCTGATTGTGTTGGTATTTGTATTATTCCATGCTGTATCAGGTATTGTAGACCTTGAATGAATTGGCTGTCTCCTATCTGTCCCTGTGACCACCACTTTGCATTGTTTTTGACCCATGCTGGAATCACTGTGTTTTGAGTCCCATTGGATGGTGCAGGTGTTGTTGAATTGGTACTTGCAGTTGAACTGGCACTTGTAGAGTTGGTACTTGCAGTTGATCCTCCCCCGAGATTAATGGTAAATGTTGCAGTCTCTGGTGGTATCGGCTGGAAAAGTATTCCGTCTACTTCTACAATCACTTGATATGTTGCAGCATCAGGTAATTGACATGGAATGGTAACTGATCCCTCTGCTGTATGCAGTACTGGAGTACCGCAGATCTGATTGCTTCCTTCCATCACGGCTACCTTGTAGTCTATGTGTGGTTGAACCGCCTGAGTTGATTTATTGATAAAGCTTATCTGAAGATTTGTAGAATTGCCGGGGATTGGATTTGAAGGATCTGTTGCAAAGCCAACATCAATGGTTCCGCCGCTTGTTGGTTTGATGACTTGATCGGCATAGGCTGGTATTACCATAATTGTAACAATTGCTAAAAATCCAAAATATATCGATAGTTTTCCCTTGGAGCCAAAACCTGTGCCTCTCATGTGTTACCTTGTTGTAGACTATATATAAAAAAACTGGAACAAGGATCAGCATTCCTTTTAAATTTTGGTGTTAGGCGGTGGCCCTGAAAAGATTCAAAAATTCAGCAGCTTTTCTTTATTTGTGCATGAACAATAAATGATTATTAGAAATTTTAAGCAGCTTGCAACAACTGGCAACAAAAAATTAGCATTATCGATAGTTGAGCAGGGAATTTCTAACGCCTTGCCCAATGCCGCCTTGGGAAAGATTGTAAAACAAAACTTTCTCCAGATGGGAAGAAAAAAGATATCACTTGAGAGATATCGACGGATCTACATAGTTGCTATTGGAAAATCAGCAGATTTGATGACAAGTACCGTGGATTCGTTAACTAGGATTCATGGGGGAATGGTGGTTATACCAGACAAGACTTGTTCTTTGATTAGGAAAAAAAAATTCACCTTGATACGATCAGGCCATCCTGTTCCTACAGCAAATAGTATCATGGCTACCAAAAAAATTATCGCGTTCCTCAAGTTATTGGAGGGAACAGACTTGGTCATATTTCTAATCTCTGGCGGTGCATCTTCACTAGTGTCTCTCCCTGATGGAATATCATTGCAAGATAAACAACTCGTGACTCATCTCCTGCTAAGATCTGGCGCGAACATACGTGAGATAAACTGTGTAAGAAAACATCTATCTAAAGTAAAAGGCGGAAGGCTGGTAGAATCGCTTAGGTGCCATGCTGTATCGCTTGTAATGTCAGATGTGGTAGGAGATGATCTGTCTGTGATCGCATCTGGAATCACATATTGTGACAAATCTACTTTTTGTGATGCAAAAAAAGTTCTAATAAAATATCATCTCAAAAATCTAGTTCCAAAGCCGGTCTGGGCAAGAATTATTCTTGGAACAAAAGGGGTCATACCTGAAACTCCAAAAAAACCCAAGATTCCAAATTACATTATTCAATCTAACCGAAACTGTGTTGATCTCATGAAAACTCGTGCACAAAAACTCGGATTTGCCACAAAAGCAATCTATTCTATAGAAGGCAATGTGAGTGATGCAGCATCTGAAATTTCAAAACATGTTTCAAGATCTCAAAACTTTTGTCTTGTCTTTGGAGGCGAGACGACCGTTGCAGTAAAAGGAAAAGGAAAAGGTGGACGAAATCAGGAACTAGTCTTGAATCTGTTGAAGAAATTAAAAGATCGTGACAAGAAAATGACTATTGTATCTGTAGGGACTGACGGAATAGACGGAAATACTCTTGCTGCAGGCTCTATTGCAGATTATTCCATGCCACTAGAGCCTATCGGCAAATATCTAAATGAGAATAATTCGTATCACTACTTTAAGAAATATGGCGGATTGATCTTTACAGGATCGACTCACACCAATCTTATGGATATTGGTTTGGTGTTACTGCAATAGTGGAGATGCCCTGTTTTGCTGTGACTCGATCAGATGATACTTAACCTGTAGCCCTCTCTGATCTATTAATTGCTGGATAAATTTAGTTTTAGAAATTATGAATGGATCGCTGACAATTTTATTTTCTGCAAGATGTTCAAACATAGATTTTAGATCAAGCATGACATTTACAGTGTCAGCATTTTTTATTATGAATCTGCCAATCCCCCAGAAGATGCCAACATGCAGCGCAATGTATTTTGATTGTTCTGTAGACACTATGCCATAGTAATTTTCTGCATGAACTCTGGTCTGTTCTACTTGCGTCTCATTATTTTCAATTATCCATGATATTGTTTTTGTGTTTCCATCAAAATAGTAAGTGTGATCCATATGTCAATCAAAAAGGCGTTGATTGTCTATATATTTTGAATATACAACTGAATAACAAAAATAAAAATCTGTGTTCGTGCTAGAAGCTAATTCATTCTTCACAAATATGGTCGACGAGTTAGTCGAGTTCTCAGCATATGATCCGGAGCTTGCTGAAGGACTCAAGTGGATCGACAGCGAAGCACAAAAACGAGGAATCACTTTCTATGAGATGGTCTTTCATGTTCTTCACAGATATGACGTCGATACGCGTGCAAAGGACTGGCTTTCAAAAAGAAATTAAGATCTAAATTTTAGTAACACTATAGATATCTGAAAATTGATCTTCAGGCAATCTTTAAGATCATCTAGAGCACATTTCTTGACATGGAAAAGAAATTCAAAAGAGCACCAAGGAAACTTTTTGACAGGTTTTCATCATATTTTCCGTATTCTACGGTGGACATTGTTATACGAAACAGTGACTCTTTCATCTTGGCAAAAAGGACAATTCCTCCATACAAAAACAAATGGAATCTTCCTGGCGGAGTTGTTTTTAAAACAGAAAAGTTGGTTGATGCTGCAAAAAGAGTTACAAAAGAAGAACTTGGAATAACTGTCACGACTGAAAGGTTTCTTGGAGTTTATGAAAACCCCGTCTTATCAAGGCATGACATATCACATGTTTTTATTGCATCCATTTTAAAAGGAAAAATAGTGCGTGATTTTCAGAGTAGTGAAGTAAAATTCTTTAAAAATGCTCCGCAAAACATGGTGCCATACCAGAAAAAAATAGTGCGTGATGCGCAGTTATTTTTTGAAAGTTAATCTAGGTTACTGCTGAACAAATATCGCCGAACACATCTGGATTGTATTGTCCGGCATACATCTTGATGCTCTTGTCGCGCGGAATAATTTTGCAAATCACCTGCGGAATGAGAAAATCAGCCATAACGTATACGCCTATGAGCAAACATCCAACTACAATAATAATGCCAAATGGTATCTTCATATCTTGGCAGTGTAGTGGGCCTGTATAATAATCATTTAGTGGTTTTTCTAACTTGAGCTTTGTTTGTCATTCCTCTCGATCTATCCTGTCTTACACTCTACCTTGCTTCATAAACACATTCCACCACGTCTATCATAATTGACGAAAGACACGATAGGTGAGTTTCTTCAAGTAAAATGATTATTTCGGTAACACTATTGTAAAGACCGTAGGGTTTGGATTTACAGATATTGTTCCACCGTGTTGAGCAATGATATTTTTACAATATGGCAATCCCAAGCCTGTACCACTTTTTTTAGTGGTAAATAGCGGGTCAAAAATTCTAGGCATGATCTCAGGCGGAATGCTCTCTCCTGAATTTTCTACTTCTATAATCACATCCGTTCCTGTCTCCTTACTTCTTACTATTATTTTTCCAGTGTTTCCCATTGCTTCAATGGCATTGGTAAATAGATTCATGAATACAACTTGAATTTTGTGAGGATCACACCTACAAACAATGTCCTTCTCTGGTAATTGTATGGATATAGTATCTGGTTTTTTGACCAAGCTTACTGCATCGTTTAAAATTTCATTCAGAGATTTCTTTTCTAATTCTAGCGTTTCGTCTCTAATGAAATTCATGAGATCTTCTATCTGGGTAAGCATGGAGTCTGAAGCCTTCTTGATCGCCTCACTTTTTGCAATAATGTTTTCATTGCCGTCTTTTTTTGCTACCATATTGATAAGTTCTGCATTCATCATCATGACATGAAGGGGATTTCGAAGATTGTGGTTCATTTGGGATATCTTCTCTCCAATTGACGCAAGCTTGGCAGACTGTTTTTTTTCCTTTCTTAGGTTTTCATTTACTTCCTCTAATCTTCCTACTAGTCTGAGCACCTCTTTGTACTGCTCTTGTAGCCTCTGGTTATTTGCCTCTAGGGTTTTCCTGACATCGTAAATCTCAGTCATGTCTCTCAGAGAGACAGTTCTTCCTATCACTTTGCCATTATAATCATAGATGTTGGTACCGCTAAGCAGTGCTGGAAATACAGTCTTGTCCTTTCTCTTTAACCATATCTCTTTGTTTATTATTTTTCTACTGGTCTTCCACTCTTTGAATTGTGACGACATTTCAGTCAGACTATTTTCTGCCGTATGATCCAGAATTGGCATTCCTACGGCTTCTTCTCTAGTGTATCCAAGATTTTCTGCGTAAGCTCTGTTGCAATCTGTAATGATTCCATTGAGATCTATAGTTCGTAAAAGATCCGGTGAATTTTCATACAAGTTTCTGTATTTCAGTCCTAATTCTGTTTCTATTCTTGAAGCTTTCAGACTCTTTCTGATTAAAAAGAGTATAACGCATATCGTTATTGTAAAAACTATTACTAATTCAATAATTTGCGAGAAGTAAATAGCGTTGGAATCTGCATAGATCGAGTCTGTAGGGGTGATAACAAAGACAAAATATTGATTTTCACCGTTTATCTCAACAGGATATCCAGTGTTGATTCTTTCACCGCCAAAATTGTAGATGGATGATGACGGAGTACCTGAAAACACTGTGCTGTACTGTTTGTTCTGTACATCATTTCTTCCAAAATATGATTGAACTTTATCGCTAAAGTAGCTATCACCGATTAGAAATTTTCTTGGAGTTGAAAGATATGTCTGATTCTTGTCAAAGATGTTAGAAAATTGTGATTGTGTGCTTGACGCATTTGCAAGTTTACTAAAATAAAGATCAGATGGTGTACTTGCGCCTATTATTCCTATTAGATTCTTATCCTTATCAAAAATAGGATATGATACAGCTATTCTGAATTTACCATCAATACCATAAAAGCCATTAGAAACCTGTTCTTTCAAAGTGGAATGAACTGTTTTAATATCTTCTCTGTATGCTAGGCTTTTACCATTAAAGGTCAGATTATTGTAATTAACTCCATCAATTATGATATCATTTTTATCTAGAAGGTACAAAATCGTGTCAGGAAAATCTTGTTCAACATTTTGAAATGTGTTCTCTAGCATGCTATGTGTTTGTTCACTTTGAAAATTCTTGACATCAGACAAGTCTGCCGCACTGTCTCCAATTTTTGTTTCAATATCTTCCAACTGGGAACTAACTGCTAATGCAATTACATGATTATCTATTAATTGCAGATTCGCTTGTTTTTTTAATAAAGACTCTGTAACACTTGCTTGATTTAATTCCAATATCGTAAATACAACAAAAAATACTGCTATTATTATTACAACAAGAATTATCTCAATGAAATAAGTACGAAGTATTTCAGAATTTATACTACTTTTCACAATGTAAAAGGTTATTTCCATAATATTAAGGAGCAGTTTTCTTATTTTAAAAAATTAGATACCATCTTTATCTCAGAGGCGATACACAAGATAGTAAAAGAAGATGACTCGAGGCGTTAGAGTTGTATTGTAATGGCGCTTTGTGTAGTTTAACTAATCAATTTCCAATCATGTCATACTGCCGCTTGTCTTTTTTCAATAGGTACGTACTCGCAACCTGAGGGCCCACAATATTTTCCTACGTACACTGCCTTTGGTCTGTAAAGCATGGGCTTTGGCTGGGCTTCGGCAAATTTTTCTTCAATGATGTGTGCGGTCCATCCAGCAGCTCTGGAAATCGCAAAGATTGGAGTGTTAAGATCCATGGGTATGCCTAGCATGTAGTATGTTGATGCACTGTACAGGTCTACATTTGGAAAAATGTCTGACCCCTTTACCTTTTTCATTTCTTCTTCTGTCACGTCCTCTACTTTCTTTGTTATTCTGTACCAGGGCTGTCCTGTCTTCTCTGACAGTCTGCGAGAAAGTTCTCTCAAGACTTCGGCTCTAGGATCAAATGTCTTATACACTGCATGACCCATTCCCATTATCCTTTCGCCTTTTGCAAGTTTTTCTTTTATCTTGGACTCTGCTCTATCTTCGGTTTGAATATCTAAAAGCATCTTCATGACTTGAAAGTTTGCTCCTCCGTGAAGCTCCCCACTGAGTGCCCCTATCGCAGCACCGACTGCGGCATACATGTGAGCCCGAGTTGAGGCCACTTCTCTTGCAGCAAAGGTAGATGCGTTAAAACTGTGTTCAGCATGTAAAATCAAACATATATCAAAAATTCTTGCAACCTCTGGATCTGGCTCCTTTCCAGTCAGCATGTAGAGAAAATTTCCTGCATGACCTAACTTCTTTGAAGGCCTAACAACGTCTTTGTCATTTCTAATTCTATCCCAATATGCTATGATTATTGGAATCTTTGAGATTAGATCTATTGCCCTGTTATAATTGGCCTTATGGTCGTCTCCTTTTTCCTTGTCATAGACGGCTAATTCTGATATGCGGGACTGGATGACATCCATCGGGTTGGCTGTCTTGGGAAGATTTTTTAGATTTTTCTCAATGTTTTCTGGTATCTCTCTTGTTTCAACCAATTTGCTTGCAAATTCATCTAAAGTCTTATCCGTTGGAAGGTCATCATTGAGGAGTAGACAGGCCGTTTCCTCAAAATTGGATTTTTTTACCAGGTCTAAAATGTCATATCCTCTATAGATTAGTTTTCCATTGATGCCATCTATTGCACAAATTTTTGTATCTGCAACTTCGATATTTCGAAGTCCTATGTTCTTTGTTTCCACTAGCTTTCATTGCGTCAAATGTGTATTAAAAATCTACTATACAATACGTCTAGTTTACATAGGAAAATAATTATGACTTGATAAAAATGGCGGAAAATTAAGTACTTGGTCTAATCTCACAACTCTATAGCATATAGCAAAATTTCCAAAGGACTGCATGAAAATGGTTCAATTAGAAGAGGACTTTATCAAATTAGTTGATAGTTTCGTGGTTGAAACCCGGGATCAGAAAATCTTGGATGAAATATCACAACTTGACAGGGAATCAAGACTACTTGGAATCTCATTTTATGACATGTATTGTCTGGTTTTACAAGATGAGACAAAGCACAGAAACTTGGTTTCAGAATTCAAACATTACACGGGTCTGAAAAAACCATCTACTTTTGTAGCTTGAATCAATTATTGAAATCGCGTCGTTTTTGATTTAAATCGAGTATTAAAATGCGTCTATTTTGATTTTCTAAAGGATTTCACAACATTTTCCAGACTGCTTCTTAACATCATCATTCCATCATTGTTATTGGCATAGGGGGGAAAAATCGCAGATGTCTTAAATCAAATCGAGAGCAGACCTTCAAGCAGATCTGAAAAAAGCGTCGAGCACGATCAGAGAAGCAATTGATGACATGATGGATAGCACTTCACCAAGACAAATGGGAAGTAAGTGTAGACAAAGAATTACAAGATTCAGATTGGAAGCGAAATGTAGAATCGTGATCATTATGAAAATCTAATGAAATTTAATACCTAATTATTGATTCATAAATAGATTATTCCACATTAATTATACCGATTTTCCACGGATGAACTTGGCAAAAGTAGTAATATGTTCCAGATTCCGAAAAGACTTGGGTGAATCGTTTCTCAGGAGAAATCAGACTGCTGTCAAAATATGTACCGGTTCTTGAATCTGACGGCTTGCCACTAGTTATAGTATGCTCTACTGTATCTTCGTTAATCCATGTGACTGAATCGCCCTTCCTTACTGAAATCATATCAGGCACAAAAAATTGAGGGTTATCTGGTCTACTTGAACCCGCACATATCATAATATCATGACTCAAGGTCGGTCTGGCCACGCCAGCATCGACTTCGCTATTTTCATCTTCTTGATTTTTTTCATCTGACTTCCCAACTCGTATTTTAAATCTCAAGGGTCGTGAAAGAGCATGCGGGTCATCAATACTCTCCCATGCAAATAACTCAACGTTAAATTCCCCAGTACTTTCCGGAGTCCATTGTAAGAGGGCTTTGACGGATTGTTTTGGCAATATGGAAGAAGAAACATGTGAAAGATGCATGACTGTTCCAGATTGGTTTGTTATCTGCATTAAAAAGACAAAAGATTCCTTTTTTTCCTGCATGTTTGTAACCTTTGCCCCAATGAATATTTTTTGTCCTGTTTTGATTTGTTCTAGGATCTTGTTATTTTTATCAATTATAATTGGATCGGTCAATGTAAAACGTTGTAGTGGTGGTGTAATTTTTCCGATGAAAGACGTTGCGCTCATCATGATTTCACTTGAGTATGTAAATGGAGTCGGTAGAGTTCTGTCCACATATAGAACATGAATTTTATCACCGTCCTTTACTTTTAATTTATTTACATCAGAAGACTCAGCGACCAATTTAACCGCCCCCCGAAATATTCCAGTATCATTCCCTGTTTCTACAACACTTACCATGATTCCATCTTTGTGTGAATCGGACCATACTTTCAAATCAAACTTATCAACTGAATCAGGATCAAGATTCATGTCTGGATCAATGATCTGAATTTCTGCCACATCCCCTATGGAATAAGATGCCTGAGTCCATCTTACAGTTCCTATATTCCAACGAATTATTGCAGATGCCTGAATTTCCATGCCTTTTGCATATTCGTATGTGACAGTTATGGAATCATCATTGGTGCATGGAATAAACCCATCAGTTGGACCAGTACCACCAATTTTACCACTTGGATTCAATCCGTTTCCGTCAACTCCTTTCTGATCTTTGATTGATGGATCTCCTGTAAGAACCACATATCCAGTAAAAATCCCAGTGTTCGTTCCTGTTTCCTCTAATCTATACCGAATTTTGTGATTTTTAGTGGAAATAGAAATTTTGCCTGACCACTCATCTCCTATGATATCTTTAGCGTTAGGATCTACATTTGCGTCTGGCGCCACTACAGTAATGTGGACTTTGTCTGTCCAAGTGTACACTTTCTGGCTTAGTTGTATGGTTGCGCCAAAATGTGAGAGATAGAATTTGCATTCAGTAGTTTGTCCTCCGTATTCTGCCATCATCTTATATTCGGCATTTGGTTTACGACTCCAGTCTTTTCCACCGATAAGAATAGATTCTTGATAGATGCTATTCCAATCATCTTGTACCGGAATTGTATTTTTATAAACTAATTTTCCATCTGGTCCAAATATCTCCAGATTTATTGGAATGTTACTTATCACGTTAGGATTTACAACTGTTGCAATCAACTTACGCCCATAAAGATAAACCATTTTGTCGGTTTGAAGTGTGATGGGAAGCGGTTTAGATACATATACACTACTTCTAGAACTTTTACCGTTATATTCTGCAATTAACTGATAATGAGCGTCCTCTTTCAACTTGTCTCCAGATACGGTCAATTTGGTTAGTTGCTCTATTCCTTCTACTGGAATTTTTGTTTGATAGACTATACCTCCTTCAGGATTAAGAATTTTCAAAACTACTAGATCCGAAGAAGTTGGTTTTAATCTTGTTCGTATGACTAGTGGCCCCCCAAATGTTACTCTAGTCTTGTTTGGTTTTACATCTATGCCATTTGGTAACGAGGCTATGGATTTGTATAATGAAATTTCTTTGAGAAATTCCAACATCATATCTGTTGGTGTCTTTTTATCAGATTTTAGCTGGATTACGTTAAGATTCATCTCTTCGAATTTTTTAATCGTCTGATCGTCAGGGTTTAACAAAACGATGTACCCTTTTGGGGCAAACTCTTTTGCGGTATCTTCGATTGTTTTTCTCACTTGTTGAAAGTTCGGATCTGAAAGACTGTAACCGAGAAATAAAGGAGTTTTTGTTTCCAGATATGCAGATAATTGAGTTACTATAGTTTTGTATTTTTCCATGTACTCGTCATAATCATTTTTTGTCATTACCAGATATTCAGGGCTTTCAACATCGCCATGCATTTTAATGATATTTACAGTTGGTGGTCTTGCCAACATTACAACTTGTATCGGACCTGCTAGAGATTTAGCTGTGATGCCAACTTCTCTGTATGCTTGTTCTAGTAGAGTATCGAAATTTGTTGTAAATACAATTTTGAAATCAGAAATCTTTGCAAATTCACGATGCACTTCTCCCGCCTTTACGATATTTGTTAGTAAAATTCTCTCTATTTCTTGTACCAGTCTCTTCCTACCGAACTTGTTCGCATATGCTTGGGTTATTTCCAAATTGTCTGATAACTCCGTAGTACCTAAATCCTTAGCTAGTTCATCACATAGTTCAGACCATGAAGGCATTTTTGTCCCATTGGGAAGGTCTGCATTTTTTGAGAACCCTGCTCCCACAAAAGGTAGACAATTACCATTCGCCATATCTTCGAGTAGTTCTCTTGGTACTAACACAGATCAGATCATTAAATTCAAGAGTAAAAAAGAATGTGATTTATTGAGAAAGTGATTCTTATTTTGTTTGGATTCTGTTTTTATATGTGCTCTCTCCAAAGCTGTAGTGTAGACAATGTAGACAAATAATGTCTACTAGGTAAACTTTCGCAGGATATACTTCTTTAACAGAGGAACTGAAAAACGGTAAACACCGCGTTTATAGTTATAAATCAGACCTTTATCCTCAAGTCTTTTCATGTATTTTGATAAGGTAGTTCGTTCTATCCTGGCTTTTTTCTTGATAAAATCAAATGGAATGTCCATATCCTTTGCATGTGCCATGGCAATGATGACCTTTTGTTCTTCATCACTTAACGCATCCATTCGCGGATCAAAAAAGTCGTCGTCAAGCTGTTTTGTAATTGAAGGACTGAATCGTTCATAATCATTTAAGAGAATCTTCTTTTTTCCGCTCATATTGATTAGTTCTTTACAGTAAAACTGGATAAAATATGGATATTGGCCAGTCTCAACAACAATTCTTTCAATAAGTGGCTTTTCGAATTGGAATTCACTTCTATCTAATGGGGTGACAATTGCGGAAGTTGCTTCCTCCCTGTTTAGGTTTCCCACCTCCATGGATTTGTACATGCGTTCAGAATATGATCTCACTTCTTTTACATTGAGATGGAGGTTTGGCAGACCACAAAACACTGCAAAATATTTGCAATGTTTCTTTTGCACTTCGTTTAACACCCCGATAAAATCAGAAAGGACAAACCACTTTTTGTATTCTATATCATACACCGAATGAAATTCATCAAACAGGAAGATGACGCCTTTGTAATTGCCATTTTCAAAGACCTTCCAATTCGCTAGCAGGTATTCCTTTAGATGATCTTCAAATGGGATCCCAGAAGTTGTGTTGTAAGACGGTTCATAATAAAAAACATCTGGAATTCCAACTTCTTTTGGTCTAATATATGACAAAACAGAAGTGAACTTGTCCTTCATCCTCTTAACTCTGGAAAATGTACGTATTGCAGTTTTTATATCATATTTTAATGCCTTGGTAAATTCGTCTGGGTCGCAATATTTCTTACTAAACTGTGACCTTTTAACAGGAAGAAAACCGTGACTTATGCAGGATTTACTAAATTCATCCATGAGTACAGTTTTTCCAGTTCCTCGTAAACCATACACTATCAAATTCTCAATTTGACCTTCCTTTATACGATTTAGCATTTGTGCAAATTTTTCCAAATGCTTTTCTCGTCCTGCAAGATAAGGCGGTGGAACTCCTGAACCTGGATTAAATGGATTATTTGGTGTAGACAATGTAGACAAATTATGTCTACATTGTCTACATTATAAAGAATTTCATTGAAAATATTAGATCAGTTTTATGCACCATGATCAAACAATATTTCCGACCCTTTTGTAACTGCATTATAGATTTTCCAGACTTGTTGGCTAGGTAGGTCATTATTCATTGCTCCAAGATCTTGTCTTCCATCCAGAAGCCGCGAACTTCACACTCCAGGAATGATATGTATGCTGTTCTGATAGCATTAATTTCTTCAGCCATGCTATGAAAATATGGTAGAGAATGTTAAACTTTCATAGCCAAATTCAGACGGTACAGTATCTTCACCTTCATTCTAATCCGCATTAATTAGGTTCTATATGCTACTAGTTCTGGCCGTATCGTGATCTCTAGCGAAGTTCCTCACATGCCTTATCTTGATTATGAATTCTTTAAGATTATCACTTGAAAATGGTAGTTCAGATAGAAAACAGGCTTCTGCTAGAGCCATCATTTGATGCGTGAGATATACTAACTGCTGAGTATCCGTTATAACTCCGTCGGAAAATTCAAGTCCATGAGCGTTATAGTGTCTTGTCTTAGAAACATTTACGGTAAAATCATGTTTCTCTTTTGCTGCATCATTAAAGGCATCCGGGCACATATCCACAAGTTTTTGAAGTCTTTCTGCGAGATTAGGCCAATTACCCATGCTTTTGAATTGCTTTATGTAATTGATTTGGTTTTGAGCACCAACGCATTTTGATTTCATATTTTGAATCATTTTTTCATAGTCTTCGTCAGACATTTTCTTATCACTGGGAAATTTCTTCCTATGATATGCTTCTAGTACTTGCACTACACGTTGGAACTTGATTTCGAGTGTGATGGATCCTTCGTCTAGGAGAGTTGTAAAATAATCTATAAGTAAATCACGACAAACTATCCAGAATTTTCTCCAAGTTTGTACGTATGACTGAAAGTTTTGAGATAGTAAAGGATAATGAAATAACATATCACGTGATAAAGATCTTTCAGGCACGTAATCGTGCAGGCGGATACTTGGAAATACACTGACACTAGTGTTATCCTGATCTGCTGTTTTGGCCCGTATGCTAATAGGATATACGTTTTTCATCATAGATAACATCAAAAAATGTCTAAAACATGTTTGAATGTCCCAGAAATCCTTTAGCTTATGAGGTGTTTGACTTTTAATCATTAAAGATGTTGTTTGGGTGATTTTTCTTTCTTCTGAGTATATTGAGAATCCAGTTGATGCACCATGTACGATTTCTAGTTCAAACTCCTCGTCAATCTTTGCCTTTATTGAGGGAGGTTGTTGGTATTCTAACTTAATTTTTTTATCAATAGATTCAGAACGATCAGTTTTGAATGAAGATTGTGCTACCCATAGGTGTAGATTTGACCAATCTACAGAGACACTCTTGAATTCTATTTCTTCTAGAGTATCAAAATGTTTTCCTACAAACATTGACATGGCCCTAAATTTGCAAGTGACGATTCCATTTGATGCAGTATGAAGTCCAGTCTGAGCACAATCAACCAGTGTTATTATACGGTCATCTGTAGTTAATCCTAAAATAATCGGCTTCTCTTCAGGTCCTTCCTCAAACTTTTTGATTATGGAGAAAACATCTGCATCGGTTGCAGCAAATGAACCAATGGTGGTAAGCGATATGCCGTTATTATCATATTCCATAGTACCAGAGAGTTTTCTTTCTTTTGATTCGGGCAGAAACCAGATTCCAACGGATTGAAATTTATCATATAGTGATAAAGATTGATTTTCTTCGGTCATGTCCCGCATGAACTGTCTTCACGACTAGGCAGATGTCTCAGTCTTGGATAAAATACAAAGAATGCCATCAATAGAACAAGGCCAATTGTTTGTAATGATATTGCTGTTTGGAGATATGGTACTGATTTTGTTATTTCAGCTATTGGATAGAATGGGACTGCTGCAAGTGATGATATGATTCCAAATACTAGCATTGCATGCGTATGCTTTAGTCTCATGATATACCAAATATAGAAGCAAAATTAACCATATCATCGGCTGCTCCTATTCCGTTCTCGTCTACTTCAATCTCGATTACATTATTGCCTCCAATGCAAACAAGATTTATCGCCGTATTTTGGATTGTGGTTCTAAGTATACCGCCACATGTATTACTATTGGGTCCATTGCTGGGCAAATTCCATTTTTCGAAATGCTCACTATTCCAGTATTCGAAGATTTGTTGCCACGCAGATCTTGCATCGCTATAAGTAGCGAATTGGCCAACATCGACTGTGGCTTCTGCACCCATACCAGGTTTCGTGTAGGATTGTTCAATTGAATTTATGAAACCTAAGCCACCCATAATCCTGGAATTTGTTGGCTGTCCCACAATCTGCCATGCTGAGCCAATCTCGTTTTGTGTTGGAAGAGATGATGCTAATGGGTTTGTGGGAGGAGTTGCTGCAGGAGCTGATTGCGTGGTTGTTGATGAGATCTGAATGAGGCCATCGTTGATCATCCATTGTATAGCCTTGATGAATTCTGCGTCTGAGATCTGGCCTTGTCCCCACCAAAGGGCAGTATTTTTCACCCAGCTTGGAATAGATGTTTGCTGAGCTATTACGTTAGTAGAATGGCCTAATGTGATTCCTATTGCAAAAGCTAGAACGATAACAAGATAGAGCGCCTTTTTCAATGTAGTTAGATTTCAGGTTTAAAATATATAAGATTTCATCTGCTGTAGGTATTGTTGTCCTAAACAAACTTCAGCAAGTTGTTTGAGTGGCTCATGTTTGTAACTTATTGTAATCTAGGATCACTACATACAGGGAAATAAGAAGGATAAGTCTTTTCCAACCAGCTGCCGCAGTCTTGTTTTACGATGTTTATTGCATTGATACAAGTAGTGGAATTAGAAATTGCGCTATTGATACAATCGTTTAGAATGATTTGAAACTGGCTGTTAATTTTGTCCAATGCTGTTGCGTTAATTGGTGTTTGACTAGGTGTATTGAGGGGGTAGGTTGGATTTGTAGATTGACCCATGTTTGCTATTTGTTGTAGTCTTGGATCGCTACAAGCCGTAATGCCTGGAGTGGTCTGGCATAGGCTTATCATGTTTTTGGCATCTGTAACACAAACTTGAATTGTATTACTATTCTGTGTGGTCAAGCATTCATTGATGAAGGATTCCATTGTTTGACTTGTAGTATCATTTTGGTTTGCTGGTTCTGTAATCTGTTCATTCATTATCTGAGCTATTCGTGGGTCACTACATGCGGGAACTGCATTTGCACCCAATGAGTTACAAGTTTGTTGGATTTGCGTCATTTCTGTTTTGCATGTTGACAGATTGCTTGTATCATTAACTAGTGAACATGTATTTATCATCGTTAACGTGGCATTGTTAAGATTTGATGACGATGATGATATCATGTTTTGTGCATATGAGATTTTACTGTCAACCGTAGCTAAAAACTGGTCAATTCTAGGATCACTACATACTGACATTGAAGAATATTGAGAATCCTGACATTTGTTTTTTATATCCGTAATACCAGATTTGCACGTTGTTAAATCCCCTACTGATTGGTCTGTCTCACAAACGTTAAGCAAATTCACACTGTCGGTATTTAGTCGGCTTGTATCCTGCTGAATCAGACTGTTTGTTGCTTGCTGGCTTTGAAGTTGGGCTGGCAGGACAATTGCAATAAGCGCAATACCAAAAATTAGGCTTGCAATACCAATTATGATTTTACCAAATGCGCCCACGAAACGCTCTTCATTATAAATGATATAAGATTTATCTTGGTAAACTTGGTATTCATGGCTATGTATATTCTTGATTATCTTATTTATCTTGATGAATGGCAAAGATACTTGGCGCAAGCAAGATAACTGTAAGATACCAGGTCACAATTCCTGAGGATGTAAGGAAACAAATGAAAATAGAAGTTGGTCAGACTTTGGTATTTGTAGAAGATAATGGCAAGATAGTTCTCAAGACAGATTTGTAACTCTGGTTACAATATTGAGGCCAAAAATTGACACAAGATTTGTGACTCTGTTCAATCTTCGATATGTTTCATTGATTTTCTATTGCTGTTCAATTAGGGGTTTGAAGTGTTAAGTTGGGAAGATCATAGATCATTTTTAATCAATGTGTTTTCTAAAAATAAACATGGCTAAGATAGCTTTCATGCCATTTCTTGAATGCGTTATGGAAGGGTCATACCGTGAAATTAAGGAAGGATTAGGCGACCTTAGTAATGCTGGATGGAAGAGGTATATGGCTATAGGATCAACAGAAATTAGACTAATGACAATGCATGGTATTAGAAAATACACAGTAATTGAAAATGGAGGAATTTTTGAAATCGGATACAATATGGTAAAGTATTCTCCTGATAATGTTACAAACGAATTTGAAGTTGATGAGAAAAAATGGAGAAAAGACAATCATCCGCTAGAATAAAACATGTTAAACTTGCATACTAAAATTAGAAATAATCATTGTCTAGTCAGTGAATAAACCGCTGGTTAGAATAAGGTTTTGTAAAACAAATCAAGCCATCTGGCCTGCGCTATTATCTTGTTAAGATGTGCCTTAGATAGAAGCAAATGGATGAATTTACGCTTTATTTCCTTGCGGTTCATTCTTTGTTCCGGTTTTGAGTATGCCTCTCTCAATCATTCCCTTTAGCAAGTCGCCAAATGCCGATTGAGTCGGCATTACCTTCGTTACTATGGAATCAATTATTGACTGTCTTTTTATTCCGACAGGTTCTGCCATCATGTTTTCAAACGACATTTTACTGAGAGTTTCAACCTCGGACAGCATTTTTCTAACCATGACAGTAAATCCGGTCAACGCGAAATTTCTAAGATCTTGATAAATCTCAGGAAGTTCTGAAAATGCCTTTTTGTGTCGTTTGTATGTGCTCATTGAGATGGTAATTGGTACTGGCATGTTGTCTTTCACAAGTATGGAACTGTCTGCATTTGTCCTGTATCCCAGTACGCCTGAATTGATGTATTTCAGGGCGTTTAGGTTCGTAAAACCAAATGCCTCGCTTGTCCATATTGCATTTTTGACTCTTTGCAGGAATTCTTCCCTTGTAATTTGAGGATCAGATTTAGTCATTTTTGTTCCTGCCGCTGAGCTTTTTTAGGGTCAAAATAGTTTTTTCTCATTTGAAATAGACATTTTTGATTTGTTCATTGTGATGTGATCTCCTTTGACACGATTTGACACGAATTGGGATTCGTGGCATCGTTTACTTCCTTTTTATTCGTAAAATCGCCTATTTTACTAGAGGAATCACCATCCCACGATCCCACGAGAGAATAACGCTCACCTAAAGACTCTAACTCAATCTTTAACCAACTGGCAAATTCTTCTTGTGTAAAGGCTATGTTGGTAGCTTCTAAATCAGAAAACTTCTTTTCAGTTGGAAAATATTGGTTTTCTTTATTGATATCATCTTTTGTTAAAAATCCGCTATTCAGCTAACCAATTGAGAATCTCTCTTGCCCTGTTTTCACTATAACCACTAGTTTTTACAACCTCTTTTACTTTCACTCCTCTTGCTTCCAGAGCACAGTTTTCGCTGTACAGTTTTTTTACTAGAGATAAGAGTTGCATTTGCTTTGTAGATGTTTTGTTGATTGTTTGCTTGATAGTTTGTCCTGCTATCTCTAATGCTTCGATAAAGTCCTCTGGTTTTGCCACAATCCAATATGTGTATTCTTTTTCTGTTGAGCCAAAACTATCAGTAAGAAAATGCTTGGGTTTATTGTCTTGTAGATATGGCCTGTTCAATCCATGGATAAATGCAATAACACAGGTTAGGTTGAGTATCTTTGCAAGGTCTCTTCTTATTTCCAGGTGTTTAGGAATGATTGAATCAAGCTTATCGGCAAATGGAATCAAGATTCCCTCTGTATGCTGGGCCATTTTCTTTAGTTGCTTGAAAAATGTGGTCAATGTTTCGATATTGGACTCCCATTCGTCATTGGCCTTGATTTTTGAGTAATCTGACAGCGTATATTTGATAATTCGTTCTGTTTGGATATCTGACTCGTCAAGCTCCATCATGAATACTCTGTTAGCTGTCTCTGAATCAATATCGAATTTTGTCGCAGTGGTTACAAATACCGGATATCCAGTTACAACAAAATCTTTAGGTGTATTTTCCCCTTTTTCTCCCTTATCCACGCATCCAAACTTTAAGACGCCTTCGGTTAGCAGATGCTTTAGTCTTTGAATTGACAATTGCTTGTCATCATTTACTCTTTCTAGTTGCTCAAGCTTGATTATCTTTCCATCTACATTATGTTGTGATCTTTTGAAATGTGCTTCTGTGAAATCGGTATAATCAATCAAGTCATTTTTAAAAGGCTGTAATACATTGTTTAGCAAATAGGATTTGCCAGTACTGGAGCTGTTTGATATTATTGCACTTAATCTGTATTTCTTTGGCAGGTCTTTTGATACAAAACAGCAGGTCAGGGTCTTGAGGTTGTTTGATTCTCCAACTATCTTGACTGAATATTTTCGTGCTATCGTGTCAAGCAATTTTGGGTCTTTTGGGTTGATTTTGTTCGTAAGTTCCTGATTTTGTGGCACGAAACCTCTTTCCGTGGGATCAGTATCTTTTTCGTGGGACGTATTAGACAAATGGCTCTCCACTAGCCTAAAGCCTCTTTTGCTTTGATCTTCCTCGACCAATGAGGAAGAGAAATGCAAGAAGAACAGACCAGATATGTACTGCCGATAGCATATGTGACTCGAAACTCTGGTTCAGAAGAACAGCATCGTAGGACTGTACTCATTTTTGTGACACTTCCTTTTCTAAAAGAAAATTTAAAATCTCATCAAAAGTCTGATCTTTCTTACCCAGAGCGGCTAGTTTGTCACGTGTTTTATGTGATAGTGCAATTGTTGTAAAGCTAGACATGACATTATAGTTATCATAATTGCTATAAGAGAAGTAACCTTGTTAGATACCTATGGAAATTGTTAAATGCCCAAGGTGTGATTTTAGTGGAGGTTCATTACACTATCGTAGAGGGAGAATGGGAACTAGACTATATCCCTACGTCAAACATTATGATCCTTCTAAGAAATCAAAAATAAAATGGTGTTATTTGAAAACAGAAAAACTCACACAGATAGAATTTAGAGATAAAAAAATCAATACGCAGAAGACCGATCTTGCACCTGAAGAGTGGTACAAAATACCATTGTTATCGTCTAATTATAATAGTGTTGAATCATATCGGAATCGAATAGAAAATAAAAAAGTGCAAGAAGATTTTGTAGAATCCTTAGAAAAAGTAATACTTGTTCTACAGAGGATGAAAGCAAAAATGTCCGAAATTGAAAGAGTAATGAAGCAAAATGGTGAAGAATATCAAGAATTTCGTTCTACGTTATTAAAGTTTGATACGACATGGAAAGTTCTCAGTTCAATTCATAGTTCCACGCCAGAAATTAGTTTGTTACTACTAAAATGTACAGAAGCTTGGATTGAATATATAAGTGGCATATACATTTCACGTGTGAAGAAATGGCATCTCGATAAAAAACAAGCTCTTAAGATCATAAAGGGTCAAGTCCGAGAAGTTCACCCTATTTTTGATCCAAAGACAAGAGATGAAGCACTGATGTGTAATTTTCATGGTACGCAATGTCAGAAATGTAAGTCTTGGAGAACCGATCTGGCCCCTGATGGCATCGAATTCAAGTGTAAATGCTATGTATGTGATGCAAGATTTGAACGTGGAATTATATCAAAATGTGGACAGTGTCACATCCCATTTTATGATGCGGTAATTAAGAGAATGAAAGAAACTGCCATTGAGATTCATGAAGATAAAATATTCACACGTTGCATTAAGTGTAATAATGAAATTTCTTTATCAACAAAACAGCTAGATGTGATTCAGATATGTTAATATCAATTCTTTCCGTTCTCTAGATGTTTCTTAGCTTCAGGATCTTTGCTTAAAAGATAATCAATCAGCTTGTTTCTGCCTTTGGATTTCATCTTCTAGATTCTCCTTTTCTGATAACTTGATTTCCAATTCTCTATTTTGAACAAGTAACCTTTCGGAGTCATCCACAATCAAATCCTTTATGGCCTTTTGAAACTCGGCAAAACATTGTTCTTCTGTAGGCACAAAATAGGTTCCATCAAGCCCATTTTTGTGACCCATAAGCTTCTCGGCAATATTTGAATTGATTTCCTTGTTTGCCTTGAGGATTGTGTTGAATCTCTTCCTAAATCCGTGACAGAGTTGGATATTGTATCTCGACCCGTTTTTCTCTCTGGCAAGGCCCGATTTTCTCATTAGTCGCTTGAGAACGTCCACATGACCCCTATACCTCATGGCATGCGCTAATGTTGCCCTTGTATCATATTTGTCTCTGAATAGTGGGGATTCCAGAGTGAGCATCTCGCCATCATTACGCCTTTTTTCTAGGTAGGAATCAAGCGCCTTGGCTGCCTCTGGCGACAAGAATGTTATGTATTCTTCTTTGGTGCTTTCGTAAATGACTACTCGCTTACATCCGTCTGGCATGTTTTTCAGATGTTTTATCTTCAAGCCTTCCAGTGCGCCCACTCTGACTCCGGTAGAAGCCAAAAATAGGATTATTGCCCTATTTCTGAGATCTGTGGTTACCTTCAACAACAATTGAACATGTCTGGTATCGTATGCGCTGTATCCTGATCTTTTGATGGTTTCTGGAAACAATTTTTTGACTTTCTTGAAGTTTAGAACCCTATCATTCATGGAAAAGAATAGCTGAAGGCTGGTAAGCATGACTGGAAATGAGTTTGGATTGAGATCTTGCGTCTTGAGAAATATGATATAGTCTTCTAGCAACTTTTGGAGCTTCATGTCTGGAATACCAGCTAATTTGTCATAATCGCTAATTTCTACAAAATCCATGAATTTTTTCAAAGTGATTCTGTAATTTCTTCGAGTATACTCTGATCTTATGGCACTCTCAAAGACTCGAAGACTCCGATTATCATTTTTTACTAGTTTTTGCGGCAATTGTTTCTTTTTTGAATTCTCTTGCTTATAGGAACTAATTCGAATAGGTGCGTTTTCCATACCTTTTTTGATTTAAATGAGGGTGGTTCTGACCTGTTAATTCTATGGCAAGAACCAAAGTTGTTTGTATTTCTCACAAAGAAGATGCTGATGGGATAGGTGCCGCATCGCTAATCAGGCAAGCTTTTGGTGGAGATACCCGGCTTGTTGATTATCCTGGTCTTATGATCGAGCTTGAACAATTACGTAATGATGAGTCACTAAAAACGGTATACATATGCGATTTGGGTCTTAGTAAAACAAACCAAGATCAATTCGTTGAACTCCTAAAGGCATTAAGGAAAAAACGCGTCTCAGTGACATACATTGATCACCATGATCTAGAAGACAACATAAAGAAAAAAATCAAGTCTTTAAAAGTCAAATTGATTCACACAGTAAATGAATGTACGACAGTTCAAGTCTATAACGCATTCAAGTCAAGGCTAAACGATCACAGACTCTCTAATTGCTGCCTGTTCTGCAGTCACTGATTACATGGAGGATAGGCCTCTGGGCTCTAAGCTGCTTCAAAGGTTTGACAGGCAATTTATCTTACTTGAGGCAACAGTTCTTACCTTTACTATTGTTAGTCATCAAAAAGATAATGATTATTTGTTATATCTTGTAGATGAGCTAAGCCAATTAAAATATCCGCATGATATTCCAAATACTTTCGAGTTTGCACGCATACAAGCAGAAAGAATCTCAGGAGTAATTCAAAAGGTAAAAGATAACATGAAGAAAATAAAGAACCTGGCTTACATGGAAGTTACAGATTCTGGTGCAAGCATGGTAGTTAATTTTGTCTTGGGTATGTCAGGAAAAGATGTTGGGGTGTCATACAAATTCAGAGAAGAAAAAGGGATTTACGCCGTTTCTATTCGTGGTTCAAGATCATGCAAATTGCATCTGGGTCGAATCGTCAACCAGTTGGCAACCGAGCTTGGAGGTTCAGGTGGAGGCCATGACAAGGCATGCGGTGCGGTTATACCAAAAGAAAAAATTTCTCAATTTATAAAAAAATTTAATTCCAAACTTAACTGACTTCGGCTATCAAGTCTATCTCAACAGTAGAGTTTAACGGAAGACTTGCAACTCCGACTGCAATTCTAGAATGTTTACCATAGTCTCCAAATATTTCAAACAACAGATCTGAGGCAGCGTTGATTATCTTTGGATGTTCAGTAAAGTCTTGCGTGCTGTTTACAAATCCTGATACTCGTACGATTCTTGAAATCTTGTCAAGTGTTCCAATCTCTGCCTTGAGTTGTGCCAAGACGTTTATGATGCAAAGTCTGGCTGCTTGTTGTGCAACCTCTATTGATACATTTGTGGGAACCTTACCCTGAAATTCCACTTTGCCATCTTTGACTGGAATCTGACCTGAGACAAATACTAGATTTCCTGTTCTAACAACAGGAATGTATGAACCTGCAGGTTTGGGTGGTATTGGAAGTGAAATGTTTAGCAAACCGAGTTTTTCTTCAATCACAATTTTTTGCTCATTGCTTGAACTTTTAACTTTATCTTGACGCCGATTTACCAGTCTTTATCTTCATATACAATGTAAGCAGAGCCTAACTGTGGAAAAGTCACATAGCAAGAAAATGCAAAAGGACTTGGATATCATGGAATCAAAACTTAATGCATTCGAGGCCTCATCTGATGACAAATACCAAAAATCTATGATCGGTGTCCTAAAAGGCATAGTTGAAAATCAAAAACACCTCATAGATGAATTTGAGCACCTGAAAAAAGCAATAGATCTACTCACGCTTCAGATCTTCAAAGTGGAAAAAAGCTTCAATTCTGGATAGTAAACTTGGGGCAAGGCGTCTTGCCATGTTTTACGACTCGGAAAGATGACATATTAATAAAAGATTAAATTCAGCACCATTTTTTGGACAACAAATGTCACTGTCAACTAATCCTGACGATAAACCAATACCTGCTCGAAAAGACAAGAATCCCCATAACTACAGAAAAGTGGGGTATTCAATGATAATAATTTCAGTATCTCTGACAATAATCGGATTACTTTCGTGGAATCTTGCCAGCAATTACCATTTCTCAACTAACATAATGGCTTTACAAGAAGTAGATACCATGACACCAAGTTCAGGCTACAATATTGTTCTTTTTGATACTTCACAACCTGTTGGTGCAAAACTGAAGATGCTGGATCACGCAGATACATTTGATGCTGCACAACAACTGCAATCCCAAGACGCAGTACAAAATCCAGGGTCAACAATACAAGTTCTAATCTTTAACGGCTCTAAAGATTATAATCTAAACCAAATGGCAGGTGCCGAAGTATTTATCCAGACTCCAAAAACAGGTTACAACGTAGTCCTTGATAGTTACAATTTGGCAGTGGGAGCAAAACTAACGTCAGGCTCATACGAAGCCACTCTTGCCAACGCTACTGCATATGAACAACTACAAACAAATCAAATACAAGGGCAAGAAGTTAAAATTCTAGTTTTTTCTTCATCATTTCCTGATAATCTAAAACTGGTAACAAATTCCAGTACGCCTGTAACAAATTATACGATGGTGCTACCGCCAAGTCCAGTCTCAAGTGCACCGCCAACATCTACAAATCAAACAACTACTGTTGCAAGTTCAGGCAGTTCTAATGCAACAGCCACTCCATCACCGCAAGTATCCTCTAACAAAACTACAGCTGTTCTAGCAACAAATCAAACTGCTGCTGTTGGAGCAAACAAGACTGCATCTGTTGCAGCAACAAACCAAACTGTAACTGTTGCAACAAACAAGACTGCATCTGTTGCACTCAATCAAACTATGGCGATATCAAACACGCCAAACGCCACTTCTGTAGTTGCAAACAAAATATCAAGTATACCGTCTAACCAAACTAATGCCACCTCTTCAAAAACAATTAACGCAACTGCATCTACAAAAGTTGCCATGAACACAACTGTGACTACTGGAGTCTCAAAATCAGTTAACCTAAATGAAACGGTAAGTCTTAACGTCACAGGAAAATAAAGGCTAGACCAGCTCTTCGTCAATCTCATCTATCGGATCAAGATATTGTTTGCATGAACAGTTTGGTATTAGGCATCTGCCAGCTTTTAGAAAAGAATGGCTCTCACTTGAAGGCTCATGTATGGCATCAGTGTGGTGACAACGCTTACAGTTCATAACTGAAAGAATTTACACTGTTATTTAATATTTGAAAAAATCTCTGAAACCGGAAATAAGATAGAACACTACAAATAGTCATTTTCAATTCTAGAAATTGTGGAACCAAACAAGCTAATTCACGAATCCAGTCCGTATCTTCTGCAGCATGCCTACAACCCAGTAAAATGGTATCCATGGTGTGATGAAGCCCTAAACAAAGCAAAGGATGAGAACAAGCCCATATTTCTCAGCGTAGGTTACAGTGCATGTCATTGGTGCCATGTTATGGCGCACGAGTCTTTTGAAAACCAAGAGATTGCCCAAGTAATGAACGAGAACTTTGTCAATATCAAAGTAGACAGAGAGGAAAGGCCAGACATTGACGATATTTATCAAAAAGTATGTCAGTTAGTTACGGGCAGTGGTGGTTGGCCTCTTAGCGTATTTCTTACGCCAAATCAGAGACCATTTTATGTTGGAACGTATTTTCCGCCGCTTGACAATTATGGAAGGCATGGTTTTGGAAGCATCATAAGACAGCTTGCACAATCTTGGAAGGAAAAGCCCCATGACGTAGAGGCTGCAGCTGATAACTTTGTCAACTCGTTGCAAAAAACCGAGTCTGTCTCAATGCCTTCAAAATTGGACAAATCCATACTTGATGAAGCTGCTGTAAACTTGCTTTCACTTGGGGATCCAACCAATGGAGGGTTTGGCGGTGCACCAAAATTTCCAAATGCTGCAAATCTGTCATTTATGTTGCGGTACTCTAAACTCTCTGGAATCTCAAAGTTTCAGGAATTCACACTGAAAACTCTAACAAAAATGGCAAATGGAGGAATATATGATCAAATTAGGGGAGGGTTTCACAGATATTCAACGGACGCTAGGTGGCTTGTCCCGCATTTTGAAAAGATGTTGTATGATAATGCACTACTGCCAGTTGTATATGCTGAGGCATATCAGGTATCAAAGGACAAAAAGTACCTTGATGTGATAAATCGCACATTGGAATATGTTTTGAAGGAAATGACCTCGCCTGATGGGGGATTCTATTCTGCACAGGATGCAGACTCGGAAGGTGAAGAAGGAAAATACTATGTTTGGAAAAAAAATGAGATTCGAGAAATACTTGGAAGTGACTCTGATCTGTTTTGTCTATATTATGATGTTGTAGATGGAGGAAACTTTGAGGGCCATAACATATTGCATACCAACATAAACCTGTCTTCTGCCGCATTTCAATTTGGCAAGACTGAATCTGAAGCCAGGGATATACTAGAAAGAAGCAAGGTAAAGCTTTTGGAAGCAAGAATCAAACGCGTGGTGCCTGGTAGAGACGAAAAGATTCTCACAAGTTGGAACGGACTTATGATAACGGGATTTCTACGGGGATACAGAGTTACAAGAGACGCTGATTTCTTAAAGGCTGCAGAAAACTGCATCAAGTTCATAGAAGAAAAAATGGTGAAAAATGGAGAATTGTTACATACTTACAAAGATGGGCAAGCAAAACTTAGAGCGTATCTTGACGATTATGCATATTTTGTAAATGCATTGCTTGATTATTTTGAAGCCCGACCTACCAAGAAATACTTGGATCTTGCTACCTACTATGCAGATTACTTACTGGAACACTTTTGGGATGAAAATGAAAAGAATTTCTTTTTCACTGCAGATAATCATGAAAAGCTAATCATACGCACAAAAAACATCTATGATTTGTCTCTTCCCTCTGGAAATTCTGTTGCTGCCGGGGCGTTGTTGAGACTATATCATATCACACATAATGAGAGGTATTTTGATATCTCGCTTAAGATAATGGAATCGCTTTCTACCATGGCGGCAGAAAACCCATTTGGTTTTGGTCAACTCTTAAATGTCATTTACATGTATCTTAAAAAACCAACTGAGATAACTATGATAAACTACGCCAACAAGGAATTGTGTACTTGGCTTGAAAAGAGATTTCTCCCAGAATCAATACTTGTGGGCGTAGATAGCAAAGAAAACCTCAAGGATCTGCAACCATTGCCATTTTTTGCAGGAAAAGAATTTGTAGAAACAAAGACCCAAGTCTACGTATGCAAGGATTTTACGTGTTCATTACCACTAGAAACAATAGATGAAGTTGAGAATCTTCTCTAGATTTTTTTAATGTTAATCTCTAATCTTTGCCCGACTTGAGGGCTGCCCATTCTCTCATACTTGCGCTTTGGCATGGTTATTGTTATGGTAGTCTGGGCATAGCTCTTGATTGCAATAGTTGGTTGAGCCTGAAGTATTGCCTCTAGAAATGGAAGAATCTGGTCTTTTAATTCCGGGTCTAATTTTTTATTTATGGCCTCTAGCATTAGTTGTTTTTGTGAAACTGGCTCGGTTTGCACATCTTCTGCAAGGGCAAGCTGTACTGTCTGCCCATTGTCAACTAGTTGCTGTATCTGGTATTGTATAATTTCAGACATGAATTATGGTTCAAAGTGTCAGAATTTATCTGTATGTGATGGTTGAGTCATTTGAAATGTGACCTGTATGTAATGACTTGGCCAATGCCTGCGTGTTGGAATAGATTGAGAAATATCTCAAAATTTAACTTTGTAAAAGAACAAACCGCGAATTTTCCGTTATGTTGAATTTATTTGCAAAGCCGCCGGTTACTTCTAAAACATATTTTGCATTTTGCATTTGGCCCGTGTAAATTGGACATGTGGAATTAGCATGGCAGGGGGACAAGTTTTTTTCAATGTCTACCACGTTGCCATTGCTGTCAAACCAAATCATATCTAGTGGAAACTGCATATCTATCATCCACATTGAAACTATCTGCGGTTGTGGGAATACGAAGATCATTCCCTGATTGTATGGAAGTTGTTGCTGAAATTGTAATCCTTCTGTCATCCTGTCTGGCGTATCTGCAATTTGGACATCAAGTGTCATGTTATCTAGTTTGATCTTGCCTTTTGGGAAATTGTCTGTTAGCAGGTTAGAGTCCTGTTCAGTGGTCTGATTTCCAGAAGGTTTGAGATTGATCTCTCCACTGTTAACCAAGTACTGTATGTCTGCGAGAAACTCGTAGTCAGAAACACTTCCATTAACCCACCAACTGGCAACATTTTTTATCCATGAGGGAATTGGCTGTTGCAGCTCGACATTATATCCATGAGGAAGCAACGCGATGCCATTTGCATCAAGATATCGTATGCCCAAAACAAATTGTGAATCTGTAAGTTTTCCTTGTACCCACAAACTTGTATTGTTTTTAATCCAATATGGAACGTATATGGAAATTATGTTGGAAGATTGTGTGTTTGAGGTATTATTGCTAGATTGTGCAAATGCTGATTTTGTCACTTGTTGATTCTGCATTAAGGGACTGCCAGTAATTCCAAGTATGGATACTGCAAGTAACATGCCACAAAATAACGCACGTGTTTTTTGGCTCAAATCTTATTTGCATTTTCTTGTTAGTGTATTAAAAAGTCTAATGATGACTTGGGAAAATGTCATTCTTGCCAAAATATTCTCAGTGTATCTAAGGTGTTGCATCAAGTATGCTTCGTTTTATCTGGGCTGCTCTTTTTTTAATTATTTGTGTGAATTCCTGCATGTCTTCCAAGGATGGTTTTTGCTGCAGATTGGTGTACGACTGAATAAATGCCGAGTAAATGGAGCCTAGGATGATGCCAAAAGCAGCTGCTGAAACATCGCCTGCCTCGTCAGCATACGACTTTGCCATCTGTTTGTATGATGATGCCTCGCTTATGTAATAATCAACTAGGCTATCAATAAAGCTCCTAGTTGAGACAGAAATCACAAACTAGAGTTGAGTCTTATTCTTTATAATGTTTAATGCTGGCAAATTAACGTTCAATTTTAGAGAGTTTGCAAATATAATTTGACCTCATTTCTTTTGTAGAAAAATAACAACGGTAATCTGTGCCGATTGAAATTAACCGCATCAATAGGGAATGTCCCCAGTGTAAAAACTCAACTGTATTTAATACTGGCAAGAGTTACTTTTGTGGGAAATGCCTTAACACCGTTTCCATATCCTAATCAAGAAGTAGTTTTTTAGGTAAAGTATGATGTGGAAAGTAGAGCGAGAAGGATATTATTATAAAATATATGATCAGAGAAAAAACGTAGCTGGCTACTTTGCTCCTGAATACGGTGCTATCTATCCAGAAGAAAAAGCAGACGAAGTAATAGAACAAATGCACAAGCGGCATGAAACCGTCAAAAGCGGATATCTTATGATTCCAATGGTAAAATTTGGAATCTTTGGAGAAGACAGAGAGATGCATTTTGCATACCTGCTAAAACAACTAGATGACATAAAAAAACGCATTACGGTGTGGTCTGATTTTATTATAAACAACCACATAAGGCATCACAAGATTACGATATCTCACACAGATCATGACATGCTAAGCATTACCTTGGATCTGGTATTTCCGTCACCACTAGAACTTGAAAAAAATGCCATACAAAATGAGATTGGGAAAATACTGGACTTGATTCAAGCAGATGGTCTACTGTGAACTGCCTGATTTTGCATTGTTAAAAGACTGTAGCGCATTCATCTCGTATTGAAATGAGTCTTGTAGTAGTTGGTCTGATTTTGCTCTAGTTGCATTATCTCCCGTCTGAATCCATTCTTTTAGGAGGTTGTCACTTTCTAGCTGTGTCTGCGTTGATAGTCTGAAAAGCTGCAATGACGCTACAAAGGGTTCCGGCGGATTCAAACCGTCATACGAGGTTAGTATATTTTGCATCTCTGCAATGTGCGCATCTGTTATGTTTAGCATCTGATCCTTTGTTATCTGACCCTTCTCATACATTGTAAGATTGGCGTCAAAACCAATGGTTTGATTTTTTAATTCAGACTGGATAAATGCCAAGTTGTCGCCAAATCTTTGTCCTGCCAGATTGGCTTGGTCTAAATAATAATTGAAAGCAATCACTGCGATTATTATGATAACTCCTATTATGATTGCAATTTGTAAACGTCTTTTGGGATTTGGAGGCTTTGGTATTTTCTTCACAAATCGGCTAGATTGTCATGTGAAATAAATCGTTTGCTGCATCCATCTTCAATTTATCTAATCTATGTAATTTCCTTCTGGGTCAGCTTTTAACTCAATTATCATTACACTACCGCTGATGTAGGAATCATTTCTTGTAGTCCTGACGCGACCTATTTCAAGATGGTATGGCCAAACATCTACAACTACGGTTCCAACTTTTACATCGGTTGGCGCATCTGTGAATTGGATATCTTCTTTTTTTATTCCATACTCTACTAGCTTTTTGATACAGTGATCAAGCAATGGCTGGGGAAGACCGTGATTTATGGCCCAAACGGTCCCTTCATAATCAATTTTTTCCAACTAATTATCAGCAAGTTTAGCGTTTTTTTAAAGCTATCTGAATCAGAAAATGTCCGAAATTCCTATCCAGAGGTTGTTACTTTCAAAGTCATAGTGCTCTCAACTCTTGAAATGGTTCGAATCTTGCGAGATACTGTCTGATCAAATTCCTCCGAAGTTGGAGCTTGCAATTCTGCTATCACATCATATGCGCCAAAAGTCACATGAGCGTTTTTGACTTGAGGTATGAGCTTTAACTCTTCCATAACATACTCTTCTGCACCAATATCGCAATTTATCAAGACAAACCCCTGCTCCATACTTTTCTCAAATATGCAAATTACTTAACTTTGTCTATTCTGCATGCCAGACCAAAAATTGAAAAATATAGTTTTTGAAATATTGATAAATTCTCTAAAAAGCAGACCGCCAGACAATCAGTGGCGCAACAGATCTAGTACCTTAAACGGGGTTGCAGATAAATCAATTTCTTTTTCTGCAGACAAGAGAAGCAGATTATCCCTTACAGGAAAACTCATGATTACAACTTTTTCCCTGTACGACATGGCAAAAGAAACTCGTCCTAGCACACTGTCAAACCCCTGACGCATCTTGGCTCTTGTAACGATGCCACAGTAGAGTGACTCGTCATCCTTTTTATCTCCTATGGGTTTGATGCCGCTCTTCATTCCGCCGCCTATTAATTTACCATCTTGGTTAATCATGCCGACAAATCTTATCTTGGCATCAATTTCCATTATTTTCTCACAAAGTTTGTTAAAATCACTGCGCGCTATCATTTTGACAGTATTTTACACGGGATTGCTATTAACCTAGTCGATTTTTCAGGTGTTGATGCCTAATGCATTCTCTCTGTCTGGGTATAACACAGTAAAAACTCGAGATAAAATATTAAAGAAGCCAATGAGGAGATTTTGTCAAAAGATCTAAAAAGCCCACCTTTCAAGCGTAATCAGCGATTTCTTTCATGACCTTTTTGATTGTCACAAGTCATAATCGCAACTCTTCAATTAATCATTTTGGTTATTTCATACTAATCTAAAGATTATGGCAGATTCGAATCCAGTATGACAAGGGATTGTATTCTCATTTTACTTCATTATGCAGACCATCTTGTTAATTGTGCTGACCACGTCATTAATCTCGATTGGTTTCTTAAGAATGGCGTTAACCAAATTATCTAATCCTTCTTTCTCAATATATGACCCAGACGCCAAGACTATTTTTGCATGAGGATCAAACTCTTTAATCTTCTCTGCACCATAGAGCCCATCGTATTGAGGCATGATATAATCAATAAACACAATGTCTGGATTATGAAGTTTATACAATTCCAGCGCATCTTTGCCGTTGGAACCAATTCCTAAAATATTAATTTCATTCATTTTGAGCAATTCTACAAAGAGGTCTCGTACATCTACATCATCATCTATTACAATGGCATTCGCGCTTGAGTCAGCCCTGTTTGTTTGTAATTGACCATCTATTTTCATGATAATGTGCAGTAATGATTTATAAAATATAGTAGCTTGTACGGGACTGACAAGCTACCTAAAGCCACGCATTAACAAACCTGTTTATTCTATGCCATATTTTTTGGAAGATTTATTGTGAAAACGGTAGGTGGCGATTTTACTGTGATTGTGCCACCATGCTGTTCTATGACATTTTTACATATTGAAAGTCCTAGTCCTGTTCCCGTAAGTTTTGTTGTAAATAACGGTTCAAACAGTTTGGAAATAATATTGGATGGGATTCCAGGGCCGGTATCTTCAAATTCGATTTTCATACTGGAACCAATGTCATTTACCCGTATCTTTATCTCGCCTTTCTCATCCATAGCTTGTATTGAATTCATTATCAGATTGGAAAACACTGCTTCCATTTTTCTTGACTCGCAATTGATTGGTATGTCTTTTGGCGGTTTACTTATTATCACATTTGACGGAATAATTAGTCCGTTAACCGCACCTTCCATAACTGAAAATAGCGTCGTTGGCTGTAATACCAAGTCAGTTTTTTTCACAAATTCTAAAACGTCATCAATCTGGTGTGACATACGTTGAACCGCTCTCTGAAACCGTGCAGTGTACTGTAGCCGTTCCTCAATTCTCAGATTAGGTTTGGCAGACATTATATCCATGGTATTTTTGATAACCGAGAGCGGATTTCTCAAGTCATGAGCCAATCTTGCCGCAAGTTCTCCCACTACGGCAAACTTTTCTGCTTTGACTAGATCCTTTGTTGTCGCATCTAACTGTCTTGCCAGTAAATCACGCTGCAATGATAATTCTTTTTCTTTTTCGAGAACTTTTTTTAATTTATCTTGTAGTTCTAAACTTATTTGATGGTTGTAATTCTTCTGCCTCTCAAGTTCTTGGTTGGCTCTTTTTAGCTCATCATTTTTAACATTTACTGACATACTAAGATCCTGTAACGATTTAACCCTATTTTGCAGGTCTTGATTAATCTTGGATACCTCTCTTAATTTTACTATAGACTCGGAGGTAAGATGATTGAGGTGTTTCTCTTTCTCTTGAAGTTCACGCTCAGCTATGCCTAGTTCATCAAGTTCCTTTTCTACCAGATTCCCTCCTGTTATCATTTTTTGTGGGCTTTCCTTTGTCTGTGAACTCATTGCTTTTTCTTTATGGATAACAATTTAACATCTAGTTGTGTGATTAAAACAGACAAACTTGCTTTGAAAGTAGGTTGAAGAACTTCTATTGTCCAAAATGTCTTTTTATTCAACAATGTCCATTCTTGTAATGTTGAAATTTAAGAAATGTCCTTGCAAATGCGGGTGCTCAAGGCAAATTACTAATCCATATTATGAAATGTGTATCTTCTGTATGTTTGGCACTCATTTAAGAGAGCCTAATGATTCATCACGATGAAACTAAATCTCTTAACTAGTGATCCTTTTGTGCCTGAAAAATTTGTCACAACTAGAGTAAAGAAGAGATTGTCTCATATTTTGTGCATTATGAACAAGCAATAGTTAATCGCTGATAATTTTTCTATATTTACAGGTAAAAAATGTCTCTTAAGATACTGATTGCAGAAGATTACAAAGATCTTGCAGATTCGTATCGCATGATATTTGAGGCAAGAGGTCATGAAGTGATGATAACAAACAATGGCTTGGAGTGTCAGAGCATATACAAACAATACACAAAGCAATCTGATGGAAAAATTAAACCGTATTTTGATGTAGTCATACTGGACCAAAAAATGCTAGGAATGGACGGAATTGAGACTGCAAAAGCGATACAAAGAGTAATTCCTAAACAAAAAATAATCTTCGTAACAGGCTATGGTAAGGAAGTATTACAAAAACTTCCACAACTTTCTGAGAACGCATTAGTGATGAATAAACCCTTTACAGTGCAAGCATTACTTACAGAGGTTGAAGGATTTGCAGTTACTAAATTTCGCGAAATGGTAAAAAACCGCCAGTTAACAACTAACCTTAATTATTAAAAACTGTCCCTGTCTTTCTTGCTTCAATTAGGCGTATTACTGTCTGTTGGGATTTAGGTATTATTAGTCAAGCCAATGAGGGGATTTGGACCCCCGACCTTCTGATTACAAGTCAGATGCTCTAGCCAGGCTGAGCTACATTGGCGCTAGGTAATGGCATTTGGAGGGTGGTTTAAAATGTTATTGCGCTATGCAACGACGCTCAGTGTCCTGTTAATTTTTGGGGCTGCTAAACGCATTCATTTGTCTGAAAACCTGTCTTGTAAAAAATTATTTTATGTTGTAAAGCAATCATGGGACCATCAAAAGGAAACGGCTAATTATAATACAATTTCAAATCAAAAAAATGAAAAAAGAAAACTTCAACAAGATAAAGCCTGACAAGTCTCTTCTGGCTTCAAAAAGGAGATATTTTCTAGGAAACGTCATTTTACATGATATCTCAAAAAACATAGGTGTCACGGATCACAAAGTATACTATGCAGCCTTCAAAAACGGTGCAAGAACTAAGGTTCATTATCATGAAGGGGGACAAACACTAGTCGTAACCCAAGGTACGGGCGTTCTAGTCTTGTTCAAGGGTTCGATTCAAGGTAAAAGCGTTAGAATCAAGCAGGACGATAAACTTGTCTTGAAGACTGGTGATACAGTTTACATTCCAAAAAATACACTTCATTGGCATGGTGCAATAGCAAACAAAAGTTTTGGACATGTTGCATTTAACACATTTTCAGCCAAAAAAAAGGAAGCAAGAACCATTTGGTACGATTCTGATTTTAAGACCCATGCAATAAAAATCTCATAGATGCTTTTTGACTATGTCATGTGTTGTAGGCAGAAGCCGTAAGTACAGTCCATGGGAAAATTATCTTTCCATCTTTTATGTAGCGTTCGGCGTTTTTCCGTGAATCATTTTTTATCTTATCTGTAATGTTGTCTCCCATGCTCTCAATTTTAGGCCTGATAGAATTTGCAGTTGAATGCATGTAATCGTGCCAGTATTCATCAAAAGTTCCTGCTTCGTAGCTAAAAACATGTCTTGTTATAGATACGTCAGAAAATCCTGTACTCTCAAGCTCTTTTTTCAAGTCATCGCCATTGCCAAATCTGTGTACCGTTGGCGTGTCTTTTGGTCTGATGTCTGGTATGTGCCTCAGAATGGAAGACATTATGCTACTAAAATATGGAACTTCTTCTGCTAATCCATGAACTGCAAAAACAATTTTTCCGTCATGTTTTAAAATTTTTCTAACTGTTTTTAATACTCTTGCAGTGTTTGGAAAAAACATGAGTCCATACTGACATAATATTTTATCAAATGTAAAGTTAAATCCCAGATTTTCTGCATCCATTTCAAAAAAATCCACATTAGGTCCATGTATAGTCTTCTTTGCAATGGTAAGAGCTGTTCTTGACATGTCTATTCCAACCAGTAGGCCTGTCTTGCCAAGATGACGAAATACCTCAGCTGAAACAGCGCCTGTTCCACATGCAAGGTCCAATACCTTGTCTGACGAGTTTATTTCTGCCAGATTGACTACCTTTGCAGTAGACTTGAACGGGCCTTCATGTTTGTTGGCCCAGTTGTAATGGTAATCTGGAGCTACAACATTCCAGTTGGCCTTTGAATTAATCTTGTATTCTGTAGGATCAAAAAGCGGTACCATGACAGCCTTCTGGTCAAGGCTTATTTGTATTGTCAAGTCAAGCGATGGGATTTGTCTCCCAATAACTTGACAGCACCTTTAAATTAATTATCTCTTGACGGATTTCATGCCTACTTTTTTGGTTAACGTGATAATCGAGAATAAACCGGAAATAGTCGACCCAGAGGGTGATACCATTCTAAATGATCTCATTTTGAAAGACAAAAAGACCTCTGTTAAGAAGATCCGTTCTGCCAAGATGCTAAGGTTTCAGATAGAGGCAAAGAACAAAGATCTGGCCGAGAAGACTGTTATGGATTTGTGCAATGAATTTAGAATATATAATCCTCTAGTAAGCAAAGTATCAGTTCAGACCATTAATGCCTAACTGCTTTTTACGACTTTTCTGTTCAGCGCAGTCACATCTTCCATGGCTCCATCTATGAGAAGTTTGCTGCGAAGATATTTTGCCAAGTCTGTCTCTGTTATGATGCCTACCAATTTTCCATCAGCCAAAACAAGCAGCCTTCGTATGTTCTTGTTTGTCATTTTCTGTACTGCGTCCTCAATAGGCGTCATTGGTTCCACCCATCTAAAGTTTGGAGACATTATCTCCGAGATTGGAACATCAGAACTTTTTTTGTCTGTAGTTGAAACCTTGTGAGCAAGATCTCTTTCTGTTACCAATCCTATGGGGGTTCCTTCCTTTACCACCACTAGTGAACTGATGTTTTTTTCTGCCATTAGTACTGCCACATCTTTTGCCGTCTTGTTATGTTCGATCGTAATGACATTGTTGACCATGATGTCTCGAACTAGACCCATAGCTAGTACCAAAGGGCATTAGAATAAAAACGATTTGTTGCAGTTTAGCTACAAAATTAATCAATTATTGCAAAAATCAAGACAAATTATATTTCACGCATAATAAAGTCTCAATTTAGTTTGCAGTTAGTTGCTTAGTATACACCCTTCTTAATTATGTGAACCGCATAGTTTCTCGCAAGAGGCTGCAAAGCTATGAATTCCTACCAAGGTCATGCTTTGCAGTTTCCTATGGTATCTTGTAGTACCACAATATCTTGGTTACACGATATGCTTTTTCTCAAAAAACAAGAGAAACAATTTTCATAACTATGTGGAAAAAGCATCAGAATACCATCTTCTTCTTCTACGTTCGTGCTCTATCATGGCCTTTGTCACAAGTAATCCTGTGAGAAATCCTCCAACGTGGGCCATGAATGCTATGGTAATTGACGCAAACGAGCCTATGAAGACGTACAAAATTTGGATGGCAAGCCAATAATATCCTCGTATATCTCCCATTGCAGCTGATATTCCTAAAACTCCGGAGATTGCGCCTGATGCCCCAATCAAAATGCTATTGCCATTTAGTAGTATGTAGGATGCTACAACTCCATGAAGCAATGCTCCTCCAAGTCCTGCTAGTATGTAGAGTGCAATGAATCGAGGAATGCCAATTGATCTCTCGGCAGAGCCTCCCATGTATGCCAACGCAAAGAGATTGAATGCAATGTGTGCAATGTTTGCGTGAATGAACATTGACGTAAATAATCTCATGAGACTGTCAGACAACGGAGCACTGTTGTCACGGAATAATTCGTCTGGAACAAATCCATAGTGCACGATGATCTCCTGTTGTGAATGGCTGAGCACGCCATATGCAAAGATCAAGGCATTTATGATAATTAATGCAGTAGTTACAGGAGCGGGGCGTCCTATCATCCTTAGCATACTTGACATACATTAGCGGCATTTGTTGCATAATAAATTGGGTTCTGTTAATCTTGCGTATGATTAATTGTCATGCCATGAAATGCTCAAATGCAATATGCTATCGCCTTGGTTTCTTTGGTATCATACTTTCCTAATTGGCTTTCTAGTAGAGAAATAGTAGATCACAGATAGGCATTACTACAATTTGATAAACAAGACCCTAAAGCAATATTGCAGTTGAATCTTTTTTAAATAATGTATCTAAGAATTCCAAGACTCGTTTAGATATCCTGGAACTAGTGAGGGAGTAAGCCTAATGGTACTGAAATACACGCTGGCTGGGAAGATCTTGTAAGTGCCATTGAACTGCATCAGTGACAAGAGAGAGTCTGACTTGCCGGATATCTGGCTGCCAAATCCCATGTTTGCAGGATTGCAGGCTTGGTTGATGGCCTTGTGAGAATCAACGATATTAATGGTGCAGGTTCCTGTATTATCATTCCAACTTGTTACATCTCCAAGATATAGTGTATAGTTGTCATAGTATAGTGGAGGGGCTGTAGCCTGTTTTCCAAGTGGAGGATTTACCGTATATTCAACATAACTAAGAGCATCACTGTACAAACTCTTTGAGGCTTGCACTTCTATCACATATTCACCTACATGTAACTTTGATGGGAGATTTATCGTAAAGCTTCCTTGCCCGTCTGTTTGCACCCCAGTTTGCTTTGATGATATTGTAACGGTTACAGTTGCATTAGTGACCGCAATACCGTTCATGTCTGTAACTGAGCCCGATATGACAGGTGCGGCTTTTATCAATGTCGGGGTTATCACAGGCTGTACGGCAAGAAACAGCGTTGGTTGCTGGTCTGAATGTGCAAATTGTGTAAAAGCCAGTATAATCAAAAATCCAAGAAGAGATGCTGCAATCTTCATTTATGAAATCTTTTACTATGTCTAGTAAAGATCCTAAATTTAATAATCCGATCTATTTGGTCTAATATTTGATCTACTGATTCTACGAACATCTCATGTGTGCACTTGAGAGACGTATTTGGCCTGCCAACTCATGAGCCAATTAGGAATATTCTAAAGGCTATGCCCTGGGGGAGAGCATACAATATCAATCAAATTATTAATTCTGAAATGATTGTTGCTGCAGTTTTTGTTTTATTGTTTTTACGATGCAACACATCCTATTGCAGTGTAACCTAATTTTTTAAATGAAATCATGACACAATTACATCATGACAAAGATACACACAAGTCTTTTTGTTGGGATGCTTGTCTTACTTGCCATTGCGTCTGTAGCACCAAATGCCTTTGCAATAGCATATACCGATGCCGATAATCCTACTGGGCCGCTTCAAGGCATGGCATGGGGAGTTGGACTGGGCGTTGCTGGGTTACTGGCAGGTGTTGGGATCTTTACAACAAGAAGGCGTCACCATTAATTTTGCCCTTTTTTGATTATAAATCACATTTCCTGGCATGTTTTATTATTGGTGATTTTGTAATGTAACCTCTGACTTGCATTGTTAAACAACTCCACTCACGCTAGAATTTGACTCACTCCCATCGCACATACCGCAAGCAGCATAAACCATGATGCCAGAGCAAAAATTGTTAGGGATGAAATGAATAGTTCTGAATCGTGCGTTACAACAGCCCCGTATGTTATAGCCAACAGTATGACAAGCGAAGAAAATGACAGGACCCAATTGTTTATTTTTTCCATTAGAATTTCAAATCATGTCCTTTTTGCATTGTAACTGTCACTGTACTCACGATCTTTCGTAATGTGATTTTTTATTTATTTTCAATCTAATATTTTCAATGACTGGGTCCAGCAATATTATTCCAATGACCCCACATGTAAGCACGGCTGATCCTATTCCTAAATAAACAAAGACACTGACTACAGATTCACCCATTGCCTGACCAAACATATTTCTCTAAATTTAATTTCAACCCATTTTTTTTATATCTAGATTAACAATGTTAATCATCTTATAAATATGCAATCAAGGGAATTTCAGATCTTGCAAGATATGATACAGGAACCGCGGTGTTGCCAGTAATTTGTGGTTTAACGCAAAGTTTGGGATGATCGTATTCCAAGAGATGAGCCCGATTCGATTTAATATTGCTGGCAAGTAAGGGTGTTTGTGAGGGTTGCAATAATCGTTTTTCCTGGAAGTAATTGCGATCGCGACATGCATCATGTCCTAACTGATGTCTTCAAGATTGAATCCCAACTTGTGTGGCACACTGATGAGCTACCAAAGAATATAGATGCAATTGTATTGCCAGGCGGTTTCTCTTATGGTGACAGGCTCAGAGCCGGAGTGATTGCTGCCCATAGCCCAGTTATTGCAGAAGTAAAGAAGATGGCAGAAAAAGGCATGCCAATTTTAGGGGTTTGCAATGGATTTCAAATATTGGTAGAATGCGGCCTTTTACCTGGCGCACTTTTAAAAAACACCTCGCTTCACTACATCTGTAAATGGACTGAGATCATTGTTAAAAATAACAAGACACCCTTTACAAATAAACTCAAACTAGGCCAAAGAATTCCAATTGCCATGGCAAATGGCGAAGGGCGCTATTATGCAGATAAAGAAACGCTTCACTTGTTGAAGAAGAATAATCAAATCGTCTTTACTTATGCAGAAGATGTCAACGGTGCTACAATGAAGATTGCAAGTATATGTAACAAAGAAGGAAATGTTGTTGGCATGATGCCTCATCCGGAAAGATCAGCCGAGCAAATTCTCAATCCAAAAGATGCAAAACCTGCATCGTTAATCTTCGAGTCATTATTGAATACTTTGGGTGTTACTGCATGAGCCTGACTCCGCAAGAGTCTGACTATCTTGAAAAAAAGATAGGTCGAAAACCAAATCCTGTTGAGATGCAGATAGTTGCCGCAGAATGGTCTGAACACTGCTCTTACAAGTCATCAAAAAAATACCTGAAAATTCTTCCGCGCAAAGGAGCCAGAGTCATCTCAGGTCCTGGGTATGATTCTGGCGTTTTAGATGTAGGTGATGGGTATGTTGTCACAGTACACATTGAAAGTCACAACCATCCTTCTGCAGTGGAACCATATGGTGGGGCAGCAACTGGAGTAGGCGGAGTAATACGTGATATCCTGTCAGCTGGTACAAGACCAATTGCGATTTTGGACGGGCTTAGGTTTGGTGACATAAAAAATGATACTCATGCAAGATGGCTTTTTAAAAATGCCGTTAGGGGAATTGCCGATTATGGAAATTGTTTGGGCATACCAACTGTTGGCGGTGAAATAGAATTTGACAAATGTTTTACCAATTATGCACTAGTTGATGTTGCCTCGATTGGATTTGGAAAAAAAGAGAGGCTAATACAAAACAGAGCTGACAAGGGAGATTTTCTAGTACTAGTCGGCGGTTCTACCGGAAGAGATGGCATGGGAGGGTCCCAGTTTGCATCTGACAAGTTAGAGTCTGAGAACCGTTCTGCTGTACAAATTCCAGACCCGTTCATTGAAAAGCTAGTAATCGAAGTAATCCTAAATGCCAGAAATCAAAACTGCATCAAGGCCATGAAAGATTTGGGAGGTGGAGGGCTTTCTTGCGCCATCTCGGAAACAGCTGACGCGCTATCGGTTGGTATTGAACTTGATGTATCCATGATTCACAAAAGGGAGCAAAACATGTCGCCTACCGAATTGATGGTTTCTGAATCTCAAGAGAGGATGCTTGTGATAACCTCTCCTGAAAAACTTGGAACTCTAAAAGAAATTTGTGAAAAATTCCGCGTATCCTATTCTGTTGTAGGTGTGGTAACTGATGGTAATACCATGGAAGTCAAATCTGAAAAACAGACAGTAGCCAAATTGCCAAGCAATGTAGTTGCAAATGCCCCGCTCCTTGACAGACCGTCAAGTGTGCCAAAATATTTGAAACGTATATCATTAATTAAAAAGCCCGGAACGCCAAAAAACCTATCGTACACACTTCTTGCGATGCTTTCAAACCCCAACATTGCAAGCAAACATTGGGTATACACACAATACGACCACGAAGTTGGCATTCGTACCGTGATAAAACCTGGAAAAGATGCCTCTGTTTTAAGACTTGACAATGGCAAATTCCTCTCAATTAAGATAGATGGTAATTCAAAGCACTGTTACGTTGACCCTCGACAGGGAGCGATTGGCTGTTTTGATGAGGCCTGCCGAAACGTAATCTGCACTGGCGCAACTCCAATAGGAATGGTTGATCATTTGCAATTTGGGAACCCTGAAGATCCTGAAATTTTTTGGACATTCCAAGAATCAGTGGAAGGAATCACAGAGTATGCCAAATATTTTGAGATTCCATGCGTGGGAGGTAAAGTGAGTCTGTACAACGAGACTGATAATGGGCCAATCAAGCCAACTCCATTGATAGGAGTGCTTGGCCTAATAGAGGGCAAGCCATTGATGCCGCAAAAAGTCAAAACAGGTGACTTGATTGTTCTGGTAGGTATTACAAAGGACGAACTTGGAGGCTCGGAATATTACGAATATGTTCATGATATCATAGGGGGAAGGTGCCCTGCAGTTGATATGAAATCCTCAAAGGCCAATCAAGGGGCAGTCTTGGAAACAATAAGCCAAGATCTGGTAAAGGTAGTACACGATTGCTCCAAGGGGGGAATCGGAGTAGCGATATCTGAGACTTGTATCACAAATGAAATTGGTTGCCATGTTTTTCTAGATAAAATACCGTCGGAGAATCTCAAGTATGATGAACTGCTCTTTTCAGAATCGCATTCCAGGTTCTTGCTAACAGTTGATCCGTCAAAGATAAAAAAAGTAAAATCCTTGCTTGAAAAAAGGGGGGTCCAAAATGAAATTATAGGAAAATTTGCAGGCCGTAGTATTACATTTAAGGACAAAACCAAGTTGGTTGCAAGTGTAATGGTTGATAAGGCACAAGAAAAATGGTTAAACTCGTTGGGGTCATTGGTCAATCATGGTTAAAGAAAACTGTGGCGTAGTAGGAATTTTTAGCTTGGATGGCGCAAATGTCATACCGATGGTTATTGATGCATTGCGTGCTCTCCAACATCGAGGCCAAGAGGCATGGGGTATTGCAGTTCCAAAAAAACAACCACACAAACAGCTTGGCCTTGTATCATCTGCAGTATCAGACTTTGATAAAATCACTCGAGATTATGCTTCGCCTGCAGCCATAGGACATGTTAGATATTCTACAATAGGCAAAAGTAACTTGGAAAACGCCCAACCACTAAAAGTAAAGGACTTGTGCATTGCCCATAATGGAACCATCTCAAATGTTGAAGAGTTGGCAGGCATGGTGGGAGGATGTACATTTACGCCGCAAAATGCAAGTGATACGCTTGTTGCTGCACAACGACTAGTATCGCTCATGTCTGAAAATGGAAAACTAGGTAGCGCCCTCTCAATTTTGAAAAATGAGATGGTGGGCTCATTTTGTTTTACTTTTGTTTCAGATGATAACGCTGTATATGCAGCGCGTGATCCTAGGGGATTTAGACCCATGGTTATAGGATATAGAAAAGATAACAATTCTTACATCGTAGCATCAGAGTCTGTGGCACTTTCTGCGGTGGGTGCTCAGCTTGTAAGGGATGTAAAACCTGGCGAGCTTGTAAAAATCAGCAACTCAGGACTGGAGTACGAGATGTTCTCTGAAGAAAAAAAACCGGCTCATTGTTCTTTTGAGTTTACCTATTTTGCACATCCATCAAGTGTCATGGAGAGCTCAAACATCTACATAGTCAGAAAAAGAATTGGGCAATTTTTAGCAAGAAAATATCCAATCAAGGATGCAGATATTGTTGTTCCAGTTCCTGACTCTGCAAGGCCTGCCGCACTAGGTTATGCACAAGAGCTAGGAATTCCATTTGAAGAGGGATTGCTCAAGGATAGGTATAGCAGAAAAGGACCACTGCGCAGTTTCATTGAACCGCATCAAAGTGACAGAGTTGAAATTAATCGTTGGATTATTCCTATCACTCAAGTAATTAGCGGCAAACATGTTGTAGTAGTTGATGATAGTCTTGTAAGGGGTACAAGCTCAAAGGCAATCATCAAGGCACTGCGAAGAGCAGGTGCAAGAAAGATTAGCATGGTTATCACTTTTCCCCAGATAAAATATCCTTGTTATGCAGGAATTGATTTTCCCTCACAAGATGAACTGGTCACATTTATGGGCGATGGAAAAAATTACACCGAAGACGAAATCACAGAAAAAGTCAGGCAGTGAATTGGCGCAGATTTTCTTGGCTACAATGACTCTCAGAATCTTGCAAATGCTGTAGGGATGGATTACAATTCGATGTGTTTTACATGCTATTCAGGTGATTATTCTACTCTTGGGATAAAACCCACATTTAAGAGCAGAGCGGAAACAAAAGGGGAATAGAGTTGGAGTTAGCATTTGTTCTTGTAAAAAGCAAGATGGGACATGAAATGGATGTGTTAAGTGAAATCTTAAAAATTGATGGAGTAAAGGAAGTAACTGGCACCTATGGGCAATATGACATTTTTGTAAAGGTTCAGGCTTCAACCAAGGCACAAATTGACAAAATAATCACAAAAGAAATCCGTAAAGTGCACAATGTCATTTCAACAACCACTCTGCCCGTGATCCTAGGTCAGGGCGATGACCATTCATCCAAAAGATAAGGCATACTCTAACCCCGCGCCCGATGATCTACTTGCACAAGAAATGGGTCAAAAAATATATCAGTTTAAATCCAAGTCAGTTCAATGACGCCTGATTGAGGTTTTTACGCTCAGGCAAGGTCAAAGACATATACGAACTAGATGACAAGCACATTCTATTTCATTTTACTGACCGAGTTTCTGCATTTGACGTAAAGTTTCCTACCCCCATACCGCGAAAGGGTGAAGTGCTTTGCAAGTTTGCCGAGTTTTGGTTTGAAAAATTGCCAACCCCGAATCATTATGTCAAAACAGAGGCAAAGGACAAGATGGTAGTTAAAAAAATGGATATTATTCCAATTGAATGTGTTGTTCGCGGATATTTCTATGGTAGTCTGGTCCAAAGGTGGAAAGAAGGCCAAGTGAAAATTCCAGAGGGTACCAATACCCAAATTGCAGCAAAGTTTCCAAGACCAATATTTGATCCCACCACAAAATCTGAAACCCATGACATCCCAATAACTAGAGACGATGCATTGGCCAAAAATCTTGCAAGTCCTGCCGAATATGATTGGTTAGAAAAGACATCGCTTGGGATTTACCAAAAAATGTCAGAAATAGCAGAAAAGGCGGGATTCATACTGGCAGATCTAAAACTAGAGTTTGGAAAGATAGGAGGCGAGATTATTTTAGGAGATTCTATTGGTCCTGATGAATACAGAATGTGGCCACAAGAATCGTATCAAGTGGGAAAGATACAAGAAAGCTACGACAAGCAACTATTGCGTGACTGGCTTGCAGCTCGTGGCCTGCAAAAAAAATTCGAAGACGAGAGAAAGCAGGGGCTAGTGCCTGTTGCACCAGAGCTTCCACAAGACCTGTGCAACGAAATGTCTTCTAGATACATAACTTCATACGCGCGCATTACTGGAACTCGTCTTTAACTCGAATTTTGTTTTAGGGGCTGACACAAATCTTGCCCATCTGTGCCTTATTTTCTACCCTTAGAGAATCTTTTTCCCAAAAACACAAAAATTTTCCAATTCTGGTTTTATGGTAACGTTACTATGCATATAGTAATGATGGTATATACATCATAATAGTGCAAGTAGTATCATTATAGAATCATCTATATCATATCATAAAGAAAAAATTAGAATCTTTTTCACAATGGTTGTAACGTGAAAAAAAATCACGTAATGGACAAAAAAATATGATCTTGGGATCTTTTAGGTTGTATTAAAACTGAAATTAGGAAATGTCAACTCTACTGCAAAAAGAAATCAAAATAAACAAAATTCTTGCCACAAGCGCTTCACAAGCCAAAGCACTTGATGATGATGCCAGGGTCAGGATTCTGCAAATACTGTACCACAAGCAACTAACTACAGATCAGATTGTAGTAGAATTGCACAAAGAAGGATGCAAAAAAGCAACCACTACAATAAGGCATCACTTGGATGTCCTAAAAGACGCCGGGCTTGTTGAAATTGTCAAGATGGAAGAGGTTCGCGGCGCAGTTTTGAAATACTATGGAACGTCGGTAAGAGTTTTGGGACACAAACTTCCACCAAATTTTGAAAATGACTTTTCTAAAACAATCGTCGATGCATCTGTCAAACTGGAAAAAGTAATTAAAAACATAGCCCAGACGGCAGGCTCTAAAATGAAGAAAAAAAGTAACGCAAAAAATAATTCAGAGCCAAATTACGAAGAATATCTTTTGGTAGAAATTGTAAACCGGGCAATGGCAAAAGTGTTTGAAGAAAACGGCTCAATGATTCAAAAATAGATTAGGTAACTTCTATTGCAAAGATCCCTCTAGTTTCGGGATTCTGTAGTGCCTTTATCATTTGTCTTGGTATGTCATCTGATGCTGCATCACAATTGGTGGCCATGGTTCTGGGGCAAGTAAAAGCGCTTTTTCTGATTACTATGTCATGAGGGTTTGTCAGAGTCAGCTTGTCGCTTCCTCTGCCTTTTACTTTGAATGAAAAGTCCTTTACGATAATTGCACAGTCAACACTAGATTTTGAATTTTGCAAAAGCATTTTCATTTTCTCTGGCAAGTCGCGGCATCCCGAACTTGCCCCCACTCCGACTATGCAATCTCCATTTACCGTAAGATGTGACTCTGTTGTTATCTCAATTGTTTTTGGATGAAGTGATCTTATGTTTTCATGACCATGGAAAGGGATCTCAAAACGCATGGTTTCCTACTTGTATAAACTTAAATTAAACCTTCAAAGGTAGAATTTTGAAATGCTTCCAGCAGCAGCAGGTTATGATAGAGCAATTACTGTATTTTCTCCCGATGGCAGACTTTACCAAGTAGAATATGCTATTGAAACTGTACGAAGAGGAACTCTTGCAATAGGCGTCAAAAGCAAAGATGGACTCATCATAGCTGTTGAAGAAAAACCAAGAAAATTACAAAACTCAGATGTTACCCAAAAAATATTCCAAGTCGATGATCACATAGGTGTAGCAGCGGCAGGATACATCCCGGACGCAAGATCTCAAGTAGATAACGCTAGATTCTTTTCACAAAGCAACAGGATGATCTATGACGAACCAATCGAGGTAGAGTCTGTTGCAAAACACTTGGCTGATCAGTGCCAACAATTTACCCAGTATGCAGGAGTAAGACCATTTGGCGTTGCGTTGATAATTGCAGGAATTGACAAAAGTGGAAGCACTATATTTCTCACTGATCCAAGTGGTACTTACATTTCATATGAAGCTGTTGCAATAGGTGCAGGCTCAGACCAAGTAACAGAATATCTTGAAAAATACTACAAAAAAGACATGTCATTTGAAGATGCGGCGGCAATTGCAATCGAATCAATATATCTTGTAAGTGAAGACAAGGAAGGAACAAAGCATATCAAGATGGCCCATATACTAAATGACGCCAAGATCATGATCAAAACCCCCGAAAAAGATATTGAAAAATATGCTGCTAAAGCCAAAGAGAACTTTGCCAAAAGACAGCAAAAGTAACATCTAGCATTTTATAGCACAACAAAGTTATTTGCAATATTGAAGATCTCAATAGCTATTCCTGATTCAACACTAATGGAAGAACCGTCTCCTCTGGGACAAGCATTAAAAATCTCTGATATTGGACGCGCATGTTCTGTGTTTAAGGTAAACACAATCTATCTGTACCACGAGGCAGATGGTAGGGATCGTGACCGATCACTTATGCGCACCACACTGCGCTATCTTGAGACTCCTCAGTACCTGCGCAGAACAATGTATAGAAAAACAGAAGAGCTCAGATTTGCAGGAAGCCTAAGTCCACTTAAAATTCCATCCCACGTGCAAACACCAGATCCAAACAAGGTTAAACCAGGTGATGTCCGCGATGGAGTTGTTGTCTTTGCTAGGGGACAAAAATATGTAGACGTAGGATTTGACAAGTTCATTCCATATCATGGTCCTGAAGAAGAAGGAAAAAGAATCACTGTCCAATTCAAAGAAGGCTTTCCAAATCTTTCAATAAAACAGATCAGGCGTGATGAGATCAAGCAGTATTGGGGCTATGAAGTCAAAGAAGCATCAAGTCTGAGCAGTGTTCTTTCCAATTGGAATTCTTTTGTCATATTTACATCAAGAAAGGGCAAACTCATCCATAAAACACAAAAATACTTTCAAGAGATCTCAGACTCTGAAGTTTTGGTAGTGTTTGGCTCTCCAAAAAGAGGAGTTCACGAGATTCTAGGTAGAGCTTTGGGAAATGTGCCAAAATCGCAGATCCTAAACTTTTTTCCAGATCAAGCTACTGAAACAGTCCGACTCGAAGAAGCAATACTTGGAACACTTGCGATCTTGAACATACTGACACGTAACTAGTTTAATATTAAATGGTATAATGGTACATGTTGGAGAAGAAATTTTTTGCATATGCAATTATGGCGGGAATTGCATGTGTTATCATTGGAAGTATAGTTATTGCAATCAATCTTATGCATTTTTTATAAAAACTTAAAGTTTTACAAAAAAATAATGGCAAGCCGTATTTTATGATATATCAGCAACTCATCCTAAAACCCTCCAATACATCATTATTCCAGTAATGTTAAGAAATGCCAGATAATTTTCTGCAATTCTCTCATATCTGATTCTAATTCTGTGGAATCCACATTTGAGCCATGCAAAGAATCTCTCCACCACGTATCTTGTCCTGTTGTAATTACTCTGACTTTTCTTATTGTTGTTATTTTTGAAATTTCTGGATGGAATGCAGTCCCTGATGTTTCTATTCTTTAGATACTCTCTAATCTTTTTTGCATCATAACCCTTGTCTGCATATACAGCTACGATCTGTTCTATGGAATCATCATCAAGATATTCAGAGATGTTTTCCATCACATCGATGAGCTTTGTTGAATCATGCTCATTTGCAGGACCAATAATTATTGATACTGGAAGTGAATTGCAATCTACTGCAACATGTATTTTCGTGCCTGATATTCTTTTGAATCCGTCGTATCCTGTCACATCTCCCCTTTTTTGGCTGCAACAGTTGACGAATCAACCGATACCTTTTGCAGCTGTATCTTCCCTGAATGGTGTGCTGATTTTATTGCATCAGATAAGATATTTTGCCAGATTCCTTTTTGCTGCCATTTCTGCAATCTGAGATGAGCAGTTGATTTTGAGCCGTATCTTTTTGGCATCTCCTCCCACCTGCAGCCGGTAACCAGAATAAACATGATTCCATTTATTGTGGTACGGTCATCACACCTTGGTCTGCCTGTTCTGGCAGGCGATGGAAGGTGTTTTTGTATTGTTTCCCATTGTTTGTCTGAGATTTCTTGGAATTTCATGGAATCAGTGTGATTATTCCATCTGATAGATCCAGTGATCGTCAAAAATTTACTAAATGATCAGTTTTAGGATGAGTTGCAGATAACTTAGTGCCTAGACTTATAATGGGGTACTCGACTTTTAGCGTTTATCAATGGGCCATAGGAAGCATAGCCAGCCAAGGAGGGGAAGCCTTGCCTATTTGCCAAGGTCTCGAGCGAAAAGCATGGAAGCAAGAATACGCACTTGGCCTAAGATCCAAGATGAACAGCCAAAGTTGCTGGGATATGCTGGATTCAAGGCAGCATGCATGCGTATTGCAAGTGTAGATGATAGAGAAAAGACCCCAAATTTTGGCAAACAACTTGTCAGCCTTGGAACCGTCGTTGTTACACCGCCCATGATAATTATCGGAATTAGAGGATATTCAAAGGATAGATACGGACTAGATTCACTTTTTGACATTTATGCAAAAGACCTGCCAAAGGAATTATCAAGACTATTCAAAACAAAGTATGACGAAAAAGGTGTTGAAAAGGCAGAAAAATCACTCAAACACATTCACGATCTTTTCGCCATTACATCTGTACTGCCAAGCCGAGCCGGACTAGAACAAAAAAAGCCATTTGTGTTTGAGGTTGCAGTTAAAGGCGGAGACATTCAAAAACAATTTGCGTTTCTAAAAGAACTTTTGGGAAAAGAAGTCAAAATTGATCAAGTTTTTCAAAAAGGTGCAGATGTTGATGTTGCAGCAATAACAAAAGGAAAAGGATTTGAAGGTCCAATTGCAAGATGGGGAGTCAAAAAGAAACAACACAAGTCAAGAAAAAGTGTAAGAGCACTTGGTACTCTAGGTCCTATCAGTCCTTCAACTATCATGTATACTGTCCCAAGAGCTGGACAAAAAGGATTCCATCAAAGAACACAATACAATAACAGAATCATGATAATGAGCAATTCCGAAAATGATGAATACAAAATTAATCCTTCAGGTGGCTTCAAACATTTTGGTGTAGTGCAAGGTGACTATGTTATTTTGCGCGGTTCAATTCCAGGAACTTACCGAAGACTGGTAAAACTTCGCGCACCGGAAAGACATAGAGTATCAAAGGTCTCTCTACCAAAAGTTTTGGAGATAATGATATGAAAGGACAAGTTCTTTCCATCTCTGGCGCAAAAGATGGCGAAATAGAATTGCCACCAGTGTTTTTGACACCGATAAGAAATGATCTTATTCACAGAGCATATGTACATTTAGAATCTCACAGTTTTCAAAGACAAGGCAGATACCCAAACGCTGGTATGGACGTCGTTGCAGAATCAAATAGCCCGCCAACAGGACATCACGCAGCAAGAGTTGCACGTATGCATGGTGGTGGAGGCGGAAGACAAGGACAAGGTGGTGGTGTTGCAATGGTGAGAAAAGGTAGACAGGCGCATCCTCCAACCGTTGAAAAAGTCATATACAAATTATTGAACAAAAAAGAAAACAAACTCGCATTGTGTTCTGCAATTGCAGCGACCTCATCTGCTACGCTCATAAAACTTAGAGGCCACAAGATTGACAAGATTGAATCGTTCCCGATTATAATGTCTGATCAGGTAGAATCAGTAACAAAATCAAAAGAACTCTACAAGATCCTCGAATCATTGCACGTCTCACAAGATGTTTCAAGGCTTGAAGACAGACTGAAACGTCGTTCCGGTAAAACCCGATTGCGTGGCAGAAATACCAAAGTTGGTAAAAGCATCCTATTTGTAGTAAAAGATTCAAAACACCTCTCAAAGGCAGCAGGCTCAATCCCCGGAGTAGATGTTGTAGAAGCAAGAAATCTAAGTGTCATACACTTGGCACCTGGTGCAAGACCTGCAAGATTGACAGCATTTTCAAAGGGTGCAATAGACGAGCTTGCCAAACTAAAATCTCCGCATCTTGAATTAATGGTGGCCATGCAATGAACATAGACGAAGCAACTCACATTATACTCAAGCCATACGTAACTGAAAAAACATTTGCACTAGTTGAAAACGAAAGCAGGATTTGCTTTCTAGTAAGAGAAAACACCACAAAACCCAAGATAATGGAAGCAGTAAAGGTACTCTACAACGAGGTCCCAGTGACAGTAAACGTATGCAGAACAGTATATGGAAAGAAGGCTTTTGTAAAATTTGCAACAATAGAAAAAGCAAGAGACCTTGCAACTAAGATAGGAATGCTATAATATGGTCCTTCGTGAATCAACTCAGATAAGGGTGGAACCAATTGGTTAAAGAATTCAAGTATCGTGGAATGACACTGGAGCAACTGCAAGGTCTGTCACTTGAAAAGTTATTCGAACTTTTGCCCTCAAGAGCAAGAAGATCCCTGACAAGAGGCATTACTGACGATAAAAGAAAATTGCTTGAAGACACCAAACTTGCAAAAGCAGGCAAAACAAAAACTACTATCAAAACCCACCTTCGAGACTTGATAATTTTACCATATATGGCAGGCCTAACTATTAGCGTATATTCAGGCAAGGAGTTTAAGCCTGTTGAGATCAAACCAGATATGGTTGGACATTATCTTGGCGAATTTATTATGACTAACAAAAGAGTTGTTCACGGAGCACCTGGTGTAGGAGCATCAAGGTCCAGTTTGTACGTGCCATTAAAGTGATTTTTTATGCATTTTGATTATTCTTTTCAAAATTATGATAAAACAAGACATGTCAGAGCTTCTCTAAGGGAGAAGACAATATCTCACAAACATGCACGTGAAGTTGCAGTTGCAATCAAAGGTCTGTCTATTGAAAAAGCAAGAACTTACCTGCAAGCAGTTATCAATTTAGAGCGAGCCGTACCGTTTAGAAGATACAACAACGAAGTAGGACACAAGTCTGACACTGGAGTTATGTCAGGCAGATATCCAGAAAAGACAGCAGGTGAATTTATCCGTCTGCTTGATAATTTAGAATCAAACGCTGAATACCGCGGAATGGATCTTGATAGATTAAAGATAGTCAATGCAACAGTTCACAAAGGAAGAAGAATTGAAAGATTCATCCCACGTGCACAGGGAAGGGCAACACCCAAAATAAATATTCTAACACACGTGGAGCTAGTGGCTCAGGAGCTTTGACATGTCATCAGTAAAAAACGTAATTCAGGATCACTACAAACTCATGCTCTTGAAAGATTATCTCAGAGAAGCAATCAAAGAGTCAGGTTTTTCAGAAGTTGATATTCAAAAAACTCCAACAGGTACAAGAGTTGGATTGCACGTGACAAGACCAGGAATTGTCATTGGCAGAAAAGGCAGTGGCATTAGAGATCTTACAAAAGTTTTAGAAAAAGACTTTGCACTCAAGAACCCACAAATTTCAGTAATAGAGATTCCTCGCCCAGAGCTTGAGCCAAGTGTCATGTGCAACAGAATGTCACAACATCTTGCAAGAGGAACTGCATTTAGACGAGCAGTCATGTGGACACTGCAAACAATCATGGAGGCAGGCGCAATGGGTGTGCAAATCACAATATCAGGAAAACTCAGAGGAGATCGTTCATCATTTGAAAAACATAGCAAAGGAATCCTACCGCGTGCTGGATATCAGGCAGGAATCATAGTATCTGAAGATATTGCTCATGTCGAGACTAAGATGGGTCTTATTGGTGTTAGAATTAGAATTGCCAAAAAGGAGAAAGTCGTTCCAGAATTTGAATTAAAGGTAAGAAAAGTAGTAGCAAAGGCCAAGGAAGTCCCAGTAGAAGAAACAGAAACTACCGAAGTTGAAATAATAGATGAATCACAAATTGACCCAACAAAGCCTCGTACAGAAAGTGAAGTAATAGAAATAGAAGAGAAGCTTATCGAAAAAGTTGAAACCTTTGAAGAAGTTGAGGAGGAACTCAAGTAATGACTAGACTTAAGATGAAAACTATACGCGAGTTTAACGAAACTGACCTCAAGGACAGACTGGATCAATTACGCTCTGAGCTAACAAAGCTGAGGATAGAATCCTCTAAGGGAACACTACGAAAAGACAGTGGTAAAGTAAAACCAATGCGAAGAGACATTGCGCGAGTACTGACTAGAATAAACGAGCTGAAGAAAAAATGATAACAAAAGAAAACATCGCATCACATGAGTTAATTGGATTGCAAGCCCAGATTGTAGAATCAAGTAACAAACAGATAATTGGCCTTGCTGGAAAAGTCGTAGATGAAACCAAATTCATGTTTACACTAAATACTCTAAAAGGCAACAAAAAATTCCCAAAAGAAACTGCGCTCTGGAAGTTCAGTTTTAACAATGACGAAACAGAAATAGAGGGAACTAAATTGGCCAAAAGACCATACGAGCGAATGGGAATGAAAGCATGACTCGAAATATCGGGCTCCAAGTTGAAGCTCCCAAATCAGAATGCAAAGATCACGATTGTCCGTTTCATGGTACTCTGAGTATACGAGGAAAACTAGTTCAAGGAAAAGTGGTGAGCGCAAAGGCTCCTAAAATGGTTGTAGTGCAACAAGAGGCTCCTAAATTTGTACCAAAATACAAAAGATATGCACGTAGCCAAAGTAAGATTCATGCCCATAGGCCGCTTTGCATTGATATCAAAGAGGGAGATATTGTGTTAACTGCAGAATGTAGACCAATATCCAAAAGCGTATCGTTTGTAGTCGTGGAGGTTGTGTCATAATGGCAGCAACCAAGAGTCGTGCAGTTTCTGCAAAAGGCGTACAGGAATTCAGACCATATATTACACGAGCACTTCCTCTTGGCGCACAAGTAGTATGTGCAGATAACACTGGAGCAAAGATTTTGGAGATAGTAATGGTGCAAAAGACAAAGACCAGAGTAGCAAGATATCCATCAGCTGCTGTAGGAGATTTTGTAAACGTTGTAGTAAAAAAAGGCCCAGGTGAGCTCAGAGGCCAGATATTTGGAGCAGTAATAATTAGGCAAAAATATGCAGTTCACAGATTAAGCGGAGTTAGAATTACATTTGAAGATAATGCAGCAGTACTTGTTACACCTGAAGGCGAGATCAAAGGAACAGAAATCAAGGGACCGGTTGCAGTAGAAGCGTCAGAAAAATGGCCAAGGATAGCAAATCTGGCATCAATGGTGGTATAAGATGAATCCAGCTAAAATGCGTCATAGGATGTTGTATATTGCACCGCTGCACCTAGTTAGCAAACAACTAGCCGCTCCACTTTCTAAAGCACTACAAGAAAAATATACGCATCAAACCAGCGCCAGAGTGGTAGAAGGTGACAGCGTCAAAGTTCTTCGAGGCGAATTTAAGGGAATTGAAGGAAAAGTTACTAATGTATCAACTCTAAAGCGAGGAATTGCAATAGAGGGAATAAAACGAGAAAAACTCAAGGGAGGAAACGTGGACATTTACATTCATCCATCTAACGTAATGATTACTGCTCTAAATCTAGATGACAAGTGGAGACAAAATAGACTTGAAGGACAGAAACCAACAAAGACTGCAAAACCAAAACCAGCAGAGGAACCAAAAGAAACCAAGCCAAAAGACGTCCCACAACCAAAGGAGAAAAAAGAGGAAACAAAAGAACAAAAACCAAAACAAAAAGAAACAAAGGCAGTTGAAAAAACTGCAAAGGCAAATAAAGAGCAAAAATCTCCAAAATCAAAAAAGAGTGATAAATAATGGTTAGCATATCTGGAAGCAAGAAATTAAAAAGACAAATGGCCCCGCTTTTCTGGGGAATTACAAGAAAGGATAAGAGATTTGTAGTTACAGTCAAGCCAGGAGGTCACAAAAAAGATGTCTCCATTCCTACAGCTGTATTTGTGCGTGACACACTAAAGCTTGCAGACTCTCTTCGAGAAGTAAAGTCTGTCGTATATGGAGGAAAAATCACAGTGGACGGAGTTACTCGCAAGTCACTTCATCACGGCCTTGGACTAATGGATGTAGTAGAACTGCAAGGTGTACCAGAAATATATCGCCTTGTTCCAAAAGATCTGACTGTCTTAAAGCCAATTATAATAAATGCATCTGAAAAAACAAAAAAACTGCTAAAGGTAACAAAAAAAGTCACAATCAAGGATAAAAAAACACAGCTAGGTTTCCACGATGGACGAATTCTTATCTCTGACACTAAAGTAAATGTCGGTGACACGTGTCTGGTGCAAGTTCCAGAAATCAAGATTCTTGATGTTATAAAACTCGAAAAAGGTGCACAAGTTATTGTAACTAGCGGTGTAAACGCAGGAAAGATAGGAAAAGTTGCAGAAATGGAAGCGGGAACATTCGTATTACCTCGAAGGGCTTTGGTTGATATTGACGATAGACAAATTGAAATCCCATCTGACTTGGTCATGGCAGTTGGAAAAGACAAACCAGTGATACAAATCCAGTGATAAATATGGCGCAAAAAGTAGAATCTCCAATGAAAAAAATAACAGTTGCTAAAGTAGTATTGAATATGGGCGTTGGAAAATCAGGCGAACCCATAGAGAAGGCAAAACGTGCATTACTGCAAATATCAGGCCAGCAACCAAATCCAAGAGCAGCAAAAGCTACTCAAAGAGACTGGGGTGTACACAAGGGAGAACCAATTGGTGTTGCAGTAACCATACGAAAACAGCCTGCACTTGAATTGATAAAAAGACTAGTCACTGCCAAAGGAAGCCAGCTCAAAAGCTCATCATTTGATGAGTTTGGCAATGTTTCTTTTGGAATACGCGAGCACATTGATATTCCAGGGGTAAAGTATGATCCTGACGTTGGAATTGTAGGGCTCAATATTACAGTCTCGCTGACAAGACCTGGATTTAACATTAGAGTTAGAAGCAAACACAAGGCAAGCATTGGTGTCAATCATATCATCACTTCTGAGCATGCAAAGGAATTCATGGCACGCGAATTTGGAGTCCAAGTGATATAAGATGGCCAAGAATCGCGATTACAAGGTAACTGGAAGAAAGGAGCACAAATTCGGAAAGGGCTCTAGATGGTGTAAAAGATGCGGTGACTATAATGCTGTTATTCAAAAATATGACTTGACACTATGCAGACGATGTTTCCGAGAAGTAGCTGTTTCATTGGGGTTTAACAAATTCAGGTAATAGATATGCCAACAACCAATATTCTAGCAAACTTATTTGTGACGATATACAACAGCGAAGCAAGAAGAAAGGGAGACTGTGTGGTGTTGCCTACGTCAAAGATTGCAACTGAGGTGCTAAAAACACTGCAAAATCATAATTATATTGGAGAGTTTGAGCACGTTGACGATAAAAGAGGAGGCAAATTCAAAATAGAGTTGCTGGCAAAGATAACAAAGTGTGGAGCAATTACTCCGACATTTAAGGTAGACAAGGACGGATATGCAAAGTGGGAACAGCAGTACTTGCCATCATATTCAAGAGGTATGCTTATTGTTACAACAAATCAAGGTGTAATGTCACATCATGATGCAGTTACGAAAGGTATTGGAGGACTATTGATAGGATATGTCTACTGAGCAAGTTGAAATCCACGAGGTAACAATTGAGATACCTGATAAAGTTAAGGTATTTGAGCACCACAGGATTCTCAGTGTAGAGGGCCCACTAGGCAAGACAAGAAAAAGTTTCAAGAAAATTCCAATTGATGTCAAAATAGATGGCAAAAATATAATGCTAAAATCTCAAGGTACCCGCAAGAGAGACTATGCAATCTTCAAGACTGCAGAGTCGCTTGTTCGTACTCTAATCAAGGGAGTACAAACTGGATACACATTTAAGATGAAGATAGTCTACGCCCACTTTCCTATTACAGTCAAAGCAAAAGATGGCAGCATACATGTAGAGAATTTCCAAGGAGAGCGTGCAGCTAGAGTGTCCAAAATATTTGGTGCAACAAAGGTTGTATCAAAAGGAGACGATGTTGTCATCACAGGACCTGTACTGACTGATGTCTCCCAAACATGTGCAAGCCTTCAGCAAAACACCAAAGTCAAAAACAAAGACTCGAGAGTTTTTCTTGACGGCATTTATCTTTTTGAAAAACAAGACGGTATAGAAAAGTAATTCTCAGCAAAGAATAAATCCGCTTATCCTACGAACAAAGTCTATTGCCGCCCTCAGCTCAGCGTGGTAGAGCAGCTGGCTGTTAACCAGCGGGTCGCCAGTTCAAGTCTGGCGGGCGGCGCTTTAATATTTCTAAATTCGAATTCTGAAATATTGTTTTTTGCATCTGCTAATCAAAATGCGTTGAATTGCCACACTTGTGATACCATATTTCTAAATTCGAATTATGAAATATTGTATTACGATCACGCTTTGGTTTATTCTGTTAGACTAGATAGATCTAATACTGATCGCTACATAACCACATATGCAGGAGGTCCGCATTGGCCAGAACAAGACGCGCAAATAGATATTGCGTGGATTGTGGGGGAAGATTAGTTTACTACCCTCGCCTTTCGAATCCAAAAGCTCCAAACGAATACAGGGTTCTGGTTTATGCTTGTCCCGACTGCACTAAAGATTTTGATAAGCCAAAGATGTTCTCAATCAAACGAAATGTGGTAGATGAGCCAATTGAGACAGTGGAAATAGAGATAGTTCAAGCCCGGGAAAAGGTTCCTGAGGCCATAAAGTCCACGTGATATATCCCGTGTAAAAAGATTAAAGTGTAGCTGGGAAAATATTACACTGAAAAAGATGAGAGTCTTTTACACCCAGAAACTTGAAAATATTTTAGAGAAAATAGAACTAAGTGACTGGAGACAAAGGCTACGAGCGCCACTGACCTATGCAGAACAATCTCTATCTGATAACTGGAAGTCTTGTGCCCTCGGGGAGAGGATGAGAAAGGAAGGGCGTGATCTTGGCAAAGTAAAGGATCTAACCCCTGACGCCATAAAATTGGGATTTAGCTTTGCGACTGCAGTAAAGCGCAGGGACAGTACTGCCGCTTTGGAGATTTTAGAGCAAATTGAAAAACTGCCGTCTATATGGCACACCCAGGACGATTCCTCTGCCTGATTTTGTAGCCTTTCAGTCATTAATTTCTTAACTTTTTGGCAACTTGCAAAGGGCACAACATGCCAATTTGTCACAAAAAACACCCGTGATAAACCTGGTTTTTTGGATGATAAAATGCAGTATATTTTGGCCTTATTTTTTTGTAAAAAATGGTCAAAAAACGGGGGTTGAACATCTAGTCGTACCAAAAGAAGAAACACAAACTCTTACCGGGTAATGGGGGTGTTTTGACCCTTGGCTCGTATATGCACGCACAAGTGCTAAACCCCCCCAAAAAATGATGCTTTTTGAAAAAATCACCTTCTTCATGGTATCAGAAAAATAAGCAGGGGTTTAACCTTTGGACGTCGATTCAAAAAAACATTATTTTTTCAAAACAGACCATTTTAGACCATTTATGGGCAGGAACTGACCCGATGATCTGGCAAGTTTGGCTGAAAATAGGGGGGTAAAAATAACCCCAAATGCGTCAAAGAACTGGATAACATGGTTCTTTGTCACAAATGCTCTGATGAAAAACATGGGGAATGCATGGGAAAAGCAGGTATGTTTGAGTGTGACTGTCAGGTTTGCAAGAAATAAAACTCATGCAAAAATACTGTACATGCTAGTACTTTTTGAACTGCTTTATATCATCAACTCATCCTAAAACCCTCCAATACATCATTATTCCAGTAATGTTAAGAAATGCCAGATAATTTTCTGCAATTCTCTCATATCTGATTCTAATTCTGTGGAATCCACATTTGAGCCATGCAAAGAATCTCTCCACCACGTATCTTGTCCTGTTGTAATTACTCTGACTTTTCTTATTGTTGTTATTTTTGAAATTTCTGGATGGAATGCAGTCCCTGATGTTTCTATTCTTTAGATACTCTCTAATCTTTTTTGCATCATAACCCTTGTCTGCATATACAGCTACAATCTGTTCTATGGAATCATCATCAAGATATTCAGAGATGTTTTCCATCACATCGATGAGCTTTGTTGAATCATGCTCATTTGCAGGACCAATAATTATTGATACTGGAAGTGAATTGCAATCTACTGCAACATGTATTTTCGTGCCTGATATTCTTTTGAATCCGTCGTATCCTGTCACATCTCCCCTTTTTTGGCTGCAACAGTTGACGAATCAACCGATACCTTTTGCAGCTGTATCTTCCCTGAATGGTGTGCTGATTTTATTGCATCAGATAAGATATTTTGCCAGATTCCTTTTTGCTGCCATTTCTGCAATCTGAGATGAGCAGTTGATTTTGAGCCGTATCTTTTTGGCATCTCCTCCCACCTGCAGCCGGTAACCAGAATAAACATGATTCCATTTATTGTGGTACGGTCATCACACCTTGGTCTGCCTGTTCTGGCAGGCGATGGAAGGTGTTTTTGTATTGTTTCCCATTGTTTGTCTGAGATTTCTTGGAATTTCATGGAATCAGTGTGATTATTCCATCTGATAGATCCAGTGATCGTCAAAAATTTACTAAATGATCAGTTTTAGGATGAGTTGCATATATCAAACAAGTTGAATTCGTGCCAGATCTTGACGATCTAACAAAGGCAAAGATAGTGCAGATGATTCTTGACGGAACAACAGAAGGCGCACTTGGCAAACTAAGTGAGTTTTATCGAGTTGAAACCCCAAAAATAGCAGTTGGGACAGTCAAAGGAAAAAGAAGAACCGTATATGCGGCATATGTGCCCTCTGAGAAGAAGATTTACGCATTAAACTCTGACATTTTTTGTAATCCATTTGTTATTTTGCACGAGTATTATCATCATATTCGCTCAAAGCTTGGAATACACAAGGGCTCAGAAAGGCATGCCAATATGTATGCCAAAGGCTTTATCGATTCATATGCTAAAATAATGTCGTAAATCAAAACATGAGAATTTTTGAATTCCTGCTAATTAAATTGTAAATATATTGAAAATCTAGTTCTTTTTTACCAAATAATTGTATTATAAATCTGATTAATATTGTTCATATTGTGAGACAATTGGGATTTCATGCTAAACAACTAGGATGCCGATTCCTCCACCGTGTTGTAGGATCAACAAGTATGTCCCCTGTTTCCACTTTGCCATAATAATGGGCATTTGGTGGTTCCATCTCATCTGAATTCATGGCTCCATGTGGCTTGTTGTTATAGCATTCCATGACCTGGGGCATTGCCGCAAAATGCGCCATGTTTCTCTCAACGACAGAGAATTTCCCAAACTTGACATTTACTTGGGCATAGTGCAGCATAGGTACTTCATACTTCATGCAATGTTTTATTCGATTATACTCAAAGGGCGTTGGTATGTTGTCATACAAGCAATCATTTGCACTGGACATCTTGTGTGCCTGCCTAGCAGACTCAATTTCATGCACAGTTACTATGTCTAGCCTTCTAGGTCTTTGCAGATCTATCAAATAGTGCGGATAGAGCGCTCTCATGGCTATGGGGTGGAATAATTTCTGGAAGAGATATGCCTTGTTTTTTAGGTGCATTTCAATACCAGACCACTTCTTCAAAAGAGGAGCATGGACTTGAGAGTCAACGATGGACGGAATCTGATTGTATCGCGTAATAACTAAATGAACAAGAGCCGAGGCTGTTCTCATTGATGCATGTGCAGGATATCTCAAAGCTGCCACCGCGTGTTTGTGAATGCTATGATGTGCTCTTTTTGCACCTCTTGCACATGTGTGCCACTCCTCTCTGAAAATTTTTCTTGGATTGAGATTGTGTAGGATTGACCCAAGACCTTTGCCCAGAAAAGTTTTGCCGTAGGATCTTTGATTTGTGCCAGTGTGATTCTTTTGACCTGTTTTAAGTATATGGTAAGCTTCAATGATTAATTTGAATTTTTCACTATCTTGCTTTGAGGCACTCTTGTCAGGGTGGTATTTGAGTACTAATTTCCTATATGCAGTCTTTACCTCATGCATGGATGCACCTTCTTGTAGATCAAGTAGATGATAACAACTGCGATTATTCAATGCTGGTTATTTATAAAAAATATTTTAAGAACCTGATCTAATTTTTTTTGTCTTGGTTGGAAAATAAATTTAATCAAGAAAAAAATCGGTGTTTTACCAAATAGCTAACACCTTGATCGATGATTTCTAACAAAATAAAATCTTCATCTCTGGGTACAAAAGACATCTCAAGGTATCAATATGTAAATACTATTTCAGCGAATCTCGCAATGCAATGTATGATACAATACGTTTAGGAGTAATTAGAGATGCTGGATTAATTCACTAAAGTAAAAAATGTGATTTTCTGGCTTTAAATAGGTCTAGCTACTCCCATCTGTCATGACTAGGCAGGAGGAAGGCAGTGCACCTACAAATTCCGAAGTAAAGAGAATAGTCTCTGACGAAGTTAGGCCTTTACTTGAGAAACTAACGGAACTTGTAGACAAGATGGGGCGCTATCACAATCATGATATTGAATTCCAGCAGAAATTGATACTTTTGATATCTCAGATGTTCAAAAACCAAGAGATATCCATGGAGGGCTTTGACAAGCTCGATTTGTTCATAAGAAAGGAATTCTTCTGGGGTACGCCAAAATCAGATGTCTAGAACAAATTTTCGACATTTCACCTTTTAACTTGTCTATGTGAGTTGATCTTCACATTAAATAGACACATTTTGTAAAAATGTGCATGGAAAAGTTTGAGCTTACACTTTTAGTAGGCAAAAAACCAGCAGATAATCAAACCAAGAAACTTCAAGAGTACTTCAATGAGATGCCGATGGAGGAAATACTTGCTGGCCTTTATTTTGCAAAAAGCCGATGGACTGCAAAGGACGCAGGCGTTCTAAAAGTAGGAAGGAAAAGCATAATCAAAAAAGAAATTCACTCTGTTACATCCGAGCAAGCCCAATGGCGCTTGAAAAACTGGAAGACCATGATAGCAAATTACAGAAGACTAGGATACAGCTACCCAACAATATCGAGAATAAAGAAGCACTTTGCAGAAATAAGCAAAAAGCGCTCTAAATAGTAGCTTGCTCTTTTGTCGTAGAAGGCAAGTTGGGTGGAAGGTCGGGAATTGTCTGTCTGACATGTCCTTCTAGCACCGCTTGCGCTTCTTCAAGAATCTGGCTTGTCTCAGAACTTGTCGTATCGACAACAAATTGGCTGTCTGCGTTGACTGAAGAGCCTGCCATGATATCTCCTAGTATGCTTGACAGGTCCTGCATTGACGAGCTTGCCTCAGGCACGAGTCCGCTCAAACTGGTTCCTAGGCCCTTTATGACGGACATGCATGGGCTCAGCGTGACAACCACATCGCCAAGTTCTGACATTGTGTTTAATCTAATCTGGATCTGTTCCATGGCTAATTTTGCACCTGTTATCATGTTGTTCATCTTTCTAATCTCATGTAGTTCTGTGGCATATGCGTTAGAATATGGCTTGTTGTGGTTTCTTACTGCCTCTACCACTTTTTTGAAAATATAATCATCTTTTTCCTTTAGTTTTCGTGAAATAGAGTCAAGTTTTGCTATCTGAAGCTGCAGCTTTTTTTGTGCCTCATCAATCTTTGGTCTAAGTGGAGCATCAGGTTTTACCTTATCCATTACCTTCTGTGATATGCTTTCCTTTTGGGTGTTCCATCTTGCTGCAAAGTTCATGATTTTTGACTGTGCCATGATCTGAATCGATATTTTAAACATTCATGTTCTATGCATGGGTGTAACTGCAGTGACACATTGCTGCAGTTACAAGTGTGATTTGTCATCTTTGATAATCAATGTTTCAAAATTCGAATTTAGAAACATTAATTATTGACACGGCTATCCAAACGTGAATGTATAGATTTGAAATCCTGGTTTTGCTATTAGAGTCAGAGTGTGCGCGCCTGCCTGCTGGGATGAAATGACATTATACAGCCTGTTCTCTGACACATGAACTGTACTATTTTGGGTGTCTTGTCCGGCATCACTTGTTCCAACAGGGTTTCCATCGAGCAGTACTTGTACATCAACATTGGGGCCTGCAGCTACGATATGAACATCTTTTGCATAGTATGGAAGCACTATCTTGCCAGTGTCAGATGCCAGTTTCATGCTGTCTGGTAGGTTTTGCCAGTTCCCATCAAGATAGAAATGATCTTGCTGCAAACTGGAAGGAAGCGAATATGTCACTGTATTGTCTGGCTGAAACCCTTCTTGATTTCCAATGAAACTTCGACCCGTTGCAAAATCATACCCAAAATAAAGTTCTGGTGTTTCCTGGTCTGAAAATTCATGCGGTACAAGATTTACTAGTGACATGTTAGCATTGACATTTAATCCAAGGGCTTGTGAGCGTTGTTCTAATAATTGCTGTATTGTTGTCTCTGTTATGTTGTAATCTCCTTCTCCAAAGTGCACATGTCTTATGTGTCCAAGATAGTCTGTCATGTATTCTGCAGGCCAGTATCTATTGCCAAAGGCATCCCATGTATTGTGATCACTGTCTAACACGACAGGATATGTTATGTTATATTTTTGTACAGCCATGTTGACATTGTTGATATCTTTTTCAAATTCAAACTCCGGCGAATGGATTCCAATTATGAGCAACCCCTTGTCTGCATATTTTTCATTCCATTCTTTTAGATATGGAAGTGTTCGTAGACAGTTAATGCAACTGTATGTCCAAAAATCATAAAGCACAACCTTGTTTTTCATAGATTCTTTTAGTGCATCTGGTGTTGTATTGATGTAGCCTGAAATTCCAACTAGATCAGGAGTTAATGGGTATTGACTTTCATCTATTGGTATTGACGATGCGTTGTTAGAAGTTGGCCCAAGCAGGTTTGAGTTTTCATTTATTTCTGGTTTGTCTAGTGACGTAAAGTATGCAGCAATGCCAGCTATTGCTGCTATGATAACTATTCCTGTAATGATTGCGCTTTTGATCTCTTTTTTCATCTGATCATCGTCCTAACAAAATATTGTTTAGCAGAGGAAAGCTTGCAATGTCTGCTAACTGGTTTGTGTACACCAAGACTCCAAGTAATACAATAAGAGATCCCATGATGATTGAATAGTATTTCAAATGCTTACTCATTGACTTGATGAATCTTGTAAATCTTGAAAAGAATACCCCCATTAGTATGAATGGAATTCCAAGCCCCATGGAATAGCTAAGCAACAAAACAAAAGCATGACCTGGTGAAGTAGCCGCCAATGTCAAAATGCTGCCCAAGATGGGACCTATGCATGGGGTCCAGCCAGTAGCAAAGGCAAGCCCGAAGACAAAAGAGAGAGGGTAGCTTGTTTTTGCTCTGCTTGGAATTATTTTCCTTTCAAAATTTAGCTTGGATATCTTTGAAGACAATAACATGAACACTCCAAATGCGATTATTATGATTCCTCCTATGTGGTTAAAGTCCGCAAATAACTTTCCTGTACTAGTTGATACCACACTATTGAGTATAACTCCTAGAACTGAAAAAACAACTGTAAACCCAGCCACAAAAAACACTGTATTTAACAAAATATTCAATCGGCTTGCAACAAGATTGACTGTACCGTTATTTCTCTGAAGCTCAGACAATGTAGTTCCAGAAATATACGCAAGAAAGGCAGGAATCATGGGTAAAATACAGGGAGCAAGAAAAGAGCCCAATCCTGCTACAGCTGCAATCCCTATGCTTAGTTCGACCATGTAACTAGATGGTGTCTTTTTTTATTAATACCTTGTTCCAAATCTAATCCAAATCCCATCCATGTTTTTTGAGCAAAAACTTCTCACGTAATACCAAGAAATTGTAATGGCAATAGATGATCTGTTGGTATCATAGAGCGCATATGCAAACTAATTCTATATGAACAAGATTCTAAATTGATGAAACACTTGATAAGATATGTCTTCAATAGAATCAGACGAATCAAATCAATCTGCATCTGCTGCCGAAATCCAAGAAGAGACTCCGGAAATAGATGCAAATGTAGATGAACAAGAGGAAACTCCAGAATTAGAATAGATGCATTTCTAATTTCTGTTCTTCTTTATTTATGAAATTGGAAAAAATAATTTTCTGGTATCTTTGATAGTTTGCCTATTTCTAGTTCTTCAATCTAAACTTCAAGTCATGTGATTCCAAACTTTTTTCCTGCCTTTTCGAACACATCAAGCGATCTTGCGATGGTATTATCTGTCAGCCATGAAGTAACAGAAATTCGAATTCTTGCAGTACCTAGTTCTACGGTGGGATACCTTATTGGCTGTACAAAAATGCCATTATTTGATAAATACTGCCCAAACTCTATGGCCTTTTTCTCATCTCCGATTATTATAGGGATGATCTGGCTCTGAGAGCCTATTTGGTACCCACTTGACCCTAGGCCTTTTCTCATCATGCGGACATTTTTCCACAGTTTGATTCTTTTTTGTTCCCTGTCTGAGGACATTTTGTCTAGTGATGCCTGTACTAGAAAGTTTGGCAACGCAGAAGTGTAGATAAAAGGCCTTGAGGTGTTTATGGCAAGTTCTATGACTTCTTTTTTTGAGGCAACATATCCACCAAATGCGCCAAGGCCCTTGCTAAGACTGCTGATGTATACATCTATTTTTTTAGACACCCCGAGATACTCTGCAGATCCTCGTCCGTCAGTTCCTGCAACAAAATCCCCGTGTGCGTCATCTAGGATCAAAAATGCACTGTATTTTTTGCACAACTCGGAGATCTCTTTTAACTTTGAAAAATCTCCGTTCATGGAAAAGATTCCTTCTGTAACTACAAACTTGCGCCGCCTATCTTTTCTTAGTTTTTTTTCCAAGTCTTGCATGTTGTTATGTTTGTAGATTGTCTTTTTTGCATGTGATAACCTGCAGGAATCTATTATGCTTGCATGATTGAGCTCATCACTTAATATCAAATCGTCTTTTTGTGGCAAGATTGAAATAATTCCCAAGTTTGCCATGTATCCCGTTGGAAAAGTAAGCGCAGCCTCTTGGCGTTTATGTCTTGCAAGTTTAGATTCTAGTTTTTTAAATAAATTGTCGTTGCCTGCCACAAGCCTTGAGCTTGACTGGACCTGCATCGACGTGATCTTGGTGTGCCCTAGTCCAAGATAATCATTAGAGGACAAATTGACAAGTTTTTTTCCTTTTATGAAAATATATGGGCCTAAAACTTTGTTGTCAAGCAGACTGCGATATAGATTAGATCTTTTTATCGCAGCCAGTCTTGCATTTATGAAATTAAACTTAGGCTTCAAGGCCTATCTTTGATATCATGTTAAAGTCCTCAACTGGAGAGTTTCCACCTATTGTCAGGTATCCTCCAGTGATGATGCCGTTGGCACCTCCAAGAAGAGCTTTTTCCTGTTCGCTTGAAAGATACACTTCTCTACCACCAGCTATCTTCAAGATGGTTCTTGGCATTAGAAATCTAAAGACAGCTATCGTGCGCAGAATCTCTGACAGGGGAAGTCTTGGCTGAATCTCAAGCGGAGTTCCCTTTTGTGGAACAAGTATGTTTATTGGACATTCCTCAGGACTGAGGTTTGCCAAGTCAAGGCCAAGCTCTAGTCTTTGCATTCTTGTCTCTCCCATTCCAATGATTCCACCGCAGCATAGTTCAAGACCTACTTTCTTTATTGTCACGTTAGTATTCATCCTGTCATCATATGTATGCGTCGTGCATATTTTAGAAAAGAAACTTCTTGATGCTTCTAGATTGTGATTGTATCGCTTCACTCCTAATTTTTTGAGTTGCAATGCCATGCTCTCATCTATGAATCCAAGAGAGCAGTTTACCTCAATTCCGACTTTATCGTTTATCTCTTTTATGATGTCACAAATCTGGGCAAAATCGTTCTGAGTTGGGCCTCGCCATGCACAAACAAGGCAAAAGCTCTTAACTCCATCTTCTTTTGACATTTTAGCATTTTGAACTATAATGTCAGCTGGCAATAGCTTGTATGTGTCAATCCCGCTCTTGTAGAATACCGATTGGGAACAAAATGTACAGTCCTCTTGACATTTTCCTTTTTTTGCATTGATTAGAGATTCTACATCTACCAGATTTCCACTTATCTTGCGCGTGATCTCATTTGCAGCATCTGATAAAAATTGTAATGACTCTTCTGAAACGTTGACAAGTTTTTCAGCGTCTTGAGCTGTAATGCCCTGCCCTGATAATATTTTGTCCCTACATAAAATGATAAATTCATGTTCTGAATTCATGGAATGATTTTTTTGGGTTCTATTAATTAAGATTGTTATGGTAAACTGACTAGATCTTACCGGTTTACTATTTTGAAACGTTGGGTAGGTTCAAATCACAATATTTTTTCTGTGACTTTTTTTATGGTATCTATTACACCGTTAACCAAAAAGTCAAGCTCATCTTCTGGTATGGCCAGAGGAGGCACAATCATTACTATGGACCCAAGTGTTCTTAGGTAAATTTTGTGTTTTTTTGCTTCACTGAAAATTCTCTGGTGTATGTGTTTTTCAGGTGAGATTGGAGACTTTGTTGCCTTGTTACTGACAAGTTCTATTCCCATGATCATTCCCTTGTGTCTTACATCGCCAACTAGATCCAGTCCTGAAATCTCGTCAATTCGCCTTTGAAGATACAAAGAACTTTTTTTGATCTTTGAAATGATATTGTATTTTTTGTAAAGTGCAAGGTTTGTAATTGCAGTTGCACAAGCCAAGGGATTTCCAGTGAAAGTATGCCCATGGAAAAAATGCTTCATTTCTTGATGCTGTCCTAAAAATGCGTCGTAGACTTTCTTGTTTGCTAGCGTGACTGCAAGTGGCAAATAACCAGCTGTTAGCATTTTGCCAAAGGATACAATGTCAGGGGTGCTTTCTTGGCTTTGATATTCCATCATGGACCCTAGTCTCCCAAAACCTGTGGCAATCTCATCTAGTATGAATAAAACGCCATGTTTTCTGCACAGGGTGCCAATCTTTTTCTGAAAACCATCAGGATATATTGTAATGCCGCCAGCTATCTGGGCTCCGCTTTCCATGACAAAAGCCGCAATGTTGTCATTTCGTGAAAGTGTTTTTTCTATTTTTTCCATGCAATGGTTTTGAAATTCCTCAAAAGTAAAACCATTTGGAATTCTGTAACTATTTGGAGACGGGATGCTAATTACAGGAAATAAAATAGATTTGTATTTTGAAAAAAACAACGGAACATATCCCAATGACATTGCGCCGGTGGTGTCTCCGTGATACCCATTTTCAAGTGTGACAAACTTTGTTTTTTTCTTCTCGCCATTGTTGTGCCAATATTGTAACGCCATCTTTGCAGAAACTTCCATGGCAGTAGAGCCGTCATCTGAATAAAACACCTTGTACATGTCAGGTGCCAATCTCACAAGTTTTGACGCAAGCTCTTCTGCCTTGTCATTTGTAAGATTGAAAAGAGACGAGTGCTGCAGTTTCCTTGTCTGCTTTATCATTGATTTCACTAGTTCGTCTCTGGAATGACCCCATACATTGCACCACATGCTTGCAACTCCATCTAGCAGACGGTTTCCTTTAGAGTCATAAAGCCACATTCCTTTTCCTCGTACAATGACATCAAAGTTTGGCCACTCATTCATCTGAGTATATGGATGCCAAACGTAGCTGTGCATGTGGGAGTCTCTAAACTTGTCGCATTAATAATGATGCGGTGAATTATTAAATAACATCTGCAATTGTTTGCTGTGAAATCATATTTTATCACTGGTACCGATACTGGAGTTGGCAAGACTGCAATCACTGCTGCACTTGCAGCGTCTCTTAGAAGGCGTGATATTGATGTAGGTGTAATGAAGCCGATTGCAAGCGGGGCTCCTCAGAAAACTGGATTCAAGTCATCTGATGCTGCATTATTGCATGAAGCCGCAAAAGTAAACGATACCGAAGAGATGATAAACCCTATCTTTCTCCCCCTGCCTACTTCTCCATATGACGCAACCAAGATCCTAAATCTGAAAATCGATATGAATACAATATTTGAAAGGTTTCAACATCTTCTAAAGGCGCACCAAATGCTGCTTGTAGAGGGAATTGGGGGCATCATGACTCCGATTACAAGGAATTTTTTTGTTGCAGACATGATAAAAAAGATGGGGCTAGAAACCATTATTGTGACACGATCAACTTTGGGAACACTGAACCACACTGTGATGACGTTTATGATGTGCAAAGAGTATGGAATTGCAGTCAAGGGCATGATAATTAATTACTTTGATGAAAAAGGCAGTCTTGCAGAAAGAAATGCCCCGTCTACTTTACACGAAATCACAGGACTGCCAATTCTTGGCATAATTCCTTTTGTAAAGGACTATCAAAAACTAGACACGATGACAAGTGTTGTGGAAAAAAACATCGACTTGAATTTGTTTATATCCTGAAGATCTTAAGCCTTGATTGTTTCTTGTTTGACAAGAAACTGATTAGGTCATTGATTATGTTAGCAAAGGTGAACTTGTCGTCATCTATGGAGTAAACCTTGGCGTCTGCTGAAATGGGTTTGTCTGTGACAATCCATATGTTTTCAGATTTTGGCTGGATCTTCTTTAGTTTATCCACCTGCTCCTTTATTGTTTGCATTTGGTCAGTCTTTGAAAAGCAAATGATGACAACGTCCTCTGGTGAAGAGGAAAGAGTTCTAGCATCCGGCACTACAACGTCAATATCTGTGGTACCAAGTGTTGTCTTGCGCTGACTTGGAATGAGGGCAACTGTTAACATGTAATGAGTGAGTCCTTCTGCTAAAGCACCACGAGTTTCTGGCTTGTTGCCTCCTACCTTATCAAGATTGGGCATACAATGGCTAAAAATTGTACTTATGGCATCTGAGCTTTCACCCTGCGCTATAGCTGAAAGTATTCTTTTCTCTTGATAGTCAGAGATGGCCTGATAAAGTATGTCTTTGATCTCCAATACATGTTTCAAATGCCACGATGATAATTAAAAGATAATCAATAAACCCAAAACATGAAAATCAAACACTGCTTTAAATTGGTAAATATATTGATCAATCTAGATTAAGAACGAATGATACGAATCGAAGCAGAACTTCCAAGAGATGACCTGATGGGAGTTAGTGACGCGCTTAGGATAATTGATGTCTCTGTTAACATAACCAAGGTAAAGGGCAGGGGAAAAGGTGTAGGTTCTAAGGTTCATGCCGCAAAAGGCACAGAAATGCACAGATCAGAATTTCAGGACAAGTATATCGTACAAGTGACTACACCTGATAGTATGGAAAATGACGTAATTGAAATAATACAATCAAACTCAAAAACTGGCAAGATAACGATTTTTCCAGTATCTAGGGTAATAGATATTGGCTCTGGTGTGGAAAATGAGCAGGCACTTGCACTTAATGAATATGATAGTGTGATATTGGCTGCGGCAAAGAACCAAAACACATCGTTTCCATTTGGAGTTGCTGCAGAAAAGGTCAAGTTCTCCCCGCCTCATACCGAGGGAGAAAGGGATACTATGACGTCATTGAAAAGAAATTTGTTCCTTTGAACGTGTTAGAGTCTGTAATTTATCACGTCAAACCAGTTGAAAGATTCCAAATTCTCTCTGCTGATGATCAGGTGGTAATAGAAAGTATGACTAGGGTGAAAAGAAATTTCTCTTTGTATAAAATGAAGATGTCTGATTCATACTCGCAGGCCTTTCTGAAATATGTAGCAAGTAGATTTTTGAGTCTTTGGCCCGAACAAGAGATCAATGCTACGATTCTTTATGTGGATATAGTTGGTTCAACCAAACTTGCGACACTGCTAAGCTCAGAAGAACTTTCTGGAGTAATCAAAGTGTTCTCAGAGGAAATGTCAGTCATAGTGTCAAAGCATGCAGGCTTTGTGCTAAAATATGCAGGTGACGCAGTGATTGCTTTTTTTCCAGAACTTCGAGACTTTGGAAACATGGCAGAAAATGCTGTAAGGTGTGCAAATTCCATGAATATGCTCATAAAACATTCCATCAATCCAATCTTTACCAGTCTTGGCCTTCCTACCATAAGTGTACGAATAGGGATAGATACTGGCAAAAACCGAATCGTCTTTCTTGGCTCTGACCCTGATCTGATTGGACACAGCATTACAATTGTTTCAAAAATATTGCCTCTTGCTCAACCAAACCAAATTACGGTGGGAGATACCGCATACAAGATATTGTCTTCTGATATGGCAGAACAATTTACAAAAATCAATCCTGATGATAAAAGGTGGAACTATACTCATCCTGGAACGGGAGAGATTTATCCAATCTACTTTTCAAGACATTTGTTGTAGGTACCAAACCTCAAGGCATTGATTGAAAAGCAAAATATTTTTTATCTCTTGAATTTTTTGTCAGTAAATCTTGTCAGCCCTAACCTTTTGAGCTCTTCTGATTCTCTTACGACTGACTTGTGTTGGTCCTCTTTGTACTGTTTCAATTTTTTTTGCAGGTCTGAAAACTCATTTGCTAGTATCTTGACTGCATAAAGGCCTGCATTTGCAGCCTTGTTTACTCCAACTGTTACAACAGGCGAGCCAGTGGGCATCTCTGATATTGACAGTAACGAATCCAGTCCTCCAAAGGCAGAAAACTTGAAACGGTCTGATTGACCCTTGTCGTTGTAAACCATTATTGGTACCCCTATTACCGGTATTATGGTATGTGATGCGATCATTCCTGGCAAATGTGCCGAACCTCCGGCTCCTGCAATTATTATTTTGAATCCCTCTTTTTCTGCATGTTTTGCATAATCTGATAACCTTGTAGGAGTTCTGTGAGCTGATACAATCTGGTCCTCATGCTTGATTCCAAACTCATCTAGAATTGTTGCTGCTGAGTGCATTACTTTGCTGTCAGAGCTTGATCCCATGATAATTCCAACAAGAGGCTTTTTTGAATAAGTCATAAGATCCTGGAACACTGATTTTTAATAAACTCAGCTATTTGTTTTACGATGTGCAAGAACAAAATTTGTTTTAAGAGGCTAGGATTCAAACTTTTAAATTATATGCAAGAAGATTTTCATCATTCTTTATGCAGAATTCACCCCTTGAAGTGAGACGAGCGTTTGGGCTCCTGTTTGTAGGAGTTGCGATATCTGTCGGCTCTGCTTCCATTATAAGCGAGATTGCATTTGAACACCACGATCCAATTTACTATTATGTCATAATCTGGCTTGGCAGCTTTGCAGTAACATTTGGGGCCATTTTTGGCAAGTTCAGACACGTACTTCCATCTGTGAGGGGAAGGATGAAAAATAGTGTAAAGTGGCCAGGTCCGGTAAAGGCAATAAACGGACTTTGCTGGGCGACACCATTTGCAATGATAGGTGTTTTTCCACCGCTGTATCAATATCTCATTTTACTTGGGATAGGACTAGGCAATGCATCAACATATGTGTTCATGAAAAAATTCAGCGGCCTTGCAAACCACGAGCAGATAATAGTGGCTGCCATCTCACTTGTAGCAATCCCGATTGCTGTTTTTATAGACACATCATTTGTATCAAACCAAACTGTTGCAGTAATAGTATCTAGACTTATGATAGCGGCAGCATATGGCGCAGGAGGAATCTATGCTCTTGTTGCTAAAAAGTAAACTCAGTCCAATGGCTCAAACTTGATAGAGTTTTTTGCAGCCTCTGCACTGTTGATGAGTGTGTCTATATTTTTTGTATCATCAATATCTACCACATTGATGTGACCAAGCTTGCGTTGTGGCTTTGCTTCGTCTTTGTTGTACATTTTCAAGTAAATTCCTTTTTTATTCTCTAATGTTATGGGCTTGTATCTGCCTGAAAAATTTTTTGGCCCCAGTATGTTGCGCATCACTGTATAATGCCTGAGTCTTGTACTTCCTAGTGGAAGACCAAGAATGGCTCTAAGATGCTGTTCAAATTGTGAAGTATCACTTGATTGTAATGTGTGGTGTCCTGAATTGTGTACTCGTGGTGCTATCTCATTAATTAGGACCTGATTGTCATGTGTTACAAACATCTCTATGCCAAAAACTCCTGCCCCGTGTAACACTTCCATGGTTTTCTTGGCAATCTCTTCTGCATCTTTTGCTACTTTGGGCTCTACTCTGGCAGGGGCAATTGTCATTTCAAGTATGTTTTCTTTGTGGATGTTTTCTACAACAGGATATGTGGCAATTTCTCCGTTGGTGTTTCTTGCAGCAATTACGGAGACCTCCATCTTAAAATCCACCCACTTTTCAATCATCATCTGTCTGCCTTCGAAAGATTTGTACGCAGATTCAGTCTGGCCCTCATTTTCGATTTTAAAATTGCCTCTGCCGTCATAGGCATCACGCCTTGTTTTTAGCAGTACTGGATACCCAAATGACAAAACTTTTCTCTTAAGATCAGAAATTGATTCTATTGGAAAAAATTCAGGCACTGATATGTTGTTATCCTTAAGAAAGGTTTTCTGTGTAAATTTGTCTTGTATGATTCTAAGAGTTGTAGGTGACGGGTTTACTGATATTGATGCCTTTAATGATTCCAAAACTTGACTATTCCCAGACTCTATTTCATATGTGATGATATCCGACTGGAGCGATAGTTCCACTATGGCGCTTTTGTCCTTGAAATCTGCAATGATCTGCCTGGCGCCTGCTCTTGCTGCAGGGCAATTATCTGTAGGATCTAGTACTATGACATCTGATATGTGCTCTGGCATCTTCTTTGCAGCCTCTGTTAGCATCATGCCAAGCTGACCACCGCCTATTATCCCAAGAACTCTTGACATTATGCAGATTCATCGGTGGTTTTAAAAATAGTTACCTCTTGGATTTGTGGCTGTTTCTCTTCAGGATATAAGATCTGGATGAAACTTGTTATTTTGTTTGTTTAAAACTGACAACCTCACTAATATTAGAAATACGCAGAAAATAGGTGTAAACATGTTGGATATAGGTAAGATAGCTGAAGAAAGGATGTACTGCCCTTGTAGTTGACGATGATCAAGATACTGTAAACCTTTTTGCAGAATTTTTAGAAATCTGTGATGTCAAAGTACTAGGTAAAGCTTTTGATGGAAACCAAGCCGTAGAATTGTATCAGAAAATTTTTCCAGATCTCGTGTTCTCCGATGTCATGATGCCAGGCTATGACGGTTTTTATGTACTAAAAAAAATACGCCAAATTAATCCACATGCAATAATGGTGATGATAACAGGTGACGTCAGACCTGAAACAATAGACAAGCTGCAAGAATTAAAATCTGATGCCATAGTATACAAACCATTTGACATGAAACAGGTGATAGATACTGTAAATGGACTACTTGCAAGATCAGTTTATCAGACACAAGTCAGTCGCTGATATTTTTTATAATTTTTAATTTATCTTGTTTTTTATTTGGTCTAAACATTTTGCTTTAGAATAATTTCACAAAGAGTATCAAATGTGGAGCAGTGTTTGATATGTTCAGTATGTGGTTTTCTAGGAATTTTGATAACGCCATGGTTGTTCCATACATTGTTACTCCACCTAGTGCAGTAAGCAAGGCTATGTTGAACCAGACAGTTTTGAAGAGTCCTCCCTGTGCTACCTTTATTGCCAGTGCATTGATGGCAGAAGTGACAATTATGACAATTGGCATCATCATTGCCATGAAATTAGGATCAATCGGACTTAGTGTTAAGGCGTTGTTTGAAATCTGAGTGCCTGAAATCATGGTATGAAATATTTCAATTAACTTATTCATCAAACCAAAGATTGCCATAGTTAGAGCATGAAGTACTAAAACAATGGTCTCAAATGTCCTTGAAGTCTGTCTTCTTTTTGCCCTAAGCTCATTTAGTTTTAATGATATCTCAGAGACTTTGCTTCCTACATCATTCATGTTTGCGCCTTTTAGTATGGAGTTTGACATTATCGTATTTCCTGACACTATGATGGCAGTGCCGGCATCTTTTGAGAATAAATCAAATCCTGTTTCTGGCTTGATTCTGTTCTTTATGCGATTCTTGAAAGCAATTATCTGTGTTTGGAGTGGACCAAAATTACTTCTCAAGACCGCATCAAGTGCCTGTCCCATTGATCCTACCATCATGTATATCTCACCAAAATGCCTGATAAATGAAGGATACCAATCATCAAGAGCTTTCAACTCTGTTTCCATTTTTTTAGCAAAAAATCCTGGAATAAATAATGGGGCAGTAGCTATGACAGTCACCAAGGGGAGTGGAACAACATTGGTAATAGCTAGCACCGTGCCAAGAGAAACCCCTATGCCTATTGCCATGTAAAGAAACATTCTAAATTTCTGGGCCTTTGCATTGTATCCTAGAGATATTCTGTCCTTTGGAAATATGACATACATGATCACGATAAATGACCCCATGCTTACAATCACACCGATAAACGAAATCATAAATATGGATGAAGAGTCTGCGCTGCCCATGAGCATGGTCATGATGGAGTTGCCTGATATCATAAAGACAGCTGTAGATGAAATGGTGTAAAACATTTCAAGGAAGAGCTTCTGTGATTCTAAATTTCGTTCATATCTTACTGTATAACTGTGCAGAGCTGCTCCCATCTCTTCTGTAAAAAATATTCGTAATTCATCTCCCAATCGTATAACTTGAGCCAGTTTTACTAGTAGTTGTTTTAGCGGATCTGAATTATCTGAAAACTTCATTGCAATCATCTCACAAGATCTTGAAAGACCATAGCCCCACCCGACTCCTAATCTGAATATTTCTTTGAATGTGTCAGAATACTTTCCATAGCCCGAAGATTGTGCAGTTTTTATCAGATCGATTGAACCTACTTCTCCTGTAGAGAGTGCATAAAGAAATGCCATAAAGTAAACAAATTCATCGTCTGCCCTCTTAAGATCAGCGAGTTTTTCTTTTATGGATAATTTCTGCATCATAGCATGTTAAGCTCCTTCATGAATGCATCTAGACCGATTTCTCTGCAACGTGATATGGAATCATAAACATCATAGAAATTGAAGATCTTTTTTTCTACCATTTTATCCAAGATCTTGGCTCGTAGTGCTAACTCTTCATATAGCAATGCCTCATCCTTTCTTGACATGCCTCTTTTTTCCAAAACCTTTGAGATGAATAGTGCACTGCTTCCCTTTCCTCTGAACTTTACCTCATCTGAACCCGGATCCCAGTTGAATGCGGGTATGAACATTACATTATTTCCTTCTGGATTGTATCCCAAAATTTCATTGATTGATAATACCCTTCTTACTCTCTTTCCGTCGGGGCCTGAGACTGCAGCCTGGAATAGTGCAATATTTAGGTTCTCAACGTTTGTCTTGGGTATGTTCATGGGAGGATTGGTAATTCTTTGTATCAATGCAGTCATGTTGGCTGCGTGAAATGTACTGACAACTGGGTGGCCTGTCTGCATGGCTTGAAACGCAATGTTAACTTCTGCTCCTCTGATTTCTCCTACAAATATGTAATTTGGTCTCTGTCTTAATGCAGCCTTTAGCAGATCAAACATGGTGACACTTGAGTTTTGATTTCCAGTATCACGTGTTACCTCGCTTATCCAGTTGGAATGAGGCAAGGTAAGCTCTGGTGTATCTTCGATGCTTACTATCTTCCAGTTTGATGGAATAAAAGTCTGTCAATGCCATCATAGTGGTAGTCTTACCTGATGCTGTCTCTCCATTGATAAACACACTCATGCCTTCTGCCATCATAATCCACAAATATGCCGCCTCGATTGAGTTGAGAGTTTTACTTGGGAGTATTTGCGTTATTGATAGAGGCGTACTTGCAAATCTTCTAATAGTTGCATTAGTTCCCTTTCTGCTTACATCTTTGCCAAATACAATGTTGATTCTAGAGCCTTCTGGAAGTGTTGCATCTATCACAGGCTTTGCATGAGATACAGTCTTTCCAAATTGCTCTGACATGCTAACTATGAGATCATCTATCTCTTCAACACTGAGAAATACCGGACACTTGAGTGCTCCAAACATCTTGTGAATTACATACATGTTTCCAGCCCCTACCACTGAAATGTCTTCAAGATGTGGGTCTGTAAGGAATGGGTCAAACAATCCCATGCCTGCTCTTTTTCTTAGAAAATGATATTTTAAATTGGTTACATCTTTCTCATAGACTGACAAATTTTTTAATTTCATTATATTGATTTTGGAGTAATCTATGGGGCTGTTAGCAATTGATATGGTTTTGTCAAGATACTGGTCTATCATGTTGAACCTCTCTGTTAGTTCTATAGGAGGGTTCATAGTTCCTGCATGTAATGCAAATAACTTGTCAGCGTTGTCCATCAAGGTCCTGTCGGGCTCATCGGGTTCAATTATGGCATATTCCACATAACCATCGGATGAGTTTGAGTGTGGATTGATGTGTATGTATGTGGTTTCAGATATAGGATAAATCAAGTTGGGTTCTTTGAGTTTTTTATGTTCTCCTTCCAACTTTTCAGTATAAATTGGAATGGGGTTTCCTCTTGCAATGTACGTTTCAAGATAATTAGACAAGTGTGGTGATTTCTTCAAAGCTTCGACAAATTTTTTATCCTTTACTAATGATGTATCAAACCCCAAGGCAAATCTCTCCATTTTTTGTGTTTTGCATTTTGGTACTCCTATGCGTTTGCCGTGGATATCGGCACTATCTTTATTCCAAAGTTAGTATCAACCTCAAATGCAAAAGACGACTCTGCTTGAGAGGAAGACCCTATCAGCTTTATTATCTTCATAACCTTAACGGATTTGCCGCCAATACTTGAAGTACTAAGGGAAAAGTAGACATCACATGCTGATTTTATTCTCATCGCCACATCTTCTGGAATTGATGTTACATGCATGGTAAGTATGATGGACATTCCAGTCGAAACAAGATACTTGCATCTTGTAAGGAAATCAAGAATTCGATCTGTATCAGAATACATTGTTAAAAGAGAAATAGAATCAATTACTACTACATCGCATTTCTTTGCATTGTTGCTAATGTATCTTCCAATCACAGGTAACAGAAATGAAGACTGACGCTCCGACCACATGGCACCATATACATGCAATGGCAACACTGAAAGCTTATTTTGCAAAAATGGTTTAGTAAAATTAAATGTAATTGTCTTCATCTTTTCAATGTAATCCTTTACCGTATTTTCAGTAATGCAAAGAACTTTCATGTCAGACTCTAGTATTCCCTTAATGATCTGGGCTGCAAGCGCGCTCTTTCCTGTTCCATGATCTCCTTCTATTAGCATGAGACATGGAGTTGGTATGCCGCCTGCTAACTGCCTGTCCACTTCTTCATTTCCTGTTGGTATGGTCTTTATCATGAAATCCTCGCCGAATCTGAAGTTGTAACGCCATTATCTGTCCCAAACTCAACTGTAAAGTTGCCGCCACTTTCTGTCTGATATGCAGGTTGTGCATTTACGGTAGCTATTTCTCCAGGATCAAGCAGCCCAGGATGGACATAATCATTTTGAATATGTGAAATACACCATTGATCTGATGCAAGTCCCGAACAACTATTTGCATATTTTAGAGTCTCAGTTAATATTGGATTATTTGCGGCATTTTCTTGATATGTAATAATCACGTCAAAGTTATTATAATTCCATAATAATGTATTTCCTGTATTGGCTACCTGAAAAGTAGCTGGACTATTACCATTTTGATCCTGCAAGTTTGAAATATTGATGTTTGTTTGCATCCTTGCAAACTGATTGTTTGCCATCTGAGACTCTGATGCACTTATCTTTGTAGTGTCATCTATAATTGCAGGAAAAGACATCATTGCATATACTATGGAAAAAGTTACAATACCGCCTGAAATTGCTATGCTTAATCCCATTTCGCCTCCTCCCCTGCTAGCAGAATCTTGTGAATTGCTGATCACTTACTCCATTTGGTGTAGTTACCTGTAGGTCATATGTAGAACCGCATTGGATTGTAGGAAGGTTGGTCATGTTTATCTGCAGGGTGTCTGACTGATTCCAGGTGGCTACTGGACTTGAAAATGCCCAAGACAATCCAGATGGCGGATAGGCATATGGTATTTTCTGCATTTGATTAATTTGACCAAAATATACGTCTGTATTTTGAGGGTTCAAAATAGGATAGGAGCCAATATTTTTCACCCAGGCATTTATGCTATTTGCTGAGGAGTTTGTAGTATAGATTATCTTGATACTTGTCAGAATAGCCTGCTTCTGGCTCTCTGTTTCTTGTGTAAATGTAGATTGAAATGTACCAACTTTAGTCATCACAATTCCTGCAAGTCCAGCTGCTACTATTACTGAGGCTATTATTAGTATGGCTTCTGTGAAAACCGCTGATGCCATTTAACTTGCCTTCTTTTCCACAGTCATTATGTTATCATGATTTTTGCCTTGATTGACCATTAATTTAGCATAAATCAAATCAGATTCGCTATCATTCATGTTCATAACTTTGCCAAACTTGTATAACATGATCAGTGTGTCGTTAACAGACAAACCAGATTTGTCCATCATGTTGACTACATTGTAGATTATTTGTTCATCTTCTTGCCTTAGGCCCATCATTTTGCATTGGTCTACTAGGACGTCAATAGAATCTCTTCCTATTGTTTGCAGGATCTCTTCCATAAGTGATATGGTTGTCATCAGTCTGCCTAGAGTAATGCCGCTACCAAGAATTTGTTTGAACGATATTGTTTCATGAACATCATTTTTTAGAATATCATCCATGCCGTGATTTTTTGTTATCTGATTTGGAATGTTTTCTTTATTCTTCGAATTATTATCATGCGTTTCGTCTTTGATTGATTCAATCTCTGTTTTTTCTGGATTTGAAACAGTCTGTATTGAGTTTGATAGAGGCAGTTGTTCCATGTGTAAAGGAAGTGAAGGATCAGATAATGACTTGATATCAATCGAATCAAAGTATTTTCGCATAAAGTTCAATGGATTTGCAAGTTCAGCCTGAAATGATTTGAGGTCAGTCAGCGAGGATTCCACTGTTGACGCCAAGGACTCCATGCTGCTTTTTATTGTATTTATCTCATTTCTTAAATCGCTTATGGTATCTTGAATTCTGGTTGAATCCTTCTGCACCGGTTCCATGGCTCTTGAAACCATGCCTTGTATGGCAACTTCATCCACAACCGGGGTCTGAATTATGGCCACATTTGAAATTTCATTTGATGACATGGGGGGCTCGCCTGGAATTATGCCAGACATGGATCCTGGTGAATTATTATCAGGCAAGATAATGCCCTGTTCTTTTGTCTGTTCAATAGAGATGGCTTCAACTTGTTGCTGGGATAATTGATCTGTTGATCCCAAATTAGATTGAGGCGCTCCTTGTGTATTTTTGGAAAATAATTTTGGTAATACTACAAGTATGACGACTATGACAATTGCTGGTAATGCAAAATAATATAGTGCGGATTGGGGGTTGAAAAGATATTCTGGAAGTAATTCATACAAGAACAAACCGTAGCAAGCTATTACACTTCCCGTTATGAAAACTCGTGTGTTTTTTGATATCTTTGTCAGTAAAAAAAGTGGATTGGTAGTGATCATCCCCATATCACTATTACCTAACCTAGGTCAACGATGTTTGTCGTGACTGGTGGTACTTGTCTTTCGACGGACAATGCTGAACCTGTTGGCACATCAATCTCTGCCTTTATGTTGTCAAGTTCTCCTGGTCTGTCTGCAGCATCATATGCGATGACCATCTCTGCATGTTCGCCCTGATCAAGTATGTTATTGATTGGAGTGTTTGAAACATCCCAGTAGATGATTGCCTTTGTCTCACTTGGAGCGCCTACCTTAGTTGCACCTGTTATGGGTGCTGCGGTAATGCATCCGGCTGTTACTGCTGCATTAAGTGCTCCAGTTACGTTATTGTACGTGGCAGATGTCAGAACACAATCGTTTTGATAGATGTTGTCGTATCGTACAGTATTGCTGTAGTACTTGATGCTAGTCTCATTCGGATTTAGACTGACCGAGTCCCCACCGCTTGCAACCTGCAGTGGTACGATGGTGGCATTGAGCACTCCTGCGCTTACATCTCCAATTCCTGTGACCTTGCCTGCAATCTCTATTGCACTGCTTGCCTCAGTATAACTGGATATTATCGCAGTCTTTGCTTTCTGTGTGGTCGAAAAACCCATGTTGAGTACCACGAATGCTAGAGCTGCTGCTACTATTACAAATGCAATCATAACAATTGCAGCTTCTATACCCATGACTCCACGACGAGTTCTACGTTTTGAAACGGAGTTCATTGTTGATATGATAGGATTGTGTAAAGTATTATTCTCGAGTGTGTATGATATGATCAAACATGGGGATTCTTTTTATTGTTATTCTCAAGCTTTGATGATGCTATGATCCATCAAATATTGCATACTTGAAATAAATTCTCCATCAGATATAGTACCACTAGACCACCAACCGGCATCACTTCTAATCCAGGAAGGAATCGTATTTGTTTTTGTTAATGTTTGGTTTAAAAGATTTGTCTTCAAATCGCCCGATGTCATAAGAAACTGAATGCTTTTTATGAAATCTTCATCACTAATTTGATTTTGCGACCACCATTTTGCATTGTTTTTTACCCAATATGGAATATTAAAAGAATTCAAGCTAGTGTTTATGGTATTTTGACTCTGGTTATTGAAAAAAAAGTTAACATCTGTAACTGTTGCAGGAAATTCATAAAATGCCTTGATCTTATAGTTTCCTGTAGTTTTAAAAATGGAATTTGAGGCTTTTAATTGATAATTAAAACTATGGTCAGATAACAAATTAGTACTATCTGAAAAAACCATGTTCCTTTGGCTATCAAAAATTTGTATCCTCAAAGGCATAATTTGAGAAGTATCGTTTACTACTCCTGATATTTGTATGGTGTCATTACTCGAATAAGATTGCTTGTCGGCTGTAATGGTAAAGGCAGGTGATTTTCCAAGATATGCTGTCCCCACATCTATTTTTCCAGTCATCCATGGATGAATTTTACAAAAATAATAATAAGCAGACCAGATGCCAGACGGAATCTTAAAAGAATAACTTTGGCCAGGATTTAAAACTCCACTACCAAACAATTTACCGGCATAATTGAGATGGTTTGGCATCCCACTTGTGATATCATGAGTGGTGGTATCATTATTTATCCACATTATGGTATCGCCTTGCCTTACCTGTAATTCGGGGGGCCAGAAAATTGTACTGTTTGTATCTGTACCATTTCTCTTAATGGTTATTTTCCACGGTATGTTAGAGTTGTCGGCAAATACCATATGTGAGGATAATAATAAGATCATACCAATTGAAAAAACTACATAGTAGCGCAGATCCATGCATTTTTGGCGCTATTACCTCAAGATAAAAGCAAGCTTGTTCAAATTAAAATCACAGAATAGTATCTGTGTATCGCATATAGTTACATTGCGTATTATCTATGTCATGCTTCTCAAAAGATCTCATATACGTATTCGTATTCTGATAAAATAAAAAGAAAGGGGGCTAGAGTATGCCTATTGCTTACCCTAGGTCAACGATGTTTGTCGTGACTGGTGGTACTTGTCTTTCGACGGACAATGCTGAACCTGTTGGCACATCAATCTCTGCCTTTATGTTGTCAAGTTCTCCTGGTCTGTCTGCACTATCATATACGATAGCAAGCTCTGCATGTTCGCCCTGATCAAGTATGTTATTGATTGGAGTGTTTGAAACATCCCAGTAGATGATTGCCTTTGTCTCACTTGGAGCGCCTACCTTAGTTGCACCTGTTATGGGTGCTGCGGTAATGCATCCGGCTGTTACTGCTGCATTAAGTGCTCCAGTTACGTTATTGTACGTGGCAGATGTCAGAACACAATCGTTTTGATAGATGTTGTCGTATCGTACAGTATTGCTGTAGTACTTGATGCTAGTCTCATTCGGATTTAGACTGACCGAGTCCCCACCGCTTGCAACCTGCAGTGGTACGATGGTGGCATTGAGCACTCCTGCGCTTACATCTCCAATTCCTGTGACCTTGCCTGCAATCTCTATTGCACTGCTTGCCTCAGTATAACTGGATATTATCGCAGTCTTTGCTTTCTGTGTGGTCGAAAAACCCATGTTGAGTACCACGAATGCTAGAGCTGCTGCTACTATTACAAATGCAATCATAACAATTGCAGCTTCTATACCCATGACTCCACGACGAGTTCTACGTTTTGAAACGGAGTTCATTAGGTGTGGATATAGTATGGAGGATATTATACACAAGTCTGTGTGGATTGAACAAACTATGTTTCCTAAAAAGCAGTGAAAAAAGATTATTTGTTTAATACTAAGTCATGAAGTGCGCAAAATGTGAAAATAAACGTACTGATGATTTGTATGTAGACGTCATGTTTAAACACATTATATGTAGAAGTGACAAATTTTATTTGTTTGTTATCTAATAACTAATGAAAATGATGGACGTTTGCTGTGTGTTTGATGCAAACATACGTCATTCTATAAGGTGCTAACTGTTTAAAAATTGGCAATATGGTTGGAATAGGCAATGGCGAATTATCTGAAAACTGTATTTTCATGGGCTTAAATTAAAATGAGCAATACATTATTGAAATCCAATGATTCAATTCTGTCCCAAGACACTCAAACTGCAAAAGGAAAAGGAAGCAGCTTTACTCTCGAACGAGTTGCAGAGTTGTCTGAAATTCTTGCAAGTGAAGTAGAGTCCGCAATAGGTGAAATAGAAAGGTTGAATGGACAAACGCACATGATAGCAATTAATGCAAGGATTGAAGCAAGCAGGGCGGGCATGGCAGGAAAGGCGTTCTCAGTAGTTGCCGAGCAGATGAATGACCTTTCGGGAAAAATTGGCATAGTGAGCAAGAAAATGCGAAACGAAAGTAGAGGCTCTATTGATGAATTGGGAAATTTGATAAAAACACAAGCCACCAATGTTCGAGGAACTAGACTTTCTGATCTTGCACTGACTAATATCGATCTGATTGATAGAAACTTGTATGAAAGGTCTTGTGATGTACGTTGGTGGGCAACCGATGATAGTATTGTCAATGCGTTATCGACAAATACAAAAGAAGCATGTAGTCTTGTGTCAAAACGAATGGGCATCATATTGAATTCTTACACTGTATACTTTGATTTAGTATTGTGTGATATGGATGGAAACGTGGTGGCAAATGGCAGGCCTGATATCTACAAGTCTGTTGGCATGAATGCAAAAAATACTGGATGGTTTATCAGTGCAATGAAAACTAGTAGCGGAAAAGAATTTGGATTTCAGACAGTGAGTAAATGTGCCTTAGTAAATAATGAACTCAGTCTTGTATTTTCTTGTACAGTAAGAGAACATGGCGATCAAAATGGTGCAGTTTTGGGTGTGCTTGGAGTTGTATTTCGTTGGCAGGACTTGGCACAAAAGATTGTAAAAGGTGTTCCGATATCTGATGAAGAAAAAGACAGAACGAGAATATGCATAGTTGACGAAAATGGCCTGCTTCTTGCTGACTCCAAAGACATGATGCTTGAAGAAGTGATTGAATTTTTGGGAAAAAATGAGATTTTCAGCCAAAAAAAGGGCTATACTGTGTCTGAATACAAGGATGAAAAATGTTGTCTCAGCTCATGCGTTTTCTCAAGGATATGAGACATATGCATCCAACTGGCATTCTATGATTATTCAAAAACTGTAAGGTTAACGGTTCCTATGATGCAAATCGTGATAACAGGCCAAAACGGACTCTTAAAATACGTAATCTCCAAAACGGTCTGACATAAATAAAAAACATTCCTAATAGTTTTAATTCCTGATGTGATAACTGGTGATAATGCCTGATGTTTCAAGCAGCTATCCTTTTGACGGAATATGGAATGTAGTAAAAAGACAAGAATTAGAACCATTAAGCAAAGAAGACGGATACAGGTGGGGGATTTCTCACATACAGTATGTAAAAAAGGAACTGTTAAAATTAGAAGAAAGTGCGTTGGAAAGACGTGATGTCGAATTACTTCATAACTTAGTTGTTTCAAAATTGCGTGCAGCTGAAGTAGAACAAGAACTTGAACAAAAACTTGCCGCAGTGCAAGACTGAAATCCAAGCCTTCATTTAGCGTATTTTAATGTATATGCCATGATAAAAATAGAATAATAATTTCTGTGTATGATCAATTCAAACATACGTGAACATATTATTGGTCTGGACAATAAACATCACATTACACATGATAGAGAAGATTTTCAAAATAAGCATTAAAACAAAAATTAATGCGATGGTAAATGTTGCATCTGCTATCTCAATAGCAACTGTCTCATTTTCTAGCTATTCTGCAGCAGGACATGCAGCCGGGGCAGACGATGCAATGCATTATGTCATAACGGGAATCATAATGCAAGCAGTGGTAGGAATACCTGCCTATTTTGTAGCTCAGCTCTATTACAAAACCAATACTCAAAATGGCTGCAATGGCAGAAAAAATCGGTCACGGTGATCTCACGGGGGACATAATGGAATCAAAATCACATGACGAACTTGGAAAATTAACTCAAGCGTTTGGTAACATGGTTGTTAACTTGAGACAATTAGTAACACAGGTAAGAGATGGCTCTTCTCTGGTTGCCTCAAATTCTGAACAAGTTGTTTCTTCTACTGAGCAGATGAATTCATCTGTACAACAAATATCATCAACGATTCAGCAGATATCAAAAGGCTCACAGACGCAAGCTCATGAGTTGGAAGCAACCAGTAGAGTAGTAACAAAGCTTACAAAAGACATGAAAAACCTTGCATTAAAAGCCAGTGTTACTGCAGATCTTACAAAAGAAGTTGGAGAAATATCAGAAACTGGATCAAAGTCGGCATCAGAAGCAGATTTTAGAATGTCCAAGATTATTAGCGTAACTAATGAATCTGCGCGAAAGATAAAAGAGCTGGCTGACAGAAGCGGTGAAATCACTACAGTTCTAGAAGTCATAAGAAAAATTGCTGATCAAACAAATCTGCTTGCATTGAATGCAGCTATAGAAGCAGCTCGTGCGGGTGAGGCCGGTAGGGGATTTGCTGTAGTGGCTGATGAAGTTAAAAGACTTGCAGAGGGTTCTGCTAAATCATCAGAAGAAATAGATGAATTAATAAAACAAATTCAAGATGATGCCAAGGCTACTGTACAAAGTATAGAGGGCGGTAGTAAGGAGATATCAGAAGGCAGACTTGTGATAGACAAGGCGCTGAAAGCATTGAACGAAATAGCTACAAAAGTAAAAGAAGTCTCTGCAAATGTAATGGACGTGGCAAATTCAACTCAAACTCAAGTTACTGAGATAGAAAAATTATCAAAAGCAGCGTCTGAAATAGCGGCAGTTTCTGAACAAAATGCCTCTGCAACTGAAGAGGCATCAGCTGCCACAGAACAACAAACAGCTGGAACGCAAGAGATTGCCGCATCTGTACAAAAAATGGCAAGCATGGCAGATGATCTTTCAAAAATTGCATCTGGCTTTAAACTGCCAGACGGTTCAAATCTGATGGACTCAAAAAATAATGCAAAGAAAGAGGAGGCAATGGCACAGTAATGAGTGAAACTGTCGTTGATGGATATTTGCAGGCAGTGGTGTTCAACTTGATTGATCAGAAAACAAACAAGAAAGAAGATTACGGCATATCAATAGAACAGGTAAGAGAAATACGACCACTAGAGTCAATCACAAAGGTACCTAATGCCAAGAGCTACGTTAGGGGTGTAATGAATCTGAGAGGGATGATAGTTCCAGTAATAGATGTAAAGGAAAAGCTGGGTTTTAGCAGTGGAACAACAAGCCAAAAATCTCGTATTCTTGTTGCTGATGTAGATGGAAAACTTACAGGACTTTTAATTGATGAAGTTGATCAAGTCATACGTATTCCAACAAAAGAGATTGAAACAAATCTTTCAGGTGGCCTTGAATCTTTAGAATACATAAAAGGTGTTGCTAAAACTTCTGGAAGGCTAATTGTTCTTTTAGACATGCAAAAACTTTTGCGGTATGATTCATTGATATCTCAATCGGAGGCATAACATGTCTACAAGCCCAACAAAGATTCTGATTGTAGATGATGCTTCATTTATGAGAGTTGTCTTAAAAGACATTCTTGTATCTCATGGCTTGGTATCACAAATCTATGAAGCAGGTGACGGCCTTGCAGCAGTGGAATCCTACAAGCAATTCAAGCCAGATATAGTGACAATGGATGTTAATATGCCCAAAGCAGACGGAATTCAGGCCCTGAAATCTATCATACAACTTAACCCAAAAGCCAAAGTGGTAATGGTGACATCTGTTGAACAAAAACACATCGTACAAGATGCCATAAAATCAGGCGCAAGAGATTATGTGATAAAACCATTTGATAGATCCAATGTAGCTATGGTGATAAGCAAAGTTATCAGGTCGAGATAGCGTATGATGGTAACGTCTGAGAAGAATCAGATCAAAATCATGATAGTCAATGATTCTTCATACATGACAGAATTATTACGCGATTTGTTATCGTCAGAGGACAACATCAAAATTATTGAAACCGCCCGAGACGGGCTTGAAGCGTTACGAAAACTCAAACACATGACTCCTGACGTCATATTGTTAGACCTAGAGATGCCTAACATGGACGGGTTATCCTTTATTGAAAACGTAATGAAAGAAAAAATTGTTAATATCATTATTGTGAGTAATTACAGTAAATCTGGAAGCAAACTGATTTTAGATTCCCTAGAACTTGGAGCAGTTGATTTTATCGCCGTGCCACAAGACAGCAATGATGTTATCAAGAATCTAAAGAATATATTGATATCCAAAATAGAGGTCGCTTCAAGATCCAATCCTCATGTTTTGGCTCCAAAAGCCATTTCAAAATTGCGCCCATCCATTAACAAAGGTGTAGCGTCGGGGGAAATGGCATCAAAAGTGATTGTCATAGGTGCATCTACTGGCGCACCACGCGTGATAACTGATATTCTTCGAGAAATTCCAAAGGACATTCCTGCTGCATTTCTGATTGTTCAGCACATGTCAAAAGAATTCATATCAACTTTTGCAGAAAGACTTGATGAAGTTTCAAAATTGCATGTTAAACAGGCAGCAGAAGGTGATCTGATACAAGAAGGAGTGGTATTACTTGCTCCAGGCGACATGCATATGGAGATATCATCAGATCATAGAATAAAACTAAATCAAGGTCCTAAGAGATTTGGAGTTAGACCAGCTGTAAATGTTACCATGGTATCCGCATCAGAAGTATTCGGTGCTAATACTATAGGTGTATTGCTGTCTGGGATGGGTCAGGATGGTGCGTTTGGAATGAAAATGGTAAAGAAAAGACACGGAATGACACTTGCACAGAACGAATCATCATCAGTTGTATTTGGAATGGCAAAGGCAGCAAATGATCTTCACGCTGTTGATAAAATGGTACATGCTGATAACTTGGCAGAAGAAATAATCAAGGAGATAAAGCAAAATGTCTGAAAATAGCAAATACCGCGAGATGTTTGTACAAGAAGCCTTGGAACACGTTGAAAATCTAAATCAACACCTCTTAAAATATGAAGAAGAACCTAATGTGAAAGAACATGTAGACATTCTATTTAGATCTGCCCATACTTTGAAAGGTATGGCTGCAACCATGGGATATGATCAGATTAGGGAGATTTGTAAGACTATCGAAGAAATTTTTGATACATTCAGAAAAGGAGAAACAACAATAACCGCAGAATTAGGAAATGTCATATTTCTTGGAATTGATCACCTGAGGAAACTAGTAAGTGACGAAACAAAAAAAATTGATTTAAAAGAGTTTCTAAATTATGTACAAAACCCCACTGAACTCAAAGTTAATGATCTAGAAGCCGATCCTGTATCTCCACAACAGGTAAATTCTCCTACAGTCAGGGTGAAAATGCAAGATCTTGACGCACTTGTAAATTTGGTTGGAGAAATGATGATATCTAAAATGCGACTAGACCAGATAATACAAACATGTAACTCTGATGAAGGCAAAGAGGTCCTAATGAATTTTGGCAGGCTTATTACTGATATCCAGTATCAAACAATGAAAATTAGGCTAGTTCCTGTAGATCATGTCTTTAATAGGTTTTCAAGGATGGTACGTGATGTTTCAGCATCTCTTGGTAAGGAAGTCAAACTAGAGATGGAAGGCTCTAATATTGAGCTGGATCGTACTGTATTGGACGCAATTACCGATCCTCTTCTTCATATGCTTAGAAATGCAGTTGATCATGGATTAGAAACGCCATCTGAAAGAAAAGAAATGGGAAAATCAGAAACTGGCACAATACATCTGAAAGCCAGTCGCATTGGAGATAGGGTGGAAATCCAAGTTGTTGATGATGGAAAGGGTATTGATCTTGACGCAATTAAAGCAAAAATCTTGGAAAAGAAAATCATAACTCAGGAAGAACTTGATCATATGGCTGAAGAAGAAATTGTAGAGTTGATTGGAACTCCAGGTCTTTCAACCGCAAAGGTGGTTACTGACATATCTGGGCGAGGAGTGGGAATGGATGTTGTGATGACCAGAGTCAAAAATGTTGGCGGACATGTGAAAATCTTGACTGAAAAAGGAAAAGGAACTAACATCACATTGACAATTCCTATGAGTTTGGCTATAATAGGAGGACTATTAGTTAACATATCAAATCAGAAATACGTTCTACCGCTTTCAAGCATATCTACTACAATTACAGTTGACTCTAAAGATATAAGATGTGTGCATGGAAAAGAGATGATAACTCTAAGAGATAAGATTGTTCCTATAATTCGAGCTTCAGTGGTGCTTGGATTGAATTCATCTGATGTGGCAGTTAATGCCCCCGTAAATATAGTAGTTGTAGATAAGGATGGCAAGTTTTATGGTTTAGTAGTAGACTCACTTGAAAAAGAACAAGAAGTTGTAATAAAGCGTCTTGACGGTATGACTAATTCGTTGGCAACATTTTCAGATGCAACTATATTGCCAGATGGGAAAGTGGCGTTAATTCTTGAGCCATCATTACTAGTGTAGGTAAATCGAAATGACAACTAAAACATTGAATCCAACAGAATTGTATTCTCTTGAAAATGTGTTAAGCTCATACATTACACAGAAAACGTCCTCTGCCTTGTCATCTCTTCTTGGAGAATCTACAGTACACACTATAAAGAAAACACATACGGAAACTTCTAAAATTGGAGACTTGAAAGATTTTGTTAACGAAATAGTTCTCTGTTCTGTATTTCTTCATGGAGGAGGAGATGTACGTGTGGGAATTCTATATTCTATATCTGAAATTGACGCAAAAAAAATTGCGGCGAAATTGTTATGCACGGAAAAAGTTGACTCACTTGATGATTTAGGAAAGTCTGCGATATCAGAGGTGGGAAACATTATGTCAGGATCATTTTTCAATGCATTGTCCGATCACACTGGGTTAAAAGTAGATCTTTCCACCCCTGATTTTGCAATGACGTCGATTTCATCATTATTAGAGCCACACGCATCAGGATTTCTTTGTGAGATTAATGATATTGTAACAGAGATAGAATTGATTGGCGTTGAAAGCAACGTGTGTGTACATATGTTGGTAATTCAAGATCATGACAATGCTAGAAAGCTTTTGAATACGAAACGGTGACATTAATTGATAAATATGAAGATCAGTTTACGAAATATTTTGGAATTGAGTGGGTATGATATGAATAGTTTACACGGTGATAGTTTTTGAGTCTTAATGAATTATCAATGAGTGAAGACTCGCTGCATACATTTAGCAAGGTGTTTGAGAGTTATGGATTTGATATTAAGAGATACAAGACTGCCTTCATGAAGAGAAGATTAGATAGAAGAATGAGGGTTCTAGAGATTAACGACTATTTTGAATATGCCACAGTTTTAAAAAATGAAAGACGTGAATTTGAAGAACTATTTACATCCCTGTCGATCAACGTGACAAACTTTTTCAGAGATTCTGCAGTATATGATAAATTCAGATTGTTCATAATACCTAAAATTTTATCTGGTCTAGAGCAGCGCTACAAAATCAGAGTATGGAGTGCTGGGTGTGCATCGGGAGAAGAAGCATATTCCCTTGCTATCATGTTCACATATGCGATTGGGAAAACAAATAATTTTGATGTAGAGATAATTGCAAATGACATTAATCCAAATGCAATCGAATATGCACAAAGTGGTAGATATTCTGAGAAAAGCATTACCAAATTACCACCTGAGGTGGTTGCAAATTATTTTCAAAAGATAGCGGATAGTGAAAACAATGTAGGATATGAAGTTATACCATCTATAAAAAATTTAGTGACATTCAAAGTGGGCGACATACTGTCTAATGATTCAAAAAATCTTGACGTGATATTCTGCAGAAATGTATTGATTTATTATGAAAAAGAAGCCCAAGAAATAATTATGACAAAATTTCATCACTGTTTGAAAGAATCAGGTTATCTTGTGCTAGGTATGGATGAAACCATGCTGGGAAGAAGATGTGAGAAGTTGTTCAACCCATTACTGGCACGTGAAAGAATCTATCAAAAAATTGCAGTGCCTAGTAATCCAAAATAGTCATCATATATTTGGTTTCACACGTGTAATATTCACATGTGTGATCAAACTATACAACTGTACTAATATTATGATCTTGCACCAAACAAGTCTTAAATGATACCTATGCTATACCCTCTATTTGTTAAGACTAAAACAAACCAATTATTTTGTAATGTTATGCTGGAGAAATTTGTTATGTTATCTCAATCGGAGGCATAACATGTCTACAAGCCCAACAAAGATTCTGATTGTAGATGATGCTTCATTTATGAGAGTTGTCTTAAAAGACATTCTTGTATCTCATGGCTTGGTATCACAAATCTATGAAGCAGGTGACGGCCTTGCAGCAGTGGAATCCTACAAGCAATTCAAGCCAGATATAGTGACAATGGATGTTAATATGCCCAAAGCAGACGGAATTCAGGCCCTGAAATCTATCATACAACTTAACCCAAAAGCCAAAGTGGTAATGGTGACATCTGTTGAACAAAAACACATCGTACAAGATGCCATAAAATCAGGCGCAAGAGATTATGTGATAAAACCATTTGATAGATCCAATGTAACTATGGTGATAAGCAAAGTTATCAGGTCGAGATAGCGTATGATGGTAACGTCTGAATTGTTCATGACTGATCAAGAGATTGCTTCTATTATGGTAAAATATGAATATGAAATCTAATCATAATGATTTGCAACAATTAGACTGTGTCTTGAATTCATTTATTGTTTCAAAAACAATTCCTTCTCTTAATGTGATCCTTGAAGAACCTATACGATATTTTCGTAAAAAAACGCAGGCAATTCAAATTACAAATCTGGATTTGCTTATTTCAAATTTTGAAGAAATGGATGTGATGTCAGCAGTGTATGTCAAATGTAATGGAGATTTGAGTATTGGAGTATTATGGTACATGTTGGAGGAAGAATCAAAACCATTAGCAGTAAAACTACTTGGAGAATCGCATTTGAATGAATTTGATAAACTTGCCATTTCATCTATTTCTGAAATTGGAAATATATTGACTGCATCAATTGTTAACGCCATCTGTGCTGAATCTGGGAGTAAGATTTACTCATCTGTACCTGGTTTTGCCATTGAATCCCTGCGTACATTACTTGAAGCAATAGCCTCTGATTTTGGAGATCAATCTGATATTATAATTGCGTCTGCTGTAGAGTTCTATGGTATCAATTCAGGAATCAAACTGAAAATGCTTCTTGTTCAAGATCTGAAAGAGGCAAAGAAACTCATAACATGCTAGTTGATTTTTGATGAATAGTATTATTGAAGTGAAAATGGGTGGAGTGGCAATAATACATGAGGAAACGGTTGAATTGAAAACTTTTGTAGGTTCATGCGTTGCAATGTGTCTTTTTGATATTAACGCCAAAATTGCAGCTATGGCTCATGTCATGCTTCCAAAGAAAATAAATGGCAAGCAGCATGTTGCAGAAAACGAAGTTGGCAAGTTTGCAGATACGGCATTTGCATATATGATAAATAACATGATCCAGATGGGTGCGGATCCTAAAAGAATTCAAGCAAAGATGGCAGGAGGTGCTACAATATTTTCTCACGAGTCTGAAACTAGTTTGTTTAATATTGGGTCAAGAAATATTGTAGCTATCAAACAGATTTTAAAAGAAACTGGTATACCACTTATCTCTGAAGATACAGGAGCAAATTTTGGTAGATGGGTAATATTTACTCTAAGTTCTGGCGACATGACTATAGTATCAAATCTTAAAAAAACTAGAAAAACAATTTGAATTTATTTTAATATCTGACTTGAAATGGATGCCTGATAAAATACCGTCATGTCATTGTAATCTTTTCATGATTACAATGAATAGCAATTGACGTTAAAAGACAATTTCTTAGATAGATAAATAACCTACTTCAAAGAAGTACTACTGGAATGATAGGCAATTGGGAATCCAGCTACTGGATATTGGAAATAAATTAATTGTGTTTGCTGTTGTAACCGGAATCTTTCTTCCTGTTAGAATGGTTTTCTATTCTTATGTTTCATCACATTGGATTGGCAGTTTGGGCTTGACCTCTTCAATTATGCTTGTTATGACATTTCTTGCTCACAAGAATAAACTTGGCCGTTTTGGCAATATCTTTGTAGAACAAATGACAAAAACAATGAGAGGAAGATCTGGCAAAATAGCCATGTGTTTTTCATTACTTTTAATTGTCTATCTTGGAAGCACTCTTGTCTGGATTGAAAGGGGAGATACAACATATTCGGATGAAAAGCAAATTGTTTCTCAACTTGTATTTTCACACTCTGATCTAAGTCCATCTCAAGTACAAGACATGAATAAAATATTACAAGTGCATGAAAACGACATTTTTTTTGTTTTCGCGCGTTTTGATCAAATCGTTTCAATGACATATGCAATAATGAATGATGTAATGGGAGGATGGCTCTTCAACCTTGATACCATATTATTAATTGAGCAATTCGAAGTTTTAGGTCTGGTCTTTTTCTACCGGAAATTATATGTCAGTCCTTTGCAGGTGCATGCAAAATGATATGTTATCTACGTGGATTGAAACAAGAATTTTAGCTCATTCGTACTCTATGTCATAGATCTAACATATTTCATCTTAAAATTGGGCAGCTTGTTTGTTGTAGAAATACGAAATCTTACCCAGTAGAGGGATCTTGTAGAATATGATTCATGTACGCTAATTTTATGGTGTGTAAGGTGTGTTTTTTGAAATTAACTTTTGTAAATATGAAACACGTTCGTTCATTTCATACAACCATAAGAGTTAATGTCCCTTTCTAAGTATAAGAGGGTGGGATGACACAGCAACCTACAGAACCTGAGAAAAAATCACTAGTGGAGGATCTAAGTACTCTCACTGGTAGAGCATTTAAGGAACTGGATTCTACAAGGACGGAACTTCAGGAAAAAGAAAAACTTCTAAATCATTTGGCAGCTGAATCCATGGAGAAAATCAAGGAGTTATCAAACATAAATCATGATTTGCAGGACAAGGTTGGCTTTTTGCTTGACCTTAGTGCGTCGTTGAACAAAAAAAATGATGAACTTGTCAAGTCTAATCGTGATCTTGAACAACAAAAGTTTCAATATAATAAAATGACAGTAGAATTAAAAGAAAAACTTGACAGAGTTCTTGCTAAAGAAAAGGAATTGTCTATGCAACGCGACTTTCTTGCAAGGCAAGTAGATGAGAAAACTCAAGACTTGATAAAGGCCGCAAAATTCACTGTCATAGGAGAATTAGCTGCACGTCTGGCTCATGATTTGCGTAATCCTCTATCCATAGTAAAAAACACCATGGACATAATGCGTGTAAAGCCAACTATGAGAATAGATGAAAGATTGCAACATTTTACACGGTTTGACAGAGCTGTACAGAGAATGACTCACCAAATTGATGATGTCTTAAACTTTGTAAAAAGATCCGATTTGACACTTCAAGTCATATCGATTCTAGCTGTACTCGATGGTGCTATTGTCGGTGTTATGATTCCGCCTGAGGTAGTGATCTCAAAACCCACTTTTGATATACAGATAAATTGTGACTCGAGGAAACTTGAAGTCTGTCTTTTCAAATATAATTATTAATGCAATTCAAGCAATGGAGGACAAAGGGACACTAAAGATTAGCATGATAGATTTAGGATCAAGCATCCAGTTGGAATTTGAGGATACGGGACTTGGCATACCTGCCGATATACTTCCAAAAATATTTGATCCTCTGTTTACTACAAAACAAACAGGAACAGGTCTTGGACTGTCAATTTGTAAAAGTATTGTAGAGCAACATGGTGGTACAATATCTGTGAGATCTCCGCCTACCGTGTTTACTGTAAGGCTGCCAAAAAATATCTTACCAAGATATGAAGTACATTCTTCTTACACTACTTGATTAAGAAAATATTCTATTTGTTAAAAGAAATACTTAACGCAGTTTACTCTGTCGTATGATGTGAATGACTCTTCCATCATTTAATGTGTATTGAACAGAGACTATCTTATCTAAAGGAACATCTTTGAATATCTTATCTGATTGCTCTTTGATGTATTTGTATTCATTTTTGTATATTTCAGGTTCTGTGCTGGACTGGTCAAAGAGAAATTTTGCAATTGCTAATTTTATAATGGTGTTACTTGAACAGTTCTTGCTTCTAGATAAGTTATCTACACACGTTATCATGGACTCTGGCATAGTTATGCTCATTACGCTATCAATGCCATGTATCATCAGTATGTAAGATAAAACCTGTGGAATTTTTATTCGGGGTTGGGTTCCAAAGTGGAACTGTCAATAAGATTTAATGTATGTTCTTCAGGGCGCATGAATTTTCTATTTTTTTGACCAAAAACTCTAATGAAAATGGCTTTTGCAATATCTCGATAGAATCTTTTAGTATGGCAGAAGCATCATCTAGAATTCCATTTCCAAATGCAGACGCAAATATGATTTTTTGATGTGGCCGTAAATCCAGTATCTCTTTTGCTACTTGTACGCCGTTTTTCTTTGGCATGACAAAATCCAGCAAAACTACATCAAATGGATATGAATCGACAGAGCAGTTTTCCAACGCTTTTTTGTATTTTGATATACATTCCTCGCCGTCTCTTGCTACTGTGATAACATGCTGATTTTTTTCAAACACTTTTCTGTATTGCAGAGCTGCGAATTCATTATCTTCGCCTGATAATATTCTGAGTCCCATACTGTGGCTTTATTTGTATAGTTGATAAATTAATACTAGTCTGTTCATGGTGCACAAACATCTAGTTGAAAAGAGATTTCTGAATCTTCTCATTATTTCTATGATGCGTCATAGGGATGGAAAAAAGTATGGTGGCTCCACCGTCTGGATTGTTGTATGCCTGGATATTTCCATCGTGAGCGTCTATGATTCCCTTGCAGATGTATAACCCCAAACCACTGCCATCTAGATTTTCTCTTTTGTGACTTTTTGTGGCAAATTTGTTGAATATTTTATGGAATATCTCTGGATGTATCCCAATACCAGTATCACTAACTCTGACCTCTACCATGTTGTTATCATTGAGAGACGATGTTATGAGTATGCTTCCACTACGTGTAAATTTTATCGCGTTATTGAGTATGTTTCTAATAACTTGACCGATACGTACCTTGTCAGCCTCAACCTCGATATTTCCTGACAATTCTGTTTTTATTGATACGTTCTCATTTACACTTACTCGTGCTGCTTCGGATATGTCAGATATGAGTATATTAAGATTGAATTTTTCAATTGACATCTGTAGTCTACTGTTATCTATTTTTCCTATGTCCAGCATCTTGTTTGCTACTTCTTCAATTTGACGAGCCTGCTTTGCGATTCCGGAAAGGGCTTCTTCTTTATCCATATCTCCACATTTTGCAAGTTCCACAAAGCCGTATATTGGATTAAGCGGACTTTTAAGCTCGTGAGATGCTTCACTAATGAATTCATCTTTTAATATGTTTAATTTTTTGAGTTTTTCATTTGCTTTTTGAAGTGATTTCGTTTTTTTGATTACCTCATCTACTAAATCTCTATTTATCTGATTTACAAAATAGCCAGATATTAAAGAAATGATGCCAGCTGATATTATCATGATAATTTCCAATGTTAAAGATTTTTGCTTGTTTTCATCTACCGCGGTTTCTATATTTTGATATGATGATTCTGTATCTCGTAAAAGATCATTTTGCTTTGCATATAGTGATTCTCCCTTGATCTTTAAATCTGCTGCAAGGGTATCTAGTTTCGCATTGTCAATCTTGTCATCTGATTGAAAAATATTATTTGCCGACTGTTCATATTCAGTATTGAGTTCTTCTATCTCTGTCATCTTTGTTAAAGTAAGATTAAACTGTGAACCTACGTACTCTTGAGGTAATATGTCCATCCCTATTTTCATGATGTTTTCTGCTTGCATGATCTGATTGTTCATAAGATTGTTGTAATTCTGAAATTCATTCTCTGATGACTGAAATCCCAGCATATCTTTTATTTGTAAAGATCTTATTGCATTATTGGATAAGATTTCCTGATTTTTTTGAATGTTACTCATCTGAATTATTGTCTTTTCAAGCGGTGTGTTAAAGTCTGTTACAATCCTCATCTGGTTGCTAAAAGTATAGGTAGTAGAGATACTCAGAGATATTGCAATCCCTAGCATTAATATTATGATGCCAACTGATGCGCCAATTCTAAAACCATTACTTGCCTTTTGATATTTCATGATTATCGTCTCACATAAACTCTAGAATCATACCGATCTACCAGGGCCTACAGGTATTGAAGTTCCAGAATATCCATCCCAGTCTTTGAACCCGCGTCCCACGATCTCTCTCCACATGCTAATGGCCCACCCCTCAACTTGGAAAATTAAAGCTTGTAATGTGAATGGTTTATTCATGACTTCTACTGGCTCTTCAAGACTGCGTAATTTTTTGACGACTTCTGTTCCATAGCCCGTGATGAAGATTATTCGTTGTTTTGAGTTTACTCTTTGAATTTCTCTTGCTACGTCCATTCCATCCATTCCAGGCATTTTCTGATCTAGTATTACTACATCAAAAAATGATTCGACTTTTTTATTGGTATTTCTTAGAGAATCTGAATATGTTTGAAGACATTCTATGCCGTCTCTTGCTGTTGTAACAATATGCCCTCTATTTTCAAGTGCAATCTTGTATGTATCTGCTAAGTCTTGACTATCTTCTGCAACAAGTATCCTTAAGGCCATCTTAACACATCTAATTTATGTGTAAAATATTTCCATATAGTACCTTGTTTGTTTGGAACAAACATATAGTGATGGAATAACGACGCTATATTTTTTAGAACTTAATTCATTAACCTCATGAATCTTTTGTCGATCCTAAATCCTTCAAGATCTTTTTCATCTCTTAAAACCTCTTTATATCTTGAATCCATTGAAATCATAAATTCCAATAGGTTGAAAGATTCTTCCTTTCTTCCGTCCTTTAACATGGCACATGATTTGTAATAAATTGCGTTCGTATTGATGGGGTTGGATAAGAGTATCTTGTCAAAGCACTCTATTGCATCGTTATATCTTCCAATTGATGATAACAATCTTCCTTTCTGGCATAATGTATTTCCATAGTTGTTATCGTATTCTATTATTTTATCGTAACATAATAACGCCTCTTCAAACAGATCCAGAGACTCTAGTGCCAATCCTTTGTTGTATAATGCAGGTATGTGGGTTGAATTTACACTCAATATCTTGTCAAAGCACTCTATTGCCTCTTCCCGCCTTGTCATTTCTGAAAGCAAGATCCCTTTGTGGTATAGAGATGGCATGTGATTTGGGTTGATATTCAATACCGAGTCAAAAGATACTATGGCTAAATCTAAAAGACCGACTTTTGTTAGTACAATCCCTTTGTGAAACAACGAAGGCAGATGATTCGCATTGATACGCAACACTGCATCATAACACATTATGGCATCATCGAAATGTTCTAGTGATTCGCACATCGTTCCCTTGTTATATAATGCAGGAATATTACCTTGATTGATTCCAATCGCTCTGTTGAAACAATCTATGGCTTTTTGTGGATTGATTTCTGATAATGCCATTCCTTTATTGTGCCAAGATAACTCATGGGTTGAATTTACACTCAATATCTTGTCAAAGCACTCTATTGCCTCTTCCCGCCTTGTCATTTCTAGCAATGCCAATCCTTTGTTGTATAATGCAGGTATGTGGGTTGAATTTACACTCAATATCTTGTCAAAGCACTCTATTGCCTCTTCAAACAGATCCAGAGACTCTAGTGCCAATCCTTTGTTGTATAATGCAGGTATGTGGGTTGAATTTACACTCAATATCTTGTCAAAGCACTCTATTGCCTCTTCCCGCCTTGTCATTTCTGAAAGCAAGATCCCTTTGTGGTATAGAGATGGCATGTGATTTGGGTTGATATTCAATACCGAGTCAAAAGATACTATGGCTAAATCTAAAAGACCGACTTTTGTTAGTACAATCCCTTTGTGAAACAACGAAGGCAGATGATTCGCATTGATACGCAACACTGCATCATAACACATTATGGCATCATCGAAATGTTCTAGTGATTCGCACATCGTTCCCTTGTTATATAATGCAGGAATATTACCTTGATTGATTCCAATCGCTCTGTTGAAACAATCTATGGCTTTTTGTGGATTGATTTCTGATAATGCCATTCCTTTATTGTGCCAAGATAACTCATGGGTTGAATTTACACTCAATATCTTGTCAAAGCACTCTATTGCCTCTTCCCGCCTTGTCATTTCTAGCAATGCCAATCCTTTGTTGTATAATGCAGGTATGTGGGTTGAATTTACACTCAATATCTTGTCAAAGCACTCTATTGCCTCTTCCCGCCTTGTCATTTCTGAAAGCAAGACCCCCTTTTTGTATAATATATTGACATTGTAACGATCTATGTACAATATACTTTCACAAGATTCTATTGCTTGTTCGAGTTTACCTGATGATTCTTGAATGATTACTTTACAGTAAATTGCTTTCGTATTGTTGGGCTGTAATTTTATTATGTTTTCTATTTGTTCAAGTGCATCATCATAATTTCTTGTATTGTAGAAAAAATTACATAATCCAAATTCTATTTCTGTGGATAGTTTAGTAGATTTTATATTGCAATTGCTTTTCTGTGTTAACTTTTTATAAAGTCTTATCAAAGATTCCAATTTCTCTTTTTCTTTATGGGGAATTTCTATTTTTATAAGGTCGTAATTAGTAATCAACAGTGTCTTTTTTACAATACATTTGATAATATTAGATATGAGCGATATTTGTAATTGGGATTTTTCTAGGTCTGAATACATTTCATCACATCTACTGGCTAAAACAAAAATCTCTTATTCTGTTCAACCGTTGATATCTGACAATGTAAATCATAGGTTAAAAGTGATTGATTGCGCAAATCGAATGAGCTTGTGAGAGACAGTGTAGTAAAAAGCAATATCATTTAAAAACTTGTAATTTACTCGTTAATTTTGCAATCTGATAATGGTATTGAAAAATTCTCAAAAAACTTTCCAACATCCGTCTTTTTAATAGTGCATGTCACATACAAAAGGTTCAGACTGGAATCATTTTCCTGCGTGGCGTTGTTTGTTTGATTTGCAAACTTGCTCAATGAATCAGTAAGATTTCCCAAATCTGCTCCTGAAAATGATAAATTTGTACTGTTATCGATTGTAGAATTTCTATATAGTATATTCTGGAGCTCTTGCGGAGTTATGCCAAACGTAGCGTTTTTGCCAATGATCTGTTGTAATTCATCAGGGGTCATATTGAGAGTGGCATTCTTACCTACTATTTCTTGTAGCTCTTGAGGAGTCATGCCTAACATATTGTTATTTGAGGAAAGTTCGTCTGATGACATGTTGTTGACAGATTCTCCAATGAGTTGTTGGATTTGAGCTTGCGTCATATTGAGAGTGGCATTCTTACCTACTATTTCTTGTAGCTCTTGCGGAGTTATGCCAAACGTAGCGTTTTTGCCAATGATCTGTTGTAACTGATCGGATGTAATGTTGAGTTTGGTGTTATTATCTATTGATATTTCGGGATATGAGACATTGGTTTGATTTGTAGATAATACATCCGATGAAGAATTTGAATTGGAAAGATCTATTGAAACAACATTGTTTGAGAAAAGACTAGACACATAAAGTTTGTTAGTAAGAGAATTTATGGCAATATTTCTGGATGATATGCCCGAATTAATCTCATTCAATACCTTATTTGAATTTCCGTCTATCTCAAATATGGTTCCTGTTTGTTCATTAGCTTCGTATATCCTATTAGTTATTGGATTAATTGCTATTGCTGATGAACCTGACATTGTTGGTATGGAGGTTATCAAGCTATTTGTAGTGCCATTGATAACTGATATGGAACCGGAATTCCAGCAAGTCACATATGCCAAATTGCTGATTGGATTTACTGCCACCCCCCACGGGCCTCCGTCTATTGGTACGGTAGAAATTATTTTGTTTATGTTTCCATCAATTACAGTAAGAGAGTTTGATAAACTATCTGGCACATAGATTCTATTGGTAAAAGGATTTACTGCCACCCCCCACGGGCCGTTTCCTACTGGTATATTTGTTAATACTGTATTGTCAGATCCATTAATGACTGATACTGAATTGGATATCAAATTTGTAACATAAATTAGATTGGTGGAAGGATTTACTGCCACCCCCCACGGGCTGTTCTGCACATGTATATTTGTTACAATCTTGTTTGTATCGCCATTTATTATTGATACCTCATTTGAGAATCGGTTAGTAACATACGCCATATTTGTAAGTGGATTGATATCTATATGCGCAGACCCCGCGCCAACTAGAAATCCATTCTGATCAAGCGGTATGTCAGTTATTTTTTTATCTACTGATCCATCGATGGCTGTAACAAAACTGAATACATAGCTAGTGACGTATATTCTATTGGTCGTCGGATTTACCGTCATCCCGCTGCTTCCCCATCCAACATTTATGTTCGACATTGAACCTGATGCATATTGGATAGCAATGATGCTTACTATGGCCCCAGCTATTGCTAAGGCATACAGGCCTTTTCTCATGTAATCTGAACTGCTATGAAACATAATTAATTGGTGGGTGGATGTTATGAACAAAAAATACGTCAATTTGGCCTTTTTATGTGAAAAAATAGGACTGGGAACCGGAACATTGGGAATGATAGTTAGGTCCCCAGCACTTGAGTTCTGAATGCATTGTAACTAAATTAACATGTGTTTGCATGAACCGCACAAACTCAGCAAATAAAATATAAGGTTGAATCTAGTTGGATTAACGTTGGAAATACTCATAGCTGACGACGAACCTGATCTCTTGGACCAATACAAATTTACTCTTGAAGCAAAAGGTCATAACGTCATAACTTGCAAAGATGGAAAACAATGTCTTGATGTATACCTAATTGAATCTGAACAACAAATTGCAGGTGATCCCACATCTCCATTCGATGCTGTGATCTTGGACTATCAAATGCCTGAAAAAAACGGTATTGAAGTGGCAAAAGGAATCTTGGCGGTTAATCCACACCAAAGAATCATATTCGCTTCTGGTTATATCCAAGAAACTTTCCTGGATTCGATAAAACAACTAGGACAAATAACGGAAATAATGAAAAAACCATTTTCATTGCAAGCGTTGGTTGATACTATTGAGGATAAGGATATCTATTCGCAACTGGAAAAGCTAAATGTCGATGTATCTGTAATTAAAGAGCTGAATCCATCACATGCACAAATAAAGGCATATTTTGATGTCTTGTGTAGGCTGCAAAAGGGCAGAACTTTTTAGAAATTCATGCTTGACGATACTGTAGTGTGTATGTTGCAAGTTTTGATGGCGTCTTATTGAGTGTCATTGCAAAATCCGTTGTCAGTGTTATTATATAATGATTGTATGGCAGCAACATCGCATTCTGATATGTATGGGTAATCTGTTTGAATTGTAGCATGCATGAGATCTTGAGGATCGCTTGTATGTGGAAGACCTAATGCATGACCAAATTCATGTCTTACTATTGTTGCAAGTTGATTGTCTGTAAGCTTATCTGCGTCATAGATAGTAATAAAAGATTTTAAGATCTGCGAATTGTCAACGATTGATCTGGTATATCCAGAATATCCGTCTGGATCTTCAAGCTGGGATAAAACTATGACAATTTGGCCAGGTCCATCATTAGACTCAACAATGTTAAAATCAGTTGGAACGTAGAACTCGGTATCTGGTATCGTACTTAGCGCGCCTTTCCAACCCTTAAAGTATTCTGATTTTCCATCTGATGGAGACTTGCCTAGTAAAGAATTGTCTATGTATAATGCATTCGTTGAGAGAATAGCGTCTTCTACAGTGTTAATTTTTTCTTGACTTAGTTGGCCTGGATTTATTATGCTCACTGTTAACGGCATGCCTTTGGCAATGTTCCAGTATTTGTGAGTGACATCTGCCTGCCCTTGAAGATTTTCTATCAAATACCGTGTTTTTATATTACTAGAGATATCTGCAGAATTTACTTGATAATGGTTACTGACTACATAGAATAGTAGAACTGCAAGTATTGGTAATACTATCAATTCTGCTTTTAATATGGTTCTTGCACTAAGCTTTTGAATTTTCCTCTTTACTGTAATAATTTCATGTGAAATTTTATTCTGTTTTTTAATTAGATCACTGATTTCTTCTGGTGGTACATCGCTATCCAATGATTGATTATAACTTTCTTCATGAATCTCTAGTAATTGTAGTTGTTCTGTTGTCTTATTGAGTTCTTTTGTTAGTACTGATAATTGTAATTTTAGCTGTTTGATGGATCTTGCCTTATCTGATGTTTGTTGATCTATTTGCATTTTACAAAGACAACTCCTTATTTTTAGCCAATCCATCCACCTAACTTAATGCCATGATGAGGTCCCATGGAGTTAGGACATTGTTTAGTGTCATAACAAAAGAATGTTTCATACCTAACATAATTTTACACATATCTGGTATCCTTGTATTTTCAGAAATTATTCTTCCATTTTTTAGATTAAGTGTTGTTGACTTTAAATCAAAAAAATTGTTAATATTTTCAAGATAATTTAACTCTATGATTTTTTCAAATATTATTTGGGGATTGACAAATTGAGGCGTATTTTCTAGTACTAAAACTTCTGTTTCGTTTTGAATCATCTGTGCTATGATTGTACCAATGGTGTCATCTCGATTAAAAGTAGGAATTAACTTGAGAGGCATATCGGAAACTCTCATACACGTATCACATAGTACACCTACTTCTAACAAACGTCTTGCCGAAACAGTGGAATAATTCCCGTCTTCATTTTTAACCAAGGCAAAATCCCTTTGTATGTGCTGCATTTTTTTAAGTAAATCATTAACTTTAGTAGTGGAAGAAGCCACATACAGATTTCTATTCATTACATTCTGAACTGTTAGATCTGAGAAGAAGGAATGATCTGGGTTTTTTGAAAACTCTTTAATGACTTCTTGTCCTCCGAGCATCCCAACTGGAATATCATTTTCCATTGCAACCAAATTATTTGTAAATGTTTCTAGAAATCTAACAAGCATCGAAGTAGCAACCCATATCTTTTCTTTGCTTTCTATCGTAGCCATTGATGAATATACAAGTAAATGCGGCAGAATGTCCTCTATCGTACACTCATTTAGGCGCAAATTCTTTTGGTTACTAGTGGATGGAAATAATATGCGTTCTCTATGTGTTTTAACAGTATCATTCAGACGCAATTTACTCTTCAAATTAAACATGAAATCCATATTCATTTTAAATCACAACTGAAATACGCTGAAACGCCACCATTTGTAGAGATCATGCGAAACATGTTTTTCTATTGAGGAATTGGAATGATATTTTCTAGTATGTTCACATTGAACAGACTTGTGTCTGATTTTATTGTACCAACAGAAAAATTACTTCAATATATTTAATGTATAGTGTTTATGTTATTAGTTAATTTTAAATTCTATTTTTTAATGTTAGTTCTATTTGTAGCGTTTCTCTTTAACAAATGGATATTTTTCTTCTTTATTAGAATTCCTCCAGCTGCTATTGTTCCAATCACCGCGAATGGTAAAGGATCTACTCCATTGATTTTGAATGATTTGAAATTGGATGGTGTAGAAGCAGATGTAGTGTTAGTGCTATTTGTTACAATTTGGGTTGAATTTATTTTAATCAAATCTTTGATCTCCGTAGGGCTGAATCCTGAACCTGATACCACAGAATCAAGGTTAATTATTCCCGTAGAGTTTGACATGAGAGATATGCTGGCAACACCGTTTTGGTTTGTTGTCTTATCCGAACTCTGTATGTTTGCTCCGATTGCTTTCCAATCTACGTTCATGTCTGGAAGGGGCTTCCCGTATCTTTGTGCCGTTACGTTGGCAAAGAATGTTTCCTCAGGTAGAACCGTTTTTGGAGACTTGATGGTTACGGTTGGTGACATACTTTCAACATTAACTTTGTATGTTGCAAGTGGTAAGTTGTTTGCTATTACTGAGACTGTGGCACTTCCAGGTAACTTTGGGATTGCATCAAAATTGGCATAGTAATTTCCTTTGGAGATGGTTATATTTGATGGCGGTAGTATGACTGAATCATTACTTGAAACTAACCTCATGTTGGTATCTTCATCGGTATATCTTGGATTCGAATTTGAATCAAAAACTTGTATATCCATAAGATTGGTAAAATTGGCAAGCAAAGGATCAGGATAATCCAAATTTGCCATTGCGGGGGATGAACTAACAGAACTTAATGCAAGACTGGTTGGATAACCGCCTGTAATTATATTGAGAGTTGTGGATCCATCTTTCAATGATTTGGCATTAAACAGATCTATAGAATCTCCATTTGATATTTTTTTAGGCTCGACACTAAAATAGTCATTAGGTAATATGGTGGGGGTATAATCACTTGGAAAATATGTTAGTGCGCCAGATGAATCCACTAAATATAAAGCCAGAGGGAAATTTGATTGGCTCAACGCTTTTGATACCAGCGAATTTGCAACAAGATTGAGGGAATTCGCTGAAGATGCATTTATTGCTGCTTCTACAATTGTATCATTATAAGTAATAACATGTAGTGGTATTACAGACGGTAATCCAGCTGCTCCTGAGACGGCAGATGGCGGCGGAGCGGTATTTCCTACCTTGCCAAAGACTAATGCAGATCCTTGGCCTCTGGCCATGTCTACGGGGGCCACTGAAAGATAGTTTGAGTCTGAAGAATCAACCTCAATTTGTAGATCTCTGCTTGCAATAACGGGATTACCTTGAGGATCTTCTAAATGCATTATTCCTATTAATTCATTATTTCCAGTTGCCAATATGGGCAACATATCAAGTTTTGCAGATTTATCATCCAGAAATTGTGATGTGACTGTTGTCAACTGCACTGGAGTAGCCAAAAACGTAGTGGTATCTGGTGCAACACAGCCTGTAAGCTCTATACAATCTGCAGGCCATGCAGTATGATTTGATACGCTGTATCCCTGTGGAGCAGATAGGCCTATGTTGAATGTTCCGACTAAACCAGCTTTTATTTCGATTGTGGTATATCCTTCATAATCTCCTTTCTTTATGATCAATGGAATGTTGGAGCTCATAAGTTGGTCTTGTGGACTGGTGTTAACTAAACCTGTAGCTGTTGCATTTGATATCAATACTGAAATAGGGATGTCTTGATTTGCCACCACTTCATTGTTCGAATTATCTTTTAGTTGTGCCACAACGTATGCAATTGACCCTGCAAAATCATTAATCTTTGCTGGATATACATAGGCTTGAATAGTTGGCGTGTCGGCAGAAGTTATGGTAACTGTCGTACTTACGGACTGAAATGAAGAGGCAGATGCAAATATCTTGGCTGAACCTGTCTGACCTATTTCAAACCGCCCTATCGTGTAGTAGTGACCGCTTTTTATAATCAGATGAGATGTAGTTAAACTAAGAGTACTGTTATCAGTTGTTGCAACCGTAATTGGAATGTCTGTTTGTGTAGTTGCTGGAAGACCGTCACTATTGACTAATTCTACTGAAAAATACCCTGTCTTTGGTCCATTGATTGAAAATGACGAGGGCGTAGCTTTGATAAGCAAGCTAGTTGGAGCAGCTTCGTCACTATACACTGTAATAGGGAATTCCTGAGATGAAAAACCTGGTGCGGCAAGTACTATGTTTGCAGTACCTGGGTTATTTGCTCTGATTTCTATATGAGTTATGAAACTTGTATCGTTATCTTCCACCCCGACAACTTGAACTATGGTGGAGTCTGTAGAGGAAAATACCATGTTTTGAATTTTTGTGGGAGACACATGTCCGTTGTAAAGCGCATATACCTCCAAAGTCCCATTTGAGTTTTCAATCATCTTATCTGGTATGAGTCTAACTCCAAAGGTAGTTGTATCTTCAGCATACGATTTAATTGTTGCAAGACCAACAATGAGAATTACTATTATCAATAACCTTCTCAATACATGTTTTTATAAAGAAAATTCTCATATAAGATACTGTATGGTTTTTTTGAACGAATTTTAGGTATTATCGTACATAATGTGAATAAACTAGATCAATCTACAAAAAAGGTGTCAGGTAGATTGGTATACAACTTCTAGAGGTTTTGACTTTTTCCACAAGTGAGAACATAGGCTGTAGATGTTGTTGACTATTTCTATGGAATTTGTATGAACGATTGAATCTGTATCGTCGTTTAGATCCATAGAACCTTTCATTGATCCTGACATGATGATCTGTTTGTCTTTTTCTCCAACAATTCTTCCTTTGGAAGGAAGTTTTCCAAGTCTGGTCTCACTCAGCTCCCAATCTATTAACAAGCTGGATGGCTTGTTTGTTTTCAATCTCTGTCACTATTCTTACTTCGCCTCCTTTTTTGATGCATTCTTTTATCTTTTCAGGTATGGCGGTATGATACATTCTCATGATGTCTTCAACTGTGGTCACGATATATACGACATCAGTAGACTCTGTTATCATTTTACCTATGCGTGAATAAATGTTTGATCGTCCCTGTATTATGGAAAAAGAGGATAACTCCGTTGCAGGGGTGGGTCGTTTTAATTCATCCAAGTTTGTAATTAGTTGCTTTGAAAGTTTTTCCATTGTTATGATTTCGTCTTGTTTTTTCTGAATTATATTTTTTAGTGCTTCTTGTGGATCTATTGCTTTACATATTGTAGGATTGGATAGCGTCGTTGTAATTAGCCCCACATTTCTTAGTTTGTTCAATGCTCTGTATGCCTTCCCTCTGTCAACATCTAATTTTGCAGACAAACTGCCAACTGTAACCTCTCCTGTTCTTAATAATCCCAGGTAAATTTTTGCGTCGTCACCCTCCAAACCAAAATACTTGAGTGTGGAAATCAGATCTTCTTCGATACTCAAATTTCAATTGCTCCTGCGATTATGACCTGATCTGTATGCATCTTATGAGAGAGGTCCTTACACTCATAATGATGAGAATTAGGCGTAAATTTAATAATGCTATGACTAGATGCCGGTTTTGCCATGCAGATCATTGAAGATCCGATCTGATCCATATTGATATATAAGAAGATCGGTTCAAGTGAGCCAATAGACAGTCTATCTCTTTTGACTCCAGAGACAGAATCGGCTTTATGGTGGAATGAGAGTAAATTCATCTCATTAGTTTACAACAATATGAGGGATATGAGAAGATGTTTGTACAAAATAAACAAACGTTAACCCAATATTGTTATAAAAGACAGCGAAAAAATGCGAACTTGATTGTTATTTTTACACAAAATTTAGAACGATTTTCATTGTAATGTGACGAACAATGTAAACGTAATAATTTACTAATTAAAATTGAATATCTACTTGTTGTACCGATAAAACCCCCGAATTAGATGTTAGGCGCATGTTTAGATTTCTGATCAATCCATTATCTGTAAAGTACATGCAATATCTAATAGGTTCATTTTAACTAATGATGGATTGAATTGATGTGGATCTATCTTTAATGCAGATCTATATCTGTCTGCAACATCAATTCATTATTGATGATATATTTCATCATAAATCATAAACGAAGCGTATTTTTGTCTTTCATTACATATGATTACTGCCATGCTAGTTTCAAAGATTTAGTCGTTGACTATGAAATTGTTGAAAATCAGTCATGCCCATAAAATTAACAATATAGGTGCTTAACTTCTGACTGGTAGAAACTTAACTGCATTTCGCAATAAACTCGAGTTTTTGAACAACATGTCAGGTTTTCCTATTTTGCATATATTTCATATTGTCATTTTAGCTTCAAATATTTCAGGCGCTCAGTAAATAATTTTGAGATCTCTGGATTTATTGAGGATCTGATGATTCATTGCTAATGGTACTAGAAGGTAATGTGGATAGTATACGGGTTGTTTTAGCCTTGTCAATGCTGGGTTATGCTACTTACTCTGATCTCAAAAACAGGGAAATCAGTGATTTTTTATGGGTGATATTTGGCTGTATATCGGTTGTTTTAATTTTCTTTTCATCTGACATGGTGCATTTACTCACAAATGTAGGCATTTCTCTAATTATTGCTCCAGTGGTAGTTGTAATTTGGAGGTTGGGTTTTTTTGGCGGTGCCGATGCATTTGGACTTGTCGTACTTGCTGCTTTAGTTCCTGAATTTTCAATTTCAAATGGACTAATCACGCCATTTACTGTACTAACTAACTCTGTAGTACTTTCTATAATACCGATTCTTTTTAATATTTCGAGAAATTTGATATCTCTAGCAAAACATAAGAATATTTTTGAGGGATTGGAGAATGAAACCAAACGTAACAAGATACTTGCATTATTTTTAGGTTACAAAGCAAAAAATCCCAAGTTTAGTTTTTCAATTGAAAAACATGATGGTGCTAATCGAAGGCTTGATTTTTCGTTAAAAAATGCTGATAATGCCGAGTTCTGTTCGTCTCAAGATACTTGGGTAACACCAGGCATACCGTATATGATCTACATTACTTTGGGATTCATCATTCAGCTTGTGTATGGTGATATTATCTTTAATCTCTTTAGAACTTTACATTAGACAAACTGGTATTTTTAACCAGTCAAACGCGTTGAAAGTTTATTACCTCTCCAAAGTTAGTGAGGTTATGGCTCTAAAAGCTGCTATCTTGATGTCAATAATCTCGATAATAATGTTGGCGATTTACGGTGTTGATGTTATTGTGGCAGGTCCTGAAGCGAGCTCAAATGGAATGACCGGCTTTCTTCCAATGGATGATAAATCTAGGGGGGCTATATTTGGGATAATACCATCTGTAATGCTGATAGCATCATTTTTCATTACACGAAAAGAACCATCGGGCACACTTGGTATTCTAATAATCATTGGAGGCGCCATGATTATTGTGGGTACAGGCGTGATTTTGGCAATATCTGGAGGTCAATCTCAAAATGTTCAAACTATGCGAGATTTTGGACCAGTGTTGGGTATAGGAATTGTGATAATCTTTCTTGGCGGTCTTAAAATTAAAAGATCAAGAAGATCAGTTATGCCATAAATTTCTGCACCTGATCTAATAAACCAAATCTTCAAACGCGAGTAACATTATGATAAAACGTGCATATTTGTGCAAAGTGTGGGCAGGAGGCTAAAAAGGTGTATGACTGCGAACATACCGATGATCAAGAATACTGCGTTGAATGCTATACTGAGTTGCATTATTATCTAACGGAAAACACAAAAAAAGAAAGAAACCCAATCTAGGTGTTTTAAAAGGTTCAACTAATTCTCTACTTGTAACAATATCACCTAATTTGAAATGCAGTTTTTACAAACTTGACTATTCATACTATGTAACAATGAAGAAAATCCAATTGTGAGCATGACAAAACGATTGATATTTTTACTTGTGGCTTTCCAAATCTTTTAATTCCAAGTTATGGGCTGTCTGTATGTGAAGACAGTGATTCTGTCTGGTGGGATGGGAAAGAGATTAAGGCCATTGACCGATTATCTTCCAAAGCCGCTTCTACCTGTGGATGGCACGCCTATAATAGAATGGCAAATACAATATTTCAAAAAATTTGGGATCAGTGAATTCGTTATATGTGCAGGTTATCGCGCAGAACAATTGATCAGTTTTTTAGAATCTAAAAATTTTGATGTAAAAGTGAGCTTTTCTGTGGAAAAAACACCTCTTGGTACTGGAGGCGCTATACGTAAAGCACGTAAGTATATTGGTAATGATGATTTCTTTGTAATAAATGGGGATGTTATAACTAATTTGGATTTGAGTAGGCTGAAAAAGAAACCTAATTCTATCGCAGTAATGCCATTGAGAACGAGCTTTGGTATTGTGAATCTTAATGGGGAAAAAATTGAAAAGTTTGAGGAAAAACCTGAATTGTTCAACTATTGGATGAATGCGGGGGTCTACTATCTTCAAAATAAAGTCATAAACATGCTCCCGATGTCTGGCAATATTGAAAATACTGCTTTTCCGGCACTTGCCAAAATGGGAAGTTTATACGCAACTAGATACAACAAAGCGTTTTGGCATTCAATTGATTCACATAAAGATATTGATGAATGTACCGCCAAAATGCAATCAATTCAGTATGCGTCTTTTTTACAATAGGATGATACATGTTGAGAATTGGATTTAGTCTTGGATCTTTGTTGTCAGTAAAAGAAACAATAGAATGCTCGCAAATTCTTTCACATTGTAACCCTGATTCAATATGGATCCCAGAAACATGGGGCATGGAGTGCAGTTCTATGTTATCTGCTATAGCACAGATAGCAAAAAAACCAAAACTTGGCTCATCAATTATCAACATTTATTCGCGTACTCCTTCACTTGTTGCAATGCATGCCGTAACAATCGATACCCTTTCTAGTGGCAGATTGATTCTGGGATTGGGGACAAGTAGCAAGGCAATTGTTGAAGATTGGCATGGTTTGGAATTTAAAAAGCCTTTACAAAGGATGCGAGAATACGTTGAAATAGTAAGGCATGTGATATCTGGAAATAAAGTTAGTTATCACGGTGAATTTTTTCATCTTAGAAATTTTAATCTATTGACAAAGCCGGTAAGAAGCAAAATTCCAATTTATCTAGCTGCAGTTAATAAAAAAATGGTGGAGTTAACATGGGAAATAGGGGATGGAGTCATATTCTATCTGAGACCTCTGGATGAGATGCGTAATATGATTATGATAATGCAAAAAAGGAAAAAAATTGATGTTGCATGTCAATTGATAACATGTGTATCAAATGATGCAGAAAAAGCAATAACGAAAGCAAAAAAGACAATAGCATTTTATGTGTCTGTAGGAAAAATCTACAGGGAATTCTTGGCAAAGAATGGATATGAAAGAGAAACAAGGGAAATATTTGAAGAATATGGAAAAGTAGGGCTAAGTGAAAGTTACAAATTTGTCCCAGATTCTATGGTGGATTCTTTGGCATTATGTGGGACTCCTGATGACATGCAAAAAAAACTAGTCCAGTATGTAAGAGCAGGCGTGGATTTGCCCATACTTCAATTCAATCCTGTTGGTGATGTTGCAGGGTCTTTCAAACTACTTGTTTCTGCCTTGGAGGGCGATATGACTTGAGAAGAGTAGGTATTGCATCATCTGGCATGACCAAATTCACAAAAAATGAGTTCCCGCTAGAATCACTCATGGTTTCATCTATAAAACCTATTTTTGATAATGCTAAGAACTTGACTCAGAAAGACATTGATGTTGTTCTGACATCTACTAATGCTAATGAAAAATATCTGGCAAACATAGTTTCAGAATTATCAGGAATTTCACCGAAAATTTCTCACTCCGTCGAAAGTTTGTGTAACTCTGGAACGAATTGCATAGTGTCTGCATTTGCATACATTTCATCAGGACTTGCCGATGTTGCACTAGTTGTAGGTGCAGAAAGAAGTAACAGTCCAGGTCTAGTATTTGAGTGGGATAAATCAAGAGGACAGTATAAACATCCGATATATTGGTCGTCGCTTTTTACAGGTGCCCACATGAGAAAATATGGAACTACGCTGGATGATCTTGCGCATGTTTCAGTCAAGAATCATCGTAATGCACTAGATAATCCGTATTCTTATTTTGAGCGTTCTTATTCTTTTGAAGATGTTATGCAATCAAAGAATCTTACCGATAATGTTCGACTATTGGATTGCTCAATGCCGTGTAGTGGAGCTGCGTCAATTTTACTTGCTTCTGAAAACATCATAGAAAAATTCACCGAAGATCCGGTATGGATAAAAGGTATTGGGCAAAAATCGATTTCCGCGGGATTTACAAAAAATAATGATCTCTCATCCATGCAAAGCACATCGATGGCATCTTCAGATGCATATCTGATGTCTCATAGTTCTCCATCTGACATAGATGTGGCAGAACTACACGACGCTTTTAGCATATGTGAGATAATGGCATTAGAGGATTTGAGACTGGTAGAACGTGGACAAGGATCTACTTATGTTAAGAACTTGTATGAAACACATGACAAGAAAATTAATCCCCGGGGAGGATTAATTGGTACTGGTCACCCATTAGGAGTTACTGGGATAGCGCAAACAATAGAGATGTATCAACAACTTAAAGGAACATCTGGGAAAAGACAAGTTGAGAGGGCCAAGACAGCATTAGTTCATAACATGTCGGCAGCTGCAACATCTTCCACCGTACTAATATTGCAATCATGAATAGATTTGAACAAGAACTAAAGAACAATAATTTCATTTGTAGTGAATGCCCAAAATGTAAAAAACTTGTTTGGCCTCCCAGCGAATATTGTAACAAATGCTTTGGAGAAGTAATCTGGAGACCAATCTCGCGTAATGCTACATTGTTAGAATATTCAAGCAGAAATGGGGAGTATTTCTGTATCGCTGAATTGGAAGGACAGATAAGAATCATGGGCACGATTCAAAATGTTTCGGAATTACATATAGGAGAAAATCTTATTTTGGAAAAATGTGATTATGATGGCAGTGAGAAATTTATATTTAAGTTAAAAAAAGATTGAAAATTTAAAAATCTCTAAACCATGCGTCTATATGATTTACTCATTTTCATAAATTTGCTACTCGAATTATTGTAACTAGTTTTGAATTCTATGGGAATTTGAGAGTTACCTTTTCTAATTCCAATATTGGGATATAAAGGGACATGCTGTCACTACCAATTTTTTCAACGAAAGCAAAATCTCCCGTAAGACGTTTTAGTTCAATGAATTTCTTTTTTGGTTTTTCAGAAATTATGAGATAATGTACTGCTATACCACCAATTGCTCCTGTTTGAATAAAAATCACATCTTGATTATTCTGGTTAACATGATAAATGAGTGGAACGGCTCCTAACATGGACTGGGATGAATATAAAATGACTTTAAGGAGGTCATCGTAACCCTTGTACTTTAAGTATGTAATGGAAGAATCTTGTGATGATATGTTTGTCTCACTCTTGTTGCGACATATTAATCCTGAGGTTATTTGTTATTAAGTTTAGTATGATGATGTCTTGCAATCATGGACTTGATGAAAATAGCCAGTTGGTGTTATTAGAATTACCAGCTAGTCTATTACTGAAGAGTATTTTATAATGGCATTTATGGCAATAGAACAATTGCGTATCAAACAGTTGGAAAATGTGCAGAAAGAGACAAAAAAACACAAAAAATCAGTCAATTTATTGAATCAAAAAATCGCTAGAACAAGGAGACAGCGAGGATATAATTGGGAAGATACTCTGGTCAAAAGATTCAATTCGGTTGAAGGCTGGAAAGCCTTTCGATTGGGGTCTCCCAGCGTGGGATTGCCGGATGTACTGGCTGTGAGCACAAAAGAAAACACAATTTACACTATTGAGGCCAAGTCTGGTACGAATACCGCTCTGTATGTTCCTTATGATCAGATCTTGCGTTGTTTGAAATGGATCCATACATTCGAACTTTATCGCACAAGAAAGATGGTAATAGCATTCAAATTTTTATCAAAGAAAAGGATAGGCACAGGAAAATACGAACACAGAGAACTACGAGAATATTATAAGATATGGGACGAATCATATCCTGTTACTGATTTTTTATGTACATATGATGGAATAACGCATGCACTCATGGATGGGAAAAGAAAACGATTGGAACTAGAAGATTGTTTTATGCCATTTCCTGTAAAAAAATAAATGGTATTTCCTACGATAAAGCCTGATTTTATATCATGTGTTGTATCAAGTGATAATAATATGATTAAAAGACAATAACTTATTTAATGACTAGTACGATAATTGAATTGATGAGTTTTGAAGACTTTGTAGACGAAAGAAGCTTAGTAAGTCACGATGCCTTGGGAACAAAAGAAATCAAGTTGAAGCTTTTAGAGGTACAAGATGATACCTCAGATCATGTATGGCGATTTGGGGTACGTGTAAAAGTGAAAAAGATTCTAGTTACAATAAAACACATTAGAACGCAACAGGTTGAAGAAGGAGAATTCGACCTACAGGAGATTGAAAAAGAACTGAAGGAAAAACGACATTATAGTTCCACAAATAGGTGGGTTCAAACGACTGATATCAAAAATGGCTACATACTCAGTACTAGACATGCTTCATTGCTTGGTGACGCTGTAGCATTAGATTATATCGTCATTTAATCAATGATTCTAAAAACGAGTCTGTTTTAATTATCTTCCAAAAATAAAACTCAGATCTATTTTTTATTTTTCCTTCAAACAATATAAAGTTAATTCTCTGGGTTCTATCTCCGTTTTTCACTATTAATCGTTTTAGTCTTGGTTCTTCTTTCAACATTATGTTTAATTTCATATTTCGAAGATGATTTTCAAGTGATTTTTTATAGTCTTGATTTTTCTTAGGTTGAATGTATGGTATAATGTTAACCAAATTTTGCCTTGGATTGCCAATAACTAGCATTTTATTTTTTGATCTTATAATGACACCAGCACATTTTGTGATAAATTTATTTTTATACTGTTTATGAAATAAGTCAAATGTCTTTTTATTGACGATAACTTTATCTCGAATTGGTTCTATCATAGACCCAATTCTAAAGTACTTATTACGATGATATACTAGCGGGTTTTTTGTTTCATCGTATCTTATTGAAATGACTCTGCCAACAACCATGGTATGATCACCTATTTTTTTGATTGTAAATAATTTACATTTAGCATTTATTAAACAATCCGCAATTAAAGGAATCTCTGTTTTCTTTAACCCTGGTACTTGAAATGAATTGTGAATATTTAATTTGTCAATTTCTTTTCTAGAATATCCTCCTGCAATACTGACAAGAGTAGATTGTTTCTCGGATGCTACATTTACACCAAACTGTTTTGTTTTTTTAATATTCTCTAATGTGCTAGATCCCTCGTGAATGAACACGGCGATTAACATTGGTTCATATGAAATCTGCATAGTCCATTCTGCTGCCATAACATTTTGCCCATTGGGACCATTAGAGGTGATCAAACTTATGCCTGTCATGAAAAGTTGTTGGGCGCGCTGCATGATTTTCTTCTTCATATTATTACAACTCGTTACAACTGAGTATTAGTTCTTTAGTCGCAATTGTTGATGTCTGTCCAAGATCTAAAGGTTATTTATCTCACTTATGAAAAGAAAAATGAAATTTCTAGTAATTCTGACATTTACCTTTTTCGCCAAGGATTTGAGGTGGTACTTGAAATTATTGAATCTGACCGTATTTAGGCAATAATGTCTTAAATTACGACTTAAAGAAACACAGATTAGGGTAAGATATTAAAAATCAGAAAACTGGGAATATGATCTATGGTCAAAAAAACTAAGAAAAAAGAGGCACCAATTAATTTTGAAAAGGAACATCGCAAAGACAGGAACACGGTAATTGTAGTGGCAATCATCATTACAGTAGTTGCCACACTTGTATTTGCTTTTCATGGACTAGGTAGTACCACAACAGATTCTGGCCAAGCTGCAGTGATAGATGGGATACAATGCAATAATATTACATATGACAGTTTTCACATAAACGCACACTTGGATGTATTCGTAGATGGAAAACCATATGCCGTTCCAGCAAAAATTGGAATTATAAATGATACATGTCTATACTGGATTAATACATCCGATGATACAGGGATTATACATATTGGTGCGCCAAGTGACAACCAATTTACGCTAGGTCAATTGTTCGATATTTGGAAGGCTACTGGAAGTGATCTTCTTCCTCAAGATATTCCCGCAATTTACCTGAATGGCCAACAAATAACTTCTAGTCTAAATGCAACGGCAATAAAATCCCATGATGAATTTACGGTTGTTTATGGAATTAAGCCATCGATCATACCGGCATCTTATCAATTTCCGCCTGGTCTTTAAGCTCTATTGGTAATAGTCGATTTTTACAGAAAACTTTATGAAAGCAGAACTGAGAGTCCATGCATGATAATTCAGGAAATAACACTAAATGGTAAAAAATACCGGTTAACGCTTACTGATCAATTGCTTTCGGATGTAAGACGACTTAAGGCCCTTTATAATGCAGCATATGAGGACCCAGAAAGCTTTGAAGAGGTGAGCTCGGCCATATCTGATACCATAAACCAAATAGCGAGCTCCGTTGAACCCGCCGTTTCAGATGGCGATCTAGATGCCTTGATTCAAGCTGTAATGAAGGCTGTAGACGAGAAGAGTAAAGAAACCGAAGAAGCAAAAGCTAAACATGCAGAAGAGCGAGCAAAAAGCGAAAAAAACAAGATATCAAAGCCTAAAAAATCAAAAAAATAATACAAGTTGAGTGTCTAATCAGAAAAGAACCCTCATATTGGTTAAATGTAAATACATACTCAGAAAACACATGCAAACTCATTGTGAATGTGGCATCTGTGGTCACGTATCTGAACAGGATTGTATTTCAAATGAATGCAAATGTTGTGTAAACTTTCACATGCGTTCCGGCCCTAAAAAATAATTTATTTACTTTTCGGTTTTCGCAATATCCCAAATACTATCACTCCAGCACCAAATATTCCAGTAACAATAGATATGGTTTGTATGTTTGATAGAATTTGGCACCCAATGGCATAGTCTTGAGAAGTATATGTGGAAACAATCCCGCTCATAGAATTACAATTATCAATTCCAGGTTTTACTAGGTAGTGAATTATTGAAGAGATTATCATTATGGCAATGCCATAAGATACAGTTATTATTTTCAATATGGGGCATTCATTTACATTGCATTTATGTTAATAGTTAACCAAACGGTTTCAGGTTTATTATTTTGGTTCTAAACCGAATTTTATAAATACGCGGTCAATTGGTTGATAGTTCGAGTTCTGTAGCTTTAAATAAGTACTATCTAAATTTTTTATAATGAGATCTGAAGCATTTCAGAAATGTATTGATCCATCATGCGGCTTGGAATATCCAATTACGGACATCCGTATAGAATGTGATCGTGGACATCTTCTTGATATAAAGTATGAATCAAAACCACCTTCCTCGTTAAAAGATACATTCTACAAAAGAAGAAATCACTCAAACAACATATTTAACGAAAGTGGAGTTTGGAGATTCAGAGAGTTACTGAATTTTTGTCAGATTGATTCTGAAAATATTGACGAGTGTTCAAAATACCTTGTATCACTTGATGGTGCAGAGGGAAGATTGTCAAAACCATATCACATGTCGAAGGTTTCTGATTATGTAGGTGTACAAAACCTATGGCTTCAACCAGAAGGATATAACCCAAGTGGATCTTTTAAAGACAATGGCATGGCTACTGCTGTAACACATGCAAAGCTTGTTAACATAAAGAAAATAATCTGTGCCTCGACAGGAAATACGTCTGCATCAGCTGCGATGTATGCAGCAAATGAAAATATAGAATGTGATGTCTACATACCTGCTGGTGAAGTAGCTCCTGGAAAACTAAGCCAAGCTTTTCAGTTCGGTTCTCAAGTGATTGAAATTAAAGGAAATTTTGATGATGCCCTTTCAGCTTCACTTAAACGAGCAGGAGAAGTAGGCGGTTACACTGTTAATTCTGTAAATCCCTTCAGAATAGAGGGACAAAAAACAATTGTTTTCAGAGCTCTCGAATCGCTTGACTGGAATGCTCCGGATTGGATCGTATATCCTGGAGGGGCTCTTGGCAATACATCAAGTTGTGGAAAAAGTTTGATGGAATTATATGAGTGGGGATGGATCAAAAAGATTCCTCGTATTGCAGTAGTTAATTCTGAAGGAGCGAATACTCTTCACACCCTTTACAATGGAAAATTTGAAGAATCCAAATTACGATGGAATAAAGGAAAACCAGATACAAATTTGATAAAAAGATATTACGAGTTTATGGATGAAAAAGAAATAAGACCAAAGACAAAAGCAACTGCGATTCAAATTGCAAAACCAGCTAACATACTAAAAGGGATTAGAGCATTAGAATTTACTAATGGAGTGGTCACTCAAGTTTCAGATAGCGAAATGTTAGATGGGATGGCCCTTGTTGGCCTAAATGGATTTGACTGTGAAATGGCTTCAGGTGCTGTTCCTGCAGGAATCAGAAAACTAATGCATGAAGGAATAATCAAAAAAGATGATACCGTGATAGGCATTCTAACTGGAAGACAAAAGGATTCTAGCATACCTGTTGACTATCACAAGAATTCACAGAACAAATTTGCCAATCCGCCTAGATCTTAGTCATGTTCTGGCTCGGGAATTATGATAACCCTAGCCAAGGCCATCTCGTTTTTTACCACTGTTGATATTGTTTTGACAATTCTACTTGTTTCGTCAAGTCTTGTTTCATTTGGAAAAACTATGTGTATCTCTGCATTAAACTCACTACCAACCGGTCTTAGAAATATCTCCTTTGTCTTGATTTTGAATCTCAAAAATATGAGGTCTCTTATATCGTCGGTCATCTGTGGATTATTTACGGCATCAACTAAAACAAGAGTTGATTCTCGAATCGCAGTGTATGCCATCAAAAATATATATCCTGCAATTATTATGCCTCCAATCGCATCCATGAATTTGAAACTAGTATAGGTGCCAACAAGTACGCTGGCAAATCCAACGAAGGACGCAGTACCGTCTTTGATTGAATTTTTAGCATCAAGCTTGAGTGATATGAGATTGGATTCCATTGCAACTTTTCTTATTAAAAATGCTCTGTGTAATGATAAACCGCCAGCTATAACAAGCGTAACCAGGGTTATCTCAGGATAGTGACTAGTGGCATGATTGAATAAGATTCCAACTGCATGATATGTTATCAGAGCCCCCAAGACAACGATTACTATAGCTGCAGTAAAAGCTGCGAGCACCTCTACCTTACGATACCCAAAAGGAAACAGTTTACTTTTTGGTTTTCTAATCATACTAATGCCGAACCAAACTATGAACGAGATCATAGAATCAGCAAGCGAATCTAATCCATCAGCTGTTAAAGTAACACTTCCTGTAAATATCGTTACAACTAGCTCTGCTACACCTATTGCAGCAAGCGTAATTACTGACTGCTTTGCTGCAAGTTGAGCCTTGTTTAAAACATCATGATGTCTAGATTCTTTGTTTTTTTCTGTAGATCCCAATTAGAATTTGATCAACAGTAACATGCATTTTGCTCTTTTTAAACCGTATTGTTTATTCATTCTTTGAAATGCTCTTCAAGCATTCTCTTTTTCTCTTCCATGTGAAACAATTCTTCAGTATGCTTGAATGCATCTTCCTTTTTTCGCTTAAACAACATTGCTTGCATGAGGAGATGATTTTCTGGTACTACTATTCCAGTTTGATCGTCAGAATAGGTCAGTTTTACCACATCATCCTGAACTTCTGTAAGATCCGCATGTATGTGGATCATGTTGGTATCTTTGAAACTGAATTTGATTGATTCCGCATAATCTCTGATATCTTTGGTTCCTTTTACACCGTACAACGTTGCCACACCATACTCATTTTTGTAGAGATTGATTATCTCAGATATATTCGGGGCATGGCCATTAAATCGTATATCCATTGCATGTACATGCATCTGTCTTGTTGGCACCTTAAAAGCACGAATAAACAAAGGCGTATCTGCACCCATATAGCTTTTCACATCTTCGTCGTGATGCGGCTTGTAACTCCATTCAATTGAATCTTCTACCTCCGTCTTCGAATCTTCCAAATCTGCCCACCTTCGAATCAATACGGCATCTAGTCTCTTTATTTTTTTACCATATTTTTCCTTCAGGGGCTGGATGATTCTCCCCATTCCAGTAACGTTGCAGCTTCCTTGCATTACAAACTGTTTATCAAATGCTTCCTCATAATTCACTCGGGAATTGAAGATGAATGGTGCCACTGCTTTTTCTCCGGAGATTTTTTCTCCTCCTTGAAATATAGCACGGGTATTTTTTGGTTCATAAAGTATTTTTTTATTTGTGTATCCTACTCCTCCCGGAGACGCGTCTATTACAAGATCACAATCTGAAATTTTATCTTCTATAGTTCCAGAAATATCAAAATTTTTAAAATAATTCACTCTATTTTTTGGAACATAGATCTTGAAGCCTCGTGATATTGCGTCATTAACTTTTTCATCTGGAGAGTATTTTCCTACTCCTGCTACTTCGATATCATGATCGTCTGCTATGAATTGTACTATTCTACTTCCTATTGATCCATATCCATTTACAAAAACACGTTTCATATTTTCATGATAAATGATTCCCTCTTATTTACATACCCTTGATAAGAACTAAATAGACTTCAAATTCTGTTAGTGTAGTTGAAGATCCATATGCCGTCACTTGGAATTGGTGTTGGTTTAGTCATAGCTGTGATCATAGTGGTCTTTTTAGTTTATGGGCAGGGCATGATGAAAACCCCCTCTCCCGAAATTTCCTCTCAGAATATGCAGAATACTAGTCAAACAGTAGGTCTTAATCTTATAACAGGTAACGTATCCCCAGTTCTAGGTTCAGAGAACGCTTCAATCACAATGATAGAGTTCGGAGATTACCAGTGTTTTTATTGTAACAATTTTTTTCACAATACTGAATCTGGCATAGTAGAGAACTATATCGACACTGGTAAAGTCAAAATGTACTTCAAGGACTTTACAATCATAGGTCAAGATTCGGTTAATGCAGCTAATGCCGCGCATTGTGCCCAGGATCAAGGAAAATTCTGGGAGTATCACGATACCTTGTATAGTAACTGGGCAGGTGAGAACACTGGTTGGGCTTCTTCTGCAAACTTGGAACGATTTGCAAATCAGGTAGGTCTAAACCAGACTCAATTTAATCAATGTATGATTCAGGCAAAATACATCACAACTATTCGCAATAGTGTCTCAGATGCTAACAATCTGGGTCTTACCGGAACCCCAGATTTCTTCATAATGGGGCCTGATAATTCTATCACGAAGGTAGTTGGCGCTCAGCCATACCAAGTATTTGATGAAATTTTCAAGTCTAAACTGAAATCCTGAGATATTTTTTGTCTGTTTCATTAAAAAAGCGAATAAAACCGTGGTTTTGTGAGATCAAGTTGACTCTCAAAATGCTTATATTTGTTACATCTAAGCTCTCAGCTGTTGGCTGCAGGTATAGATGACATAGCCATCTACGTTCCAAGATTATTTGTAGACGCCAGAGATTTCGCAAAAGCTCGTGGCATGGATCCGGATAAACTTCAACGTGGATTAGGTGTTTCTCAGATGGCTATCGTGGATACTAATCAAGATCCTGCATGCATGGCAGCCAATGCATGTCTAAGGTTAATTGAGAGAAACAAACTCGCTCCAAAGGATATTGGGAGACTCTATGTGGCTACAGAGTCTTCTCTTGACGAATCAAAAGCTATGAATTCTTATGTCATAGGCATGTTGGAACAAATCTACGGTGATGATTCTTTAGAACACTGTGGCGGAATTGAATGTAAGTTTGCATGCGTTAGCGGTTCATATGCGTTGTATGATAACTCAAACTGGATCAGGGCCGGGGAGGCTGAAGGGAAGTATGCAATTGTAGTTGTCTCGGACATTGCAAAATATGATCTTGGTTCTAGCGGCGAATATACCCAAGGCGCAGGTGCTGTTGCAATGTTATTAAATGATACTCCAAGAATTATGACTTTCGATCCAAAGGTAACATCTACTTCAATAAAAAACGAATATGATTTCTACAGGCCATTTGGGAAGGAAACTCCTATTGTCAACGGGCAATATTCTAACCTACTTTATATGATTCAGGTAAAGAAGGCGCTTATGGCATACCGAGAAAAGGCATTATCCACCGGATTGATTAAACTAAAAGAAGGGGAGACCATCTTAGACTACATCGATTTCATAAACATGCATCTTCCATACAGTAACATGGGCAAGAAAGCACTTGCCTATCTGTTAAGACATGAGTGGAGGAATATGCCATATTGGAAGAAAATAATTGAAAAGATGGGAATGGCCGAACCCGCGCCGAAGGACCCACGAGGAACAATTGAATCTGTTCTTGCCGATGAAGAGTTCATGGCAAAAGACCATGAATTTACAAAGCGATTTACACAAACCGAAGAATTTCAAGACGCATATGATTCAAAACTTGCGAGCTCTTTGATTGCGTCAAGAATAGTTGGAAATCTATATACTGCATCTCTCTACATGGGGTTCAGAAGCTGCCTTGAATTTGAATTTCAAAAAGGAACTGAACTGGAAGGAAAAAGATTTGGATTTGGTTCCTATGGAAGTGGTAGTAGCGCAATGGTTTTCAGTGGCGTGATAATGCCAACATACAAAGAAATTGTAAAAGACATGAATTTAGAGTCAGAAATAGGCAATAGGGTAAAGGTCTCACTTGAAGAATATGAGGAAATCCACGAAAATAAGCGCGGTCTAAATGATAACCTCATAGATAGCAAAAAAGAGTTTGTTTTAGTAGGTATAGCGAATACTCCTGAGATGCGTGGTCAACGCACGTATGTTTTCAAAGAATAGAGAGTATATTTTTGATCTAAACGATCACTGAAAATCAACAAAAAAGATATAAAATCATAAAATTCTAAATAGAGCATGAAAGATCGTTCAATGCCAATCTGTTTTACCGCAGAACAATATGGCAAAATTGAGCAAATTGCAAAGCAGAGAGGAATGCTTAACGCAAACCAGCTTATCGAAAAAGCCATAAACGAACTATAAAAACATCGATAAGTTCTTCTTTTTCATTCCACGTCTATCAATCTTTTTTAATAGATTTGATTTATTTTGGAGTGTGAGTCTATTCGGACGAAAATCCGCAGTTTGTGCTATATGTAAAAAGCAGCTAAGTCACAGGCATAAACCGAAAAGCGAATGGCAGATAGAGGGTCCCCTATGCGGTGATTGCTATGTTACCCAGATGCAAAAGTTTTATGATCTTAGTTTAAGACAAAAATGCATTATTTGTGGTATTGAAAAAGACGTTCCAGACATGTGGGAACCAAAATACCAGTGGGATATGAAAGGGTTGCTTTGTAAAGTATGTTTTGATAAAAAAGATGAAGAATATAAGAACTTGAAGACCTTTTGCAAGATCTGTGGAAAAAAGCTTGGCATGATAAGGTATAATCCTAAAAGTAAATGGAATATTGGCGGGAATTTGTGTAGAGAATGCTGGGATTCTCAAAAGGCAAAATTAGGATAGAAATGCGTCTTTTTAAGAAATACAAATGTGAGAAATGCGGTAGGAAGTTTGGTCAGCAGGAAGAACTAATGCATCATGAGCAAATTGCGCATGATGTCTCTATGTATGATTGCAAAGAATGTAATCTCTATTTTCCTAGCATGGAAACTATGAGGACACACTTGCAAAGAATGCACAGTTATCAAGGAAAAAGAGATTCTCAGTAAGCTTTTACAGTCTTTACCACTGGCGGTCTTACCTTTGTGAATACTCTGAAACCGCAGATGCATTTTATTTCTGGGAGTCTTGTCAGCTCGGATTGGCTTACGCGAGTACCGCATCTCATGCAAGCATAAAATACACTGAAACTAGATGGTTTTTCTTCTTGTACGCTCTGCTCTTGTATTGGTTCAGACATGATTTATCAAAAAGTTATCTGTAATTTAAGGCTAACACAAATTATTTGAGTGTCAGTTCGATGTACACATCATTGGGGATCTTGATTCTCATGAGTTGCCTAATTGCTCGGTCATCTGCACTCAAATCTATTACTCTTCTATGTATTCTCATTTCCCATTTCTCATATGTATGAGTCCCTTGTCCACAGGGTGACTTGCGAGTTACAACGTTAAGTCTTTTCACAGGCAAAGGAGTTGGACCTTTAACTTTAACGCCAGTCTTCTCTCCTATTCCTTTTATTTCGCTGCATACTCCATCCAGCCTTTGCAAACTTGTGCTTGTTAATTTTATTCTGGCTGTTTGAGTCATTCAGATCACTATTTTGTGAACTTTTCAGTGATCTCTTTTACTATACCTGCAGCAATTGTTGCACCCATGTCCCTGAGAGCAAATCTGCCAAGCTCTGGAAAGTCTTGGAATGTCTCAATTGGTAATGGTCGTACTGGTTTGATTCTAACAATGGCAGAATCTCCTGCTTTCAAAAATTTTGGATCTTTTTCTTCAATTGCACCTGATTGGGGGTTGATCTTGGCCTCAAATGCAACTATAGTAGCCGCAACTTGGGCAGTGTGAGCATGCATTACGGGGGTATAACCTGGTGCAATAGCAGTTGGGTGGTGAATTACTATGATTTGTGCTCTGAATTCTTTTGCAACATTTGGTGGAGCATCAGGAGTTCCAATTACATCGCCTCTCTTGATATCTTTCTTTTCAATGCCTCTGAGATTGAAACCAATGTTGTCTCCCGGCTCTGCGGATTCCATCTGAGTATGATGAGTTTCAATGCTCTTGATTTCTCCTAAAGCGCCAGATGGCATGACAATTATTTTCATGTTAGGCTTTGCAACTCCAGTCTCTACACGACCTACTGGTACTGTTCCAACACCAGTGATTGTATAGACATCTTGTACTGGAATTCTAAGTGACTTGTTAGTTGGTTTATCTGGAAGTTTAAAGTCATCAAATGCTTCATACAACGTCTTTCCTGTCCACCAGGGCATGTTTGGTGATTTTTTTACCAAGTTATCGCCTTTCCAACCAGAAACTGGAATTATTGGAACTTGCTCAAGCTTGTAACCTACTGATTTTAACAGCTTTTCCGCCTTTTCTTTTGCTACTTTGAAAGCTTGTTCAGAGTAGTTACTGTCATCCATCTTGTTGATGGCTACTGCCAATTGGCCTACTCCTAAGGTTCTAAGCAAGAATGCATGTTCTCTTGCTTGTCCTCCTGGTGCAGTAGCAGTATCTGTTTCACCTTCCTTTGCAGAAAGTACAAGAACGGCGCAATCTGCTTCTGAAGCTCCCGTGATCATGTTTTTGATAAAGTCTCTGTGCCCAGGAGCGTCAATTAGTGTAAAGAAGTATTTTGGTGATTCAAACTTTTGAAATGCTAAATCTATTGTAATTCCTCTTTCTCTTTCGTCTTTGATATTGTCCATTACCCACGCATACTTGAAAGTGTCTCCCTTGCCAGTCTTTTCTGACTCGGCAGCATGTGCAGCTATTGTTCTCTCGTCTACAAGACCTAATTCCATAAGGAAATGTCCCATTGTTGTAGACTTGCCATTGTCGATGTGACCGACAACGATCATGTTTAAGTGTGGTTTTTTGCTTGCAGCGCTCATACCGAACCATTGAAGACTTGGGCTTTATTACCATTTCGATTTTTTGAAATTGTTTTTGGTAAATTTTCAAGAATTTATGGTCTATCCTTTTGCTTACCATATTTTTCACATACTATAAATCGAGGATTTTTATGAGTAGTGACACAATGAAAATCACTGTAACTGTAATCAAAGCTGATGTTGGCGGAATTGGCGGACATACAAGACCGAGCGATGGACTGCTAAACGCCGTTAGAAATATTGTAAGACCTCAAATGGTCAGAAATGGAAAGGGTCTTTTGATTGATTCCTACATTGGATATTGTGGCGACGATATTCATATCGTTATGACGCACACTAGAGGAGTTGACAATAGGGAGATCCATCAACTTGCATGGAGATCTTTTGAGGCAGCTACCCAAGTAGCTAAAAATGAAGGTCTCTACGGCGCAGGCCAAGATCTCTTAAAGGATTCCTTTTCTGGAAATGTGAAAGGAATGGGCCCAGGAGTGGCTGAAATGACATTTGAAGAAAGACCAAATGAAGCCTTTACAATTTATGCTGCAGACAAAACCGAACCGGGTGCTTTTAACTATCCATTTTACAGAATGTTTGTTGACACATTAAGCAATACTGGACTAATTGTTAACCAAAACCTGTCCAGCGGTGTAAAAATAAACGTCATGGATGTAGAGAAGGGTAAAATTGCTCAACTCCAAATGTGGCAAGACAAGCCAACTCTTGAAGCTGCATTGATGTATCCTGGAAGATATGTTGTTTCAAGTGTATATACAAGAGATAACCAACCAATTCTTGCTGCTTCAACCGATCGTTTGCACAACATAGCAGGAAAATATGTTGGCAAAGATGATCCGATTTGCATCATAAGAACACAAAAAGACTTTCCAGCAACAGAAGAAGTGGGTGCCGCTTTCAATAATCCACACCTTGTTGCAGGAAATACCAGAGGAAGCCATCATGTCCCTCTAATGCCTGTCAAGTTGAATTCTCCTGCAAGTATCAATTATGCAATACCGATAGTATCTGCATTAGTGTTTAGCATGCATAATGGAAAACTTGTTGGGCCAGTAGATGGATTTGCATCTGCTGACTGGGATTACATACGTCAGATAGCTGTGGAAAGAACAATTGCGATTCGAAGTCAAGGTTTTGTACATCCTGCAACTCTCGTACCGTCTGAACTTGAGTATGCAGAAGGATACAGAGCTAGGATGAATGTGTTATGGAGTAAAATGAGACCAATTCCAAATTCAAAAGATCATCAATTCCCCAATCCAAAACAGCAGCAAAGACCTCAAAATAATCCTAGGCCGCCTCAACAACCTAATGTGTCAAAACCAAACACCCAAACTCAGAATATCCAGAGACCTCAAAATAACCAACGACCTCAACAAAAACAACAATCACAAAGACCACCGCAGAGGTCACCCCAACAGCCTAATGTGTCAAAACCAAACATCCACACTCAAAATATGCCGAGACCTCAAAAAGCTGTGAACAGTCCACCTGTAAAACCAGTGAAAAGAACAAAGAAGCCTCATCAAACAAAGACTTCTACAACTACCGCGACAACAGAAGCAAAGAAACCTCAATCTTCAGAGTCAAAGTAAATACTTCAACTCAAATTACAATTTTTATTATCGAATTTTTGATATCATCTATTGGCTAGGAAACCTCAAATCTTGATTATAGGAAATAATGAAAATGGATTTACCCCTGAGCTTGAAAAGATAGCATACGAAACAGGAGCCGAAGTAGCAAAATCAGGGGCAGTTTTAATCACTGGAGGTCTTGGCGGTGTGATGAAGGCATCTGCTCACGGTGCAAAGGATGCAGGCGGGCTCACAATTGGAATTATTCCTCAAAATGACGCCTCTTTTGCAAATGAATACTGCGACATAGTAGTTCCAAGCGGCATGGGACTTGCAAGGGATTTTCTCACTGCACTTTCTGGTGACGGCGTAATAATTATTGGAGGTGGATCTGGCACTCTTTCAGAGGCATGTGCAGCTTACATGCATAAAAGACCTATGGTATCTATAAGAAATACAGGAGGCATTGCAGACAGATACGCTGATCAATACCTAGATCATAGACAGCAGGTGAAAATAATCGGAGCGGCAGACCCAAAAGAGGCCGTAAAATTACTTCTAGACAAAATTAATTCAGAATAGATAAAAGGTATGGATCTGGCTCATAAAATTTACCATATCTACTAGAGAGTGTTTGTAATTCTCTTACTATTTTTGCCATGCCAAATTCCTTTGCTGTTTCAAATATTGGTTTTCTTAATCCCATCCCTAGGTTCAATGCTTTTTCTATTTCCGGTATGTCACTTGCTTGGTTTGTTACAAGCCACGCAGCGTTGTTAAGTATGGTTCCAATAATCTGAGTCGGCTCAATTTTTTTTGCCAATTCTTCTGTCAAGTTAATGCGTTCATATTTTTCCCCAGTATATTCATAAAAGCCACTACCTGTCTTTTGACCAAATTTTTTCTGATCAAATAATTTCTGAATCAATGGGTGTGGATTAATTACTTTCTTGTCTCTAGAATACATCTCAATTGTTGCTTTATGAATTACATCTAGGCCTGTAAAATCAGCGAGCTCGAATATTCCCATTGGAAAATGCAACGTGAATTTCACGGCAGAGTCTATCTCAGTCATGGAAGCTTTTGTCCTATCCATTGTCCAAACAGCTTCATGAACGAGAGGAATGAATATTCTATTTACAATAAATCCCACTACATCTTTTCTGCATAAGACAGGTTCTTTTGACACGGATTTTACAAAATTCATTGTTAAATCCACAATCTCTTGTGTAGTTTTTTGTCCTGGGATAACCTCGACCAATTTCATCAGTTGAGGCGGATTAAAGAAATGAATTCCAATGAATCTTTCAGGTCTGCTTGTAATATTGGCGATTTCTGTGATTGGAAGGGTGCTGGTATTTGATGCATAAACTGTATTCTTATTTGCCACCGCGTCGACTTCTGCATATACTTTCTTTTTCAAATCCATGATTTCAGGAACTGCCTCGATCATTAAATCACAATTCTTCAATGCTTTACCAAGATCAACTTCTGGAGTTATTCTTGAAAATATTTTATGCGATTCCTCTTCTGAAATTTTCTGTTTTGATACCAGTTTATCTAGACTCCACTTGATCTTTTCCATGGCCTTGTCTAGAAATTGCTGTTCGATATCACGCAGTATGACGTTGTATCCCGACATAGCTGAAACTTGAGCAATACCATGTCCCATTATGCCAGAACCCAAAACGGTGATATTCTTTATGGCCATGTTGAAATTTTGTGAAGGTATCCCTTTGTAAGTTATTCGGTCAGTGTCAAAGACTGTCTATTATTGACTTTAGATGAGATGGGAGTTGAGGTAGTTCCCCTATGTGACTTACGTTATTTTGAAGAATGTCTGGACCTATTCTCCTCACCTGTTGAGTAGCAATAAGTGTTGCAATACTTCTGTCTATGTCTTTCTGCCGCAATATTGTTTTGAGTTTTTCCAGCAGGATGTTTTCGTTCTCATATTTGCTTATTGCGTATTGTAAGAGTATCAATTTATCATTGCTAGAGAGATCTTCCATAAAGAAAATCCATTTCATACTTCATAAAAAATGTTTTTAAAAATTAGTTAACCAATTGCATCGCTAGTCACCCATATTCTTAAAACCTAGCAACAGTTGAACACTACTATATTTTGGACATTGAGAAATTTACGGATGATGTGTATACCGTAGCAGAAAAACTAACGCGGGAGAAAACTCCTGAAATGAAATCACGAATAAATTTTGTGCGTGAACGACTCATTGAATTGTACCAAAAAAATCTTGTTAAAATTAATCATTCCGTATTAGAAATAATCTGTGCATCAAATCTCATTACGCAGGGTTATTCGGTTGATATAGAAAAACATCTTTCTGATATTCTTGTTTGCGATGTGTTTGCTACCAAAGGAGACGGGACATTTATCATGGAAATTGAAACTGGATTTACTCCTCCTGATCATGCATTGGATACTATTGATTATTATGTTGCAAGAATAGCAAGTAAAATTGCCAGGTATAGTCAGTTTTGCTCAAAGTTTGCTCTTGCTACCCCAGTTGTCGGTATATTGCCAATCCCGAAGATCTTTCTTAAACCTCCGAGCAAGAGAACGGCAGATGAGATTCAGAAGATGAAAGAACTTTGCGATAGGTTTTACAAAAATCCACCAATAGAGGTGAATGACATATTGAATGCTAGATTGCATTCTGTTTATCTAATTAATATTGACAAATGTTTTGCAAAACAACTTGATCCATATACCTATCTTGAAATCATTGGTAAATTACAAGAAGCAAGTGAACTAGATTTGTGAATTGGTTCGTAATGCTTCCATAGTTGCTTGCTTCCTATATTCAAAAATCTCAGAGAGAAGCCGCATTACATACCCTTCAAAAAACTTTCCTATAATTCCGTAATGTAATTGAAAATCAATTCGGTCTATTATCTCTGTACTAGTATCATTTATTTTATTGAATTTGTGTAGATGTTTCCATGTTTTGAATCTGCCGCTAATCATTTCATCTACATATTCATATGGTTTCAAATATGTTATTTTTGAATGCCATTTTGAATCCATAATCAGTTTGGCTTGTAGCCAGGCTTCAGTGCCTTCTTCTAGAATGTCATTCTCGCTCTTGAGAATTTCTATTTTCATTTTTTTAGGAGTAATTATTTTCAAATGATTGATGTTTGTATAAAACTTCCAGACTTTGTCAACATTAGAATTGACAACAAATGTATGTTTGAAATGCTTCATGATTTTTCACTCTAGTTTGTTCCAACATTTATATTTCTACGATTATTTGCACAATTTTTTATTTCTTCTGGAGTATGATCTTTTATGGGTTTACCGCACATAGCGCATGTCGGTGTTGATTGAATAGGTTTACGCTCAAATTTCAATAAAATAAATAGTTACATATGAAAATATAATCTCTAACATTTTCTAGGCATGACGCTTTAAAGAATTTTCAAGTTGAAGTATGGCGCGTAGGATCAGACCAGACATTCCAAGGTGCAATGTTAGAAAAGTAGCTGCCTCTTCTAGTGCATTTTCCCCTCTATATCCTTCATCATATGTCATTTCAATCGAATCTTTATCAGTTCCAACATATACCGTCAGCAGAGAATATGATCCAAGTTTTGGATCCTTTTTTTGTAGGTATAGATTAAGATGCACATCTTTGATCTCATATCCGTTTTGCATGAAACTTCCTGATGACATTAAAACTATTGTTTTGTCAGGCAATTTGATTATTCTCTTAGGGTCTATCACATCTATTATCTTCAACAAACAAAATGTGCATATCTTTCTAAATAATCCTATTGTATGAAAAATTTTAAAATTAATTATTTGTATTTGAATTGCCGTTTTCTATATCTTTTATGCCATAAGGGCGTATTGATAAGATAAAAAGCATTATTTTTAGTAATACGACAGTTTAGGAAATTGAATCTTGAAATGTTATTCGTCGTCTACAGTGCCGCCCTGACCGTATATTACCGGCATGGTAATGGTACTTGTCACATGGGCAACGTTTCTTACCTTTGATATGGCGGTATCAACCTTTGTAGGATCTTTTGCCTCAATCTTTACAAACACATCGTATTTCCCCATGACTCCGTTTACTTCTATCACATCTGTAAGACTTTTTGTTTTTGAAATCACTTCTTTCTCGTTTCCAGGTACACATGTTACTAAAATGTATGCAATCATATTGTCTCGACATGATTTGCTCTTAAATAACTTATCTGAGATGATGAAGTGATCTATTTTGTGAGAAAACCATTATGACCGTCAGTATGCTTAATGCCAAGATCAACGTTGCAGTTGTTCCAAATTCAGGAATTACAACAGTGCCTGTCAGGGTAAGTTCGTTTGTTCCAGACTGCATTGGACAATCAAGAATTCTTTCTACGTCTGACTCGGTTTGAGTGCAGTCAATATCGTTTCCATTCTCTTTTACATCTATCTGTCCACCAGGCGTATCAATCACATATTTTGGAATTTGATATTCCTCCAAGATGGAACCATTTTGTATCTTGGTCGTGTTAACCTGAATGGTAATAGAATTGTCGACTGTTGAAACCTCGACATTTCCATATTCTACAAGACTGGTGTTTTCTCCACGAACTTTTATCTCGCTATCAAATACAGGAATTATTTGTATCTGTCCTACAGTTACTCGGAATTGAATTTGAGTTGTTTCACTGCTTTGTCTTATGTTGACTGTATAGATGCCTCCCTGTGCATCATCACTCAATACAAAATCATGCGAAAATACGTTATTAAGTAATGCTGTTTGACCTACTTCGTATACATTTCCAATAGGGTTTCGTACTATTATGGTAACTGGGTTTTCGTTTGTTGGTTGTTGTACCGTACCTGAAATTGTCACCTTATTGCCAGGCTCATAGGATTGTTTATTGGTACTTGCAGATATTCCTGTGGGGCTTTGAGCGTATGTGGAATTCATAGATATGAGAGTCATGCATAAAACAAGAAGGATTCCTATCTTTAGCCCATGCATTGGCAGTTTTGATAGTTTCATGGTATTTAACTGTAGATTTAGGTCATCTGCTTTTTCTATGTGAATCTCTCAATTGATTTTAGTTTGTCTTCAAGAGAGTGATTCTTGTCTCTCCTCTCATCAATCTTGAGAATTGTCTCTACTCGAGTCACCCCCATCGCAAATATTGCGTTTGTAACAACTTTGGACGCCTCAAAGATCTTGTCAATGTCGTCTGATTCAATCATCGTCCCCATAGGAGTTACCTGATATCTTATTCCATCAATTTTCTTCAAACTCTTTAGACCGTTTGCAATGTATTTGCCTAAGCTTGGTGACGACGTACCTATTGGAAGAACTCCAATCTCAGCATGAATTTTTGTCATGATACAATGGTGTTTTTTGTTCTTTAAAATAATTATGTAGTTTATCTATAAGAAGGCATCAAGACCTGTTTTTGAAGTCATGCTTTGGTTTTCAAGAATCTTTGACATTTTTTCACCCATCTTCTTTGCCGCGCTTACCTTTCGCTTACCTATCCAGTAATAAGTTTCATCAGTTGTATCTTTGGCAATTAAAACTATTAATTTTCCATAATCTTTTCTGCCTGTACGGCCTTTTCGCTGAACATAACGAATAGAGCTTGGCACATTATCAAAAAAGATGACCGTATTTACTTCTGAAATATCGAGACCTTCTTCCCCCACTCTTGTAGCAATCAGCACCTTGTACTGTCCATCTCTGAATTTCTGAACTGTCTCGATCTGTTTTTTCTGCTTGAGTCCAGTCTCTCCTGCCTTTCCTATTAGAAATCCTGCCTGAATATTCATCTCGATTAGTTTTTGATATATTACTTCAACAGAGTCTCTATAACTTGTAAATACCAAGGCTTTTCCCGAAAGACCATTCAATATTTCTTTTAATTTTGTGATCTTTGAATGTTCAATGCCTTTTTGTTGAGCTTCCTTTGCCAGACGTATAGATTTTCCAAAGTTTAAATCATTTTCAAATAGGTCTCGTATGCCTACTCCTTTTTTCTCACGAGTCCTATCACAGAATCGCAGAAACGATGTTACTCCATGCGATTCCAATACGTTCAAGGCGTGAATCAGTCTTATTGACGTAAAAAGGGGTTTGGCAGCTCTTCGATTCTGTCTTAGGACAAAGTCCCTAACACGAAGAAGTTCGGATAATGATTGGGTGCTGGATAAATTCAACCCCAGCCGTCTTAGTTCATCATATCTTGAGTCTATTGCTGCCCTGATACAAGATTGAATTTGCTTCATCTCATATGGAAGCTCAACACTGATCCACTGGGTATCTGTCTGTTGTACATATGGACTTACATCTGGACTTTCTTCTGTTCGTTGTGCAATACTTGAAATTTTCAATGTCTGGAGTATTTCTGAAGCTTTATCTCTTTCACTTGGTAATGTGGCAGTCATTCCAACGATTCTCACATTCATGTTTGCAAATCTTTCCGCAATCCCGGCATATGCGTAATCTCCTATTGTCCTATGGGCCTCATCAAATATTATTAAAGCAAATTGTGACGGCAAAACAAGTTGCCTGTCTAGATCATTTTTCACGATTTCAGGGGTTGCACAAATTATACTGTTTATCCAGAGCTTTTTTCTTTTAGTTATTGGATCCTCTCCAGTTATGAGAGCTATGTCATCTATGAGTATGTTTGATTTCAGGAATTCATAATGCTGGTGCGCCAATACTCTTGTCGGTGCTAGAAATAACACACCGCCAATTTTTTTGGAAAGAAATTCGATTATTACTTGAAGAGCGACAGTAGTTTTACCAAGACCTGTTGGAAGTACTACTAGACAATTATCCGAAATGGCCTGTCTTGCCAAATTGACTTGATATTCCCTATATTCAATAGAAGATTTTTTGACAAGTGGATGTTCTATGTATTGTTGATTCAAACATCTTCAAGTTGTCGTCTATGGGTAAAAATGTTCGTTCAAGCTGATTGTTACTTGCAGCTCACATCTTTGTGATCTCACAAGTCTTTGTAGATCTTATATTATGGCGAGTTACAATCCTTTTGTGAAAAAGGAGTTTGAGCGCCCAACTTGGGATGAGTATTTCATTCTTCAGGCAGAGCTTGCAAAATTACGATCTAATTGCATTACAAGACAGGTTGGCGCCGTCATAGTTAGGGAAAACAGGCAGATTGCTACTGGATATAATGGCACTCCGCCCGGAGTCAAAAATTGCTATGAAGGGGGGTGTAAACGATGCCAATTGCGTGCAGAAGGAAAAATTGCCTCTGGAGAAGCATTAGACAGATGCATATGTAATCATGCAGAGGCAAACGCCATAATGCACTGCGCAATTCTCGGGGTAGGTTCAGGTACAAAAGATACTACGTTGTATACCACATTTGTGACATGTTTAGAATGTAGCAAAATGGCCATAACCGTAGGTATTAGAAGAATTGTATGCCTTGGCTCATATCCGGAGACAGATTATCAGCTTTTAAAAGATGCAAAGGTCGAGGTAGTTGTTCTAGACAAGAGCAGAATAAATCGTTGGATCAAAGTATTGCTTGAAGAACCAGCAACTAACTTGATGCCAAAGTGAGATGACATGCAGTATTCTAAAGCAGTAGATGAAATAACTACAACAATGCCTCCTGCCTTGCTTGTTTCTGCTACTTATGATGGTCAGAAAAAAGCTGCCGTTTTAAAATTCTATGAGCCCATTTCTCAAAAAGTTCTCTTGTGGACAGATAACACTGGACATAAGCCATATTGTTATTCTAAGCTGGAACCTGAAGAATTAAGGTTCCTCTTAGACCGAAAAGATGTGATAAAACTAGAAAAAACCCAAAAACAAGACTTGCTCAAAGATAAACCAATTAACGTAACAAAGATCATAGTTACAGACCCCTTGGCAATAGGTGGTACGCAAACTGACAAGAGTATCAGAAATATCATAGAGACGTGGGAGTCTGACATCAAATATTATGAAAATTATCTGTATGACAATTCACTTATTGTGGGCAGATACTATGTTATAGAAAATGGCAAACTAAAGGAATTCTCTTATCCGATCCCAGACGAGGTTCAGCTTGCACTAAAGGGGTTGCTATATGACAAGGTTACAAATACTGGCATAATAGATCAGAAAGAATTTCAAAACAACATAAGTGCGTGGGCAAATCTGCTCAACCAACCCATTCCAAAGATTAGAAGAATAAGTTTTGACATAGAGGTAGAGTCGGAGACAGGAAGAATACCTGATCCAAAAATTGCTGAAAAAAAAATAACTGCCATTGGATTTTGTGGTAGTGATGATGCCAAACAGGTCTTTGTACTAAAGAGAGCAGACAGAAAATCTGGAACTAATGAATTACCTCATGATGTCAAAATAACCTTCTACGACGAAGACAAAGAAAGCGATATGATACGGGATGCCTTTGAAATTTTAACAAGCTATCCTTTTGTCATTACGTTCAATGGCGATGACTTTGACATGCCATACATGTACAACAGAGCAGAGAGGCTCGGGATTGGGTTGAAAGATATTCCTCTCATAATGATGAGAGATTCTGCTACGCTAAAACAAGGCGTCCATATTGATTTGTACCGCGCTTTTTCCAATCGCTCTTTTCAGATTTATGCGTTCAGCCACAAATACAATGATTTTTCTCTTAACAGCATATCCGAGGGATTACTTGATGAATCAAAACTAGAGTATGAGGGGGATCTAAATGATCTTTCCCTGGGTGAACTTGCAAATTATTGCTTTAACGACGCACGACTAACAGAGAAACTAACTAGCTTCAATAATGATCTGTTGATGGATCTACTTGTAGTCATAACAAGAATAGGCAGAATGCCAATTGATGACATATCAAGAATGGGAGTATCGCAATGGATCCGTAGTTTGTTTTATTACGAACATAGAACTCATGGTTTTTTGATTCCTCGAAGAGAAGAATTAGAACAAAAATCTATCACTGCAACTACAGAGGCCATAATTAAAGACAAAAAATATCGTGGAGGTCTGGTGGTGGAACCAAAGGAGGGAATTCACTTTAATGTATTTGTGATGGACTTTGCCAGTCTATATCCCAGCATAATAAAAGTGCGAAATCTTTCATATGAAACAGTAAGGTGTATTCATGACGAATGCACGAAAAACATGATCCCTGGAACAACTCATTGGGCATGTACGAAGAAAAATGGTCTTACTGCAATATTGATTGGTTCGCTACGAGACTTGCGTGTTAATTATTACAAGAGTTTATCAAAAAATCCAGCACTGAGCGAAGATCAAAAGCAACTCTATACTGTAGTAAGTCAAGCGCTCAAAGTCATACTAAATGCAAGCTATGGCGTAATGGGTGCAGAGATATTTCCTTTATATTGTTTACCAGTAGCAGAGGCCACTACTGCAGTTGGTAGGTTTACAATTTTAGAAACAATTGAAAAATGCAAATCAATAGGAATAGAGGTTCTATACGGAGATACTGATTCTTTATTTCTCAAAGGCCCTACACGCGAACAGATTCAAAAGATAGTGGACTGGGCAAAAGAGGAATTTGGTGTTGACCTTGATTTAGATAAAGAATACCGCTATGTTGTTTTTAGCACTAGAAAAAAGAACTATCTAGGAGTTCAGAAGGACGGCAAGGTGGATGTAAAAGGCTTAACGGGTAAGAAATCCCATACCCCTCCATTCATTCGAAAGTTATTCTATGAAATACTTGAAATCTTGTCCAAGGTACAATCGGAGAATGAATTCTCACAGTCGAAACAAAAGATTGGAGATATGATATCACAGTATGCCAAGAATCTAAAAGCAAGACAAATTCCATTAAATGATCTTGCATTTAATGTAATGATAAGCAAGGCTCCTTCTGAATATGTGAAGACAATTCCACAGCATATACGTGCAGCTAAACTATTAGAACAGACAAGAGAGATTAAAAAAGGCGATATTATCTCATATGTAAAAATAATAAACAAGCCAGGGGTAAAACCCGTGGAGATGGCTCGTCCTGATGAGATTGATTCTGCAAAATACATCGAATTTATGGAAAGTACATTTGATCAGATATTGTCATCCATGGATTTGGATTTTAGTACTCTAATTGGAGCACCAAAACAAACAGGCTTAGATCAATTCTTTTGGAACTAGAAATGGATTGTCCTAGATGCGACTCTCCAATGGAGATAATGCATCAAAATAATATAAAGAATCATGATGGCTCGAAGACTGATTACTATAGATGTCTTTGTTGTAATTATCAGACAAAATGATTCTTTTCAATTAAACACATGTCTTTATTCTGCATGTCAAGAACTGTTTTATCATATTGAGGAAAGATTTTGAATGTTGTGAAGAATCTTACTACATCTTGCCAAATTCATCTTCATCAGAATACGCACGTTCTGCATGCTCTTCAATATCTAAACCGGCTTCTTCCACTTTTGGAGATACACGTATGCCAATCAATATATCCAATACCTTCAGTATTGCAAATGTTCCAAAGAACCCCATGACACCTGCAACGCCAACACCTATTGATTGAACTAACAACTGGTGTGGATTTCCAAACAATAACCCGTTTGGTCCTGACGGATTTACTAGTGAACTTGCAAACAATCCTATTGATAAGGAGCCAACTATTCCAGCTACGCCGTGCACCGAACTAACATCAAGTGCATCATCTATCTTTAATCTCTCTTTAAAGAATAGTACACCTAGATATGATGCTATGCCTACTGCGATTCCTATTACAAAGGCACTATCTACGCCTACATAGCCTGATGCCGGGGTAATTCCTGCTAGCCCTGCTATGGCACCATTAATTGCGGCAATCACACTTGGCTTTCCTGTTCTCATCCAAGAAAGTCCAACCCATATCAAAGCAGCCACTGCTGATGCTACCTGGGTGTTGATTATGGTTATTCCAGATAGTGCCCCCGCACCATATGCACTTCCTGCATTAAAACCAAACCATCCAAGCCACAATAGCGAAGACCCTAGAACCGCAATCGGTATGCTGTGAGGAATCATGATTGATGATCCATAATTCAATCTCTTGCCCAAAGCTAAAGCTGCTGCAAGAGCACCCATACCTGCACTTGTGTGAATGACTATTCCTCCAGCAAAATCAACTACACCAATTTGACCTAACCATCCTCCACCCCATATCCAGTGTACCAATGGATAATAGATCAAACCACTCCATGCTACAATAAAGAGAATAAACGCACTAAACTTCATTCGTTCTGCTATTGCTCCTGTTAATAACAAGGGAGTAATGACAGCAAACATCATCTGGAATTTTGCATACAAGAGCCCTGGAATTGTAGGAGCGTAATGTAGTCCAGTATCTTGTGGGACGTTTCTGAGAAATGCCCAATCTAGGTTACCTGATATTCCTTCACCCGTGTCAGGCCCAAATGATAAGCTAAATCCGAACGTAAACCACATTATGCTTAAAAGCGCTAATCCAAAAAAGATCTGCATAAAAATAGATACCGTATTTTTCTTTCGTAACAGCCCAGCTTCAAACATCCCTAATGCAGGGATCATAAGCAATACGAGACTGGATGCAATTAGCATCCATGCTGTATCTCCGGAGTCGATTGGCAAGATTCATCTATTAAAAAAACAGCAGTATAAAAATTAATTGCTTTTTTTCATCTTAAAAAAAATAGTGAGAATCTTGCACAAGATTTTTTAATACGCAATAGAATTTTGTTACCATAATTGATAAAAATTGAGATCATCCTGCCAGAAAATGACGTGAGGTCCATTAGCGATGCGCTGAAGAAATTATCAGTGGGAGGGATTACGGCATACAAAGGATGGGGCAGAGGAAAAACTGTCAGCCCGCAAATCCATGCATCAAAGGGAACTGAGATCTTTACACCAGAATTCGGTGAGCGATTCATAGTGGAAGTAATAGTTCCAGACGATAAGAAAGATGAAGTGATTGAAATCGCACGCTCAAAAGCAAAACTTGGAAAGATATTCGTTACGCAAATTGTCGAGGCATTTGATATTCAAACTGAAAGAAAAGATGAACAGATAATTTAAAAATTATTTTTTCATAATTGTTATTTATCCCTGACAGTACTTTCAACATATGATTAGAATCGAAGCGATAGTAGGACAGGGAGACATTGGAGCAATCAGTAATTCGTTAAAGAAAATTCATGTAGGCGGTATCACAATAATGAAAGTTAGAGGACGTGGAAAGAATCTCAATCCGCAAATTCATGCTGCAAAAGGAACTGAAATGTTTACGCCAGAATTTAGTGATAAATTCATCATTCAGATAATTGTCATGGAGCAATATGAAAATGACGTAATCAGTATAATCAGAAATAATGCGAAAATAGGCAAAATCTTCGTATCCACAATTAATCGTGCCGTAGATATTGCCTCTGGTAATGAGAATGAAAAAGCAATTTAAGTACGAATATCGTCATTAGGGCTCAAGCCATTATATTTGAAAATGAAAACTCATGATGATGACGATAACTTGAAGAATGTCTATAGATGGTAAAAAAATATCCGAAGATCACATATGCCTTGACGTAAACTAACCAATATTTTGTTTGTACTCTATGAAATCTTATGTTGCAATCTAGTTCTAAAATAGATAATGGTTGATATCATAGCAATCGTAAGTACCAGCATTGCAATAGCGCCAAATTCTGGTACTATTTGAGTGCCAATTATTGTTATCTGAGCATTATTTGACCCAAATGGAATAGCAAGAGTTCTGCCATAGGAAGTTGTTCCCGTTTCATTAAATGTGGTTGGTACTCCATCATCTTGTACGACAAATGGACTATCCTGCCCATTGTTTTTAGAGTCTATCAAAGATCGTGGCAGTGTGATTGAGATTGTTCCGTTACCAGACGGTTGAATTCGTATTGCCAAGGATTTTGTATCAGTGTTTGGTATCATGCCTAATACTTTGCCATTTGTTATTTGATATGTTGCATTGTAAGTTTGCCCTTGGATTGTAATTGGTACGATTGGCATGATGCCAGTAAACAAGAATGTAGTTTTTGCCGTGTTATCTTTACTTCCATATGTTACATCCACCTCATAAGTGCCAGACGCCGCCCATAAACTACCACCTGCCGTAACTGTTGTGGAATATGTGTTGTTTGAATTGGAGGATACTTGACCAAGCAGGACTATGTTTTGTGATGGATCTCTGATGACTATGGATATTGGAATATTAAGTTGAGTACTTACTGTGCCTGATATAGTCATCTGATCGCCGTCAGAATAGGTTGACTTGTCAGTAGTTACCGCGATTGAAGCCGAAACAGGATTAGTCTGAGCAAAGGCAGGAATGAAGGTTAATGGTACAATTGACATCATCAACATGATGAAAACAGGATTAATTTTCAACAAATAATCGAAGAGTTGTAGTTATTTAAGATTCTCGATTAATTTTACTAGTTAATATGTTGTATTTTAGTCAGTCATCTGTAATGATTGAGTTTTTTAGATCAATCCTAAAGAGAATAAACTAAAACTAGAGAATTAACTCTAAAGAAAGAACTGGTTTGAAGTCTATCCTTCGGAGGCTGATTTTCCGCCATCCACGTTCATGATTACACCTGAAATCCAACTAGCCTCATCTGACGCCAGATACACTGCAGCGTTAGCCACATCAATTGGCTCTCCGATTCTGTTCAGTGGTTGTCTTTCTTCAAGAACCTTTCTTGCTTCTGGATAGTCAAGATATGGCTTTATCATTCCAGCATTGATTATACCAGGATTTATGCAATTGCAGCGAATGTTTTTTCTTGCATATTCAATTGCTATTCCTTTGGTAAACATGTTGATTGCAGCTTTGGTAGTGCAATAAACAGTCAAATGCACTTTCGGGATTGCTCTTTCACTTGATATGGAACCTATGTTTATGATTGAGCCTCTTTTATTTTCAAGCATCTTAACAAGCACGGATTTTGTTATCATAAAAGTTCCAAAGAGGTTAGTATTCACCAATGATACCCAGTCTGATTCTTTCATCTCGTGGAAATGAATTGGATCATTGATTGTTCCTGCGTTGTTAACGAGAATGTCTATCTTACCATAATGCGCATTTATCTGATCAACTGCCTGAATCACTTGTGATTCGTTTGTGATGTCACATTGGATAGATACCGTATTTGAGGCGTAATCCTTTATTGATGATCTAGCCTTTTCCAATTTTTCTCTGTTTCTGCCAATCAGGACAACCTTTGCTCCTTCTTCCACGAATCTTTTTGAGATCTCTAATCCTATTTCACTTGATGCGCCAGTTACTACTGCTATCTTATCTTTTAATCTCATACGATATATTCAAAACTACAGCTTAAAAAAGTCGTCTTTACTTTCCAAACGCAAAGATATAGATCCCACCATAGCCATGCCAAAGTCCAATGTACAAAAAACCCTATGTTTTCTTGAGTTTTTGAAGCTCTTGAGTAACAAGTGGTAGGAATGCTCCTACATCTGTCACTATGCCCAATGCTTGCCATGTTCCTCTGTCCATAAGTTTAGTTACTGTCGGCTGGTTGATATCAACTACAATCACCTTGACATTTGCTGGAAGCATATTTCCAGTAGCGATTGAGTGAAGCATTGTTGCAATCATTATAACCATCTTTGCGTCCTTGAGAATCTCTTTGTATTTTCTCTGTGCTACAGTCATATCAGTAATCACATCTGGCAACGGACCATCATCACGCAATGATCCTGCCAAAACAAATGGAATGTTGTTCTTTACACATTCATACATTATCCCCCTAGTCAGTGTCTTTTTTTCAACCATTTTTGAAATAGAGCCTGCCTTGAAGACCGAATTTATTGCTTGCATGTGATTTCTATGACCACGAATTGCAAGTGTTCCATCTTCAACATTCATTCCAAGAGATGTACCCAAAGTAGAGTATTCTATATCGTGAACAGCAAGCGCGTTTCCTGCAAGCACTGCATCAATGAACCCCAGTCTGATTAGTGATGCGATTGAATCTGATGCCCCAGTATGAACTATGGCAGGACCGCCAACAAAAACTATTTTTCCACCTTGTTTTTTGGTTTTGTAAATATCTTCTGCAACTCTTCGTGCAATATGTTGAGTTGGTCTTTCACTTGAGCTCCCGCTTCCCATGAATTGAAATAGATTGACTCCTTCTCTTGGTCTCTCAGGAGGTGTAATCCTGATTCCTTGTTCTCCAACTACTATCATATCACCTTTCTTAATTTCACGGATTGGTGTACAAAAAGTCTCGGTTTGCTTTAACTACTATGCACTTGTCCATCATCATGTTTTCAACTCTAATCCATTTTCCTTTGTAGAAAATATCGGTGTGATTATTTGTGGTACTGTAAAAATCATCAGGCATGACCATATCTTTTTGGGTTGCCTTTAACACCGCATCTTGTTGTATCTTAGAGATTGCACCTTCGCGATATACAGCTTGAAGGATTTGATTAAGATGCTCCTTTGACTTGCCTTGGATGAGAAGTTTTGCATAACTTTCATCTTTTTTCTTTTTTCCAACTGAAAACTTTTGTACCTGAAACTCCCCTTGCAAATCCATTATTATATCAAAAATTTTAGTAAGTATCATGGAATCAATGAGATGCCCCTTTACCTCTATGATATGTTGAAATTTTGCCATTTAATGAAAATGAGGTAACTGCTAATTTAACGTTTAAGATGGATTGTTTGTTACTGATTAGGTAGGCTTTGAAGTTAATACACGATGCGTTCTTTTTTGAAGTCGGATCACGAACATAAAAAACAAGAAGCCAAAAAATAACATGTTTGCAACAAATGTAAAGGGATTGTCAAGGGATTCTTGTAAAGTTCCATAGTGAAGTGGATTTACCCAAGTTGTGCCGGGAGAAAAATAGATTTTTTCCCAGTATGAAAAGGCAGTAATGGAATGAACAAACATGAAATAAATGACAAAAATAGTCTTGGTTTTCTTGTTCGAAATTTCTTTTACAAACTGCCAGAAACCATAAGACGCAATAAAAATGACTGATATCTCAAGTGGAAGTAGATATCTCTCAAGAGAGAAGTCTTTTACGATTGCTAGCGTGAGAGCAAATGCACTTACAAACCAAATTAACAATAATGCCTCAGAAGTACAGTCTTTGAATTTACTAATTCGATACATCACATACCCAAATCCAACGAAGAAAAATACTGTCAATGGTATGCTGGAATAGGTGGGCGGATACGTCCAACCAAAATTACCGCTCAGATTAAGATCAGGGTTGGAAATTTGTTTTTCTATAAAACTTGGAAAAAGAACATAATGAAAAACCGATACTATAGATTTTATCTCAATATTATGAATGGATGGGTATCCAATATACCAAACATCATGATTATAGTTATCCATGTCTGTCTTCATGACAGAGATCTCGTTTAGAGGATTCGCATAAAATCCAGGCTCTGCCAAAAATAAGCCCAAAAGTGTCATTGCAAAGAATAAGAAACCCAAGAAACCTGTTTTGGCAAGACGCTTTTTCTTAAAAGTGGCGCCGTCATTCTTATCAGATAATCCCCTAAATAATATAATTCCAAGAAATAGAACTAAGAAAGTTATGGCAAGCATCTTTGTATCTAACGCAAAACCAAATGTAATTGCGCTTAAAATCAAATATGTGATTTTTGTCTGTCCATTTTTGAAGGCATGAAGCAAAATTAGTAGTGATAACATGACAAAGAAGATGTAGTGTACCTCTACCATTATAGTGCGACTATACCATACCCAAAGATCATACGATAAAAAAAGAAGAGCGGCTACAATACCGACATATCGATTAAAAAATATTTTTCCCACCATAAATGAAAACATGATGGTCAAAGATCCAAAAATGGGGGAGAGCAAACGCCCATCTGTCATTTCTTGAATCGATGGGCCTTTGTCATGATTATAACAATCCCAGTAACATGACCAATTGTAAAAATCTCCTTTGTCCTCATTTGCAAGATACATTGGAAATCCAATCAGGATGTTTCTAATGGGATTATAAGTAAGTCCAAACGCAGGTATGTGAAATAACAGATTACAGTGATCCAGGGATTCCAAACATGAATTATCAAAGTTGCCTTTTTTTATCAGATCAAAGTAATTTCCTCCCCATCCGAGATAGGTAATTTCATCTCCATGCCACGGCTGCCCTTCTAGGTTATACGAATAAATGAAAAAAGAGCCCAAAAATAATGCAAGAGGTATAACATAGTTAGATTTTGCAATTACAAACTGTGTCATCTTCATAGTTTTATCTCCTCCATACTGATTTCAAAATCCAAGTATAACTTAAGTACGTTTTTGGCATCACCTAAAACTGTCAGAGGTCAGGTATTGTTTAAACTGGTAAGGAGACAGGACCTTTGTACTCTGATATGCTGTCATCTTGCAACATTTTTACAATTGTATCTTTATGTTCTATATTCAATCCCCTCACAATTGCTTTTGAAATACCATTTTTATCACATAGTACTACCATGTAACCACTTACATCTGTCAAAACATATCCTCCTGCATCATTTAATATGGCATAAAGATTTTCGTCTCCAACTGGTTCCCACACATTTGATCTGTTGTCACGAAGAGCCAATGCAGGCATAGCTTGGCCGTTAGAAATTTTGTTCAGATATTCTCTTGCGGTCTTGACCCGTTTTTCACCAATTTTAAGAGCAACAAAATATTGCATGATATCAATCCACGAACTTGTTATTTATAGGATATCTCATCTAAAACTTCTATGAGCTCTTTTGATTTTATTTCATGCCTAGCAGATTCCACAAATTCTTGAAGTTTCTCTTTTGAAAACCCTTCTCCAGAATATTTTGCTGCTTGTATTGCCATCTCAAGTCTGTCTATTTCATGCAGTAAGACAGACTTCTTTCGAGGTACAATCGACATACTCCTTCCACAATGAATGATATTTGTCTAAGAGGTGTGGTGGAAGTTTTGATAAAATCTCTTCCATTGCCTGAGTTTCCACAGTTTTCTTGTTTTCTTTTTGAATCTCTCCTGGTATAAAATCACCTGTTATGGATTCAGCAAGATCATGGAGTAATGCCATCTTTACTATTCTTTCAGTATCAAGATTACCAGCATTATCTGAAAATATCATGGCCATAACGGCAGTACCATACGAATGGTCTGCCACAGATTCAGGATCTTTTATCCCTACTTTTTCTTTCCAGCCTTTCCTTGGTACTTTCTTTAGCTCAGATACAATATAGAAAAAATCAAACAACATGTTCTTTGCATATAATCAAATGCCACACTAGTTTTAGGTTTTTGTTTAAAAATGACTAGATAGTACGATCAAGATAAAAATGACAAGGCTGACCAATATCTAGTGCCAAAAATATATACAAAAACAGGTGATGATGGAACCACCGGACTTGTAGGCGGAGGACGAATAAAGAAATCCAGTCAACGCATTATTGCATATGGTACGATAGATGAACTAAATTCAGCCATTGGCATACCTCTATCTTCCACATTGGATTCAGACATAGCTGGCCTTCTCACCAAAATACAAAATGATCTTTTTGTAGTAGGCTCAGATCTTGCAAATCCCATCTTGAGCGATTCATCCAGTAGAGTCACAGATGAAATGGTCATTTATCTTGAGAATCAAATAGACAAACTGGAATCTGACCTTTCCTCGATAACATACTTTATACTGCCAGGAGGAGATCATATTGCCTCTCAAGTACATCTTGCCAGATCCATTTGCCGAAGAGCTGAAGTGAATATTGTAGAACTTGAAGAAAAAGAACCAATTAACAAAGCTTGTCAAGTCTATGTTAACAGATTATCAGATCTCCTCTTTGTAATAGCTAGAACAATAAATAAACGAAAAAAGATCAAAGACATTGCTTGGAAAAAATAAGACAGACACACTTTAATTCCCCCAGAATTGGATGATCGAATGTGCCACCGTAGCTCAGCCCGGGAGAGCACTCGGCTGAAGACCGAGCTGTCGCGCGTTCAAGTCCCGCCGGTGGCACCATATAGTTTAAAATAATTTTTGAATCCTAATCAGTTCTGCCACTTAAGGTCAAATGTTTGTGTTGTATATATGCCCGATAGTTTGTAATCAAAAGCAAGACTTGCAAAACATACCCGCCCGTAATTAAGATCAGGGCATTGTAGAGAGGATGTAACGTTGTCATTATTTCAATATGTTTGTAAAATGCGCTATTTCCAACTATAACGATTCCAGATATCACAAAGTTTGGAATGTAAACATGTCTGTAATTTTTTGCTGTCAAGACTGTAAGAGAGACAAAACAGCCTTCTAACAGAAGGGCTTGTGGAATAAACTTAGGATCCCCCAGCGGAATTCCTAAAACTCCTACGGCAGAGACGGCAGCAAGAATTATCACCACATTTTTCTGCATTTTATTCATTGGTACCTAAAAGAATGATCTATTCTTAATAAAAATACTCGTTGTTTTCAAATTCTGTTAGATGACACCATGTTAAATATATGGCAAGTACGTGACATATCTATAATGAGGATGAAATTATGAGTACTGCGCCTACAAATGTAAGTAATTATTGCAAAAAAATACTCGACCTCGATCCGCAAATCAGGTTTGCTGGAAAAATTGTTAACGATCAGCTTGTCTCGTCTGCAAGAAAAGACGGAGTCATTCCACTTCTTGACAAACAACTCGCAGATCTAGCGCATCATCAGGTTCTCGTAAAAGCGATGATGGATAAAATGTTTACAGATAAGATGGGCAAAACAGACTGGGTTGTTGAATCAAAAGGTAAAGTGAAACTATTGACCATATTTCAAGAAGATGGAATACTCATAATATCGACAGAGCCCTCATCGGATCATCATTCAATAATTGAAAAGATAAAAAAGATGAAAATGTGAATTTATTCAAGATTTACATCTAGTGTAAAAATGATCCACGGTAAGCAATTTTTTCCTTTTAATACCAGATGAGACAAGTTTAAAAGCATGATATGCATTGTTGGTTAATCGTCGCAATGACCAAGGAAAAGAAAAAAGAGACAAAAAAACCTACAAAAAAGGAGATCAAAAAGAAAGATATTCCAAAAGCAAAGCCAAAAGAGAAAACCAAGCTTAAGGAAGACATCGTAGAGGAAGATTCAGGAATAATCGTCGTGGAGGATGATACCGACGTAGATAAAGAGGCAGAATTAGAAGCTAGGAAGGCATATCTTGAAGAAGCTCGATCCCAAGAAGCAAGCGATGATTAAGTTCAGTTTTATTTTCTTCATATAGATCATAAACACTTATCCGTAATAACACGATTAAAAAGCCATGAGGGCTTTATGCTTGATTACTGTCAAGCCTGGAAAGGTGGACAATGTCATAAAGATACTGCAAAAAATACGAAAAATCGTTAAAGAAATCATGATTGTTACAGGCAGGGCTGATATCATAGTAGTATTACAAGGCACTATGGATGAGATAAACAACATGGTGATAGATTTCAAGAAAATAAAGGAAATCGTATCAACAGAAACCCTGATTGAAGTGGAGGTGGATTTAGGCTGGTCAAAGCCGTAGTCCTCGTCAAATCCCCTAAAAAGCTGATCGCTGCAAGGCTACGCATGGTAAAGTCCGTTTACGACTCTTTTGCCGTAAGCGGCCAATTTGACGCCGTAGACTCTAATTGACGTAAAAGAGCTGTCCGAGATCAAGGAAGTAACTACAGAGATTCAGAACATACGAGGCGTGGAAAGAACGGAAACTATGGTTCAAGTGGTATAGCATAACGGTTTTAACATTGTAGTTTTTAATTGTCATATGAACATAAAGCATCTTGGAAGCGTAATAATAGCGGTTTCCGACCTGGAAAAATCCATCAAATATTATAGTGAAATAATAGGGCTGCCAATCAAGAACAATAGAGGGGATTGGGCAGAATTGGGAAGAGATGGTGCTACAGTAATACTGCATCCTGCCTCAAGGCCTATCAATACTGGAACATCCATTGAAAATGGCATTGTAATAGGTCTCATTGTTGGAGATATAGAATCTGCAGTACAAGAACTCAGATCAAGCAATGTTGTAATATATCGAGAAATTACTGTACATAAGGCAGGAAAGAATTGCATAGTTCTTGATCCAGACAAGTATATGATCTCGTTGTTTGAACCATCAGCTGAAGGTGGCCCACGACAAGCAAGAGGCTTTCATGGCTTTGCGCCAGTCTAAATTACTTTTTTAATTTTTGCAATAATTTTTGCAATTGCATCTACGGTTACATTTTTGCCTATCGAGACATAGTAGATTCCTTCTTTACTTTGGAAAACTACTAGAGTTATCTTATCATGTTTGAAGATGGCATAGTTCATCTTCCCTATTGCAATGTCTATTTTGTTACGCATGTTAAACATAGTGGACACCAAAAAGAATTCGTTTCTTGCTGATTCTGATTTCAAAAGAATGTTAGTTCCAGGTTTAATTATTCCAGTTAGCGTCCTTCCATATTCATTTACAAGTCCAACATATCGGATTGAAGGAGACAAACCTACGATCTGCTGACACTTCTTTTTATATTTGGAAATTTCTTCGTTCCATTTTTGATTTGGTGTTTTGTTCACAAGAAACGTAATGTTTTATAGCTTTATAAAGTTCGAGCTAATTTTTCTTTTCCTTGTTTTTGCTAGTTTTCAGAACAGAATTTTCTTGTCGTAGTCTCTCATTTTCTTCTTGTAATGTCTCTACTGCCTGTATTTTTGCATGCATTGGATGCCCTGGCATGAACTGACTGGGAGACAGATTAAACAGACCTGACGCATAATGCTGGAACATTGCATGATGACCATCCAATCTTCCCATCATGGCATCTTTGTCACGCACTATGACATCCTTGATTTTACTGACATTTGATATGCCAAGTGATGGGTTTACTCGCGGCGGGAGCCTTGGAAAAGCAAAAGGAGAATTAATCATGTCAAATGGCTGATTGTATAAATCCATCATTCTTTTAGTATTAATATAACCCCACACGAAAGCAAGTCAAGTCTGACCCTTATTTCATGGTTACGCACGAATTCGCTCGTTAGATAACCTATCATGTCAAGTGACAGTCATTTTTTATCAAATTACGTTGATCGCAGATCCTTATAGAACGGCCAGATCGAGATAAAAGAAATGTCAAAAACAATATCTATGAACTGTATGAAATGTAAAAAAAATATAGTTTCAACAGATTTGTATAAAATTGTAATGTATATTATTGATCAAAAGTTCACCGATCATCATTACGAACATGTTGAATGTCCAGACAAATTTACTGTCTAAACATGTAACGCGTAAACATCATAGATTTTCCCAGTCTCCTTGTCGTGATACATCCATTGATTTCCATGCCATTCCATTTTTTTGAACAAGTCCTTCAAAGATGGATGTAATTTTTCGTAAACATCTTTTCCAATTAAGATCTGGTTTGGTCTTGCTAACGCGGTAATCTTTGCGGCTATGCTTGCTGCAGGGCCCAAGATGTCTACATGCGATCTAATTTTATCTGATCCATATCGCACGATAGCATTTTCGCCAAAGTCCATCCCTACTTTTACACGTAGTTCTGGATAATCATATTCGCTTAGAATTGGGTTGATCCCTCTTTCTATTACATCGATCATGGTTTTTGCGCAATTTACTGCATTATCAGAAACAACAAGTGGGTTTTCTTCTGCAACAAAGTATCCAATTACAGCATCTCCGACATACTTGAGTACGTATCCTCCATAATTTTTTATCACGTATCTCATTTCTTGGGAGAAAGAACTTATGATTATCCCTAGTTTTTCAGCTGGGAGTGTCAGAGACATTTCTGTTGAACCTACAAGATCTACAAACATTACTATCATGTGCTGCCTCTGCGATACATGATTACGGAGAAACTGATCAGATTCATCTACCAAATAACCGTATTCATATCCCTTTTTGAGCGAACCCCAGACCCTTTTCTGCGTCTCTTTTATGAGCGATTCTGTGTCAAGGCATCCTGTTCGACCTCCACTTAGCATCATGTCTACTATACTATTAGTAGAGATTTTCTCATCAGGAGTGGATTCGGATTCAGGGGTTTCACTCATTTGCCATCACTCCAATGGGAAATTGACTCCGCATACTGGACATTGACCTCTTTCTCCCTTGTATTTTATATCAAAGTATTGCACAATTTCTACGTCACAATTCCAACAGATTATTTTTTTAAACGAGGGTTTTGCCATCTTCTCGTACAATTAAAGTCGCTCTCAATTGATATTTAAACTACCTATCAATTTTATTTAAGAGGAACAAGGAAAAAGCGTGCAAATCCCATCAAACTTGACCGATCCATTTGTAAAATCCATGTCGGAGAAAGGCGAAGAAATACGTACTTTATTTCTTGAGCATGTAAAGGGCCTTGTCATAAAGGTACCAGTAAGAGTAATGCTGGGCGATGGGACTGTCTCAAACCAAGAATCCTTTGATCCTGGAAAAGCAAGACAGTTTTATGACTCCATTCTAAGAAGCCTGCCAGGTTGGACGCATGATGGCACATCAGTCACAACTGACCAAGATCTAAGACGTAGTTTTATCAAATTTGAAGTAAAAGAGAGCAACTATGTCTTGTCGGCGCACATGTCGCTTCAGTATCATGCCTTGCTCTTTTACAAACTTGACCACAAAGTAATTGACATACAAAAGGAGTTATCTGAAATAAGTGACAAAATAAAGGATCTTCAGCAAAATATGGCTCCACAGAGCGATAAAATAATAGAAGAAACGATGAGGCAAAAGGGATATGAAAACATGGATCAGCAAAAACTCTTCGAGGTGCTATTTGAGCATGATGACTTGACACAAGAACTGGCAAAACATCTACAATCAAACCACGAAAAAATCAACAAGCTAATTGAAAGACAGAGTTTTCTTTTCAAGGAATTAGACAACATGTTAATTGAAGTATATCATACAACTCCTGTGATGATTGATGAGATGAAAATGATTGCTGCGGAAGAAGGCTGCCTGTGTATCTTTAATTTGGAGCATTTAAAAAATAATTCAAGAGATGGAAATTTAGATCTAGTAAGAATGTCAGCCACGGTAAAAGACAATTTGTTAAAGCGAATGGATGAGATCAAAAAGGCGTTAAAAATTTAAAAATTGTTTATATTCCAGTCTTTTTTATTTATTGATACTTTTAGTCAAGGGACCATGGAACTGATACGAGACGTCACACAGATTTGGGGAGTTGACGTCAAGTGGCCCCTTGACTTCTTAGATCTGAGATCTGATCCAAATGATATTTAGCCTTTTCCAGATCCCTGAAAATATTAGAAAAAAAGAAAATAGCGATACAATTTTTGCATGAATTGTGTATAAAAATCAAAAATGCTCAACGTTTTTTGGCCTTCTACTATTTAAAAAACCAAATATACCGTAACAAGCGTGAAGAGGATATTGAATTTAACTTATGAAGATATTGTAAAATCGCAAAAGATCCAAGGAAGAGTAATCCGTAGTACACCGCTTGAACTGTCTCGTACTTTTAGCCATATGACAGGTTCTCAGGTTTATCTGAAATCAGAATGCTTGCAAAAAACTGGCTCGTTCAAAGTTCGTGGGGCATATGCAAAGATTGCTACTTTGACAGGGGAAGAAAAAAGAAAAGGAGTCATTGCAGCATCGGCTGGAAATCACGCTCAAGGAGTTGCATTTGCCTCAGCATTAGAAAAAATCCCTTGCACAATTGTAATGCCTGTCACTGCCTCGCCTGCAAAGGTGTCGGCAACTAGATCATATGGTGCAAACGTTGTACTATACGGCACAATATATGACGAATCATGGTCCAAGGCACAAGAACTATCGAGAAAAACAGGTGCCACCATAATACATGCGTTTGATGATGAAACTGTTATCGCAGCACAAGGAGTAATAGGTCTTGAAATAATGCACGATCTTCCAAACGTTGACGAAATCTATGTTCCAATAGGAGGCGGCGGTCTTGCAGCTGGAATTTTGAAAGCAGTCAAGTCAAAAAAACCCCATGTCAAAGTAATCGGAGTCCAGTCATCTGCATTTCCAGCAATGAAGAAATCCTTTGACTCTGGCAAACTTGAAGCAGTGAGAGGACAAAGAACAATTGCAGATGGGATCTCGGTAAAAAAACCTGGCGAGTCCACATTTAAGATCATCAAGGAGTTGATTGACGATATAGTTTTAGTAGATGATTCACAGATTGTCAAGGCCATGTTTCTTTTAATGGAGAGGGCTAAAATGGTAGTAGAGCCAGCAGGAGCAGTAAGCCTTGCATATCTTCTTGACAAAAAACCTACCAAAGGAAAGAATGTCGTGCCAATACTTTCTGGAGGTAATGTCGACATGTACTTGCTTGGTCAAATAGTTGCCAAAGGTCTAACCGAGATGAGGAGAATGGTCAAGATTTTCATTGTACTCACTGACAAGCCAGGTGCTCTAAAGGAAGTGATAGATGTAATATCTTCCCTAAGTGTGAACATAGTTGAAGTAGTTCATGATAGATTAAGCTCAAACATTCCAGCAGGCACTGCTGGTGTAACTCTAAGCCTGGAAACTGAGAATCCAAGACATGCAGAGCGGCTCATAGCAAATCTGAGGCAGAGAAATATCATATTCAAGATAGTTACTTGAGCAATAGATTTTTTACAGAATTTGGACTACAAATCGCTATCATAAGGTCCTGTCATCTTCACTACTGTATTTCTAACTGTTAACGCAGTTGCTGGTATTTGATATCTGATCTATTCATCAATTATTGTAGTTCCATCTGAAAACACCGTTACTTTTTTTCCATTATTCCACAATACAACTACTTTTTCATCAGTAAGAATGATGTCTTTGAATCCCTTTATAGCCACATTATCACCTCTTGTTTTTGCAAAACCATAATGGTTACCATATTGTCTGACTACGTTGGCGTCAGGCTTGGAACAAATGTAGTGATTATGAGATAGGAGTTGAATCCAAGTATTAGTCCTACAACCGCGTACGCCACTATATTTGTGATCTTTCGGTTAACAAACTCTCCCATTAGTTTCTTGTTTCTTGAAAGAAGCACCAATGGAATCATGGGTAGCGGTATCAGTAAACTAAGTATGATTTGGCTGTAGACCAATATGTTTAGTGGGTCAATACCTAGAAGTACTGCAATAGTACATGGCACTACATTAACAAATCTAGTTATGAAGCGTCGGATCCAAACGTTTGTCTTCTTTCCTAATAGACCTTCATATATTGATTGACCAGCCATTGTTCCAACTACTGAAGATGAAATTCCTGAAGCCAGTAGAGTTACAAGAAAGATCACTCCAGCTCCAATTCCAAATAGAGGAACCAGTATCTTGTAGGCGTCGTTTATGGAAGCAACACCAGGGTTGTTAACGTGAAATGCTGATGCGGCTACTATCATTATTGCTGCGTTTATCACACCTGCAATGGTAAGAAGTATGATACATTCATACAAGTGGAGCTTGCGAGCCTTTCTTCTCTCATCGAGTGATTTATCATGCATTTTTGTCGCTGTGAGTGACGTATGAACAAAGAGTGCATGCGGCATAACCGTAGCTCCGATGACTCCAACTGCTATCATAAGAGCACCGCTATTATCAAGTATGGGCATAACCGAATGGTATGCAATAGATGGCAGATCTGGTTTTGTTAGAAAGAGCTCATAGAAGAAACCAATTCCAATAACCGATACAAACAACATGAACATCTGCTCGATAATTCTAAATTTGCGTGTTGTAAGGGTCAGTATCAGGATAACATCAAATGCTCCAAATATTGAAGCATAAATCATAGGTACGCCAAATAGCAAATTTAAAGCAATAACAGTTCCAAGATACTCTGCCAAGTCTGTCGCGGCAGCTGCTCCCTCTGCAGCAAGCCAATAGGGAATAACGAATACTTTTTTCTTCAATTTTTCACGCAATATCTCTGGCAAAGATTGCCCCGTAGCTATTCCAAGTTTCCCAGATAGATACTGGAGAAGCATTGCCATTCCACTTGCGAGCCATACCACCCATAGCAGATTATAGTTGTACGCTGCTCCTCCCTGGATATCGGTTCCATAGTTTCCAGGGTCCATGTAAGCAATGCTGACAATGACGGCAGGACCCATGTAGGAAAATAGTTGTGCAAGCATGCTGTTACGATAAGCTGCCCTGATCTTGGAAAACTTGCTGGTTTTTTCTGGGATCTCTGTCATGATTTCTAATTTAAAGAGTTTTCAGGCTACATATAATGTTTAGCTTAGGCTACATTATTTAGCTTGATCTAAATTCAAATATGTATAGAAGCTGTTATTATCAGTAAACAAAAATATGATCTAGTTGACAAAAACTAGATCGTAATGGAATGGTAGTTGTATTCTCACATGGTCAGATATAGAAACAGATGTAAAGATCCTTGCAGAGAAAATAAAAAATACAGGCTTTAGATTTGATGAGATTGCTACTGTATCAAGAGGCGGATTAATTCCATCTAGATTGTTAGCTGACCAGTTAGATGTCAAAAGCATACGTGTTGACAAAAACAAGATACCTGCAAAAACATTGTTTGTAGATGACATCTACGATTCAGGAAAGACTTTTAAAAAAATCATCTCACAGGTAGAATTTCCTGATAATTTCATATACGCAACTCTGATTGCGCGAAGAAAAACAAGATATCCAAAACAGTTGGTCTATGCGAAAAAAACTAAAGGTACAGAATACATCGTGTTTCCTTGGGAATTGCTAGAACAAAAAAGATCAAAACCCAAAAATAATTAATGATGGTGCAAGTTATTTAGCATATGGCATTTGGTGGAGATGTTGATACTCTTAGTCTCACATTTGACAAATTGCAATATATTTTCAACGGATATGATATAATTCGCGATTCATTTCTTGAAATAAATACATTGTATAAACAAGGAAATATTGCAGATCATGAGTTTTTTGATAAGATACATGAAAGCATAATGCGATTTTCTGCATTAGAGTTTTTGTCGATAAAATCAATTTTTGAAATCAAGAAAGCATTGGACAGAAACATGAGAAACGCCAATACTGCCATGATAGTAGAACCATTGTCTTCGGACATCCACGTTCAAAGCCATTCAATTTCTGCGTTTATTGTTGCAGGTACTCTACCTAGTTCAAATTCACAGAGGATGCCCTTTAAAATAGAGAACAGGAATTGCCTACATTGCTAAAGTCCCATCAGAAAGAGTTCAAAATTTTGTGCTAATTGTGGCAATAAGATTTAGAATTTTGATCTCAGAGTACTTGCCTCAGGTATACAAACATCTTGAGATATTGCTAGTTTCCAGTTTTCGCTTGCTTGGATCTACGCTTTGCTATTGCACCACATACTATAGAAGCAATTAGTAACGCAAAAGCTATTTCTGTATAATACTGATAAGTCACACTTTTAATATTTATAAATGATAAAATAATGAGGACAAAACCAATAGCTGCAAATACAAAACTTAAAACACCAAGATTATTTTTTGACGTGCTTTTTGTGTAATTTGAGATGTATTTCAACGCTATCATAATTATTTTAAGTGGATAGAACTGAATTATGGCCTTTTAGCGCTCTCTAGTTTGGCACACACTAGAGTCTGACTTTTCAAACACATACATGAAGATAAGGAGAAGAGACATGATATTTGCCATTTCACATAATCAAAAACTCGGCATCATTTTCTAATTCTTTATCAACAACCCCTATACAATTTATTGGCAGTAATAGTTAGGCCCAATTAATCCAAGTGACAAAACTAAGATTATGATGTATTAATTTTGTATATTTCCAGCGCTTGTTTTATTTCATGCATACTAAATGGCTTGTAGATAATTGCGTTAATTTTTAGTTCTTCTAATTTTCGACCTGTTTCCAAAGTTAGATTTGCTGTTACTGCTACAATCTTTGCAGTAGGATCAATTTCTCTGATTTTCCTAATAGCATAAAATCCATCCGTTTTAGGCATCATGAGATCAATAAAAACAACATCAGGTCTATACTGTTTATAAAGACATACAGCTTCACTTCCGCTAAAACCTTTCCCCACTACACGTAGTCCCATAAGGTCTAGAATATCAGAAAAAACCTTGGTAGTATTCACATCGTCATCCACAACTATACAGGTAGTCATAATAACCCTAACATGAAATCCATTTAAAAAGATTCATTCAGACATTGCCTAAAAATTAATTTGAAATATTGTAGTAAAAAATTAATTTCTTAATATGTGGCATTATGCGCTAACATTTTGATGAATTTTAAGACAAAATTAGTCATAGGATTTTTAGCTATTATTTCTGTCATGATCATATACGGATTATTTGTTAATGAAATAAAAAAAATCCCATTAAACTATGAATATATTGCAGAACAAGAAGGACGAGATCGCGTATTGAATTCCCTTGGAGGAAACCTGTCAGAACCATTTGGGATAAGAGAGACTTTACGAGAAAATGTGGTAAATGTGACTGGCAATATTTTAGAGATCAATTCTACTATACTAGGGAGAGATCCTGTAACAAATAAAATTGTCTTTGATGACACTCATGTATTTTTTGTTGATAGAACCACTGGAAAGCATCAATCGACGAATGAATATTTCATTTTTCCACCCAATGTTCAAAAAGAAGATTATGATTTTTTCCATCCCATGATATTTTCTGAAACTCCTTTTGTTTTTGACCGAGAAGATAACATTGATGGTCTTGATGTATATGATTTCTCGTGTAAATATAGCGATGTGGATGTATCTTCAGACCATCCAGAATTTGCATCTAAAAAGATACTTTCTGACGGAGGTTGTACAATCTCAGTTGAGCCTGTAACTGGAATTATGGTTTCTTTTTCTAAATACTGGGATGACTATTTTGTAAATGATGGTGTCAGAGGAGCAGATGTAGAGATCGGAGAAAAACACACCACTGAATATTCCAAAAATATTTTAGTTAATACTGCAAAATCTACAAAGACGCTCTATTTTTTTCTTGATTTAGTTTTTCCAAGTTTGATCGGGGTAGTTGGAATTGCAATATTATTTGTGGCACTCTTATTTGACAAAACAAAAAATCAAGCCAAAATCATCATACAAACACAAAATGAGGTGATAAAAAAAGAAAAGCTGTCTGTAGTAGGTGAACTTACTGCAAGAATTTCGCATGACCTTCGAAACCCATTAAGTGCAATCAGATTAACAATTCAAGCAATCGAGATGAGAGTCAATAATAAGTTGGACCCAAAACTTGAGGAATATCTTCCAATAATAAATGATGCCGTATCTAGAATCAATCACCAGATTAACCAAGTATTAGGATTTGTTAAAACAATGCCTTTGGACAAAAAACTAGTCTCAATTTCCAACATTTTGGATGATTCTATTAAAAACACAAACATCCCAAAAAATATCTCAACAATACTACCGGAAAATGACTTTTCTCTCATGGCAGACAGAATTCAGTTGTCAGTTGCTTTTACCAATATTTTGTTAAATGCAGTAGATGAAATAGGAGAAAATGAAGGAAAGATAACAATACGTGCTAGAAGTGAAAAAAATAATCTGGTTATAGAGTTTGAGGATTCAGGAGATGGCATATCAAAAGAAAACATTAGCAAAATATTTGAGCCATTGTTTACCACCAAACAAAATGGAACAGGTCTTGGTCTTTCCAGCGTTCGTGCAATTATAGAATCTCACGGGGGATCCATATCTGTCAAATCACCTCCTACTGTTTTTACGATATTTCTTCCACAAAACTAGAATCCTTGGTTTAAAAATTCATGGATCGGAAGGGATTTGAACCCCTGACCACCGCAGTGTGAGTGCGGTATCCTACCAGCTAGACCACCGATCCAAGCCTTCTGGAAAGCATGTACCTATTTTGTCTTTGCACAAACTACAATCAAATCTAGAAAGATTCATTCCTATAGACTTTGTATGGCATAAGGTTTAATTCAACAACAGGATCAAGTGCAGAACATGCGTATATTGCAGCTTCACTGCGATTACATTGAGTTCACTCCAGTTAAAAAAGAAATCAAATCTGCAGAAGAAATTGATCCACAATCAAAACATTTCGATGAGATAGTTGTAGCTTTTGTAGCAGTCGAAGAAGGAGATAATTCAGAAGTGGCAAAAAAAGCAATGAATGAAATTTCAGAGTCTATGAAAAAAGTCGGTTGTAACAAATTATTACTATACCCTTATGCACATTTGAGCTCAAAACTTGCATCTCCGAATGCCGCATTATCGGTTCTAAAAGAAATGCAATCAAAGGGAGATGGTCTTGAAATCCACAGTGCACCGTTTGGGTGGACTAAATCATACAAACTCCAAGTAAAAGGGCACCCACTTGCTGAAAATTCCAAAACCATATCAGCTGGGGAGGAAAAGGAATCTACTTCCGAGGCACTAAAGGCAGAATCCAAGATCCAATCATTTTGGCACATCATGACACCCGATGGTAAAATGCATGATATTGACAAGTTTAATTTTGCAAAATATCCAAATTTGGAGGTTCTTGCAAAATACGAAGCTGCAAAGAAACGCTCAGTTGATGAACCTCCGCCTCACGTAAAACTAATGAAAAAATTAGCTATTGCAGATTACGAGCCTGCTTCCGACGCAGGTAACATGCGATTTTTTCCAAATGGCAGACTGATAAAATCACTCCTCGAGCGATATGTTACCGAACAGGTGATAGAATACGGAGGGTTTGAGGTAGAGACACCAATCATGTACGACTCACATCATCCAAGCATGGAGAGTTATTTCAACAGATTCCCGGCAAGGCAGTACAACGTGCAGTCAGAAGGTAAGCAACTTTTCCTGAGATTTGCAGCATGTTTTGGGCAATTCCTTATGGCCAAGGATTTTCAAATGTCCTACAAGAATCTTCCTCTACGATTGTATGAGCTTACCCGTTATAGTTTCAGAAGAGAACAATCAGGAGAGTTGGTAGGACTACGAAGATTGAGGGCGTTTACTATGCCTGATTGTCACGCGATGTGCAAAGACATGGAACAATCAAAAGAAGAGTTTCGGAAAAGATTCGATTTGTCAAGACATGTAATCAGAGGCATTGGATTAGACGAGTCAGATTTTGAGATGGCAATAAGATTCACAGAAGAGTTCTACAATGAAAACAAGTCTTTCATTGAGGAGATTGTAAGCAAAATAGGTAAACCGGTGCTTGTAGAGATGTGGAAAGAGAGATTTTTCTATTTTGTTCTCAAATGGGAATTCAATTATGTTGATAGTTTAGGCAAAGCCTCTGCGCTATCAACGGACCAAATCGATATTGAAAATGGTAAGAGATACAATATAGAATTTATTGACGAGAACAACAAACCGCAAAATCCAATCATACTACACAATTCCCCAAGCGGAGCAATCGAACGAGTGATATATGTATTGCTTGAAAAAGCAGCAAAAGATCAAAAAGAAGGCCGAAAGCCAACACTGCCCTTATGGCTTGCACCGACACAGGTAAGAATAATCCCAATCAAACCTGAATTTCTAGACTATTGTGAAAAGTTAGCTGAAAAAATATCACAGAATGACATTCGAGTTGATCTAGATGATAGAAACGAAAGTGTGGGCAAAAGTATCCGTGATGCAGAAACAGATTGGATACGCTACATCATTGTAATTGGAGAAAAAGAAGTAAACGCGGCCAAACTAAGTATCAGAGATAGAAAAACTAGCAGTGTAAAAGAGATGGCAGTGGACGAGATGGTCAAAGAGATCAAGGAGGAGACAAAGGATATGCCATTTTTGAAGATGAATATGAGCAGATATGTCTCAAAAAGACCACAAATAATGGTCTAGAGACCAGGGCACTAGCATTCCATAATCTGTCAAACAAAGATTTTGAGTTATTTACGAGAAAGATTCATGGCTATTACTTCAGCCATCAATTTTGCTGCCACAGATGCCGTTGCTCCATTGTCATATGTGGGACACAGTTCCACAATGTCCATACATCGGATCACGTTGTTTTCCATCGCATATACCATGTCAAACAACTCGCGAGATGTAATCCCCATTGCTTCTGGATTTCCAACTCCTGGGGCAAATGCAGGATCAAGCACATCTAAATCGATGCTGAGGTAAACTTTGTCAAATGTTGAGAGTGCATCTTTTACAAGTTTTGGGCCCTTACCGTCTCGGATATCTTTGTCAGTTATGGTTCTAACATTGTGTTCTGTTTTGAATGCAAGTTCTTCTTTGACAAAAGAACGAGCGCCTACATGGATTATGTTATCAGCCCCTCTTTTCTCAATAATTCTTCGAAGATATGCCGCATGACTTAGTTTGATGTCAGCATATTCGTCTCTTAGGTCGTAGTGTGCGTCAAATACAATATACCCAGTATCTTTTGGAAAACTCATGTATGTGCCATAAGTGATAAGATGTTCGCCTCCCAAGATTATGATCTGCTTATTGCGCGAAACAAGCTCTGATGTGATCTTTCCTATCATGTCAAGTACTTCGGTTGCTACAACTGTGTGTTTTGTGTTACCAAGATCCTCGACATTTACAGATTCCAAATCAACGTTAAACCTAGTTGAGAAGATCTCTATGTTATTGAATGCAAGTCTGATTGCATCAGGACCAAATCTAGTGCCTGGCCTAAACGAATGGGTTGAATCAAATGGTATTCCATATACAATTGCAGAAACATCGCCCTCTTCGTTTGGACTAGTAATCAGTGGATTTCGGTTCATATACAGATCAGTGAAACTCAACAAAAACGCTCACGCTGCACCGCAGATATAATGTTATGGAAATCAAACCATGTTGTCATAAGTTGCATGGAATTCATTGTAATACTATAGAATAGGCGAGAACGCCGTGACGGGGTTGAAAGAATAGGCAAAAAATAACCTATGCGTTCTCGTCATAATTTCATTGCCTGATACACTATTTATCGATAGATTAACTTGGTTAACTTTGGTTGCAAGTCAAGATCATCGTACGATATGACAAAACTAGTTTAGAATCAGCGTTCTGCCAAAAGCCCCACAGTCCATGTGAACCTGCTCTTCGCTAGCCTTGTTGCATGCCCTACATATCAGGAGGATTACCTCGTTGCATGTATCACAACGTTGAAATTCTTTCATATCTTCTCCACAAGTTCTACATGAATCTATTCGCATATATACAAAATTTACAAATTCGACTTATAAATTGTATTAATATTAGTCTTGACTAACTAAGTGAAAAAAATACGCACTTGATAAAGAAAATAGATAGAACGACAAGATCTTAGGATGCCAGTTTCTTTCGTATTATCTCAAGTGTGGTACTAGGATCTGCTTTGCCCTTGGTCTTTCGCATGACTTTTCCTACGATATAATTTACCGTATCAGGATTCTGCTTTGCTTCCAATACTGCCTTTTCCTCTTCTTTGAATACCTCATCTATTATTTTTTCAAGAGATGATGCATCACTTACATTACCAAGGTCTAGACTAGAAACTATCTCGGACAGAGACTTGCCAGTCTTTACCATCTCTTGCAGCGCGATCTTGCCTGAATTTCGCGTTATCGTGTTATTTAGAATTGCGTCTGCCAAGTCAGAGATGTGCTTTGGCATTATCTTCAGTTCCAGCTTCTTTTCCCTAGTATCTGCAAAACCCATGATGTCAGTGGTGATTATATTTGCAACTTCCTTTGCGTTGGTATCGGTATGTGCCTTTTCAAATAAATCTGAGTAAAACTTGTCTGATGACAATACATCTCCAACCTGAGACGGAATGCCGTATTTTTTGACATATCGTTCCTTTTTAGCAACAATACTTTCCGGCATCTGTGCTTTAAGAGTCTCAATTTTGTTTTGAGCAATACGAATAATTGGAATGTCTGCTTCAGGCAAGTATCTATAATCTTGTTCTTCTTCTTTTGACCTTGATGAGACTGTGATCTTTCTTGCTTCATCCCAGTGCCGGGTCTCTGCTGCAACTGGTATATTTCTTTCAACTAGGCTTTGTTGCCGTGTGATCTCAAAATGCAATGCCTTTTCAATATCACGAAAAGATCCAACATTTTTTATCTCAACTCTGTTTGCTTTTTCAACCGATATGTTGCCATCAACTCTCATGGCACCTTCAAGATATGGGTCAGATACACCGAGGTTCTCAACCAAGTCTGCAAGGACGTTTAGGAATATACGAACTTGCCTTGGATTTTCAAAATCAGGTTCTGTCACTATTTCAACTAGTGGAGCCCCTGCTCTATTGTAATCAACAAGGGTAATCTGTGTTTTTTCAGAGCTTCCTTCATACACTAGCCTGCCAGGGTCTTCCTCAAGCTGGATTCTTCTTATCTTGATTTCTTTTCCTTCTATCTGGACTGTTCCGTCTGAGCCTATGCTGGTTGGACCATATGCATTGTATTGAGTGACCTGAAAACCCTTTGGCAAATCGGGGTAAAAGTAATTCTTTCTAAAAAAACTGATTCGTTCTGGAATCTGGCAACCAAGGGCAAGTGATATCACAGTAGCTTTCTCTACTGCCTTTTTGTTGAGTATGGGCAATGCGCCTGGAAGACCAATACAGACAGGACAGATGTTTGAATTTGTCGGAATACTTCTATAATCAGCTTTGCAACTACAGAATAGTTTACTCTCTAGCTTTGTTAATTGACAGTGAATCTCAAGTCCTATCTTTGTCATAGCGGTACCCCTGAAAGATGAGTTGTCTGTTGCAGTGCATATGCAGTTTGTAACAAACTCTTTTCTTGAAATGAGTTTGCAAAAATCTGTATGCCGATTGGCAGACCCAAGTTGGATATTGAAAATGGAACTGAGATGGCAGGAATTCCAGTCAGGTTAGCTGTAATGGTGTTGATGTCAAGCTGATACAATGTTAGTGGATCGTCTATTTTCTCGCCAATCTTGAAAGGCAGTATTGGCATTGTCGGTGCAACAAGAAAGTCTACTTTTTTGAATACCTCGTCAATCTGGAATTTCATCATTGCTCTCACCTTTTGTGCTTTCAAATAGTACTTGCCATAGTATCCTGCAGACAGCACGAATGCTCCAAGTAGCATTCTGCGGGTTACTTCAGGTCCAAAGCTACTCCTTACTTTAGACACATATGCCTTGAATTCATAACCTTCAGTGCCAAGATCAAATCCGTATCTTATGTTATCATATCTTGCAAGATTACTGCTTGCCTCTGCAGAAGCAATTGTATAATATGCAGCTACAGAGTGCTCTATAGAATCAAGCGATATTGTAATGCATTCGGCTCCAAGGTCTTGTAACTTTGAGATTGCATTGTTTGTTGCAGTAGACACCTCTTTGTCTACTCCATCTCCGGTCATCTGTTGTACTAGACCTATTTTCTTTCCCTTTATTCCAGCATCCAAGTCTTTAGCATAGTCTACACTACCTTTTTCCACAGTTGTATCATCATGGGAATCATGGCCTGCAATGACGTTCATGACAAGGGCAATGTCTTCGACCTTTCTTGCAATGGGACCAATCTGTTCTATGCTGTTGGCATAAGAAACAAGTCCGTATCTACTTACAAGACCATAGGTTGGTTTCAATCCAACTACAGAACAAAAGCTTGCAGGGCTTCGAACCGAGCCGCCAGTATCAGAACCAAGTGATATCATGCATTCAAGAGCACTTACGGATACGCCGCTCCCGCCAGATGATCCACCAGGCACATATTTGATATTCCACGGATTTCTACTAGGACCAAAATAGCTAAATTCGGTAGTAGAGCCCATTGCAAATTCGTCAAGGTTTACCTTACCCAGTATTATAGCATCTTCGTGTTTGAGCCTAGATACAACAGTGGCATCATACGGTGCAACAAAGTTTTCTAGCACTTTGGAAGCACAGGTGGTTCTAATTCCAGAGGTACAAATGTTATCTTTTATAGACATAGGCATGCCAAGAAACAGGCCGGTTTTTTCCTTTGCCTTTATCTTTTTGTCAACCGACCTTGCCTGGTTTAAAGCATTTTGCTCATCAATTGTAATGTAGGCATGTACCTTGTCTTCAACAACGTGAATTCGGTCTAGTGTCTTTGCAATAAACTCTTCAACAGAAACATCTCCGTTACGTACCAGTGACAAGTACTCTGTTGTAGATATTCCAAGATCCATTTAGATCATCTTTGGAGCGCGTACAAAATTATTTTGATCTCTCTTTAATTTATTGATGAGTAACACACCATCAGTCAGAAATGGTTCGTGTATATCTTCGCGGAGATCCTCATATTGCATCTCTTTTCGCAATGTTGCATCAGAGGCATATTCTACTTTGTCTAGATTATTAAAATAGTTTAGAATCTGATCTACTTGAGTGATATATTTTTCTGTGTCTTGCAACTCGACTTTTACTAAATCCCCCAGATGCTCAATTTCTTTTCTGTCTACCATTTCAATCCACTACGGCGTAAGTCTATCAACGTCTCTTGGATAAAATGTCGTGTCCCTTATGTTTTCCGTACCTGTTAGTGCCATCATTAATCTCTCTAGTCCTATTCCACATCCGGCGTGTGGAGGAACACCATAATCGAAGACTCTGAGATGATAATCAAATGTGTCAAGCTTGAATCCCTTGTTCTTCATCCTTTCTTCAAGTTCATCCCTTTTCTCAATTCTTGTACTTCCAGATGATAATTCAAGATCTCCAAACATTAGATCAAATGACTCGGAAACTTTTGGGTTATCCTTTTTTGCCTTGACATAAAATGGCTTGGGGGCAAGTGGCCAATCTTTGATAAAGTAAAATCCAGTAACGTTTATCTTTTTTAGTTGCGATGGATAAAGATCATCACCCCATTCTATTTTTACTCCTGCATTTTTCATTTTATCGACTAGTTCAGAGTAGGAATACTGAGGTATGACATTAGGAACCTCGGGTATCTGATATTCAAGTCCTTGAAGCGTTTTTGCATAATCTTTTACTGTATTAATTGATTTTGTAATGATGTTTTCAATATGCTTCATTATATCATTATAGTCCACAAATGCCTCTTCAAGGTCTATTGAGATTGCCTCTGACAGGTGTCTGTTAGTTCTAGATGGTTCTGCTCTAAAGATTGGTGCGATCTCAAATACTTTTTCAAAGCTCAATGTTAGCTGTTCTTTGTAAAGCTGTGGGCTCTGGGCAAGAAATGCTTCCTTGTTGTAATAAAATATGGGAAAAAGCGCTGCCCCTCCCTCGGTAGCTGTGGCAATCATTTTTGGGGTATTTATTTCAAGGAATTTTTTTTCGTAAAGATATTCCCGGATAGATTTGAGAACAAGGTTCCTCATCTTGAACACGTGTTGCAGAACACTTCGTCGCAAGTCTATTGCACGTATCTCAAGTCTTGTATCAATATTTGCAACAGTTTTGGTCTGCCAAGTAAATGGTGCAATCTTTTCAACACTGGAAAAAATCTTCATTTCAGAAGGAATTATTTCAGCTCCATGTGGTGCTTTGTTTGATGGTTTTATTGTTCCCTTGATTGCGATTGTAGATTGCTCTTTTATTTTTACAAGTGCGTCTCTTATCTCTTCTGGACATGCACCGGCCTTTGCCGTAATTTGCATCTCTCCTTCGCTATCATTTAGCATAACAAATATCAGATTTCCATGGTCTCGTACACTTGAGACCCACCCCATGACTGTTACATCTTTCCCATCAAGAGATGGATCAATATCATTAGAGTAAACAGTTCTTCGCCAATCTCCCAGTTCTGTATCTATCATCCTTTTCATCAGATGTGCTCTCATTAGTGTTAATTTATGTATCGTACATGAGAAATTTCCAAGTTTCATTAAATTTTATAAAATACACAAAAAAACGAACAAAATCAGACTGATCCTATTATCAGGGTTTTAATCAAAATTGAAATGTGCGGGTATTTTTACATCATGAATGCGTATCATCTATATCACAATATGTCAATATATACAAATTTTCATAAAATTTCAAATAAATGATACAATTATTTCCATAAAAAGGGTAAATTCACCAAAAAGTTATAATACATAGTATTATTCACCATATATGGATAATATGCATTTGTTTTTGGCACGTGTACGATACCTGTTTGGTTCAAGGGGTTGGGAGTCAATTGTTATCTGAAAACCAATCCAGCAAAAAGCAGAGCAGTTTTAGAATCAATTCATGGTTTTCATTACTTACTTTTTTAATAAAATCTAGAACCATAGCGTATGATTTCGGGGTTGCTAAATAATGACAGTACAGCCCGACATAGAAATTGACAAAGAACAAAAAATACGCGGTTTTACAGATCATGCTAAAAAAGATCTTTGGCTAACCTCAAAAAAGAAAATTCACTCATTGTTCTTACTTCTAAAGTATCGAATTAGAATCGGTTTTGTGTTTACTACCAGTACAATTACAGGATTGCTTATTGCAACTAACTTTCATCCTCAATTAGTTCAACTTTTTACGGTACCTTTGATAACTTTGTTTGCAACTTTGGCAGTATATTGGATGAATGATATAACAGATATTAAGCTTGATAAGATCAATGCAGCCAACAGACCTCTTGCTGGAGGCATGGTTAAGAAGTCTGAAGCAATAGTTTTTCTTACTTTACTATCACTGACGGCACTCGGATTAGCTTATTCCGTTAACAATATCACTCTATTATTCGCCGCCGTTTATCTGATAATAGGAATATTATATTCATCACCAAGGATAGCGTTGAAAGATAGATTTGTTCTCAAAACTCTCTCCATTGCAATTGGCGGTTTTACTACTACGTTGATAGGAGCTAGTATTAATGGAACACTCGATGGAAAAGATTTTGTTTCTGCAATATCATTCATGATGTTACTTTTTGTAACATCCCCCATAAATGATCTAGGAGATTATATAGGCGACAAAGAATGTGGTAGAAGAACCATACCAATAGTAATTGGTAAGAAAAAAACAATTTTCATATCTATTGCAATACCATTTTTTATGATGATGACTTTTTGGTTTTTCTATCCTAGCTTAGGATTTAGTGTAAAAGCTCCAATTGCTATGACAGTACTAGCAATTACATCATTCTTAGTATTCCGACCCATGCTTTCGCATCTAAATGATTACAAATACATCAAGTCCAGACACAAAAAATCATTATTACTATACTACGGATTACAAGCATCTTTGCTTATCGGAGCCCTCTGAGAAAAATACTTTCTAATTCTTAGTTTTTGGGGGTTTTTATTTATTCGTAAAATTCCTACAATTTACAAATAATTACTGAACGCGCTGGACTTTTGGCGGTGTAGCTGAGGCGCTTATCCACATTTTATCAAATTCATCTTTTAGTTGGGTCGAGAGTTTTTCACCTATTCCGAATAGTGCCATTTTGAATTTCTCGGGTTCACAATTATTTATGATTTCTAATCCTACATATTTACCATCAATTATGAGCATACAATATGGTACCTTCAGATATTTTCGGTCTATTTTTGAAGGATAGAAAGGATTTGCCACGACGTTAATTCGTTCTTTTTTGTTTTTGTCATCAATTTTCATCTTATCTTTCTCAGATTCAAAATAATCTGCAACTAAGTTTATGTCAGAGATAACTTTGGTGTGAATACCCATTGCAGTTTTTTTCAATATTGCGTTAATAATACGTTCATCTTGAAATCTACTTGCCAAGAGTATCCCAGTTTCTGCAAAGTCAACTAGCTCTAAAACTTTTCTTACCATAGAATCATAAGTAGACGTTAACTCAAAGCGATTTTTAACTACATCAAGATTTTCATATATGTTTGATTCAGGATTTATTTTTGAAACAAAATTAGAAATTTCTTCAGGTTTAAATTTTGAAGTTCGCTTCAAGAGATCAATCATTTCCAGTTCTTTTGAAATCTTCATATTGTTTAAAAGACCAACAACGTGTTTTTCGTAAACGAGGTTTCCTAGGGCAGTATGCTCATACTTATTTTCACGTTTGCCCAATAATCCAAATTCCACCAGTTGTTTCAGTCTTGTATAATATTGCTTCTTTGTTAATCCTATTTTTTGAGGGGTATCAAGTTCTGATGCCAATCCATTCTTTGCGGTCAAAAAAATGGTTAACGCGTCTTCTTTAGAAAGAATCGATAGAACATTAACTAGATTAGTTGCAAGCTTAGGATCTTTTTCAACATGCAAAAGTTTACCCAAATCAAAAGAATCTTCATGTGATTTAGCGTATGATGACTCTTGCTTCACCATGTAGTCACTACTAAGCGGGTACTATTACTTATATGTTACCTAGATAGAGACAGTAACCTGTGGTATTCTCCATTTTAGGCTATAATTTTATCAGAGTTAAAGATAACTGCAATACCTCAAAAGATCAGATAGTCAATTTAATGAAATTTTGAATGAATTCACAATCGTAAATTAATAGAACTCCAGTAATAAGCGAACCAGGTAGAGATTAGAGTGATCAATTAACACAAAATTCAAATTGAAAACATGAGTTTGTACAACATGTCTTTAACAAATAGAGAGAAAATAGGAATTTTGATCTCACAAGCAATAACTCTCTATTCTACCAGATTGCAAGAAAATAAAATTTCAGAACATCAATCAGTAATTGATTTCATATTAAAAAATATACCTGAACAGTACAAATCAGAATTAACTATCGATTTAATAGATGCTGTCTTTGCATTTGTTTCAAATAACAACATGGAACTTTCATAAGGCCCTCTAATCATATAGAAGATACAAGCATGGTATCAATAGTTACGCTCGGTTCCCATTGTGCATTACAAGTGTTAAAAGGCGCAAAGGATGAAGGATTCAGAACTCTTTTAATTTGTGAAAAAAAACGCGAGAGGCTTTATCGTCGTTTTACATTCATCGATGAATTGATACTTGTTGACTCTTTTAGTGAGATTTTGGAGCAACGCTGTATTACAAAACTGAAAGAACAGGAATCAATTGTCATACCGCATGGGACTTTGATTTCCCAAATATCATCATCCGAAATAGAATCAATCAAAGTACCAATTTTTGGAAATAAGTGGATCCTAAGATGGGAATCTGATAGAAACATGAAAGAGCGAATGATGCAGGAATCAAAACTGCGTATGCCAAAATCTGTGTCAAGCTACAAGGAGATTAACGGCTTAGTCATTGCTAAAAGACATGGAGCAGCTGGCGGCAAAGGATATTTTTTAACTTCAAGTGCAGAAGGTTACAAGAAAGAAAGAGACAAGCTTATTGCCCAAGGGCTTATCAAAGGCGATGATGATTTGTACCTGCAAGAATATGCGTTTGGAGTATCAGCATACCTGCAGTATTTCTATTCGCCAATAGGCGAGGATTTAGAATTCTTCGGTGTCGATAGACGATATGAATCTGACATAGATGGACTTGGGCGAATTCCGGCACAACAACAAATGAGTGTTGATAAAATATCTTCGTTTAACGTGATTGGAAATAGTCCATTGGTTTTAAGAGAATCACTCTTGGATGAAGTTTACACTATGGGTGAGAAATTTGTCGAAGCAGCAAATCGTCTGGTTCCACCAGGTATGAATGGACCATTTTGTTTGGAGGGAGTTTACGATGAAAATGGCCAATTTACCTCCTTTGAGTTTTCTGCAAGAATAGTTGCAGGTACGAACCTTTACGTCGATGGTTCTCCTTATTCAGCATTTATCCACAATGAACCAATGAGCATGGGACGGAGAATAGCGCGTGAGATCAAGATTGGAAAGGAAAAAGGCCAATTATCTAAAATAGTGACTTGATAATTTTTCCAAGACATGAGATTTGTATCACTATTTTTCAAGCAAATTTAGCAGACAGGTGATGAAGAGATAAGATTAACCCATTGTTAATGTTCCATCATAATACTTTACTACTATGCTGTACGATTTGTCATTATATATGATTGTAAATGATTTGTCTCGTGGAGCATTATCCAATATAACTATGTCAGCTATTCCACCGTCATCATAATCGCTAAAGATACCAGAGTTTGGAGTAAGTTCACACAGTGTGATCGGAACTGAAAACCCGCTAATTGATTGTGTACGCATGAGTCCATTATTATCCTCAAATAATGTTTGAATTCCATTACTCTGTAGCCTTGCGACGACTACTCCTTGTGGAGCTACATTCTGTGTTAACGCACCATTATGATTGAACATGAATGTAGTCAAATTCCCAATAAGATTTTGCATTGCAGGTGTGCCATCTGCGTCTGGCTTGCCAGTTCTGTCAAAGGCCATGTAATATAACGTGTTATTTGTTGGAGAAGTCCCCCATGTCCACGAATCTTCCGAGGTTGGATCAATGTTAAGCTGTGGATCAAGCAAGTCGCCCTGAACTTGTGCGTTCGGTGGAAAACCAGTTCTATCTGCAAATACACGAATTAGGTTAGACGGAATTCTGTCAAAAATTAAGTTGACTATTTGATCTCCTCCTGCATTTTGATAATCAACTGTTACTGGAGTTGGAAATGCTGAAAAATCATATAGTTGAATTACCGGCCAGACATTTTCCTCTACAGCATTAGCTGCAAAACCATCTACATTTGTGTTAAGAGTTTCATTTTCTCTTATCACATGCTCCATTTGGTTTGTAGTAAGTACTCCTGGTATGTTTGTGCATGCCTGAAGATTTGATGGACTAATTTTAGCTCCACCGTTGTTAGTATCATTGATTGAACCAAATCCCCCTCTAGCAATCGTAAATCCTACAGTCTCCGAGTAGTCAAGACCAGATTTTGGCGAAAATGAGCTATCCGGTCCACAGAAACCGCCAAAATTCAACCCTTTACCGGTGAGCACAGCAGTGTTAGCAGCGGCAATTGCTTGATTTCTATCAGCAAAGTACCCATACCAATTACCGTCGGTACCCTGTTCCATTCTTAGTCTTTTACCGTTGACAGTTACTACTGGTTCACCATAAACTTGATTCAATTGGTTCATGTTTGGATCAGACACTACGACCTCTATCACCATAGGTCCAGCAAAATAATTCGTCGTCAAAGAGTTTTCGGCAGATACATACAGATTTGGATTAGATGACACATGCTGTACCGGCTCGTATTGCGGAAGCAGTCCATCCATTGCTTTTACAGGATTTATTGCAGACGGTAAAAGGACAATGCTTGATATGAGAATTAGAATCAAAAGCAGTGAAGAGGTCTGCCGAATATTTGATACAAAGTCAAATCGTTGAAATTTCATATAAAAACGTGAATTTGTCCGGTATATAAAAATAAAAATCATTTTTATACGTATTTTGTGTTTTAAATTAGAAGATCGAGATGAGTCGGATCGATAAACTGAATTAATTACGAAATACGGATGATCAAAAATAACTTTATTTAAACAACAAACTTGTTCTAAGAACTTGGAATACCTTACATTTGGTTTAAATAGTTAGGCCGACCTAATCCAAAAAATATTGAAGAAAAAAATGTCATTTTCACAATTGAAAAAATATGATATAAACCAAAAAGTTTTGGAAGCTTTAGCTGATGCACAATCTAGGACAATATTATTTTCAATTATAAAAGAAGGAAAGACGGCAACAGAACTATCTGAAAAATACCGCATTCCGTTAAGCTCCGTATACAAGAAAATCACAGATTTGGAAGAGATTGCTCTTGTTAGGGTTGAAAAATGGGAAATGTCAGACGGTGGAAAAAGATTCAAAGTGTACAAGAGTCGAATTAGCAAAGCAGAAATTAGCATCAAAAAACCAGAGCCATCAATTGCTCTGACTCCAAATCAAGATACATAGAGATTTTTTGTTCATATGAAATGACATCTTCAAAAAATATTTGACAAACCACTAAATTATGTGTTGTAACTAGTCATATTTGCACTCGGTACTAGAAAGCAAAAATAGCATTTAGACGAATTCTGACAAATCCTAATATTGGCATAAAATCCAGCGAAAACATGAAAAAATACTATATTGTCATTCCATTAGCGGTTGCAATTGTTGCAGTATCTGTTTATCTATTTCATCCGCATGAAAATGCTTTCAATACATCATCATCTCAGACATTGATTGAAAATCAGTCAATCCAGCAACAATCAAACTCATCCAATACACTATCAGTTCAAACATTGATTGAAAATGGCTCTCCTATGCTAGGTGATCCTAATGCAAAGATTACCATCGTAGAGTGGGGTGATTACCAATGTACCTATTGTCACCTATTTCATCAAAACACCAAAGATCAGATAATTCAAGAATATGTCAATACTGGAAAAGTGAATTTTGTGTTTCGAGACTTTCCATTAAATGGACCTGATTCCGTACTAGCTGCAGAAGCAGCATATTGTGCTGGCGACCAGGACGAGTACTGGCAGTATCACGATGAGTTATACAACAATTGGGGCGGGGAAAGAACTGGATGGGTCAACCAAAAATCACTTGATCAGTTTGCAACAAATGTCGGCCTTGATTTGAATCAGTTTGACAAATGTATGAGTGACAAAAAATATGAAAACAAGGTACTTGCGAACCAACAATTTGGTCAGGAGATCGGCATTGACGGAACGCCATCATTTATCATATTCAATGACAAAACGATTACAAAAATAGTAGGGGCACAACCCTTTTCTGTTTTCAAGCAAGTGCTTGACAACATCTAACCTAATCTAGGGAGTATTATAATGGTCAAGCCAAAAATCGAAAAACAAGATTCTGTAAAATTATATCGCCTGCGAAAGATGTTAGAAGAGCTTATCTGATAAAAGCGGGCACGGAACAGAACTAATTACGCTTTATGCACCACCAAAAAAAGCTCTCCATGAAATCATAAACGGGCTAAGAGAAGAGCAAGGAACCGCAGACAACATAAAGTCAGATCTCACTCGTACCCATGTTGTTGATGCATTGTCAAGAGTAATCCAGCGGTTGAAACTATACAAAAAAACTCCAGATAACGGTCTTGTTATGTTCTGTGGCGCGTTGCCTCCCGAAGGTGGCGGCCCAATTGGAAGCGAAGTGATAAAAATGTACGAGATAGAACCGCCAAAAGAACTCCAGACATTTCTCTACAGATGTGATGATCATTTTCATGTTGATATTCTAAAAGACATGCTCAGAGAAGAAAACATGATAGGATTTCTTGCAATTGATGCAAAAGATGCAGGATGGGGTCTTTTACGCGGAGACAGACTCGATGTGTTGTCTGAAACATCATCAGGGGTTGCAGGCAAACACAGACAGGGCGGTCAGTCTGCAAGAAGATTTGAAAGACTAAGAGAGATGGAGCTTAACGATTACTACAACAGAGTTGCGCACACGACAAAGGAATATTTCATCGACATCTATCCAATAAAGGGTCTTATCATCTCAGGACCTGGCCCCACTAAAGAAAATTTCATAAAAGAAGAATATTTAGAATACAGACTTCAGAACATGATCACTGCCACTCTGGACACTTCATACGCTGGTGCCGAAGGTGTCAGGGAGGCTTTTTCAAGGGCACAGGATGTACTTACCGATTTTAGGATGGTTGAAGAGAAGAGGTTGGTAGAGAAGTTATTCTATGACATACACAACACAAAAGGCCTTGCTACTTATGGGTTAAATGAGGTAATAGACCTGCTCAAAAGAAATGTAGTAGACATGATACTAATAACTGATGATACCAACTTGCGCAAGATTGACATCACATGCAAAAGATGCCAACACGTACAGTCAGAAATCCTAGAAAGACCAAAGGTGATTCCAAAAATACAGGAACTTTTAAGCAAACCATGCCCCAGCTGCAAGAGCATGGATTTAGAATCATCAGAAAGAGATATTGTAGATTATCTGTCTTTGCTTTCTAACGAAGCAGGAACAAAAATAGAGGTGATATCTGGCACTACAGAACATGGGGCAATGTTGTCAAGCATAGGAAAGATAGGCGCATTTTTGAGATATAATCCAAACCAATAATTCAAATTATAAAATTCGGTAACTCTAAATAATTTATATTTTCAATTCCAAACATGGAACATGTAACACCAGATGAATTTGATTCAAAGGTATTGAACAATGACAAAAAGACGCTTGTTCTTTTTTATGCCAGTTGGTGTCCTTATTGTGCAAATTTCAAGCCTCTCTTTGAAAGCATGAATGTAAGCAATGTTGAAAAAGTTGGAGCTCTGGTAGACGAAGATGAAAATCCACTTTGGGACAGATTTAACATTCAGGCAGTTCCCACAATGATTGCTTTTGAAAAAGGAAAGATAATTGATAGAAAAGATGCAAAAAAACATGTAGGTCTAACTAAAGCAGATATGGAATCAATCATAACGAAATTAGTCTAATTTTATAAAATTTTTAATTTTATTAGATAATTTTTCTAGCTCTTCATCATTTGCAATCATTCTTCGTTTCCACGGGTTGCTCATTGTCTCATATCTTGGTATGACATGTACATGAACATGTGGGATTATCTGATTTGCAGCCCTGCCATTATTTTGACCAATGTTAAATCCGTCTGCTCCTGTTGCTTTCAATATAGCTTTTGCCACCCGTGGAACTTTAGCAAATAAAGACGATACATCTTCTGTTGACATGTCGATTATTTTTTCATGATGTTCTCTTGGGATTACAAGTGAGTGACCAAGATGGATTGGATACTTGTCCATTATGGCAATATGCGTTTTGTCTTCATAGATAAGATATGCATTTTGTTTTCCGGCAATTATATCACAGAAAATGCAGTTCATGAGATTCTCCGTCCTTTATTTTATTTATAGTATAGGACTACGTCAGCAAAGATTTTGTGAAGATGCCGAATCTGCATTGTATCATGGTACAAGATTCATGGGGCTGAATTTATCGATATTAGATACGCAAAAACGTGTCAGTTAATGAGTCATACACATGTTTGATTTTAGTGATGTTTTGACGGATTTTTATAATTTAGGCATAAGACATGTATTCAAAGCCAAACAAGCTGTAGACTATAGAAAACGCTTATGTATACGAGGCATCAACACTCGATAATGCACAAGCGAATCGTCAAAATTGCAAGCGCCATAGTCGCTGCATTAGTTTTAACGCTTGTGGGAGCTAATTCGTCTGTCCATGCATTAAGTGACGCCATATACTATCCACCATCATTTGGTGGTGCGCCTTCTGCCGGGTCTTCACTCGGTGGTACTTCATTGACTTATAGTGATGGTTTGACCATTAATGGAAATACATATGACATATCCAAGAACATACAAACAATACCAACTGTACCACTTTACGTGGGTGCACCTGCAACCATAACAGTCAAACTATGGGACAGTAGCGGTACGTATGAAATTCAAGGTGTAGCCATGTTTCTCAATGTAAGAGGTTACAACCCAAGTGCAGGATCTAGCGATACATGGGTACAGTATTCCACAACAACTGGAGTTACTGTGCATGATCCTCATGGCCTCCTAGGTACTACTACAGCTAGCGTCACGTACGACAAAAGCTTCATGTATGTAACATTTCACCTGACGCCCAATAATCCAATGAGCACATCATGGATGATTTTCACAGCATGGGATAAGCACATGGCATCCAATACAGCCAAGGTAGATAACGCAGTAAACTTCTCATACATACCATTTTCGTACTAAATTCAACTCCCTCAAGTTTCATAACTTTTTTTGATTATTTTTCACTAGTTTATCTAATTATTATCTGACAAACCAGATCTTGTACAGTTTCACATTATCAGATATAGTTAATTAGGGTAGAATTTTGACGTTTATCGTTAAATGGGCAAAAAAGAAAGAGAAGAACGCGAGCAGGAACGTGAAAGCTTTTACGAAAAACGTCAGAAACAGCAATTCAAGTACAAGGCGATTGGAATAGGAGTATTAGCTGGCGTGGTAGCTGTTCTTGCCATTTCAAGTTACAATTTTTACGTATTATCTACTCAGGTAGTACCGCAAGGTGTTCCTCCAGGAGCAGGCCCACTTGGAAATGTAAACATACAAGCAGGAATACTAACCATGATTTACGGTCAACAGTTTGATTATTCGTCTACTGTATATCAGGTAAAAAACGCATATATCGATTTTGAGAAGGAGAACGGAGAAACAATTCACATGCATGCGGCCAATGTAACCCTTGGTTTCCTGTACAATTCGTTAAACATAGGGTTAACTGACAATTGTTTTACATTCCCTGACAAACGTGCCTTTTGTACAGACGACAAATATAGCCTCAAGTTCTTCATAAACCACCACCAAGTCCAAGATATTAGCAATTATGTCATAAAACAGAATGATCGAATACTCATATCTTATGGCAACGAGAACTCGACCCAGATAGATGCACAATTAGCAAAATTAGATTCATTTACTCTCATACCTTAAGGTTCGCTTAGAGCATCCTTTAGTACCTTGAATTCTTCAATTGTGATCTCGCCTTTCACTAATCTATTCTTTAGAATAACTAGCGCATAGTCTTCTTGGGTTTCATCTACATCCAGTAGGGTTGATGAAGATTCATGACTTGTAGTCATTCCAGATTTAGCGCCCATTTTTTTTCGATATAAAATAAATCCCACTATACCTGCACCGCAGATAATCATGGCTGGATAGAGAATATTTTTAAAATCATAACCGTTTGAAGATTGCTCCGAATCTGCATACGTAGAATTAACTGTAGTCAACGTCAATGTGTCATCAATAGTTATATCTTCATGCAATACAGACTCGTGTCGCTGATTAGAGTTTTGCAATGAGGTATTACTTTTATTAGTGTTTTGAGATAGTTGTGTATTATTTTGAGTTACTGGCATCATGGAAACTATTGGCGAACCATTTGGCGAAAAATCAAAAAGTACAGTCTTGCCTTCAGATTCATCATTAACAAATGCTGTTGCATTATATGTTCCCTCAAGTGAGAATTGGTTCGGATCGTCAGTATTAACAGTTATCTGAAAATTACCATCAGATTCAGAAGCATTACCTGTGATCAAGACAAGTTTACCATGAGGATCGTGAATCTCAAGATTTACTATTTGAGAGCCAGTTTGATTGACTGTACCTGTAAAATACATGTTCATGTCTATGGCATATAACGTTCTATCAGTGTGCAATGATGTCACTTCAGCATATACTGGAGCGATAGTCAAAGAGAATAGGCCCAGTACCAATAGTGATATTAGATATCCCATCGTCATGTCATTCCAATGGCAAAAATTATTAAAAATAGATAGAATTGTGAAGAAGTGTTAATTAAATGAGAAATAATTGACCAATTTAGTCAAGTTGAAGAGACCATGAGAACAATTCTAGGTAGTTTGTTCATCTCAGTAAAGCTACAGATTTAGTGACTTTTGTAATATAGTTTGAAAATAGAAATGTGTTTAGCTCAAATTCCAGTTTTTAGGTTTAGGCACCAAGTGATATAAGAAAATGATACGCAAGTTTAGCCCAAAAATACCATATAAAACAAAGATCCTGATACTTGGAGGAGGTTTTGCGGGAAGTAACGTACTACGTGAGATTCAAAACAAATTTGGCAGCAATGCAGAAATAACATTGATCAGTCAAAATAACTTTTTTCTATTCACGCCAATGCTGCCGGAGATTTCGTCTGGGATGCTCCATCCAAGCGATATCTCCACTCCAATCAGAACTTTTTGTAAGACGGCAAATTTTTGCCATGCAAGAATTCTTTCAATTGACCTAGAACATAAAGCGGTATCAGTAATTAGAATATTTGACCAGAAAGAAACCACATTTGAATACGATTATCTAATCCTTGCAATGGGAAGTAAGGATAACTTTTTTGGAAATATAAACATTGAAGAATTTGCTTTCACAATCAAGACATTAGAGGACGCCATTGCAATTAGAAACCACATAATCAGCGTCCTAGAGTGCGCAGACCAAGAAAGAGACAATACACTGCAAGAACAGCTGCTACGATTTGTGGTGGTAGGAGGAGGGTTTGCAGGAATAGAAATTGCAACAGAGATGAATCATTTCTTGCATGATGCAGTGAAAAACTTTTACAAAAATATTGATTTAAAGAATATCCGCGTCATAATAGTTTCAGCAAGAAATGGAATTCTGCCAGAGGTTGGAGAGGAACTTGGAGAATTTGCGTTACAGTATGTACGAAGGTCAGGAATTGAAGTAATAACAAATACAAAAGCAGTTGATGCAGGAGAAGATCATGTCTTACTTAGCGATAATACAATCATTCCATGCGCAACTTTTGTGTGGGCAGGCGGAGTCATAGTAGATCCTCTAATATCGTCACTCAAGTGCGAACATGGTGGCTCTGGCCGCGTAGTAGTTGACCAGTATCTCAGACTCGAAGAATACCCAAACATATTTGCGCTTGGAGATTGTGCACATTTGGTAGATCCTCGCAATGGTACAATCTACCCAACTACGGCTCAAATTGCAATAAGGCAGGCAAAAATTGTATCAGAAAATCTTGCCGCTGAAATATACGGTCAAGAAGATTCAATGAAAATGTTTGATTATAAAAATAAAGGAGTCATGGCCACGATTGGAAAATGTACTGGCGTTGCATTAATCAATGGAAGAAAAGTACACGGATTCCAAGCTTGGCTTTTGTGGAGACTGTTTTACTGGTCTCATCTGCCTACAAGCGAGAAGAAAGTAAAGGTTGCCTTTGATTGGCTGCTCCATTCCATATTTCGAGCAGATATCATGACAGTAGGATTTATCAAGAAAAAGACTCTGACAAGACTTGAAACCCCGATGTATTCCATTCTAGAAAGAAGCCAAGAGGAATCTTCTGAAAATCTATCTTACCTATAAGACAAAAAATTAGAAATTTTTCAAAAAGATTTTTGAATATAGGATTAGAAATATCAAGACGTGTGCTATTTGGTTGAGCAAACACCTACGCGTCTTGCAACATATTACTGAAAGTAAAATAAACTTTCAGTCACGTCTATGAATGATTTTTTGAATCAAAATGGCAAAGTACAAAATGCACTGTCTATTTTAAAGAGCCAGGTTGAACAATAAAGCAACGCAGCAATTTAGAACTATAATTCCTTTAACATTATTCATCATTTGTGTTTTATTTATCTGGCATGTTCCCTCACATGCAGCCGCACAATCCGATCAAGGTGTAATTATTTCATCGGGCAATATCAGTTCACCAATTCAGTTTGACAAACAAGTCTTCTCTTGGACAGATCGCGTTAACATTACGATATATGCACCAGACTACAATTCTGACCCAAACTTGGTTGACACTATTGGTGATACACCGGATAATCCGATAAATGTGTGTACCACCGGGCACTGCATACCATACAGACTAGTTGAGACGGGTCCCAATACTGGCATTTTTTCGGGATATATTGATCTTACAGGCAACCCAAGTCAAAAAGGATCAATAGGAATAGACGGGAATGGTGAAAACCCATCAGGTACCATGTCTACATGTAATACCATCTGTGGTCCCACCGATGGCATGCTCCCAAGTACTGGAAATGATGGAATCTCAGTCTCGTTTGAATATTCACGAGATCAAACGGTGACAGGCTCTGCACTCATCAGATGGCATATGGGAGAAATCCAGTGGTTACAGCCAAACTACCCCTCAAATGGTCAAGGAGTATTACAAATTGTTGACCCTGACATGAGTTTGGATCCGGATTCAATAAGCAAATTTGATACAAGTGTCTGGTCAGATTCCGATTCTGGTGGTACCAAGATTACAATGACTGAGACAGATGCAGGGTCGGGCATTTTTCAAGGCACCGTGGACTTTGCTACACAGTATTCGTCTTCTGGAAACAGGTTACACGTGTCTGATGGCGACACGGTTACCGGAGAATATATCGACAGAACTTTGCCTCCACCATACTCTTCAACTGCTCAATTACAATTACTTGCAACTACTACAATTGGTACAATCCTACCACCGCTAGAAAGAGTTCCTGTCAGCAATGCAAGAATGATTGATTCCACTGGCAAGACACTCGATGAGGTAATGACAGGTCAACAAGTACAAATCGTATCAGATGTCACAAACAAAGTGAACAAAGATCAAGCATTTGCCTATCTAGTACAAATCCAAGACAATAACGGAATCACTCTTTCGCTATCCTGGATAACTGGTTCGCTATTACCTAACCAAAACATGAGCTTGAGTCAATCATGGACACCAAAATCTTCTGGAACATATACCGCCCAGATATTTGTGTGGCAGGGCGTAACAAATCCCAATGCATTATCACCTACACTAACACTACAAGTTCCTGTATCATAGTATAAATCTCAATTTTATTCTGCATGCAAGCATGCCAACTATTATCTCAAGACGCTTGAAATATAATAAAAGTATCTCAAGATATGCAAAAAATGAGGCAAGCTTGTTTGGATTGAAAACACCATAGTTGATTATAACTAATACCAGAAACAAATACATGAATTGTAGTTTACAATTTTTACACATTTACCAGAAAAAACTATTTGCCAAATCGTAAAACTATGAAAGACATGGAATCATATCCACAATACAGCATGGAGAAAACTAACAAGGATTATGAAATTTTCATTGAAAAAAACCTTGACGCATTAATAGAACGCTATAATAGAGCTGAACAGAAATACCGAAGTCTTTATGATAATTCTCCTGATCTTTTACGCACAATAAATTTGAGCGGAATGATAATAGACTGTAATCAAACTTATGCAGGTACGCTTGGGTATGCAAGAGAAGAAGTTATCGGTGTATCAATATTTGAACATGTGGCAGAAAATAGTTTAGATGCGTTAAGAGAGTCATTTAAGATCTGGAAAACAAATGGAAGCGTTAAGGATAGAGAGATTTGGCTTAAAAGAAAAAATGGTAGCACATTTCCCACATTACTTAGCGCTACTAATCTTTATGACACAGATGGAAATATGATCGGAAGTAATACCACCATAAAAGACATTTCTGAGATTCACAATACCCAAAAACGGCTTGTGGAGCACGAAAAGATTTTACAAGAACAATATGATCAGATTCGTACTTCAAATGAAATCCTGTTAGAAACAGAATTAAGATATCGAAGCCTTTACGAACAGTCCCCAGATCTTTTGCGTACTATTGACATGGATGGAAGAATCGTAGATTGCAATAAAACTTATGCCGAAAAACTTTGTTATTCAAAAGAGGAAATTCATGGAAAATCAATATTTTTTCATACTGCCGCCAGAAGCATCAACGAAATGCAAGACGCTCTAAAAGAGTGGAAAGACACAGGCATAATAAAAAACAAAGAGATTTGGCTTAAAAGAAAAAATGGTAGCACATTTCCCACATTACTTAGCGCTACTAATCTTTATGACAAAAACGATAATCTCATTGAACGTATAGCATCTCTAAGAGACATGACAGAAATGTACACAGCAAAAGAGGAAATAGAACAGCAGAAAGTGAAACGTATCAGCGATATGGGGGCACTTTCAGCACGTATAGCGCACGACCTCAAGAATCCATTATCAGTAATTAAAAATAGTATAGAGTTGATGAAAGCGAGGACTCTCAATCACGACGATAAAACGAAGGGAGATCTTGAGAGGATGGAGAGGGCTACTGTGAGAATATCTCATCAAATAGAAGAGGTGTTGGAATATGTTTGGCCTAAACCTTTAGAGCTTCTGGATAACTCTCTGCTTAATGTTTTGAATGCTGTTGTATCAAAAATTAATGTTCAACAAGTTGCAATAGATCTTCCTAAAACAGACACAAGTCTAATTTGTGATGCGTCCAAATTAGAGATAGTTTTTTCGAATTTGATATTGAATGCAATTCAGGCAATGAATGGAATAGGAAGCATACACATAAGAATAAAAAATGAGGAAAAAACAATAACAATTGAAATAGAAGACACTGGCCCTGGAATTCCACAAGACCTATTGCCAAAAATATTCGAGCCATTATTTACGACAAGACAGATAGGAACTGGATTAGGATTGGTAAGTTGCAAAAGCATCATTGAAAAACACGGCGGCACGTTAACCGTACAGACTCAAACAAACAAAGGGACGACATTTTTCATCGAGTTGCCAAAAATTTGTGATAGACAATAGGTTTTGGTAGTTCAAGAGATTCAATCAAAATCAACTTTGAAGTAATTCTTGAGAAGGCTAAAATTATACCATCATATGAGAACTCCTGTTATCTAATGGAAATATCAAGTAGAAATGTAGTTGAAGGTCCTTCAAGAGCACCCCATAGAGCCATGTACAAGGCCATGGGGTTAACAGATAATGATCTTGGAAAACCATTCGTAGGAGTATCGCATACAGGTAATGAAGCCACTCCATGCAACATTCACCTTGGCAGATTAGCCCTGCATGCAAAGGCAGGGGTTCAGGAATCGGGTGGAACTCCCAGAGAGTTTTCCACAATTGCAGTAAGTGACGGAATAGCCATGGGTCATGAAGGTATGAAATCTTCTCTAGTCAGTAGAGAAATCATTGCAGACTCTATTGAGTTAATGGTCAGAGCACACCAATATGACGGCCTTGTAGGCATAGCAGGTTGTGATAAGAGCCTACCAGGCTCCATGATGGCAATGGCGCGATTAAACATCCCGTCAGTTTTTGTTTACGGCGGAACCATAATGCCTGGAATGTATGAAGGAAAGCAGGTTACAATTCAAGATGTATATGAAGCAGTGGGGGTATATGAGGCGGGTCAGTTAACTCTTGAGGCTCTCAAGAATTTAGAAAATGTTGCTTGCCCAAATGCTGGCTCTTGTGGAGGCATGTATACAGCAAATACCATGGCATCAATTAGTGAGGCCATAGGACTTGCATTACCTGGAAGCGCGTCACCTCCTGCAGAAGATCCTAGAAGAGAAAAATTTGTCTACCAGAGCGGCAAGGCAGTGATGAATTTACTCGAAAATGGAATAAGGCCCAAAGACATTCTTACCTACGAGGCATTTGAAAACGCAATAACTATTGCAAATGCCATAGGGGGTTCTACAAATGCGGTGTTACATCTTCTAGCTTTATCCAGAGAAATTGGCGTAAACCTAACTCTTGAAGATTTTGAAAAAATAAGAAAACGAACACCTCATATTGCAGATATGAGGCCTGGAGGATTTTATGTCATGCTAGATCTTGACAAGATAGGTGGAATTCCACTAGTAATGAAGACTCTGCAGAAAAAGAGCCTCTTAAATGAAAGTGCTTTAACTGTAACAGGAAAGACCTTGAAGCAAAATCTAGATTCAATACAACTTTCATTGAATGAAAATCAGAAAGTTCTAAGGTCTATAGAAACACCAATTCACGATGTAGGAACTCTAACAATACTTAGAGGGTCACTTGCTCCAGAGGGAGCAGTTGTAAAAGTAGCTGGAATGCATACAACAGAGTTCATAGGTAAAGCTAAAGTATTTGATAGGGAAGAAGATGCGTTTGATGCAATATCAAAACGTCAGATTAAAGAAAACGACGTGGTCATAATCAGATATGAAGGTCCAAAGGGAGGTCCTGGCATGCGAGAGATGCTTGGCGTCACAGCAGCTCTGGTTGGACAAAAATTAGGCGAAAAAGTAGCTCTTGTTACAGACGGAAGATTCTCAGGTGCCACCCGCGGTTTGATGATAGGACATGTTTCCCCAGAAGCTGCAATGGGTGGAAATATCGCACTGGTAAATGACGGTGATGAAATTAGAATCAACATAGAAAAAAATAGCATCGATGTCATGGTACCTGAAACAGATCTTGCTGAAAGAAGAAAACAATGGAGACCAAGAAAACCGAATTATGAAAAAGGTGCATTGGCAAAATTTGCCTCACTTGTTGCTTCCGCATCCGAAGGAGCAATAACAAAACCCAAATGGTAAACCGTAGAATCGTGTTTTAGTAATCTTTTGGAAGATGATACTGACAGAAAAATCTCATTTTTTGTCCTATCTGTTTGGCAGTTACAGAAATCCCGTCATCTAGACCCTTGTCACATATAGTACACATTGCCTCTTTCACAGTTGATTTTACTGGTGTTCTTCTTTTAGAAAAATACAAGTCTTGGAAGAGCAGAGTTTTACTCCTATCTACGTGTGGAACTAGTATCTGAGACATGTATTATTGATCACCACGATCGCATATAAAGGTACCGTACCATACCGTAATTAGCCATATTGCAAAATGACTTAATTTTAAATAGAGTCTGAAACTGAGGGTCTGTATGGGTGGCCACATTTGGGCATTCAAACCTTAAGATAGTACCCCTAGATTATTCTGGCTCCCAATTTGATCTGTATAATAAAATTTCAAGAAAATTCGAGTATTCTTTCCTCTTTGAATCATTGACTGGACCAGAGGAGCTTGCAGAAACTTCAATCATGGGGTTTGATCCTCCAATCGTGGCAAAGTGCTTTGCAGACAGAGTAATACTTCATTACAAAAATGGCGCATCAACTGTAATTGAAACAAAAGATCCGTTATCTGAAATCAAGAAACTCCTCTATCAAGTTCCTGATCAAAAATACCGATATGTTGGAGGCGCCGTGGGTGCCATTAACTACGACGCCATAAGATTGTGGGAAAAAATTCCAAACTCTCATGATGAAAACAGCTCACCCATAATGGAATTTGGAATATACGATGATGGAATTCTCTACGATAACAAACAAAAAAAGTCGTTTTATTTCTATTATGATACAAATAGGATAAGCAGGCTCGCTTATGATAGTACTGACTTTGAAACATTTTCTTTATCTGAGATCAAAGAAAATATGAATAAAGAGTATTTTAAGAAAATGGTAGAGAAAGCAAAGCAGTACATACATGATGGAGACATTTTCCAAGTTGTACTTTCAAAAAAATTCAATTTCAATGCAAATGGTGATCTTCTAAAGGTCTACAAGTCACTTAGACAAATCAATCCTTCACCATATCTTTACCATATAAAGTTGGGCAATAGGACTATGATAGGTTCAAGTCCAGAAATGTTGTTGCGTATAACGGGAAACACTGTTGAAACATTTCCCATAGCTGGAACACGACCAATTACAAGCGATGAAAAGAAGAACGAATCCATGAAGGAGGAACTACTACATGATGAAAAAGAATTGGCGGAACACACCATGTTGGTAGACCTAGGACGTAATGATATCGGACGAGTTTGCAGATATGGTTCTGTATATGTCAAAGAGTTGATGGCAGTAAAGAGATTCAGTCATGTGCAACACATGGTGACACATGTGGTAGGCACACTTGACAAAAGATATGATGTGTTTGATGCTATCAAGGCAGTATTTCCAGCTGGAACTGTATCTGGTGCACCCAAGATTCGTGCCATGGAAATAATAGATGAGTTAGAACCAGATGCAAGAGGACCTTACGCTGGTGCTGTAGGATATTTCTCTTTTAACGGATGTTGTGATTTTGCAATTGCGATAAGAACAATTTTCATGGATGGAACACAGGGCTTCATACAAACTGGGGCAGGGATTGTTTCTGATTCAGTGGCTGAAAACGAATGGATGGAGACTCAACACAAAGCAAATGCCATGATATCAGCATTGAAGGAGGCTACTAAATGAAATTTTTAATTATTGATAATTATGATTCGTTTGTGTACAACATAGCTCAACTATTAGGTGAACTAGGAGTCAGCTCTGACGTAATTAGAAATGACAAGATAACATTAGATGAAATTAGAAAAGGAAATTATGATGCAATAATTATCTCACCTGGACCTGGAACGCCGGAAGATGAAAAGTATTTTGGCATTTGTACCAAAGTGATAAAAGAATTTGGCCCCACAAAGCCAATTCTTGGAGTTTGCCTAGGTCATCAAGGGATAATACATGCATTTGGAGGCAAAGTCGTAAATGCTGGAAATGTCAGACATGGAAAAACTAGTCCCGTTGAACATTATGAATCTCCATTATTTGAAGGAGTTCAGAACCCGTTTAGGGCCACAAGATATCATTCACTTGTAGGAGACAAAACAATAATTCCAGATGATCTCAAAGTAACTGCGATTGCACAAGACGACAAGGAGATAATGGCAGTAAGTCACAAGAAATATCTCATCGAAGGCGTTCAATTCCATCCAGAATCCATCATGACAGGAGAAGGCAAGAAGATTCTAGGCAATTTCATAAAGTTGATTAAAAAATGATTTCAGAAACAATAACAAAACTTGCAGATAACAAAGATCTCAGCTATAGCGAAATGCGTGATATTATGAATGAGATACTTGACGGCAAAACATCAGTTCAAGACACCGCAAATTTTCTCAAGAATCTTACTGCAAAAGGAGAATCCAATGATGAACTTTTAGCAATGCTTGACATGATGCAAGAACATGCAATACACATAGAACCAAAATGCAACGGAAGAATAATTGATGTGTGTGGTACGGGAGGGGACAAAATGAGCACTTTTAATGTCTCAACAACTGCTGCATTTGTCATTGCTGCAGGTGGAGTAAATGTAGCAAAACATGGAAACAGATCAACTTCTGGCATAAGCGGCAGTGCCGACATATTCGAATATTTTGGATATGACCTAAACATGGAACCAAGCAGGATCAAAGACATAATTGAAAAATTCAATATTGGGTTTATGTTTGCTCAGAAATTTCACCCAGCTATGAAAAATGTTGCAGAGGCAAGAAAACTGTTAGAAACAAGAACTGCTTTTAATTTACTTGGTCCCTTGAGCAATCCTGCCCAAGTCAAAAATCAGCTAGTGGGAGTATTTGCACCTTCGTACTTGCAACGCGTCATAACACTACTACAGTCACGTGGTGCAGAGAATGTAATGACCGTGATTTCTAGCGATGGGCTAGATGAACTATCTACCACTTCAAAAAATTATGTTTATCATTTAAAAAATGGAGAAATTCATAATTTTGTACTAGAACCTTCCGAGATTGGACTGACAAAATCTAACCTCAGTGATATTCAGATATCAACTAGAGACGAAGCAATCAGATCATTTGTTTCAGTTCTAAATGATACTGGAAAAAAATCAATGATAGATATCACAGCATTGAATGCGGCAGCTGGATTTGTCGTAGGAGGAATCGCAGATAAATTTGACGAGGCATTAGAAATTGCATTTGATACAATACATAGCGGAAAATCATTTAACCTCTTTAGAAATTTTATCAAATATTGTGGAGATATTAGTAAATTGGAGGAGTTTGAGAGTAATTGAAAGACGTACTAGAAAAACTTGTAGAAAACTCACAGAAGGCAATCAATGAAGGAGTTTACGACGTAGAACATCAATTGACAAAATCTGATAAAAATATCATAGATGAGATTAGAAAAAACACCCATGCATCACTTATAACTGAAGTAAAATTTTCATCACCGTCTCTTGGCGACATACGACAGATTTCAGATCCTGTAACAATTGCAAAAACAATGATAGAGGGAGGCGCCATAGGACTCTCAGTTTTAACTCAGCCCTATCTCTTTCATGGATCCCCCCAATATTTTGCAGAAATCCGTCGACATGTCAATGTACCACTATTGATGAAAGATATAGTCATAGACAAGGCCCAGATTGATGCTGCAGAGAGATTAGGTGCAGATATTGTTCTTTTAATCCAATCAGTCTTTGACAAAAAATTTGCAAAAGAAATAGATGACTTTGTAGATTATGCACATAAAAAGAATCTCTTGGTACTAATAGAATCTCATACAAAAAACGAATTTCTAGATTCCGTTAGGACACATGCAGACTTGCTTGGAATAAACAATCGTAATCTAGATACATTAGAAATAGATCTAAAGGTAACAGAGGCAATTCTCAAAGACCAGAAAAGGGATGACAGGATAATCATATCTGAGAGCGGCATAGAAACAGCCCAAGACATCAGATTTCTTAGCCAACATGGTGCCAATGCCTTCCTTGTGGGCAGTAGTATTATGAAGAGTAAAGATATCAAGGGATTAGTTTCAAGTTTGGTGTTAGCAATATGAAATTAGAGTACCCAAAAAATGGCAAATTTGGAGAATTTGGCGGCCGATTCATACCTGAGACCCTAGTTCCAGCAGTAGAAGAATTAGAACAGGCATATCTGAAATTCAAAGACGACAAGGATTTCAGACAAGAATTGGACTATTATTTACGAGAATATGCTGGAAGACCCACCCCGCTTTATCTTGCTAAAAATCTCACAGAATTTGTCGGAGGTGCTAAAATCTACTTAAAAAGAGAAGACCTGCTACATGGTGGAGCCCACAAGATCAACAATACATTAGGACAAGGACTTTTAGCAAAAAGAATGAATAAAAAAAGAATCATTGCAGAGACTGGGGCAGGTCAACATGGCGTAGCAACTGCCATGGCATGTGCAACTCTTGGATTACAGTCTGAAGTTTACATGGGATACAAAGATACACAGCGACAGAAACTGAATGTTTTTAGAATGAAGCTTTTGGGTTCGGTTGTACATCCAGTAAAAGAAGGAACCCAGACTCTCAAAGACGCCATCAATGAAGCAATACGAGACTGGATAACAAATGTAAAGACCACGTACTATCTTTTAGGATCAGCTGTTGGACCTCACCCATATCCAGTAATGGTTAGAGATTTTCAAGCAGTCATAGGAAATGAAATATTATCACAGATGAAGGATCTTGAAAAGAAATCTCCTGATTCAGTAGTGGCCTGCGTGGGCGGTGGATCAAATGCGATTGGAACATTTTACCCACTTATTGATGAAAATACCAGTATGTTCGGTGTGGAAGCTGGCGGAGGAGGGATTGGAACAGACCATCACTCTGCAACACTCACAGCAGGATCAAAAGGAATCCTTCATGGCATGCTAACCTACCTTCTGCAGGACAAATATGGACAGATACAAGACACACATAGCATAGCTGCAGGATTAGATTATCCTGGAGTAGGACCTGAACATTCGTATCTAAAGGATTCAAAAAGAGTAACATATGATGCCATCAGTGACGACGATGCCATACACGCCTTCTTAATGCTTTCAAAACATGAAGGAATCATACCAGCCTTAGAGTCATCGCATGCAGTAGCATATGCGATGAAATTAGCAAAAAAGATGTCAAAGAGTGAGACTATTGTAGTTACCTTGTCTGGACGCGGTGACAAGGATGTTGAAGTTGTACAAAAATATTTGAGTAAAAATGTCAAGAATTCAAGATAAATTCTCAGAGCTTAAATCCAAGAATCAAAAAGCGTTCATAGCCTATGCCATGGCAGGGTATCCTAGTGACAAGGAAACAATATCCATAGTGAAAAGCTTGGTAAAAGGAGGGGCAGATATCATTGAACTTGGTTTGCCTTTCTCAGATCCGCTAGCAGACGGTCCTGTCATACAAAATGCAAGCTTTCGCGCATTACAGAAGGGAATGAATCTTGACAGATTTGTAAATCTGGTAAAAAAAATTCGAAAAGAAACTAATGTACCACTTATCTTGATGACATATACTAATCTGGTGTATAGTCATGGATATGACAAGTTCATTTCAACTGTAAAAAAAGCTGGAATTGACGGATTGATACTACCAGATATGTCCATCGAAGAATCGGATCATTATCTTGATGTTGTTCGAAAAAACAACATGGATGCCATTTTCCTCATATCTCCTAATACCTCAGAAGAGAGAATAAAGAGGATTTCAAGAATATCGTCTGGTTTTGTGTATTTGGTTTCAGTATACGGTACAACTGGAACACAGCAGCAATTTCAACAATATACACTAGATGCCATAAAAAATGCAAAGAAGATACTAGATGGCAAAATACCACTGGGCGTAGGTTTTGGGGTTAACAATGCAGAACAGGCAAAGCTGATTTTACGAACAGGTGCTGATGCCATAATTGTAGCAAGCGCATTTTTACGTTTAATTGAAAAAACCTCTAAGACGAAGATCCAGTCAAAGATAACCGTATTTACAAAAAGTCTGAAAAAAGCAACGATCTCAGAATAAGAAATAAAAATACCATCAATCCATCATAGATATGCAGTCGGAAACTAAGTACATTTTTGTAACAGGTGGAGTCATGTCAGGGCTTGGCAAAGGCGTTGTTTCGTCATCCATAGCAAAACTCCTTCAACTTTCAAATCAGAAGGTTTCTTGTGTTAAGATCGATCCCTATCTGAATTACGATGCCGGAACCATGAATCCAATTGCTCATGGTGAGGTATTTGTCACTGATGACGGAGGCGAATGCGACATGGACATTGGCAATTATGAGCGGTTCCTAAATCAGAGCATACCAAGAACACATAACATCACTACAGCCCAGATCTACTCAAGTGTGATAGAGTCTGAGAGACGAGGCGAATACTTGGGAGCATGTGTTCAGATAATACCCCATGTGACAGATGCCATCAAGGATAGGATTAGAGGCATTGCAAAGAGCGAGAACCTGGATGTTTTAGTGGTAGAATGCGGCGGAACCGTTGGTGACATTGAAAGTCTGCCATTTCTAGAAGCATTAAGACAAATGAGGTTAGAGGAAGGATCTGACAATGTAGTTTTTGTTCATGTGACATTGGCACCGTCTCTTGATGTAGTAGGTGAACAAAAGACAAAGCCTACTCAACATAGTGTTCAAGAACTAAGAAGAATCGGTATTCAGCCCGACTTGATGGCAGTAAGATGTAGCAGGCCACTTGAAACTTCGGCAAAGAGAAAAATTTCATTGTTTTCTAACGTTTCTGAAAAGGATGTATTCTCATGTCATGACGCAGAATCCATACTAATGATACCGCAAATGTTGTATGATCAAGGAATTATCGATGTAATTTTTAAAAAATTTGGCAAGGTTGGACTTGTAAATACCTCAACTAACTGGGACAAGTGGAATGCCATAGTGAACTCGTTTGTCAACGTAAAAGACCAAGTAAAGATAGCCATGGTTGGAAAGTATGTCAAGTTGGCTGATAGTTATGTCAGTGTAAATCATGCACTAAAACATGCAGGATCCAAGATTGGCAAGAATGTGACAATAGACTGGATAGACTCTGAAGAGCTGAACGGTGATGTGGATAAGCTTGCACAATATCATGGAATTATTGTTCCAGGGGGATTTGGCGAACGTGGCGCCGAGGGTATAATCAAAACAGCAAATTTTGCACGAGAGAAAAATATACCATACCTCGGCATATGTTTCGGATTTCAACTGGCAGCTGTTGCATTTGGTCGATACGTATGTGGCTTGTCAGATGCAAATTCAACTGAGATCAATCCAAATACACGAGATCCTGTAATAGATCTTCTACCAGAGCAAAAATTCATTGAAAACAAAGGTGGTTCTCTCAGGCTAGGAGCAAACGAAATTAAAGTTGATAATAACACTCTGGGGTTCAAGATTTACAAATCAAATACAATCTTTAAGAGACATAGACATAGATACGAATTTAATCAAAAATATCTAGAGTTATTCAATACAAAAGGACTGCAATTCTCAGGATATAGCGATAACAAAAAACGTATGGAGATTCTTGAGATACCAAATCACAAGTTCTATCTAGGAGTGCAATTCCATCCAGAGTTTAGTAGCAGGCCTGGATATCCAGAAGAGTCTTTTGAGGCATTCATACAAGCAGCCTCTAGTGCATAATCATTTTGGGATTTCATAGATTCGTTGCCTAGTATCTCGAAGTGAAACCCTTCTTTTCACGTAGCCCTTATCAAGCAAGTGTCTAAGTGCTAGTCTCACGGTCCTATCGGGAAGTAGAGTTTTTGCCACTAGTTCCTTTTGGGTAAGAGAATCCTTCATACTCTAATGTTTTAAGTAGTAACTTTGAGCTCGGTGGCATGTTTAAGAGTTCATCTGCAAGTTGTACTTTTTTTGCCAAAGCAGAAACTGTAGTTGAATCCTTTTTCATACGAATAACGTTAGCTGATTGTGAAAAATTAGTGCATTCTACAGTCTTATCAACTTTGAATCTATCTTTCCCATCCATTACAACCTCGCATCTCAGACTAGATGATATGTCATCAATCTCGATAAAACTATCTTCTGGCACTATTAGTGGACGCCTTGTTATATCAAGGGAGTTTACTGAGACTACACAGAACACTTTAGAACCTTGGTATACTGCAGGTCCACCCGCAGACATGGAATATGCAGATGAGCCAATAGGAGTAGACACAATCAAACCATCGCTGCTATCATGCCAAAATTCCTCTCCGTTTACACGCAAAACATGCTCCATCAGAGTTGCACTTTTTGAAGAAAAAATTGCTACATCGTTTAGTGCAGGGTAAACACTTTTGTCATCAATTTTAACTCCTACTCTAGTCAGGTGTTCTATCGTAAAATCACCTTTTTTTAGCCTGTTGAGATAAATTGGAAATTCTTTAAGAATCAGTCTGAGCCAGGTAACCACTTGATTCAAACTCATTAATTCCTAAGACAGGTATCGTACTATTGACAAAACGGTGAAAGTATGATCTTACTCCACGGTCTCCCCCAGTTACAATCACATAATCAATCTCTTTTCCAAAGGTTTTGTTAGTAAGAATATTTGATTCAATTCCATGACTTTCAAGGGATTGCTTGACCGACTTTACAGTCTGGTCTTGATCTTGACTGTAAATGGCCACTTTCATATCAGAGACTGAACCCTTGCACAATAAAAAGCCTAAACTTGCGAGAACTTTACCAGGTTATACAGATACGCAGCATTTTGTTGTATACTACCTGAATTTGGTATTTTTGAGATGCCAGTAGCTTTTGTCTCCAATGCTGCCTGAGCTGCTCCAACTGCAAAACAGATAGCCCATAGAGAATCTTTCTCTTTCAGATATGAACATGCAAATGCTGCACAGAATATATCTCCCACACCAGTTGTGTCTCCAATCTCCATATTTGGAATGTGTAAATTATACAGCCTGTCTTTAACTAGCATCATTATGTCTTGTTTGTTGGTGTAAAGAACGTGTTTCACTCCTTTCTTTTGCAATGCAAGCATTGCTTCCTTCTCTTGCAAACCTGTAAGATAGAAAGCCTCGTCTGGGTCTGTTTTAATTGCTGTTATTTTTGAAACGTCAAGCAATGTTTTTTCAAGATATATCTTACCATTACCATCAACACGACGCAAGAATCCTTGGGGATCAAATAGAAAAAAATCAGAATCTTCTCTTATTTGATCAAGTGTTTCCTCTGATACTTCGTCAAAGACAGGACTTACAATGAAACCGTCTGCGTCAGAATTACTAAATTCTATTGGATCGCATTTTGCCTTGAGATACAACTCTCGTTCTGCACCAAGAACATTTAGTGAAAAACGAGTAGTGGGATTATCGGAAGTTGCGTTCTGTGGAAGGAACAGGCCCTTGGCCTCAAGATCGCGCTTGAATTTAAAATCAGGTCCGACTCTAGTTTGTAGTTCTACATCAAATTTCATATTTTTGGCAGTAATTCCGCAATAGGCAGCAGGTCCTCCAGGTGTTTCCACCACCTGCCCATTTCTTGATATCTCATCTATAGTGCAATGTGACAATATGGCAAGTTTCATGGATTGTTTCCTAGCACCTTTCCATTTAGTTCTTCTTCTAAATTTGTTTTTTAAGATAGGAAGGCAAATTTCGGTGTTTTCCATAATGACTTACAGTATTAGAACTCGGACATGCTTGACACAAGCCGTATACATATTCTAATGTTGCAGGTATCTCAAACTTTGTGATGAATAATCAAAATATTTGTCATAAAATTGTCTGGTCAAATGCGTTTATTTAGAGGCATATTACAGGTACCATATATGCCATTAAAGCGCGCAAGTAGAGGCAGAAAGAAAGGAGGAAAAGGATCCTCTGATCGTGTACAATGCTCTAACTGTGGCGCGACCGTACCACGTGACAAGGCAAAGAAAGTAACATCGAGATTGAATCTGGTAGAACATAGTTTAGCTGAAAGAGCTTAGAGCACAAGGAGCTTACATCGCCTCACCTACAGTATTGAAGCATTATTGTATCTCATGTGCAATTCACTTTGGCATACTAAAGATTAGATCAGCAGATTCGAGACGTCAAACAGGTAGACTGCGCTAGTCGCTTATCTTTTTAGCTGTAGCAATCATTCTTTGGACAAATGTTATTCCTGCAATAATGATTACTATGATTACAGCGTAATTGAGAAAAACTGCACCTGCCATTCCAACTATTGCGATTACAAGTAATCGTTCTGCTCGTTCACCTATTCCAATTCCCTGTAGCTGAATGCCTAGCGATTCCGCTCTTGCTCGGGTGTAACTTACAAGCAATGACAGAGTTATTGCTAAAAGAACTAGATAGCCTTCAGAATAATTTCCAACTAGTATGCCAAGAAATATTGCAACTTCTGCAATCTTGTCAAAAACAGAATCTAGAAAGGCGCCTTTTTTAGATGTCTTTCCTGTGATTCGTGCTACTTGGCCGTCCACGATATCAAAAAATCCAGAAATCAAAAGTAGAATGCCACCGATTACAAACGAATACTGGAAATGAATTCCATAAACTATTGCGGATGCAAATGCAAATACAAGACCTACTGCAGTCCAGAAATTTGCAGAAAGACCAGTAGAAGCAAAGGCTTTTCCTATGTTCTGTAGAGTTGGTTTTAGGCTCTCTCTGAAATTGTTAAGCATCTTGACTCTCAATCGTTCTTTAGGATTAAAGCGTTTACGCCTTCACAAACGGACCAAAAATACTCAAATAATATAGGGTAGAATAACTTGCATGGGCATCATAGCCAAAGGTGCAAAGTGTAATGTTATTGGTTGTGATAAAGACGGACTTCGTTCTTTAACCACTTCCAAGGTTGAAGGCACTGGCTTGAGTATTTCTGGCGTTGGAAAGAAAACAGCACTGTGTAAAGAACATTACAAAGAATGGAAAAAGGCAACCAAAGACGACCGAGATGTTGAAAGGGCTAGATACGATAGATTTTAGCCACCTTCTTTTATTCTCAGACTTGACAAAATTATTTAAGCAAATTTTACGTAAATTGTAATTACTTGCTATCTTGAATATTCGATATGCTTTAAGAGCTAATGCCAAAAACGAGGCCTTTATAATGCCCTGATTTGTCAAACAATCCGATGAAGTCAAAACCAATGGGCGCGCTATTGGGTGTTTTGGCGATAGTTGCCATTATTGCAATAGCTCCACAAGCTTTTGCGGCCAATGCCCAAGTAACAATCAGCAAGGGGGCAAGCTTAACTAATGGAACTTGTTCAGCAACAACCTGTTTTAATCCAAATTCCGTCAGCATCAATGTTGGCGACACAATAACTTGGACAAACGCTGATACAGTTGGACATACTGCAACAAGCGGAAAACCTTCAGACAATACAACCGGTACTGTCTGGGACAGCAGTTTGATTAAGGCCGGAGGCACATTTACATCTCCTCCTTTCGCAACAGCTGGAACGTATAACTATTTTTGCCAAGTTCATCCATGGATGACTGGTCAAGTAATAGTTGGAGCAGGATCTGCAGCTAGTTCACCAACTACCACCGCACCTTCAGGAAACAATATGACAGGTATGAACATGACTGGAAACAGCACGATGTCTGGAAACCAGACCGTACCCGAATTTGGCCCTGTAGCGTCACTAGTTCTTGTAATTGCAATTATTAGCGTAATTGCATTCACAGCAAAGACTAGAGGCTTACCAAAGCTCTAAATCTTCCATTTTTCTATTTTTAATTCGTACTATTTTTTTACATTTTTCTTGTTGTTAAAATAGGAACTGGCAAGGTCTTTGTAATACTTGTCCAATTTCTTGTACAGCCGCTTTGGTTTCCTAGGCTTTTCAGTGCTTAATGCATAAAGACATAGCACCGGAAATGCAATAGTTGCGTCAGTGTACACCATTATAACATCTTCATGCGCATCCTTTACTTTGCCCCAGCTTTTTCCCTCTTGTAACGTAGCCCCAGATAGACCACCAGTATCGGGTCTTGCGTCAGTTATCTGAATAATGTAATTTTGTCCACCATGGCCCAATCCAAGTATTTGATCTAAGAGCGGACCTGTTTGCTGCGCAGTGTTTTTTGGCACTCCACCACCCAACTCCACTATGCCAGACTTTTCCGAGTTGTAAACTATTGCAGCTTGCTCCAATATTTCCCTTACAAAATCTAAATTATACAACTTGTTTTCAAGGCGCAGTGGGGCAAGATCCAATGCAAGTGACGAGTCCTTTAATGTAGAGATGTAAACAGGTACATCATAGTCATAGGCAGTCACTACAAAGCTTTTTTCAGGATGTTTTGAATGTGCTTTTGAGTATTTCCCCATTGCATTACAAAACTCTGCTGTTGTAAATGACTCATCAATAAGATTATCTGTGAACATTTTTTGAACTATTTTATCCTCTGCTTTTAGTGTCTCTTCGCCTTTGATGTATACATCCCTGATTCTGACGATATCTTTTTCATATAATACCATGTCATCTACTTCAAAATGGCCTTGTTTTACAGGTAAATTCCATGCAAAATGGTCCTCATGGTATACATTTGCGCCAGTTGAGATTATCCAATCTACAAATCCTCGTTCTATCAGTGTTTTAAAAAGCCCGCCAAACCCAACTGGTGTCATTGCACCAGATACAGTAAGGCAGATGGTGGCATCATCCTCAATCATTTTACAATAGAGTTTAGCAGCGTCACCTCACTGTCTAGCATTATAACCAGTACTTGCGAAGATTTCTACCAAATCATCAATGCCCATGTTGGGTTTTATTTTTAGATGAGGAATATCTTTTCCACGAAAATTATGATGATCCACGAACGGGTAATTTAATTTTGGGCTAAATAAATACTTGCCAACAACATTTCAATGATCATATTTTGCGATACAGTGTGAAGAGATTGTTCATGCAGCAGCTAACTTTACTTCTGTTGCATGGTGTCGTGAGACTTCATTATGCATTGTAACATGCGCATGTTCTTTGAAAACCAAGTTACATCGGTAACATTTCCACGCAGTCATGCCGCTCATGGCTCCATATCACAATTTTGCTATATAAGACCCGCGTATGATTTGTACTAGTAAATCATCTAATCAAAAAACAATTTAACATAATTCTGATGAACATGATTGATAAATGGTTATTCATTTTCAATTCCTGCCATATAGTATTTTAATAACAATCAAGAGACTGAAAATGAATGCGACCTTTCAAGCCAGGTAAATGGAATCTAAATGAACTTGTAACTAACCCTTATTCTCCCTCATTTAAGGGCAGATTACATGAGATCGAGTCCAAAGTCAAAGAATTTGAAAAAAATAAGAAGAATCTCGTTTCTAATATTTCGGAAAAAAAATTTGTGTCTATGCTCCATGCCTTGGAAGAGATATCAGAAAAGTTTGGCATTGTTTCAGGCTATGCATCGTTAGAGTATTCTTCAGATACCCAGTCTGACAAGATAACTTCACTTCTTACTAAAATGAGACAGTTTGGAGCAGAAATTGATAACCGTACTTTGTTTTTTGATCAATGGTGGAAGAAGCAACTTGATGAAAAAAATGCACAGAGGCTAATGCAGCATACCGGCGAACTGCATGAATTTCTCAGGCATAAAAGGGCATTGGCACGATATTCATTATCAGAGCCTGAAGAGAAGATAATAAACACGTTAGATGTCACTGGCCACTCTGCCCTTGTAAAACTGTATGACAAAATTACTAATGCGTTCCAATTTACCGTAAAAATCAATGGAAAAACAAGAATCTATACTAGAGAAGAACTCACCCAACTTGTAAGAAGCCCAAAAGCAAAAACAAGAGAGATTGCATACAAATCACTTTTGTTGCAATTCGACAAGAACAAAGGCGTGCTGGGCGAGATATATCAAAATATTGCTCTGAATTGGAAAGACGAGTGTATCCAAATTAGAGGATATGCATCTCCCATATCTGTTAGAAATATTGGAAACGACGTAGACGACAAAACCGTCAAGTCACTTATTTCAGTATGCAGAAATAATTCAGATGTATTTCGAAGATTTTTCTCATTGAAAGGGCGCATTTTAAAAGTAAAGAAGCTTCGAAGATATGACTTGTATGCACCTATCCAAAAAAAAGAAGAAAAAAAATACACGTATGATAAAGCAGTGAATATAGTACTTCAAACCCTTGATAGTTTTAATCCCACTTTGGGCGAATTTGCAAAAAGAGTTTTTACAGAAGATCATGTGGATTCTCAGATAAGAATTGGGAAGAGAAGCGGAGCCTTTTGTAGTACAATAGCACCAAAGATAACTCCTTTTGTTTTACTAAATTTCAAAGGAAGAACTAATGATGTCTTTACCATGGCGCATGAATTAGGACATGCCATACACAGTATTGCTGCATCAGACAAATCAATTTTCATACAAGAAGCACCTTTACCATTGGCAGAAACTGCATCTACATTTTCTGAGATGTTATTATTTGATAGAATCCTAAATCAGGTTTCAGATGAAGAGCAGCAAGCAAATCTAGTTGAGCATATTGATGATCTTTATGCTACCGTTGGAAGACAAGCATATTTCACAATTTTTGAGATTGACGCACATCAGAAAATAGGAGAAAGTGCAACGGTGCAAGAGATATCTGAAGAATATATGAAAACATTAAAGGAACAGTTTGGAGCATCACTTTCTATTTCTCCAGATTTTGCAGTAGAATGGACTTGTATCCCTCACTTCTTTCACTCTCCTTTCTATTGTTACTCGTATTCATTTGGAAACCTATTGTCACTTTCTTTATTCCAGAGATACAGAAAGGAAGGGCAATCGTTTGCGTCTACCTATGTGAAGATCCTTGCTGCTGGAGGGGCACAAAAACCAGAGGAATTGCTCAAAGAATACGACATAGACATATCATCTGAAAAATTCTGGCAAGAAGGATTTGACTATATCAAAAACCAGACTAAAAGGCTTGAAGGTTTAATAGATTAAAATCGCCTGGCAACCAAGCGCCCCCAGTTGCCAGGCATGTTCCCCTACGGTTTGAACCGATGTCAGCAATCCAAATGATGCATTATAATTTAAACTATTTGGAACTGATCTGAAACTATTTTATTTTATAACACCAACTAAGTTTCAAGTGAAATACCCTCGATGTTGCAATAAGAAAGCGGAATATTTGATTACCTATGATTGCGGTCCAGATCCTCAAGAGACCATACTCGTATGCAAGGAACACTTCAAAGAAGAACCATTTCAGCGCTTTGCAGTAAAGATAGAAAAGTTGCGTGGGTAGACTTAATAATTCGAGCTAAAAAAGTGGCAGTAAATGAAATCTGTCATCACAGTATTACTGATTTTTGTAGTTTTGATGGGTTCAATTGCAGGTGCACATGCGCAACAACCTCAACTTGCAACATATCGCGAAACTGCCCAAGTCCTTGTTGATGAAAGAGTACAAAATCAGACTACAGCATTTATCACGCTAAGTAGTACTAGTCCTCTTGAAATGCGCGTCCCTACTGCTCTAGACCAAAAAATTTCAAATGCTGCAAATGTTACATCCGTTGCGATAACTAATGCAAATTCATGTGTACTTGGAGTCACTGACCAAATATGTGTTGTAATAACCATCTACTCACCATCATTGATAGAGAGCGTACAACATTACAAAAATACAAAGTACTTCTCAAGCAATTGGTGACACCTTGATCAATGATATCAACAAGGCATTTTTGTTGGATGCGACCTTCAATTCAGCTTTTGTAAATCCCAAAGGAGAATTAAGTAGAGCTCTTGGTACCTCAGGATCAGTATCTGGAAATAGAACAATTTCAGTTGTGTATACTGCACCACAACAAAAGTCCTCATATCTATTTGATCAATTGACATCAGTCCTTATGCCAACACAGATACGAGATGCAGGCGGATTTTACGATGTTGCAAAGAAAATGGCTGACTCTACCAATTCTACTGTCACTTTTGCAATAACTCCCACAACCAGCGGCCAGTCAATCTATCAATTACAAGTATCAGCACAGACACCAAACAAAGGCGAAGTAACATCCATTAGTCCCCTGGATCTTTTTGGCGTCAGTACACTAAGTAGATCATCATATTTTAGCGGAGGCTTCTTTCCACTCAATTCCCTCTTTGAGATCTCAATTATATCAAATAATTATACTACCATAACAAATCACGGGGGAGACATCACTCCAACGACATTCCGAAACGGTCAGAAGATTCCATCAGACCTCACACAACCAGGCTGGATATTTGAACCTGATTCAGGGCAGCAAATTACTGGGATTTACCTTTTTGGAACAACAACATCTGTATCAAGCGATGACTTGACACTTACATTAGGATCAGGCAGTACATCTCAGCCTAACCAGTCATTAACAAATTCTAGTACAACCAATACCACTCAGACAGGGCCAGACTATTCAACATATGCGCTAATAGGAATTGTAATAGCAGGTGGCGCCGCAGTCTATCTTTTCATGAAAAGAAGATAATAACCTAGAGTATCAAAACAGCAGCTGAAAAGACCGTTGTCCATCTGCCCTGTGGATCTCCGACAGCACTCTGAGTTATGTTTCTTGTTTTGTATATTTGGCCTGATATTTTCCACTGTTGCTTTTTTTCATCCCAACTCTTGTTTACGTCAAATTCTATCCCCAGTGAGGATGCCAGCATCTGAGCTGCAATGTCTTCTGCATATTCTCCGGCTTCCTTTTCTGTTTCACCAAATGAGTGATATTCAGAGAGATACCCGTACTTTGTATTGTCCTTAGGCGCTGCAATTCCTACTGATGAAGCCAAAAGCCTATGCGGCTCATTGGTGTCATTTCTTGCATAGATTACAAACTGTACGCTTCCTGGCCTTATCAATTTAAGACCCTCTGCTTTGGAGACCAGTTTTGCACCAGGTGGAAAAATACTTGAAATTAGGACAATATTAGTGCCTGCAATTCCAGCATCACGTAATGCATACTCAAAGCTTGTCAGCCTATCAGGATGTACTCCCTTACCTCTGGTAAGGAATAGCTTTTTTGCAACAAGGTCTAACACGATTCCATTCTAATTTCAGATCTTTAAAAATTTATTGAAAACAAGGAAAAATCAATTCATGGACTGTAATGCCTGTATGATTTCTTGTCCATGCGACTCTACATCTACATCCCGAAATATCTTGGCGATTTTTCCGTCTTTATCTATGATAAAGGTGGACCTCTTCGCAAGTCCTGCCAAATTCAGTCCAGCATAGATCTTGCATGTAGACTTGGCAGTATCACTCAGATGCAAATAGGGAACCTTGTATTCGTTGACAAACTTCTGCTGGTCTTCAACTGTGTCTATCGATATTGCAAAAAGCTCAGCATTTTGTTCTACAATCTTAGGATAAGCACGTATGGTGGCTTCAGCCATCTGGAAGATTTTCTTTGATGGGCAGGCAAATAGATGGTTTTTTGGGTAAAAACAGAGTACAACGTTTTTTCTTCCTTGAAAAGAGCCTAGTTTTATAACATTACCATCATTTGCAACAAGTTCAAAATCAGGCGCAGAATCTCCTTCTTTCACACATATGGTTTTACATTATAGGTTTATGACTATTTTGTATTTGGATAAAATATGAAACCTAGATTAGATATGACTTTTTGAAGGTCTTTTGATAGAGTTTTACTGCTCCGATCACGACCTTTTTTGCACTTTCAACGTTCTTCCAGCCTACGATCTCTACTTTTTTTCCCTCTAGTTGTTTGTAAACCTGAAAGAAGTGAGCTATTTCCTTTAGGTGATGTTTTTCTAGATCAGAGATATCTTTCAGGCCAGCATATCTTGGATCATCTTTTGCTACGCAGAGAATCTTGTTGTCCATCTGGTTTGAATCTTTCATTCGCAGCAAACCAATCGGTCTTGCCTCTATTAGGATTCCAGGATAAGTAGGATTTGTAACTAAAACTAGTGCGTCCAGTGGATCACCGTCTTCAGCATAAGTTTGTGGAATGATACCATAGTCTCCAGGATAATATAACGGGGAAAAAAGAACTCTGTCTAGTTTGATAATGCCATTTTTTTTATCATACTCATACTTGTTCTGCGAACCTTTCGGTATCTCCACTATTACATTTAGAATTGACGGGATTTTTGGACCTGTTTCAATATCATGCCACAAATCCATAATGAATACTTTCAGAAAAAAAGCCTAATTTAATTGCCATCTAGCAAAAATGGGCTTTGGTATCATCAATCTTTTTTTTGACTTTTCAATTCATGGCCATTATTTTTAGTCATTAGATCTCAAATTTGAGATAAAATATATCACCTATTAAAAAATATTCAAATAATTACGCAGTATCAAATCAGAGAATACAAATAAGAAAGAATTCAACGTGATTTGAGATAGAATATGAAAGCAGCATATGTAAAAGGACCATCAAATGTGGAGATCAAAAATGTTGAGAGGCCACAAATAGGATATAATGACATCATAGTAACGATGAGATCTTGCGGGGTATGCGGATCAGATCTGGAAAAAATCTATGGTCAATACAGTCAGCCTTCCATGAGGCTTGGGCATGAGCCATCAGGAATAGTCTCCGAGACAGGATCCAACGTGAAAGAATTCAAAAAAGGAGATAGAGTTTTTGTACATCATCATGTACCATGTTACTCTTGTCACTTTTGCTTACATGGAAATGAAACAATGTGTCAAAAGTATTCCGAAACAAATCTTAGTCCATGTGGTCTTGCAGAGGAATTTCTTGTCCCAGACTGGAATGTTTCCCATGGCGGAGTGATAAAGTTACCAGACCATGTTAGCTTCGACGAGGCTTCTATGATAGAACCACTTGCGTGTTGTGTTAGAGCATGGAGTAAAATCAAATTCAAGCAAGGAGACTCGGTTGCAATTCTTGGTGCAGGGCCTACTGGTATGATGCATGTAATGTTAAGCAAGATTTTTGGTATGAAAGATATTTTTTGTTTTGATATAAACAACTTTAGATTAAGTTTTGCCAAGCAATTTGGAATAACAGAATCTATTCTTTCTACGGATCCTAATGCACATCAAAAAATTCTTGCCAGTACACAGAATAGAGGAGTAGACGTCGTAATAGTGTCAACAGGAAGCCTAAACGCTATTGCACAGTCGATAGAGATTGTCAGAAAAGGCGGAACCGTTGTCCTTTTCGGAGTACCATCAAAAGATGCAAAGATGTCTATAGATATCAGCAAAGTATACTCAAAGGAGATTACCATAACACCAAGTTATGCAGCATCTGAGACTGATACAAATGTGGCATTCAAACTAATAGAAGAAAAAAAAATAGATGTGAGTAAATTGATTACACATAGATTCGATCTTTCCGAATCCGCAAAAGCACTTGAATGCGCTCACCTGGGAAATGACTCAATGAAGATAATTGTAACAAATTCAGAAAGGCTTAACTAAGGCAAATTTTTTGGAAGAAGATATGGACTGGGGATTAAAAAATCGCCTTGCGCGGATAATAAAACCTCATGACAAACGAGGAGTAATGTTGGCAGTAGACCATGGTTATTTCCTAGGTCCTACAGAAAGACTCGAGGAGCCAAGAAAGACCATTGCTCCATTGTTGCCTCATGCAGACTCGTTAATGCTAACACGTGGTGTTCTAAGAACATCGGTAGATGCTACATATCCAGTACCAGTAGTGCTCAGAGTTTCAGGTGGCTCTAGCATAATTGGCAAGGATTTGTCAAATGAAAAGATAACAACATCGATAAAAGACGCAATCAAGTTGAATGTATCAGCACTTGCAATGTCAATATTTGTAGGTGCCCCCCACGAACATGAATCTCTTGTAAGCCTTGGCAATTTAGTAAACGAAGGCGAAGAGTATGGAATACCAGTTCTTGCAGTTACTGCTGTAGGAAAAGAATTAGAAAAGCGAGACGCTCGATATTTGGGGCTTGCATGTAGAATAGCTGCTGAATTCGGAGCACATTTAGTTAAGACATATTATTGCGAGAATTTTGATAAAGTTGTAAGGGCTTGTCCTGTGCCAGTGATAATTGCAGGAGGACCAAAATTAGCAACAGAATTAGATGCGCTAAAACTTACTTTTGACGCCATACAATCAGGCGCTGCAGGAGTAGACATGGGAAGAAACATTTGGCAATCAGATTACCCGGTTGCAATGATTAAAGCTGTAAAAGCAATTGTACATCAAAATGCAACAGTAAAGGAAGCCCATGAAATGTTCAATATGCTAAAGGGAACCAAAAAACCAGTTAAACCGGTCATTAGATCTAATCAGAAATCTTAGACAAGTGCACGTGTACAATCTTCCATTTTTGTGACTTGACTAGAACAAATGTTCCTCTGCTATCCATTGATAGATGTTGGCCTCTAAAGCTATAATTATCGACTATCATTCCTGTTTGTCTTATAGTAAAAGTTACCACCGCGCAGTTATCAAATATGTCCACTCGTGTATTTTTAATTTCATGTTCATAGTCAGATATACTGACAAATCTTAGCTGCTGCAATGCAATAGTAGTAGCATAGTCTTTCAAGTCAAATGGAGGAACATCGCCATAACTTGAAAATCTCGGATCATCAAGCTGGATTGCACTTAGGGGAGCCAAGTTCTTTGTTTTACCAGAATCAAAGAAAGTTGCAATTACGTCTATTATCTCGTCTTTGTCTCCCAAAATCGATCTTGATTGAGATAATTCTAGTTTAAGTCTTGTGAAACGCAAGTCAAATCTGTCTCTGGTATTGAAATATTCACGGGGCGATAGCGCGTTTTCTAATAATTTTGTTCAATTTCACTAGTAATATTTATAAATTATTTCATATGAAAAATCATAGGGACTAAAATGAAGTTAGGAGGCTCGGCAAGCATTTCTGGTATTCTGCTGCTAGTCGACCTTATGCTGTAGGCTACAGCAAGTTAGTCGGAGTTAGAAAAATTATGGAAAAAATGTCAGGTGCTAGATCTTTAATGGTTGCCCTCGAGAAAGAGGGTGCAAACATAGTCTTTGGACTACCCGGAGGAGCAAATCTTCCAATTTACGATGAGCTCTACAAGAGCAACATCAGACACATTCTTGTTCGACATGAACAATCTGCATCACATATGGCAGACGGTTTTGGCAGAGTCAGCAGAAGACCAGGAGTATGTTTTGCAACTTCAGGCCCAGGGGCAACAAATATTGTAACAGGCATTGCAACTGCTCAGGCAGATTCGTCCCCAATGATTGCAATTACTGGACAAGTTCCAACAAAAATGATTGGAAGAGACGCTTTTCAGGAAAGCGACATAATTGGAATTTCAAATCCCATAGTAAAATATGCATTTCAACCCATGACAGCAGCAGAAGTTCCCGAAGTAGTAAAAAAGGCATTTTACATTTCATCCACCGGCAGACCAGGTCCAGTGCTAATTGACATTCCAAAAGATGTTCAACAAAACGAAGCAGAGATTACATTTCCTTCAGAAGTAAAGATAAGAGGATATCATCCATGGGTAGATCCCGACATTAGAGAAATCGAGCGAGCCATAGATATGTTACTTGCTTCTGAAAAGCCAGTAATCTTGGCAGGAGGCGGAGTGATAATTTCAGGAGCTTTTGCAGAACTTCAATCAATAGCAGAATTACTCATGATTCCAGTAGTAACAACATTCAAAGGAAAAGGTTCGTTTCCAGAAAATCACCCTCTTTCCCTAGGACCCATAGGAATGCACGGTCATGCAGAAGCTAACAAGATCATGGTAGAAGCTGATTGCGTGCTTGCATGTGGTTCTAGGTTTTCAGATAGATCTGTTGGAACGTTTGAAGAATTTGAAAGAAATCTTAAGATAATACACATGGATGTAGACCCAGCCGAGATAGGAAAGAACCAGACTACTCACATAGCAGTAGTAGGTGACATAAAGGCCTCCCTTAGGATAATGGTAAAAATGCTAATCCAGAAAGCCATCAAGCGGGCCGGAGACAATCCATGGCTAAAACGTGTCAATGAGACAAGAGAATACTTTAGACAGAATCTAAAACTTCATTCACACCCATTAGGAGCTGCAAAGGTTCTAAGAAAATTAAGAGAAGTGCTTCCCCCGCAATCAATTGTAACAACTGAAGTAGGCCAACATCAGATGTGGGCATCGTTATTTTTTGATGTAATACATCCTGGAACTTTCTTTAGTTCCACCGGTCTTGGCACAATGGGGTGGGGATTTCCAGCTGCGATTGGTGCCAAAGCTGCAAGACCAGATGTTCCAGTAGTGGATATAGCAGGAGAGGGAAGTTTCAACATGACTGAAAATTCACTTGCGGTCTCAGTTCTAGATGACTTGCCTGTGATAGTATTTTTGTTAAACAACTTTTCACTTGGAATGGTTGCCCAGTGGCAGAGAACATTCTACGACAGACGCATGATTGGAATAGACCTTAAAAATTGTCCAGACTATGTCAAGTCAGCTGAATCTTACGGAGCTCAGGGCATAAGAGCCCAAAGCATAGACGAGATTGGAAAGGCAGTTCAGACAGCGCTTAAAAGCAATATAGCGACAGTCATAGACATTCCAATTGATCCTCAAGAGGACGTCTTACCATTTGTTGCTCCTGGAACATCTCTCAAAGACATGATTTTACCATCCTAGTGATACCCATGTGGTCTATAATTTCCGTACTTGTAGAAAATAAACCCGGAGTACTATTCAAAGTCACTAATCTCTTCAGATCAAGAAATTACAACATAGATAGCATATCTGTTGGCATAACAGAGAATCCAGAGTTTTCCAGGATGACCATCACAACATCAGCTGACGAGAAACAACTCAATCAAATAATCAAACAACTTGACAAGATGATAGATACTGTAGAGGTAAAACTATTAGATGAGAAAAAGAGCATATACCGCGAACTGGTATTAATGAAGATAAAAATAACAAAACCATCAGACATAATGGAAGTAACTGATCTTGCAAATGCTTTCAAATGTAATGTTCACGATGTACGAAAATCATCAATTATTGTTGAAATTACAGCAACTCCTGACAGGATCAATGCATTTGAAGATCTTGTGAGAGGATATGGCATACTTGAGATAGCAAGAACCGGAATGTGTGCACTTGAGAGAGGAGTAGGCAATGAAAGTTAGAATTTTTGATACCACTTTAAGAGACGGCGAACAAACGCCGGGCATTGCTCTAACCCCAGAGCAAAAACTTGCAATTGCTCAAAAGTTAGATGAATTGGGTGTGGATGCAATAGAAGCAGGCTTTCCAATAATCTCCGATGGCGAAAGAAAAGCAGTAAAGGACATAGCTCATGCGGGCCTTAAAGCAGAGATTTGCGGTTTGGCAAGAACTGAAAAAAAAGACATTGATGCTGCAGTAGCAGCCGGGTTAAAATACATACACACATTCATTGCAACGTCTGACATTCACCTAAAATACAAACTCAAACTCACACGTGAACAGGCAGTTGCAAAAGCAGTGGAAGCAGTAGAGTATGCAAAATCACTTGGATTGCAAGTGGAATTTTCTGCAGAAGATGCAACCAGAACTGATAGAGAATTCCTCAAAAAAGTTTTCAGAGCAGTTACAGAGGCCGGCACTGACAGAATAGACATACCAGACACTGTTGGCTATTCAACCCCCCAATATATCGCCGAGATTACAAAGGATACAATAGATGCCACTCATTTGCCCGTCAGCGTTCATTGCCACAATGACTTTGGATTAGCTGTAGCAAATGCGATATCTGCAATTCAAGCAGGTGCACAGTGTGCACATGTTACAATAAATGGCATTGGAGAGAGAGCTGGCAATGCTTCACTTGAAGAATTTGTCATGGCACTACAATGTCTACAATTTGACAAAAAGTTTGAGACAAATATCAATACCAAGCTTCTCTATGAGACATCACGCTACGTTTCAAAAATTGTTGGAGTTCAAGTCCAACCAAACAAGGCCATAGTTGGAGAAAATGCCTTTGGACATGAATCTGGAATTCACACACATGGTGTATTGAGTAACCCATTAACGTATGAGCCGATTAGCCCAGAACTTGTAGGTAGGACACGCTGGTTCCAGGTAGGAAAACACGCTGGGGCACACGGTGTTGCTGCAATGTTAGAAGAATACGGCATTCAACCGTCAAAGGAGCAGACACATGAGATCCTAGAGAGGATCAAGAAATTGGGAGACCAAGGAAAACATGTAACAGATGTGGAGTTGCTATCAATATCAGGCGAAGTAATGCATCAGGAAGGATTGAAAAGACTAGTACACCTAACAGGATTTTCTGTGTCTACTGGAATGGGCAATATGCCGTATGCATTTGTCAAGTTAAACATAGAGGGAAAAGACTTCATAGGAACAGATTATGGTGTTGGACCTGTAGATGCATCAATCAATGCAATACAAAAGATTACAGGCGAAATTGACAAAGTTAGGATAAAAGAATACAAGTCTAGATTCAATTTCTGGCGGATCAGAGGCGTTATGCGAAGTAACAATCAAGGTAGAGGACGTATATGGAAACCAAGCTTCTGCAAAATCCATTGGTGAAGATATCGTAATCACCAGCGTTCAAGCCATGATTGAGGGCATAAACAGAATAATGCTCAAAAAAATTCTCAAACAAAAAAACTTGGGACACTAGATGTATAAGATATCCCTCATAACTGGAGACGGCATAGGTCCTGAACTATCAGAATCTGTTACAGATATGCTACACGCTATAAGCGACAAGATTGGGTTAAAGTTAGAAATCAATACTGTTGAAGCCGGCGATGGTGCATTAAAAAAAACAGGCAAGGCGCTTCCTGATTCAACTTTTGATACAATAAAAAAATCTGATGCATGTCTAAAAGCCCCAGTAGGAGAAAGTGCGGCAGATGTGATTGTGTTTCTACGAAGAGCATTGGATCTTTATGCCAACATAAGACCGGCAAAATCATATCCCAACATGCCATCCCTTAAAGAAAACATTGATCTGGTCATAGTAAGAGAAAACACAGAAGATCTCTACACAGGAATGGAGTTCGATATTGGCAATTCTGCAGTTGCATTAAGAACCATATCTGAATACGCATCAAAACGCATTGCAAAATACGCTTGTATTACTGCAGGCCAAAGAAATGGACAAAGAAAAGTAACTTGCGTTCACAAATCAAATGTTATGAGAAAAACAGATGGCCTTTTTGCAAGATCATGTGCTCAGGTAGCAAATGAATTCCAAGATATCATGTTTGAACAGATGTATGTGGACGCATGTGCCATGAACCTCATAAGACAGCCAGAATCTTTTGATGTCATAGTGACAACTAACTTGTTTGGAGACATCCTATCTGACGAAGCAGCCCAAGTGGTAGGTGGGCTTGGGATGGCACCAGCAGTGAACATAGGAGACAGTTTTGCCTTGTTTGAGCCTGTTCACGGAGCAGCCTTTGACATTGCTGGAAAGCAGATTGCCAATCCATCTTCTTTTATCTTATCTGCAAAAATGATGTTTGAATGGCTAGGTATGAAAAACAACGACTCGGCATCTTTTGCAGTAGCAAAAAAGATAGAAGAAGCTGTCTATAGCGTTGTAAGCGAAGGTATCAAGACAAAAGACATTGGTGGAGACAAAACCACCAAAGAGTTCACCCAACAGGTAATCTCAAAACTTATTTGAGATCTGATACTGGTGGCTCTCGTGACCAAAAGAACATTGCAAAGCCAATCGGTATCATGATAGTTATTGCCACGCCAAAACACACCCAATAGAAAGTTGGATCAATTCCCTTGATTAGAGGTACTGGAAATACAGTATATGCCCACACAAAGGCGATGAACCCTAGGATGACTTTATTTCGCTTAAAAACTCGCCATCCAAGTTTTCGTTTTGTGATATAGCATTTCTTGCAACGTGTCCTGTCATCAGTCATACAAGAATTACAGCAATGCTTATCACAAAAGTAACATGTATGATCACCATAACCTGAGCCGCAAAAGTCACACTGTTGCATAAATAATTGTCGTGAGGTCTGGATTTATCTTTTTATGGAAATAGCCTTTCGGGATCTCGCGGGTATAGAACGACTTCTCTTACATTATCAATTTTAGTCAAGACAGACATTAATCTGTCAAGGCCCAATCCCCATCCAGAGTGAGGGGGCATTCCCCAATCAAACGTTTTAAGATGATCTTCGAATTGAGATGGGTTTAACCCTTGTTCAATCAGTCTTTCCTTGATCTTACTTGGATCATGTAGACGTCTACCGCCAGATGACAATTCAAGATATCCATATTGCAAATCAAATGATTTGGACAATGACAAGTCATCTTCCTTTTCATGTATGTAGAATGGTTTCAACTTCATAGGCCAATCTATCAAAAAATAGAATCCTGGATGTAACTCTCCAAGTTTTCTTAAATGAGAATCCAGTAGATCATCGCCAAGTTCAAGAGGAATTCCTTCACGGCCAAGCTCTTCCACGGCTTGTTTGTATGTGATTCTCTCAAATGGCGTTGCCGGTCTTTTTACATCAATTCCCAAAGTCTTTTGCTCCTCAATACAGTTTTTTTCAACATGTTCAAAAACATTGGCTACAACTGTTTCTAGAACTTCAATAACATCAAGATAATCCATAAAATCAGCTTCTACATCCACACTTGTAAATTCAGTAAGATGTCTGACAGTATGCGATTTTTCTGCCCTGTAAAATGACGCTATCTCAAAAACTCTTTCAAGTCCAATTGTTAGTTGCTCTTTGTAAAGTTGTGGACTCTGTGCAAGATATGCCTGTTTATCAAAATATTTTAGAGAAAATAGGTTTGCACCACCTTCACTGGCACTTCCAATTATTTTGGGGGTGTTTACCTCGATGAAACCAAGTTCAACAAGAGTTTTTCGTATAGATTGTAACGCATGGTGACGCATTTTGAAAATAGATGCCGTTTTCTGATTTCTTAGGTCAAGCGCTCGCGCATTTAGTCTATTATCTATATTGCTCTCCAGTCTACCTATTGGATCAATTGGTAGTGGATGCACAGCACGCGATAATATTTCTATTTTTTCGGATTTTATCTCAAACGGAAAATCACGTGATTTGGTCTCTTGCACTGTTCCAGTGATTCTAACTACGCTTTGCCTATTGAGGTCTTTTACCTGTCGGATGCCTTCTTCTCCAACCACTACCACTTGTGCAACTCCTGTAACGTCCCTTAATGTGAGAAAAGTGAGTTTGCCCAATTCACGAAGGTCTTCCACCCACCCGCCAACAATTACCTTTTGACCTTTTAGAGATGCATTTAGGTTACCCATGTAATGTGTTCTTTTCAAATCCAATTGACTTTCTCACTTTCTTTCAAATTCAACAACTAGTTCTATCTTTCTAAGGTGCTGCGATATTACTATGATTTTGTCTACATCAATTGGGAAACGGGATGTTTTTCTTCCTGAAACGATGACTTTGGTCTTCCTGACGCCCCCTGGCGCCCACAATTGGTTGATTGCCAAGATCTTGATTGGAAAGAACATGTCTTCAATGAATTTTTTATCGTCACACCCCTGTTCGACTAGCCATATCTTGCCGGCAAATTCCCCTTGAAGTATCCTGTAAAGTTCCCTGCTTTGTCGTATAGTCATGATATCGGCACTACTAAGATATAGCACAAAGTTTCCATTTGATTCCCGGCAGGAATTGAGCGTAAATTTTTCAATTTGTGGAATTTTTTGAGACAGTTGAACTAGCTTTATCGAAGCGTCTACATCTGACTTTGTCAGCTGTCCAGAATCCAGTTTGGATTCGCATTGTGGACAAAGAATACCATTCATGGCATCAAAGCTACAAATAGGTGTCCTCAAGGAAATCGGTTTTTTGCTTACTGGAACTGGAAGATAAACTATGCGAAATCGGGTTCTGTTAAGTTGTCAGGTGATGACACAAATTTTTCTTCCTGTTACAGGTCGGGTGATGGATTCTCAGTATGGTCTATAAATTGTTCGTATTTCGAATAATAACGACCGCCAGAGATTTAATGATAATCCAGTATCTTGGTAAAGACTAAATTTTATCATGCTTTCATCATTTATCCAATTTTTACGATCTAATACTTTTGCAATATCTTGTTCAAAGACACCTCTAAGTTGTTGAGCCAGACAATGTAAAGCGGCTAATGCTGCAAAAGCGTCCATAACCGTAGTATATGTTATTTTGAACTGTTTTTCCTTTAATTCATGTTTCAATTCATTGTAAGCATCCCACCATTCTAAATCTCTTGTAAATGGTGTAAATTGTAAGTTATGTGGAATTGAAATGATTTTGAAATTTGCCAATACAGCGTTATGATTTAACTGCCGAATTAATGGCGGAATTCCACCATTTTCAACAAAATTGCAATTTCTAGAGATCAGCCTTGTTACTGCTTCTACCTGTGCTCCGCAAACCAACATCATATTTAGTAATCTTGGCGAGTAAATTTGTGCAGTTCTTTGGCGTTCATATGGTACGACCTCGTCAAAGTTTAACATCTGTTTTTCAAGATCATTATGTAATTTTCCTAAATCCTCTAAATCTACTTGAAACCAGTCATACACCAATTTAGTTATTTCTTGATGAATTTTGTATTAAGGTTATCCACTTGTTATCGCCTTCTATCTGGATCCCTGCTGCTTCCGAAGGTGTTTTCCCATCTAAACTCATGTGTGGTCACAAGTAGTTGTGAGAGTCTATAGCCTGTAAGAACTGGCGTACCATTCTTCTTTAGACCTCTAACTACCTTTTCACGGTCACGAATCTCGCCATTCAATCTCTCCATCATGTTGTTATTTCTATCACCTTTCAAAGTGATATGGGATTCATGAACTGTTCTACGTGTATAAAATGGGCTTATGACAATCTTTAATTTTCCATAATTTTAAAAAAATCAACAATGTCTTTTTCATGACTTAGGTCGTCACCCAAATACGATTTAATCTCGTCTATGATCGAAGTATAGTTTTCTTTGTATACCTCTTTGAGTGTATCTCTCAAGTATTTTGGATACTCGTAGCAATCTATGATATTTCGGTTACAGATGGTGTTTAGTCGGGCTTGAATCAAATGATAATTAGCACCATTTCTTCTCATTAGGACAACTTCTATACACGACATTAAAGCAACTCTGTGCTGCTCATCAAAATGCCCCGCCACAATTCAATAGCGGCTACCGTTTTAACTATTTCCAAAAACTGCTCAAATTAATCATGCTTTCTCGCATTATGGATAATTGGATCTATTGTTATCGTCTTCTACCTGAATTCCTGCAGTTTCAAAAGGCAGATTTACTTGCACAACACATTCTAACTAATGACTACACTTTCAATTGAAGAACTCCAAGTTCAATATCAATTACGTGATAAAATAGTTCATGCAGTAGACGGAGTATCCTTTTCCCTTGGAAACAATGAATCATTGGGCATAGTAGGGGAGAGCGCCTGTGGGAAAAGCACCCTTGGACTTGCAATTATTAGATCTGTTCCAGGTGGAAGGATTGTCAAAGGAGATATACTGCTAGATGGAAAATCTACGTTAAAAATATCAGAAGAGGAATTTGCCAAGACAGTCCGTTGGAAGAAGATATCAATGGTATTTCAGGGAGCAATGAATTCACTGGATCCAGTTTTTTCAATCAAACAGCAATTCGAAGAGATCTTGAGGGCCCACAGTTACAGTGGAGATCACCTAAAAAGGATAAATGATGTCATAGATTCTGTAGGTTTGCCCTCCACAGTACTAGACAAATTCCCTCATGAACTTAGCGGAGGCATGAAGCAAAGGGCGGTAATTGCCATGGCATTGATTTTACAACCGAATCTAGTGATTGCAGATGAGCCTACCACAGCACTTGATGTACTAGTACAAGCCCAGATCCTAAGTTTGCTTAAAAAACTGAAAAAAGAAGGCATGTCACTCATACTTATCTCCCATGACCTTGGCATAATATCTGAAATAGCAGACAAGGTCGGAATAATGTATGCCGGAAAGATAGTTGAATTTGGTACTTTGCAAGAGGTGTATTCAAACCCCAAACATCCATACACACAAGCATTGCTCAAGTCCATGCCAAAAATCAAAGGTGAGCCAGAGTTAATATCTCTAAAAGGCAACCCCCCCAACTTGGCCAATCTGCAAGTAGGGTGCAGGTTCTATGACAGATGTCCGCATGCGATGGAAAAATGCAGAAAAGAGCCGCCCAAAATTAAAACAGAGTCTGGCCACGTATTATGCTGGCTCTATGAATAGGATAAATAAATTAAAGAAATTTTCTTAAACTAGTGAGAATATGTTGTTTGGTTAAGACCGTTGTCTTGATAGTATTCGTTGTACAAGTTCAGTGCATTTTGCAATGATTTCTGATCTCCATTTGCAATATCTACATTTCTATTATCTGGAGTTTGTTCATTTGTAGTCGTGCTGTTAAGACCAGCATAACCTGTTGAGTATGTCGATGCAAGCGTATGTGCATGGATCTCTTGGAATATCTGAATTGCTTTGCCCAGTGAAGCTGCCTGTTCTGCGTTTAGTTGACGACCTTGTGTATTCTCGTTTGTAGTAGCATTTTCTTGTAGATTCAGATAAGCCATGTCAACTCTTGTAAGATTACTTAGAAGAGCAGTTGCTTCTGCATCCATAGCATCCCAAGTCTTGTCAATTTGGGCTTGTCTATTGCCAGAGTTTTGTTCATTTGTTGTTCCAGAATCTGTCAGTTTTTCATATTTTGCAGATATCATTGATAACTGTGAGACAATAGACTCTGATGCATTCAATGACTGATCTCTTGCTTGAGCAATCAAGGCATCTCTGTTTCTTCCTTGCTCATCAGTCGTGCTGCTGTTCAAGCCTGTGTAGTTAGTGGCTTGGAAGCTTTGAAGCTGCCTTACATGAAGCTTATCAAATTCCGACATGGCATTATTCAAAGATGCGTTTGCTCCTGCTGCCAAGTTTCGTCCTGCAGTATTCTCATCTGTTGTAGCAAAAGATAGACCAGACCAGTTACGATGGGATCCGTTCATGTTATCAAATTGATATTTGTCAGAATAGGTCAAGGCAGCTGTTTGCTGAGCAGTAAGCTCTCGCTGAGCTATCTGAGACCATGGATCGTCTGCAAATGCCATCTTACTTAGATAAACAGAACTTCCACTTAGAACTAAACCGCTGATCATTACTACGGCTAGGAGTTTGGCGTTCACGTTTGAGTATCATATATTATGGCCTTTAAAACTTTGCGATAGTAAGAATTTGACCAAGTGATCGCCTGATGCCTAGATTATACATCAGTCGAAAATTAATGATTGGATTAATAATATACCATTTTGTTGCGCTTTGCGCCATAGGATGTTTTATACAGTTTTCTTGATATACTTGACAGAGAGGTAATTGCGGTGGAAGAGATCCTTTCTGTAAAAAACCTGAAGAAATACTTTGTAAAAGGAGGGTTTTCACGCCAAAAGGAGATAGTAAGAGCAGTCGACGACATATCATTCTCAATAAAGAGTGGTCAGACATTTGTTCTTGCGGGCGAATCAGGATCTGGCAAGACAACAGTTGCCCGTTTGATATTAAGGGCAATAGAACCAGAGTCTGGCGAGATAACTTTTGACGGTGTCAAAATAACTAATGATATATCAAGTCTCAAAAAGATAAGAACGGAATGCCAGATGATACATCAGGACCCTTATGCATCAATAGATCCTAGAATGAAGATTTACGACATAGTTAGGGAACCGTTAGACATACATGACATCGGTAAATCAAGTGAGAGAAGAGATTTAGTTTTTGAAGCATTAAGAGACGTGAAATTAGAACCAGAGGAGATTGTTTCAAAATATCCACACATGTTATCAGGAGGTCAAAGACAACGTGTTGCTATTGCTAGATCAATCACAACTAAACCCAAGTTGATAATAGCTGATGAGCCAGTCTCAATGCTTGATGTATCAGTCAGAGTTGGAGTTTTAGAATTGATAAAAGAACTGCAAAACAAACATGGCATCTCATTTTTGTATATAACTCATGATCTCTCCACTGCAAGATACGTAGGTCATGTGATTTCCATATTATATCTTGGCAAGATTGTTGAAACCGGTCTCATCAATGACGTGTTACTGCATCCAAGACATCCATACACACAAGCACTCATGGATTCCATTTCTGAGCCAAGCCCAGACAACTTGCAAAAAGAGAAAAAAATTCGTATCAACAATCCCACTGAGGTAGACGTCTATCAGGGATGTAGATTCAGAGCAAGATGTCCGTACGCTATTGAAAAATGCAAGCAAGAGCCAGAACTTGAACCGGCAGGAGATCAAAGGTCTGTTGCTTGTTTTGTAAAGATAACCTAGTTTGCAACTTCTTGCGATATGTTAGAAATTCTATGCGATACAACGTGTGATACGCCATTTCGTGGAAACACGCCGTAGATCAACTTTGCCTTTTGTACAACAGAATCCTTCAGTGACACCATTATGATCTGGCTTCCTCCTGACCTATCTTCAAGTATCTTGGCTAGTCTTTCTGTGTTTAGCGCATCCAAGTGAGCGTCAACTTCGTCAAGAAGGTAAAATGGCGATGGCTTTAGTTTTTGAAGAGCGAGCAGGAACGTAATTGCGGCAAGAGTCTTTTCACCTCCACTAATTGATGTCGATTCTCTTTTGGGTTTATTTGGAAATTGTACCAGATATGAAATTCCTGATGTGAATATGTCATCTTCATTTTGAATCTCAAGCCAAGCATTTCCTCCGGTCATCTTGTTGAAAATTTCTCGAATATCTTTATCGACCTTGTCGTAAGATTCCAAAAATGTTTGCCTCTTATCCTTGTCTATTTCTTCAATGAATTTTACAATAGAGTTTCTTTCGGCCTCCAGCTCGTTCTTTCGCGTAGACATTGAACGATATCCATCTGAGACCTCGACATATGTCTCAGGAGCTCTTGTGTTAAGAGAGCCAGACATTTTCCGCTTCTCAGATTCTAGTTCTACAAGAATTTCATCAACATCAAATGATTCAAGCAGAGTCTCATAACCATATGAGAGAAGGGTTTTGCGGATTCTTTCTTCATTTTCGCTAAGATCCTTAATATCGCGCAAAATAGAATCAGATTGCCTCTCCATTCCGTTGATTTCTTTTGTGAGTGTTCTCTCAGATTCATAAAAAGTCTTCAGTTTGATATCATATTCTTTGAGTGTCGATACCGAAGTACCAGATGTAGATATCAGCTGTTGTTCTTTTTCCCTCAAGGATACAAGTAAGACATCAGCGTTTTCCTTTTCCTTCGATGATGTCCTTGATTGTACCTCAAGATCGTGTTTTTCATGGTTTAGAGAAGACTGTTCTTCAGATAAGCGCCGCAAGTTTGCCTTGTGTGAGTTTTCCTCATTGGTAAGTTCAGTAATTTTCGTACTTAGTTCACGAAATTCAGTAGAAATTGTGCTCTGTGCGCTCAACAAAGTGGCCTTTTTCTCATTTAACGCAGAGATTGCAGTAGCAATTCTTGCCTGCTCCTCTTCAGCATAATTTTCTCTAGTTAGTGATATTCGCTCTTCTAAAGATGCAATATAGGACTCTGTCTTTGAGAGTTCAACTAGAATATTTTCTTCTCTGCGCCTGAGCTGCAGTATTCTTGACGAGATCTGGTCTAGAGACACAGATATTGTCTTTAGTTTCGATCTCACGTCTGTAAGGCTCATGTCCACGTTAGCAAGTCCGGTCTCGGAAGAATGATACCTGCCGTCCAAGTTTCTTGTTATTCTTTCAATCTTCTTTAATTGCCCACTCTTGTTTTGAATAAATTTCTTTAACAGTTCAAGAGATTGTACTAGCCCATCTACTGAAGTACTAAGAAGAATTATCTTTGTAAGATTTGAGACCTTGGAATTCATATCTACAATCACTGCACTTGCATCTGCCTCAAAGAAATGTCCATCAAGTGTAACTGCCTTGTACCCTTTTTTTGACAATGCATAAGCTGCTTCTTTTGAAGAGGCAAGACCTATGCTTCCAAAGATAAAGTTTTTGAGCGACTCTAGTTTTTCATCACATTTTATAAAATCTGAAATGACTCCAAGTATTCCTTCTTCCTGCGGTATAGTAGATTTGGAATTAGACACAGCATCTAATGGTATGATCCTAATTTTTGGAAGTTTTTTCTGTTGAGCAAATTCAGCAATTCCAAGAAGAGTTGCAAAGTCATTTACAACAAGTGCCTTTAGCCAGTCAGAACCTACTGATAAGATTGCTCTCTCGTATTGTTTATCCCAAGAAAGTAACTCATAAACAAGGCCTTGAATCCCCAGTCTCCTTGAATCTTCTTTGAGCTTTGCAATAGAGTAATCTTCATGCATTACTTCTTTTACAACTTTAATTTTTGCTTCATATTGAGCAGCAGCCTTACTTGCCTTTTCAAAAATCAATGTGGTCTCTTCAACATCTTTTTCTATTTTGGTGCGTTTATCACGCAAGTCTGACAGTCTAGATTTTAGCTCGTTGATTGCCAACTCATGACCTGCTCTTACTTTCCTGAGTTTTTGCTCAAGATCAAGTAGTTTCTCTTTTTCATCCGATAATGCTTTTGTTTTAAGCGAGTTTTGATCAACTTTGCTTTGAATGTCTAAATGTTCTTGTTCTAGTTTTGAACTTGAAAGCTTTGCATCATTTAATGTGCTGGTAAGATTTCTTACCTTTCCATCAGTCTTGATTTTGTTACTTGTAACCTGTGACTGTTGCCTCATGGTTTGATTAATTTCAGAATCAACTGATGCAAGTTCTGCATTGATGCTCTTTCTTGATTCATTTATAGTATTGATAGAATTTTTCAGTTCTACAATTTGAGATTCTAAGATGGAGCGCTTTTCATGTATACCTTCCAGATCAGTCTGAATTTCCGGTAGTCTGGTTTCTATGTGTGCCACTCTTCTTGCGTTGGCAACCAATTTACTATTTGCCGATTCTGACTGGTGCATTGCGGTAGAAAGCTCAGAATCAATTGAGGCCTTTGCAATATTGTATGCATTGACTTCTTCCATGAACTTTTGTTTCTCTTCTTCAAGTTTCTTTATCTCATCGCGTAACTGCCCACGCTGTTCATCGAGTTTTTTGTATTCAGACTGGATGGCGTTAAGGCTTCTTTCTTTTGATACCTTTTGAGTGTCAATGTCCCTGAGCTTGTTTGAGGCTTGAATGGCATAAAGTCTCTTCAGTTCTCGGTCTAGGAAATCATACCGGAGTTGGTTATTTCGTTCCTCTTCTAGCTCATCAATACGCTTCTTTATCTCGTCCATTCTGGCTAATGCAATCTCAAGTCTTCTGTCTGCTTCGTCCAGTTGTTTTAATGCCTCTGTTTTTTTCTCATCAAAATAGGCAAGTCCTATAATATCCTCAATTATTCTTCTTCTCTCTTCTGAGTTAAATTCTGAAATTCTAGTAATTGTACCCTGTTGTACAATATTCAATTTGTGAATGCCGCAGTTTGCTACTTCCAAAAGATCTAAAATGTGATTTCTTAGTACCTTTTTTTGGTTTAGATAATAGATGTTCTCACCTGATTCGTCCATCTCCCTTGTGATCGTCACTGTATTCGAATCAACAGGGATCTTTCGATCAGAATTATCAAAGTGGCAGCTTACTCGCGCTATTTTTGCACCATGGTGTGCATTATCTACATCATGTAATAACGAACGTAGTTTGTCCACTCTCATAATTTTTGGTGCGTTCTCACCTAGAGCAAACGAGATTGCATCCAAAATGTTGCTTTTACCAGATCCATTAGCACCTGAGATGGCTATAAGGCCAGGTTCAAAGTTAATTAGAGTATTCTTGTACCCAAATGATTTGAACCCAAAGATCTCTCAGCTTGCGTATATGGACCAATGAAATCGGTGGTTTAACATCTGAAATAACAGATTATTGACAAGTTTCATTGACTAGGCTAACAATAATTACAATGTGTGACTATTTGTCTCGTTTACCTTCGACAAATTCTGTGAAGGCGTTCATCGCCTCAGTGTATGGCATTTGTATTGGAGGATGTTTGAAGCAGTAAGATGAGATGCTAGTCATTGGTCCTGAAAGCTTTCTGTCTAGCGCTATCTTTAATCCACGTATAGCGTCGATCATTATTCCTGCGCTGTTATATGCGTCAATTACCTTGAGTTTTAGATCGAGTTTAATTGGGATCTTGCCAAAGTATTTGCCTTCGATGTTAATGTAACAAATCTTCTCATTATCAATAAAGTCAACATAGTCACTTGGGCCTATTCTCATTGGGATATCATAGTCCGCCATTGCCTTTACTGCACTTGTCTTGCTTATTCTCTTGTCTTCAAGTCGCTCTTCATCAAGCATATTGTAAAAATCCATATCTCCACCTATATTCAGCTGATATGTACCGTCGATCAGTACGCCCCTGTCTACAAAAAGTTTCACTAGTGTTTTGTGGACTACGGTAGCACCAAGCTGACTCATCACATCATCTCCAGCAAGAGGGAGATTCTTTTCTGCATACATTTGCTGCCATTTTGGTTCTGATGCGATAAATACTGGAATTGCGTTAAGAAACCCGATACCTGCCTCAAGTGCCTGACTTGCATAATGTCTTACAGCTTCTGTGCTTCCGACAGGAAGGTAATTGACAAGCATTTCGGCCCCAGTATCCTGCAGTATCTTTTTGACATTGACCTCGGGTTCTTGAGAAGGCGTAACTATTCGACTAAGGTGCCTTCCCAGACCGTCCTTTGTTGGCCCTCGTTGAACTGTTATTCCCATACGGGGAACTTCGGCAACAGTGATAGTATTGTTTGGTCTTGCATATATTGCCTCAGAGATATCTTTTCCAACCTTTGTGTCTGCCACGTCGAACGCTGCTACCACTTCGATATCACCTGGTTCGTATCCTCCCAAGTTGTAAGCAGTCAGGCCTATGACATCATTTGGGTTATCTGTATAATATTTTGCGCCTTGAATGAGTGCAGAAGCACAATTGCCTACACCGGCTATAGCAATCTTGATCTTCTTTCCCAACTTAATCGATAGCTACAAAATTATACCTACATATTAATTACTTGTGATTGGCAAGTGCAGAGGATTTTATATCCCAGACTTGATTCCAGACGTGTGATAAATTCTGGCAGACCAGTAGAAGACATCTCGATAAAAAAAGATGATACCATTGGTGTTATTTTTGAGCAAATGTCAAAATCAGGTGGCTTTGAGTCAAGAAATTTAGCAGATGGATTGAACATTCTAACTTCAATGATAGAAGACAAGGACTGTTTGAAATTTTTATCCTTTGTTGGTGCAGTTGTATCCACCGGTCTCAGAGGAGTAATTACAGACATGGTAAAGAACAAGATGTGTGACGTAATCATAACCACTTGTGGTGCTCTTGACCATGACATTGCGAGACATTATTCAAATTATTTGGAAGGGTCATTTACTCTTGATGACAGTGAATTAGCAGATAAAGAAATTCACAGACTTGGAAATGTTCTGGTACCATTGAAAAGTTATGGTCCGCTGATTGAAGAAAAAGTTCAAGCATTTTTAGAAAAAGAATATGCCAGTGGAAAAAAAGAAATGGCAACACATGATGTCTGCAAAGCAATAGGTGACAATCTTGGCGAAGATTCTTTCCTATACTGGGCAAACAAGAACAACATACCTGTAATAGTTCCAGGAATAATGGATGGCGCAGTAGGAAGCCAGATTTGGATGTTTACACAAAAACACAATGATTTTAGACTAAATGTCGCTTCTGATGGAGATCTGCTGTCAGGCATAATCTTCAAGGCAAAAAAATCTGGCGCTTTAATGATAGGGGGAGGAATCTCAAAACATCACACATTGTGGTGGAATCAATATCGAGGCGGATTGGATTATGCAGTGTATATTACAACTGCGCAAGAGTTTGATGGCAGTCTGAGCGGAGCACTTGTAAGGGAAGCAATCTCGTGGGGCAAGGTAACCCAAAATGCAAAACAGACAACCATACATGCAGAAGCAACTACAATTCTACCATTTCTATATTCGGCACTGCTTTCCAAGATCAAATAGTATAGATATTTTTTTGATAAATCTCTTTGAAACCTAATTTCAAATAAAAATCAAGCAACCCGTCACGATGATATGTTTCAAGCATAAGCGATTCTAGATTACGCCTCCTTACTTCATTAAGAGCAAAATCAATCAGCGAAATGGCAAGACCTCTCTTTCTCATATTTGGGATGGTCCCAAGACAATAAAGCCCCAATATAGAATTTTTTTCATATAGTGCCACGCAGGAACTAATCGAATCGTCAACGTAATACTCTACCAAAGGAATTGATTTTTTCACCATTTTATCTACAGAGGCCACCCAATCATGACAATCATATGCATGACAGAACGTTTTTGACCATAGCATAGAATCATCACTAGATATCATACGCGCTTTTGAGATTTTTGGCGAATCTGGTACTTTTGTGAGAACGTGCTGAACGTCATAGAGTCTGAAATTTTTCTTGAGGAGACTTTCTTCAAGTTCAGGATAATTCAATGCATAAACATATGGAGTCGTGTCATGTTTAGCAAAGAGGACTAGAGCATCATCTATCATTTCGTTACTGATACAAGTTATGTCTGTGAGTTTGTCAAAAAAAATGTCATTTGGAAGGTCTTGGCTAAAAAAGAATGTACCACATTTTAGAGTTACCGAACTTGTCCACAGACCAGTGAAAGAGCGGTCTATTGCTTCTAGTCGGGATATCAGATTATTATTCCCAATACTTGACATATTCGTTGAAAATCATCATATCCTATATTACTTCCTGCAATTACTTTGGAACAAATATTTTCAAATATTTCAAGCGCTTTTGGAGAATTCAGATCATCATCTAGTGCTGCAAAAAATTCATCGACCATTGGGGAGAGTTCAGAGTCAGTTTTTTTGGATGTTTTTGTTCCTACAAGACTGATTTTTTCTAAGAATTGTTTTTTTCCAGCAATTTGCTTTTCGTCAAAATTAACATCTTCACGATAATGGGTGGAGAAAACATAAAGCCGCAACAGATTTTGGCCATATTTTTGTGTTAGATCTCTTGACCACACAACATTACCAAGTGATTTTGACATCTTTTCTCCATTTGAGAGAACAAGCCCCACATGCATCCATGTCTTGACTGGGTTTTCAGATGTTGAAAACATCTTGTATTGAGCCAGATGGGCTTCGTGATGAGGATACAAGAGTTCCCTTGCTCCTCCATGTATATCGTAATTTGGACCAAAATTTTCCAATGCAACAGTAGTGTCTTGCATGTGCCACCATGGAATTCCACTCCCAAACCTACTTTTCCATGAGAATCCAAAATCATCAGAACAATTCCATAACATGATATCTTCTTGGCTTTTCTTGTTAGGCCCTATATCCAACCTGTGAAGTTGAAGCTGGTTTCGTGATTGCTTAGATAACATTCCGTATTTTCCATCTTTTGAGATATCAAGATAGACATTACCATTTGCATAGTATGCAATTTTTCGTTCCAATAATTGAGATATGTGACTTTCCATAGAACAGACATAATCTGAAACATATGCAAACCTGCTTATGCTTTTTATATTCAAGAGATTTAGATCTTCGGCAAATTTCTGTGCATAGAATCTAGCAATCGCATGATAATCTTTTGATTCATCTTTTGCTTTGTTGAATACGTTTTGATTAATATCAGTCATATTGACTAGAACATCAGTATCATAACCTCGTTCGTGCAAATGTCTACACAAAAGGTCGTATGTAAGAAATATTCTAGCGTGCCCCAAATGGGTATAATCATATAATGTTGGACCACAGATGAATATCTTCACCATATTTTTCTCAAAAGGTTCGAATCTGTCTTTATTTGAGGAAAAGGAATTGAAGATCTTTATCATGACGTGTTCGTTATCGTACACTGAGCCATCGATAGAATTTGACACATAAAATGATATCCATCGCTTACCGGAATTCTTTTAAATTGCGCATAAATTTTGCCTGATTTCGTTTACTATTTATCAAAAATGAGTTGACTTGGTACTAGTTTGCGATCAGAATTAAAAACTTACAACTATTTTTGAAAACCGAGTCCGGGGGTTTGAAAAGGCATAGTTTGGGCCCTGAAATCCCCAGTTACAGAAACAGGGTGAGGAGAAATGAGAAACAAAAATGTCTCGAAAATCAATAAAACTGTAGGATTATTTTACAACCAAAACCGGGCATCGTGCATATCGTACAACATCGCCTGAAACGCTTCCAAGCAGGAATTTCTTAAAGCCAGATTTCCCCGTACCGCCAACCACAATGACATCAGCTTTCTCCTTTTCAGCATATTTGATGATTGCTCCAGGTATGGAGTAGATCTCCTCGACTGTATCAGTCTTTAAATCAACTCCAATTTCAGAGGCATTTCTTCGCATCTTGCTAAACCAACCTTCTGTCTCATCTTTGGCTTTTTTTAGAAACTCCTTAAATGATTTTTCAGTGCTGTATGTCAATACGGAAGCAGGAGTGTAAATTACACTCATGACGACAAGTTTGGCGTTGTCGTTCTTTGCCATTGCAATACCGCGCTCAGCCGCTTCTATGGAGTTTGGCGAACCATCGATGGCAACTAAGATTTTTGAAAACTTGCCTGACTTGGCCATACAGAAAAGATGTAAAATAAGTTATTAAATTGGTCTTAGAATTTCAAGAGTGATAACCAACTCATCCTAAAACTGATCATTTAGTAAATTTTTGACGATCACTGGATCTATCAGATGGAATAATCACACTGATTCCATGAAATTCCAAGAAATCTCAGACAAACAATGGGAAACAATACAAAAACACCTTCCATCGCCTGCCAGAACAGGCAGACCAAGGTGTGATGACCGTACCACAATAAATGGAATCATGTTTATTCTGGTTACCGGCTGCAGGTGGGAGGAGATGCCAAAAAGATACGGCTCAAAATCAACTGCTCATCTCAGATTGCAGAAATGGCAGCAAAAAGGAATCTGGCAAAATATCTTATCTGATGCAATAAAATCAGCACACCATTCAGGGAAGATACAGCTGCAAAAGGTATCGGTTGATTCGTCAACTGTTGCAGCCAAAAAAGGGGAGATGTGACAGGATACGACGGATTCAAAAGAATATCAGGCACGAAAATACATGTTGCAGTAGATTGCAATTCACTTCCAGTATCAATAATTATTGGTCCTGCAAATGAGCATGATTCAACAAAGCTCATCGATGTGATGGAAAACATCTCTGAATATCTTGATGATGATTCCATAGAACAGATCGTAGCTGTATATGCAGACAAGGGTTATGATGCAAAAAAGATTAGAGAGTATCTAAAGAATAGAAACATCAGGGACTGCATTCCATCCAGAAATTTCAAAAATAACAACAATAAGAAAAGTCAGAGTAATTACAACAGGACAAGATACGTGGTGGAGAGATTCTTTGCATGGCTCAAATGTGGATTCCACAGAATTAGAATCAGATATGAGAGAATTGCAGAAAATTATCTGGCATTTCTTAACATTACTGGAATAATGATGTATTGGAGGGTTTTAGGATGAGTTGAACATGTTTCGAATGCGCTCTAGGGCAATGCATCAGTACCAATATTTGTTGGATTTTCAACGTTTGAATTCAGATCTGTGAAAGTCTTTTATCATATAGGTCATCAGTTTCAGAATTGAAAATGGTCTTTCCACTTTAAATAAACAGTTTACTGCTTTGATATTGTGAAAGTAAAACGGATTCTAGTTCCACTTGACGGCTCTGAAAACTCCCTCAAGTCCTTGAGAAACGCGATAGACTTGGCAAGCCAATGCGGAGCTTCTGTTATTGGCCTACATATCATTACCAGTATGAGTGCTTTTGCTGCAATACACCCAATAGTACTAAGCGGAAGCAAATGGCCTAAAAACGTAAGAGACTTGATGAGCGATGCCAAGAAGATTGCTGCCAAGAATAAAGTACCTTATGAAGAGATTGTCATAGGTGGCCAAGTTGCAGGATACGACATTGTTACTTTTGCAGATAGCAATAGAAACAAGATAGATCTGATAGTGATGGGACACAGGGGATTAACCCTCCTAAGAGAGGTCTTTCTTGGCAGTACAGCAAATTTTGTCATTCACAAATCAAAGACACCTGTTTTACTGATAAGATAAGATCAAGTAACAAATCACAACATATCTCATAATGTGGACAGCGAGAAAAATTCAGGAAAAGGCTTCATAAAAACGAATATTTACTAAATATCAAAAATGACAATTTAACAAGTAGGTGATTTAGATATCCTGTCGGGGATTGAACGCATGGTTTAAACTCAAGAAGGCTCCTTCTAGCATTATTGTCACTCACTCTCCAGACTGTTGCATTAAACAAGGTGGGAGAATCAAATCTATACTATGATTATGCATTTAGATGGTTTGATTTTGCAATAAAATACAATTCTGCACTTTTAGACGCAAGCTCAAAAGCATTTGAAACTTTTCTTAGTACAAGAGAAGGGACAGCTCAGAATATAGAGAAAACTATCAGATCCTCTTTTGATACTACATTACGAGATGATCTAAATGATAATGCGTTGGCATCAAGCATGGCAAATTATGTTGATTCTTGGGCAAAACTGTGTGATCATTTCGGATATAAACAAATCACTGCCAATTTCTACGACTTTGTCTCTTATGCAAACAGAATGCTTGAACCGTTGAGAGACAACATTGACCGAACGCCATCTGAGGTCATCAAGATGAAGGGCAGGTTCGATCTGCTACACTATAAATCAGATCATCCCACGGTACAAAAAACCCCTCTCCTTGTAGTAGGCTCGCTTATCAACAGATATTATATTTTGGATCTCCTACCTCATGTTAGCATCATAAAAAATCTCCAAAGACAAGGCTTTGATATTTATGCAACTGATTGGGGAACCCCCAAGTCATTTGACAAGGACCTGTCACTTGAGACCTATGCAGAAGAATACGTGGAAAACGCAGTAGAAAAAGTCAAGCAAGTAACTGGTTCTGACAAGGTATCACTGTTTGGCTACTGTTGGGGAGGACTTTTTGCACTCATTTACACTTCGACACATCAAGAGAATGTAAAGAATCTAATTTTGCATGCAACCCCAGTTGATATTGACAAGGAAAAGACGATAATAGAAAACTGGACTGCACATCTCAATGCAGATAGTCTGGTTGATGCATTTGGCAACATACCTGGCTGGCTTATCAACCTTGGATTTCTTCTTCGCAATCCTGTGGAAGCAATGCTAAAGTACCCACGGTATTTCAGCGAGCCCAGAAGCCTTGATGAAATACAGCAGTTTTTTGCGATTGAGACGTGGTTATACGACAGCAGACCAATAATAGGACAAGTTTACCGTGAGATAGTAGACCAAGTTTACAGGAAGAACCTTTTGATAAAAAACAAGATGAAGGTGGGCTCTGACATTATAAACTTGAAGAATATCACAGTACCACTTATTGACATAGTTGGCACCAAGGACGACTTGGTACCTCCATCAGCAAGTACATCGGTAATTAATGCAGTGAGCAGCACGGACAAAAAACTGATTGAATTTCCAACAGGTCATGTAGGACTTTGCATAAGCAATGCAGCGCATGAAAAATTATGGCCAGAGGTTGGCAGATGGATTGCCCAAAGGTCTTAGTTGATTCAAACTACTTGGCAATGATGGCCAATAGTATGACTAAGTAGGATTGCCTGTCTCTCGTATTTGTAAGAATAGACATCTTGATCTCAATGAGTAAAATGCTATAAAAATATGCGTAGTTTAAAGCAAATAATTAAAATGACATCCATGCTTTAAAAGTATGTAGTAATATAGGAATTCCATGGCTAACGAAATAACTGTCAGAGAACTAAAATCAATCAACATAGAAGGAGGTTTTGTAGTAGATGGTTTTCCTTATGCTGGACTGGCCAATGCCATAGCCACAGAGTCTTTGATAAATACAACATCTAGATTCGAATTGGCGGGCGTACTTGATTCAGAACTTTTCCCTCCAATCAGCATCATAAGAGATGAGGTACCTAACTTTCCTGCAAGAATATTTGTCAACGAGGATCTCAAGGTGGCAGTATTTTCATCTTATTTAACACCTCATGAATCACTTCACAGAGAGGTAGCAAGAACCATGTTAAAGTGGGCAAATGATCACAAATGTTCTCTCATAGTAAGCAGTTCTGCGGTAAAAACGGACGAAAAACCGTTCGTCATAGGAGTTGCCAGTACTGAAAACGCAAAGAAACGATTAACTGATGCCGAAATTCCAATACTTAAAAACGGCACTGTCCCTGGCATTCCTGGAATTTTGTTAAATGAAGGTGCCATTACAAAAACTAATGTCATAGTCCTTTTGTACAAAGGCCAAGAGACCGGACCAGACTTTAGAGCAGGTGCAGAAATTTGCATGGCAATGTCAAAGCTTGTTCCGGGTGTAGCATGCGATTTCAGAACTTTAATGAGTGAAGCAGAAAATATTGAACAGAGCCTGAAACAAACAGAACAAGAAGCTGGCCCACTACGGGATGCAATCTACGGATGAGTTATCAAGAGCGAGAGATCGCAAAAGATAGTCTGCCAAAACATCTCCGAGTCCTAGATTCTGACGAGGGAATAAGAATCGAAGATAAAATAGGATTTGTTTTTATCAATAAAACATCTAGAAGATATTGTGTGAACATATCAAAAAACGGTTTTGATGAATTTTTCTACATGTATAATGCTGACGAGGTGTTGGATTTTTTAGCAAAGAAGATAGACCCTACGTCCAAAATTTTCTCATATTAGATATTAGAAAAATGTCCACATGACTACACTACTAGAATTTGCATTAACAGTCATTACGATTTCAGTTTCCGGTGTCATGTCTCCGGGGCCTCTTTTTGCAGCAAATGTTGCATATGGCATAAGAGGCGGGTGGAAAACAGGAATTAAAATGGCATTTGGACACACAGTTGTTGAGTTTCCACTTGTCATACTTCTTGGAATTGGCGCAATTTCTTTTGCTACCTTTCCACAGTTCAGAGAATACATTGCCATACTTGGCTCCGTAAGCCTCTTTATTTTTGCTGGACTACAGGTTAGAACCACTTTAAGAGAATCACCTTCTGGCCGCTTACCAAAACATGGTCCGTTTTTCATAGGAATCCTATTGAGTGCACTCAATCCATTTTTCTTGATTTGGTGGATTACAATAGGTTTCAAGTTAATTTCTGATGCTATACTACTATACTCATTTGTTGGAATTGGTATAATGTTTGGATTTCACATATGGATGGACTATACGTGGCTAGGGGCGGTGGGATTTTTGTCTAGCCGTGGGAAAAAGATCCTCTCAACGAGAAACTACAAAGTTTTCATGATTGCGCTAAGTGGGGTTCTAGTTTATTTTGGAATGAATTTCCTAGTCCAAGCCGTTCATTAACCACAATCAAGTATATCCACATTGCCTTTACAGTCATTGTCAAATTGAGATATCTCGTCATTTAGTTGAGCACATAGTTCGGGATCTTTTGTCTGATCGTATGTTTTTAGATCACTCGTAATGTCAATTTGTTTTATTGGACACTTGTCGACAAATCCGAAATTATACGATACAACTACTGCAATCACGCCAGACAGCACTATGACCAAGGCATACTTTAGAAACTTGCTAACCATCTTCAGGTTTGGAAACATCAACCTCGATTGTTGATACGTTTCTTGCTTTTCCGTCCTTTGATTCCATTTTTTCGGAAAAAATCCTTACACCGCTGACCTTGTAACCCACTGCATTCATTCTCTTAACTATCATTTGTGATACATCTACTGCTGCAGTTATGCTCTTGCCCCTTGCCTTTATTGTCACTGTGGGCTCATTTGCAAGCAATGTCAGAGTAGCATTCACATATGTAAGAATGGGTTTTTTACCAATGAAGACGATATTTGGCGGTCTTGGCACAGACCAACTCTTTTTGTGTTTTATTTAATGGTTAGGAGATTGGAAATGTGCTTTACCAAACTATTTTACACCAAAAAATCGTGCATGAGTATGTATTGTAGCGGTCATTTTTCAGTTCCATCCTCTAATGATATGAAGAATTTTTTCGTGATTTGTTCTCATTTGACGTATTTCAGCATTCCAGTCTACTTGTTCAAATTCTGACATGCCAGAACAGTACGATTTGTTTGATTTTAAGATTCTAGTTAATTTTTGTTATTCGGTACTATTCATAATTTTGGTTGAAATATCAATCGTTTTTGCTAATAGACTTGCCAAACACAAATACTCGATTGTTTTGAATGGGTCATCCTGCACGATTTCATCGTGAACCGTCGGATTTCGTATTCCTTGTATTGAACCTGCAAACAGATTCATGAATCCTAGTTGTTCGTCTTTTTCAGTCTTAGTTCTAAGCTGATTTAATCTCAATATTGGAGAATTTGGGCTAAAGACCGTTTGCATTAGAGGAACTCCATCCAAATCATGCCTCTCTGATTTACTCTTTACCATATGGGTTATCCTCTTGAGAGCTTCGGTTATTGCTTGAGCGTAGTGTCCGTCTTTGAAGAGTTTTGAGCTTACACGTTTTATCTCAGGATGCAATTCTAAAGATTCAAAAATTTGAATGTGTTTAGGAAGTTTAGCATTTCCAGATGAAAGTTTTGGAGGATAGGCTTGTGCGTATTTCGGTACGCCGTTTGAATGTTTACCCACATACACAATAAAATCTAATTTCGTAACAGCCATTGTTATAGCGCGTTTTGTAAAAGCATATCCTTCAGATTTAGCAAAATTCTGAATATCCCATAAACTAACGGGTTTTGAAAATTTTCCCGATTCCCACATCGTACGAATGAATTCTACTGGCAATCTAATTACTTCCGATTCGGTCTTCTTTCCATCTTCAATGATCTCTAATGTAATGTGTTTTCTAGTAAAAACTGAGTGAGTATTACTAAAAATAAGATATAGTGTTTGGTCCTCAACTATATTCAATTTGACAGAGTGTTCTACGGTTTTAGCAATTTTATGAACTACATCTTTTGGAGTATAAATAGTAGCATTAGACTGTTGGGCTGGAAGCTCACTAAACCATTTAAGAAAAGGCGCTTCATTCATTACATAAAATCCTATATCATAAACCAAGTCGTTGTTTCCTTGTTTTACCGAAAATTTGATTGTAATTTCTCGATCTATTTTTCCATTGCGATAAGAATGGTAAGGAACGAAATACCATCCATAAAGACTAGTACCTAGTGTGAAAGTTTTTGAAAAGGTAGACACCTGAGTTTGCTTCATACTAGAAAGTTAGAAAAGATCTAGAATTTAAGCAAAATGCCACAATGGTTCTTTTTTATTTAGACGAAGCCCCACCTCACCACTTAGAGTTTTTTGATTTCCATATCGGCAAAAAGAGAATCTTCTTCATCCAAATCATCTTCCAACTCATCCTTATCTGCGTTGACATCCATATGTTCTCCCATTAACTCTAAAACCCTTCCCCATGGCCCTAGCATTTTGTAGAAAGTATTCACTGAAAAATTAGATAGATTTGGTAGGTTTAGTATTCCGTTCGAGCCAGCCATGTATATTTGGCCATCAGTATCAAGTATGACACAGTTTTTGTACGTGTCTACAAGACTTGAGATTTTTGTGTCTTTTGTCTCATATAGATATGGAGACAATGAAGTCATAGTACTGAGAATTCCTTTATCAGATACTGTAACAGTGGCTTTTCTGCCTTGAATTGTGTAGAAACTCTCTACTAGAGACGTTGTATTGAGTTGCTCTATTGGGATAGGCCAAGCATACACATCTCGACCTTCAGGAATTACACTATTGTTTTGAGAATAATTGGATACAAATGAGAAGTGGGATTCGCTTGGAAAGAGGTCAAAATCTATGGGTTCATAGAATGTTTTGTCATAGTTATTCTTCATGTGAACTTTGCCGCTCTTATGAAAGCTTATCTTATAGCCAGAATCTCCTAGAAACCAGTATACATCACCTTCGGGGGAAAAGTCTAGCTTGAAGTAGTTCGCATTACCTTGTTCATCAACCATGTTAAATTTGAAAGTCCTGATATCAGGATACTTTATCATGATAAGTAATGGTTGAAGATCTTGTTATCTTTTACCTAATTTCTTGTTATCATCCACGGATAATTCTTCTAACACGTCTTCCTGTTCAAATCTTACCATTTGTTGTCCTATTCCGACTTCAGCGTCGCTCTTGAACCTGAACATGCGTCTTAGTCCGTCTGGTCTTACGAGAGATATTTCCGACCCTTTTGTAGCTGCGTTATAGATCTTCCAGACTTGTTGGCTAGGCAAATCATTGTTTACCATACCAAGATCTTCGTCTTCTATCCAGAAGCCCCGCACTTCACACTCTAAGAATGATATGTAAGCAGTTCGAATAGATAGAATTTCTTCAGACATTGCGATAATCACTTTGGACATTTCGATTTAATAGATCAAGGTAATATCATAATACCCAAAAATCTCTATTTTGGAAGAAAAATCTAAGATCATGTTGATATAAGATTAAGACAGATTCGACCTAATGTCTTTTGATCTGTTAGAAAAAATACAACAATTGATAGATTCTGGAACTGGAGATGTTGGAAGACTGCAATATATCCTTGAGACATTACAAAATGGAAGAAAACTATACAATTCTGACCAAAGTTACCTCAATAAGCTTCTGAATAACCACGATGGACATATTACTATCCAGCCTGAAGAAGATAAGAGTCCAGTAAGATCTAATGACGATTCAGCTGAGTATATTCCTCCAAAACAAAGTAAACCAAAAAAACCCGGTCCATTATATGGTGTAAGTTATCATCCACATACTGGCGATAGTGTCAAAATTCATCATGGCTCCTGCCGACATGTAAGACTTGCATCTCAAAGAGGACAAACAAGATGGAATTTTGTACATGGATATCAAGAGGCAAAATCTGAAGCCGAATCTATTGCAAGCAGTCAAGGAGCATATTGGAAAAATGCTCAATGTTGTCTGAATGGAATGATTAGTAGGACTACAGGTAGTGCATTGTTTCTTGCTCTTTTTCCATTTCTTGGACTTTTAGGAGGTCTGATAGTAAGAGAATATCATCCTACGTTTGGAAAAGGTTTGATGTATTTTGGTTTGGCATACGGTATTTTTGCAGTAGTGTTGTATTTTGCCAGTCAGGTTGCTAGATAGTCATGGACAGCAACAAGATAAGGAAAAATCCAATCCATTTGATTAATTCAGATGAAAACATTCTAAAAGTATTGGAGCAAAGCAACGAATATTTCAAATCAAATAACGAGATGTCTTCAAGAATTGAAGAAAATCTTTGGATCTTCCGTTCGCTAAAAGATTTGGAACCAGCTACCCCTGAAGATCTTTTGCTAGGCTACAGATTTCCTTTAATAGAAACAAACTCGGAGTTTGAAAGTTCTATCGCCCTATGTAAATTTGGATTTTACAAACATGCTTTCATCGCATTGAGAAGCGTTTTAGAGCTTGGGATTCTTTCTGCATATTGGAATGCAGATGAAGGTAATCATCTCGATATACGAAAATGGCTTGTATCGCTTGAAGATACTCCGTCTAGAAAGACTGTTTTTACAAAGCTCAAAAAGAATCAAAACTTCTTGAAATTTGACAATAAACACAGGTGCTTCTCTGAGGGAGATGATCTTTTCAGACAGTTATCTAATTTTGTACACACAAAAGGACATCGTCATTCTAGTGTAGATTTAGGAAACGCCAATTTCAATCGTTTTAAGGAAGAATCATTATTGAAATGGTTGGACTTGATGACCAGAGTTACTAAATTTGTTGTTATCTTGCACATTCTTAAATATCCTGTAGCGTTACAACATACTCCAATTGAACAAAAGTTCGGTATCAATGGACCAGCTGGAGGATTCTTCGAACCTTATCAAACCGAAAGAATAAAACAATTTTTAGGCAAAGACGTGATAATTACTTTACAAGAAATAAGCAATAATGACCCCACAGCAATAAGCAGAGCAAAATGGGTAAATGAGCAACCCGATATAACTTATGAAGAACTCCAGATACAGATGGGAGAAATTTGAAAAAATGAATGTTAGATTTTACTAGTAAGAATTAAGCATTAAATAATTAGGAACCAAGTTGATCAAAGGTTAAGTACCGGATCACATTCCAGCACATATTGAATCGTAATACAAGCACCTTTCTGGATGCTTTCCTTAATGGTTAAGATTCTTTTTTTCGACGTATTTCTCAATGATGCTATCAATATCTTCCAATTTTGCTTGTTTTACTTCATCAACAATTTCTTTTTCTTCTATTTCATAACAATTTAGAAGGTCGTTTTTGTCCTTGAAAAAAAGCATCACCTTCTCTTGATATATACAGTAGTACGGTTTATCAACATCCATTTTTTCTGGCTGTAGTTTGATTCCCTCTTCGTTTATTGAAACAGGATAGTCCATTGATATTCATTAATAAGATCGGTATTTAGATGTAATTTGAAAAATTGGGTAAAGGATACCTGTGCTTTACTAATTATACGAAAACATAATGAAAAAACGAATTAATTCATTTAATGAATGACATAAAACCGCTTGGCAATAATGTAATAAGTAAAATCATACTAGAAAAACTTGTGAGTCACAGAGTCATCTGCCATATTGATTTTGACTATTTTTATGCGCAATGCGAAGAGTTGAGAAATCCAGAGTTGAAGACAAAGCCGGTTGCCGTGTGCGTATTCTCAGACAGAGGAGGAGACAGTGGGGCCATAGCAACTGCCAATTACATAGCAAGAAGATACGGAGTAAAATCAGGAATGCCCATAAAATTTGCAAAAAGAAAGCTCGAAGATGTACCCGAAGCGACATTTCTCCCCACGGATTTTGACTATTATTCAGAGGTTTCAGAGAATGTAATGAATTTGATTAGAAAGTATTCAGATGTTTTTGAATACATAGGAAGAGACGAGGCATATCTTGACGTTACAAAAAGAACCGAAGGTAGTTTTACAAAGGCAGCACATCTGGCTCAACAATTAAAAAATTCCATTCGCAGCAATACTAAACTTTCATCAACGGTGGGAGTTTCAACAAACAAGCTTGTATCAAAGATAGCTTCTGATTTTAAAAAACCTGATGGCCTCACCGTGGTGGAGCCAGATAAGATCGAGTCTTTTCTTGATCCACTGCCAATTAAGGTCATACCGGGCATCGGAAAAAAGTCTGAAGAGAAATTTCACGAGATGGGCCTTCAGACAATATCAGATCTGAAGAGATTAGATGTGTTCTCACTTAACAGCCTATTTGGACGAAAGATTGGAACTTACATTTACAATGCGGCAAGAGGAATTGACGATGAACCGGTATCGCCAAGGGCAGAGCCAATACAATACAGTAGGATAATCACATTAAAGCAAGACACAAAAGATTTTGAATTCTTGTCAAAAGACTTGGAACAACTTTGTGCTGATGTACATGAAGCCATTGTAAGAGACAATCTTGTTTTCAAGTCTGTCGGAATACAGTTTGTCCAAGAAGACCTTTCAAATAGAACAAAGTCCAGAATGTTGAGAAATCCAACATCCAGTCTTGAAGAATTGAAAAAAACCGCACTTCAACTACTCAAAGAATCCCTAGAGGATCAAAAGTTGCTTATCAGAAGACTAGGTGTAAAAGTTTCTGATTTTTCAGAAGTGGCAGGACAAGTAGACATTACAAGATTTTTTTAAGACTTCTCAAGCCCTACATGTGTTGCAAGTCTCTTATGTTCATCAGGCGTAATCCATTCCACGTGCAAGTAATTTATTATTTCATGGTGTTGCATGCCTAGTCTTTTTGCCTCTTCAACAGCTATAATGTAGGCTTCGATTTCAGTCGGTCTATCCACATAGGAGTATGATTTATCATACAGGTCTAGGCCTTGCCTTTGTTGTTTTACATGTACAAGTTCGTGCACTATGTCAAGGTAGAGAATTATTTTATCAGAGTTTTTCAGATGGTTTAGCCCAATCACGATTATAGCATCTTCGTTTTTTACATACATGTAATGATTGCTTGTGTCCACGATTACCTTTGTCTTTGAAAAGACATCATCTAGTTCGGCATCTGAACCAAAGATCTTTTGTAGAATTTCAACTTCTTTTAACCCATCAAAAATATCTTCGATCTCATAAGTTCCCGGATTTACTTCTCTATTGATTTTTATCGTATTCATGTTTTGCAACTTTTATTTCATTTTTTTTCAATCGCTGTGTTTCTACATACGTGACAATAAGTAGAAAGACAAAGAGCCACGGAAGAAACATTATTTCTCCTGCAATACCATGAAACGATTGAAATTCATTTACGTTGGTAGATACTTTGAGTACAAATAGTGAAAGAGATAATATTCGAATTACGTTTACTCCAATGGTTCCAACTACTCCAAGTACAAAGTAAACAGCCTTTCTGTTTCGTGGTATATTCATCTTAAGCAAAAATGCCATCATGACAAGAGAGTAGATTATCATGCTATGAACACCAGCCGATGGCCAGAATACCTGAAGCGCAAATGGACCATGGTCACCGCTTAGAAACATAATATTTCCGTGTGCGCTGGCAATCCCCAGATTAAAAGTTGTTATTAGAAAGACATCCAACTTTACAAGATATGGCACAACATACTGCAATGGGCCAAGTGAGTCATACGGAAAGAATGCGTCAAGCGATAGAATTATTGCAGTACCGGCAGTATAGATTGGTCCTGCGGGAGATATTCTTATCCACCTCTTGCCAAAAAGTACAGTCAGTATAGATACAAAGAAGATTGCAAATACAATAAAGTCCCACATCCAATCCCATGAATCTAATAACAAAACATGAAACAGGGGCGCAATTGTAACAAGATAATTTTTGAGACCGAATTCAGTAGCTATCAAATATGCAATAGCTGCTCCTGCCAATGGAACTGCTGCGATGAGCCTTTTCTTTGGAATCTCAAGTTTTATGCCTATCAATTCTGCTGCAATAAATGCCAATGCAAAGAGAAGCCCTCCTCGACCCTGGTTCCAGCCAAGACTGAACGTATCTGGAAAGACAGCCAACGCGAAGATTATTGGCGATGCTATGATCGCTATAGCAATAATCATACTTCTGTTTTGCAACAATTAAGATGCAAAACGCGTTCAATAAAAACTCTAGCAGTTAGAAATAATCTTTTATTGATTTTTGATTTCTTGCTTTATGTAATTTGCTTCTTACCAGCCATTCTTTCTTGTCTACACTCATACCTTGGCATGCAAGATCTAAGCCTTGCTCAAAATTGTGCGCTATAACCGGTTTTTGTTTCAGCGCCATCCGGACTCCTTCTCTCACTTGCCAGACTCCCACCGGAACTGCATACTCAGGCCTAATCTCACGAAGTACCAAAACCCCCGCCTGGACATTAGTTTTCAAGAGATATTCAGCAACGGCAAGCCGTGATGCAAAATGAGCTCCTGCGGTCTCAGGATAGTGTGAAAGACCTCGCATATCTTCAAAATCGGATCCAAATCCTATGTTTCCATCCTGATCGTACCATGCCTCTTGCATCTCAAACATCCACCTACTTGGAAACATGATTACAGCATACAAATTACCAAGATGCTCATAGGTGAAAAGGCGATAGCTGTCAATCTCAGAAAAACTTGTTATTTCTTCAACCATAGATTTAGAAATGATATCATCAGTTGCAGTTATGCTCCACCTTGTAGGTACAAGTTTTCTATTTTTTCCAAACATTCCAATACTGAAACATTTTTGAATTTTGCTTACCTCTATACCACGATTGTAGAGTTCAAAGACTGCATCCTGCGCCAAAATGTCTTTATCGTAAAATAATCGTTGAATGTTCTTGTCTGAAGACGAATTTGAGAACTTGGCATTCTTTATTTCACCAACTGGACCAAAAGGCGCATTCTCTCCATCTACAAATAAAGATGGACTTGTATTTTTTACAAATTCTACTTCAGAATCCGTAGACCGAGATGACATTGCAAGATCTTGTAAACTTTCAATGTATCTGCCCTGAGGCTCTTTTATAGGAACTGCTCGGATTCCTCGCACCAGTGATAGCCTATAGTTCACAATGTCCTCCAAGCTTTTTCCCAGCCAAGATTCAGGCAAGTCCATAACGAGTGTATCGCCATGGATTGGAGGCACCATTGGTCCTACCAAGACTTTTGGGTATCCATAAGAGCCAACAAAAACTGAAGGCGGGCTAGAACCTTCCACATAATTTGAAGAAAACAGATTAGCATATTTTGACAGATATTCGTTCCAGTTAGATTCTATGGCTTTTCTTATGTCTGAAGCAGTTCTGGGCAACTATTTCTCAGAGTTCTTTGTGACTAATATATCTGATATAATCACTTTTGAATTATATTCAACTGTTTTCCAAGCAGTATCAAAAATTGGCAGATGCAGAATCTTTTGGAATTGAAAAAGGCTATGGAAGGCAAGCCGTAAACTGGATGAATGAGGAGGCAAAGAGATCAGATTTGAAATTTGAAGCTAGGTTGTACGACTATGAGATAACTACCAAAAATTTTGGCAATTTTGAGATGTTTTCATGGATTGGAGAGTCAAAGACTGCACGTGACTTGACTATCAAAGCAAGCAGGCGGTTCAAGATCAAGGTCATAGAAGGCGGATACACGCCAATACGATTGATTATCAAAGTATCATCACGCAATGAATATGGAATTGTACGAAAGGGAGATCGTGTGATAGGACAGATCGAGTTTACTTCTTCACGATTAACAAACAGCAAATGGGTTGTGAGCAAGGAGGAGCGAAAGTAATGTCAAGATGTCAAATCCAGTTCGGCTTTGGCAAGAATTTGTGCTACTCTTAATGGTTCAGGTACTGCTCCCTGTAACGTAAATGTGTCAAGTAGTTTTTTTGCTTCTTTTATATCACATCCTTCCACCCTGAGGTAAATGTCATGCTTTGTGTGTAATGATATCTTGGTCCTTGTACCAAGATTTTGATATTGTTTCATTTTTGACTCGTAGGAATCAGGAAAATGGTGCCTAATTGCTTCTTCCATTCCATCAGACTCTTCATATGTAACACCAATAATTGGTATCTTGGTTTTTTTCCACAGTTTTATCATGTCGACTATGTTATACATTGAGATAATCAGACCTGAGACCAGAATGAAGCTGAATATCATTACGATCTAATTTCTCATACATTGATATCATGGCATCAGTAGCATCGTCCCCTTCAATTGTGGCTTTACCAAAAACAAATCCGTCAATTACAAAGTCTCTACGCATCACGACTCCTGCCAATTTTGATTTTAAATCAGTCTCTCGAAAGCTCTCTGCGATAGCAAGTCCGCGCAAGCCTTTTTTCTCAAGCCTGAGGTGATTCATTTCTGTCCCTTTTTACAAATTTCTTATAAACCAGCCCTGTTACGACAATAAAGATAGTCTGTGATAGACGACCATGAGATAAAGGCAACCATATCAAACTGAGCCATGTATGCTGACTGTATCATTGACAGATATTTTAGTTCATGGCGTAGATTCCTAGCTTAGATTAGGCGCTGGTTTTAACATGTGCTGCCAAGTTACTGCGACAGACCTTGACTTGATCACATCAACTCAACCAATTACAAGTTCTTGAAAGCTGCCAGATGTCATCTAAGCGAGACAAACCCAGTTCAAGCTCTGCCAGTGGCCTATTGATAAATAGGAAAAAATAGGAAAAAATGGCCCCTCAAGTGAACAGTATACGACAATTATACAATAATCGGCCCGCTTCCCACTATACGTATTGTTTGTGATTCGGGTTTTAAAATCACGCAGATGTCGTTTTTTACAAATGACGCGGGTTTATTGAGGGAGAGTTTCATGGGTTTGAGAGATATTATTTTGGCAGCTCTTGTCTGCAGACCAATATTGACAAGAAATGTCTGGTTTTCTGTCAGATTATCCTTGAAGAATTTATTTTGCAAATAATCTAATGCGATATCTTGCGATACATGGATTTCGTCACCAACACACAATTGGTCCCCCCTTTGAACATCATCAGATACAATTCCCTTTACTGCAAGTCCTACTCGTGCCGGGGATACAGCCTCTTCGACTGGATCATCATGCATCTGGATTGATTTTATCACAACCTCGTCTCCTTTTGGCAATAGCTTGAGTTTGTCGTATGCCTTGATTTTACCTTGTGCAACTTTGCCAAGTATAACGGTACCTACACCTTTTACATCAAAACAGTGATCAATTGGAATTCGTGCATTTCCTTCTTGAGATACCGGCTCCAAAGAGTCCATTTCCTTTCTGAGATCTGATAGTTCCACCAGTTTGTATTGTTCCACAACAGTTCCTTTTATCATCAAAAGGAGTTTTTCTCGGTCTACCTCATAAGAGTGAGTCAGTAATCCTTTGTTCTTTTTTAGTACATCAAGTGCAACAATCTGCTCACCTGTGAATTTATCGAGTTTAGATACGTGAAAAATGACATACTCTCCCATGTGTATGGCCTGAAGAAGTGGAGGAATCTTTTCAGGAAAACCCGTAGGTATGGTCCATGTTTTTACAAAATCTGCATCTTTTTTATCATATATAGTAATATCAGTAGCAGTCCCTTTTTTGCCAAAATCCTTGGCTATTGATTCATCGCCAAGTAATGTGTAATTGATTGATTTCATTTTACTTGTGAGAATTCACAACTAGTAAAATATCTTGTGGATAGATATCAAAAATAGTTATGACATCTAACGTGACATGACAATACTAAAACAGATGAAACAATTGATTCTCAGTTATACTATACCACGCCTGTTTTATGTACAGTAACAAGACCGTTATCTCCAATAATTTCTTTAATTGCTGGCAATATGCTTTCGATTTTTTCTAGATCATCAATTACCTCTATGATTAGTGGCATGTTAACTGATATCCCCTCTATCTGAAAATTGGATTTTCCTCGTTTACCATATCCAGATACTCCAGTCCACACAGTAGCTCCAGAAATATCACCTTTCTTTAGAATGTCCAATATCAGGTTATGAACACGTTTTCCCTTGAATGTATCATTACGCTTTATCCTTATCACAAGTGACCACATGTCTAGAGCTCTCATCTAAATCCCCCACCCAAAATCACACTTGTTAAAGCCCTGCCGCCAAATATGGCTCCAAGTGACAATCCCACGTTAGTCATGACATTAATTGCAACTATCAGGTATTGTTTGTTATCAATTAGATTTGAAGTTTCAAGCGCAAATGAGGACATGGTGGTCAGTCCTCCACAAAACCCGATTGCTACAAGCAACGCGTATTTTTCATCGAGGTTCCATTGCTGTGAAAAGACTGCAAATGCCCCAAGAATAAAACTTCCAATTACATTTACAAGCATTACGTTTAGAGGCAATGCACCAAGTAGTAGTGGCGATTTTGTAATACCGTACCTTAGGAATGTCCCAGCCGTTCCCCCTGCTGCAAGAAATATCAGTTCTATCATTTTCATACCTGACTAGCGCAATAGTTGCTTAAATTATCTACATTTTTGTGGCTTCCAATACTGTAGAGAAAAATTTTCCCCCTAGACTTTATCGTATAACCAGATTTCAAAAACATCAAGAAGAGAATTAATTTACGAATCATTGGTCAAATCTATCTGCCCAGTGTTTTCTCTCTTCGTATTGAGTAGGACCAGTTGGACCTACAACTTCGTTTGCTCTTGCTAGTTCTTGTTTTGTTACCCTACTGCTCCACCAGAAAACTCCTATTGCTACAACTACACCAAATGCCGCCATTGAATATATCACTTGGACTGGATAATCACCAGTTGACGAGATACCGCTGCCTTGAGGTGCCTGCGGGCTTGAACCAAAATATTCTATTTCATTGATATCTGTCACAGCTACGTAACCATCAATCTGAATACTGGCCAAGCTTGCTCTTTCTGTGTAGCTGACTGGATAATCCACATCCAATTTCAAATCAGCATTCTTAACAGTTGGAAGCATCCGCCCTTCACTAATGTTGCTCTCGCCAGTACTATATGTGGAGATAACTATTTTTTGTCCCTTATATCCAAGAATATTGGTATCGACCAGCGTATAGGCTGGGTCAAACAGGTGTTGCCACTGAGATATGGGATCAAGCAGAAGATCATTTGATGCCATCAATGGATCGTCAAATAGATTCTCTGCCGCAGTACCCTGCAACTTGTTGTAAAGATCTGGAGATTGCATTTTTATAAAATCGATTGGCGAGTTAAGGTCAAACTGGCCATAGTTTTGGATGTTTACTAGCATGGTGCCATTTATCGTAAGCCCCATCCACTGGACATCAAGTATTGCTGCACTGTCACTTGTGGCCTTTCTTAACACATAATTTGATACAGTTGGAATAAATGTTATCTTATAATCTACATGAGTTTCTGAATTGCTAGAATATAGCATTGCCTCATATGTAATATCAACATCTGTGATGTTTGCAGCACTACCCAGCCCTTGAGATATTTTTTGGTTAAGACTGTTTATCAGTACTTTCTTCATTGGATCAGATGGGTCAACATGGTAAGTCATGGTAACATTTTTTCCGATAAGAAGATTCTCCAGATTTCCCCCGTTTGGATAATCAATCACATATGACCTTTGAAATTGAAATGATGGTTGTGCACTAGTTGATGTAGTGCTAAGCACTGCATTCAGCTCTACTGCATTTGCAGGTACAACAAGTCCTGCAAGAACAATCGCTGCAAGTATTAGAGAATAAGATAGATGTTTTCCCGCACCACTTTTGTTTTTGATTTTTGTGTTCATTTGTCTACCTATCAATTTCCATTAGGTAGACATTATCAGCATCATTTGATGCGGTTTAGAATTTTTATTTCAAGGCTAATGTCATAGCCTATCATGCTGTATTACATGGTGCTTTTAAGGCTTTTTATGAGTTGAATATGGTCATTTAATTTGAAACGTGAAAAGTTCTTTTTCATTCATGCCGGTTTTGTTTTGTCCTTGGTGTAAAAGTCAAGGAAGGATTCAAAGTCTATTGGCTCGTCTAAAATTTCTGATATTTTTGCTACTTTATTTGCTACAGAAACACATTGTTGTCTGAAATCATCTTCGTTAAATTCTATTACAGTTAGTTTTGTCTTGATGTCTTGAATCTCATCTTTTAATTTAGCATTAACAACTAGTATCACTCTCAATCCTTTTCCTTGTGCATAGCCTATCTCTTGATTAAGCAGACTTGAATTGAGAAGATTCGAAGTTAGAATCGCAATAAAACAAATGGATGAACGAATCATATCTTTGAGTTCAGTTGAAATGAAATTGCCGTGAGAGTCTCCACCTGCCATGAAAGCCCCAAATCCTTTTTCTTCAAGTATCGATTCTAAGGTAGATGCTTTTTTATGATCTTCTTTGTCATAGCACACAAACACCTTAAATTTTCCACGGGTCTTCTTGTCTTCTGGTGTCATTTTACCTCAATTTTTCCTGATCTATCATCGTTGATTATAATGTTTAATCGGCATGAAAGTTTCTTCCAGTTAAGACTAACTCTTCTACGTGTAATTTTGGCATCTAGTTTGTATTTCATTTGTCTACCCATCTAATTTCCATGTGGTAGACATTATCAGAGCCCATAGGACACGGTTTTGGTTTTTACACCAAGGCTAATGTCATAGCCGCGTATTCTGTAACCTTCTAGATCACATTTATAATTTTTGGTCAATGTGCGGTTTGTTTCATGTTTATACAATAATAGAAAAAAGTCAGCTTCTAAGATACCGTCCCATCAGTTCAGTTTGGTCTATTACGTGTCCATTCATAGCTTGTTCCAAATCACTTCTTGTTGCATTCTGATCAAGATTAAGAGTAGCGTCCAAGGCATAAAGGGTAAAGAAGTATCTATGTGTTCCAGAGTGAGGACATGGCCCTTTGTAGCCATGCGTTCCAGCACTTGTAACTCCTTGAGGAAACATTACGTCTTCGCCTGCATAGAACGTGGTGTTATTGATTGGAATATTCCACATTGTCCAATGCGTAAATGGTCCTTTTGGCGCATCAACATCAACAACAGTGAGTGCAAGACTTTTTGCAGTTTGTGGAACACCAGATATCGCAAGGGGAGGTGAGATGCTATTACCATCACATGTATATTGTGACGGAATAGTTCCATTATTTTCAAATGCCGAACTGGATAACACAAAAGTTTGATCATGTCCTATTTGAATTACATTTTCCTGTACAAGTAAGAAAGATATTGTAAAAATTGCGGCAGCAATAGGTATTACATAAATCAAAGATCGCATGTGAAAACTAGGCTGTGCTTTTAAATAAATTAATTCAAGGCCGGGAATGCCTCTAAAAGACAGGTAAGAAAATTACAAGATTTTAATAGATTTGAGAATGAACTAGAGCTGTGGTCGTAGACGTAATTAGGACAATCAATAGAGTTGGCAAGTGGTCTTTGAATAGAGCAGTTGGAAAAAGGAGACCTCTGATTGCAGTTTTTAGCCTCACCCATTATTGTAATTATTACTGCCCCATGTGTCCATTTGGAGATCCAGACAAGCAAGGACAGATAAAGTTTGCAAGTAAAAATGACTTGACAACTGATCAATGGAAGCAGATTTTTGATAAAGTTGCAGAGTATTGCATTTGGTCCATAATAGAGGGCGGAGAACCTACAAGCAGACCTGATTTCATGGAGCTTGTGCGCCACGTGTACAGCCTCAAATTACCTATCACGTTGATTACAAACTGTTCATTGTTACATACAATTGATCTTGATGAACTAAAAAACTACGTTCAGTTCATTACATGTAGTATAGATTCGGTATTTGAAGAATCTTATTGCAAAGTTCGCGGAGTTACTCCTCAGATGTATCAACGCGTAATGCAAAACCTACAATTGTTGACAGAACACAAGGTACCACATTACTTCAATTCGGTCATAACCAAGTTTAACACAAAAGAATTCATCGACAAATCATATTTTAAAAGGGCAAAAGAGCTTGGCGTAAGTTCAGTTTCTCTGACCTTTGTAGAAGACAGATCAGATGTAGATTATTCTCTGCTTCCTGACAGGGAGACCATTGTGAAAGTTTGCCAGAGTGTACTTGAACACATTCACAGTAAAGAAGATCCTCAAATCATGATCCCACCGCAATACTTTGAACAGATAATCGAACACGGTCGTGGCATGTATGATGAGTGCGGGGTGTGGAAGAGCATCTTTGTGAATGGAAATGGCACAGTCATGGTACCATGCTGGAAATATAGCAAACCAGAGAACACGTACAACCTTCTTGAAAAGAGCGTGGACGAAATCTGGAGTGCGCCACAGTGGGAGATTGCAAAGACATGCCATGACTGTGAAGTGTTGGGATGTATATGGTATTCTTCACAGCCGGTAACAACTTTTGCCCAAAACTATATGCGAGGGCTATCCAAGATGATTAACCAGCGTGTTCCTGAAACAGCACAGCAAATCTAATTGTTTTTTTGTGCAACAATCAGATCTACTTTGTAATTCAAACTTAGCCTAGAATTCATGTTTAATTTCCATGGAATAAAGCTTGGATTGATTGTTCTTTGAATTAATTTAAATCCAGTATTCTTCAAGTATGATCTTAATTCTTCTGGACTTGTTTTTGATTTTACAGAGTTTTTCCCTCGCTCAAAGTCATATGGGTCTGACAACACAAGAAATCTCTTGGATTGGTGTGAAACAATCTGCAAAAGTTCGGATGGTTCTACAATATCAAGCAAGTTTAAGGCAATTACCAAATCAAATTTTTTATCCCCAAAAGGAGTGTTTAGTGAGTCAGCTACCATAAAATCGGAATTTTTTCTTTGGCGCCTTTTTGCTTCCAGAATCGCATAAAATGATTTATCTATTCCAAATACACGAGAGTTTTGTTTTGCAGATTCTCTTGCCACAGAACCTATTGAACATCCATGTTCCAGTACAAGGTCGCATCTAGGTAATTTTTGAATCGAGTTTTTGACATGCGCGTAGAATTTTGAGCCCATGCTACGTTTGTAAATCCCGGTCCAGTTTCTTTCCAAGTCCGAAGTATCTTCAGATGCACGGTTTATCTTTCTCAAGGCGTTCTTTACAAATGACTTCATTTTTGGAGATTTGGCCATTAACATCAACTGACCCCCTAGTATCATCCTAATTGAGAGGTACGACGAAAAGTGGTCTATCATGAAAGGTACAGAAGATATAACAGGATAATTATGACCGCATTTTACACAATTGAGAAATCCTTCTTGGATTTCTTCACTAGATACCAATGATTCAATTGATAGATCTGACTTGCATATTATGCAGCGCAAATATTCCACGGTAAAGTCAAGCAATGAAACTTTAGAATATGTTACAGATTAAATCTATACCGTTATTTACTCTCGAATTTTGCTTTCTTGAAACGAGTCAGAGTTATACCAGCAGTATCTAAAATAGTCTAGACACCATTCGTGGAACAGAGGATCTTTACTATAAAACATCTCACGTATGTCTGTGATACCATCCATGGTAGGAAAACCAACACATGCCTCTTTCTCATTTAATACCACGACCACATCTGTGCTTGCACTCATTTTTCGCTCAACCAAGCCTTTATCAATTAAATCTTTCATGCCTAATTTTTTGAGCAAATCTTGTCTGCCTTTAGGAACTATAACAGATTCTGAAAAAATGTAATTTAGTTTAACCCCCTTTCTTACTTTCAGCTAAAAGGGGTTCTATAAGATCAAGTGGCACTTCAGTGAAAATTTCATAAACAAATTCATCCGCATTTTTGTAAATTGACTTCCATTGCTCTAGAACCTTGACAAATCCTTTTACCTGTTGCCCTCCCGCAAGTGCGCCTATTCTTTGTATAAATTTCATTGAAACATTTCCAAAATTGTGATTCTCAAAATATTTTCTATTCTTAGAAAGAAACAACAATGATGGGACTTGGGTGCACATTGTTTTGCCATATGTAGTAAGATCGTACAAGCCGTCACGGTCCTTTACAATCAGCCCTGCATCTGCAAGTCGCTCAAAGTTCCTATGAACCTCCTGAACCGTGGCGTGCAATTCTTTAGCCATGTTTGAGATCTTGGATTTTTTCTCTAAAAGTTTGAATATTATGTTCAGACGTTGTTCGCTCGCAAGTTCAAGAAAGTCATGTGCTGCATTCTCATAGATATCAGTCACTGGTAGAACTGTGCCAAGTTATTTATGTAAATCTTTGCTCTTTTTATCATGGATTCTTTTCAAGTCAACAAATGTAAGATCGCATGTATCAAGTTTTTATTTTAAAATACTAAAAGAAGACATGTACAAAAAGGCTAGGTAACTTAGTTAAGTAACCCATTAAATCAAAGATGAGAAATTAAGAATAATGCTAGAGGTGGGAGATATTAATGAGGAGATGCAAGATCTCTTGTCAGATAAATCTAATAGAATGATATTGAAATCGATTATGACAATCCCAAAATCTACAACACGGCTTTGTATAGAATGCAACATACCTACAAGCACTGCTTATAGAAAGATGCAAAAATTACTTGACTATAAAGTAATACGCAGAATTGGAACCATAAATGAGGCAGGTAAAAGAGAGATACTCTACAAAAGTAATTTTTCTGTTTTGAAGAAAACACCAGAATGGGAAGAATTGTTGTTAAACTAAAATAAAGTGTCATTTTTGTATATGATATGATTACTGTCAATTGTAGAGATATCCTTCCCATAAAATCAACATTGGCAGTCTATACTTCTGACCAGGTAGGAGCAGTTCCGGCCTTAAAATCACGCGAGTTTGTTCTTGCTCCTATAGAAGACGAGGAGATCAACGCCGCAAATGTAATCACAGCAATCAAAATGTTCCTTGCATCTTTGGGATGTGAAAAACACTTTGCGGTAATACAGAAAAATGATGTCATTTCAGTAGTTGCACTTGATGGATATAAGATAGAGGCGCCGCCACAAGGTATCTCAGACCAGTTTTTTTCGTGCGTTCATTGCGGCCATGTTACCCAATTTGAGACAGTGCACAGAAATCACATGAAGATCCATTACCTATAGGATGTGTCTTGATCAGAGATTTTCTTGTTCAATAACCAAAAATCCCATAATTAGACCAAAAAATTGCTTTCACGTACAAGAAATGATGCATGAATTTTAATTGGCAACTACTTCGTAGAATATTGGCCGAGGGGCAGTTTCCATGTATGAATGACCCTTTGCTTGAATTCTAGAATGTTCTTGTGTTTGATGCATTTTTTCAAACTTTTCTTGACTCTCAAACTCTATCAATATGGTGTGTTTACCAGTACGAGTTGCTAGCAATCTTCTGTTAATGAACCCATCAAACTTGGCAAGATCCTTGTTAGATTCATTTATCCATTTTTTGAATTCTTCGTCCATTCCATTTTTGAGTTGAATCTCAGCTACAACTACGAACATAGAATTACTCGATGACTAAGGACTTAAGAGGATTTCTAATATTCCCACTCTTTGCAAATAAGGTCACAGTAGACTCAATAATGCTAAATACGGGATTACTTTCGATCAGATGTATGAATGAGAAACTGCTCATATTTGGAGGAATTGCGGCAGCAGTTGTAATTATGACCACGGCAGTTTTCCCATTTTGGAATCTCATTCCTACCATGGTAACTGAAGAAGTTACAGTAAAAGCAGTAGACCAAAGCGGTTGTTATGTTGAGACTCATGATCATTTCGTCATAAAGATACCTCCATGCAATGCACAGCCTGGACAGAACATCACCGCGACGTTTGATGCAAAAGTAAGAGACCGTGAAAAGCAGATCTAAAGCAATTTCAGACTTTGAGTAACCTTATCAATCGTGTCTTCGGGAGCGGGTCCTATAGAGATGCAAGTCACTGTTCCAGGTTCGATCTGGGTGTGGCCCGCATCAGTTACCTCCGACCATGGCAGACCAAGAGTTATTACATGTTTTTTTACATTTTCCAATTCAGATAAACTTGAAACCTTGAGCACCACTTTTTCTTGACCAGATTCTTGCCATGCGTCATACCATTCCCTATGAGACTTTCTCACATGTTCTGCACCCAGAACACATGCATGTCCCACTTGGGCGGCAATCTTTCCAGTGCCCATTCCAAGATCCTTTCTTACCACTATTACTTGTTTAATGGTACCCATATCAATTTGGAATAATAATAGTACATGTTAAACTTTTGAACTGAAAGTATTTTTGTCATGGACTATAACTGATGTGAGACACAAAATCTTCAAAAGTTGAAGAATGTAAGAATTCGTTCTGTTTTTTACAAACACGTAATTTTATTCCAAACCAGAGGTAAGTATCTCCTTGACACGATGTTTGATATAAATAAATGATAAAAAGTAACAAGTCATGGATTACGACGTAGTTGTTGCAGGTGGAAGTGTGGCGGGACTCTTGTGTGCAAGAGAAATTGCCGTACGAGGCCACAAAGTTCTGGTCATAGAAGAAGACTATGAGATTGGAACGCCAGAACACTGCGGGGGACTTGTAAGCACATCAGCCATGGACGATCTTGGAATCATTCCAATGAGAGCTACACTTGATAACAAGGTGAGATCAGCCCGCATAGTAGCACCATCAGGAAAGAGCTTTACACTTGATGCAAGACCGCAACAAGTCATAGTACTTGATAGGAGAGAATTTGATAAGCAAATTGCGCACCAAGCCAAAGTCAATGGCGCCGAAATACGAGTAAGATCATCACTTAGAGAAATAACCAAAGATGGTGTCAGGACAACTGATGGGGATATCAAGTGTAAGATCATAGTAGATGCAAGAGGAGTATCCTCTTTAATTCACAAGGACCGTACGGGAACGCTACAATCTGCACAATATGAGGTATATGCAGACTGGATTGATAAGGAGCAAGTCGAAGTATATCTTGATCAAGAGAAATACCCGGGATTCTTTGCATGGGTAATACCAACTAGGCGCGACGAGGCAAAAGTCGGAGTTGCCGGAAAGGGAATCAATCCTGCAGCAGTGCTAGAAGACTTTTTGAAGCAAAAAGGTAGCTATTCCACTGTAAGAAAGATATTTGCACCAATATGGGTAAAGGGCCCAATCAAGGAATTCGTAACAAGAAACATAGTAACTGTAGGAGATGCGGCAGGACAAGCAAAACCCACGACGGCAGGTGGAATTTATTCTTCAGGACTTGGCGGAATATTAGCTGGAAATGCCATATCCAAATTTTTGGAATCGGGAAAAGAAAATGAGTTACAGAAATATCAGAAAGAGTGGTCAGATAAATTTGGAAAAGAGTTTGAACAGATGCTTCTTGCCAGATCTCTTCTTGAAAGACTTGACAACAAATCAATTAATGGTCTTTTTGAATCAATAACTCCTCAAGTGTTAGAGGATATTTCAAAAGAGGGAAGTTTTGATTTCCACACAGTATCGGTTGCAAAACTTTTAGGAATAAAGGGTTCTGTAAAAGCTATTCAGGCAATTTTAGGAAACGAATTGAGACGATTATTGAGTTGAATGTGCATCTATCCATAAGGAAGATATAAATTCGGTAGCAAGGCCAGCTTCTAACATGTCATCGTCTATTACTTTGCCAGTATGCAGTTCGTGCCATAGACCAATAATGCCTAATGATAAATGTGTGAAATTCAACTGCCCCAACTGCGGCTCAGTACTGCTTTGGCGCTGTGAAAGTTGTAGAGAGGCAGCTAGAATATACAAGTGCAAATCATGTGATTTCGAAGGACCATAAAATGCCACGACTAGTATTACGAGCAAAGATTTTACCAACAGGTACTGAAATAGATCTCGACAACGTTGCTAAAAAGATCAGCACAACTCTAAAGGACGGCATAACACTCTCAAAATATGTAAAAGAGCCACTTGCTTTTGGTCTCTACTTTATTAATGCCGAATTCTTCTTAGATGACAAGGAAGGACAAATGGACTCACTTGAAAACAGTGTACGTTCAATTGAAGGCGTAGGAGAGTTCGAGGTACTAGGAGTAAGTCGAGCTTCCGTAGACGCCAAGTGATGGAGGTGTCTTTTTGGTAAAAAAAGACGAGCTACTCCAGATGCGCGTTGGAGAAGCTAAGCAGAGAGACGTAGGCAAAAGACGCGCCAGGATAGAACCTGAAGTTATGGAATTTTTAAAAGTTGAACCAGGAGATATGATAGAGATCGTAGGGAAAAAATCTGAGCTGTGCAATAGTATGGCCAGCAGACGATGATAACAAAGCACCAGACATGGTCAGAATAGATGGTCAGACAAGAAAGAATGTCGGTGTCGGAATAAACGATCTGGTCAATGTTAGAAAAGTTGTCGCAAAGCCAGCAAAAAGTGTAGTCTTGATGCCAGTTAATGGAAATGTTACAGTAGATAAGGAATTTACAGATTTTGTCAAAAACAGGCTAAAGGGTTTGCCCCTTTCTGAAGGAGATGAGATATCAGTGATGATTCTTGGAAATTCCATGGACTTTAAGATACACAAGATTTCACCAAAGAGCGTAGCCAAGATAGACCGTGGCACCGCACTTACCATTTTAACTGACACGTCGGTTGACAAAAAGGCACGGGTTACATACGAGGAGATAGGTGGACTTAGAGCACAGATAGACCGAATGCGTGAGATCGTAGAACTTCCATTAAAACATCCCGAAGTGTTCAGTAGATTAAACATAGAACCACATAGCGGAATTCTCTTGTATGGACCTCCAGGATGCGGAAAGACATTGATTGCAAAAGTACTTGCAAGTGAATCAGAGGCCAATTTCTATTCCATAAATGGTCCTGAGATAATGAACAAGTATTATGGAGAGACAGAGGCAAGACTTAGAGATATTTTCAAGGAAGCAAAAGACAATGCCCCAAGTGTAGTATTCATCGATGAAATTGATGCCATTGCTCCAAAAAGAGAAGAAGCTTACGGCGATGTTGAAAAAAGAGTGGTAGCTCGAGCTGTTGGCATTAATGGATGGCCTGACAGATAGAGGCAATGTCATCGTACTGGGGGCAACAAACAGGCCAGAAAGCGTAGACCCCGCATTGAGAAGACCTGGCAGATTTGACAGAGAGATAGAAATCTCAGTACCAAATGCAGATGGCAGATTAGAGATTTTACATATCCATACAAGAGGAATGCCTATTGCAGATGATGTTGACCTGAAGGTTCTTGCAGCAGAGCTTCATGGATACACAGGCGCCGATATCAAATCGCTTTGCAGAGAGGCAGCAATGAAAGCTCTTAGAGCATTTTTGCCAGAGATTGAGATGGAGACTGAAAAGATATCACCTGCAATATTGCAGAAGATGACCATACGTCTTCAAGACTTTTACGATGCAACACACGAAATTGTTCCAACTGCAATGAGAGAGTTCTACGTCGAAAGTCCAAAAGTATGGTGGAAAGATGTAGGTGGACTAGATGACGCAAAAAGAACACTAAATGATAATTTGATTACAGCCATAAAGGAACCAGCAAAATTTCAAAAGATGGGCATCAAACCTCCAAAAGGCGCTTTGCTCTATGGACCTCCAGGATGCGGAAAGACAATGCTTGCAAGAGCACTTGCAACAGAAAGCGGTGGCAACATGATATTTGTCAGAGGAGCAGAGATCTTGTCAAAATGGGTAGGTGAATCTGAAAAGGCAATAAGAGAGATTTTCAGAAAGGCAAAAGCATCATCACCATGCATTATAATTTTTGACGAACTTGATTCGTTGGCAAGATCAAAATCACTTGAAGAAGGAGGAGGAGTTGGAGAAAGACTACTCAGCCAGTTGCTCACCGAGATGGAAGATGGCGGAGCTGCAAGAGTGATAGTTGTTGGAATTTCCAATAGACCGGATCTGATAGATCCCTCGTTGTTAAGACCCGGTCGCTTAGATTTGATACTCTTCATCCCGCCGCCTGAAGAAAAGGGAAGATTTGAGATAATTAAGACGCTTACACGACAGATGCCACTAACTGGAGATGTCGACTTGAAGGAGATTGCACTTTCAACAAAGGGATACACAGGCGCTGACTTGGTAGCAGTATGCAGAGAGTCCGCAGTACAAGCAATGAGAAATAATACACCAAAAATCAGTAGCATGGACTTTGCCGCGGCATTAAAAGTCATCAAGCCTTCAATCACCAAAGGCGTTGAAGATTGGTATTCTGCAATCAAAGACAATATATCGTACGCATTACCCAAGCCAATTGACAAGGCATTTTATGGTTAGATATGGCAACTATTCCTCTTAGAAATTCAGTATATGAAATAGTAAAAAACGCAGGCTCTATGACAGACTCTGAGCTCTCAAAGGCATTGATAAAATCTGGAATTTCAATTCCTGAAGACGAATTCAACAAAACACTACTGAATCTCGAAATTTATGGCCTCATCAAGGTTACTTGGCTAACAAAAGACGAGAGAAGAATTGAGATTTATGAAAAAGAGGAAAACGAAGACGACATAGAAAAACAGAACAGGGAAAGCCTAGAAAAAGAATACGAAGCAGGATTCCCCGGTGTTGAACAAGAGCAAGACGTCCAAGAATAATTTATTTCATCACAGGAAAGTGGAATGCAGCATCAAGTGCAATTCCTACAAATATTATTGTAAGATATGGAGCAGTCACCTTGTAGGCTTTCCACGCAAAGTCTGAAGTCGGAGTCTTTGTCAGTTTGTAATGATACAGCAACATAAGACTGCCTGATACTGCAGCAATTGCAAGATAGACATAACCTAATCCAAATGCTACAAGTGCCAATGAATATGGAAGCAATATTGCGGTGTTGACAAGTATGTATTTTGATGTCCTTTGCATGCCAATCAATACTGGCAACATTGGAACATGTGCTTCTGCATAGTCATCTCTTATCTTCATTGCAAGACACCAAAAGTGGGAGGGAGTCCACGCAAAGACAAGAATGCCTACAAGTGCTCCCAGTATATCCATAGAGCCAGTCGCAGCTGACCATCCTGCCATGGCAGCACAGCTACCAGCAAAACCTCCAATTACAATATTGGATGAATTCGTACGCTTGAGCCACGCCGTATAGACTATCACATAGAAGAAAACTCCTAGCGCAATGAAAAATGTAGAAATTGGATTCAGGGTAAACCATGCATAAATTACAGAGGCGGCACTTACAATTAGACCATATATCAAAACATTTCTTGCAGACATCCTTCCCGATGGGATTGGTCTGTTACTGGTTCTTTTCATCAACAGATCGATGTCTCGATCATAATAGTGATTAAGAGCACTTGAGCCGGCTGAAGAAAGCGATCCGGCTATGATTATGTGCAGTAGACTGACATAGTTAAGTGGAGGACCTATCAATTTGCTGGCTGCGTACATCGATGTTACGGCAGTAATTACAAGCAAAACTACTATACGGGGCTTTGATATCTCCAGTATTTCTTTTAATCCCACTAGTCTTAGCGAGTCTGCTGGGAATTTAATTTCTTCGAAGTTTGTCGCGAGAGGTCAAAAGAATTAAGTACCTCACTTAATCGAACTACCACAGATGAGCGACTGGGATCTAATGATGCCTGGTATGGGTTTGACCGCCATAGGTCTTGGAGGAGTCATTTTATCATACTTGGGAATTGCCAATACTTTCCTTACAGGAATGCAGGCACTTTCAGGTTTGACCATGTTTGTAGGCATGGTGTTCTTGTCCGCAGGAATTCTAAGCGGAGGTGTTTCAACTAGTCCAAGAGCTAAAGCAACAACTCTTGTAATATTTGGAATTGCAGGCTCGGTAGGAGCTTATGCAATAAGTCTGAATACCGTCATAACATCATTGCCTAGATTTGTAGGCGTTTTAATCATCATAATCATACCAAGTGTTGTCATAGCATTTTCTTCTATGAAGGCACAAAAATATTTCAGGCCCATATCTATAATATTTTTGGCTGCAATGGCAGTTGGAGTTGGATCATTTACTGCATTTGGATTCATAGGACCAGGTGCACAATTCTCGTTGCATTCACTAAATGAAACTAATGCAACACAAGCAGCTAATCAGACTTTGCCAACAGCACCAGTAATATCTGTCACCATTCCAGTCAATGCATCCATCAAAGGAAATCCAAACTTTACACCCAATACTGTAACTGTTCCAAAAGGGGACATAATAGAGTGGACCAATAATGACACAGTACCTCACACTGTAACAAACGCTCCAGACGGTTCAATATTTGATTCTAATTTGATTTCAGCTGGTAAGACATACTCACTTGATACATCAAAATTAAATGCAACAGAATATGATTACATGTGCACAGTGCACCCATTCATGACAGGCAAGATAATAATAACTCAACCACTTGTCGCAAATGTTACAATCTCAAAAGGTGCATCCACACAAAGTGCTGGACAAAAATATTTTGATCCAGCAAGTATTTCTGTCAAAGTTGGAACAACTGTAATTTGGACTAACCAAGACGCTGCATCTCACACAGTCACAAGCGGTGATCCAAGTGCTGGACCCTCAGGAACATTTGATTCTAGTCTGATCAAACCCGGAGATACATTCAAGCATGCGTTTACAACAGCCGGTACAACATCATACTTCTGTACAGTTCATCCATGGATGACTGGAAAAGTAATAGTAGGATGACATTACAAAAAGAGATAACACTTTCCAAAAATCATGTTGACATACTAATACTACATGCAAAGAAAAATGAACCCAATGAATCTTGTGCCATACTTTTTGGAAAGAATGACGATGGGCAGTTTTTAACATCAGATGTTTTTCTAACAGAGAATTCAGAGCCCTCACCTGTTAATTTCACCATATCAAACGATGATCTCATAAAAGCATATGAAGAATCTGAGAAGAGGAATTTAGAAGTCGTGGCAATATTCCACTCCCATCCAAACTCGATAACTTATCCCTCTTCCACAGACCTCCAATACATGGAAGTAAATCCAGTTCCATGGGTTATCTATTCAAATGTAAATAACGAATTTAGGGCATATATTTTAGAATCGACTATTGTACCAGTTAATGTAACAATCCTCTAGCATTATTGCTTGTGTATGTTCTTTTTATGTCGCTCAAAATGCTCTTTATCTACAAAGGTTGCGCTACAATCCTTACATTTGAATCCGGCTTTTTGGCCCCACACTGACAAGTAATACACGCAAGTTACGTAAAAGAATTGCTCTCACTAAACGTAATCTTTGTGCCATTATGGACTTTATTCACAAATTCCTTGAAGTCTGGATATGATGGGAAGACAAGTCACGGGGAGATACCGCATCTTGTCATTTGACTCGATAGTAGTGGAAAACAACTGAAATGATCGAACAGTGGTGCAAATTCGTTATCAAATTCTAGAATAATATTCTTGATCTTTGGAAGATCGACAGTACTTTACGTATCACAATAAAAACCCGCGGGATTTAGAATAAATATCCCTTTTTTATCCATCAAAAACATGGAAATTCACGTATACGACACATATGTAGAGGCAAAGGACGGCCATACGATGCACTTTGATGTCATTACAAATGTAAAAGATCATCAAAAGGCAATCCAGTATGCAAGAGAATGGCTTAAGACAATAAATGAGTCAGAGGCAAAAGTTACAACTGAAGAGTGCCAATTCTGTCACTCACAAGGTGCACCTCAGCCAATTGCTAACGAGATCCAACAGAAAGGATACTTTATCCAGAAGATGGAAGGCTGTCCGTAGCTACCTTTTTCAATTTTTTAAACTCATTATTTTTGAAAACTCTTTTTAGATCGCTTCATCCTATTTGATATCATGGTAAACAATAGCAAATACAACAAACTGACAGTAGAAGGTGAGATCCAAACCAAGTGGATATGTGGTTGTTTTGAAACTGTGGACGGATTCTTCAAGTTTTGTCCAGAACATAACAATGCAATGAAAAAAACAATAGAGGCTCAAATAGACGAGCTTGACATGACATTGATTGTGGATGATAAAAAATCAGAATAATCTACAGTACAAAGATAGCAACAAACGCAGATACGAAAACTATTGCTACGGTGTTTAACAATTTAATGACTGTATTTAGTGCGGGTCCGGCAGTATCCTTGTATGGATCCCCAATTATATCACCAACAATTGCTATCTTGTGTTCTTCTGTTCCCTTTTGTTTGTTAATTTCCATGTATTTTTTGGCATTGTCCCACGCACCACCAGTATTTGCCAGATGGAATGCCAGGAAAATTCCTGTAATTACTGCACCCATTAAAAGTCCAACAACTGCAGATGGGCCTAAAACTATACCAAGTACTATGGGCGCTGCAATTGTTATTGCCGCAGATTTCCAAAGCTCACGTAATGACGCTACTGTTGCAACATCAACACATTTTGCATAATCTGGCTTTACCTCGTATGTCAAAATGCCTGGAGACTCCTTGAATTGTCGCCTTACTTCTTCTACCATTTTAGAAGCTGCCCTTGCTACTGCGGCAATAAGCTGACTTGTAATAAAGAACGGCAATAGGCCACCTACAAGCAATCCGACAACTACCGCAGGGTTTGAAAGACTGTAATCAAAAATATGATGGAATACTTTTCCTGCCTCATACTGAAATGCTTGGATCATAGCTAGTGCGGCAAGTCCTGCACTAGCAATTGCAAAACCTTTAGTCACAGCCTTTGTAGTATTTCCTACTGCGTCAATTTCATCTGTGACTTTACGATTTTCTTCCCCCATACCTGTCATTTCTACAATTCCACCTGCATTGTCGCTGATAGGGCCAAATGCATCTATACTCAACACAATTCCTGCAAGGCTTAACATAGCCATGGCTGTAAGCGATGTACCAAATATTCCATAAAGCGTAGTTTGCGTAGGATCTGGCGCTGCAGATGATGCCAATACATATGATGTAGCTAAAGCCACAACAATTGCAATCATAAACGGGCCAGTGGAACGCATTCCTTGGATTATTCCCATTAGTGTAAGTGACGCATATCCCCATTTTGCAGAAGCAGCAATTTCTTGGACTGGTTTGAATCTATAACTTGTAAAGTAATCTGTGATTCTCTGTATTACTGGTACCAGAATAACTCCTATTACCGTACTACCAAACAGTGCATACGCGATCTTCGTATGACCAAGAAACAAATATGTAAAAACAAAATTAAGCGCGATTGCTATTGCAGCCGAAACATAAAATGCGTTGGCAAGTGGCTTGTTTACATCCGTCATCTTTCTTGGAGTTATGGTTGCAATACCAATAATAGATGCAAATAATCCTGAAGCACCGATTAACATTGGATAAAACAAGTTCTGAGGAGTTCCAATCAGCCCGGCAATCAGTAGCGATGCAAGCATTGTTACAATATATGATTCATAAATATCAGACCCCATTCCAGCTGCGTCTCCTACATTGTCTCCCACGTTATCAGCAATCGTTGCTGGGTTTCGCGGATCATCCTCTGGGATATTTGCTTCCACCTTTCCTACCAAGTCTGCACCCATGTCGGCAGCCTTTGTGAAGATCCCTCCACCAACCCTGATAAACAAGGCAATCAAGCTAGCACCAATGCCAACACCTGCAATTGTGATAGGACTTGGAAATGCAAAATAGAGTAAACTCATGCCCAAGAGAGCCATGGCAGGCACGGCAAGACCTACTGTTGCCCCACCCCTAAATGCAAGAGCAAAGGTATGCCCAAGCCCTTTTCCGGACGCATTTGCAGCTCGAACCGCTGCCTTTACTGTAATTTTAAGTGCGATCAATCCGGCAATAGCAGAAAGCCCTGCACCAACAGAAAAAGCAATGCCATTAGTAAAGCCAATTGCGGTACCGATCAAGACAGCAAGACCTATGGCAATAGGAATAACAATTCTAAACTCTCTTCTCAAAAACGCCATTGCGCCTACCCCCACCGCATTTGAAATATCTAGCATCTGCTGTGTTCCAGGCTTTTGTTTAGATACCCATGCTGCAAGTACTGCTGCAATGATAAAAGATATGATTGACGCGCCAACCGGAATCAGTTCTTTGAGCGTCATCTGAAAGTAAGACTCGGATGGGGTATTTATATAAATTTATTCTACTTTACTCATATAATGTTATAATGGAGTGATTTAAAATAATTTTAAGAAGAATTTTTACACTCTTTTTCTATACGGTTTGAAATTTTTTCCTGCCAAGCCTTGTCTTACTAGCTTGTTGAAGCGCTTTCCATGACTCAAGTATGGAAACCGAAAATGAATGAGCTCGTGCACTATTGTATTTTCAAGGGTCCTGTCATCAGGTATTTTCTTGATATTTACAAAGACGAGATTGTGTTGCAAATATGACACCCCCAAGTATTTGTAAGCCGAAGTCCTCCTTCCCTCGGTAATTTCCTTTGGCATGTCAAGAACCTCTCTAGTTGTTAGCAACACTCTGGGTTCTGAAATTCCAAATCTGCTTGAATAGATTCCAACTTTTTCCAATATCTTAACTTTCAAATCTAAATCACACTTCATTGCTTGAGGATCTTCTGGAAATAGTTTAATTAGAATTGTCAAATATCGTGCAAGAGTTTGTGTATTTTTCCAAGTTTACCAGAAAAGTGGTTATTTAGGGTCAGAACTTGTGTAGTTTAATCATCACATCATACAGCCACCGTGTCATCATACCCCAACTAACTCATAGAATTCATAATCTTAGTTACCTTATTTCTTATCTCTTCGGTTACCTTTACAATGACTAGCCCTTCATTTGGTTGCCCATACATGATGACAGAATTTTTAGGAGCATGCATGGCAACAGGTAAGACCAAGAGGTCTTCCTCACCTTTTACGATTATTCTAACCGGTACATCTGCCTGAAAGGCCTTTTTTATGATAGATATGCTCTCGCTAGTAATCTCTGCTGCTGGGTTTACGCATTCAAGAGTCGTTCTTACTTTTCCTAGTGGCAGGCTTCTCTTGTTCCTCTTTTCCAGTGAATCGACTATCTGCAATGATGGATCAAGTCCAAATTTTATCATCTTCTCAGTTGTGGCATCTCCAACTGTTATCAAAAAGACATCCTTTGGCATAATTTGTAAAATAGTCTCTTTTGTTACCTCTGAATCCTTAATTAATAATCCCATAGGTTTTTTGAGACTATCACGCAGAGTGTCTGGCAGATGCATGAGATACCTTTGTTTTATTCTATTTTTATGTAGTTGCTTCTGCAGTCATTTCCTCACTAAGCTGACTTGCAATCACACTGCATCTTGCTGCCACATTCTTTGCCACGGTCATAAATGCCTGAGCGTTAGGAGAATTTGGATCAGTGACAAGTACTGGTCTGCCGCTGTCAGAGCTTTCCATGATACCCGGATTTAAAGGAATTCCACCCAAGAATGGCAGATTGTGTTTTTCACCCATTCTTTTTGCGCCATCTTTACCAAAGATGTAATGATCAGTATTGCAATTATTACATTTGAAGTAGCTCATATTTTCTATCACACCAATGATTGGTACGTTGAGTTTTTGGAACATGCCAAATGCCTTTACTGCAACATTGCTTGCAACTTCTTGAGGAGTGGTTACAACGACTATACCAGTAATAGGAATTGTTTGAGCTAGTGTCAACGGGATATCTCCTGTTCCTGGCGGAAGGTCTACAATTAGATAATCAAGATCACTCCAGTTAGTATCTACCAAAAATTGTTTTAAAATTCCTGAAATTATGGGACCGCGATATATTGCAGCCTGGTGTTCCTGATCAGCAAAGAATCCAAATGATACTACTTTTAATCCGTGTGATTCTGCAGGTTGTAGTTTGTTATTTTCAACTTCCAGTGCAGCTTTTCCCATTCCGAGCATAAGCGGTACACTTGGACCGTAAATATCTGCATCAAGAATTCCAACTCTAGCACCGGTGTTTGCAAGAGCCAGTGCAAGATTTACAGAAACAGTTGTCTTACCTACTCCGCCCTTTCCACTTGCAACGCCTATGATATTCTTAACAGTAGGAAGCATCTCGTCCATGCTTAGTGCACGGCCTTCCATGACTTTGGCAGTAACTTTGATGTCTGGCTTTGATACCCCAGGAATCTTCGATAGTGCTTGGCGGACATCTTGTTCTATCTGCTCATTGAAAGGGCATGCAGGAGTGGTTAATTCCAGAGTAAACTTGAGATTATTGCCATTTATCTCCAGATCCTTTATCATGCCCATTGAGACAATATCTTTTTTGAGATCTGGGTCAATTACTGTACTTAATGTCTGTAAAACCTCATCAACTGATACCATACAATAAAAAATTCCTTAGTACGATATTTAAACATAGGCAAAAATAGCATACAAGTTATCCAAAGATTCATAAATTCAAATTTTACCAGTTTTTTTGATTGTTTTCTATATCAACCCTTACTGATGTAGTTAGAATTCCTCCAAAGTTATTTGGCGAGTCACTGAAAAAGGCAGCCATAACAATTTTGAGAGAGAAGTATGAAAGTATGATAAATCCTGAATTGGGATATGTCATAATGATCATGGATACCAAAGTCGAGAAGATGGGTAAAATCATTGCAGGAGACGGAGGTACTTATCACAGAGTAGAGTTTACCGCACTTACATTCCATCCAAAGCTTCAAGAAATTGTCAGAGGCGAAATTGTTGAAATTACAGACTTTGGAGCATTTGTAAGAATTGGTGCAACAGATGCTTTGTTACACTTGTCACAAATAATGGATGACTATCTAAAGAGCGATGTAAAGTCTGGCATGATTTTGGCTAACCAAAGTGGAAGAACCATGAAGATTGGTACAACTCTTCGAGCAAGAATTACCGCAGTGTCATTAGGCAAGACTGCTGCAATGAAAGTTGGTATAACTTGCAGACAACCATTTCTTGGTGCAGATGAATGGATCGAAGAAGAGATAAAGAAAGCAAAAACTCCTCCAACACCACAAGCTGAAAAGGCTAAAAAACCTGTAGAAGCCAAGTGATAAAAAATGGTTAGAGAGATGGCTTGCCGCAAGTGCAAATTTGTAACCATTGGCAAGGTATGTGCAATTTGTAAATCAACAGACCTAACGCCTGACTGGAGTGGCGCTGTTCTCATAGTGGATCCCATAAACTCAGTCATTGCAAAATCTTTAGGAATAACTGAAAAAGGAAAATACGCCCTCAAGGTAACTTAGATTGCACAGTCGTGCAAAAAAAGCACTAGAAACATTTCTCAAAGAAGATATTGGTAAAGGTGACATTACAAGTAATCTTCTTCCAAGAAAAAAAATTTCTGCAAACATAATTTCGCGTCAGAGAGGCATTATTGCAGGAACGCCATATGTCAAAGAAATATTTACTTCAAGAAACTGTAAAGTCAGAATTCTAAAAAATGACGGTAGCAAGATAGAGCCTAACGACAAGATAATGATAATCTCAGGCCCTGCATACTCAGTTTTATCGTGTGAGAGGACCGCACTTAACTTGCTATCAAGAATGAGCGGAATTGCAACCCAGACAAACAAGTTGGTAGGAATCATCAAAAGTACTAATCCAAAAGTAGAACTCTATTCCACAAGAAAAACTGCTCCTGGCTTACGTATTTTTGACAAAGAGGCCATAGAGATAGGAGGCGGCAGAAAACATCGAATTTCTCTTGACCAGATGGTCATGATAAAAGATAATCATCTAGCAGTTGCAAAGTCATTGCAAGACATAATACGTGCTGCAAAAAAACGATATAAAAAATTTGAAGTAGAGGTTGAAAACCTGGATGATGCAATAATAGCTGCAAGAGAAGGAGCGACAATCATAATGCTTGACAACATACCCCCAAAAGAGATCTTGCGTATTATCCAAGTCTTAAAACGACTCAATCTTCGAAGAGGGATAAAAATAGAAGCGTCAGGCGGGATAGATGAATCAAATGTAAAGTCATATGCCAGAACTGGCATAGACATCATTTCCATTGGAAGATTGACCAGTTCTGCTCAAGGATTGGATTTGAGTCTTGAAGTTAACTGATTGCAAGCATGCGCTCTATAGCTAGATGCGCTTTTTGCGCAATATTTTTTGGAACCTTGACTTCGTATTTTTCTTCCTTCAATGACAAATAGACCTTGTCAAGCGTTATCATCTTCATATATTTACAAACTGCAGAGTCTGACATTGGTATGAATTCTTTTTCAGGGTTTTGCTTTCTCATTCTGTACAGTATGCCTGTTTCTGTAGCAACAACGAATGTCTTTCCGCTAGAATTCTTTGCATGGTTCATCATTCCTTCTGTTGACAAGATCTGAACTTGCCTGTTACCATAATCTCCACATGCAACATCGTACATGACAGATGAAGTGCAACTACACTCTGGGTGAACCAAAAACTCTGCACTTGCATATTGCGTTAGTTTTTCTTGTACTTCTTGTGGTCGTATACCTGCATGGACGTGACATTCTCCTGCCCAGATGTACATGTTTTTTCTTTCTGTCACTTTGGCTACATATGAGCCAAGAAACATATCAGGCAAAAAGAGTACTTCTTTATCGACTGGGATTGATTTTACTACATTAACGGCGTTAGACGATGTGCAGCAATAGTCAAGCTCAGCCTTTACCTCAGCAGACGTATTTACATAACCTACAGTCACCGCGCTTGGGTGCTCACTTTTCCATTTTCTTACTTGATCAGCATTAATAGTATCTGCAAGAGAACAGCCTGCCGACAGGTCTGGAATAAGCACCTTTTTGTCAGGACAGACAATTGCTGCAGTCTCTGCCATGAAATGCACCCCACAAAATAGAATTGTTTTATGGTTAGTTTTTGCAGCTTGACGAGAAAGCCCTAATGAATCACCTACATAATCTGCGACATCTTGCACTTCGGGTAATTGATAATTATGAGCAAGAATCAGCACATCGTTCTGTTCTTTTAGTTTAAGAATTTCTGATTTTAGGTCCATTGTTCAGAATAAAGCTGGTCTTCCTTTCCATTTAAAGGGTCATGATATTGACAAATTTGTAGTCAGGCTGAATACATTGTGGCAATATTTGCCATTCATGTTCCTATTTGTATTTCTCCGTCACAAATCTTCCTTAGGCATTCAATTGCAGAAAGGATTGCAAGTCTGCTTGTTTTGGGATTGCTCTCACTTGGAACGTTTTCAATTTTTATAGAAAACTTTCCAAACTTTCCACTGGCCTGTATCTCATGAGTGTTTTTGTCAGTTTTTGGGTCGGCAACTATTCTTACCTTGGTTTTCGTGCTTCCAATTCCAGCCAAGCTGATAAGTGCAGCAACGTTAATGTTTGCAGGAAAGAGTCTTACTGCCTCTTCTGCCGTTCCGTCGTATATTACAGTAGATTCTTTTATTTCATCTGGGCTTATTTTTGAAGTCTCGAAAAATTTTGCCCCCTTTAGCGCTTTGGGATTCTTGGTTGTAACTAATACTATTGATTCTAATTCGTCTTTTACTGCTCTAATACTATCAAGTCCGGCAATTGCTCCAGACGGAAGAAAGACATGTTTGTTAAAATCCTTGCAGCCTTCAGATACTATCTCAAATATGGATTCATCCAATAATGCACCAACGCTCATTATCATCATGTCTTTCCTGTTTTGAAGGATAGATAACGCGTTATCTCTAACTGCATCCTGAGAAGCAGCCTCAATTATCAGATCTACTGGCGATGCTGCCAGCAGACCAGCATTTTCTGTTATTACGGGTTTGTTTTTTAGTTTTGAGACTAGTCGTTGTGATGAGTCTTTGGAAAAATCAAATACGTGGGTAAGTTTTGCATGAATTTTGCCAGAATCTATAGCAACAGCTATTTCTGTCCCTATTGCGCCACAACCCAAAAGTCCTATCCTTTTCAAACCAATACTTTTGGCAAACCACCATGTTAAATCTGTTATCGGCTTTACAGGTACACAACACAAAATTGAATTATACAATTTATTGAGTTACTGTGGAGTAAATTCTAGAATTGGAAACACATGAATCTACGCTTATAGAAAAATTTCTCTTCAGAATAGCAAAACAATGGATTGCAGGCGATACCATGAATGAAGCCCTTCAATCTGCCAAGGTAGCAAACAAGAATGGAATGAATGCGGTAATCAACAAGCTTGGTGAGCACATGATGTCAAAGGACCAGATCAGTGACACTGTATCAGAATATCTAGCACTTGTCTTGAACTTGCGTAAATTCAAGGTTTCTGGAGGCATATCAGTCAAGCCAACCCAGGTAGGTCTGTCTAAAAGTGTCGAGGACTGTATGACCAATCTTGAAAAAATAATAGAAAAAGCAACGTCCTCTCAGTCCTTTGTTTGGATAGACATGGAGTCTTCGGAATATACTGATAATACCATCAAGATCTACCTAAGCCTATTTGAAAAATATGAGAGATTGGGCATGGCAATACAGGCAAACCTCAAGCGTACCGAACAAGATTTGAAGATACTACTAGAGCATGGCGGAAAGATTCGATTGGTAAAAGGAGCATATAGAGAAAGTAAGAAGAATGCCTACAAAACAAGACATGAAGTAGATGAAAACTACAAGAGACTCACAAAGATGCTTTTTTCATACGGTAACGAGTTTGCAATAGCAACTCATGATTCCAAAATGATTGAACTTGCCATGAATTTATCAAAGAAAAATGAGAGAAAGTTTGAGTTTCAGATGTTAAAGGGAATACGAGACGAACTAAAGCCAGTTTTGATCAAGAGTGGTTTTTCCATATCAGAATACATACCGTATGGAACCAATTGGCTTCCTTATTCAATAAGGCGACTAAAGGAAAGAAAACGAAACATCTTGCTTCTTGGGAGTTCTTTTCTTCACTCGCATCGTGTTTGAGTTTGCTCACGCATGAATTGAAGTAAATAGTAAGCACCACCAGCGCCCTTGCCTGAAATTCCAGAATATTTCCATCCGACAAAAGGCTGAGCTCCAACCATTGCGCCTGTTGTGGCACTAGCTGCTCTATTTGCATATGTAACACCTGCTTCAATTTTATTGAAGAAGGATTCAATCTCGTTTTTGTCCTGGCTGAAAATTCCTGCGGTGAGTCCGTAGTTACTCTTGTTGGCTTCAGATATCGCATCATCAAAGTTGTCAAACTCTTCCACACAAAGAAATGGGACAAACAGTTCTTCTTGTACTAGTTCATGATCTTTTGGAAGGCCTACAACAATTGTAGGTTCAACGAAGTTTCCATCCTTGAATTGTGAATCAGATAAAACAGAACCGCCACAAACTATCTTGCCATCTTTTTTTGCAATTTCTGTAGCCCTTTGGAATTTTTTTAAAGACGCCTCATTTATTACAGGACTAACAAACACGTCTTTTTCCCACGGTTTTCCCATCTTTAGCACCTTGGTCTTTGCAATCAACTTCTCCACAAACTGGTTTGCAATGTCTTTTTGGACATAGACCCTTGAGCACGCGCTGCATTTTTGTCCGCTATAACCAAATGCTGCTCTCAAGACACCATCTGTTGCCTTTTCTAAGTCAGCTGTTTTTGTAATTATTGCAGGGTTTTTTCCCCCCATCTCAGAGATGAACGGTCGTGGAGCACTTTCAACAAATGTGTTAAAGCCTGACATTCCCACCTCTTTTGAACCAGTAAATGCAATTCCGTCCACAAGAGAACTTTCTAAAATAGTTCTGCCTACAATGCTGCCAGAACCTGGTACAAAATTTACAACTGCCGGAGGAAGTTTGTGATATATCGCCTCGATGAATTTGTAGGCAGAGATAGGTGAATCACTAGATGGTTTCAATACGACCGTGTTGCCAGTAATTAATGCACCAGAGGTCATTCCTATTGATATTGCAGATGGAAAGTTAAACGGAGATATGATTCCCCATACACCGTATGGTTTCAATGTGCTACGAGTTTTTTCATTTTGATTTGCGCTTTGAGTCTCCTTTGAAAAGCCTTGGTTTATCTCAAGTTGTTCTGCGTAGAATCGCATAAAATCTATTGATTCATCCAAGTCACCCATGGCCTCTAGTCGGTTCTTGCCATTTTCAAAACTCAATATTGCCGCAAGACTGAATTTGTTCTGTGCAAATACATCTGCTACCTCTCGAAATATTTGAGATCTTTTTTGGTACGATGTGAGAGACCATTTGTGAAAAGCCTCCTTGGCCGATTCAATCGCATGTAAGGTGTCTTCTTTTGATGCCAATGGAAAGTTTGCCAAAACAAGGTTCTTGTCAGCCGGAGAGCGTACTTGAAACTGATTGTTGGAAAATATCTCTTTTCCGCCTATTATCATTGGGTAATTCTTGCCAAAATCTTTCTTGGTCTGCTCTACTGCCTGATCAAATTTGCGGTGAAATTCATCGGTGATGTTATTGGATGCATACTTGGGCCAAGTGTTTTCATTTTGGAACATAACAATACTAGGAATAACGGTCCATAATTAGTTAGCTAGGTGTTGATTTTATGTTAACTGGGGAATGAATCTATTTCAAACGAGAAACATTTTATCCTTACAGGTAAAGGTGTTTTATGCTCAATACCGTTTATCGTGATGCCCTAAAGAAGCGAGAGGAAGCAAAATCCATCTTCAAGGGTGAAACATTTGAGCGCATCATCCAAGCTGCCAGAGAAAATTGGATTGAGTATTTTCCTCAGAAGAAGGATTCGATCATAGCAGGCATAGACAGTAGTTATAACAGTACAAAGTTTCAAGGGCTTGAATTATGGGTGGTTACCGGCGTATCAATAAAGTCAGACGGTCAAATCATAACTGAGAAGCACAACCAAGGGCTAGGTCAGCCTACCCCAGAGCTTGAGACACAGGCAAGTAAGATGGAGGTTGAGGCCTGCGCTGCCTCAGTAGACATGGCAGACCTAGTAGCACTTGACGGTTCGCTTTATTCACAGTTTCTCACCAGACAGTCTTCACTTGGCAATTCTATTACTTTGGCAATTAAAAAGAAAGGAAATGTTGTTTTCATATCAAAGACATCATCAGCAAGAAAACAATTTGAAAAACTGGGTTCTGCTGCTGGAGACATCTTCTATTACAACCATGCAGTTAAGGGACCCGGCTTTAGCAAGATATTTGTTGACAATTCGCTCGGACCAGGCAAAGTGGTGTCATATGTTTATGCAAGACTAAGAGATTCTACGCCACTAATCAAGATCGAGTTACTTGGGTCAGGAATTGTCGAAAATGAGATAAAATCCCTTTTGGATAGATTAACAAAAAATAGTGTGGGAGGATATCCATACGCGTTAAAGTTGGCGCATGAAAATTGCAAGATAACCAATTCAGAGTTGTCAAGACTTGTTAGTCTATATGGACTGACAAACGAGATTGGCTCTAGGGAAGTGCTGAATTGATAATAGGGGTTGTAATTGGCGAATCAAAGCCAACTGAAGTAACCGCACAATCATCAAAACCTCTTTCGGTTGGAGAGTATGTCATAATTGATTCACAGGACGGCAAGATTCTCGGCCTAGTTGAAAAGTCTGCAATATCAAGTGATGCACTCACAGATGTTAGAAATTTTGATGAGGCAGTTGAGAGCAAAGAAGTTGCCGAGATTAATTCCAGGGACAAAAATTATAAGGTAAAGATTGGAATACTCGGATTTTTGGACAAGTTACAAAAAGGGCATGTGATAATTCCTGCAATTCCACCACTACCAGGAACTTCAATTCTTGAAGCGACACAACATGACTTGGGGACGATATTTGGACCTGTTGGAAATGAGTGGATTAGGATAGGTGCGCTCTTAAGAAATTCAAGCATTGAAGCAAAAATAAACATCAACAAAATTGTATCAAGACACTTGGCCATTCTTGCAATGACTGGAATGGGAAAGAGCAACCTTGTTTCACTCATAGCAAAACACGTTGCAACATTAAATGGCACATTGATTATCTTTGATTATCATAATGACTATGAAAACCTAGATGTTACCAAGATGAATTACATGATGGCAAAAATAAATCCCAGGCTTTTGCCTGCAGACAAACTAGCCGAAGTCATAGAACTTCGTGAGAATGCAGACAAGCAGCAAAGAGTCTTGCGAGAATCACTTACTGATTCAGTCAAGCAAGCCAAAGACTTTTGGTCATCTTTAGAAGAGAATGTTTCTGCATTTGGTCGCACTACAAAGGGCTATGCAGACAGCGCAAGTAGGGTTTTCGACAAAATAGATGATGCCAAGCATAGATTTTCAGACATACTAGACCCTGACTGTGGAGATCCTGTAGATTTGATAAAGGAAGGCAGAGTAAATGTATTGAACATAGCAGAACTAAGCGAGAGACAGGCAAATGCCGGGCTGTCATACTATTTACAAGAACTATTACAGCAGAGAAAGGAATCAGTCTGGGAAAGAAAAGGCAAGTCCACACACAGAAAAAATTACAAGTTTCTTGCACCAATATTTGTCATAATAGAAGAGGCTCACGTGTTCATACCAAAAGGAGAACATACCGATACTAAATACTGGGCCTCAAAGGTAGCAAGAGAAGGCCGCAAGTTTGGAATTGGCCTATGCGTAGTATCGCAGAGACCAAGAAACATTGACCCCAATGTTCTAAGTCAGATGGGCTCTCTTGCAATAATGAAGATCGTACAAGACGATGATCAGCAACAGATAGCGTCTGCTGCAGAATCATTAAGCAAAGACCTTCTTTCTCAGCTCTCATCTTTGAATATTGGGGATGCAGTACTAATTGGACAGTGGGTAAACTTGCCTTCCATAGTACACATAGATGAAGTAAAAAGTAAAAAATCTGGCTCTGACTTGGATGCAGTATCAGAATGGAATCAAACAGACAAATTCAAAGACATTGCAAAAGAAACAACACAAGGACTAATCCAAAAAGACCTGTTGCTTGATTGAGATGATTTTCTCACATATTTCTGATATACATCTTGGTTTTGTGCAATATCACTCAGAGGAACGTGAAGATGACATTTACTCAGCGTTCAACCAAGCCATAGATACTTCAATAAAAGACCACGTCAATTTTGTGATATTTGCAGGAGACATTTTTCACGTGCCAAACCCAAGTGGTAAGGCAATTGTTGTGCTAGCAAACGCCCTGAAACGATTAAGACAAAATAACATCGAGTCATTCTTCATTTTGGGAGAGCATGACATTAGCCGAATAAGGTCGACTCCGGTTCCTTTCGTATACCATAATTTAGAATTTTCAAGATACATAGGAAATGGTAAACCCCTTGTGTACAACGATATCCTCATAACTGGTTTTGACAAGAGGCGAAAGGGCGAGATCCACACATTTGAGAACGATTTTGCCACTGCTGATCTAGCAGCAAAAAACCACCAGGGGCATAAGATATTGGTTTTACATCAAGGTATTTCTGAAATCAATAAATTTGCTGGAGAGTTAAATTCTACAGATCTACCAAAGAATTTTACATATTATGCAATGGGCCATTTACACGACCAAGATCTAAAAAGATTCTCTCACCTAGGAGGACCCTTGGCATATCCAGGATCTATAGAAATGACATCAAGTGAGAGCATAAAAGACGCCCAAAAGGGCTTTTACCAAGTTGACATATCAGGTCCCGAAGTCATTCCAAATTGGATAAAACTAGACATTAGACCTCAGATGTCTTCTAGGATATCAATTGACAAACTTTCCGATGAGATTGGCGTACTCTCTGAGAAGATAAAGTCATGTAGTAGAAAACCAGTGGTAGAGATAAGAATAACTGGTGATGCCTTAGATACAGGATTTATTCAAACACAGATCTCGCGGTTATCTGAATTGACTTTACGTTGTTTTTGGAAACATGTTTCATCTGAACAAAAAGACGGTTCTGTATTCATTGAAAGACCATTAAAAATAGAAGAAGAGATGCATAAGATAGCAAAAGATATTCTTGGCTCCAATGAGCTTGCAAATTTTGCTATAAATGAACTATTGCCGCTCCTCTCAAAGGGAAGTATCGAGGAGGCAAATGTTGCAATCAATGAAAATTATATACAATTCAAAAAGGGATTGAGAAATGCTACGATCAGTTGAATTAGTAAATTTTCTCTCTCATGCAAACACTAGACTTGAATTTGATAACGGAGTGACAGTCTTTGTTGGACCAAATGGGGCTGGAAAGTCCAGCATAATAGATGCGATAACATTTGCACTGTTTGGAGAACACATTAGAAAATCTACAAAAGGATTACTGCGCAGAGGAAGCAGTCAGGCATATGCCAAAGTGGAATTTTCCATCGGAAATAGACAGTTTGAGGCAGTACGTAAGATAGACCCAAAGGGAACTGTGTCGGCTCAGCTTTACGAAAAGATCAATGGAGAGACAGTTCCACTGGCGGCAGGAGAAAGAAAACAATTTGGGGAATCCATGACACAGACAATAGAATCTCTGATAGGACTTGATTTTGAGAAACTCAAGGTGGCATCCATTGTACAGCAAGGCGAATTGCAATCAATCATTGAGGCAGACCCAAAAAAATTCAAAGAACTCGTTAATGCAATAATTGGAATAGACAAACTTGACACTGCATATGAAATTATGAAAAAAACAATTGATGCGTTTAGGATATCTGTGAAGACTAGACTGGATTACGATGATACCAGTATAGAGTTTCTTCAAACCAAGATGGATTCATCGTCAAAAGAGATCTCGTCTTTAGAACCTCAAAAGAAGAAACTAGAAGAAGAAAAAGCAATACAGGAACAGGAATTTTTTACATTACAGAGTAAAATAGAGAGCGATGCACCAAAAGAACTCAAGTCAAAAGAGATAGAAAAAAGAAAAGACGAACTTGTGTTATATTTGAGAAATGCCGTAACATCCATCAAAAGAGAGATTACTGAAAAAGAAAGAAAACTTGCGGAATGTGCTAGTAGTTTACCAATTTTGTCCGCCAAACCACAGGTAGATTATGAGACAAGACAAGTGCAACATGACCTGGAACGAATACGAAGTGAATCAAAAGAGATAGGCGAAAAAATAGCCAAGATAAAAGGACAGCAAGAGATTGCTGGCAAGCTACAGATGATAGATGGAAAATGCCCCGTGTGCGATTCCAAAGTAGACCATATCAATCCCTTGTTTGAAGAAGAACATCTACGCATAGAACTTGAGGCTCTGAGAAAGAGAGGCGAAATTCTCTCCCAAGAAGAATTTGCCAATCAAAATAAGAAAAAAGAGATAGATTTGAAAACTCAGCAGATCATAAAGGCAGAAAGCGTCCTGTCCTCAAACAACATCAAGAGTCAAGAGGATTTGGCAAGACTAAAAGAAGAAATTTTGAGTTTACAAACTAATATCAAAGAAGTTCCTCTCGAAGTTAGTACAACAGGAAATCTGACACAGTTTGCAATAGATGAGTATTCAACGGATGCAATAAGATCAATATTATCACTAATAGAAGAAACAAAAGACTTTGACGTTGTAAGCTTTAGAAACATCAAATCAAAACTTGAACCGCAACGAAGACTTCTCAGTACACTAGATCAAGAACTAGGTGCTATGACCACTAGGCTAAAGTTTCACAAAGAAGAGACTGAGAAAATTTTGCAGATATTAGAAGAGCTGCATCATGTGAAGCAATATGTTTCAAGTCTTGAAACTATTCGTGGACAGATTTACAACAGGGACGGTCCTGTTGCCACAAGCCTTCGCTCATGGGCGCTTGGAACTATATCACAAAAGGCCTCAGAGTACTTGACTACATTTAACGTAAAAATTCAGAGAATCATTCTTGAAGACAAAGCAAGAGATATTGGAATTACGTGCTATTCTGGTAATTCCACATTGGATTTAGAATCGTTGAGTGGAGGAGAGAAGGTAAGTGTTGCTCTGGCATTACGTCTTGGCATGGCACACCTCATGGGGTCATCGAGCCTGAATTTCATTATTCTTGACGAGCCAACTACACATTTGGATCAAGAGAGGAGAAAATCTCTTGTAAGTGTACTCTCACAGGCCTTTGAATCAAACGTGGATGCCATATCTCAATTCATTATAATTACACATGATTCAGAGATCTTTGAAAACTCTAACATAGATGCGATATATGATTTCAAGTCAACGCCAGAAGGAACACTGGTTACGCCAATTTAGCCGCCAGTCAACTTTGCAAATCGCTCGTTCTTGCAAAGACTTTCCATAAACTTCAAGTTAGACAATGCCACTACTGCAGAATCTCTTACCTGTTCGCTTGAATCCTCAAGTGCTTTTTGCAGTGTCTCTTTTGCGTCTTGAGATCCAATCACACCAAGGGCAACAGCTGCTTCATGTCTAACAAATAGACTAGGATCATTTCTGGTTGCATCTTCTAGTGGAGATATTCCACTTCTCAAACACATCTGCCCTAGAGAAAACGCAGCCTCGTGTCTTACCAATTCATTGGAATCTTTCTTTAGCACACTTGCAATATATGGAATGACATCTTCTCCACCCATGTCAACCAGAATACAAACTGCTCTGCACCTAATTACAAAGTCTTCATTATCCAATAGGTTGACAAAATATTCCTTGTCCTTTTTCTCATATCTTTCTTCCATTTCAGATAAAAGGTCAAGGCGGTCTTTAGGAATAAGTTCCATGCACACAATTTTATAATCGCATATTTATTTCAATGACTGTATGAGTCGATTACGATATTGGAAATTAACAATAGAAGATCTCAGAAAGGCACAGTATGATCCAAAAAAAGTACTAATCTGGGAAATAAAATGCACCAAGGATGACAAGGGCACACATTTTGGAGTTTTCTGTTACAGAAATGGTACCCCATGGGATTACACATCCGTTCATGGTATTGTCTTTTATCACAATCAGATAACTCAACAAGAAATAGGAAAGATAACCGATTTTCTCAAGGGCAAGTTTGGCGGCGAACCGGCAGAAAAAGGCAGTAGAATATTTTTAAAGAATTCAAGGGAGATTTACGCACCAAATGAGATAGCAGACCTTGCAGTTCAGATAGGAGACACCTTTGAGGCAAGTACAGAATTAACGGTCGAATTAGAGAACTTTACAGTCCCCGAACAGGAACAAAGCAACTTGCCTTCAAGCAAGATTCTCCCCATACCTGGCAAGTAGATAAATAGGGTTTTGACAAAGTCTAAGATCTCTGATGGATAGGTCAATGACGATCATGGAGCATCTGGAGGATCTAAGAAAGCGAGTCTTCAAGATGATCATTGCGGTAGGAGTTGTTACTTTCTTTATTTTAGGATTCCATTTGAATCCATTTATCTACAATGGGATTCATCTGTACTATCCAACTTTTAGTCCTTTTAACAACATTGCAGCGCAAGCTACCGTTGTCATGAAACATAACCTGCTTCCACCTTCAGTACAATTAATTCAGACAGCTCCAGGGCAAGCATTTTTTGCACAGTTTTATATTGCAGTTCTACTCGGCGTTGCCATAAGTATGCCAGTCATAATAAGAGAGTTCATGGGATTTCTAACACCGGCACTTGGTAAGAAAGAGACGCAAATAATAAAATCTGTCACATTTCCCGCAATTGGCCTTTTTGCAGCAGGTTGCTTGTTTTCATACTTGGTTGTTACTCCATACACGTTAGCATTTCTCTACAAGTATGGCGAATCTGCAGGTCTTCTTACTTTTCTTAACGTGGTAGACTTTATCACGTTTGTATTGCAGTTTGCACTAGCATTTGGCATATCATTTCAGCTTCCACTCATAATGTATGCAGTAACTGCGTCTGGAATGGTTGGTGAGAAATTCTGGAGAAACAACATAAAGTGGGCCGTAATTGCGATGGTGATTTTAGGAGCTGCGATAACACCTGATGGGAGTGGTGTTACAATGTGGTTTGTTGCAGGTCCGCTGATAGGACTATACCTCATAGGCATGTTCCTCTCAGAGAGACACGCAAATCAGATTGCAACACTTAAATCTTAATCTGCCGCATTAAGAGCACTCATGGCATATGAGAATGTAATAATTATTGTTGTAGTTATCGCAGTGCTTATTTTTGGAGCGAAAAAGATCCCAGAGCTGAGCTAGAACATTTGGCAAGGCAAAAGGGGAATACGAGAAAGGAAGAATAGAAGCAGACAAGGAACTAAAAGAGTTCAAAGACAAAGAAGAACTCAAGTAAAGAACGCTTTTTTACCCATACAAAAAGAGATATTCCATTGATCAAAAGATCAGAGATTCAAAAAATAGTAAAAGAATACTCGGATCTCTCTATAGGTACACTTGGTAGCCACTCCGCCCTTGAGATAATGGATGGTGCCAAAGATGAAGATTTTAGGACAATAGTAGTATGCCAAAAAGGCAGGGAAGTTCCGTACAAAAGATTTTCACGAATTGTCGACGAAATGATCATAGTCAATAAATTCAAAGACATGCTCTTGCCCAAGATTCAATCAAGGCTTAGGTCATCAGACACCATAATAGTTCCACACAGAGGCTCTTACTGCATATCTTGGATATGAAGCAGTAGAAAACAAGTTAAAGGTGCCGTTGTTTGGAAATCGCTCACTCTTTCAGGCAGAAGAACGTGCATACAAGAAGAACCAATACTATCTGCTACAAAAGGCCAAGATAAGACTGCCCAGAATTTTCAAAGACCCAAAAGACATAGACAGACCTGTCATAGTAAAGGTTCAAGAAAAGACACGCAAGTTAGAAAGAGCTTTTTTTATAGCAACTTCTTATTCAGATTACAAAGATAAAACTGAAAAGAAAATCAGACAGGGATTGATATCAAGGGACGCATTAAAGGTTGCAAGCATTGAAGAATTCATAATTGGCACCTACTTTAATTTCAATTATTTCCATACACCAATATCAGACGAGGTAGATTTTCTTGGAATTGAAAGGAGGTTACAGACGAACATTCATGACTTTGTTTCATTGCCAGCAAAGCAACAACTTGAGACAAACATAGAATTGCAAAACATCGAGGTTGGTCACACGCCTGCCAGTATACGCGAATCGTTGCTAGAAAAGGTAATAGAGACAGGAGACAAGTTTGTGTCAGCAGTAAAAAAAGAATATCCCCCCGGCATCATAGGCCCATTTTCGCTTCAAAGTGTAATCACAAAAGACTTGGAGATAATAGTATACGATGTATCACTTAGAGTTCCAGGCAATCCAATTCTTGCAACTACCAGTCCATATACAAAATACAAGTATGGAACAACTTTTGGCGTAGGCAGAAGAATAGCAATGGAGATAAGAAAAGCACAGCAAGAAGGAAAACTCGAAGAGATAGTAACCTAGGCTTCCATTTTTTCTTTTAAAAGATTTTTTCTGACAAGTATCGGTATATTGTAAAATGATGCCAGTGCAATGGCATCGGATGCCCTGTAGTTTCGCATGACAAGATCATTTTTTCCTGTAAAGTAAAGATTGGCACGCAGTACACTCCCACTTTCATACACTTTTATCCTAACAAGAACTAATTCGTTGACTTCAGCAATTTCCTCAATCATGTTGTATATTGTAGGTATTGCGCCTCTTTCTCCTTCAATAAAATTTGTAATGTGTCTTGCAACCTCTCCTGAAAATGCCCTTATGTGAAATTCTTTACCATCATCAGCTCGCAGTATAACCAGACCTTCTACGCCATATGGATCAATAAAACCAACGTAGGTGATCTTAGTCTCCGCATAATCAGAATCTTGAGGCTCGTCTATCTTCACGGCTATTCTTTATCGAGCGCCATTGCAGATAAATACTTTGAAAAAAACAGATAGAATTTAATGTCACCGTGTCACGTTTTTTACTAGTTGGAAAAACAAAGCACAGTACACCGTTCACACAGAATGTTGATCACTGTTGGATTTGTAGCAATAGCTGCATCATTTCTTGCCTATGCAAGAAATGATGAGATTACCATAACTCCCGCGGCTATGCCAGCATTGCAGAATTTGGCAGTAGCAACATATGTCATTTTATTCACGTCATTTGGTGCAATAGGATGGGGTTTGTACAAGTTTTACAAAGCCAAGATAGAGCTTCCTGATTCATCAACTGCTTCGATAATTTCTAACGCCATAAACAACAAGAGGGCAAAACAGATCTTTATCATAAGTGCTATAGGATATGGAATATTTTTCGGACTAACGTCTGGGATGATCCTCTACAAGCCAGAGATCAATGCAACAGACTATGGTTTCCCAACTCCTCCACATATTGAGCTCTCCCCTTGTTGTGATTTGCCAGGATACATGCCAATGATATTTGCCTTTTTCACAGAACATGTAGGATTACAAATCGTTCCAATAAACTTGGTTCTTCTTGTTGCAGTGTCCTTTCTAGTTGGATTGAATTTTGCCCTTTCTGCAACCACGTTTACAGTAGCAAGAGGTGCAGGAAAGTTTGGCGCGTTTGGTGCAGTAACAGGACTCTTTGTCGGGTGCCCCACCTGTGCTGGCACGGCCTTTACAATGCTTTTTGGCCTGGGAGCTAGTGCAACAGGTGTAACATTGTTTTTGACCAGTTATGAAGCACAACTTCAAACTATATTCATAGCTGCTTCAATTCCTGTGTTAATTGCCACTCCATTCATCATGGCAAGAAAGATAAGAAAAGCACAGAACGGAAGTTGTGCATTAGAGCCTAAGCAATAGATTTTGTAACCTGAGGGGTTTTCCAGTCTCCAATATTGTAACCATCTTGTCGCAAATATTTTAGAGTAAGCTTGTAGACCAACTCGTCATTGTCAGAGACTTCTAGAATTTCTTTCCAAGTGACCACTCCTGTCTGCTCTATCTTCTTTTCAAGTTGAGAAGAGACAGATTTTGCTATCTCTCGGCATTGATCAAATGTTTTACCATTTTTGTAAGCTCTTGTCCTTGAATCACAGGCGTCCACAGTTCACAGAATACATGACCTAAATAAAAAGTTCAATTTTTTGAGTTTATTTAATAGAAGAGTTTTAAACTAAATGAGATTTATAATTTGTCAATTGCTAACAGATAACAAACAGAAATTTGTCAACATCAATCCGGTGGATGCGCTTCTTTGGACATTTCGTAGAAATGAAAATGATGTCATAAATCTTTACGATGCACTTTCATCCCTAATGCAGATCTCTACTGGAAGCAACATGCTCAACTTTGGATATTGGAATGAAACTACGTCTGATCCTCATCAAGCACAGATCACACTTTGTAAAACTATTGCAGAGATGGCTGAATTAGAATCAGCAAATGACATACTGGATGTAGGAAGTGGTTTTTCAGAACCTGCAATTATCTGGAAATCAGAATTTCCTCACATCAAGATATCTTGCCTGAATGTAAATCCACAACAACTCAATTTTGCCTCAAAAATTCTCAAAGGAAACGGTTCTGCATCAAATCAATGTAATTTTGGTTCAGATCACATTAGCCTTGTCAATTCTACTGCTACAAAATTGCCGTTTGCAGATAAATCCATGGACAGAATAATCGCCTTAGAGTCTGCACAGCACTTCAAGCCATTTTCAGAATTCATATCAGAAAGTAGAAGAGTGTTGAGGGAAAAAGGCATCCTAGTTCTAGCCATACCAACACTGGCAAAATCAGCAAAATCCCTTGAGGTTTTCAAGCTTGGCATACTGTCTTTTACGTGGTCATCTGAACACTATGATCTTGAAAATATCAAAAAGACAATTACAGATGAAGGATTTAATGTGATTTCTACAGACTTCATAGGCTCAAAGGTATACGAGCCACTTACTGATTATTACATGAGAGAAAGAGATGTTTTAAGATCAAAGATATTACAACAATATTCGCCATATGTTGAAAAGATTCTCTTCAAATCACTTTTAAAAATGAAAGAGGTTTCTGAAAACAAGACCATCGATTACATTCTTTTAAAGTGTGTCGTATAACAACAAACAAACCCTTATTTTGTAGTACGGCACAGTGTCATCATAATACCAGTTCGTCTGGTACCCACTGCGTAGAGTAATTTCTACGCAGGTGCCATTTTATCACAATCCATACTCTACAGGTAAAGCGTGCGTTTCCATCATTAGTTTTAAGAAATTTGTCATAGAAGATCAAAAAATATGTCGTACACCATTTAAACTAGAGAAAAAGAATTATTAGCACATTTTAACTATCTTGGTATATGGGCCTATTTCGAAAAAAAGAAACGCCTGAAACAAAATGTAAAGAGTGTGGCCTAGAATTCAATGACCCTGTACGTTTAGACAGACATATGAAAAAAGCCCACAAGCATGCGCCACAAAGGAAATCTGACGAACAAGGGTTTTCCACTGGTGGCATGTGGTAAATTCGCGATAGGTATAATTCACTATTCAAACGGCTATAGAAGAAGTTGGTTACCGCAGAGATACTTAGCAATTTGACGAATTTTATTATTCAAACCATATCAAATTCTGGATATGTAGGAATTTTCTTCCTCATGGTTGCCGAAAGTGCACTCATCCCCATACCAAGTGAGGTGATCATGCCATTTTCAGGCTATCTTGTCTCAACAGGAAAGTTCAATGTCATACTTGTCATAATGACAGGCTCCATCGGGAATCTCGTAGGAGCACTGATTGCATATTTTATTGGAGCGTATCTTGGGAGAAGTTTTGTTTTAAAATATGGCAAGTATGTTTTACTCAAAAAATCTCACCTTGAACTTGCCGAGTCTTATTTTAAAAAATATGGCAACAGATCAACTTTTGTCAGTAGATTATTGCCAGCGATAAGGACGTACGTATCTCTACCTGCAGGGGTTGCAAAGATGAACTTGAAGAAATTTGCAGTTTTCACTCTAGCAGGCTCTATAATATGGAATACCGCATTAACATACATTGGCCTAAAATTAGGCGAGGAATGGAATAGCATCAGAAAGTATTCAGATTATTTTGACGCTGTTGTCGTAATAGTTGTAATAGTTGCCATTATTGCATACTGGAAGAAGAGAAAGGCCACACAGCCAGTCAACGATCCTTAAAATGGCTTAGTTCTTCTAGTATTATTTTGAATATTGTTTCATTATCAAGTAGAACGCATGGAATGTTGTTTTCCTTGCATGCCTTACCAACTTCGGTGTCTTCTGTGACCATTATCATGCCATTTTCTTCAGCATATTTTATCATAGAATAGTCACTAGTAAGTTTCTTGCCTTCTGCAACCAGTTTTTTTACACTTAGTGCTTCATATCCAAATTCCTTTAGTTTTGCATCTATTCCATCATACATTGCATCAACTAGCACTTTCATAGATTAACCTCAAAAGAGTTCCTATTTTTATCATTTGGTTTTAAGACAGATGACATGCACAATTTGATTTGGATTTGTTTTTCTTGCTAAAAAGATGATTTTACATATAATGACATTGATTCTATGAAGACACATATTGCAATTATGTCCTAAAAGGAACCTTTAGAAACATTGCATAAAACTTTTAGATCATGGAGCTTTCCGTACCACATGAGAAAGGAATCAAAATGCGTATAAACACGTTCATTCTGCCCTAGCATGAACATGATACTAGATACAATTTTTCTAAATATTTCTGTGAGGGAGTTTTCACATGTGCTTCTCTATTCCTCATATTCTTTGCTAAGAATGACTATTGCCCTTGTCATATCGTATGTATTTGCAATAACATATGGTGTTGCAGCAGCGCGTAACAAAAAAGCTGAAAAAATACTGATGCCCATTTTAGATATCTTACAATCGGTTCCCATTCTGGGATTCTTTCCGGCAGCCATATTCTTCTTTATCGCCTTATTCCATCAAAGTTGGGTTGGAGTTGAGATGGCTGCAGTATTTCTCATCTTTACAAGTCAAGCTTGGAATCTTGCCTTTGCAGTGTATGAATCAGTATCATCCATACCTGCAGATTTGGAAGAGGTGTCAGGTTCATTCGGATTAAAAAAGTGGAAAAAATTCACGACATTGTACATCCCAGCGTCCTTACCAAAGCTGATCTATAACGGGATTTTATCATGGTCTGCAGGATGGTATTATTTGGTGGCTGCAGAAATGATCTCCATAGGGTCACAGCAGTTCAACATGCATGGTATTGGAAGTCTATCTCAGCTGAAGCGACTTACACAGGAGACTATCAAGGAACAATCATGGGTCTTTCTGTGCTTGTCATGATAATTCTTTTTGTCGATTTGATATTGTGGCGCCCTCTAAGACACTATGCAAATAGATTCAGGTATGAAGCAGTGTCTTCTGAGGAAGATCAGTCTCACAAAGGCGGTATTCAGGATCAGAGAATTACATGGTTGCGAAGTCACTTATTCATATTACCTGTCAGATCTACAGGACTGACTCAGGCAATTACTACTAGCAGATTCAAACCAATCATTGCAACCGTCAGACATGCTACAGAGGAACCAAAATTTGTTCAAAGACACCGCAAGCCGATACTGATTGCAGCGATAGTTATCATCTTGGGCATATTTGTTATTACAAGTGAAGCTTTTCTTGTAGGACTAGTCTCGTTTCCAGCTAGCATGACAAATGACTTGAAAAAACCAGAAATAGCTTCGGTGGCAGCCCAGATCCCTGCTGCATTAGGAGCTTCAATACTTCGACTATTGGCAGCTTATCTAATCAGCATAGCATGGATTATTCCTCTAGCTCTAAAACTAGCAGGCAAGCCAAAATCTTTTGGCACGTCCATATTTACAATGGAGATTCTTGCGTCTCTTCCTGCAACTGCACTCTTTCCAATTATAGTGCTAGGAACCATGCATTTGCCAGGTGGTCTACAACTCACGTCAATTGTTCTCACAATGACTGGAATGCAGTGGTATCTGCTCTTTAACATACTGGGCGGGGTCAAGGCAATTCCATCAGACTTGGTTGAAGCAGCAAAGACATATCGCATCACAGGATTGCAAAAGCTCCGAAAATTTATCCTGCCTGCAATTCTTCCCACATTTATTACTGGAAGCATAACTGCATGGGGTGGTGGATGGAATGCATTGGTTTTATCAGAATATATCACATTTAACAAACAGACATTATCCGTGCAAGGCATTGGGGCATTAATGAATGAATCAGCGTACAATCTGGGTAGTGTTACTTTGCTTACTTTGACTATTGTTGTGATGGTCTGCGTAGTAGTAGGAATGAACAGATTGATATGGAGACGACTTTACAAAATAACGTTTACAAAGTATAAGTTGGATTGATGAGATTAATTGACAACACAAATTGAGATGCCAAAACTAGTTGAACTTCGTAATGTTACCAAAGCATACGGCCCATTAACTCAGAGACCACAAGTTGTTTTGGAGCACATCAACTTCACGGTACGACAACATGAGTTTGTCAGCATAGTAGGACCGTCAGGATGTGGAAAATCAACACTCTTGAGAATAATGATAGGCCTTACCAAACCAGAAGATGGCGATGTGTATTATCACGATAAGAAGATTGGCGGAATTTGTGAGGCAATGTCAATGGTTTTTCAGACGTTTGCATTATTTCCATGGTTAAATGTTATTGGAAATGTGGAACTTGGACTAGAAGGAAAGCCGTTTTCTAAAGAAGAAAAAAGAAAACGAGTATTAGACGTAGTCAAGGTAATTGGTCTTGAAGGATACGAGGAAGCTTATCCAAGAGAACTGTCAGGAGGGATGAAGCAACGTGTCGGACTTGCAAGAGCAATGGTTTCAGAACCTGAAATTCTTTTGATGGATGAACCGTTCTCAGCATTAGATCCTTTGACCTCTACACACCTAAGAGAAGAGGTATTGCACCTATGGGCAGACCCAACCTTGCCCCCAGAGGCAGTAGTAATGGTAACACATAATGTAGAAGAGGCGGTATACATGGCAGATAGGATTATTGTTTTGACATCTAGGCCAGGCACCATAGCCAAAGAGTTCCACATAGATCTACCCAGACCAAGAGATACGCGAAGCCCTGAACTATACAAGCTTGTAGACGAGATAACAGGATTTATAGTATGATGAAGATTTATTTGGCAGCAATAAAACCGGAATTTGTTTTATGGAGAAAATAGGTTGACCATTCCGCGTGTTCAAGTTGGAAGAATGATTGGGCTCTTGGAGATTTTACAAGACTTTAAGGGCAAGGTGGATTTGGCCAAAGTTGCAGAAGAGCTTAGACTAGAGCTTGATGACATACTTCCTGCGGTGGATGCTGCAAAGCTTTTGCGTCTACTTCAGGTAGATACAGGTGATCTGATTCTAACTGAAGATGGAAAAATGCTACTCTCAAATAATGCAAGCGGCAGAAAAAAAATGCTCAACAAGACATTGTCAAGTTTGGGAGAATTCAAAGGCATTACAGATTTTATTAAAAATGATCACGGTGGCGAAATAACAAAAGATGAACTCATTGGATTCATTAAAGAAAACATGCCCGATGTTGATGCAGAGCAGACATTTTCATGGATTGTGGAATGGGGACGCTATTCATTATTGTTAAGGTATGATAGCGGCAGTGAAAAAATAAAGATCACACAGAAAAGCACAAGTTCCAAAGAGTAATCACTAGACAAGATTAGTATTATTCAGTGGTTTTTTCCCAGTGGACATTTTTATCAAATCTTTGATTTCCTTGTTAGTTATTATGCTAAAATAGATCATTTCTATTAAAATTGATTTAAATTAACTATAAATCTAGTATAATCTCTATTTTGTATGGAAAATCAAAGGTTCATAAATCGAATTCACCAACTCTCGGAGAATTACCTATCATGAAAGAATTTGGAACCTTAGAGTATGTCTTGGATACATATTCAAAAAACTGGACTTGGAAGCTGACCGGCTCTAGAGCTGTTAGCATGGTTGCCCGAGTTATTCCCCATGCATGGTATGGGGATGGTCCTGAAGAAGCTATAGTACCTGATACAGAACACAATGTTCAGAAAATTAAATGGATAATGGAAACATATCCACTTGAGATAAAATCTAGAAACATTTGGCAAAGAAAGACAAGACATATGAAAGTGTCAAAAAAGAAATGGACTAGAATAGAAAAATTGCGAAAAGCAAACCCCGGTGAGCAGTTCAGGGGCACGCTACTTAATTTTCAAAGAGAAGGACTGGATTTTCTTCTAAAATCTTCTGGCAATGCCCTTTTAGCTGACGAAATGGGATTGGGCAAGACAGTCCAGACCCTATCATATCTTGCAACAGAAAGACAAACATTTCCAGCTCTAATTGTTGCGCCTCTTGTGACCTTGAGCAATTGGCAAAGAGAAATTCAAAAGTTTCTCAAGAGAAGAAGCAGAAATGGAAGAATAGTTGAAGGTGAGTATCCAACATCAGTTTTAATTCGAACTGGCAAGTCACAGGAAATAGCCAAGCATGACATTTACATCATAAATTATGATCTGTTATACAAGAGGTTGGATGATCTTTCGAAACTTAACATAAAGACACTTGTATGCGATGAGGTGCAACACCTTCGTTCAAAATCAACTAAAAAGTATTCCGCAGTAAAGAAACTTGCCGCACTAGAATCTGTAAAATACAGAATCGGACTGTCTGGCACTCCAATCTACAACAGAGGATCTGAGATTTGGCCCATAGTAGACATACTCAGACCTGGACTACTTGGAAGTTTTGATGAATTTTGCGAGTATTTCTGCTATGTAAACGAGAAGGGCAAGGCAATAGTTCTTGAAAATAAACGTGCCAGCTTGGGTGAAGAGCTAAGAAAACATGTAATGCTAAGGCGCAAAAAGTCAGACGTACTAAAAGAGTTGAAAGAAAAAGTAAGATACAAAGAACTCATCGAGTCAGACATCAATTATTATCATGCTGAGCTTGACAAAATATGGAAGCGCTTAGAAGAAGAACAAAAAACTGCGACCTCTGCCTTTGACAAGTTTTCATCATACAAAAGAGCCATCCAAAGCGAGAGACAGGCAGCAGGCGCTGCAAAAGTACCTCATGTCATAGAGTTTGTCAAAAACATCATGGAGATAGAGGAAAGTGTTGTTGTGTTTTGCCACCACAAGGCAATTCATGGATTGTTACACAAGAGTCTTCATGAATATTCCCCGTCTTCCATCATAGGAGGCCAGACAGACAAAGAGCGACAAGGCAACATCGACAGATTCCAAAATGGTGAAACAAAGACTAATGATTGCAGGACTCAGGGCTGGCAATGTTGGAATCAACCTGAGTAGGGCAAGATATGTAATATTTGCAGAACTTGATTGGAGTCCTGCCATTCACAGACAAGCTGAAGATAGATTACACAGGATAGGACAGAAGAATACAGTATTTGCATACTATTTGATGGGCAATGGAACATTAGATGACCACGTAGCAAATGTGTTAGTTGACAAGAGTTATGAGATAGATGCCATCATGGATGAAAAAGAAGAGCCTTTTGAAGACAAGGACAAGGCGGAATTAATCTTGGCCCAAATTCACGACAAGCTCTCAACTAAGCGCTAGTTTTATCGCTCTTCATGTATCTCGTATGTGTCAAAAAAGTCCTGGCCTTCCCCTAAATGTTGTGTAATAAATGACTCTAGTTTTTTAATTACTTCGGCACGACTCATCCTTCCTTCCTTGGATACGTAATACTCTACATTTGATTTTCGAAATTTCTTATAGTTCATCCCTTTTGCCATTATTATTATTACAGAGTTATCCATAATAAGAGATCTTATTGTCGCAACTTTTTTGCCTGCTTGATGCACTTGTCGCCCTCATTTTTTCTTCCTAGTTTGAGCAGGAGGCTTCCCTTGTTATACCAAGCATTTGCAAAGCCCGGATCAAGACTTGTTGCTTTATCAAATGATTCCAGTGCTTCATCATATCTTTTCAGATTGTAGAGACAGACGCCATTTAGATTCCAGACTGCTGCATGTTTGGGATTGAGCGTTATTGCCTTTCCAAAAGACTTCAACGCTTCAGCATATCGTCCCAAGTCAGAGAGACATATACCCTGTAGGTTCCATGCACTCAGTGAATTTGAATCAATTTCCAGTACTTTATCATAGCATACCAGTGCCTCCTCGTATCTTTTCAAATTAGAAAAACAGTCACCCTTCTTGAGCCATGCGTTTGCATATCGTGGTAACTTTGCAGTAGCCTTGTCATAGCATACAATTGCCTCATCATACTTGTGTTTAGCAAAAAGTGCTTCAGCTTGGTCGTACCAGGAAACAGCATCTTCAGGGTACAGATCGGCAAATTTTTTGTGTGATGTTACCACAGATTTGTGGTGATTTCGCAAGATTTCGTATGCATCTGCGATTAGTTTGAATTGCTTGTCGTCTTTTTCTGGCGAATTTTTATCAGGATGGTACTTGAGGGCCAATTTTCTATATGCACTTTTTATCTCTTTTAGTGATGAGCCTGGTTCCACACCCAAAATTTCATAGCATTTGGAAACATTCAACTCGTATCGCCTTTCATGAAGAACATCTCATCAACTCTAATTTGCAAAAACCTCTACAAATTAGGCTTTCACAGCATAACATTATTAATTTTATCATGCATAAATGTAAAAACTCTATCTTTATGGCGCATTTATCAACAATCCAAACGATCATTTTGATATCACAGCATGCAATTTCGTTGAATTTTATTTAATTCAAAGTATCAAAAAATTATTCCCAAGAAATAAATTGAAAAATATTTCAACAGAATTGAATGGCAAATCAAACAATAAGTGAACTTGTCAAAATGGCGGACAAGATAGTAATTGACGAAGTGAAGGGAAAGAAGGTGACTTTGAAGATAAGCTGGTTTGATCTCAAGGGAACAAGAAAATCAAAAAAGTTTTTGTTGACTGAAAAGGAAAAGATCGAGTTTTAGATCTTGACCTAATCATCTTTTTTGTCACCCATAATCTATTTTTCCAAGTTTTTTGCTCTCAAACTAGCGAAACGCCCAATATACTTGATGATGCAGATTATGTAATGGGTTTTGTATTCTATAACAAAAGACAGAGTCTTTACAGAAAATCATTTGTTTTGTATTCCAATGATTATGAAACAATTGATGATGAGGAAGAAGACTAGAGAAGTACGTCTAAACATGCACCCATCAATAAACATCATAAATAAGCAAGTCTTGGTTTGTTCATGAAGAAGCATGAGTTCAACAAATCTCTTCTTGACAAATTTACCCTAAATCAGTTACATGAGCTTTGCAAAATATACAAAAGAGAAATGAATCCAATAGATTACAGAGACAGGGTGATTCTGGGCGAATCAGATCCTGAAATAATAAAGAAGAGGTTCATTCCATACATAGTCGGTTTCTTTGATCAATCAGAGATCATGGAATTTGCCAGTAAATACAAGATAAAGATAGATTAACTCAAAAATCAATGCCTCAAGGACCCGACAACGAATTATTTTCAGTCAGGTTTGTTTCATTTGCAGATTCTGTGGCATTATTTCCGCTGGTAATGTCACCAGAATAAAGAAGCCCCACTGCAGACATGCGGGCTTGTACAAGTGCCAATTGTTGTCTAACATTGTCATCTACGTAGCTTTGCTTTGACTGACAATCCCATTGACCTTTTCCAAAGATAAGATTTGAGAATGCTGCAAAGTCATAATTTTTCTCATATGAGTATGGAATCAAGCCCAAAACCTTTGTTTTGATGAGAAGTGTTGAATTAAAATCTGTATTAGACTCGTTGTTCAAGACCCAATCGATAAATGTCTTCATAGTACTGGAATCGGTAAAACCTAGTGTTCCTTGTAGTTGTTCTTCAGAAAGGGAGGGAACCATGTTTCCCGCAATATCAAGTGAGCCATAATCACCTGAAGTACCACGCATATCAGATTCTACACTCTCAATAATTACAGGCATAAATGATGGGTTACACACAGCCAAAGTAATATCCATCCCAGCCGTATTGACTTGCCCTATCCCACCTCCAGCAAACTCTAGACTTTTTGCCGAGTAAGATACGCCGATAAATAGTGCGGATAGTGCAATCGCCATTACAACTGCAAGTGTTATTAGAGATCTTTTCAAGACCACACTAAATCATACAAATATCCATAAATTTCTTGATAAGAATAGATCTTTTGCAGGACCTCTTGTAAGCTGATCAATTCCAAAACGGTTACAAATAATGCTCCAGATCTCCGTTTTACTTATTAATCTACATACTATCCGGAACACATTGAAGAACAAACAAAAATTTAGCATATCTCTGTCTAATGAAGTGCTCAATAGGTTAAGGATTGACTCAAAAAGAGAGAGTATCTCCGTTAACAATTTGATAAATCATATACTAGAAAATTATTCTAATTGGAGCCTTCACAATGCTGAATTCATTCCGATCAGAAAAGCATTGCTTTCGAAGTTACTTGAAAAGTTCACACATGAGGAGATTGACTCCATTGCAGCGAACATGGCACAAACCAGGAACAAGGATACAGTGCTACGATTTACAACTCAATTCGATGTACTAAATACATTGAAGACAGTAGACGAGTGGCTCCGGATGACAGGCTTTCCATATTCTTATGAAGTAGAAGGCTCTATACACAGATTCATCGTGCTGCATGATCTTGGAAGCAAGTGGTCACTTTACATGGCAAAGCTTTTAGTTGGTACTCTGAATCAGTTTGGTCTTATTCCAAAATACGAATACACTGACAAGATACTCTCAATTACAGTAGATCTTGGTCAAATCGAATCTGAGAGAAAAAGAACTGCCAAGCAGATAGACATGCTAAATTCTGCAATTAAAGAAATAGAATCTAGATAAAGGAATCTTTTTTGTTTTTTATGCACTGACTGGACATGGCAGAGACTCGGACAATTTTACAATCAATCTTTGCGCTATTTGGTTGTCTATTTTGCCATCACTTATTGTCGAGAGCGGCAAGAAAGTAGAGGCAAAGTCCAGGATGGATATGATTGTTTTTGCATCCTGCTCGTCTATCTGCAATCTAGTCTGTAGTGTTTTAGAATCAGTCTTTCGGAGTAGAAACTGCTTGAGTGTATCGTATGAATATTCTATGCCATGCTCCTCGGAAGAATGGGTCATGAACTTTCCAAGCATGTCTTTTTCCTCGCCTTCAACTTCATATCTGCACTCAAATCCATAATCGGCGCACGCAAACTTTGCCATAGATTGCATGATACCATTTAATCTCTTAAGAAGTAGCTTGATCGAAAATCGCAAATCTTGATGAAACAAGCTGAAATCATCACATGCAGGACGAATAATTGTTCTTGTCACAAGCGGGTTTGTGGCTGCCCTTTACAGAATGAAGAGAATCAAACAAGATAACGCTGAAAAGTGGAGTCTACATCTCAAATAAGGGCTCTAGTTCTCTTGTACAAATACGTTCAATGACTCTTTGAGTCCCTTGTACCTGTTTCGTATCGTGACCTCGGTTACGCCTGCAGCCATGGCAATTACTTTCTGGGTAGTATTATCTCCATTTACAGTACATGACAGATATAGTGCGGCAGCTGCTAGCCCCATCGGGTCCTTTCCTGCGGAAAGTTCCATGTCGTTTGCGTCCTTTAAAATCTCAAGCGCTCTTCGCTTTACCTTCTCGCTTAATCCTGCTTGGCTTGCAATTCGTGACATGCATTTTATTGGATCAAGCACTGGCATTGTCATGTCAAGCTCTTCTAATAACAACCTGTAAGATCGTGATATGTCCTTTCTTTTTATATTAATTTGACGCGCAATCTCGTTTAATGTCCTAGGAGTGCTAGATTCTCTGCATGCCATGTATAATGCCGCTGCAATAAGACCTGAGATTGACCTACCTTTTGTGAGTCCCCTTTCCAATCCCTTTCTGTAAATGTATGCTGTCTTTTCAATTACGGCGTCAGAGAGGGCAAGCTTGTCCCTCAGCCTGTTGAGTTCACTAAAAGCCTGTCTCAAGTTCTTGTCTGCTGACTCGCTAGCCTTGCTTCTGTTATCCCATGTTCTGAGACGATCCATAGTATGTTTCATTGAGGAAGAAAGCGGTTTTCCCATTGCATCTGTTCTACCATGCCCGATCATAGTTGCAAGTCCCATATCATGCACTGCAAGTGATGTTGGCATTCCTGTTCTTGCCCTGTCATCATATTCTTCCTTTGTAAACGCGCGTGTTTCAGAACCCAAGTCTACAATACGATCTTGGATAACAAAACCGCAACCACTGCAAAATTTTTCTCCAGTAGAACTGTCTGTTACGAGTGAATCTTTTCCACATCGCATACAACTACCAGCATTATAATTATGTAAGACCATACAATTTGTCACCTGCATTGCATGACCTATCAATAAGAACTCTCGTATTTTGCGATGCATGGTTCAGGTTCTGTTGCGTTTTTTGTTGCTGATGTTCAGAAATCACAGAATTGATCAATCAACAAGGTAACAATGACACAATTCAACATGCTTAATAGCGATGCAAGTTCTCAAATAACATGGCAAAAGCCAAATCAAAAGCAAAGTCGAAATCAAAAACCGCAAAGAAAACAAAAAGATAAAAAATAGTGACCTGAAATGGTCAATCTCATTTTTTCCATAAAAAAATTCTGAAAATATAATAGTCAACGTCACATGGTCACATTTATTATTCAGCAATGGTGTTACTATCGATGTCTGCAAAACTGCTTGTCATCGGTATTATCATAGCTGTTATCGTAGCTATCATATTTTACTTTAGAACAAAAAAGATAAGAGATGGTCTACGGTCAGACCTGCCCAAACATGCAGATAGACCAGATACAACTGAGCTATAATCAACTCACGTTGGTTTTACAAAAGCATCCTTATTGATTCGTAAGAATGCAGCCATATTGAGAAGAAAATCACGTATTTGTCATGAATTTATCGAATTATTCTTGCGAATTCCATTAGGTTTACATCTACATTTTGCTTATTTTTTATTTGCACTAGTTTTTTCCAAATAAACTAGAGTTACGTTATCATTAATTTTTTTCAGTTTTAAATATTTTATATCCAATCTTTTGATAGAGATGCATATTTGTCTCACTTTTATTGCCAGTGAATAGTTCAAATCTTTTACATGACTTGAACAAACTTTCTATTTCATTCATTAATTTTTTTCAATACCGTGACGTTGCGAGTCAAGATGAACCATGAGTCTCCCCAATATGACGGGCCTCTTTCTGTGCAAATGCCCTAACAGAGTCTCTATTATTTTTTCATCAGATTGAGATTTAAGAAATACTTTCCAAATTCATCTTCTTATATATTTTGTAAAGTTTGAATCATTAGATAAGTTGAAGTTATCATAAAGCTTGACTTTACTTTGGTATACTAATTTTTGAAGCAAAAGTATTTCTTCGGCATTAGAGACTGTTGTTTTTCTATTATCGTCATTTGATTATTGATTCAACCCCTTCAAATCTTAAAGTTTTACAACAGCTATGCGTTCCAATACATAGCATCTATAGCGTATCCTTTAACTAGACATTACATATAGTGAAATTATGGGCCAAAAAGTATCAGGAATTGAAAAACTTCTTGCACCATCACTAAACAGAATAGAGGAAGAATTGAAAGTAATTCATGATGAAATGAATACAGTAAAGGCAAAGATAGATGAGACTAGCAATAGGATTACAAAGATTGAAGATGACAATAGACGCCTTGCAAATAGAATAGATAAGATAGGCAGCGGTCTGCCAACCGAGGTGCAGGTCTCAATTGACAACATAAACGACATGGAACGACATGATAGAGATGAAATCGATGTTCTAAAACGTGGCATTGATGTTGCCCAAAGAAGGTTAGCCATCTTAGAGGCCAAAATGAAAGAACTAGGCAAATAAATTACATTCCAAGATAGGTTCCATGTTTGAAAGAATTGCTTTGTCATTTTAGATAATTTGACGATCCTGTGACCTAGAGAGATTTTATGTTATGATCTCTTTTTCCTTTTAGGACCATTCAATGAGGATTTCTTGTCAGGGTCATTTAGTGATGATTTCTTTTTGTCTAGATGCTTGATTCCAAAGCCTGCGAAAAAAACTAGCCAGCCGATAATAGTCACATACCCTATGACATTTTTAATCGAGTCCGATACATTATGCGAAACCGTAGAAAATATCCAGTTTAGGATGATCATAGAAATTCCTAAGATCATGATGATTGTGCCACGTTGCATACAATCATAACTTTCGTACTGATCTTAAAGATTCCCCTCCAAACGAATCATGATCGAGAATGCCTAGACAACGCCAGTTTTCACATGTAAAAGTCAGATGTACTATTTGTTTGCTATAAAAAGGAGGAACTTGATTTGATGCAAAGGCGTGACTAGTTGAAACTAAATATTTAAATCAAATTCCGTTTCATATGATGCAATGTCCACAAAAACAATCGCACTAATATGTGCCGCTTTTGCAGGTGGCGTGATCGCAATAGGAATTGCGATGTCAGCAGGATCTGGATGGGAACCAGCAGGTCAGTATACCGGAATAAGCAATGCCGCGCATACGGTCAATAATTCATCGAGCTGCTATGCGTTTCAGACAGGATGCAATAGTACAAGCTATGGTTCAACAACTACCAGTTCAGACTATAGTGGCGCAGCTTTAAGCGGCTCCTATGGCGGACCATAGATTTAAAATCTATTATTTTTTTCATTTCATAAAGAAGTACAGCATTAATTTTTTCATCATGTAGGTTTGGGAATTATGAGAGAAAAGACTCTCTTTTGGCAAGAATATGTTTTTGGCTTTTGAAATTAAAATCAGTTAATGGCAAATCTTAAGTCATTACAGAATAATGTGATAAAAGAAATGAGCGAGGAACAATGTCTAGAATGTTTGTCCAAAAACACCTGCGAATACATGAACCCAATTGAGAAGAGCGACGGAATGCACTATTATTTTTTATGTGAAGATTGTAAACATGAGTGGGAAATAATAAGAAAATAATGAAATTAGAATCCTAAAGCTTTACGACAATAAGAAATCATTCCATATTGTCAAACCGTTTGGTGAAAAGAATAGAAAAATTAAACTTTAATTTCTACTGCAAAACCAAATCTGAGAATCAATCAAATTGTTATATACTAAGATTGTATGATATTATCCGAAAACATATGGAAGATACACATGAATCGTGCAAAATGGAAGGCGGTGCAGGATGTGGCTGTGGATCAATGTCGTCTCACGAACACTGCGGGTGTGATCAGATGGCATCTCATGGACACCATGGTTGTGGCGATGGTCATCATTCACATTCTGTGACAAGGATGTACAAGCGTGCATACATGGATGCGTTATATCAAGCCCAAGTAGAACGCCTAAGAAAAAGAATCGATGCCAAATTCGGGTCAACGCTTGACAAAATGGCTGATGCGGTAGCAGAGTCGTTCGGGAAGATGTGGGAGTCCAAGATGGCAAAAATGGAGGCAAGACAGGAGCTGGAAGCCAAACTTAGGAAGATTCTTTCTGAAACAACTAAAACCTAAAATATTTTTTCCTCGGTCTTTTTTTTAAATAATCCATCTAGAGAAACCGATTCTAGAGAATGAAGTTTAGACGGATAGAATAGAAGGTAATGATCCTAAAGTTATGAATGGATTAGCCAATTTTTATGAATTAGCATTGAGAAAGGAAAAATTTGATCATCTTTAAAAATACTGGGAGTAAGTAGTCATATTGAAAAAAACTGCATATCTTCTGATAGCATTAATTTTTGTATCAAGTATGACAATAAGTTCGTCAACTAACGCGGTTGCACAACAAACACCTACAAATAATTTTAACACAATTAATTATCCTAGCGCCACTAATACATTTGCTCTTGGAATAAACAATGCTGGTCAGATAGTTGGGTATTATTATAACAGTCAAGAGAACTACCACGGCTTTCTACTCTCATCTGGTAACTATACCTCAATTAATTACCCCGGTGCCAGTAGTACGACTGTTCTTGGAATTAACAATGCTGGTCAGATAGTTGGATATTATTATGATAATTCAGGGCACCTCCATGGCTTTCTACTATCGTCTGGCAACTATACCTCAATTGATTACCCAGGTGAAAATAGTACATCGGCTTTTGGAATTAACAATGCGGGTCAGATAGTTGGAAATTATATTGATAGTTCAGAACATTTCCATGGCTTTCTACTCGCGTCTGGCAACTATACCTCAATTGATTACCCCGGTGAAAATAGTACCGCTCCTTATGGAATTAACAATGCGGGTCAGATAGTTGGAAATTATATTGATAGTGTGGGACACTACCACGGCTTTCTACTCGCGTCTGGCAACTATACCCCAATTGATTATCCCGGTGAAAATAGTACCGCTCCTTATGGAATTAACAATGCTGGTCAGATAGTTGGATATTATTATAACAATCTAGAGAATAACCACGGCTTTCTACTCTTGTCTGGCAACTATACCTCAATTGATTACCCAGGTGCGAATAGTACAGCTGCTTTTGGAATTAATAATGCCGGTCAGATAGTTGGAAGTTATTACGATGATTCAGGACACTACCACGGCTTTCTACTCTCGTCTGGTGAGACTATACAAACTACTCCTGAATTTGGCCCTGTTGCCCCAATCATACTTGGCATTTCAATTCTGTCAATAATTATTTTATCGGTCAGAACTAGATTCTTACACAGATCCTAGAGGTTCTCCAAACAAATCATATTTCCCGTTACGATGTGAATCACTGAAAACGGAATCAGGCACACAGGAGCCTGTGTTAGTAGAAGCAAGTTGAATTGCCCTAGGATGAAAAATACGAGAGATTGATCCTAGATTTAGCCCCATCTTAAAATACAATTACTGCGTAATTATACTATGCAAGGCTCAAGTGCACTAGATAATTACGATTTAAAAAGAGCACATCAAGCTCTAAAAATGCTGCTTATTGATAGAAGTAATGAATTTCGCCTTTTTGCTCGAGGAATTGGGTATCCGACTAACACAAAAGACTGGGAATTAATAGTCCTGAATTTTTGTCTTGATTATATAGAATGTTTCCATACGTGGACTGCCGATGATCCGCCAGACCATCACCATATCCACAAGTGCATGACACAGATGAGACAGATGGCTAGAGGAAAATCAACCATGACTGAAGTCACACATCTTCAGAATACCGCATATCTAATTGCAGAGGATTTTAAAGCAATTTACAAGAGAATAGAATAGTAGAACCCTTTTAGAAATTCAACGTTGTAATGATATGTTTTCTTTTTAGAGCAAGATTTACTCTTTTTTATCTAGTGAGATAGAAACAATTCCATTTCATATGAGGAATAGATTGCATACTAGGCTGCGCACAATGTAGGATGTAATGCGCTGGCATATGGGGCGTTACAAGTAAATGTACTGTAGCAATTGTGATTCCAATTCCAACTAGTACTGAAATTATTGTTATTGCAATAACTGATTTATTCATAATATAATTACGTCAGTATTGATCTTAAACTATCTTTAAATCATAACGTGTCTATTACGTGAGTTGAGAACTTTTGTTCGTAAAGTTGGGGTTTTTATTTTTGCTTGCTGTCTACAAAAAGACAGCCCCATCAGGCCTAGAAATTTCCGTATGACTTGCAGTCACGTTGTGGTTAATCTCCTTTTTTTCCTCTGAGCAGTTCTGACATGTCACCTAAAAGGTAAATGAATCCTATTGCAAACATTGTACCTGAAATCATCAGTAATGCAAAACCTAGAAAATCAACTTGAGAGTAATTTTCAATATTGGCGCCATTTAGATAGTTCCATGATTCGTAAAGCCCAACTATTGATACCGTGGTCAGAATAATTTCAAACAGCATTGTTTTTCCTGTCATGGTCAAAATATTCCTCTTTCTTTTTCTTCCAAGTCCATAATCTGTTCTTCTACTGACTTATATTGACATTCTCGTATGACATATTTTTGCCATACCATTCTTCGATCTCAGGTTCTTTGAATGAGTCGGTGGTATTTTTGAGAACAATGTTTGAATCTTTTACGTTTATTGAAAAACCGTAGCCCTTTAGGAATTTTATATTGTAATAATTTCGTTTTTCTATCTGTGTCATAAATAAAATTATTCCAACAATTTGCCGGTGACGGCACCAACAAAATTAATTTGACTACCATGTTCGCTACTTATTGAAAAATAACATTCCCAAGTGACTTCCCAGACATACTCGTTATTCTCGTGATTCTTAAATGGAGAGGCAATAGCCAAAGACATATCCTTCATAGTTCTTTCATCTACGGCAAACAGAGTATCGTTTTTTACATGAAGTAAGTGTATGCCTACATTACGTAATTCATTAGGACTATTGTCTGCACAAAGAGATCTCTGCATGGCAACGTCAAACGCTTTCTGTTTGGATAAAAAATGTGGATTTCCAAGATAGTCAAAGAGAATCAACAGTCCGCTGATTATGCCGATTGAAAAAATAACAATTGTTGCAACAGTAATTGGTTTTTTTCTCATCACATGACATTACTTTCGTAATGATTTAACCACTTTCCAACAAATCCCACGACCATAATGACTCTAGGTATGACGCCTTTTCATGATGTCAGCGGCGGGGATTGCATTTTTGTAGACAAAGTAAAAATGTTTTACCCCTGTTTTACTCGTAGAAATATGTTATTGTCGCAAAACTTTAGAAGATTAGAAAATAATCAAATTCAATGAATGTCATAATAGTGGTTGGAATCTGTCTGTTGATGGCATTCTCTTGTTCCAATCTTGTTTTTGCACAAAAAGTTCTCACAAATCCCAATATTACAGCCACGACTGACAAATCATCCTACATCTTTGGTGATACAATTGTAATTTCTGGCACTGTTAAAACTGTTCTACAGGGAAATATTATGACCATCCAAATTTTAGATCCCTATAGTAATTTAATTCAGACAGCACAGGGTAGCGTTGCTCAAGATGGCTCTTATGCAGACGCTGTGGAGATAGCCGGCACTGGGTGGAAATCAAGTGGTGTTTATACAGTTCTAGTTCAATATGGTTCTGAAGTTCAAACCCAAACAACTTTTGCATTTACGGCAACAACGGCTCCGATCAATGATACATTCCAAGTACAAATTCCAAATAATAGTCAGATCTTTAATGTGCCATATACAATATTCGGAGGATCAGTGACGAACATGTCTGTTAATGCCTTGAATCCTTCTCTGACTGTATCCATACTACCAGTTAATTACGGCACAATTACACTTTCGCTCCCACGGTCTTTGCTTGATGCAAAGACAAGTAATGGTACGGACGAACCGTTTACCATCTTAATTGATGGTATACAAATTATACCACAAAAAGAACAAGTGACTTCAAGTGATAGAACTTTGTCAATACAGTTCCTGCGAGGAGATAAAAATATCCAAATTATTGGTACCAGTGTGACACCTCAAAATAATTCTACTATTAACACGCCAAGCACAAATTTGACCACAAGTCAACAACCATCCGCACAAGTCACTAACATGTCAAAACCTATTTCGGCAGTACCTGAATTTCCTAATGGAATAATCCCCTTTATAGCTGCATTAATCGTCATGGTTGTACTTACAAGAACTACGTTTAGACAAATAATTAGGACATGATTCTAAAGTTATGAACGAGTCAATGCCGATCTCTTTAAATTATTTCGAGAAAACTGAAGTGTGAATTGAATGGGTCAGATGTATTTTTGAGAAATATTTTAGAGTTTTTTACGTTTATTGAAAAGCCGTAGCCTTTTAGGAATTTTACGTTGTAGTGATTTTGTTTCCCTTTAAGAGTCAATTTGGATGTAATACGATTGAAACGAATCCATAAGTTAGAAGACCCATGCCGAGAATTTCAAAAAATACTACTATGATTATCCATTTTGCTTGTTTGAATTCGTCTTCCGTCACTCTCTTTCTGCCAATAGAAATGTAATACACAAACCAAATCATGTCTATGCAAACTATCATTCCACCAAGCGAATATTTGCCAAGGTCACTAACAGCTACTAATCGAAAAGATGCGATAGTAGGCACAATTCCAAGAATCAAAACTTCCATGGATTCGATTAGATAATGATTTACCTTTGGGATACGTCTTACAAAAATCAAAAATAAACCAAAGACAGAGAAGCCAATGACAGTAACAAGATCTTTCCATTCTTGATCTAGTTTCAAATATGCGTCAAAAACAGCACGTAATAGAATGAATAATGCCGTAACCAGCAATATGGTAATAACTATGGAACGTGGCTTGAGTTTCACAGAGTTATTACTTTTATCATGATCTTAAATCATTTCCAACAAATCATACTTTCGTTATTACCTAGTTAGCTTCAATTTCCACGCCTAAACGGGGGGTTTACTATTTTTACTCTTTATCTACAAACTCATCTGCTGTCGGAGGTTCTGGACTGAGACCCTTTCTCTTTCTAAGATCAGCCACGATGGTTGACAGGATAGAGTTTGGAACTGGCGTCCATGCCTTAAAGTGAGTGTTCCACATTGCTTTTCCTGCAGTCTGCCCACGCATTACCTCAGACAAGTCAAATGTTTCAGATGCAGGAATCTCTCCAGTGATAATATTTACAACACCTTTTTGTTCCATGTTTAGAACCTTGCCCCTCTTTCCTGATATGACACCTGCTACGTTGCCAATGAGTTCTTGCGGAATCCTGACCTCAATTCCAAGTGTTGGCTCTAGCAGTACTGGTTGAGCAAGCAACATTGCACCCATGCATGCACGCCTTGATGCAGGTCCTAGTTGTGACAGACCTCGGTGTGCCGGGTCTTCGTGTGGTACAAAATGATGGAATGTAAACTTGCATCCCCTTACCTGTTCTCGAGTAAGTGGGCCTTCCTTCATGGTATCATCAAATCCTGAAAGTATAGAATCGGTTGATTCCTGAACAAACTGGACACCTTTTGTGCCGTCAACCATAACATTTCCTCTGGGATCAAACCTCATCACACGTTTTGCGTCGTCTCCGTCCCAGCCGACTTCTTTCAATATCTTTTGTACTTCCTTCTTGTCTTTGTATTCATTTAGTGTGCCGTTTCTTATCATCTCAGCTACCTTCTCGTCGAGCGGTTCTACTTTCAGAAATATCTTGTTGTGTCTGTTAGGTGATTTTGCCATGATAGGTCCTGCAGAACCACGAATTGTCTCCCTATAATTTATCAAAGGTTGCGAAGTGACAATATCCACTTTGGCATCTGCAATCAATGCTGTTGCAATCTCAAGGTGAAGCACACCCATGCCGGCAATCACAGTCTCTCCGCTTTCCTCGTTTATCTTTACGACCAAGTTGGGGTCTTCAATTGTAATTCTGTTTAGTGCCTCGACAAGTTTTGGCAAGTCTTTTGGATGTTTTGGTTCTACTGCAATTTGCACAACTGGTTCGGACACATACTGGATTCCCTCAAATGTATGAACGCCTGCTACTGTAGATATTGTCTGGCCTGCCCTTGCATATTCCAATCCCAAAAGTGCCGGAATGTTTCCTGCTGCAAGTTCTCCTACCATCTCTCGCTGGTTGCCCATGAAAAAGTTGACAGACTGGATTCTTCCCTCTCGTTTTGTATCAATGATATGAATCCTGTCACCATCTTTTATCTTGCCAGAAAATAATCTCCCTATTGCCACAGGACCAGCGGCCGGGTCAACTGTCATGTTTACAATCATCATTATGGCAGGGCCATTATCGTCACAACTGAGCAGTGCCTTTCCAATGTCAGAGTCAAGATCACCTTTCCAAATCTTTGGAATTCTATACCTTTGTGCAACGTCAGGCGGTGGATGATGTTTTACTACCATTCCAAGAACTGCATCATATAGCGGAGCCTTTTCTGCAAGATCCTTGACACTTCCGCCCTCAGAATAGGCAGCAAAAATATCTTTGAATGATATTCCTTTTTTCTTCATCACGTCGGCATTAAATCCCCACTTGTCCTTGGCAGAACCAAATGAGACGCTACCGTCCTGAATGCTTACTTTCCACTTTTCCTTGTATTCAGGTTCTGCATAAATGTCAATTAGCCTGTTAAAGTTGGTCACAATCTCAAGCAGCCATTCCTGCATCTTGTCAGGTGTTAATCTTAATTCCTTTATGAGACGGTCAATCTTGTTGATATAAAGTACTGGTCGCACCCTCTCTTCTAGCGCTTGGCGGGTTACTGTCTCGGTCTGGGTCATGATACCCTCTACAGAGTCAGATACCACAACTGCCCCATCAATTGCCCTAAGGCTTCTAGTCACACGGCCAGTAAAGTCAATGTGACCTGGAGTATCAATCATGTTGATGACATATTCTTGATCATCTTTTTCATAGAGTAGAGTAACATTTGCCTGCACGATGGTCATCTGCCTGTCTTGCTCCAATTTCATCGAGTCAAGTGCAAGCGCCTGTCCTGCCACAGATGGACTGATGATACCGCTTGATGCAAGAAGACTATCACTCATTGTAGTTTTGCCGTGATCTACATGAGCTATCACACCAAAATTTCTGATGTGGCTCTTGTCTCCAATAATTTTGAGAATCTGCTCAGTCGCCTTAAATTTCATGTTTTAGCTAAATCCTTTTCTAGCCGCTATTAAACGTTTACAAGAATTATACAATAAATCAATAGATCATGGAAGAACTGGTGTTTCGCAATCTTTTTTCTTCAATAAAGAAACAGTCTTTCCTATTTTTCTTTTTTGCTGCATACAATGCAATCAATTCTGAAACAAATATGAAAAACAAAATCTGCTCCTGAAGATTTCTAGTTTTAGGACAAGGTCTTTTTGTTACCAATCCGTAATTTTTCAGAGCCTTCAAGAGTTTTTCATTGTACGGATCTTTTGCATCAAACAAGATGACCGTATCGCCTTTTCTTGCTGAAAACAATCCCATGTGTGAGAACTGCTCTATTCTCTCATAGTGAGCGTCTGCACCAACTGTCTCGTATAATTTGGCTGCACAAAACATGGCAATTGGCATAGTATGGAGATTGCCCAACACGTAGATCTTGCCACCAAGAGATATCTTCCTTGCCGCATTCTTGGCCGCACGATATATCCCAGATACGTTTCTTATTTCATACCTAGATACAAGCGACAGACATGCAAGTGCGCTTGCTAGAAAACTTATGCTTCCGGAGGTCTGGATACCAGTAGAATCAAACTTTAACAAGACGGTTTTCTTACACGCTCTTGCAAGTTTGCTACTACCATTTGCCGTAATAGCAACCGTTCTTTTGGCAAGTTTTCCAAGTCTGATATTTGATACAGTATTTCCAGAGATAGATATCAAGTAAAGGTCATGCCCCTGCAATATCTTGCTATTCTTGATTAGATCTAGCGGATCATGGGCTTTGGCTCTAAATTGTGAGAAAACTTCTGCCAGTTGTGCCGATGCAAAAGAGTCGCCCGTTCCACAAAAGATTGCTTTTTTCTGTTTGCTAATAGCTAGTCTTCTTTGCGGCACAAATTGTTCCAAAAAATCAAGCTGCATCTTGATTTCTTTTTCAAGTGCAGCAATAGTTGACATAACTTGGATATTTATAATAGGGGTAAAAATCCTACTTATGGAAATAACGGTTGGCCACACGCCAGATTCTGATGACGCTTTCATGTTTTATGCAATGTTGACTGGCAAGGTTACATCCCCCCACTTTAAGGTCAATCATGTTGTAGAAGATATCGAGACTTTAAACAAGCGCGCCTTAAACCATGAGCTTGATGTCACAGCAGTTTCTGCACATGCTTGTGCATACATTAGAGATTATACCATACTAAGAAGTGGTGGAAGTTTTGGCAAGGGCTATGGTCCAATTGTAATTTCAAAACAAAGTCTTTCTCCTGACCAATTACGTCGCTCCAAGATAGCAATTCCCGGAAAGATGACTTCGGCATTTCTTTTGCTGCAGTTAATGATTGGCAAATTTGATTACGTTGAGATGAAATTTAGCGATATACCAGATGCTGTTTTAAGAGGCGATGTAGATGCAGGGCTTGTCATACATGAGACCCAGATAACGTACGAACAAAACAAATTCGTAAAGATAATGGATGCAGGCGAGTGGTGGCGCAATAACACAGGCGGTCTTCCAGTTCCTCTTGGAGTAAACGTAATGAGTAATCATTTTGGTCTTGATACAATAAAACAGTTTGATGCATTTTTCAAAGAGTCGATTGTTTATGGAATGGCCCGTATTGGAGATGCACTTGATTATGCAATGCAGTACAGCAGAGGGCAGCCAAGAGATCTCATTGAGAGATTTGTGCGCATGTATGTAAACGATATCACTATCGAGATGGGCATACTTGGAGAGCATGCCACACGAAGCCTGTTTCAGTTAGGAATAGAAAAGGGATTCATTCCAGAATTTGATCTAAGATTTGCATAAGACAAAAAAACCAAAATTGACAATCAATGGTTAATTAGGAGACATGTCAATCACGGTATTGTGGATAAGCGAGTCTTCCTCCTTGGCGTTGCAATGTTAGTGTCAGGTGGATTATCATGGTTCTACTTCAATAGCATCATGCCCATGGGGACGCCTAACATGACTGAAGATGAGACAAGTGCTTTCAACGAAGCCCAAGCAGTAAACACTGGCCTGACAAACATCTCTCAGATGGTGGCAGGATTAGGATTCTTCATAGCCTTGATTAGTGTTGGCCTAAGGCGCAGAAAGAAAGGTGGGGTTGGAAAACCCGTTACACAAAAGCCTGCTGAAATCTAGAACGTTTTTAAAATATTGAAAAATGTGTCTCGCTGGGCTGCATCTCTTCCAATTTCTTTTATCATGTTTGCAAGTTCCTGAATAGAAGAGTTTGTTCCCCTACCAGCAGCACGGTAAATCTCTTCTGAGAAAGCAGTGCCAACCAGATCGTTTCCACCATATGTGAGAGCCACCTGCGCCAGTTTCTTTCCTAGTGCCACCCAGTAAACAGATATGTTGTCAAGTTGTTTTGCCAACATCAGCCTTGAAACAGCAATAACTCTCAGATCATATGTAGAGGGACTTTCAGACTTTACTAGGCCTGCTTTTTCAAGTTCTGTATTTTCCAAGCTAAATTTGAGAGGAATCAAAGTGATAAAGCCCTTGGTTCTTTTCTGGACCTCTCTTAATTTTACCAAATGATCCACAATGTGTTCTGGTTTCTCTATATGGCCAAAAAGCATGGTTGCATTACTCTTGATGCCCAGATTATGGACCTGCTCTATAGTATCAAGCCATTCTTGCCCGGAACACTTGCCTCTAACTATCTTATTTCGTATCTCCGGATGAAACAGCTCTGCGCCGCCACCGGGCATGGTGTCAAGGCCAGATGCCTTGAGCCTTGTGAGAACCTCTTTTACTGAATTTTTTGTCAATTTTGATAAAAAGAATATCTCCGCAGCAGTCAGAGCTTTTATGTTCATTTCAGGATGACTCTTTTTTATTGTCCTGAACATTTCTTCGTAATACTCTAAAGGTAGCTCAGGATGAAATCCCCCAACTATATGTACCTCAGTTGCCCCCAGTTCTTTTGCCTTGCCCACTCTGGCTTCAATATCCTGTGGAGTTAGTGTATAGGCATCACTTTCGTTTCCCTTCCTATAAAATGCACACATCTGGCAACTTGCGGCACAAACATTTGTGTAATTTAGATAATAAGATGCGGCAAAGGTTACAGTGTTTCCTGATTGTTTCTGTCTTATCAAATCGGCTGCGGCGCCTAACATGTAAAGATTATCGTAAGACATTAGCTCAAGGCCGTCATCATACGAGAGTTCCTCTCCAGAAATGGCCTTCTCAAGTGCTTTGGAGTCTCTGACTAGCTTCTCTAACATGCCTTTGGTGATTCTAATATCAATATAAAAGTAAACAGGGTATTTTACTATCGAAACAACGCATTCCGGGTTATCTCTCTTGAACATTTGTTATTTTTGCTGCAATAGTCTTCGCATTCGTGGGCAGTGTTAGGTGCCTGATATCCAAATCCGCACTTTTCACAGAAATAATACTTTTTTCCTTTCCTATATTGTTCCTGAACCATATGTGAGATCAATCAGTTCCCAAAATTTAGTATTTCGAAAAAATAGATGCATTTTTGTATAATAATACCATTCAGATCGTATGTCGCTATCTTATTTTATTCCTCATACTTGAGTAGATCATGAAATTACATCATATCGGAGTTGTTGTACCTAACATACAAGATTCCATAGGAGAATTGAAAAAATATATGAGTTTTCAGAGTACTAGTTTGCCTACGCCAGTTGGAAGCCAAAAGGTAAATGTTTGCTTGTTAAAAATTGGCGAGCCATTTTTGGAGTTGATAGAACCCACATCACGTGATTCTCCCATAACAGAATTTGCCTCAAGTGGGGGAGGGATTCACCACCTATGTTTTGAAGTAGATGACATACAAAAGGAATTAGACGACATGGCAATGAAAGGTGCAACGGTACTGGTAAAACCTGTGAAAGGTTTCGATGAGAGGCGCATTGCTTTTGTTGATCTAAATATGAAAAACACAAAGTGTGGACTCGTCGAGTTACTTGAGACCAAGAAATTAGTTTAGACTCGAGTTTTTAGAATTGATTTCTGAGATATAGCAATTATGGATAAAATAGAAAGTACAAGTATTAGAGGTGCTATAGCACCAAACTCGGGAACAAATGTAGTGCTTTTTGAGAACATGATGCCATTGCTCCCATTGTTAGCTTGTTGCCATGCAAGATATACAGTGTTTGATGACGACGCCATTGTGTTATACCACGAACCATATGTGCCGTTGGTTACATCTACAGGAGATTCAAAACTATTGCCATCGTCCGCACTTTTAGCTATGTAGACGTCATAGTGGCCTGGTGTGTTGTCAACCCAACTTGTGTATACATTACCACTATCAACAGATATTTGCGGCCAGCCAGATGCACCAGGAGTGTTACTGACGTTTAAAGGCGTACCAAATGTTTGTCCACCGTCACTGCTTTTTGCAAAAAGAATATCATAATTTGTGTCTGTTATAGCATTAGTCCATGCCACGTAAACGTTGTTTCCTACTACAGCAAATTGTGGATATCCTGAATCTTGCAAGTTTACACTCACATTAACTGGTTTTGCAAATGTTACCCCTCCATCAATGCTCTTTGAAAATAAAATGTCAAAGTTGCCAGGAGTGTCATCCATCCATACCGCATAGATGGTATTGCCATCCACTATCATTTGAGGAGCCCCTGAATCTCCAACATCATTACTGATATTTGTTGGAATACTGCCAAAGGTGTTCCCAGAATCATTACTACTACTTAGGAAGACATCAAAATTTTTTGCGCCATTGTCTTCCCACATTAAATAAACATTATTTCCATAGGCAGAGATTTTTGGAATTCCAGAGTTGCCACTAACATGAGTGGTAATGGCAACAGGTGTGCCAAATGTAGTACCCCCGTCATCGCTTTTCGTAAAAACGATGTTGGTAATGTCGCCTGCCGTTCTTTCTAGCCATGCAACATAAACATGATTATCAGATACCGCAAGTTGTGGAAAAGAGGAATCTTTAGAATTATCGTTGATTTCAATTGCTGAGATGAAGGTGGTTCCATTGTCATTACTTTTTGCAAATGCAATACTTGATTTGTTTGCTAAAAAAGACTGCCAGACAGCATATATTTTGCCTTGAGATTCTACAATTTTCATGTTATCAGGCGCTCCAGAGTCTATATTTCCAAGGTTAATTTCCTTGCCAAAAGAAGAACCGCCGTCACTGCTTTTTGCAAACATCACCCCAAATTTACCGACAGCATTGTCTACCCATCCAATGTACACGTTATTTCCTGAAACTATCAATTGAGGAAGAGTGGAATTACTACTAGGAGAGCTAACACCTATAGCATTTGTGAATCCTGTAGAATCAGGATCTGCAAAAACACTTGATATTGATACAGTAAAAACTAAAATCAAAAGTACAGGAATGAGTTTTTCCACACACAAAGCTTTAGTCAGCATTATAAGATAGTTTTGGTCCAGGAAATAATCACAGATTAATTTCGTCTACTATGAGATTTAGTTCTACTCTAGTTTTTGTATTTACAGTGTTTGCCACATGTGAGACAAGAACAACGTCTTTGTTTTCATTGTCAAACAGCAAACTGGTCTTTACTTTAACAGGTTTGAATTCGGTATTCGGCCCAAGCATAATCTTTGGTAAGAGAGAGAGTATTGACATGTCACCAGTAGTAGCTCTTATCTTGTAAGCAGTTGTATCAGTAAAGTACACTCCTCCCCTTGTGGTAGGCTTTCGTACTGGAATTTTTGATTTAGATATGGAAACATTCTCTAGATCAAAGATCTTTTCATCGATGTATAGAGCATATTTAAGATTAGAAGTTTGAATTATTTTTGACATTATTTCCTCGTTAATTTCCATAAGGCGTACACTTGCTCTAACACGTAATAATCTTCCTTTTGAAGAAATGTTTAAGATGGTTTTAGAGTCATCTTCATAGATCTTTATTTGAAAAATTACGAGATTGAAGCCACTTGGCAATATCATGATGGGACAAAACATCCAAACGGAATACTTCTTAACAGAACCCACACGTACCATCCTGCAAACAGGCCTATGCCATACAAGACATACAAAAACGCTGTACAGATTAAACTCCCACTGGATAAACAATCAAGTGCAATTTCCGCTCTTGATGCAATCTCAGTTAACACTAAAAGCGGATATGCAAACATTACTCCAGACATCAATGTGCTTTCAAGGATGCTCTTCTTCTCAGGAGGCATTACAAAGACACTCAAATTTCCATCTCTTGGCAAGATAGAGTTTCGGGCAGCATCGTGTACTGGAGCCCTGTACCACATAGAGATCTACATAGTATGCGCTAACATTTCTGGACTTGAGGCAGGAGTTTATCATTTCAATCCACAGAATCTTTCATTGACAGTATTAAGAAAGGGAGATTACCGTAAAATTCTTGCAAATGCAACGGCAAATGAGCCTTTTACATCATCTGCACCCATCATGCTGGTTTTCACTGATATGTTTTCAAGAAATGCAGTCAAGTATCAAGCAAGAGAATACAGACATGCATTTTGGGATTGTGGAACAATTCTTTCAAATGCCCTTGCAATGTCAAATACACAGAGAATGCCATGCAAGTTGATATTGGGTTTTGTTGACTCTGAGATAAATTCTCTTCTTGGCCTTGATGTAAAAAAAGAGGCCACACTAGCAATATTATCACTTGGTCACTCAAGTCAGGAACTTCCAATCCCTCCCCCACTGTCCGATATTGCCAAGGCAGAGCCAGAGCAGGACATGAGTCTTTGTGCCATAAATGAGATTCACGAGTCATCTTCTCTGACAGGCCATCAAGAAGTTTCATCTTGGCGAAAACAGAACACTAAAGACACACATCAAAAACGCGTGAAAACAATTGAAAGTATGGAAAGTATCTTTCCGGAAGACAGTCTAGAAACGGTCATTCTCAGACGCGGATCTACACGTAAATTTTCTCATAGTTCTATTTCACTTGAACAATTATCCACCATACTGAAAAGATCCACAGGTGGAATCACTTCAGATTTTGAAGAAGAAAGTATCAACGACATTTACTTGATTGTAAATGCAGTAGATGGACTAGAACAGGGTGCATATTTTTATAACAAGGAACACAGCTCGTTGGAGATTTTACAAAAAGGAGACTTTAGAGATGTATCAGGACATCTGGGCCTTGACCAAAGTTTACCACGTGATGCATCAGTTACAATATTTTTCATGGTAAACCTTCAGAAAATTCTAGAATATTTTGGCAATCGCGGATACAGAGTTGCACAGTTAGATGCAAGCATCATTGGAGGACGGATGTATCTTGCATCATGTGCATTGCATATTGGAGTTACAGGACTTACATTTTATGACGATGAGGTAACAGAATTTTTCTCTCCTCATGCCAGCAATAAAAGCACCATGTTCATGATTGCAATAGGCAAGAAGGCCAAATCATAGAGGCCATACTGTAAGTTTGACATTCATACATCTCTCAATCCTTATATCTTTACTATCAAATTCATCAGGAATATGCGTATCAAGAAAATTCATGTGATACTTGCATTACTCATTCTGATTCCGTCATTTGTTAATCTCGGAGTTCCAATCTATAACAGAGATTCACCAGAATTATTAGGAATACCATTTTTTTACTGGTTCCAAACTTTCTGGTTATTTGCATCAGCAGGATTCTACATTGTTTTTGCTCGCCTAAAGGGGAATCAGGGATGATTAGTTCCGATATAACTATCGCATTTGTTTCTCTTTTCATTGTGTTTATTGCTTTAGGATTTTACGGAAAATATTGGAGAAGAGGGGATCTCAATCATGTACACGAGTGGGCTCTTGCTGGAAGAAGGCTTGGTACTACACTAGTTTTCTTTCTCATAGGGGCCGACCTTTATACTGCATACAGCTTTGTTGCAGTTCCCTCTGGAGTTTTTGCCAAAGGTTCTCTCTATTTTTTTGCCATTCCCTACGTCATGCTAACTTTTGGAGTAGCACTTGTAACCATGCCAAGATTATGGACTTTGGCAAGAGAAAAAGGATACATTACAGCTTCAGATTTTGTCAAGGACAGGTTTGGTAGCACCACACTTGCAATAATGATAGCCATTACAGGCATAGTTGCTGAACTACCATACATAGCACTTCAGATAGTAGGCATGCAAGCAGTTTTGACCGTCATGCTTGCCGGTTCCGCCAATGCCCAAATTGTAGAGGAAATTTCACTTTTAATTTCCTTCATAGTCTTGGCTGCATTTACGTACACAAGTGGGTTACGCGGAACTACACTTACTGCAATATTCAAAGATATCATCATCTGGATTACAGTTTTTGCAGTAATCATAGTAGTTCCACTTAGCATAGGTGGATTTCAACACGCTTTCAGTCAAGTGAAGGCAAATTATGTCACATTACCTTCTGCTCTGATGCCTGCTTATGCTACACTGATTCTTGGCAGTGCATTGGCTCTCTATCTTTATCCTCATGCAATAAATGGTGTGCTAAGTTCTGAGAGTGCCCAAAAGCTTCGAACGAGTACAGCACTGCTCCCCCTCTATGGTGTGGGGCTTGCAATACTTGCGTTAATGGGTGTACTAGTATATGCAGTTCCCAATGCGATGAATTTTCTTTCAGGATTTCCAGAAAGTTCTCGAGGAATACTTGTGGTTCCATCGCTGATAATGTATACAATGCCCGGATGGTTTTCAGGAATTGCATTACTTGGCATTTTTGTTGGCGGTCTTGTACCTGCAGCCATCATGGCCATGGCACAGGCAAATTTGCTTACAAGAAACATAATAAAGGAATTAAAACCAAACATTACAAACAGTTCAGAGATTCGAATTACCAAAATTTCATCAACAGTTTTTAAATTCATTGCACTAGGTTTTGTTTTTGTAGTCCCTGCAACATATGCAATATCCTTACAATTACTTGGCGGAATATTGATTGCTCAAATATTGCCCGCCGTTATTTGTGGTTTGTATGTCAAGTCCTTGAGAAAAACTCCGTTGATAATAGGCTTGCTTGTTGGCATAGGCTCTGGGATTTACATGCTAGAAGCTGCAAATAATTTTGGAGCGCTAACAATATCACTTTTCAATACAAGTTTTGGCTCAATTTACATTGCCGTGATATCACTTGCCATCAATCTAGCAATATCATTTGGTGGAAGCTATGCAATAAATAAGACACAGACATCAAAAATGGAAAAAAATTAAGATGTAGTATTAACCCATAGTCTAAAGATTAAAAATGCAATAAAATAAAAACTATTTTTTTAGAGTCTACTCGTATTCCATTAGTTTCTTCTCTTCTAGAAGAGTATGCAGATTGTGAACTGCTCTATATACCTCAGTTTCTTTCTTTGTACCAGTACATACTAGCTTTCCAGATGCAAAGATTAGAACGACAGATCTTGGATCAAGCATTCTATGAATTAACCCTGGGAATTGCTCGGGTTCATACATGCTTCTTGGGAGACTTCGTGCTGCTTTTTCAAGGTGTACTTTTCCACCAAGGCTCACTGAGGCAACTATGTTTTGAATGGTTATCTCAGGGTCATTTTTGATCTTTATCTTCCCCTTTCGAAGTTTCTGAACTACGGTATTCACTGCGTTAATAGCTGCCTCTTCAGATTTAGAACCAGTGCATACCATTTTACCTGAGCTGAAGATTAGTGTTGCAGTCTTTGGAGATTTTAATCTAAAGACCAGTCCAGGGAACTGTTCTGGGTGATATTCTACATCTGGAAATGTTTTTGTTATTTCAACAAGGTCAATTTTTTGATCGACTGAAGCAGAGGCAACAACGTTTACGATATCTACGATCGGTTTTGTTTGCGGCATTTATAAGGGTACAATTTAGTACCATATATACCAATTACATCCTCTACGCAGGAAAAATTGAAAAAAAATGCCTCACAGAATACAATAGAGATCAAACTACAACATCCCAAATCTCTAGTATGAGGCACATGAGATCGTTCCACTGATCTTTTCTACATCCACATCTTCGGATATTTCAGAAATGGTTTAAGGGTCATCCCCCCAACAACTCTTAACTTATGATCTTCTTCTGCCATTCCAATGCCATATTTTTGGCCAAGCCCAAATCTCTTTTTGTCCAAATCCGTTCCACGATGTTGTTCAACAACGATTTCTGCATGAAATTCAACATCAGTTAATTTTCTTCCATAGTACATCGCTTGCATGACAAGTTCAGGTTTAATTTTTTACAGCCTGCTCTTTATGTCATCTAGGAACTTTGCCTCAATTAGTTGAGACATGATTCAATATGTCAAAACCTTATTTAAGTTTGCCAGTAATACGCAAAAACACACATGGTGCAATCTAGAACGATCTTATTGAATTATATTCTGCGAGAAAAAAGCTCTCAAAATAAATGAATTTTGGAAAAATATTTGACCGCAAAAAAGCTGATAGTTCTAGTAAAAATCTAGAAGAGATTTCCAAAATAAAAGAAGAAATCGAGAAAGAAGACAAGATATTCGAAAAGGAATTGCCTGCAAAATATGCTTTATTGCAAAAATTTGACATGTCAGACATGAAAGCATTGTGTAATGAATTGCTAGGAAGCGAGCCAGTAGTCGAGGAATACGATGATCCTAAAAGTGGAGATAAAAAAATACTTCCTCAATACAAGGAAGATTTCATACATTTCATCATAGATGAATTAAGACTGTCTGAGATAAAGGACTATGCGATAAAAAATAAGATTGCGTCTGATGAACTTAAATAATAGTAATAAACACCATTTGCAGAATTTCAGCTGTTTGGAATAATAAGATCAAGAAAGATTGTTTTTGTTACAATTCCATTAGATACGCTAACCCCTAGTGTATAGTTACCTGGAGGAGAAGAATAATTCCGCAATAGCAGTTGCACGTCATGACTAGAAGAAAGATCAAGAGTGTCTGGAGATAATCGCACATCGAGATTTCCAAAACCTGCAGCTGGAACCAGCGAACTTGAAGCATTCAAAAACACATGATTTGCGCTATAGGGACTCTGGCCATCAATTTTTAGATTTACAGATATTTCTTTTGAAGCATCAGAGCTTAGTACAACCTTGTTTGTATCTGAAGATATGGAAAAAGGCAGCTGTACATGGCCATCAATTTTTGCTAATTTGTTAGTGTTCCATTCTGAAAACCACAGTATCATGTTGTCATTAGGATCTGTGGCGATGTTAAGAGGATATGTGAGATAACCATCTGCTGGCCTAGATGGAATGTCGTACTCTACCATAGTTTTGTTCACTGTATCAAAGTATGCAAGCTTGTTTCCCTCATGTTCATTGAACCACAAGTCTTTACCATCATTAATTCCTCGTATCCAAAATGGAAGTGTTGTTGCATGATACACATTTTGCGAGGTTGGATACCGTACAACCTGATCATTTCCAAGATTGTATTTGGTAAGAAAACTTGTGCCGTGTTCTGTCAGCCATATAGAATCATTATCGACAAGAAGATCAGTAGGAGATGAAAGTTGGGTCTGGTTATCTATTGGAATTTCTTTTACTTTTGTGATTCCAGTTACAGTGCCATTTTCACGGTCTATGTTAAATTCAACAATCTTTTGAGTGGTTATTTCTGTGACCCATACCGAGTTGTTTTGCAAGTACAATCCAGCTGGGGCGGTATCATTGCCAAGGTCAAATGCAGATATTTTGTAGCCAGTTTGTGAATCAGCATTTTTTTCTACAACACACAAGGCATCACCGCTAAGTGTAGTAAACCACACATCTCCAGTGTTTGCATCTGTCTTCATCTGAAACGCAGATCCTGCCTCTGATAAAATAGAGTGAAAAGTATCGTTTGTAGGATCAAAATACCATATAGATTTAGTTCCAAGCGGGGAAAACCATATGATTCCGTCTTTATCTTGAACTACAGTCCAGACCATAGTTGTGTTCTGACCAGGATTAAAATACTGCGAATTATTGTCTGTTATCTCATAATTTTTTAGTTGCCCTGATTTTTGATCAAAGCTGTAAAGTAAGTCTGACTTGGATGATGTAGCCCACACTGTTCCTGTTTTATCTACAATTAGACCGTTAGGTCCAGAATTATCAGGTAGTGAGTATTCTTGTAGATAGGGATTTTGACTCGGGGTTGGGTTCAAGATATACTCTGAGGGTTCAGATGCGGTCGGTTTTTGGGATACAAACCAAGCTACTGCAAAGCCAACTAGTATTACCCCTATAACAACGCCCATCTTTTTAGATATCAAATATGCTCTCCCTGAAATTCATGTCTAGTTTCTTTATTAGTGTCGCGAAGATTCTTGCCTAATTTAGAACTATTCCAAATCACAAATAGACCAGATAACACACTGTATTGCTTGAAAACAAGATATGAGACCATGACCAAATATAATATACCAAAACTGTCTAACCCACACAATGCAAAAAAAGTACCTGCTTTTAGTGGTTTATTTCAGTTTCTTTGCTGGTCTTGTGACTTATGAAATAATGCATCCATCGTTTAGCACTGATGCCGCAAAAGTCGGTAACTATGAAGTCCAAGTGTCTACAACACCTTCAGTACCTAATGTAGGTGGTGACACGAAGATTCACTTCCTAGTGTTAGACCAGAATGGCAACCAAGTTGACAAAATCAGGATGGGTTTAGAAATTTATTATAACGATAATTTAATGAAAGAATTTCCTCCAAACGATTACCCAGGAGCATTTGACATAGATTACACATTCCAAGAACCTGGAAATCATGTATTTAGAACCGAGATTTTTGATCCAAGTACTGGAAATATAGAATTATATGAATTCAATATAACGACGCTTAGTCTATACGCATCAATTTTTGTAGTTCTAGTAATTGCAGGAGTTGGCGGCGCAGGAGGCATAGTCATAGCAATATTGATCTTTGCCAAACGAACACGTCCGAGCTCTAGATATTGAGATAAAGGCGTGGCCCGCAAATGCAGGACACTTGGAGATTACCTCCCTTTGAACAGCGCCTTTGCGCTTGGTTCGCATAATAGTTCCTGCAGGGCCACGCTATGTCAAGCCATTTTTTGTGGCTTTATGAACATGTGGTATAATGAATTCCATAATATTTAAGAATTCATTTAAAAAATTTTGAATTAAATTTTAATTCATCGATTTATTATTAATATAATACCATTTTTATCTACAATGTAGAAGACACTGAGAATTGGCACATAATTCTAGTCGTCCTGTTTGAGCTGTATACCATCATCTTGCAATGCCGAGATTTTCTGGATATATGTAATTTCATTCATTGAGATGGTTGAGTTGTTGACGCCGAGGCTGGTACGCTTCTAAAGTATGCTTTAACATTTGGCCTGAATAGATAGAATATGATAATTCCGTTAATTATTAAATTTATAACCTCGACAATATGAAACAGTGCAGCCACTATTGCAAAGATTCCTATGCCAACACTTGCAAAAACCACCATGGTGATCCTTGCCCACTGGTATCCTTTCAGTAATCCATATGCTACAAAGAAAGAAGACATCCCTATGATGAACATTATGACGGCAATTACGAAATGGTTCGGATGAAATAACCAAATAAAGAAAGAAAATATCCCTACGACAAACATTATGACCCCGGGACCATAAATGAACTGGGCACCTAAATGCCAAGGCATTTGCAATTGCATTCCCACGATACCAAACTCTGGCATTTTTTGGAGTGGTGCAAATAAAGCAGATATGGAGTTATTTATTATCATAAGTATGGCGGCAACTATAGACATTGCACTTAGAACCGTTACACCAGAAGGACGTCTTTGCATCATCATTAGTATGGAAATTTTGCCTTATTAGGATGTACTAGAATATTATCCATAAGAGGCATTGTAGAAAACATTGGAATTTTTATTCCAACATTGTCCAGAATCTAGAATATCTGAAAAGACCAACCCATCCAGATATGAAGAATACTAGCGACAACACAAATAGAAAATAGAGATCTCTTTTACGATGTGCAAGATCCATATTGAGAAAGATGAACGCACCCATACCAATCAATCCAAAAAACAGGAGTAACCTCCCAAGTCGCTTCCAATTCAAGTATAGAACAAATAGCAACTGAGATATAAAATAGATATGGCTTTAGATTTAAGGCAATCACTATAAAATCTATTTAGAAAATAACTTTTTAACGACGGTTATACGATTCCACATTTTGCATAGTATTGTTGATGATATTCTTCTGCCTTGTAGAACTCTGGCGCATGTAGTATCTCAGTTACAATTTTTTTCCCTGATTTTTCTGAGTTTTGGAGTTGCTCCTTTGATTGTTTGGCTGCCTTTTCTTGATCTTGGTCATGACAGAAGATCACTGACCTATACTGAGCACCCACGTCTGGACCTTGTCGGTTCAACGATGTCGGATCATGACAATGCCAAAACACATTCAGGATCTCAGCATACGATATAACAGACGGGTCAAACTCAACTTGAACTACTTCTGCATGTCCGGTTTGGTCTGAACAGACATCTTCATATGTTGGGTTACTTAGGTTGCCTCCCATATATCCCACCGCTGTCGATGTCACACCCTTTATCTTTCTGAATTCGTGCTCAACACACCAAAAACATCCAGCTCCAAAAGTAGCCTTCATTGATAGATGTTCACGAGTGCAGAATTAAATCCTATCGGAGGAGCGGATAAAATAATTTTGCAACCTCATCGTCAGTGATTTTTCCTTCAGCCCACGAACAAATATCTGATTTATCAATTGATGAGCTTTGGTTTTGTGATTGAGGTATAGAGATCATTTTATTTGAATTAAGGAATTGAATTGCGGCCTCAAAGTCACTGTCTTGTATACTTCCACTACACCAAAAGCCTGCCAGGTTTTTTACCCAAGAAGGTATAAAATTACTTTCTTGACTTACTGTCACAGAAAATGATTTTAGAACAGAGTTACCCTCCTGGTTTATTGCAGAACAGGTAACTGTTGTCGTACCAATAGGAAAGAGAGAACCAGACGATGGATAGCAAACAGGATTTACTAATCCTTGAAGCACCGCAGAGTTGAGAAAGTCTACACTAGTTCCAGATGTGCTTGTAGTTTGAACAGTGATACTGTTAGACACAGGGACACTTGGTGCTCCCGGTGCAGTGTTTTGATAGTGTGTGCCAATTGTCACATATATGCTAGATTCAGATGGGATTGGTTCTGAATTATCTTCAAATGTAAATTCCAGAGTAGAGCCAATCTCAACTGGAAAACCATCAATTGCTCGCGGTATCTTAAAGGTGGCCGCAAAAGTGTTAGTGTTTGGACCCGTCTCTCTTAGAGTACCAGTACTTGTCTCAAATGCAGGATCTGCAAGAGTAGTGCTAACCCCAGCCATGTTGACTTGAACCAAGCTTAGTGGTATATCATCTGGAACTTCGGAATCCAAATTATAATTCGGGGCATAAACCTGAAGTGTAAAATATTGTCCAATGTTTACGCTTTGTTCTGATGGCTGTCCTACTGGATTTAATGGCACGGTTGATGGAGTGGAGGATGGTGCGGCAGATGGCATGGGTGATTGAATGGTTGATGGGGTGGAGCTTAGAACTACGGATTGTGTGATTGTTTGCGGATTCCCAGAATAATCTGCAGGTTCATGATATGTCATGAGTACCACGTCACCGTTTTGTAGTGGTTGTCCATTGACAGAAGAGGGCAGAGTGAGTTGAAGTACGAATTGACCTGTATCAATGCCAGTTTCTACCATGCTAGATGGACCTGGTATTGGGGTTCCGTTAATAGTGAAATCAACCAAACCGGCTGTTGAAAGAGTCATAACGCCCTTATGGTCTGTAACCAAATTCTCATCATTGATATAGAAAGTGATAACTGTGCCGGGAGTAGCGGATTGTGCATAACAAATTGAGATTGGCAGTAAAAGCAAAACTATTGCAAGATATTTCATCATACTGTTTACAGCAACACATGTATAATTATATCTCATGATGACTCGGATTTAGAGGCACTCAGGAATTTGTCTGCGTTGTCAACTATCTTCTTCAAACGGGGGCGCATTAATTCTAGATCGTCCTTTGACAATCCCTTGTAGAGCATCTTTCTTAATTGAAGAACTATCTCTATGATAGAATCAACAATAGATTCAGATTTTTTCGTAAGATATAGTCGGTTGTTCCTCCTATCTTTTGGATCGGGCTTTCGTTCAAGCAATCCATTTTTTTCCATCTTGTCTATTACAGGCACGAGAGTACTGCCATCAACATAGATTTTATCAGCAAGCTCTCTTTGGCTAAGTCCATCAAACAAATTTAGCGCTAAAATAACCTTCCATTGGCTAGATGTCAGTCCTAGTTTACTTTTGATCTCGTACTCTGTTACTCCCTCCATCGATTTCGATGTAAGAAAGATCAATGTTCCAATGCTATCGTTTAGATCTAATTTGCGCATGTTTTATGTTGTATTAGGTGGTATACAAATCATTTGGATACCAATAAGTTATATACCATAAAGCGAAATATAAGTCATGATAGAACCAAAAAACCTAAGTCGTCTCATCATTGCAACAGGTACATTAATTGCTTTGTTAGATGTCAATATGCAATGTATTGCACATGCAGGTTACACGATACAGGCAGATGAAGTAGGCTATGCCACAACTTAGATCTGTCTATAGATCAAGAAATTTCATTTTCGGTTTGATAGCAATTATCGTACTAGTTCCAAGCATGCCATTATCATATGCTGATCGCATAATTGATGTACAAACAGTGGCAAATGTGAAAGAACAATCATTACTCGCAGCTATATCTGACGTACAAAATTATCCACAAATCTTTCCTGATAATGTCAAATATGTCAAGATATTAAATAACCAAACAAATTTGGTGGATATGAACGCAGGCATAAATGGTATTTTCTTTGACACACAGGCAGTATACCAGCAATCACCAAATGGCACATACACAGTACAAGTGATATCAGGAGATCTCAATGGAACCACATTGACAACAGAGTTGAACAAAACATGGGGCTTTAATGGGACACCAGGAATGGGAACTATAGCAAACATTAGTTTGGATTTGAAGACGTCTGGGTTTCTTTCGTGGATGCTGAGTTTTGTTCCCAATAGTTCGCTTAACTATGCGCTTCAAGACGGAATTAGCAAGTTTGTGGAATATGCAGAGCAGAACTAAATTTAGAGAACCTTGCCTTTATTGACATCAATTGGTTTTGTGTAGTTTTGGTTTTAACTTGGAGTTTTTTTTCAATAATTCCAAAGCAAGCGCTTTGTTGTTTAGAGCAATGTCATATTTTTTATCAATTTTGAGGGCAGAGTTAAAACACTTGATGGCGTCCTTTAACAGACCAAGCTCCCCAAGTGACAATCCCTTGTATGCTATTGCCATAGCATATCTTGGTTGAACCTTAAGAACCCTATCATAACAATCAACTGCATCGTGATACTTACCTAGAGTATGGAGTGCAGCGCCCTTGTTTACAAGCGCATCCACATTATTGGCATCTATTTCAAGGGCAGCATCGTAGCACTTGACTGATTGTTTGACTTTGCCCAAGTTTTGAAGTGTAACACCTTTATTTATCAAGGCAGCCACATTGTGCGGCTCCTTGTATAAAACAAGATCATAATATTCCAAGGCAAGCGTGTACTCACCTTCTTCACACAATTCATAGGCCTCATTTAGAAGAGAGGAATTTCTCATCTTTTCGTACTATAAAACATCAAGATATTATTCTTTTAGTAGATAGCATGTTCGTTCCCAGTCAACAATTAGTTTCTTGTCCAAACTAGAAAAACATCCACTGCAATGTCACTTGTGTTAATTTACTTGCATACTACCTATTCATGCTTTAATACGATTTTCACACACATGTTGGATCGAATCATTCGTAAAATGAGTCAATTTAACAAACTAATGAATGGAAGGTTCTAAATTCACAACAGTCTTTAAGGGATTTTTAGTGCGAGAGTCTGATGCCTACAATAGTCTTCGACTTTGACGGTACCATAGCAGATACCCTATCTGTCGTGATAAAAATAGCCAACAAATTCGCTGACCATTACGGATATCGTAAGATACCTCTAAGCGATCTTCCAAAACTTCGAGAAAAAAAGCCCAGCGAGGTGCTAAAGCATTTGGGAATTTCAATCTTCAAGTTACCTATTGTTGTAAGAAAAATAAGATTTGAGATGAACAAAGAGATAGCCCACCTACAAGCTGCCGTAGAGATTAGAGACGCACTTGTAAAGCTAAGAGAGAATGGATGTGTGCTTGGCATACTAACTACGAATTCAAGAGAAAACGTTATGGAATTTTTAAAAAATAATGATTTGCAATTGTTTGATTTTGTATATACTGGAAGGGCGATGTATGGCAAAAGTAGGTTACTCAAAAAATTGATGAAAGAGAAAACAATACCCCATAATGATCCAATTTACGTCGGAGACGAGATAAGAGATATCGAGGCTGCAAAAAAAGCAGGTATCAGAGTCATTGGCGTTTCATGGGGATACAATACAAGGACCGCACTTCAAAAGGCAAATCCTGATTACATTGTAGAAAAACCAGAAGAGCTTCAAGTGATTATTCTAAGTAATAACTAATTGCAGATCATAGTACTAAGGTTTTTAGAGACATTGAGGGTACCACGTAATTAAATTGAGTGCAGACGTTACAGAAGAAGAAAAGAAGGCACTTACTCCAGACTCTGGATTTAACCTATGTGGTATTGACTACTTTGAATCATTGGGCAGAAGGCTTTACCTAATAGAACACTACGAACGGTATCAAGACGCACTCAAGGCTAAAAAAGAAAGAGAAAATTCCAATGAATATCTCATTCTCTACAAAGGTTCTTCATAATTGGAAGGACAGTACTTTGATCATGAATGGTAATGAGTTCATTTAATACCAAATAATTCAGATTGTGGTTCCATGTCTCTGAATCTCGAATTTAAAAAATATTTAGAAGAAACAATTCATGGCATAATAATTGGAATCCCAACACTGAAGAAAGAATATCCAAAATTCAAAAATGATTGGAAGTTCAGTAGTGAGTTTGATTTCCTGTACGGTTGCATAGTAGGTCAGATACTTGGGACAAGCCTTACTGCCTTCAAAATGATACATGATAGGGAAGCAAAACCTGATGAAATTTTATCAATTGGCGAACTAATAGAATCATATTTTCCTCTAATTCGCGATGAGATACAAAATGCATCTTAACTTGTGTTTATAATTTTGAATTTCAAAAGAATTATCTTTACTGTAAATTCTCGCCAGGAGGTCATTTCTTTCTACAATCTTTTATACCACGATTATAATCTCATTTTCCTTTGACAGGTTTTGATTTTTCATACATTTTTTTGAAGATTCTAACTGCTTCAAGATGAGAACAATTTGCCTTCAAGCCTTTACCATGATGAAATTTGTAAAAATTCTTGAATCCCTCACACTCGCAAGTTTCTGAGGTTACAAAATAAGACTTTGCCAGATCACTAGAAGATTTGACCTGATAGAGATCTTCCTCTATCTTTACTACACCATCTTTAGCCAAAGCCTTTGCCTTTTTGATCGTATTTGCACTCATGGTTTAGCAATTAGCACCGCTTGTTAAAAAGTACTTGAAAGCAAGGTTGCCATTAGAGACCATGTTTGAATTCACACATTCAAAAAATATTATATCATATGAAATTGCATATCATACATGATTAGTGAAAGAATACTAAACATGGTAAACAAAGGAAAAATTACAATAAGCATAGACGGCAAGCCCATCATGTCACTTGACAGAAATTCCAAATCACTTGATCTTGAGATATCAGGGGTTGAGAAAACTAACTTGAAATTATCCAATCTATTTGAGGCAAAAACAATCAAGGGAAGAATGTTTTTGGAAGCCTCTCAGCTAGTGAAAAAATTTACTAAAGACGGATGGATGTTTTCATTATATGACAGGGGCGAGCGCCTTCTTACTACTAGTACTCCTTCCAGATTTGGCCTGCATCTTCGCTTCAACCCCCTAAAGTTGAGACGAATATTGAGTGTCCTCTAGCTTTTAGGTGTCAGTAGCACTACATTTTTCTTAGATGACGCCTTCTTTTCTTCTTCGGTTAATTCCCTTACATGTATAGACAGCGTTACAAGTCCATCTATTTCCAAAGTTTTTTCAATTCCTGGTAGTTTTATGTTTGTCTTTTGGAAGTTAATGTCTAGTTGCGAGTGCTTGTCAGCAAGTGATTCTATGAGACCCTCAAAGAAGCCTGCATCCATTCCTGAATCTTGTTTGCTCATGGCAGATATTATATGATTCAAAGTATTTACGCATTTAGTGACATCAACACTGTGCAAGAAGTATCAATGTAGAACGAACGCCATCTATCCTTCGGATCTTTTCAGAAACGGTAGTGTTAATTTCATCGATTGTCTTTGATTCTATTTCCGCTACTATGTCATAATGACCTTCAGTACCTCGCGCTTCCTTTACTCTAGATATTGTCTTCAATTCTTCTAGTACTTGTTCCTCTTGTCCATAGTCACATGCGATCATGACATATGCAGTTGGCATAAGAAACATACGGCATCATAATATTTCAAGGAATCTACACAAATAGAAGTAATACAGAAAAATATTGCATCAAATGTAATTTTCTGATTCACAACATTTAATCTTATGACAAGGATTATCATTATTGGAGACTATTATGGAACATGACGATGATGAATCTGAAATTCTAAAGGGAATGTTTGAAGAGATAATGAAAATTATTCGTCAAAAACAGATCAAAATGGAATCCATTGTGCAAAGAGCTACAGAACAAGACATGATTTCTCAGGACTCATTTAACAGGATTTACAAGATACTCAGCGAATACGGCAAGAAAAAGCAGTGGATGTAAATCAAATACAGGAATTATGATTCCGGCCAATTAGCGCCGCATGCGTAACATATGCTTCTTACTCCATTGTATCTCTCATCATAATATACACCACAATTCAGAGATTCACATCCCAGGCAGCTAACAAGGTTGTCAGAATCAAAAACTATGGTCTGTGATGGAAATTTGTGATTTAAAAGCACCATTATTGGGTGTGCCTTGCTCTTGTAAACAGCATATTTTCTTCCTTCAACTATAACAGAGGTATAGACCTGAATAAGATCACATTTCTTTAGATTTTTGATCTTCTTGTATGCCAATGCTAACGAGATCTTACATTCTTTGCTTATGTCAAGGGTTGATTTTGGTGAATCAGTCAAAGATTCCAATATTTTTCTAGAATATTTATCGCCAAGAATCTTAAAGATGGTATTAACAGTGGACTCATCTTCTACTGTCTTTCCTCTGAGTATCAATTTCATATTCATGATGTATCACGTTTCAGCAAAGTTGCTGTTAGATTATGGTTTTAAGACTCTGAAATAAAAAGAAATCTGTAACGGCATAACTTTTCATAGATACACTATGGGCATTTTTTGCCCTTGAGCATAAACTATCTGTCGATCACGATAGTCACACCAGTACAAAAGAAGAGATTTTGATGACAAACTAGGCAAAAAAATCTTGGAGAGGCACCTTTGGTAGGGACCCCCTCCAATGTGAAGGTCGCTTGCCTGCCAAACGATTGACTAAGAGATATTATTCCAATGCAAAAAAAAGGATCGTTTGGGCAAACCTTCGATATAATGTCCACAAATTAGCATATAGAAGTCCCTCACAACCAAAGCTTAATTTTCATAACCCTAGCTGATTTGTCAGAAGATTCAGCTTTTTGTCGGAGTGTTTTTTGCAATAATTTCGGGCGTTATTAGATGACTCATCTACAGCATGTGTGTACCAAATATACAGTTATAATTTCATGTTAAGACTTTTTATCTTCTGTATAATCGCATCATGATTTGAATTTGGTTCTGTGGACAGTATGAGTAAGCCATCGTCTAAAAAGAGAGTAATCAATTTCACTTTTTCCTTGGAGGTTATCATCCAGTTAGTCTTGCCAAGTGCTTCGTTAAACATGTCTTCCCATGAAGCTTTTATGGATGCTTGATAATGGGCCATACTGCTCAGTTCTTCATCAAGCAGAGATGCAGTATTTGGGCGTCTGGCAAAAGATATCAGTTTTCTGTCTTTTATTCTGCCTACAAAGCGAACAGAGTTATCCAGCCCTAAGATCTGTACACATGAATCCATCTGCTTAAAACTTTGTGTCAATTTCAATATGACAGGCATCGAAAAGGAAATTTAATTCTATGGATGTATTATGGTTATATAGACATGATCGCGGTAGATTCGAAAATGCCATTTATTCAAATATAAAAAATTACCACGGCCTAGGAAGATAATTAAGATGATGATCTAATTTAACGAGTATATACAATAGACAAATTCAAGATGAGATTGTTAGCCTCTTGATGTGTTTTTCAAATTCATGTCCATGATTTTGGATCTTTTTTCCAGATGCGAACCCCGTCAACAAAAACCTGTTTTTCCTCTTCAAATACAGTATGCCACCTGCCATCGTGAGGAAACATAGTATTCATCTCCCGCACTTTCTCATTAGTAGGTGCCGTATTCATGAGGGCACCCCATCTCATGTTTTGGATTTTCGGCATTATTTCATTGATGTCACGCATGACTTTTCTATTATCAGGTTTCTTTTATTTGCTTTTTTTAAAAATTATGAGCTGTTTTAAGATTAAAACAGTGTAAGGCAGATTTCTTACTCTTCATTGATTAACATCGTAATGGTAGAGACAATCTTGTTTACTTTTCTTATTTTACCAAGCGCATTTCTTATATCATCCATACTTGCACATTCAACTTTGACAATTATATCATACACCCCATAAACTCCTTGGATCTCACACTTGACAGACGGGCTATCTTTTATGATTTCCTTTATTTTTGATATTATCTCAACTTCCGAATTGGGTTGACTATTTAGTAAGATGTATGCAGTTGGCATACCATATTTAGGAATCCATACTATTTCAGTGTGGGCATATTACAAATTCATATACAATTGCATAAATTTCACACATAACAAGATAGCAATCATCGAACCAGACAGTTAATCGCCTAACAAGATGTTCACTGGTTATGAGCATACACACCAATGTTTCTTCCTTTGGTTGCTATCTAGTATATGATACACATCCGCGAAATAAAAGACTATGGAACATACCAAGTAATCTATTTGTAATTTCAATTTCCACACAGCGAGCTTTATTACTTTGATTAACGAATAATATACATGAGAAAAGAATTTTGCCACGTTTGTAAAGAAGGCGGCAAACAATGCGTTGATGTTGATACCAAGGGTGAAGTTTACCTCAAAATGTTTGAGGTAAAATGCTCAAAATGCGGAGCCCCCTTGGCGGTCTGACACTGCACATCCACATTTTTGTGACTAGATTAGAAGATTACTAGTCAATTAATTCCCTACTGCAGTATATAGTCCATGACAACAATCGTAGGAATCAAGACAAGAAATGGAATAGTCCTAGGCTCAGACAAAAGAGCAAGCAAGGGATTCTTCATAGGATCAAAGATAGTCCAAAAGATTGCAAAGATAGATGAAACGCTGGCAGTGGCAATCGCAGGTCAGCTCTCTGATGCAGAATACATAATCAAGGTAGCAAAAGCAGAGAGAAGACTCATGGAACTTAGAAGAGGATTCCCTCTAACTGTAAAAGAGTCTACTAGATTGATTGCAAATCTGGCCTACTCTGGCTTGAGAAACTATCAGCCATACTATATTGAGTTACTTGTGGCAGGAGTAGACCAACATGGTGCACATGTATATGCAGCCGATATGAGTGGTGCCATAACATCAGAAGACTTTGCCTCGTCAGGTTCTGGTTCTCCCATTGCATATGGAGTACTCGAAAGTCTATACAACAAGGAGATCAAAAATGAGCAAGCAAAGGAAATTGCTACGCGAGCAGTTGCTGCTGCAATGGAACGAGATCCAGGCTCAGGTAACGGAATAGATGTGCTAGCAATACCAATGATAACAAGGGAGGTTGCAGCATAAATGTCAGAATCTTCAAATGCTGGAAGGTTTCCTTTCTATGGACCTCAAGGCAGACTTGTTCTAGTAGACAGCGCACTAGAAGCAGTAAGTCGCGGGTCAACCACAATAGGAATCAAGACTCCAAAATTTGCCATACTTTCAAGCCAGATAAAACCTACACACCCATTGATAGAACCATCTGAGAAAATATTCTCGATTGATTACCACGTAGGTGCTACGGGTTCAGGATACATTGGAGATATCTTGCAGTGAATTGATACCCTGAGACTGGAAGCTCAGAAACACAAATTGACATATGAAAGCCCAATAGATACAGATTCTCTGGCAAAACATCTCAGCACTTACCTACACAACTATACAACATATGCTGTAAGACCACAGGCGGCTTCAATAATAATAGCTGGCTCAGATGAGACAGGAGTACAGCTATATCAGGTGGACCCAAGTGGTACTTTCTTTAGGGGTTCCGGCTTTGTCATAGGTCAGGCATCAGACATAGCACTCGATGTGGTAACAAAGGAGTATAGCGCAGACTTGACCCAGCAACAGGCCATAGATCTATCAAAAAAGGCAATAGAGAAAGCACTTGGTGAAAAACCAATTGTTGAGACAGGCATTGTTCTTGCAAGCGAAAATACGTTCCACAAGCTTCCCTTAGACAAGTAAGATTCTCCCTACCTTCATTTTTTTTTTGCAGATATAGTCATGTATTCAGATCTATGCCAAACGTGTTATTTTACCAGATTATGATTGATAAAAAAAGAGATGCGATGAGAAATTCCAATGCAAGTGACTTCTCATCGTATTCTCGTTTTATTAACTGATAAAGATATATTTTAAAAAATTGGTACATTTGTAGATTGTACCATCTTGTAATCTACAAGACATAGAACGTGGACAGTAGAACTGTGTCAGATAAGCGTTCAACACATAGATGTCATGTATTTTTTTTGATGATTTGTACCTATAAGAGATCAATACAGCAACAATAGTAATGATATGCGTTAATGAGTAGTGATAAATAAAAAAGACGATAACCACGTAATGAACGCCTGTTCTGACGTGGTTTTGTCGTCCTTACAAACTATCGTTCGATCATTATAAAGAATTATAGTACAATCGAGGAATGTACCACCAATATTATAAAAATCTCAAGCCATCATAATACGTGAACGAAGAAAAAGCCATTCCAAAAGAATCTGAACAGAAGAAAAGAAAATGGTATCGGTTTTGGACCAAACAATAATAAAATTGAAAAATCATTACGCAAGATCTTATCATTCTTAACAGATCAGTCACAGTAGGATTTTTTGTTAATTATATTGACTGAAAGAATTCAGTCTCTTCCCGCTAGACTTGTTCTGGAATACTTTGGTTATTTGCTCAAATATACGATATGCACTTACCATGGCTTCTGCCTTACTTTTGTCCCCTACAGCGTTACTCTCTACAATTGCATATCTCGATACTATCTTGAGGTTGACTTGGAACTTGTCACCATTAGTCCATTGTAACACATATCCTCCGTCTCCATCTATCAACCCTATCCAGCGTAAATTACCAAACCATTTTCCAACAAGCTTGTTTACAATTTCTTCAACCTCCACTGTATTAGGGATGTATAACTGAAGCACCTGAACAAACTGGTGTTGTTTAGATACTTTTCTAGACAAGTTCTCAAGGTCCAGTTTTGACCTCTTGACTAGAATTGACCTAAGATTCTTGCTTGGCCTATAACCTACTGCGCTTTTCTCTACGAGACCAGAATTTTCTAACCTATGCAAAGATCTTGAGAGGCTTTGTTGATGCATTCCCAGTTTTCTTGCAAGACCATTGAAGGTATATTGGTTATCAGATAAATCATTGTCTTGGTTTAATATTGACAAAACTTTCTTGTCATTTACCTGAAAGTCATCAAGTGATATCCCAGAAGCGTCATCAATTATGAGTTGCACTATCTTGTCGTTTACCGTTATCTCTTTTTCTTCTGTTTTGTCCTCTATTTCAGTCCTGATTTCTTTGTTTTCCATTTTTTCTATCACATAGTGAGCTTCTTACTTATTTAAGGATAGGCAACATTATAGCGCTATCTTCCTGTCTTGTTACTATTTTTGTTAAAGATTTGTACAGTATGTTTAGTTTATTTTTTCTTGATCTTGTATTTCTTGAGCTTAGCCTTAATTTATTATTGCAACACGGACAGCGATGCAAAGGATATGAGTTTACGTCGATGAAAACACTGCATACAGAGCACGGCCTTTGTCCTGCCACAAATCTAAACCCACCAGATGGCCTCTTTGCTGCAAACCTATTGCAAATTCCTTTACATCTCAAAAATTATCATCTTCTTTTTGACACATGTAAAAATGCACATAATTTGGTTGGATGTGACATTGATAAAGTGACTAATAGTCAATGAACCTAGTCACATATACCGCAGATAAAGGCATCAGCGTAATGAAATCACTATGAGTTAAGAACTACTGGAACTCTTGTTTTTCTAATTTTATTCGAATTAGGAAGTCATTTGCATTTGCATTCAACGCAAGTACAACCGCTTCCACAAGTACATTTGCCTCCCTTATCGCATCCGCAAGTAGTTTTGTGTTGTGCACCGCATCCGCATTGTTTTACCATGTGTGATTAATGAGTGAAGTGTTATATTCGAATATAGCAGATTATCATTTTTGATAATGACTTTTATGATTGTACACATATAAATAAAAAAAATAAATATTTTTCAATAACCATAAAAACAAAGTTATTTTTATTTTCAAACACGATATTGTACCATGATGTTTATAGCCTGCCTTGTGACGTATTAATCACATGGCAAAAACTAGAAGCCTTGCAAGTCATGATAAGCTAAAACGTGAACACCTTCGATTGAGACAACAACATGAAAAATTAAACAGAGAACATCAAAAATTACGCAAAGAGCATGAAAAATTTCATTTGGCTTTGTTAAAACATCACAAAGAACATGAAAAACTACGCAAGGAACATCAACAACTTTTGAAACTTCATGAAAAACACCATAAAATGCATGAACAGCATCATGAATCTCATGAGATTCACCACAGAAAACATGATGCCCATAAAAAAGGACATGCTAGATTTCATAGAAGATAAGTAGTTTAGATTCGCATTGGTTTGTATCTATTCAATAGTAGAGAATTGCTGATAACAGTTACAGAACTTGTTGCCATTGCACCAGCTGCAAGAAATGGCAAGATCATGTACACATGAGGGCCAAATATTGGAACAAGGGCACCAGCAGCAACTGGAATCAGAGCAGAGTTGTATACAAAGGATAAAAAGAGATTTTGTTTTATTTTTGATACTGTTTTTTTGCTCAATTCCATTGCCGTTACAACATCACGAAGATCATTTTTAACAAGTATGATGCCCCCTGTTTCTTTTGCAATATCCGTTCCGCTTCCAAACGAAATTCCGATATCTGCCGCAGCAAGTGCGGGAGCATCATTTATTCCATCGCCCACCATGGCAACAATTTTTCCCTCTTCCTTTATTTTTCTAATGGTATTTTCCTTTTCTTGAGGCGATACTTCAGCAAGTACTCTATCTATACCAAGTTTGTTTGCAATTGTATTAGCTGTTCTTTTATTGTCACCAGTAAGCATTACTACCTGAATTCCATTTTTTTTGAGTCTTTGTATGGCTTCTTGCGCATAATCACTGATTGTATCCATCATTACAATTATTCCAGATAATTTTTTATCTATGGAAACAATGACTGGCGTTTTCCCTTCTCCTTCAAACTCCTCCATCTTTTTATCAAGTGTTTCATCAATAGTAATTCCATTACCAATTATGAATTTTCTATTTCCAATCAATATCTGATGATCTCCGTATTGAGAGAATATGCCGCTGCCAGCAAATACTTTGAAAGAATCAGGTTCAGAGATAGGAATTCCTAATTTTTTTGCGTGTCTAACTATAGATTGTGCAAGCGGATGTTCGGAATTTTTTTCCGAGATTGCTGCTAGGCGCAAGATCTCGTTGTCATCCATTCCATTTACTGAAAATACATCAGTAACTGAAGGAATTCCTTTTGTCAGAGTACCTGTCTTATCCAATACTACGACCTGAACCTTTCGTGCAATCTCAAGATTCTCTCCTCCCTTTATCAAAATTCCATTCTCTGCTGCTTTTCCAGCTCCGACCATCAAGGCAGCAGGTGTAGCAATTCCTAATGCGCATGGGCAAGAAATTATCACCACTGATACAAAAGCAAGAAGTGAGAATGTAATCCCAATTCCACCAAAAAAGAACCACCCTAGTGCAGAAATTAATCCAATTATGATGATTGCTGGTACAAAATATGACGATATCTTGTCAGCAAGTTTTTGAATTGGGACCTTGCTTGATTTTGCTTCTTCTACAAGTTTTACTATCTGTGATAAAACAGAGTCGTCTCCAATCTTGGTTGTTTTGAATTTAAAGGCTCCTTCTTTGTTGATTGTACCGCCAATCACTTCATCACCAGATTCTTTCTCAACTGGTATGCTCTCTCCTGTTATTGCAGACTGGTCTACAGAGGAGCTTCCATCAATTATGATTCCGTCAACTGGAATTTTTTCTCCAGGACGAACTAGAACGATATCATTTAGCTGTACATTTTCAACTGGTTCATCTGTTTCTTTGCTATCTTTGATGACATGAGCTATGGTCGGTTTGAGATCTAGTAATTTTTTGACAGCTTTTGATGCTCTTGTCTTTGTTCTGCTTTCTAGTAATCTTCCAATTAGCAAAAGCGTAATTATTATTGAAGAAGTTTCAAAGTACAGATCCCCCATTGGTAAAACATTGTGCGCAAATGCTACAACAGTACTGTAACCCCATGCTGTTGAGGTTCCTATAGCAATCAAGACATCCATGTTAGTCATCTTGTGTTTGAACGCATCAAATGTTCCCTGATAGAATCTCCACCCCAACCAGAACTGAACGGGCGTAGCTAAAGCAAAAAGTACGTATCCGTTAATCTGACGAGGTAATACGGAAATATATGTTAACAAAACTATAGGAATTGTGAGTGCGATACCTAGAACGACATATCGCTTTAGTTTTTTAAGCTCTTTTTCTGGTGCAGCAAATTCATCAAGACAACTCTTGCAACAAAAATAGTGTTTGGTTCCTTCTGTTTCATAGTTAAGGGATTGATCTTTTTCCTCAACAAACATTCCACAAATAGGATCTCTCGCCATTTTTGATCAACTATAAAGAAAAAATGAAGAGAGATCTAACCGTGTTTTCCATGCTTGGGATCCCTACAATCCACACATGTACAATTACTTCCACAATCACATTTGCCAGTTGTTTCACATTTGCAATGTGATTTATGTTGTGCGCCACAGCCACAGTTTGCCATGATTATCTTAGAAATCACTGGTTAATTAGGCTGTTCCTAGATTTTCAAGTTTGATAATTAATTCTGGAGTTGTACCAATGACGTTAAGATTACCCATGTAGAATCAATGATATGCAAAATGTGAGTTCCAGTATAGGAAAGAAGCCATTAGTCTATGCATACTTTATCCTATTCTCAATCATTTTTTTAGGAATAGTGTTTGTATTAATTTCACAATTGAACATGGCAACTGTTGACCAATCCTATTCCGAATCATCAGGTAAAATGATATCAAACGAAACAATGCCTGAGATGTCTGCCAATATGTCAGGTATGCATGGCATGTCTGGGATGTCTGCCAATATGTCAGGTATGCATGGCATGTCTGGGATGTCTGCCAATATGTCAGGTATGCATGGCATGTCTGGGATGTTAGGAATATCTTCAAATGAAAAAATGTCGATTTTTTTAGAATGGATGTTTATAATCACAGCAGGTTTGATAGGCATACCTTTTGCATGGGTTATCATAAGTGAAAGAAGAAAAAATTCCCGTTGACGGAATCATAATTGATGGAAGCTCCTCTGTAGACCAGTCTGCAATAACAGGAGAAAGCATCAGGGTCTAAAATCTGATTCATGACATAGATGGGCCTACCAGAACCGAACTTACATCATGCTTTGACAGATTGTTTTGGATTGCTTTCAAATGGCCTTTCGCAATGGGGACATTGGGTGCTAGAATTAGTTCCACACATACATCTAGCAGACTGGAATGAATAAAAGACCGTTGCTACCGCCGTAAGTACCCCGGATAGAACTAAGAGTGCGAAAGCCCAATAGACTCCCATAATCAACATTGATATGACCATGGTAAGCATTGCAACAGACATAACCAGCATCATTAGATTATCAGCAATGCCGTGAGCCATCTAACCCATACTTCGCATAACTCATATAAAAATATCATAGAAGGATATCATATTTGAAATTGAAATGAAATCAAACCATGAGATTTGCTGTAAAATTATCATTTTAAGCATGAAAATTTAGTCTTAACAGATTCAGGTTTGATACATTTGATTGGTTTTACCATTTGAGTTCAAAACTAGGTGTTTAAGCAGAATATCTGGAATGAGTGACATGTCTTCCACGACTCAAGAAAATCCTGCGATTCCTTTGGAATCAATTCCGATAATCATAGCTATTTTAATAGGATCGCCTTTTGCTTGGTATTCTATTCATGAAAGAAGGAAAAAGGAGGTGAATGTAGTGAAAGATCTAGTGTGCGGCATGGAAGTAAGTGAAGGAAAATATTCAACAACGTACAATGGTAAGAATTACCTCTTTTGCTGTGCCCATTGCAAAACGACATTTGAAGGCAATCCAAAACAGTTTGTCAAAGAATAGAGTAGACTCAGAATCCTGAGTCCACTTTAGAAACAGAGGCTCTACTAGGCATGCTGCTAAATCATAGTACTTCTTCTAAAACCAACACCTATGATCTGAAAACATGGCAGACAGCAAATAGTGCTGAATTGATAAATAGACAGAAACTGTAGAACGGTGACCAAGAAACAGAGTTAGGGTACTGTCATCAATATAACTCGCCTACAGTTTCTAAATGAAAATGTATCTGATGATTAAATACATTTTTGGTACAATTCCCAAAGAGAGTATAATAATTTAGATTAGAAATTAGTTTTCAATAGTGAGAATCACTTCGATGTTTTTTATGCAGAATTTTTCCAACCCGTATCCTTGTTGCACGAGACGATGCTCCATGCAACAAAGAGCGGATCAGTGATGAAGTCAACGATACGTCGTTAAATCTTATTGCCATCTTTGTCAGATAAATGAATTGGTACAGTTACAGAATAAACCATAAGTGCTTGAGTAGGATATTTTGTTCTTAAAAAAATATATTTTTTAGTTTCACATCATAGAGACCCTATAGCTCTTATCATGCTGAATGAAAAAATAAATTTATTTTAAAAAATTTGTATTTGGGGTTTTAGCCCATGCTGTTAAACCCTTCTGCGATGGAGAATGTTGATGTGTATCTTTGATCATTTCCATCAAGGTATAGATCATGGTTGCTGACATTAACTAATGCAAAGTCAGTTACTCCATCGGGATTTGCTCCTCCTGTACCATCTGCACCCACATTAAAGTGGTATACACATATGCCATCTTTTGTATCCGATAATTGCTGAAGATATTGTACAGGTGGCGCTTCCAGTGTTAGTACACCGCCATCAATTATGCCCTCATAGAGTCTCAAATCTGGAGTTCCATTTGGTTCACATGGAAGAACCATTGCCATATGCCCCATTGTCGTATACCATGGAGTGGTGTCAGCCACATCCAGAAATTGTCCTGGTTTGAGATGTACGCTACCAAAATGGAACCATTCTTCAGTTGGGATGTTTGGAGGAGCATCAGCAGTTTGATTATATCCCGGTGAGAACGCTTCGCAGCGACCATAATATGCTATTCCTTGATAGACATAGCACGGATTAGCTGCTGATGAAGCAGAGCTGTCTGCAACACACCAACCAGTGAATGTCCACGGATTACCTAAAAATGAGGTAGTATCAGTGAAGGTTGGTATTGGCGGCCCTCCCAGATATGTGGCAGGATATGTCGTCTGCTGACAAGTTCCTTCAGATGTTGTGAACGCCGGTACATACACCCAAGGAGTGGAGGTATACATTTTTGGGGTCACAAGTGCGTACGCAGAAGGTACTATGTGAGTCGGACCTAGTCCAAACCCAACAGTAGCAACAATTGTCAGTACTAGGATTGTAGTTAGAAGCGATTGTTTTTGCACTATTGAACTTGAACAAATTGATTTATTTTAAGAGTCTGGTTCATTCTACAAATGTACCAGTAGTGTTTTGAGATAAATCAACATGTTTTGTTTCTAAAGATCGTAAGTTTCTAAATCAGAATTTCTCAGGATCAAATACAATTTCGATACAATTTACAAATAGTTGGAATCTATTTGTAATGCGAAATATTGTGGAGTGGCATTTGGATGTAAAATTTTTCCAACCCGATCCCCGTTGCACGGCATGACATGCCATACAACAAAGGATGGATCAGTGATGAAGTCAAAACGATACGCGTCTTGTTTATTGATTAAACATTTTACAAGATAAAGCAATAGATACATTTGCAGAATAAACCACTGAAAAAATTATGAAAAAATAGATTCAGAATATACAGAGTCAGTTGCAGACAGGATTGTTTAGACAATGAAGACTTGCGCCAGTAAGAGTTGCACCGCCCAAGTCTACGCTCCTTAAATCAGCACCGTCAAAATTAGCTCCTGTTAGGTCTGCATAAGCAAATCCAGTACCTTGCAAGCTTGCACCCCTGAAATCAGCACCTCTAAGGTCAGAATTCATGAGAAGTGCACCGTCTAGATCCGCGCCATTAAATGAGACACGTTCCATAGTTGCCCACCTCATCTGACTCCCCTGCAAATTAGCACCAGTCATGTTTGCACCATTAAGAGTCACATAGTCAAAATCAGAAGTTCCCAAGTCGGTGCCAATCATTTGCGTGCCACTCATATTTGCGCTAGAAAGATCACTGTTTTCCATATTAGCATTGGTAAAGTTAGCAAAGTCAATGTTTGCTTCCACCAAGTCTGATTTGTAAAGGTTCGCACCAGCAAAATTTGCGCCAACAAGATTGGCTGACGATAGATTAACATGGCTTAGATTATTTCCAGATTTATCGCAGAACGCCCAATCCACACTAGGAAGGTTTTCTGTCTGACAATAACCCGCGTGACGTACCACATCTACATTTACTTGATATGGAGGCCTTGCGGGAGAACTGAAGTATTTTATATAATCAGCTGATGTCAAGTTGCCTGATGATAACACTCCTGCCAAATCTGCTAGCGCATTAGGCGTGGATAGCATATTAGATTGTGGTGTTCCTGCCATACTATTCATCATACCTTGCGCGTAATAATCAAATGAAAATATTCCTGACATGCCAATCATGTTATTCTCAATCTTATCAAAGAAAGAAGGGATAATAATGCACTGCGATGTCTGTCCTGGCAAGCTTTGCGTGTTAACACAATTTGGTTTTGAATATGACATGCTGCTACCAGAGGTCGACATGCCTGACATGCCGTTCATGCCTGACATGCCGTTCATGCCTGACATGCCGTTCATGCCTGACATGCCGTTCATGCCTGACATTCCTGACATGCCTTGCGTATTACAATTTGTCATTTCCGACATGGCTTGCGGATTATATGCCATGCTTTGAACGTCATTACAGTATATCGTTTGCCCCATCGCTGTTAGCAAACCATCAGATGTACTGCTTATTCCTGACATGCTACTCATACCTGACATATTGGCAGACATCCCAGACATACCTTGCATGTTATTTGAAGATGAGTTAGCAAAGTTTTGACCTGAAACAAGAGTCTGTATCGAATTAATAAAATCTTGGTCACTGATTTGCCCATTGGCCCACAGTAATGCCTTGTAATGAAACCATGCCGGTATGGTGGTTGGCATGACTTGGGCGCTAGCATGATTTTGTGACAATCCCATGCTGAGAATCAATACAGAGAAGAGTAGCGTTACTGCTGTTAATGTTATTCTTGTTGTTTGCATTTATCTTCTAAGAATCTAGAATTGCTGCGAGATAATAAATAACATGGTACATTCGATAATTGTACCAATATTCAGATTTTAAAACTAGAAATTAATTTTGCATTTTAATAAATGAATTTAGAAATATGTTGTAATTATATTAAAGTGTAAATATTTTTTATCATTGTTCCTTAGCGTTTAATTTATTTTCTTGGAATCACTCTAGACATAACTATTATACCAACAAATGATATCATCACAAGTAGTATTGGCATAGGAAACTCCGGTACGGCAGTTATATTGAATGCAGATATCAGGTTAGGATGAATTTGCATGTGCACCACCATCATGACATCATTACCAGATCCCTGGGCATCTATTTTTTGTTTGAGTTCAGGGAGCGCAGTTCCAACTTTGTCAAGGTATACGGATGTACTTGACGGTGCAATTGATTGCAAATTATTAAACATGGTTTGAGCCGCATCAGTCATAGCCTGTGCACTTTGATATGCCGCCATATTGACAATTGGCGTGCTAGATGCAGTACTAGATGATGACATTCCGGACATGCTGCCCATGTTCATATTATTCATGTTGGTAAGATCTACCTTGGACCCTATAGCATTACCATAGTCCTTCAACACTTCATTTAAGACATAAACCGTTGCAAGTGCCTGTACCGTAGCGTTATTTTGTGAAGCGCTGCTGACTTCTTCTGATTCTGCTTGGTCCAAGAGTTGGCCTATCTCATCTGCAGTTTGGTTTGCTGCGGCAGGATTTGCGTTTGGTTGTCCTGCCATAGAATACAAGTCATCTATAGATGTAGATAACTGAGTAGCAAGACTCGAGTTTGTTTGAGAAAGAATGCCCATCTCGTTGCTTCCCCAATATTCCTGACTTTGCGATATGTGCCACTGGGCCAAGGTACTATTAGAAATATTATTTGCTATCAATTTTGATTCTACCTTGAACTCTTGAACTTTTGCTATCAAACTTGCATCTGAATTTTGAACAAAGTTATGGGCAAACGCTGGATGAGCAACCAACATGCCACTGAACACAATAACCATTATTGATACCGCCAGCGCCCTTTTCATACCAGTGGGTGCGCTGGCAACATTTTAAAATATTTTGGTACACACATCAAGTAAAATTAATCTGGGTTTTTTCGCGTTATGGCTACAACTGCTATCACTACACCGGCTGCACCAATTCCTATACCAGCCATGCTTATGACGTATAATGTATCAGTTGTGTCCTTTACTTCTTGAAAAGACTGGGCAACTTTTGCATAACTTTGAGCTGCATTATCTGCAGTATTCTTTGCGTCGGTGATATCATTGGTTAGCTGATTGATGACATTTTGAGACACTTGTGCTGATACAGGATGTATAACATGTGGCGACATTGCAATAACCGTCACAGCAAGAATCGCCGCAAGTATCAATTGTCTGGATTTCATTTCGTTATATCAACAAGTGTCGAATTTTCATAAATATGTTATGGTACAAATTCAAAGATTGTGAAATGGTTTAGAATTTAAGAAATCCTCTTGTTCTTCCAGTGACTACAACAACACTGATTATTGCAATCACAAGAACCAGAGAAGCTACAGGACCAAATTCTGGCACAGTTTGATTGCCTGACATGGTGCTGTTCCCAGTCATGTTCATGCCTGACATACTAGTCATGGCTGGAAAGTAATACGCGTCCTTGGCTTCAACATCTTGCAGAGGATATGTGGTAGAAGGTATTGTTGTTCCGCCTATTGTACCCTGGATTATCATGTTATAGGTTCCAATCTGAGTTGGATTCACAGCGGCATCATACTCTCCAGGCGTATCATCGCTTGGGTCAAAGCTTACTACCTTTGTCTGTCCACCATACTGGATGGTTGTGGTCATGTTGTCAAGACCAGTATCTGCGATAGGCGGTGCGTTGTCACTTGTTCCGTTGTATATGAATATCTGGACTGCATTTGCGTCACCTACAAGCGGTGGCTCATTTACCCAGCCGATCTTTATCGTGACGTTGTTAAATGTTTTTGTGATGTGTGCTTCAGCTGGATGAAGTGCAAATGGTGTAACCAAAATAGCAACTAGAGCAAAAACTACGGGAACTAAAAATTTTCTAAGATTCACCCACATTCACTCCACTATCAAGGAAAGTTATACTTGTCCTTGGCTTCAACATCTTGCAGAGGATATGTGGTAGAAGGTATTGTTGTTCCGTCTATTGTACCCTGGATTATCATGTTATAGGTTCCAATCTGAGTCGGAATCACAGCAGCATCATATTCTCCAGGCGTATCATCGCTTGGGTCAAAGCTTACTACCTTTGTCTGTCCACCATACTGGATGGTTGTGGTCATGTTGTCAAGACCAGTATCTGCGATAGGCGGTGCGTTGTCACTTGTTCCGTTGTATATGAATATCTGGACTGCATTTGCGTCACCTACAAGCGGTGGCTCATTTACCCAGCCGATCTTTATCGTGACGTTGTTAAATGTTTTTGTGATGTGTGCTTCAGCTGGATGAAGTGCAAGTGGAACCATAATAACTGCTGCCAAAGCTAGAATTACTGTGACTACAAATTTTCTAGATTTCATGTCTCTCCTGTGATTATCATCAAATTATTTTCTTATATACGTTATGGTACAAAATCAAAACAAGAATTGTTGTTCTATTTTACAACTGTACCACTATTGTATTAAATTATAAGTGTTCATGAAACGTATAGATTGTATTTATGACAGAAAGAACGAGAGGGCCAAAATCAACAATCAAAATAATTTTGCTAGTCGTTGTAGCTGTATCGGTCTTGGTCGTGGTGCCAAACATACCCAAGTCTTATGCGCATGCATTTGTTATTGGTAGTGATCCTGCACCATTTGCGTCATTGAATACTCCACCAACACAAGTTGAAGTAGATTTTGTTGATCCCATAGACATGCGATATAGTCAGATAAAGGTCTTGGATTCTAACGGTAAAGAAGTCAATAACAACGACTGGCATTTCATCACTGCTGATCATGAAAAATCAGTTGTTACTTTACCTTCCATTCCGAATGGAATTTACACTGTGTATACCAAAGTTCTTGATGCCACTGATGGCCATACCACTACAAACGCATTTGTTTTTGCCGTTGGCCAACCTATACCACAGAATCTCTTAAACCAAAAAGAGAGTGTTTCCTTTACAGATATCGTATCCATTCAAGATACAATAGCAAGGTATCCATCACTTGTTGGACAAATCATTGTAGTTGGTGCTATCTTCTCAACTTTCTGGTTATGGAAACCACTATCTAGAATCTCTGCATTAAAAGACGTCTTTGGACAGACTCGCGTCATGATAGACAAGAGTATGACCAAGTTGGTGCTAATTGGCTCAATAATTATTCTGGGTGGAGATGCGGCAATGATTTCATCTGAGATGTATTCAATAAATTCAGGACTCCTAGATGCAATTAGCACGAATTTTGGACAAATGTGGATTGTACGTATGTCACTTTCTGCAGCCCTATTTGGAGTGGCATTTGTTGCATACCGTAAACAAAAGCAGTCAAATGGGGTCTTGCCCAAAGGCCTAGTCGCAACTCTGTTTGGACTGGGGATAGCGGTACTTACGACAACTACACTGATAAGCCATGGTGCAGCAAGCGGAAAATTTTTGGCACTAGTTTTTGATTTCGTACACAACGTTGTTGCTTCACTCTGGATTGGAGGTGTGATATATCTGGCGTTTGTTGTGGCACCGCTATTGAAACGTATGCCTGATGATCGTGCCAGCGTTGCCATCATGTCTGTGATAATACCAAGATTCTCCACGGTAGTTGTTGCACTACTTGGCATAGTTGCAATGACAGGTCCCTCTCTTCTTTACGAACTTGAAAACAACCTCTCCCTCACTCTAGCATCCATATACGGAGATATACTTATCATAAAACTCTCATTGGCCGGTGCCATGATTGGAGTTGGCGCTTTCCATCAGTTCATAATTTTTCGACAAGCGCGAAGCGCCATTGCTGTCTCGCCTCAGCAAGAGCATCATGTTGCCATGCCAATCGATCTAAAAATTCCTATCAAGAGGGGAAGCGAGGGCAAATCAGTCATCTCACATTTTGGCCGATTCATAAAAATTGAGGCAATAATAGGATTTTTGCTGATTGCTTCAATAGCAGTTCTTGTCGATTCCGGTCTGCCCGCAATTCAATATCAAAATGAATTGTCGCAACAGAAAAACCAGATTCCGCCTGTCTACGCCTTTGCAACGCCACTTGTAACGCAGAACCAATTTACAGAAACGCGATTTACAGACACGGGGGACAAAATTGTCTTATCCATCAGTCCGTTCTATTCCGGAAAGAATAATGTAACGCTCTCGTTTTTTGATTCAAATGGTAACCCACTGAACAGCATAAACTCCACAACGATAACGCTTAACCAAGTAGACAAGGGCATAGGTCCGTTAGTGGTAGGGTACAACCCACTCGAACCACAGTTCAATAGCAGCAACTCTAAAGAGATATCACCGGGGGTATTTTCCATTAGCACAAGTGCCTTTGCAATACCGGGTCACTGGGAAGCACAGATAGAGGGAACAACCACACAGGCTGGTGCACTTAACGAGGTTACAACTTTTGATGATCTATATGTCAAGCCTAACTTGGCCCAGCTGCAGGCAAACATAACAGAATACAAAATGCCAGATAACGCCCAGCCGTTGTATCCTCTTTATGATCCCATCAGAAATATAGTCTGGGTTGGAGACTCGGCCATTGGGAGTGGGAGGTTATGGGAGTTTGATCTAGACTCCAAACAGTTTACAGAACATAAGATCAATGGAACCAACATCATCATGTATACAATAATGGACTTTCAAAACAACATTTGGTATTCTGACCCCCTAACAAAGATCTTGGGTAATTACGAACCAGACACGGGCAAAGAGCAGAATTACAATCTTCCTGCCAATGAGACCATTTCAGGTCTTGCCATAGACAACACAGGCAATCTTTGGATGACCTCTGCGTCAAGTAACCAACTGCTAGAATTTGACATGCAGAAAAAAACATTCCATTCATTGGACCTGCCAGCAAACTCTTCACCACTTGGAATTTCCATAGATCAATCAACCAACCAGATATGGGTAGCAGAAAGTAGTTCTGGAAAGATAGCAGAGGTAGATCCTTCCCAAAACTACAAAGTGACAGAATATGGTCCATCCAATGGCACCCTTGCAAGTCCCACGACGATTCTATTTGACCCTGTAACTGGCAAAGTTTTTGTCTCAGAGCATGATGGCAAGGCAGTATCAGTTTTTGATCCCCTGACCAAGTCATTCGAAAGATATCAGACAGATCCTGATCCTCAGGATCTGCCCTTTGGAATGGCATTTGATGCAAACCATGATCTATGGCTTGCTCAACACACCTTTGATAAGATTGCAGTTATAGATCCTAGAACTGGCAAAACAAACGAATTTCCCATCCCTACGAAATCATCTTTTACCCAATGGGTCACAGCGGATTCAAAGGGAGATATAATACTGGCAGAACAACGCGCAAATGCACTTGGTCTTCTTACTACTAGCACAACTCCAGGATTTATCGAAAACGCCGAACAAACAGGTTCAGTCTTGGGCATACCACTGCCATTTAGTTATGCAGATGTGGTAGGACCCTCGATTGCAGGTTGCCTCGTAGCAGTGGCATTTCTCTACTCTAAAACCGTAATAGAGTTAAGTGACAGTTTGAGACATATAAAGAAAAACTACGGCCAGTGATGCCACACCGCATAGGCAGTCACAGATAGCATCATCAGACTATATCAGGCACGTTCGTTCGTTGTACCACTTGGTTTAAATTTCATTTTGACCAATTTCCATTGTGTTCAGGCCCCAAACTCTGATTGAGACTAAGTCTACACTGTTAAGTGTAATAATATTTGCACTTGTTGCAGCGTTATCAATTCCTGTCATCCTACCCCACATATTTCAACAATACGAGCTTTTCCACATACTTTTACACATTAGCGGAATAGGTTTTGCGTCTTTTCTTACAATAGTAGCTGCAATGGCATATCACAAGGTCAAGACCCGCAGACTTCTTTTCACTACCATTGCGTTTGGCACTTTTATTTTGTCTGAAGTATTTGATCTAATTGATGCAGCATGGCAGTCAAAATATTATTTTTGGAGTTTTTCATCATCTGAGATAGCTCATCTTATCATGTTCTTCACATTACTGATGTTTGCACTAAGTGTGTTTAGGAGAGATTGAAAATGGATAGAGTTACACAGTTAATTGAGGTTATTGAAAAAAACCCTGGAATAAAATTTCGCGAGATAATGCGAGAGACTGGAATGAAAAACGGCGTTCTAGGATATTATGCAGGCAAGCTAGAAAGAGAGGGATCTGTAAAGGTTGATAGAAGTCCTGGGCAGACTAGATTTTATCCTCCAGGAATATCAGATGATGACACATTACTGATAAAGAATCTAAGACAGGAGACACCAAGGCAGATTCTTGCATCTTTATTGCAATATGGAATGCTATCATTCAATGAGCTAGTTGAGAAGACACGAAAATCTCCGGCTACAGTTTCCCTCTATCTCTCACAAGTAACAAGAGACAATATCATTGAAAGTAAACTAGTCGATTTCAAAAAGAGATACCATGTTAAAGACATAGAAAAATTACAAAAAATTATTGATAAATATCATCCAAGCTTGATTGAAAGTTCAGCGGATCATCTTGCCGATACTTTCTCATCACTTTAAAAACATCACAGATATTATTTTCACAATATTTGAGTTAAAAAGCAGACAGCCGAGAACGAAGATCAGCGTTTATTTAGAGTTCAGATAAATGCATACGATAAGATGGCACATGTCATGAGATCTGCATATTTTTTCAGCTATTTTCATCATTGTTGTTTCCCTTTTCCTTGTTTCAAAAGCACACGGTGACGGTTTAGTTAGTGAGATTCTTCCACCGTCTCTGATAGGAAACACTAATGTTACTTTGTCTATTGGTTCTGTCCCATTTTTAATTAACGATACTCACGTAGGGACACAGTTGAATCTCGTACTGATGGATGCCGACACCCAGCAGCCAATTCAGGATGCAACACTTGCAATTTCAGCATTCAAGGGTCAGAATGCAGTTTTTGGCCACATATTCAAGAGTGATAGCGGAAATTTTATTTTGAGTTTTTATCCACAACAATCTGGCAACACGACATTTGACGAACAGGGCGGGCTTCTTTCAGACTTGTTCGGTCAAGATAGTGGAAATTACGACGTAAAAGGCCCAATCTTTAACACAGCAGGATTGTATAGATTCAAAATCGAGGTTATTACGATGGGTGCATATGATAATCAAGTAAGCAGGTCGTATACTGCCGGTATATCAATACCAGAATATGACAACCTTACAATTAACGATCCAGGTTACGGAACTCAACAGATGCAGATCATAGCATATTATGATAGGTTGCAGAACATCACATATGATCCAGTCAAAAAATTTGTTAATTTCACCATGCCATTTGACTGGTCAAATCAGACCATAAGCCAACTGAGTGTAGTACATCAAGAGATCAGAATTCCAAGAACTCTGGGAGATCTGGTGGTAACAAAATATGATGCCTATGTGAACAACATCAAGATACCTGACAAGCTGATATCAATAGATGATTACTCCATGGATGCATATAGAATAGTGCATCTCATTTTATACAAGCCCGATGTACAAAATCTTTTTTCAGAACAAAAAGATCCGGGTCAAGTGATGAATTTTGCAATGAGGCCAAGCAATGATAACGCTTTCCCAATTGTACAGTTTACTAGAAATGCACAGTATAAAATAGCACTAAGTTGGAATCCACCAAAGATCCTAACTGGTTCCACTGTACAGTTTAACTTTAAGGTTCTAGATCCATTTGCCATGAATACAACAGTGAGTCCAATTTCTTATGATTTTTCTGTACTTGAAGGAGAAAATGGAGTGATATACCACCAGATAGGAAAAACAACTGATACAAGCTACGGAGACAACATCAATGTCGCATTTCCATCTAATTACACAGGATCAATCACAATAGCATTTGAGAACCTAAATGGAAGTAGTTTTTCTGCTACAGAATTTCCAGCTACAGTTAGCAACCCAGCAATGACAACCAATCAATCAGCAGTCAACAGCCAAGCTATTGCAGCTAATCAATCTACAGTGCCAGAGTTTCCGTTAACTACATTTGTAGTACTTGCAACCGTATTTGGATTAGTTGTGTCATTTTCAAAGATGAGTTTGCTCAAATCAATGCGGATTTGATTTATCCTTTCATACCATATCCGACTAGTACTGAATAACACCCAAGACCACAATCTTCACAAATAGGTTTCATGGATTTGTCCTCAGCACTGCCAATACAGCAAGGCCTTTTTTCCCTTCCAAGATGATCTACAGAGAGTATAGCCCATGTAGGACAATCTACGGGCGTTGTGCCCTTGCCACCCCAATTCTTTTTCATTCAGCTCAAGTTGACTATCAGGATTTATGATATAATCAGGATATTTTTCTCTCATTGCCATTATTTCATCAACAACCCGTGTTCTTTCTTCTCCAAACGGAAGCCACAAAGGATCATTTTTCATAAATGGAGTATGGAATTGAAATCCAATTTTATTTGAATAATTGCGCCATTCTTCTATGACATTTTTTATAGTTTTATAGTTGAGTGAGTTTATAGTCATTGTAATCCACATGTCCTTGTAAGCCAATTTGCCATTTTTTTCTACATAATCAATAACGTTGTTTCTTGTTTTATCCCATGCACCATTACCACGAATCTTGTCATGAATGTCTTTTGTTCCATCTATTGATATCCAATAGAAATACAGATTATCGTATTTCTTCAGCGGGAGTGTCCCATTGGACACTATACAAATTCTTTTTGGAAATTCTTTTATGAATAATTCAATCACATCTGGCCTCATAGTAGGCTCACCCCCAACAAGTGTGATTATGAAAACATGGTTTTTCTTAAATTTCTCATCTATTACATTTTTCCATTGCTCTACAGTTAGCTCTTCATTTTCTTTTCTATTGAGCCACCAGTAACAATGCGTACAGTGAAGATTGCACACATTGATTATATCTGCCGAGCCATATACCGGACTGCGTTTGTTAAATAACTTGTATCCGGCAAATTTGGTAAATATGTGCACATAACTTGGAGCCTCTTGAATTATTTGCCTTACTCCTCTTCCCATTATTTCCATTATGTTCTAGATATGCCATAGCGCCTTATAAGATCTTTTTATTTTTTTCAATTACGATGTTTTAGAAATCTTGCGATGACTGTCTTTGTAAGATCTGTGCACGCATTCAGTTAGCACATATCAATGTAGTAGTGCATCGGATTTTATCAAGACTACGAATTCTTGTGGTTATGGTTTGCTTAATCTCGTCAACTTTTGCAGATTCAATCTTGACAAGCACGTCATAGTTACCAAATACTCCTGTTACCTCCTTGACACATTCTATTGGTTTTAATTTGTCTATGACAGAACTTTCTGACCCCATCTCACAGTTAATCATCACATAGGCAGTTTCCAACCCATGAATATTACGTAGTTATAGTATATGAGATTTACACATCGTCAAAATATCATGAAAATAAAAAAGTAGGAGTTACTGTGCCCCAATTAAGAAAATGACGTTGACCGTTGCTGTGATGTCTTGATTTGATGCAAGTATTGGCGTTTGTGCCATCTGAGGTGCAGGAGCACTCATCGCTGTCATACCATAGGTTTGAACTGGCGAAGGCATGTTGAACTCAGATAGGTTTACCGTTTTTACACCTATGATTTTCTGGCCAAGTGGAGCTAATGCCTTTTCAGCTTTTGATTGTGCATCCAAGACTGCCAAACTAATTAGATCGTTTTGAACACTCTGTTGTTTTGCCGGTGAAAGTAAGAACGATACACTATCCACCCTATTTGCTCCTGCGCCAACTGCTGCATCAAGTATTCTACCTGTTAGGTGTAGTTGAGTTGTTTTGATGAGTAATGTATTGGAAACTTGGTATCCGACAAGATCATTTTTGTATTCGTTATATGGAGGATACGGACCCGTCTGATTATAGACTGGATCTATTGTAAAGCTGTTAGTGCCGGTTTCATTGTTGGCAATGCCAAGATTTTGTATCGCAGTAATTGTGGCATTTGTCGCTTGAGCGTTTTCACTCATTGCATCTTGCGCTGTTTTTGCTTGTGTGTCAACACCTAACTGTATGGCTACAAGATCTGGAGAGACTGACAAGGTTGCAGTTCCAGTCACAGAGGTGGTGTTCTGCTGCGGTAGGAAATAATATGATGCTTGTTGTGCATATGCTTTATTGCCATAGGTTTGCATATCAGCAGAGATCGTTGTCGACACAATTGCAATTGCTGCAAGTGCGGCCAGAATTATTGTGGTTTTATTTGTCATTAATACGTATTAAATGTAATCTCATATAGGCTTTGATTAAAATTTGTTTTAACTTAATTGTATACGAGAAAGTTATGTTAAACGATCATATACTTGAAATTTTTTATTTTTAACCTTATATCGAAGAATGAGTTGTTTTGACTTTTATAATTTTCAATGATTTTGTCAATTTGCCCAATTCATAGAGAGAGTCGATCTTGCAATTATCTCGTGAAATTACTTCACATTTAGATGTTCGAGCTAGTAATTATATGATATAAGTAAAATGATCATTGATTTAAGACAACATTCCAATTTGGAATCAGAAAATACGATATTCTTCCACATCTTTTTAGTATTTTATTAATAAGCACAAGTATGGTCAGCAATCATGGAATAGAAAAGGGGTTAGTGGGGTTGGCCATAGAACATACTCTTTTGCAGATGGGTAAACCTATCTTCGATAAAGTTGAAAATCAGTTTCGCGAGAAATACCAGTGCTCTATAATAGATTGCTATGATCATCCACAGTACCTAAATGAGGTCTTAAGTGAAGTTTTTGGAAGATCCCATTCAGACATAACCAGATCTATTGAAGAGTTCCTCAAAGAATTCAGATACGAATATCACATAGAGACGTTCATCGAGAAAATAAAACAATAAGCAGGTTACAAAAATCTAAAAATACGTCCAATCTTCAGACAGGCAAATTTCAAGGCGGTTCTACCTATCAGACATGCTCCACTTTTCTTCTTGATTCATCTTTAATATTTTTTCAATTGGGATATCGCTGTGGTCTTTGCTTAGATGTGTTGTATATTCAAGAAGACTAGTGAATCGTTTCTTGCAGATAGGACAATCTTTCTCAAATCCAGCCATTGTCATTTTAAAAATAGGGATTTTTCTATTTTAATGTATGCTAGATTATCACATCTATAATTTTCTAAACTTTTCTTCCATATGATTTTGCCCAATAATTTTCATTGGTACTCAAAGATAACAACTAGACAAGCAAATCACTTGAATGCTAGCTATTTGAGGCGTAATTTTGAAATTGCAGTTATGATATTTTTCTGAATTCTCTTGTCATACATGCTTGGTATGATGTGGTCATAGTGAAGTTCCCTATTTGAGACCGTTTTTGCTATTGCCACTGCAGTAACAAGTAATAATTTCATCGTTATTTTGTTTATTCTTTTATCCAGTATTGCCCGCATAAGGTGAGGAAATACTAGGGCATTGTTGACTTTGTTAGGATAAAGATAACTCCCAGTTGCTACAATTTTTGCACCAGCTGCTTTTGCTATCTCAGGTTTTATCTCAGGATCGGGGTTGGTAAGTGCAAAAACTATTGGATCTTGGTTCATCGTTTTTATAATTTTAAAAGTGAGCAGATTTTTCTTTCCTGATACACCGATGAAAACATCAGCATTTTTCAGTGCGTCACACAGCGAGCCTTTTTCTTTTTTTGGGTTTGTCATATCTCCGAGTTCTTTTTTGTATTTGTTCATATTTGCAGTTCGTCCCTTGTAAATTATGCCATCAGAATCTGTAACAAGTATATTTTTGCAGCCAGATGCAGCAAGTAATTTGCATATACCATACCCTGCAGAGCCAGCTCCTGCCACTACCACCCTGATTGTAGAGAGTTGTTTTTTGGTGAGTTTTAACGAGTTTAGCAATGCGGAAAGCACTACCACTGAAGTTCCATGCCTATCATCATGAAAGATTGGAATAGGCAGTGACTTTTCCAACTCGTCAGATATTTCCATCACTTTTGGAGATTCAATATCTTCCAGGTTTATGGCGCCAAATACAGGTTCAATTGCCTTGATTGTAGCAATGATTTCATCTTTCTTTGTGGTATCAAGACAGATAGGAAAAGCGCTTACACCACCAAATTCTTGGTAAAGAACTGCCTTTCCTTCCATAACTGGCAATGCAGCATACGGGCCTATGTTTCCCAATCCAAGTATTCTTGTACCATCAGTCACTATAGCTACATTATTTCCTTTGGAGGTAAGAGTATATTTTTTTTCAGGATGATGATAGATTTCTTTGCATACTGCCGCAACCCCTGGAGTATAGATTAGTTTTATCTCGTTTGATCTCAAATTCTTGATTTTTCCTGTAACAATTATCTTTCCTTTTAATTTCTTGTGTAATGCAAGTGCCTTCTTTGAGTTCTGATCAGAAATCATACATTATCACTCTAATAGCTGCTTTGTAAGTCTTTTAGTCATTCTTGCAAAATAATCCTAACTCTTACCGGTCGTTATCGCATGCATATTTTTTATCAAGTCTATATATGATAGTATTTTCTGTTAAATCAAATTTTACATTGCACCCAAGCTCCTTGAATGCTGCTTCATAAAATGCCTTGAAATGTTTGGACCATTTAATTCCCATGTCATGTCTCATGATGAACTTGATTTCGTTTTTACCTTCGATCTGGGTGAAACTAAAGCCGGCAGCCTTTGCCCTGCCACGTAAAACAGATATCCATTCCCAGACATCAGACGTTCCTTTCATTGCAAACAACATATCTCTTGAAACATGTTTTCCTTTTTCCTCTGCAATGCTCAGAATTACCTTATCATCGAGTTTATCAAACCAAGACATGAGAAGCGCTTTTGGCACAGGCACCCACCCAGATTTTGATGCCACAATATCCCAATCTACCGCATGTGCAAGGAGTTGGTTCACCAGTGCGTTAAGGGTGATTCTCTCAAATGTGGCATGAGATTTGATCTTGTCTAGAACTTCCTTGTCTATCCTAAATGTTACTGTCTTATTCTTCTCAATTGTGGATTCGTCATTCATGACATTGTTTTTGTTGATTGCGTACTGATTAATATTGCGAAACAGAGTTCACTTGCACTCATTTGTGACATAACCAAATACGTCATTGTATAGAGACACCCGACGTTCTAGTAGCACCTACAGCTTCTGGCATTATGTGTATTTGTGGCATCTCTGGCTAGTTCAAGCGGCTGTACTAGCACACTACAGATTAGTTGTTTCTAATTCCAGGAGTAACAATATTGTATTTGTCTAGTTGATTTTTTATGATAGCAAGGAATTGTTTAGAATTAATCTTTTGAATCAAAGAAGTAGGATCTACACCCTTCTTTGCTATGACAATCATTATGTTTGAAAAGATCGGTATTGTTATGAATTTTAATTTGCTTCTTTCTGTTGTGATATAGTTAACAGATCCTAATTCTTCATCAAAATCGGCATGCATCGAGTGTTGCAATCTTATGCCCATACACAGCATCTCCATCTTTTCTCTGCTCAAAGTGAGATTTTTTGGTGCTTGCTCTAGCATTCTGCCTTGAGCATTTATTATTCCAACATATTCCAAGTTATATTTTAACAACGAATCAAGATGATCTGCTAAATCTTTCTCTTCCACATAATCATATGTCACTCTTATGCTAAAAAATGAGAGCAATATTATGCACTAGCTTGCAAGACTGGAAATGCTAGACAACAAAACTGTATGTCAAAATATCAAGATCATTCAACATGATGTTGTACTATCAGCTGGTCGTAGAATCTTACTGACTTGATATTGACAAACTCTAACATGCCATATCTTGAGAGTTCTCTTCCAAAGCCACTTTGTTTTACTCCACCAAAAGGTATTCTTGGATCAGAGACAACAACGTTGTTTACTGCAACAAGCCCAGATTCGACCAATCTTGACAGCTTGTCAGCTTTATCCAGATCCTGAGTCCAAATACTCCCACCAAGGCCATATTGTGACCCGTTAGCAAGGCGTATTGCCTCCATTTCATCTTCTACGATAGTTATTGGTGCAACGGGTCCAAATGCCTCCTCATTAGCCATACGCATGTTGGTGGTAACATTACCAAGTATTGTTGGACTGTAAAAGTATCCCTTGCTGTTCATCCTCTTACCACCAGTTAGTACTTCAGCACCTTTGTCTACGGCATCTTTTACAAGTTCTTCTATTTTTTCAAGACCTTCTGAATTTACCATAGGTCCTATGTCAGTATCTTCAGATGTTGGGTCTCCCACTCTGAGTTTCTCCGTTTTTTGAACAAACTTTTCAATAAATTCTTTGGCAAGATTTTTTGTTACAAAAAATCTTTTTGATGCAATACAGCTTTGTCCACAGTTGATAAAACGCCCTTTGACTGCACCTGTGGATGCCTTTTCAGCATCTGCGTCCGAGCACACTATGAAAGGATCGCTGCCGCCAAGTTCTAGGACGCATTTCTTTATTTTGGAGGTAGCCCGTTGTGCCACTTTTGCGCCAGCCATGTTACTGCCAGTAAATGTCACAGCGTTAACAGAATCTATGAGCTGCTCTGCCATGGAAGAATCAGCAATCGCGGTTTGGAAGACACCTTCAGGCAATCCTGCTTTCTTGAACATATTTTCAATTTCTATACCGCACTGCATTGTGGCACTAGCCGGCTTTAGAACAACAGTATTCCCAGCCATCAACGAAGGAGCAGCAAATCTCAAAGCTTGCCAGTATGGAAAATTCCATGGCATTATACTTCCAATTACCCCTATTGGCTCAAACGCAATGAAGCTCTTTCTAGCATCAGTGTTTACGGATTCATCATGAAGAAAGGTTCCACTGTTATCGGCATAAAACTCCATAACCCAAGCACACTTTTCAACTTCGGATAACGATTCCTTGATTGCCTTACCCATCTCTTTTGTTGCAGTAAGTGCCAACTGTTGTTTGTTTTTTCGCAAAACATCAGCAAAAATATTGATAAAATCAGATCTTCTTTTGATATCTCTTTTCCAATCAGAAAAGGCCTTTTTTGATTTTTCTATTTTTTTATCCAGTTCGTCTTTTGTTATAACATCGTATTGTGCCAAAACCTCCTCTGTTGTAGGATTAACTGTCTTGATTACCATACCAGGGTAAAATAAGGCGTCGTATATAATCCTCCAACTGCCTGGTTGCAAGCGAGTAATTTGCAATTTTTGAAGCTTTTAATATTTTAATCAATAAGGCATACCATATGCAATCTCTCTCCTCTCGTGAAAAGCAAAACTTGCAGTTTGAGACAGTTCTCATCTTGCAGGGAGGAGGATCTCTCGGGGCTTATGAATGCGGGGTCTACAAGGCCTTATACAGACATGGAATCAAGTTCGACATAGTAGCAGGAACTTCTATTGGAGCAGTTAATGCGTCTATTATTACAGGAAGTAGAAGCGACGATCCGGCAAAGGCATTGGAGGAGTTTTGGCTGGATTTGGCAGAAGGTGTAACTTCCTCTAGCTTGCCTGACAAGATACGACCATACTTTGCATCAATGTATTCTGCAGTTTTTGGAAACCCCAAAATGTTCTTTCCAAAATGGTTTATTCCAAGTGCAGATTATTTTATGCCGTATTTTTGGCAATACATTTACGACATAGCCCCCCTCAAGAAAACATTAAACCAGTATGTCGATTTTCAAAGGATTCAAAGCTCCGATAAGCCAAGACTCATAATAACATCCACCGATGTCCAAAATGCAAAGCCTTCTGTTTTTGATAGCGAGTATGACAATATCGAAGCAGATCACGTACTTGCCAGTGCAGGGTATCCATTTTATGGCATATCATGGACCCAAAAGAGCGGAAAATATCTCTGGGATGGGACTCTTTTGAGCAACACACCTCTTCGTGAAGTGATAAATGCTTCACCAAAACACGACAAGAAAGTTTACGTGGTAGATCTCTTTCCAAAAAATCAGCCCGAGCTTCCAAATAACATGTTTGAAGTCTGGCACAGAGCAAGAGACATCATACATACTGATAAGACAGAGCATAACATACACATGTCAAGGATAATCACTCGCTACCTGAAATTAATACGAGAGATGCATGAAATTCTTAGTTCTTCCACACTTGACGAAAAGGCCAAATCCAAACTTGCACTGTTAGAACTAGAATATCACAAGCTTGCCTCAGAACGAGGTAGCATCATAGAGCAGATAGTAAAAATACAACGTCATGAACATGCTCATTTTCTCTTAGAAGATGCAGATTTTTCAATTGCTACAATAAGAGAATTGATAGAAAAAGGCGAAAGAGATGCAAAGGAAGCGCTCGCTACAAACAGCGTGGAATAGTAGATCGCAAGATAGAGTAGAAAAACAGACCAAAGACAATTTACACAGTGTCAAATGATTATAACGAAAAAGACTTATCATGCATGCTTTCTCCCTACATATAGTTGCAAACCAAGTTTGCAGATGTCTGGGGGCACAAAGTAAGATACTTGGAGGAAGGCAAGTCAGGTAAAACGATCCTGCTTATCCATGGATTAGGCGGTTCTGCAGAGAGATGGTTAAAAGTCATCCCTATTTTGAGCCCAAAGTACAGGGTTATCGCCCCCGATATGATCGGTTTTGGATATAGCGACAAGCCTTCAGTTGACTATACAATAGAATTTTTTGGCAAGTTCCTATCTGCTTTTATTGATACATTAGGCCTAAAAACAGCGATTCTGGTAGGTACCTCTCTTGGAGGGCAGATTGCAGCAGAATGTACTAACACCAATCATGCCATAGAAAAGTTAGTCCTTGTTTCCCCTTCTGGGGCCATGAAACAGTCTACTGCAGCTGTAGACGCATACATGATGGCTGCTCTCTATCCCAATCATGCAAGTGCTAGAACTGCATTTGAGATGATGGCCAATTCAGGTACAGTTGACGAGTTTACAGTATCTGATTTTGTAAAAAGAATGTCCATTCCAAACGCAAAGCTTGCGTTTATCTCTTCAGTCCTAGGAATAAAGAACTCGAAGATAGATGAAAGTTTGCAGAAGATCTGCATGTTTGTAGGTAAAAGGGATTCTATCTTCTCAATTACATTAGTGGCATTAGTGTGCATAATGTCACAAACAGAAATAGTTGACTTGTTCTCAACAGTATCAGGATTTGTAGGCTGTGGTCTCTTTTGCGCCATCACCTGCTATACTATGAGGTATCTTTTAATGATTTGTGGGTGAGGTGTGTTAAGATTCGAACTGGGATAAAACCACTCCTTTTGAATATCCGTACAGCAACTATTCCTTCTTTGTTAATCGTTATCTAATATCGATGAGACACTCTGTGATCTTTATCTCAATACAAAGTAGCAATCTCTATAAGATGTGAATGTTACTTAATACACTTAATGAGTTATACGGAAGAGTATAAGAAATCATTAGGGTATTACAAGCATGTCTCCCTATTTTGGACAGATTTGATATCTCTGATGTCAAGTAGGCCACAATCGCTCATGTCCACAGGACCCTTTAGGAAACTAGGTGTTAATGCCAAAAAGGCCAGTGCTGAAATGATAGAGATCAACCAAGGGCTGGCTGAATTTAATGTAAGACTTGGTGAATATTATAAACAACTCATAGATACGTGGAATGAGGCACAAAAACAATTTAGCAAAAAAGTGCCAGAGATTCCAACCGATACGGAACATCTTGACGCTACCAAGCGTATCTGGATAGACATATTCGAAAATTACTTTACAAGACTGTTTGATTCTCAGGAATTTGCAGAAAACTTTGGAAAACTAGTATCAAGTGAACTTGATCTTGCAAAACACTGGAATAATGTAGCATCGCTCATGTTGGAGACTGTTAACATGCCAACAAAGAAAGAAATTGACGAGCTGTATAAAGAATTACACTTGTTGCGAAAAAGAGTTGCCAAACTTGAAAAAATATCTAATCATGGAGGAAATGGAAATGGAAAGTGAACTTAGAATAGACCCCCGTATATTGGAGGAGTTTCTACAAATGAACAGAAATATTCTTGATGCGCCAAAGTTGGTTGCGGCGCCAGATGAGATCAGCATGGAAATGACCCCATACGATGTTGTGTATTCTGAAGGAAAGATGAGATTATTACATTTTAATTCTTCCCAGAAAAAACAGGTAAAAACTCCTCTTTTGATTACATATGCTTTGATAAACAGATATCATATCCTAGATATTCATCCGCAAAAAAGCTGGGTGAGAAATATGTTAGAACAAGGTCTAGATGTATATTTGATAGATTGGGGAACCCCGACTACTATGGATAGATATCTTGGTTTTGATGATTATGTAAATGGCTACATGGACAACTGTGTAGACTTTATTCTTAACGAGTCAGGTGTTGATAAGGTCTCAATGCAAGGATACTGTACGGGAGGCACTCTTGCTACAGTTTACGCGTCACTGTATCATGAAAAAATAAAAAACTTGATTTTAACGGCTCCAGTAATTGACGGGAGCAGGGATAGTACAGTGGTAGCAAACTTGGCAAAACATATGGATGTGGACAAGATGGCTGATATCGTAGGAAATGTACCTCCTGAATTCATGTATTACGTGTTCTCTATTCTCAAGCCCTTCGAACAGGGCCTTGAAAAATATGTCCAATTCTTTAAAAATATTCACAACAAAGAGTATGTCGAAAACTTTATCCGAGTGGAAAAATGGCTAAGCGATACCCCGCCTATTCCGGGCGAACTTTTCAGGGAATGGGTAAAGAATGTCTACCAGGACAATTTACTGATTAGGAACCAAATGCATGTATCGGGCAGGCAGATAAATCTCAAAAATATATCCATGCCTGTCTTTACTCAAGTGGCAGTGGGAGATCATCTGGTATCTCCAGAATGCAGTATGCCAATACACTATGCGGTGTCTAGTGAAGACAAAACGTTGAGAATGTATGCTACCGGGCATGTAGGTATGATAGCAAGCTCATTTTCTCAAAAAAAGGTACTACCAGAACTAGGTCAATGGATAAAAGAAAGATCTGAAAAATAAAAAAAGAGTTAGATACTAACTAACTAATTTCTTGTTGGTGTCCATGCTGAGAACCAAGATTGCAGTATGTTTGCATTCATATCAGAAAACGCTTTTGTGTTGTCGTTGAATGTCTTTACGTTTTGTCTGATTGCATCAATTGTTGCTAGTACTGCTTTGCTTTGGACAGAACCTGTCTTGACTATCTCTTCTGTTGCATCATTAACTATTTTGAAGTATGCTGATGGTACATTTGTAGATAGACCTGTTCTTGAAGTATATTCATGTTGCATTGAAATTGCATTCTCGATTGTATTTTTACATGCTGTTGCATATTCTTGCTGTAGATTGGTTACTGCTTGTAAACACTGTGCAACATTCTTCTCTGCTTCATCAAAGCATCGGTTAACATTCTGCTTGTACACTGCAAAGATCTCTTTTGTCTCTGTTGTCTTACTCATTCTTTCACCTCCTCTTTTTGTTTTCTCCTTTCGACCGGTATGACAATTACTTGTACAAGGTCTTCTTCCTTGATTCCAAGAGCTTCTCGTTCTGCTTCCGGTATCGAAATGCGACCATTACTTCCTACTGACGTTTTGAAGGTACCCCATGATAGGAGCGAGGGTAGTAGCTGTGAAGGGTTGAACATGTTGTACATTCCCTTTGACTGCATATCTGTAAAATTTTGGACAAAATCGGACTGTGCTTTTGTAGTCTTGTTTGTTATTTCTTTTAGTGTTTCAAGCGGATTGATTTGGTTGTTTCTGCTCATCATCTCGCCAAAAGTCTTCATGAAATCCATCTGTGCCTTTCCACTTCGTTGTATCCACTCGTGGAACATCTCAGTCGGATCGTATTGGTTGTTATTACCAGTCATTGGTAATAGTTACCAGTAACTGGTATTTAACTCTTGGCCAAAATGAGTCTTGAATCTAGGAACTCTAGTATGGATTCGGAGAATATGTCTGGCTTTTCCACATGTGGCAAGTGACCGCAGTCGTCTAACTCTAGGAACTTGCAATTCCTAATTGAGGAGACAAATTGCTTAGCATGCTCAATGGGTATCACTCTGTCTTCTTTTCCCCACACCAATAATGTGGGCACCCAGATGTATTCGGATTTTTACACAGAATACCTACATTCATTACAAGATCTTTTTGGAGCATGCTATATAGCAGAAAACGAAATTTTATCCAAGATGGGAATTGACCAGAAAGATCTCCAGTCCTTTGACACATATACCAAGACAGCTACCAGATCAACAATCGTTCAAATTGAAATGGCTAACAATATTCAAAAAACATATTTACAAACTCAGATATCAGCCATTAAAACACTTGATGAGTACATACGTCTTACACTTGATTATTATTCTAGGATGCTTTCCATGTCTCTCAACTCTCCTTTTCAGAAAATTTCAAACCACTAGTTCCTTTTTCTCAAGACAATGCCTTTAGTTGTAGTTAGATTCAATAAATTGCCAAAATTGGTAAATAATATAGCTCGACAAAAACTTATGTAACGATTAAATTGACCAAATTATACATGCAAGAGAAATATATCACAGTCAACGGAAATAAGATAAGGTATATTGAAGAAGGAGACTCGAAAAATACCATAATTTTACTTCATGGCTTAGGAGGAATAGCAGAGAGATGGTTACCTGTAGTTCCGCTTCTGAGTAAAAAATACAGAGTGATTGCACTTGATTTGATCGGATACGGTCAAAGTGATAAACCACAGGTAGATTACACACCAGAGTTCTTCAGAGATTCTGTACTTGGCTTTCTAGAAACATTGTCATTGCAGAAGACTGTTATGGTGGGTACATCTCTCGGAGGGGAGATAGTGGCGGAATGTGCAGCTACACAAAATCCTTTGATTAAAAAAATAGTTATGGTGGCACCGGCTGGCATAATGAAGAGTCACACTCCTGTTCTTGATGCATATACAATGGCTGCACTATATCCAAATCACGAATCTGTAAAAATAGCATATCAGATGATGATGGGAGAAAATAAAGAGATAAGTCCCCAGTCAGTTGAAAACTTCATTTCGAATATGACTAGACCCAACTCCAAGATGGTGTTTCTTTCCACACTTTTAGGGATGAAAAACTCTCCTGTCATAACAGAGAAACTAAAGCTAATCAAAGTACCTACGCTTCTCATATGGGGAAAGGAAGACAAGATGATTCCAATAGAATATTCCAAAGAGTTTGTGAGCTCAATTCCAGGTTGCGATTTTGTAGTTATGAATGGATGCGGACATACGCCATACGAAGAAAAACCCAATGAATTTTCAAAACTAGTGCTTGACTTTTTATCCAGGTAGGGGAGTCATGATTTTTCCTTGATAAAAATAAAAAGGGTTTACGAGTCCTCATCTGAAGAAGACGGTTTTAGAATTCTCATCGATAGACTGTGGCCGCGTGGATTATCAAAAGAATCTGCGCAGATAGATGCATGGTTAAAAGATATAGCGCCTAGCGATAATCTCAGAAAGTGGTTTTCTCACGATCCAAAAAAATGGATCGAGTTCAAGAAAAGATACTATAAAGAACTCGAGGAGAAAAAAGACATAGTTTCAAAGATCAGGTTGTTTGAAAAAGAAAAGAGAATGGTGACATTTCTCTATTCTGCAAAAGATAAAGAACACAATAACGCGGTTTTTCTACAAGAATATATGCAAAAATAGATCAAGATCAGATACTAAGCAAGCACATACTAAATCAAAATAAACCAATTATAGACAAAATAATTATTTTGTACTTGTTATCTTACACAATATTCATGTATCATGCCGATAATTTTAGATACATGGGTAGCAAACAAAGCGATGAGTTTCTTGACGAGGAACCAGAAGATAGCGAAGAAGACACAGAATACCTAAATGATGAATTCGAGGAAGACGGTTCAAAAGACAAATGAGTGCCACAGCACATTAGAAACATATCAGAGATTTACCAAAACGGTACATTTGACTGATGAATCATTCGTTCTAATCACTTAAAAGATAGACTGACTTTTAGATTGTGTTGAGTGAATCAGAGTATAATTCTCAAATTGAGAAAATTTCATTGATGATTACTGAGGATAACATGTCGCTTGATGAACAAGATCCCATGAAACTTCAAAAATATTACGACTTTGTGAAAAAACATTTTCACTTGGATGGCGAACCTGTCATTCAATTAGTTAACGAAGCATTCTTGTATCTAAAACTGAAAAAATCAGATTCCATAGACCCTCTCCAGCATGGAGATGAGTTTGGAGCAGGCTTTAGCTGAATTAAGAGTTTTTCACAATATACCAGTCTACAAACCAAACTTGAACTTGGTCTTTGAGGAAATTGCAATTATTGATAAAATTGATACAGCAAGAATAACAAATGACAGAGAACCAAATTCTGGAAGAACTTGTGTTCCTATTATTTCAATTCTTTCAGTGCCATTAGTGAATCCGATTGAAAGAGTTCTATCAGTGCCTGTTTTGTTTTCATGAAAGTCAGTATAAGTATCATCCACAAGAACAATGAACTGATCATCGTTTGCACCAACCTTTGCATCAATTAGAGTTCTAGGCAGGTCTATAATCAAATTCCCATCGCTTGTAGAATTTAGTGAAATTACAAGCGACGTTTCATGAGTGCTAATCAGCATATCGTTTATCGTTGCACCTGTTATTGTGTAGTTAACGTTGTAAGATTGCCCACCTGCAGGATTCTTTATGACATAGATATTCGTCGATTGTGCAAAGGACGGCGCACTTGCCAAAGAGATCACAAATACAGCCAAAATCAAATATGGTTTCCAGTGCACAAGAGGTTTGACATTGACCTGTATTTTTCCTTTGCGAGCAATTCGACCTCCAGATTGTTCCAGAATTCAGAGTCTGTTGTTTTGACTCTCACATACTCAGTTTTGGCTGTCATAGCAATGACTAGTAAAACTAGACGAGGTTTTGATCTGAACACTTACACCAATTTTTAATTCAAGTTATTATAGTGCGTTTTTGCCTTCTAGTAATGAAAGACTTGTCTAATCCAGTCCTGATAAAAAAATTAAAGGAAAAAATAAGCCAGAACGAGAACCGCCTACAGAGATTGATGATCGAGTATGAAAACATTTGGGAAGAAACCGGCCTAGATCCAAGAGATTCTTCCTACCTTGTAGAAAAAACCATGCGTTTTGAGATTGCACAAAAAAATATTACTACCATATTTTCCGCCTTCAAGGATTTAATTGAAAATTACAAGAATCTCTGCCAAGAACTAGAAAAAATAGATGAATAATGCAAATAATAGAATCTGCCGAGTTATTTGCCAAGGAAAGACATGCTGGCAGGATAAGAAATGACAATACTCCTTACTTGGATCATTTGAAAGGAATGGTAAACAGACTGAAAAATCTTGGGATATCAGACCAAGAAGTACTTGCAGCAGCATGGCTACATGGCATCATGGAAGAAACCAACACGACATTTGATGAAATTGATAAAAGGTTTGGCAGCAGGATAGCGGTTCTTGTTCTTGCATCACACAAAGACAAAAGCCTTCCAAGGGATCAGGTAGAAAAACAGTATATCAAGCAATTAAAGGAATCTCCCATTGAAGCGAAGCTAATCAAGACTTTGTGATATTTCAACAAATCTCAAAGATTTAAAAAACGCCACATGGTCAAAGACCAAAAAAACAAAACAAGTTAAAAAGAATCTATATTATCTCAATATAATAAAGTTAGAACTATCAAATAATAAAACCCAGTATCCAGAGATTCAAAATATCGTAAATGGCATAAATGAAGTAATTTCAACACATGGTCAAAGACCAATTGTGTTATAATTAGAAGACTTGTCCAATATAAGAAGAGATATCAATGAATGCCCCATAACACATACAATGGTAGAAGAAAAAAAGAAAATAAAGTCAAACACGGAGGATGAGTACAACAATGCCTTGGCCTCTGACGATCCAACCAAAATATCAAAGGACGCCCAAGAGACATTAGCACGAGAGGCAATCAAGAAATTCAAGTCTTTGTGACATACCCTATCGCTTTTATCTGGGATTGAATACCTATCATTTATTGTCTGATAACTTGGTAAATTCTGTTCAACAGATCATCATTCTTGGCAAAGGAGACCGCCTAAGATTAGAGTACATTCTCGAACTCTTAACAAAAGGCAAAACTTTGCCCACATCGGATCAAAAATATTTGGAAAGCATCATTCCCTTGTATCTAGGCACACAAGATGCGGAATCTCTACAAAAGCACATGGAAAACGTGATAGATACACTGCACGGAGAGATCCGGACACTCAATGAGAGACTTTCAAGGCTTGAAAGAAAAGGGTTTGAGAAATATGTTGGTAAAAAAGCAATCTTTTTCTTTGCTACTGTATTTGTGGGCTGGCATGTATTTCAGAGTCTATACAATGTCTTTTCTTGGACCATATTTGCCTTCCAACATAGAACAATATCTATTTCCACTAAACATGTTGGCAAATAGTTTTAATGCCAACTCTTTGGTCTGGCTAGTTTTCATTTTCATGGCAGCAGCATGGCCATTTATTGGTGCTGCGTATCTGGCAAAATTCATAAAATCACACAAGAATGTTTCATGTACCGATAAGACGATAAATCGCTGCAATATACAAGAAACTGCAGGTAAGTTAGAAGGATGGGGTTGGAATATCTAACTTTATCCTACAGTCTCTATGAGCTGTGCTGATAATATGTTATTAAGAGGATAGCATTAAGTTGCAACTATTTGCAATCTGTATTTCCAACTCACTTTAATGGAAATTGCAATTTTGCCTTCGCTGAAATAATTATGATAGAAACCATAGAGAAAATAAGAACTGCTGATACAACAGATCCAAACTCTGGCACAGTAGGCTGCGGTCCTACATAAAATGTGTATACGGATCTCTCAAAATCCGCTGCATTTTGATTAAAACCATTCGGTGATGAGACCATAACAAGGAAATACTGCCTGCCATCCTTTAACCAGAAGGAAAATTCTTCAGTAATTGGACTATTCTGCGTAGCTTGGTTCCCTAAGGCAGTTTGATTCTCTGCAACAACTGCTTGAATCACAAAGCCGTCAGAAAACCTCTGAATATTTTTTTGATATACAACATATTTTGATGTATCAAATAGCTTTGCAATGGCAAGATCTAGAATCTGATCATCTGGGATCGATAATACCGCGTCAGATATGGGTTTACCTTGATAAAAGTAAATTGCAAAGTTGGCCGTGCTGTTTTGATTCTCATTTTCAAATACTGCCAATGTTGAATCTGACTGATTGGTCTGTGGCACTGGAATCCACCCAAGCGGAGGCAAAATGGAAAAGTTGTACGCAGGATCAGTATATGTATTGGTTTGAATGTTTGCAGGGTTAAACATAGGAGTTAACGAACTCTGAGTAGTGTTTCCTTCTGCCCATGCAGGATTTGTCATCAAGAAAGTAAGGGTAACGCCCAACAGAATAGAGCAAAAAACTAATCTCAATTTAAAAGAATTTCTAGTATCTACTATAAGAAGTATGATGCACGATAATTTTGTTTTTTAAGATGGGGATTACATCAGACGTTCATGAAATAATTCTGTAGCATAGACAGCCGTCTCTTATTTCAGGTTTGGAAAAAGAAACAGGGTATTCTTTGACTCTGCCATCACCGTCTGGAATCAGTTTATTGTAAGGATAGTATGATAGGGATTGTGGATCTGACGGATCATCGCCTTGGCCAAACAAGAGCTGTGAGATTTCAACATGAAATCTTATCGGATAAGGAAAATTTCCGCTCTTGTTCCACCATTCTATACCAGTGAAATGGTTTGCGCCCTCGAAAATAAACGACCTATCGTCCACGATAAAATCAAATTTCTCAGATTTGTTTACGGTTATGTCCTTTAGAATATATGTGATGGACTTGGTAGCCGAATTCATAATTATCTGGCGCATGTAGGAATGATCTACTTCTGGTCTTATCATAGTGAATTCATGCTGATTTATTCCTCCAAATATTGCATGAAACTTGCCGTCGTCATTAAAAGAACAGATAAGATTAAGCTCAAGTGGCACGTTTTGTCTGTTAAACAACTCTAGCAGATATAGCATCCATGACTTGTCAGGTATTTTGTTTCCAAGATCTGCGTCTAATGTTATGATATCAGATATAGAAATAACACGTGGAGGAAAAAACACGTTTCCCCTATCTTCAATATGGCAGAAAGAGCCTACCCAAAAATGCACATAGGTAAATAAGATTTGATACTATTTTTCATTTGTTATATCGTAACATGTTTTAAAATTGATTATGTGTAAAAGAAATACTCTGTTATGACATGTAATATGCGATTGAGCAGACTTTTTATCCTATCTTGGTTGCATGAATTTTATGTTAAAATATTTTTTACTTCTTTTGCTTTTTGTTCCTGCCGAATCATTTGCCTTTACAACAGGTCAGAATGCTACTTTGGTCATAGGACATGATGATTTTGATACAGGAGGGACAATCCATGATAATGCAACATCAGACGTCCTGTATTCTCCAGACGGCGTGGCATTTGATAAATCAGGAGATCTTTGGATTGCGGATACTGGATTCAATCGTTTGCTAGAGTTTGCTCCTCCGTTTACAAGCGGTGAAGAAGCAACACTTGTACTAGGACAAGATGATTTTGTTTCCACCAGTCCTGCATTGTCTGCAACTGGTCTTGACCAACCCTATGGATTAGCATTTGATAGTGACGGAAACATTTGGGTTGCTGATACTAATAACAACAGAATAGTGGAATACAGGACACCTTTTACAAATGGCGAAACAGTCTCTCTTGTGATTGGATATCCAAGCTTTGACAAAGGCGTATATCCAACAACTGCAGGCTCACTTGCTGCTCCATATGGACTTGCGTTTGACAAATCAGGAAACTTGTGGGCCGTGGATTATTATAACAACAGAATACTGGAATATGTTCCACCATTCAAAAATCAAATGAATGCATCACTTGAAATAGGACAGCCTGATCTTACAAGCAATTCGGATGGAACAACTGCAAATCGATTGAATTTACCAAGTGCTATTGCATTTGATGAAAAAGGTAACCTATGGGTGACTGACAGTCTTAATAACAGGGTACTAGAGTTTTCTTATCCATTTTCTACTGACCAATCTGCTACATTGGTAGTTGGACAAGAAAATTTTACAACAAACCTTCCAGGTGTTACTGATGATTCCATGAATACTCCATACGGAATAATATTTGACAGATCAGGAAACTTGTGGGTTACTGATGGAAACAACGCTAGAGTCTTGGGATATACCCCACCATTTAGCAACGGTATGAGCGCGTCTCTTGTTTTAGGTCAGACAAATTTTGCTGAGATGGTTTCCGGTACATCGGCTAACCTGTTGGCTGAACCATATGATGTAAAAGTAGATAATAGTGGTAACCTTTGGGTTGCAGACACTGACAACAACAGAGTGCTAGAATTTGCTACAACTGTCACTAGCACCCAGATTCCATCATGGGTCAAAAACAACGCCAAATGGTGGTCAGAAGACACTATTAGCGACCAGACATTTGTAAGCGGAATTCAATACATGATAAAAGAGGGAATCATAGTTGTTCCATCTACCAATTCTAGCACTAGCCAATCACAGCAGATTCCCTCATGGATAAAGAATTCAGCAGGGTGGTGGGCAAGCGGTCAGATATCAGACGATAGCTTTGTGAAAGGAATCCAATATCTTATCAGCAATGGAATAATCAATGTTGGATGATATTTGAGTCAGTACTAGGTTTTCTTTTTTTCCTAAAATCATTTATAGTTATTAGCGAACCTACTATCAACGTGATCATTCCTATTATGACCATTCCAATTGCTACAGGTATGACATAGCAGTTTATTCCATTAGCAGAATCACATGTTCCACTAAGATAAGGATCTTCTCCCAATACCACGGTGACATTTACTGGCGCGTTGCCTAGGTTTAGTATGCTTAAAGAGTAATTCCCTTGTTCTTGCGGTCTTTTCTCTATGATGTGGTACACAAATCCATTGTTACTTTCTTTTTCAAATATTTCTCCATTAGGCTCTGTTACTTGTAATTTTATCGAACCTAAGGTAGGCATTACATGAACCACAAGTACAGTGTGTTCACTCAATTCATCCCAGGTAATTGTTGAATTTATCGATTGACCCTGCGATACTTCCGTATCTTCAATTATGTCATGTTTTGTCTTCATCATTGATTCAACTAGATCGTATGAGTTATCAAAGATGTTAGAGCCCACAACAAGCAAGACTGCTCCAATCGATACAATTATCAAGCCACGTAGAGGGCATAATTTTGCCAAATTGCAATTACAAAACAGATCTGCCTAATAAGAAACTACCCTGTCATTTTGAGAAATATGTCTGCAGAATCTAGCAAGATGTGAAAAATTTGCTTCATTCCTTAGGTTCAATAAAAGACGATATATCGATGGTGGAACAAGCGCACTTGCAATAGACATTATTCTTACTTTTGAAGGTAAAGTGTTTTTTGCCGCTTTTGTCTATTGAGCCAGACACTAGCAGTAGTTTTTTGTCACTTAGCCTCTTAACCTGTCTATATATGGTGGTCAAGGAAACATCACAGTCCTTGCTTAGTTGATAGGCACTTTTGGGAGAAGTGGCAGAACGTAGAATGTGCTTTACACTTTCATCTGAAAGTATCTTCAATAGATGTTCTGGAATTGTCCCATCCTTTTGGTTATTTTGAGGCGTATTGATCGTGTCATATTAAATTATTACACTCCTAAAGATAAACTTGATTTAAGTGGTTGCAAACGATTGCAGAAAATGAGATAAAAAGATCTTACGATGAATTAAAGTATTTTAGTGCATCCTGAATTGTGTTTATCTCAATTACTTTCATCCCGTATTTGCTCTCCATTAGTGGTGAGAGCGGTTCTTGCTCGGTAGTACACGTTTGATATGTTATAGGTCCCTCGTTTTTTTCACTGCAGTTTTGAACAGTGCTAACTGCTTGCCCTTGAGGTACAAGAAATATTTTTGCGCCATATTGGCCTGCCGCATCAGCTTTCACGTCTGCTGCCCCTATCTGCCCGATAGTACCATCTGGCTGGATTGTACCAGTCATCAATACCTGATTGTTGATTTGTTTTCCAAGTAGTTCTGAAACCAGCAATACCGTCATAGCTCCTCCTGCACTACCACCATCAACAGCCTGCAAGTCTTGATTATTTCCAGAACTAACTGAAAAAATTACATCTTTTTTGGATAGATCTATTCCAGTAACATTTTGAGCTACCATGACAGCAGTGTGTGCAGAAGACTGGAAATCTACGCCTGTCGGAATGGCAGTATTAACTAACACAAGTCCACTGCCATCTCGAATCTCAACTGTAATTTTCAGTATAGAGCCCTGATAGACTTGTGGTTTCAAAGAACCCATCACTTTGGATGACTGGTGTTACGGCTACAGCGGATATAGATGCGTTATTTTGATCAGTGGTCGAAGATTGTGCGGTTATGCTTCGTACCTGTTGCAATAATAAGTTGTATTTAGATTGCAGAGTATCATATCTAGTTTGAAGGTCATTTATCTTCTGCAACAACTGCTGTGAGTTTTGAGTTTGTGTTTCAGACATATTCAAAATGTTTGGCTGAGTTTCAGAAGTATGCAACATGCCTTGGTCAATCAGATATTGAATGGCCGTCAAAAAATCAGAATCGCTGGTCTGATTCTGTGACCACCATCGTGCAGTATTTTTAATCCAGCTTGGTATAGAAGATTCTTGAGCAGAGGCTTTTATGGAACACCCAATAGTAATAGATGCTATCAAAACTAATGATAATGTGATAATTGCGAGCTTTTTCATAACTATGTCGCGATTCATTGGATAGACTCATTTTCTCAATTATAAATTTTTAGCCAGATTCTCAAAGAATGGTTGACACGATAATACAATCTATGTTTAGTTGTTTAGATTTTGTTCTTTTTCATATTGACAACAAAAGCAATTAACGAAGCTCCATAGATTGCCCCATTAATACCATAGAACTTTATCCAATGGAAGCCAAGTTGTTGACCGCAATTTTGTGTTTTTTCTTCAGACGACCCCATCTTCACAGAATGGGATGAGAGAGGCTGGGTCAGGTTACAATCAATGTTTGCAAGTGTGTTGTACCATGCCAAAGAAAATGGAATCAAGGCTGCATATATGGCAATAAGAATAATCATCCTTAGTTTAATTGAACGCTTGTTTTGTCTGATCATACCATGTATACTTGTGCTATGCTATTCCTTTTGAGATATCATACTGGCATCATTATTTGATATCATGGTAGAGTGCATGGTGTTTCTAGCAATTATATCTGGTAACTTTAATGTCATTTCTCGTAGTTTTTTCATATCTTGTAGACCGAGTTTATCTTTTGTTACATCCTGTTTATACTGGTTCTGTTCGACATATCTTAAGATCCATTGAATTTGTTGTTTTACTTCTACTTGCAATTCCTTTGGGTCCAAAATATTGTTCCAGAATTTATTAACCAACATTTCAGCCTTGACGCAGAGCCTGCAGATTTGTATTACAGGGCAGAATACGCTAAGCCCTCCCATGGATAATCTTCGGAGTTCCCCACAACGAGGACATGTCTCTTGCCCGTGATCGAGAAAGTCAGACGGTTCCATCTGGTATATCCTTAAGATTTTCTTTTCACACTATTATTTAATCTGAACTATTGAAATTTACCACCCAGGTTTTTGCCAATCAACAGAGAAATTCTCCAAATTATAACATGGTACAAAATTTGCAAAAATTTAACATCGGACAAATAGTTTCCTACAATTTAAAATCATCAGTTTACAGAATTTATTTGCGATAGATAAGATCATCAGAACACAATTTCTCAGTTTACACACATGAGAATGACCACAATAGATAAAATCAAAGTATAACTTCTAAAAATCAAATGGATCCGATAAATACTGCCGTAATTGTCAAACTTGAGCCTGATTTTTCAGAAGGAAATGTCAGTTATAACCCAGACGGCACTCTTAATCGAGCAGAAACAAAGAACATACTGGGCCCACATAGCGCTATTGCTGTTTCTGCTGCCTTTTATGCCAAGGTAAAGTATGGTGCCAAGATCTCAATAGGCACCATGGGGCCACCTATGGCTGAATCCATGCTACAGCAAGCTCAATTGATGTCTAATGCAGACGAGCTTTGTCTTTTCAGTGACAGAATCTTTGCAGGAGCCGATACACTGGCAACTGCTGAGGTTCTCAAGGCAGGAGTACAAAAAATGCATGGAAAGATGGACATTGTATTTTCCGGGCACAGAGCCTCCGATGGCGAGACTGGACAGACAGGTCCTCAGACAGCATGGAAGCTTGGAATGACATTTCTGGGGCACGTAATAGACTACGAGATAAATCTCGAGAGCAGAACAATCAGGGCCAAGAGACTTGTCAGAATGCAAGGAGTTTACGATGTCGTTGAAGAGATTGAAGCTCCACTTCCTGTTTTTATTGCAATAGATCCTTCATACAAACCCAAATTCAACACAGTGTCACAACGGTTAGCTTATGAGAAATACCAAAAGGAGGCAGGCGAGCGCGCTCAAAACTTTAAACAGTATCTCAAAGTCTTCAATGCTGTACAGATAGAAGCAGACCCAACGCTTATTGGAATGTCTGGCTCTCCAACTATTGTTTACAAAGTAGAACGCATACCAAAAGGCAAGGCAACCAGACAAGCTGAAATCATAGATGGTTCAAATCAAGAACAGATTCGCAAAGTTGTCGCAAGATTTCAACAGTCATTATCCACAGCGGTGATAAAATGACAGAGGGAGATTACAGACATGTTTACATTGTAATAGAGCATGAAGAAGAAAAGATACTACAAGTAAGTCTTGAAATGCTCGGAGAAGCAAGAAGAATATTAGATGATTTTAACAAGAAATACTCATCTAAAGAAAAAGTTGTTGCCGTTTTATTGGGATACAACATAAAAAACATACCAAAAACTTTGATTCAACATGGAGCAGACGCAGTAATTTGTGCAGACGATCCAGAATTAAAATATGTCAGAAATACGGTTTACACCAAGACGATATCTGAGATAGCAACAGATAGAGACATCGCGGCAAAGATAGAGCCGGAATATGCAGTACAATTCAAGAGGCCCAGATACATGTTCTTTGCAGCTGACAGCATAGGAAGACACCTTTCTGCAACAGTTTTAGCACATCTAGAGTCTGGTCTTGCATCAGACATCAACAAGTTAGTTGTAGGAGACCTTCAGATAACTCACCAAAACAAGACAGGTGGAAAACCTCTCACTTATGAAAAAACACTTGAGATGTACAGGCCAGACTTTTCTGGATTTTTATGGACTACGATCCTTTGTCTAGATAATAAAAATCCAGCAATGCCAAGAGATTATCACCCGCAAGCTTGCAGTATAATACCAGGAGTTTTTGAAATAATCCAACCTGACCCAAATCGCGATGGCAAGATAATTGAGTACGCACCAAAGTTTGACGAACAAGATCTAAAAGTCAAGATCATAGACCGTAAGATCATCAAGAGTGAGATTGACTTTGATAGCCACAAAACAATAGTAAGCTTTGGGCGCGGAGTCAAAGATTCGCCTGAGCAAAACATCAAGTTAATCGAACAACTTGCTGCAGAATTGGATGCACAGATTGGGATCACCCTACCGCTGTCCAAAAGGCCATTCTCTGTTAGTCAAACAGTAGATTCCACTTACCTAATACCAGATAGAGTAATAGGTACTAGTGGAAGAAAGGTTAATCCAAAATTGTACATAGCTGTTGGGATCAGCGGTGCCATGCAACACATAGCAGGTATGAAAGAGTCAGAGACAATCATTGCAATCAATCCAGACGAGAACGCATTAATCAAAGATGAATGCGATGTCTTCATAAAAGGAAGAATGGAAGATGTCATTCCAGTCCTCATAGAAGAGATAAGGAAACAAAAACAGGTCGTTCAGGCGTAAGGTGAGATGTGTTGGAAAAATATGATGTAGACTATAATTGGTGGAGGTTCTGCAGGCCTTGCAGCATTGAAGCATCTATCCACGTTAGGAAAGCAGGCAATTCTCTTCGAGTCAGGAAATAAGATTGGTGCTAAAAATATTTCAGGAGGCATCCTCTATTCTAAAAAACCAAAAAAAGGAAAAACATACAATGTAGAAGACATATATGAAAACTTTCTACAAGATGCGCCTTTTGAGAGAAAGATAACAAAATACATTTTACATGCGACCTCAAAAGACAAAGTCTTTTCCATAGACCTGACTGCCGCACACGAGTATGAAGCAAATTTTGGTTGTTCAGTACTTATGAACAAACTAAATCAATGGTTTTCACAGCAGGCAGAAGAAGCAGCTCAAAAACATGGTGGGGGAATAGTGACAGGAGTTCATGTTAGTTCCATAAGATGGGAAGATGGACGTACCATCATACAGACAGACGAACTTGAAGAGATTGAGGTCAAGGCAATAATTGCTGCCGATGGAGTAAACTCTGAAGTGGCAGACATGACTGGTGCACGACAGAAATTTTCTCCAAGTGAGCTCTATCAAGGAGTCAAGGTTGTTGCAAAATTACCTGAAGAAATTATTAACCAGCGATTTTCAATCGGACAAGATGAAGGCGCCGCACACCTTTTTGCTGGAGACATCACACTAAATCACATAGGAGGAGGCTTTCTGTACACTAATCGTGACACCCTGTCACTGGGAGCAGTATACCATCTTGACTCGCTTTTAGAAACACCAAATGAGCCTTACGAACTTGTAAACACGTTGCTGAAAAATCCCATGATAAGTGAATTTGTCAAAGATGAAGTTCCAGTCAGAGGTGAGATCGATAGAGATGCCGCAAAAGAAGAACAGATGCGTATTCGTTTTGCAGTAACAAAAATGATAAAGACGTGGTCAGAGTTAAGAGACATCTATTATTCCAAAAAGGAAAAAGAGAGACTAATCAAAGAAGGAAAGTATGGATCCTCAGAAGAGATAGGAACACAGTTATCGTCTCTTAGAGACCAGATGTCAACAAAATACGGTATCAAGTTTGAAACAGATTATGTTGAAGTAGAATACAGTGCAAAGTTGGTACCAGACGGAAAACGATGCAGAATGGAAAAGCCTTACTTCAAAAACATATTATTCGTAGGAGATGCAGCTGGAAGAGGCATATTTGTAGGCCCCAGAATAGAGGGACTCAATGTTGGAATTGATGATGCAGTAAGAGCGGCAAATGCAGTTGCAAGAGCGTTAGATAAAGGAGACTTTACAGAAAAATATCTTGGAGAATACTATTCACAGTCGGTAGAAGAGAGCCCCTATACTCATGACTTGAAAGCAATAGACAAAGACTATCTGAAGATATTTCTTGATGCAGCAAAAGAAGTTCCAAAAGATATCATTAGTTCAAAATATGGCCTGGTCATAAAGATGATGTCAAGTGATACTCTGAGGAGCTTTGCAGTAGGGTTTGCAAATATTCTAGGATATGAAAAGCTATTGCCAATCATTGAAACTGTTGACACCTATGTCAAGGTACCAACCGAACTTGCAGAAAGACTGGGCAAGAGCATATCTGCGTCTTATACTCCAACCCTCCCATCCATTGCGCAGAGGGTAGCGAAATTAAAATTCAATGATGACAGTATTTCACACATCAAGGTACTAAAGCCCACCAGCGAATTCATGAAAAAAATGGTAACTTTGTGTCCTACAAGATGTTATCTCATGGAAAAAGAGGGAGTCATGATACAACACGAAGGATGTGTCGAATGCGGCACTTGTTCAGAGGAGACAGACTGGAAACACCCTCGTGGAGAGAAGGGAATCAATTATCAATACGGATAGATGATCACAATTGTTTCAAATTTTATGCTGTCACTCTTGTCTTTTCCTTTTCAATTTTTCTTAGATCTTCGTACGCTTCCCTAATTTCGGAATAAAAGTCATCCATCCTTGGTTCAAGAATGGTATAAGCAATGTAAAAGTCCTCAGCTTCTTTTACGTATCGCGCTACTTTCTCATGTCCAGAAATCTTTGAAATGAATCTCATGTTGTTTAATCTATCTGCCAGTTTGATTACTTTAACATCATAATCGGATTTCGTCAAAACATTGCAGTATTCACGAAACCTCTCCAATTCACGTTCTTTGTCAGTCAGTCCAGGATAGATTTCCAGTGGCTTTGTTTTCAGAGTTGAAGCCGTCTTGTAAACATACTCACCAAACCGGTGACCAAAATACGCATCAAAACCATATGATTTTGATGCATGCAGATCCAAGATTCGGTCATTATCTTCCATCACATCATGCAGTATTGCAGAAACTATCTGAATTGTAGTCATCGGTTTGTTGGCCTGCTTGTAGTGCCTAATTACGTTTATTGTTACTGGAAATATATGAGTCTCAAGAAATGATGACGTACCATCTTCCCTTCTAACTCCAGAATGGACCTCCTCTGCCAAATGTATGGCACTTTCAATATAGTCTATCAATGTGGATTTTTGCTTCCTTTTCTATGAAGAATAGAAAATCTTTCTTCTTAACAGACTCTATCATAAGATAATGTTTCACTTGATCATTGAAAAATATGATCTTTTACGCCTAGAAGATTATGACCAGTCTCGGCATTGCCACCTATTTTAGGCATCATTGAAAAGAATCGATCAAAAGAGATTGCATTATTAATCGGATTTACAGCATTAGTTTAGGTTTGAAATTTCCCTCGTTGAATAGATTCAAGTCACCTGAGAAATCTTTCCCTACATTAGAGGAACTTGATAAAAATATAACAAAATTCAGGGCAAAGATTGATGAAAACATCAAAGAATCCAAAGGAGATGATTACACATTAAAATCCACTACAAAAGATAGCTTTCTCATACTGCCGGCTCCTTTTGATTCAATTGCAAGTATGGTTTATGATGATTCATCAGGATCTGCAAGAGAAAGAATAGAATACGTGCTTTCATTTTTTAAGAATCTGCAGAGTATCGACGCAACACAATATAACGGAATATTAGCGAGAATAGAGGGAACAATCTCAATCAAGGAACCTCAGTATTGGAATTCTCAGGATAACATGAAAAAAATTCAAGATATCATACCCAGCAGTATTAAGAAAAACAGTATTACAGCAATACAAACAGAAAGTAGCCAAATGCAAGAACGACAAGAATCTGTACAGACCCAATCAATTACTACAACTCCATCCCCTCCGCAAGATGAAAATGCCAAATTTGAAGAGAACAAAGCGTACATTGCAAAGATCTTGACTGGGACAGGTCTGCCACTGGTACTCAGGTCAGAACAAAACACTACACTGCAAGATGAAGTAAAACAAGAAATATCATCTCTTCTGGAAGAGAACAATAAACTGAAAGAAAATCTCCTACAGACAAACAATCTAGCAATTGAGGAAGATGAATATCTTCTCAGAATAGCTAACTTTTATTATTTAATAGGCAACTCCCAGAAAGCAATTGAAACGTACGAGTATATTCTCAAAAGAAATCCTACTAAAATGGCAATCCTAAACAACAAAGGAGTGGTTTTGGATTCCATTGGAGAATACAATAGTGCGCTAGAATGTTTTAACAAGGCATTGGAACGCGTTCCTGAGAATGTCCATGTTTTATCCAACAAAGGAATTTCGCTATACAAGAGCAAAATGTATCAACAGGCACTTGAGTGTTTTGATGCTGCCCTAAAAATTGATACCAATTACATCAATGCCCTTACATTCAAAGGTCATTCATTATACAGACTTGGAAAAAATAGTGAAGCACTTGACTTGTATAATAGAATCATAAGGCTAGATCACGGTAACGCTGAAGCATTATACAATAAAGCATGCCTGTGTTCCATAAAGGGAGATGAATATGGCGCAATCACATCTCTTGAAAGAGCAATTCGCCTTGACTCTTCATGGAAAGAGGCAGCTTCACAGGATAAGGACCTTGGACGTTTAAAGAACAATTCACGCTTTAAAGGGATTGTAAACTATGTATCGAATTAGAATTTTGTAAAAGATGTTTCAAGTGTAGAAGACTTGCATTTGCAAACATTTTGTTATTTTTTCTTGGATCAGAAAAGTCACTGATATGCCTTTGTTTTTTTATAGAAGAATACAGGTGCGCGATTCTATAAAAGCCAGAGATGCAGAAGTAGATGAAACTTTGTTTTTTTTATAGAAGAATACAAGTGCGCGATGGTTTCAGGAGAAGGATGTAATTTCTCAAGCATTTCACGTTTGACTCCATAATGCTCCAGAGCGTTCAACATTTCGTCTACAGATACTTTATCTGAGTTTGACATTGATGGAGGATCTTCTAAGACTAATAATATGACTGGGTGTGAGGGTTTTCATAGTACCTACTCAGCTTGTTTGATCAACTGCCAAAAATTGATGACTTGTATCAGATAAGACAGTGTAAGGTCTTAGAGATTACCTATTCCTTTATAGATTGATTTGAAATCTTCTGCGATTCTATAGGCTATGGTCTGTAGTTTTGTAACCTCAGTCATGTTTGGTCTTCCACGTGCTATCTGTCTCATCATGGTCATACATTTGTGTACTTTGTTGTGGTCAGATGAGGTGTGTTCATCAGACCAAGCCTTAAAGCAATCATCAAAGTCTAGACAGAAATTCAATATGACTTTTTCCCAGTCTTTTTTTGTTGCAGGATAGCCTATTGCGTCTGCAAGTTCCCGAAACTCATTACTTTTATCAGCATAAAGCATCTTAAGTGCCCTGTCCGCGTTCTTACGATCATAACCATCAAGTGCGCTTGAGCCTTGCACGTATCAGGTCCACCAGTTCTCCTATTTTAACGCATTAGATTCTACACACATATTATCATCCAACATGATAACTGTGAGCAAATCTGGCAATTATCGATACATTTGATTCATGGTTTGGCGTGTCGTCAATTAACAAAATGAGATTAGCGTGGGTCGTGGCATTGGTATTGACTTTGGCGGTGGCAGTCCTGCCCGCGTCTGCAGAAGAATTTAATGCTTCAGTAAACATCACAGGCGGCAGCGAAGCAGGTCAAAGTTGCGTTTCAGCCAAGAGTTGCTATGATCCTGATGCAATAACAGTGCAACCCAATACAGTAATTACGTGGATAAATATCGATAATACTGCACATACCGTAACAAGCGGATCACCATCCGAGAATAATACTGGAACAGTATTTGATAGTGACATGATAGGTCCTGGAGGAACATATTCTTTCATATTCATAAGCTCTGGCACATACGATTATTTTTGTTCAATCCACCCTTGGATGACAGGAGAAGTAATTGTGGCGTCTCCTCTTGCAACTAATTCATTAGGCAACAGTGCAACTACGCCAGAATTCGGCCCTTTAGTCATTCTTGTTTTTGTAATCTCGATCTTTGTGACAATTTTTCTGACCAAAAACAGATTGATTTTTAGATTTTGAAAAATTCATACCCAGATACCCCAGGCCAGTCCTGAAAGTCAAGTCATAATCATTACTTGAACCAGTTGTCAATATTTCAACGTGTATCTTTATCCGTTATGAACCCATGAAACCAGTTATTGGATAAATCAATCAAGAGTTCTTCAGATGATGCCAGGTTGCTCCATAAGGAGGGACTCGGATTTCAGCAGCTAGGAAGACAGGAAGAGGCAATCTCTTGTTTTGATAAAGCATTAGGACTGGAACCACATAATGCTGAATTTTTGTATGACAAGGCAATATCGCTTCAGATGATACCTAGGTTTGATGACGCAATAAAATATTATGACCTGGTATTGAAAATCGAATCAGATAATTTTGCTGCTCTTATCAACAAAGGACTTTGCTTATCAACTCCCAGTGTAAACCGACAAGAGGAAGCATTGCTTTGTTTTGAGGAAGCATTAAGAGTAGATCCAAATGATCTTGGGGCACTATCCTTGAAGGGCTATTCCCTCGATAGCTTGGGCAGATACAGAGAGGCCATAGGATGTTTTGATAAAATCTTAGAACAACAACCAAACGAACTTAACGTATCAGTAAACAAAGGTCTAGCACTGCTTCATTTAGGCAAGTACGACGAGGCGATTGCATATTTTGACAAGGTGCTCGAATATGAACCCGATAATCTTTTTGCATCAGAGTGGAAAAAAGACGCAGTTAAGATGAGAGAGAAGGATCTTTTTTCTTAGAGTATGATGAAAGATTGATAAATAATTACTAAACTAATTTGGAGCAGTATAGCTCTGCCATGTTTTTGTTACAAAGCCATTTAGAGTGCCATTTCCAAGATAATATGCTTCATTGTAAACATTTTCTGGGAAGAGTCTGTATGTGTCGTTATACTGTATGACTGTAACCATTGGTACAATTTGTTGATCTGTTTGAAAGTCTGCAGGTGCCAAATTGTACAGATCGCATGTTTTTAAGAATCTCACGTACTTGGTAGAAAAGTCCACAAAGCAAGTGGTTTCAAGATTCCATTGAGTAACTTTACCAAGATATACGATGTAGTTTCCGGTAGATACTGGTAATCCGGTTATTGGATTTGAAAATTCAGCAGTTGCATTTGCCTGGGTTGCATTAGTAGGATAAGGATTTACAGTATAGGTTGAGCTTGCAAGTGCGTTTATGTATCCAGTTTTTGAAACAGTGACATCTATTTCATAAGTACCAGGGGTTGAAGGTATGGCAGACTGATATCTAAAGTCGCCCTGATTGTCTGTAGTTGCCGTTACTGCTTCAGATCCAAATAAGATGAGCACGGTTGCACCTGTGACTGGTTTGTAGGCTTGATCCGTAACATTTCCAATTATCACTGGATAGTCTCCTTGTATGATGGGGTTTGTTTGAGGGCTTACATTAACAAGCATGTTGTAAGTAAGTGTAGAATGTGATACCTGGATGCTTGAAAAAGCGATTATGAAGACTACAAGAACTACTGAGATAGGTACTATGTGGATTCCTTTCAACTCTTGATACTTTTTGCTTTTATTGTTAATCACTGGAATCTAACTTTTTTCTCCATTGGCTCAGAAATGTTTAAGGAAGTATTTCATCGCATATACCAACGGGTGTACTGAGGAACCGTTTACATCCGTTTTTATTAGGAGAATATATGCCGTGGATCAAGATAGGAGGTGCAACGATGAGTTATAACCAAGGCGGTTTTGGAGGAAGGTCTAACCGTGGATACGGCGGCCGAGGGTTCGGAGGCGGTAGTAGACGATTTGACGACAATAAACCAAAACCAGTAGAGACCGGAAAGGAATACGATGTTTCCGTGACGGAAATTAGCAGAAAAGGCGACGGTATCGCAAGAGTAGAAGGATTTGTGATATTTGTCAAAAACGGCAAGGTTGGCCAGAACACTAAGGTAAAGATTACCGAGGTAGGCCAAAGATTTGCTACTGCAGAGATAGTAGAAGGTTCTCAGCCAGCAGCTGAATAATCAAGATACCTAGTTCGAGGAACTAGATTTCCAAAATTTTCTCAATTTTTAATTTCATTTTCTAGATAAACATAAAGCTGGACATAGTTTTCCATTGGACTCAGTTTTGTCTTTTAAGTATGATTCCATAAATCACGGGTTGTAAGAGAAAAGGCAGGCACGGTATTGTTACTATATCACAGTACTTTCATGTCAAGGCAGTTCAAGAAAGTAATGAATCAAACAAAATGAATTTAGGAAAATACTCACGGAAATCCTTCTGGGCTGTGAAGCATATCATGTTTCAATCGTAGAGCTTTGTATATTATTGGGGCATGATCAGCCTCTACATCTGTTGTAATGTAGAGTATATGATCAAAATCCAATGGCATTGTAATTCGCTTTATCTTTTCATATTCTACTAGAGCGTATTTTCCTCTACCAATCTTAGCTGATACTTCGTTACGTGATTTCCAAGCATTTATGGCAGAGCTGAAGCGATTTTTGACTTTCTTCAGGAGAGAGAAGATTTTCCACTCCCTTTCTATGACTGCTGAATAGTACTTTTCCTCCCATATCAAATATTGTAGCAAAACGAATCTTTGGGTCTATCGCCATTACCTTTTCAAATAGAGAGGTGTAATCCGTAATGTATAACATACTTCGAGAGTGATAAAGTTTACTGGAGAATTTCAGAGAGTAGAGAAGAGATAATGAAAAAAATTGAAAGCAATTAACGTATGATATGAATTTTGGATACTAAAACACGTGTGATGATTCTCAGCACTATTTTTCTGAATAGTTAAATATCAAACACTTAAAGTTGTTGTATTGAACAAAGTTGAAGCACAAGAGATTGCAGAGCGAATAACCGAGATGAGCCATTATGTTAGATTTGCAGGCATTATAAATAACAACGGCTGGTTAATCGCTCATGTAAGAAGAGCAGACTTGAAGCCTCTACTTAACACAAAAAATACAAAGAACAAGTTTTCTCACCTTGCAACCCAAAGGGGCATGGCAACACAGTTTAACAAACAGCTTGGAAATGTGAAATTCCTCTGGGAAGAACGGGAAAAAGTTCAGACAATCGCGTTTACACTAGGCAAGAACACAGTGTGGATTTCAATTGATAAAAATGTAGTTCGCTCAGAAGTTCTCAGGATAATAGACAACTGCCTTCCCATTGTGAAGCATTACCAATAAATTCCTAACAGAGTATCCCAAGTATCTTCATTGAAATTTTACCGTGATCTAAATCAGTATTTGCAGATACATACAATATATCATGGTCATTGAGTGGGAAACTCATGATGATTACTTTGTCTCTAAGTGACATTGCAAACCTGACCTTTCCTAATTGACTGTCAAACTCTTTTCTCATCCGCGCTCTCAGAGCAACCTCTGTAAAGAGCATTTCATCATCCTTCGGATCCTCAAGAGATTTTAATCCTTCTCGTAAACCTCCTGAGAGGAGTTTTCCTCTCTCATTTATGACACCTACAAATCGTATCGCAGAATCAAGATTCAGTACCTTTTCACATATAGAATCATAGTCTAGAGATCTGTTGTTTGACAACTTGACCAACTATACACAGACATATGAAATAGATAATACCTTCGGTAATCAATTAAAAGTAAAAAATTGATTTAAGCGTATTTCAGCCTAAAATCTTCTTTGTGTACGATGTTTGGGTAAACATTCACGACAATACACTGGTTTGCCTTCCATTGGTTTGAAAGGAACCTGTGTCTCTTTTTTGCAATCCGAGCATACTGCTGGATGCATTTCCCTGTCTGCTGACATGGTTTTCAATAAAGGGCAGTTACATAAGAACTCTAGCATTTTACGTAATTGATATTCAAGTTAAAGCAGGTCTATTAGTCCTGACAAGATACCATCTGTGCGACATTTAGACTATTACTGCATACTGCGGCATTAGTGTTAAGATAAATAAGGAAAAACGAAACTGTGGTCAAGTCAAGACATGATAAGCGCGACATGGTCTGGCTTGACAGGCACTAATAAGACCACAGTTCCTGCCACAAGTACGCATTATGAAAAGATAAGAAGGTACGAGTATTTTTGATAACAAAGAGATCAAAAACTTTACCTGACTCATGATCAACAAGTCCTGTTAAATAACATATAAAATAAAAACCTAGTAATGAAACACTGTATCTCCAATAGTCTTCTTCCAATCGGCACGAACTCCCGGCCTTCCCTTTAGCCGCTCTATGTAATTGAATGCCGAAAGTCCAGCTGTTGCGCCACCTGCACATGCTGCCACAATCTGTTTGTATGGGATATTGGTTGCATCACCTGCGGCAAATATTGCCGGATGCAAAGTGGCATTTCCCGCAGATATCTCAATTTCTCCCTTTGTGTTAATTTTTACCAGATGTTTTACAAAATCCAAGTTTATCTTTGAACCCATCTCAATGAATAAACCATCTACCTGTAGGGTGGTCTCTTTACCAGAGTTGTCTAGAACTACGATTGATTGAAGAGTGTTTTTGCCAGAAATGGCCTTGATTGATGATTGTGGCACTAGTTGTACATTCTCTTTCTTTTCAATAGATGCAATCATATCTTTGTCTCCGCCTAATGTGCCTCCCTTGTAAATCAGATATACTTTTGATGCCATCCTTGAAAGCAAGATCCCAGACTCTAAGAGATATCCACCAACACCCACAGTGGCTGTTATCCTGCCTTGGTAAAATGGAGCATCGCATTTTGTACAGTAATGGACACCTTTGTTTGAAAATGTAGATTCGTTTTCTACGCCCAAATTATTTGGCACTTTGCCAGGAGCAAGAACTATAGATTTTGCCACATATTCAGACCTGCTCGTCTTTACTCTCATCCCAGATTCAGATTCTTCGATCATTTCCACAGTATCGTAAACTATTTCACCATTGAACGAAAGGTATTGGCTTTCCAGTGTTTTTGCAAGCAGCGGTCCACTTGACATTAACGTTCCGGGATAGTTCTCAAGCTTTGGAATTAGATTCATCTGTCCTCCTAGATCTTTTGATATTAGCAGACAGGATGTTTTTTGTCTTGCAATAAAAATTCCCGCGCTCAACCCTGCAGGACCCCCTCCAACTACAATTATTTCGTATTCTTGAACCAACTTAGTTAATAGAGATAAGCGAAGTGAGGTTGTTTATGCCATCTATATTATGCAAGTCTACATCTATTGTTTGCTTAATTTCTTGCATATTATTTGATTCAAGTATGATTAGAATATCATATATGCCATAAGTGGTTTTTACGGATTTTACGGTGGGAAGTTTTTTTGCTTGTTCTACTATGTTATTTTGTTTTTTATAATCTACATTTAGCAGAACATATGCTTCATTCACATATTACGCATTGAGCCAATTGTAATAAAGTTTGGGGCTTTGGGTACTACGTACCATCTCAAGTCAAGCACCATACAATGTTCTTCAGTACTAGAGATTCTTGTTACTTACATCCTTTATAGCTTGAATGATTTTCTCTTGACGTTTTGATTCTATCATTATTGTTTGACCGTTCTTGAATTCTAGTTTTATTCCACGTTTGCCTCCAAGAGAATATGCTTTTTTTGAAAGTGCATATCTTAGACCTAGTTTATTTTCTTCCTTCTCCCTTTGTTCATAAGACTCACAATTTTGGAGATCTGCAAGCGAGATCTTTTTGAACGAAGACTGGAATGGTATTACCCTTATGTACAAGCCATCATCACGTACTTGAATTCTGAGTTTGATTGTAAGCAATAGCACTGGCAAGACAAACCCAATTGCCAAGAAAATAGACGATGCAATTGCTATTGCAGTTGTAGGAGCTCTATCTCCTGTCATCTCAAAGAGTGGCGGTAATGCAAAATAAACACTGCTAAAGGTGATACAAAGAACAACTAGCCATACCAAAGAGTGTGAAAAGGTTTGTGCCTCCCGGTACAAAACGTTCGTGGGACCTTCCATTTCATAACAGTTTGATTAGCCTGATTTATATCATAAACCAGAATCTCGAACTCAAATCAGAAAGATCATGTGGAAAACATTATCTACGCTGCATCTTTTGAAGTTTAGTTGTGATAGTAACTATTTTCATTATAATTTCGTCGTTACTACCTTTTCCTTCCAAGAACTTGCAGAGCCAAACGATTTCGTCATTTGTCAGTAAATTTTCCATAATTTTCTCTTTCCGGTGTACTATATAGTGTTGCTGTAGATATCAGATCTTTTGCCTTGAGCCTAGTATTTTGGCGCGAATCTGAGCCCTGTCTTTTTTGAGATGGCAATTATGGATACTACTGCAATTGCAAGTACCGCGACTGCGATTGGACCAAATTCTGGGATTACAAATGTACCGATTATTTCTATCTGTTGTGTTCCATTCTTGAATGGAATTGCAAGTGTTCTATCAGTGCTTGTGGTCATGGTCTCATTGGCTTGAGTATTTTCCTGACCATCGTTTAGTACTACGAATTTAGCAATGCTACCGTCTGAATTTGTTGCATCAATTAATGCTCTAGGCATTGTGATTGTCAACAAGCCATCGCCGGTGGTCTGAATTGACACTGTCAATGACTTGGATGCTGGGTCTGCCTTGATATCAGTAACTTTACCGTTTGTTATAGTGTAACTTATCGAATAACTTGTACCATCAACTGGAATAGTACTTGGGCCTGATGGGGTCGGAGAAGAACCTGAGAATTGGAATGTTGTTGTAGCAGTATCACTTGGAGAGCCATATTGGACAGATATAGTATATGTACCAGCAGATATCCATAAGGCCCCCGTAGCAACTGCGGAAGAAGAAAATGTTTTGTCTGATCCCACGGTGATTTGATCTACTTTGACTATGTTTCCAACGGGGTTTCTTAGAATAAGTGTAAGAGGTGTGTCACCAAGATAATTTGCCGTTGTGCCAGATATTTTTACCGTATCGCCGTCGTTATAGGATGGCTTGTCAGTAACAACTGTTACTGCAGCTGTCGTTGACGAAGCTGTCATATTGGCAATCGTGTAAGCAGGACCTTGGTATTGTGACTGCCCCTGGCTTGACATGGTAGTATTAGTAGGTGTGAAAGTGTTATTCGCAGTCTGCGCAAATGCTGGAACTGCTACGGCAGAACCAAGTATGACTAGAAGCAGTAAAAGTCCATCAAGTCGAATATTCAATAATTGCGAATCAATTTACCGTTATATAAGCAATTGTAAAAAAACTTTTAATTTATGGATCAGATGTATTTGGCAAGATTTTACTAAAAATATTTGTTTTAACATTTGTCAAAATTGCTAGTGATTGTACTTGGCAGTTATTGATTGCTACAAATAACAAAAAGAGAATTTTTGGTTTTAGGTAAAATAACAAATCTTAAAAACCATTATATCACATAAAAAGAAGAAAACCCTTAGTACCAAAGCATGTGCCTTGGCACTTTTGTGTCTGGAATTGGGTTTTCTTCAGTATTTTAAGCGCATTTCTGCTATTTAAAAAAAAGTTACAAATTTTCAGTCCCCATAGTTATTATCATGAAAATGAAATAAAGCGATATGAAATAGCCAGTATTTTCAAGATCTGCGGCTCATGTTTTAGAAATTACACTTGTTATCAAGTCAGACTTTCTTATGACTCGTCATCTTGTAGTATGAGCGAATCAACTTTTCTGTTTAATTCATTCATTGCGTCAAGAGAGGATTCATGTTTATCATCAAAATCTGCTAGTTTTTTCAGTATTGCGTCATGGTTCTCCTCCAACTCTTCAATCCTGTGTAAAATATAGTCCTGCGAGTCAGAGGTCTTCTTTTGTCTGTTGTATATCCACCAACTTACTATGCCACCTATTATCGCGCCTGCGATTATTCCCACGTATGTAGAGGCAGCATTACTCATGTCAATACAGTCTTGTGAAAGCTCTGGCATGCATCCCCAGATACTCAGTAAGATCAACATTTTACAATGATAAGATCATCGGTACATGTTTTCATACTTTCTATGAGTATCAATTAACGAGCTTGTAAAATTGATCAAATTCTTTTTTGAATTTCTACAAGTAGTTCTAGAAGATGCATATCTTGAAAAGTAGATGGCAAAACTTAATTTGGTTTCATCAAAATTTTACCAATAAAGGCGCCTTTTAGCATCTTGGTGTGCGCCTCCACCGCATTTTCGAAAGTATAGATTGAATCAATTATTGCTTTTATTTTCCCTTGCGACATCCAATATAGTCCGTCCTCGAGTTCCGCACGAGTTCCCTGCGTTGAACCCAAGACGTTTATACCTTTGAAAAATATGTGCCTGAGATCAGTCTGTACATCATATCCAGTGGTGGCCCCTGTTGTAACTAGAGTTGCTCCATATTTTAGCAATGTCAATTCCTTGTTCCAGTGAGACCCTCCAATGTGTTCAAAGATAACATCTACTCCTGGATTGGTTCCTTTCTTTTTTGCAATGTCTTTTGTAATTGCAAAGACTTCTTTGTGCCAGTCGTCCTTTCTGTGATCTATCGCAAAATCTGCTCCAAGTTTTATGCATTCTTCAAGCTTGTTTGGACTTGCAGTAGCAATGACATCACAACCATATCAGCTTTGCAATCTGGATTCCAAATGTTCCCATCCCAGAAGTTCCTCCCATTATGAGTACTGTCTGTCCCGGTTTGATCTTTGCCCTGCCCACTAGCATATGCCATGAAGTCGTCATGACCATTGATGACCCTGCAGCCTCCTCATAGCTGATGCTTTCTGGAATTTTTACCACATTTACTTCTGGTAGGTGAGCATATTCGCAGTATCCTCCCCATAGAGGCCCGGTTTGGAATCCCCAGATTTTTCTGTGCGGACAATCATATTCACGACCTTCAGTGCATACCATGCAGACTCGGCATGACATGTTACCATGTGATACAACTCTATCTCCAACCTTAATTGTGGTTACATCATCTCCCACTGCAACAACTTCTCCCGCGGCATCAGTTCCTGAAATATGTGGCATTGGAATCTTGATTGGTTTTCCTCTCATTCCCCAAATATCATCATGATTTAATCCTGCGACCTTTACTTTGAAAACAACTTCGTTTGGTTTTGGCTTAGGATCAGGTACTTCCTTGATTTTCAGAATCTTTGCATAGTCATCGTCTGGTGCATACTCCTCATAAACCAGAGCTTTCACAAATCACATGACTCAAAATGGCAATATTAAGAAATGGGTTATCAAACCAGTCAGCAGTACGATGACATAGTATGTTATGTCCGTCGCCAATAATGAGAGCATGTGGAATAATTTCACAAAGAATTTTAATAGAAAAACAATGATGATAAAAAATTAGTTCTAGTGGTGATGTCCACAACCACAAGAATCATGGCTTTCTACGGTTCCTTGCATTTCCTTTCCTGTACATTTAGAACATTTGTCTGAGCCAGTAGCAGAAAAAAACCCTATTCCGCATACGACACATTTTGTGCTTGTCATAAAAGAACTACTTTTTACCTGTATTTATTGATACAGATTTTGGAATAAAAGACATGATATATTCAAAGAAAGGCCTGAGTTCTTGAAGATCTTAACAAAGGAACTCAAGTAGAATCTAGTATTTCCATACATTTTTGGTGACTGTCTTGATTTCCGTCATCATTTTACATGAAACGCTAAGTCCCTATGGCTAATTCTAGCATACAGTATTTTGCAAGGTCGAACCTAGATTGCTATCTTTTTGATTCAATTGTCTACAACCAACTATTATGGACACCAATAACATCAGATCCATCAATTCATAGAATTTATTAATTGATTATGTCGGTATGTAGATATGATGTCAAAACCAATAAACGCGTTATTTGGTGTATTGACCCTAGTTGCGATTCTTGCAATAGCTCCATCAGCTTTTGCAGAGTCTGGAACAACTGTAAACATTTCAGCCGGCGCAGGCGCAAGTCCAAACTGTTCACAAACAAAGAACTGTTTTGACCAAGATGTCATCACTGTAGCACCCGGCACAACTGTAACATGGCAAAACAATGACAAGGTCAGCCATACTGTGACAAGCGGTAATCCGTCAGACAATCAGACCGGCACTATCTTTGATAGTAGTTTGATTGCATCTGGAAAGGACTTTTCATTTACCTTCAATAATCCTGGCACATACAACTACTTTTGCCAAGTTCATCCATGGATGACAGGCCAAGTAATTGTTGCGACTGGAGCTTCTAGTTCATCTGGAAGTACCACTTCAGGTATGAACATGCCATCTGGTAGCAGCATGTCTGGAATGTCCAATAGTTCGTCAAGTATGAACATGCCATCTGGTAGCAGCATGTCTGGAATGTCCAATAGTTCGTCCACTCCACAACAACCAGCGAATCTAACATCTAATGGGTTTGCTTCAACGGTACAGCAAGGAGGTAGTCAAATTGCTCAACAATCTGGACAGGGACAACAAGGAGGTATTCCTCTAGGATCATCATATAATGCACCAGCAAATATGTCTTCGACACCATCTACTCCAACACAACCTGCACCACCTTCACAAGCTCCACAGTATGGATCACAAGTACCATCGGCATCACAAGCAGGAATGGGACAGCAAAACGGTATTCCTCTGGGATCATCATATAGTGCACCAGCAGGCAGTCCACAAAATCAGATTCCTGCACAAGTAGTGTATAATGATTCAGACAATCCCACTGGTCCACTTCAAGGCATGGGATGGATAGCAGGAATGGTAATAGCAGGAGTCTTGAGCGGTGTTGGAATCTGGACAGCAGTACGACGCAGATAGGATAAACTAATGGAGTCCAAAAAGACTACATTCTCTTTATTTTTATAAAATTATTTCAACTAAGACACGTATTTTGATATTGAGTATTTTACGCAGATTACATTTTCCAAAAGAAAGATTTGCTAACATTCTTCATTTCTTTTTCGAAGAGATCTTGTTTGCGAGTATGTACGGACCAAGTAAGGAACAAGAGCGCGGAATTATCATTGAATCAGTGTTACATTATTTCTCATCAATACAATTCTTGTTTAGCAGCCTTAGGTGATTTTTTAGGCGTGCTCCAGTATACCGCCCTTTTTTTAAAAGAGGAACATAAACCTGCGAAACAAAAAGAAAAGGAATACGAGTGTACTGCGTGGCAACCAGAGGGATAAGCGTGGAAGTTGTGCGCTTTACCATTTTTTCAGAGTAATCCCACATCTCCTCCTCGTATTTGCAAAAGTCCTGATATGCTTTTTCTGCATATTTAGCATATCTGCCCCAATCCTCTTTTAGAATTTTATTCGGATTGAGTTCATTCCAATAGGGGATTTTCGAGCCAAGGCCATTCTCGTTAGAAATTCCGTCATTAGGTTTTTGATTATTTAGATTTTCATCAATACGACGAATATGATCTGCACGAAGGATCTGATATGCCTCGTTTATTAACTTAAATTTTTCATCATCTTGTTTTGAGATGCTTTTGTCAGGATGATACTTTAGCGCCAGCTTTCTATATGCATCTTTGATCTCCCGTACGGATGCTCCTTTCTCCAGACCAAGTAGCCGATAACATGTACAGCTATTCAATGGCAGATATTTGTTGAACTATTTTAAAAAAGTTTAATTTCATTTTCTTGTTCTAATTGGAAAATAAATTCAATCACATGAGATTATGCCCACATTTCAGGTAGGCTTGCAAAAAAAGGCTGCAATTAACCTATTTATGTGTAAAAAGCCATTCAATCCAATTACCATCCTTTAGGGCAAAATTATCGTAGTATCATTGAAATATTTAGTAATCAATTTACTATTAGTTGAAAAAACCAATACTTACAATAGTAATTGGCGGAATCCTTGCGGCAATTATCATATTTTTGGTATTCAGTTTTCTTCCCATATTACCACCCTCTCAAAAATATGATATCTCAGTTAACCCTATACTTGTGAAGGAGGAAATGGGTACAGAGACTCATGTCACCATCAAGAACACTGGAATGGATGCACTTACTAATGTCACGGTGAACTATGGCGGAACCGCAAAACCTGACATAATTCCCATTCTCAATCCAGGTGACAAGATTATACTCTCTCCACCGGAAGGTAGCGACCTCACTGAGGTACGAGTTACAACAGACCAAGGAATTGACGTAACCCAGCCATACACTACCCCTTGGAGTGTTCCTTTCGTTGGAAACTCTGGCTTTGGCGGATGACAGGATTTGGAATTGCTGATCAAAAGTATTCATTCATGCAATCAAGCAACAGATTGATTCTTTGAATCACCTTTATCATATAGAAAAGAGATCATATGTCATCTCATGCAAGATAAATAGTATTATGGCAATCAAAATGTAAAAATTTTGCTGCCATATAACAAACAGGATTACTGCATATTTTTGGCGTGTTTGCCATCTTGTTTTACCAACTTAGAAAAAAGATAATTACTAAGTAATGCGTTTCAAGTATGAACTTGTAGACTTATGGCCAAAGTAAAAATCAATCTATCATGTGGGGAAATTACAATAGAATTTACAGATATGAAGGACTTGGAAGACCAGCTGAAAAAAATGGATCTGCTTAGAATAGATTCTCTGCTTAACGTCAAAAAGCAAGAAGTTACATCAGATGCTGAAAACCCGAGAAAGGTGACAGCCCCAGATGTGGACAATATTGCGAAGGAGCTTGGCACAGTCAACCTATTGAAGGTATCAGAACGTGGACAGGATGCAACAAAGTTGGCAATATTTTTGGCTGCAAGCGGAATGAGTCGTGAAGATATCAAAAAAATTACCGGCGTTACAATTTTGAGCTCTTAAAGTGGCAACTGCCATATTAAATGACTGCAATCACAGAGATCTACTGATATATTAAAATCGTAGTACGTTTCATTGATTTGTATTATCAGTAACTTCAAGAATTTGTTGTGATTTTTAAGATGTCTGGCGTGACCCTTTGCGCAGAACATGGGGAAATCACTTCCCAATGAATCAGTACCAATGTACCTTTTTCACTCACTAGTTTCTGCAGGGTCACGCAGATTAGTTATCTGCGCTTACACAAGGCATTGATCAATTTACGTATTTATTGTATTTAAGGTACGGTACGATGGATGCAGACAAACAAAATTTTATACACATTAGTCTCACTACCTGCTTCTTTGTCAGGTGTTGAGACAAATAGTCTTTTTGTCGAATTATTCCACAATGGAATCGAATTTTATGCCACAATTCCATCTCCCTCAAGTCTGTTTTCGGCATTAACCATGATATCGTGAATAAAGACAAGAAACTCATAATTGCACTGCCTGCAGCCTTTGCGATATACTCTATACTGTTAATTTTATTTTTGCCTCATGCTTATGCAATCACACAGGAACCTAGCGGTCCACAATGCGAAAGCACTTACACAATTATCTACAATGATCCCATAAAATTCAATGAAACCAAAACCATTGATGCTCTAAAACAGAGTTTATCAAATATTGATTTTAGTGGAGATGTTCTTGACGGTCAACCATGGTGGAGTTATATGCACATTAGCAAACCTGACACAAACTCTACATCTACCCTTACAGTGCCCACGGTTTCAGGTGCGGTAGATAATATTGTAACAAATACTATGCAAGGAATGGACGGAGTTCTAAAAGTAGATAGTATATGACTGCCTGGTGTGACGAGATTGGATATACTGTAGTCTATAATGTAACATAACATTTTTTCTAATGTGATCATCTATTTCTCAACAAGCAACTAGAAAAACCTAACAGTGTGACCATTTTAGATTTTCTCACATTGTGAGATTCTAGAATTGTAATTGCCAAAAAGATTACTGGATGTTTTCAGTTTGACTGTGATAGGCTTATGAATTTTTAAATTTCTTCAAACAGTTTATTCTCTTCTTAATGCTACCATGGGGGAGAGTCGCGATGCCTTCCAAGCTGGGTATATCCCAGCTGCCAAGCTTAAGGTAACTGAGAGAACCCAGACCTTTAGAAGATCAGTTGGAACATAGATCGGCGGAATATGAATATTTCCGGAACCTTGTACACTTGTAGTGGTAAAGATGCTCAGTACATAACCTGCGCCCATACCAATTATCACCCCTAAAGAAGCTCCAATAATGCCTATCAATGCGGCTTCCACTATGAATAGCTCAAGAATATCAATATTCTGCGCTCCGATTGCCTTCATTGTACCTATCTCACGAATTCTTTCCGTCACAGAGTTGTAAAGTGTTGTTACGATTCCAACAGCACCCACTACAAGTGCAATTATTCCCACCATCAGTGTAAAGGCAGCATTACCACTTGACGCCTTTTGTGTTACTGCCATTATGGCTGACGGGGTTGTCACACCAAGGGTTGGACCATACAGAGTTGTTACTCCTGTTGTACCGTAGTAACATAATCAGCAGAGTCTGCGGCTACAATTAGCTGATCATATTTTGTAGATTTGTGCAATAACTGGTTACCTGCAGCCAAGCTAATTATAATAGAACTATCAATTTTTGAATTTCCAGAAGGTTGCATTATTCCAGATATAATGTAATTCTGGACTTCTGTCGCGGGTTTTCCGGTAGTCACTGTATATGAATATGTGAGTTTGATTGTTTGCCCTAGAACAACAAATGGCGATGTTGCTCCAGGAGGATTTGCTATGGTATCTCCAACTAGTGCAGATGCTCTATTATTTGGGTTTACAGTAGAGCCGTCAACAAACTGAAGATTTGGCAAAATCACATTGAGTTTTGTGGGATCCATAGCAGTTACTGAAACATGTTGAGTCTCTCCTGCACTATCAACTTGAACAGACCCAGAATATTCTGGAATTACGGCTTCTATGTACGGTAGCGTACTTATCTTACTCAATACAGCGTTATTGATTGTGATTGAGACTTGAGAGGACGAACCGTGATACGAGTGTTGTCCGGAACCTACATAAATTACATTTGCAGCCAATGAACTAAACTGGCTTTCTAAAAATGCCGATTGACCTGCACTTAGTCCATTGAGGACGACAACCAAACTGCTACCTAGAACTACCATTAACACGGTCAGTACAGTCCTGACTTTTCGGTCTATCAATGCATCAAACGCTAGGGAAAAGATATCTCCAGGGTGCATGCTACTTTTTGTCAGAACTGTCCAGTGCTGCCACTATATCAGTGTCGCTTCCTGCAAGCATCTTCATTTTTCGTTTTTTCGACTTGATTCTTCTTACCACAATTGCGGCTGCAATTGCTGCTATGATAATTCCGACTAGCACTGGCAGAGGAATTGGAATCATATCAAGGATGGATCCTTGTTCATGTCCAGTATTTGCATGCGGTGCTCTTGCTACAGATATTGTCGCATTCATGATTAGTGTGTGTGGATTCTTTAGGTCATCGGCATATACGACTTTGAACGATACAGGATAGGATCCTGGCTTGAGATAGTTTATGCCGCTGAGGGGAATACTAAATGGTATAGGTGAGTCAGGAGTGAGGTCACCCAAGAACTGTGGGGCCATAGCCGAAGATCCTCCACCGCCACCGCTGTAGCTGCCGCCACCGCCACCGCTGTAGCTGCCGCCACCGCCACCGCTGTAGCTGCCTCCGCCGCCACCGCTGTGGCTACCAGTACCGTTACCAGTTGCATTTGCCATTCTTGCCTCCCTTATGTCCTGCAATATTGGAGATTTGTAAAGCTGTACTGTGGTATACAAGCCAGTTGTACTTCCTTGATTTAACAGGCTGCCTGCTATGTTTGGCGTATTTCCGACATAGTTTACTGACAAACCATATAGTTCTAATTGTATATTGCCAACCACAAACGCGCCTAGTGTAAGTGAGTTACTTTCTGTCTCACCTTGAGATATATAATTTGCAGTCAAAGTAAATGATGTTGGCGTATCAAGCAAGGTAGTTGCAGCGTATACACTGGTGTTTAATGCTTGACTTTGGCCTGGCGCCAGGTTTGGAATATTCCATGTAGATTGTCCTACAATAGAAACAGAAGAAGAAGAGGTATTTACTGGCACAAGTGTGACCACTAGATTTTGGGCATCGTTTGTGCCGTTATTTGATACGATAAAATTCAGAGGAGCAATGTTTCCCGCAGGAATAAGAGAAGACTTGTTGCCACCAGCATATGAAAGGCTCAGTGATTGCGGAGGTATCGGAGAAACAACTAGACCAGTATTCAGGGCTGTGGTTAGCTGTTTGCCCCATGCATTTTCATATGAGACTGATATAGATACATCCTGTGTTTGACCTGCTGCAGAAGTGGCAGGAAATACTGTAGTATTTAGCTGGGCAGAACCATTAGCTGGTATAACGCCCAAGTTGAACTGAGTAGCCCCAAGATTAACAATGTTGGTTGTAGTAGAGGATAGTGTGAGAGTACTGGTGGATGATGATGAACCAGAATTTCCTTTTTGACCAAGATTTGTGATTGTAGCTACCACACCTGTTGCTGGAGCTGAGCCCTTGTTTACAATATCAATGCTAATAGGATCAGTTTGCGCGGGAGCTATGGAGTTTGTGATGGTCGTGGCATCCATGATTACTTTACCAGGAAGAACGAGTGGGACTTCAAGTAACGCCGAACTGCAATGCTGAGTTAGTGCAGCAACTCCCGCACTTTCATACAGTTGGTAATCAACTACGAGGTTAGTAGAATGCGTTCCAACCACTGCCGTTGGCAGGACGTTTACATTAAAGTACAAGATGAATGTGTTTGTAGGTTGAACGGTTCCATAGTAGCTACCTAGTGCATAGTTACTTGCCTCTGCAGATGCAGGATTGTAATTCTGGAGAAGTTGCGGTATCTTGCTTTCCCCAGTCGGAGTAAATCCAGATGGTAGATTCAGAAATCCAGTTATGGCATTAATTGGAAGATTACCTACGTTGGTTAGAACAACAGCAAAGACTTCAGGTCCTTCTCCTGGTCCTATCTCCTTTTTGATTACGTTACTGCCACTACTCGAGTTACCTGAGAGGTTCACGTTGGTGCCTTGATCCACCCAATACGCGTCTAATACTACAGGGCCATTATAGGTAGTCTGTATAGTAGTAGTTAGCGGGGCTGAACAGTCTGTTGATTGATAGGATTGTTCATATGATGGCATACTAAATGATGAGCCAAACAATATTACAATCAAAGCAAAGCAAGCAGCCTTCGGTACAAGATCTCTTCTGAAAATAAGATGAAGTGTTTTAGAAAGACTAGTTTGTGACATCTCGCTCGATTCTCCCATCTTTTATCAATATAGATCTATCGGTGGACTCTGCAAGCTCTGGATTGTGTGTGACCATTATTATTGTACGTTTGAACTTGTGTGACAATGTCTTGAGCATCTCAAAGACATCATCTCCGGTTTTTGTATCAAGATTACCGGTAGGTTCATCTGCCAAAACTATAGTAGGATTATTTACTAGAGACCTAGCAATTGCTACCCTTTGTTGCTGACCTCCGCTGAGATTAACTGGCTTTTGCGATGCCTTGTCTGCAATTCCCAAAGCTTCCAAGATTTTCATTGCACGCATGTTGGCTTCAGACCCAGCCATGCCAGATATTGTTCCCGGCAATTTTACATTCTTTAGAACCGTTGTCCTGTTGATAAGGTTGAACGACTGGAAAATAAATCCGATATGACTGTTTCTTAGCGTAGCTATTTCAGAATTGCTCAAAGAGAAGATGTCGATTCCATCGATATAGACATTGCCGGTAGTAGGCCTGTCTAGAGCACCTATCATATTGAGAAGAGTAGATTTACCGCTACCGGAAGGCCCCACTATGGAAACAAACTCGCCTTTTTTCACAGTGAAGTTAATGTTGTCCAAGGCTACAACTTTTCCCGCAACAGAGTCAAATATCTTGGATAAATTTTTGACTCCAAGCGCTATTGAGCTTGAACGGACATCAAGCTCTGTTGATTCGCTTACCATTTTAGCAGAATTGGATGTGGTACCTGATTTATCTCTATTCAAAATGCTCGATACACTCCAGATTGCCTTTTGTAGTATAATTAAATGACTTTGCAAAAAATTTATCAAGATTGTGAAAAAAATAATCATCATATGAATTACATGCTAGCAGTGATTTTGCCATTAGAACAGGTTTGGCATTTATGTCAAGATAGTTTGCGTGGGCACCTCTACCAAAGGAGCATATACTAAGATCACAGGGGTTGTGAAAAACTCTCATTTCCTCCACAGTAGAACTCAAAATCATGCCCACACTCACAGTTAAGCTGGAGGAATTAAATAATTGTCAAACTTTGTTCAGGAACATTGTTACTGCAAACACAACAATCAAGAATAGATCCTACAAAAATATTATGTAAAAGCTTAATACAGAATTTTACTTCCAACAAGGCGATATCCTTGTCGCATGAGTATCGTGATCGGATCTATATAAGAAAGGATATACTTTTGAAACTCACAGAATTTGGTGAACTTAATCAAACAAATCTGCTAAGCTATTGTGGTTTAAACTTGATGAAACATAAAGACATACTAGAAAGTCTGGAACGAAAAGGCTTCATAACAAGGACAGAGATACCCTGGGGAAACAAGAAGGTCATAAAATACTCAGTTACAGAAAAAGGCTTGCAATTCTGCAAGTTGGTTTTAGAGCCTTATGAGGAGATCTTTCCAAGAAGTGAGAAACATGTTCGGGAACAAAGTTAGCGAAATGCTTTATTTACACGTAAGGTAGTTGGTCATCAAATTGTCTAATCCAGATAAAGAACCAAATGAAGACGCAGGCAACAAAGAGTCTCCAGAAAACATGTTTAAAATGATAGATGATCTTCTTGCTCATACAAATAGTTCAAGGCGCATATTTCTCATCTTTATTGCGTCTGCCCTAATTTTTGCCCCTGTCGCACTTGTGACTGGAGGAATACTTCTAGGCCATCCACGATACAGCATAGCTAACCTGGAAAGACATCATGAAGAGATGGGTAATAACATGACCTTTGTTGGGAACATGACACACAATGGTACTCAGTTGTTTCTAGTTGAAAAGAACGGTAGTTCCATTATCAGAGAGATTCCTTTCCATCCTCCTCCTCTTCGCGCTATGCATCAAGACGCTCCAATATTCTTAGGCATACAAGCGTTCATTTTCGTCTGCATAATATTTGCTGCAGTATTGCTCTTTGTTGCACTTAAGGAGTATAGCTTCTTTGCAAAGTGGAATGCAAGGTACAAGAGATACAAGTCAACGCAAGACAAGATAGATGACGAATTGGGTAAGGATTAAACAGTTATTTCCAATTGTCTTTTTCACCAAACGATTAACATATTCATATCCATCCAGATACCATTACAACAAAATTTAATTGGTATAATTTATGAAAATTTAATGTTAAAGGATATTTTCATAATGACATATTCATGCTCCCAGATGCTTTAATTATAAAATTAATAGGTTTTGATGATATGAGAGAGAATAGAACACTTTTGCTCTCATGAGAGGGATCACTAACCTTGTTAACGAACAAGGTATCGCAACCCATTATAAATTGCATGACCAATGGTATGGTATAATGAACATACAAGAACTAAAGACCCATCAGAAACTGCTTGCTATGATTGTGGGCGTTGCAGTAATTGCCACAATAGGCGGCTCACTTGCATATGCACAGACAAACACTGGTTCAGGTCAAACACCAATACAGGGTTCAATCAACCTTCCACAGATGATACTATCTAGTGTGAAGACTTCATTTACAACTGCTGCAACAACTGCTGCAGGTCAGGTAACTGGAGGACAAGTGCTATCAGGAGGTCTCAGAGACATACATGGCTCTGTTGTCTATGCCTTTAAGGTAACAGACGGCAAGAGTGTCTACTCTGTCATAGTAGATGCTGGAAACGGCGCTGTGCTCAAGACATCACAAGGACATCCATTAACGCTGGCTTCTCTTATCGGAGGCGGCATGGGTGGACATGGAAAAATGATGCACGGACACATGGGAATGTGGAAGAAACCAAGCAATAGTACAACAACTGTTGCCCCAACTGACTTTCAAGAATAGAATCTAGGAAGCCTTTTTTATTTTATTTTTATTTTTCATATTTTGTATTGGATAATCTTTAGAATATTTTTAGAATCTCTTATCGCATCACTCTAATAATTTCTTTATTGTTGTGGAAGCCAGAGTTACAAAAACAACTGTGGCAATAAGTAACACAAGTATGTCAACGAGTAAATTTCCATACGCTCCAGAAAGAAGCATGGATCTGAGTGCATCCACTACATAACTGAGTGGATTTGCTATAGAGATATACTGAAGCCAGATAGGCATTACAGAGATTGGATATATTGCGTTACTTGCAAAGAAAAGCGGCATGGTTAACGCTTGACCAATCCCCATCATCCTGTCTCGAGTTTTCAGATACGAAGCAAGAAACATTGAAAAACTTGAAAAACACATGGCAAATAGTATCACAACAGCAAAAACGCCTGCGATGTCAAGTGGGTCAAATCTTATTTTGACTCCAATTATCAATGCCAAAGCAAATATCATTACGGCTTGAAAGACTCCCCTTATACCTGCAGCGAGTGATTTTCCCAAAACTATTGATGAACGCGGTGATGGGGTTGACAGGAGTTTGGTAAGTATTCCTACGTCTTTCTCCCAGACTACAGTTATGCCATAGAAAATGGAAATAAACAAGACGGATTGTGCCAATATGCCAGGAGTGATGAATTGGATATACGAAAAATTACCAGATGGCATGGCTCTTATTGTGTTAAGGGTCTCTCCAAAAACAAGTAGCCAAAGCGCGGGTTGAATAATTCGAGTCCAAAGCTCAGTGGAATCATGACGAATTTTTCTTGCCTCCATCTCTGCAATTGTAATAGAACTAGAAAGAAATCTTCTGATGTTCATCTTGCACGCCTCACAAAATCACGACGGGTTCTACGGGTGGCTTTGTACACATCATCTTCAAGTCTTCGCTTGGCATATTTCATAAAAACATCGTCCAAGTTTGCTTTGTTAATTGAGATGGATTCAACCCTAATTTCATGGCCCCTAAAGAAATCTGCCATTAGTGGGATCGCTTCTTCGCCATTAGTTGTCAAAATCTGAATGGATTTTTCATTACGGTTTATGATGCAGCCTATCTCTTTTGGTAGCGACATGATTGAAGGAACAGATGCGAGATTCACGGTGACAATATCTCCCCCTACATTTCTTTTTAATTCCTCAGGTGTTCCCAAAATTGCTATCTTGCCTTCCGACATGATTGCTATTCTGTTGCAGAGCTCATCTGCTTCATTCATGTCATGCGTAGTGATTAAAATCGTAACACCGAACTCTTGATTTAATTGCTTGATGTTCTCCCATACTTGTTTTTTTGAGGAAGGATCAAGACCAATACTTGGTTCATCTAAAAGCAGAATCTTTGGCCGATTTACAAGAGCTTGTGCTATTTCTAGCCTGCGCATCATTCCTCCACTGTAACGCTTGACAATATCGTGTGCCCTACTTGAAAGATCCATGTATTCTAACGCATCTTTTATTCGCTCATTGCGTTCCATCTTATTTACATACGATAATTTAGAAAATATCAGTAAATTTTCATATGCAGTAAGATCAGTATCAACAGATATGCTCTGTGGTACATACCCAAGCATTTCTCTCACAGTTTCTGGCGATTTGAAAACATCTACTCCAAGTACATGCAATGTACCAGAGGTTGCTTTGGTGAGAGTTATTATCATCTTGATTGTAGTAGTTTTGCCTGCCCCGTTTGGACCAAGCAAGCCAAATATCTCCCCTTGTTTAACTGAGAAACTTATTCCATCCACTGCCCTAATGTTATCACGATAAACTTTTGTTAAACGGTCTGCCGTTATTGCATTTATTTCGGGCATGTTTGGATCATCAGAATCAGAATTCATGAAAACATCAGTTGTTATCACATGTGTTACATGTGTAATATAATAGAATCATATCAACTGTCAAACAGAGAACTACCATTTCATTCAAATTATAATGCAATTAGAGACTAGCTGTATAAAGCGAGTTTACGAAATGGAGTACAAATGGATCGTCCTAACAAATACTACACTGGCAATTCTAATGGCATCACTTGATGCCAACATTGTGATAATAGCTCTGCCTAAGATCTCTTCTGATCTTCACGCATCAATATTTGAGACAATATGGGTTGTTTTATCATATGGGCTTGTCACTACTACTGTTCTTTTGAGTTTTGGCAGACTTGCGGACATGTTTGGCCGAGTCAAACTATACAATCTCGGTCTTATAGTATTCACAGTTGGCTCTGCCCTTTGCGGTTTTTCCAACTCGGGTCAAGAATTGATCCTATTTAGAATAGTCCAAGCACTTGGAGCAGCTTTTCTTTTCTCAAATAGTGCCGCCATACTGACCGATGCATTTGACGTAAAAGAACGCGGAAAAGCACTTGGACTAAACCAAGTTTCCATAGTAGTAGGCTCTGTAACAGGACTTGTTCTTGGAGGTCTGTTAACTGATACACTTGGCTGGAGATCTATATTTTGGGTGAATGTTCCAATTGGAGTATTTGGAGCCATATGGTCTCACGTAAAGCTCAGAGAACTTGGAACAAAAACCGGAGGCAGGATTGACTGGATAGGCAACTGCTTTCTAGCTTCTGGGTTAATCTTGCTTTTGCTTGGGCTAACACTTGGACCATTACAGATGTTATCGAAGATTGTAGAATTACTCATGATTTTTGGCGGTCTTGCATTGTTGATACTGTTTGTTTTTGCAGAGTCAAAGATTGATGATCCAATGTTTGACGTAAAACTATTTAGGTTACGAATCTTTACCACTGGAAACTTTAGTGTGTTTCTCAATGCCATTGCAAGAGGTGCACTCATATTGATAATGACGTTTTACCTGGAAGGCCCCACCATGAAGCTTAGTGCGTTGGAAGCTGGGCTATACCTCATCCCTGTATCATTTACAATGGCAACGTTTGGCCCGATAAGCGGCTGGCTCTCTGACAAATATGGTTCTAAATTTTTCATCATAGGTGGACTCTTGATCTCTGCGGTGGGATTTCTAATTCTCACTAGATTACAGCCGCATGAAAATTTTTCACATCTTTTGATACCACTTGTATTGGTGGGCTCTGGCATGGGCATGTTTGCAGCCCCCAACAGGACAGCCGTGATGAATTCAGTTCCAGCTCACAGAAGAGGTACTGCTTCTGGCATGACCACTACACTTGTAACTCTTGGCAACATCTTGAGTCTTGGATTATCATTTCTAATCATCACACAGACAGTTCCAATATCTGATCTTGAGGCAATCTTTACTGGCGGGAACGCCAATTTTACAAACGCAGTGAATTTTGTCAATTCTATTCACGTGATCTTTTTCTTATCTGCGGCAGTACTTTTTGCCTCAATAATTCCCTCGATAATTGAACGGCCCCCAAAACCACAAGATTGAGTACCTCTCAAGTTTCCAGAATATGTTTGGGTTCTCATGCTACGTTGAAGAAATAGCCAAGTATATTTTTGTAGATTTTTTTAATTTTGCAAGCATGGCGTGCCTTTGTTTTAAAAAATTCTCAGACTGATTTACACTCGTGGTGTAAATCTCAGTCTTGTCTTGGTTGAGATTGCAATTATTGATATGATTGCAATTGCAAGTACTATCGCTGCAATCGGGCCAAACTCTGGAATTACGATTGTACCGATTATCTCTATTTGTGATGTCCCGTCTGTGAATGGAATTTGTAGCGTTCTAGCAGTAGCAGTATTGCTGGTCTCTTGGAATTGGTCGTTTTCTTGGCCATCATTTAACACAAAGAACTGATCATCGCTGCCATCAGTCTTCTTTGCATCAATTAATGCTCTTGGCATGTTAATTGTCAGTGTACCATCGCCATTTGTCTGAATTGATACAATTAGCGACTTGGAATTGGTGTCAGCTTTGATATCAAGAACTTTTCCATTTGTTATGCTATATGTTACTGACATGTTTGTACCATCTACAGGAATGGTGGTTCCTGAAGAAACGTGCGAGCCTGAGAACTGGAATGTTGTTGTTGCAGACCTGTCTGGGCCGCCATACTGTACATATATTGAATATGCACCAGCAGCCTGCCACAATGCACCGCCTGCTGTAAGATCAGTAGAAAATGTCTTGTCAGATCCTATTGGAATTTGACTAATCGTTACAATATTTCCAACCGGATTTCTTAGAATGAGTGTAAGAGGGGTATCACCAAGATAATCTTTTGTTGAGCCTGAAATTACCATCTTGTCTCCATCATTATAAGATGATTGATCAGTTGTAACTGTGACTACTGATGTAGGTAGACCCATGGACGCTATTGCAGATGAACTGCCAGATTCGTTTGTTATCAGATATGAAGGAGGGGGCAAATTAGTGGGAACAGTATAATTGTAAATAGGATGAGCAAGTGAGCCCGGTGGCGCCGTATAATTAGAGCCCATATTCATGGCAGGGTTTGCAGTGGAATTAGAGCCCATATTCATGGCAGGGTTTGCAGTGGAATTAGAGCCCATATTCATGGCCGTGGAATTTGATGCCGTAGAATTAGAACCTGTAGAATTAGCCATCTGTGCAAATACTGGAGATATGCCAGCTGCACTTAACAAAATACCAAGTAACACTAGCCCTTTAACGCTAATTTTCACTAAGGACGAGTTTGTTTTCTCATATATAAGCAATTACTAAAAATTAATTAATTCCTGAATGAATTGCAATTGGCAAAACTTTGCTCTGTTTTAGTTTTTTGCAGTACCCTACACTCACAATGCCCCAAACTCTTTAGTCCATTTATCGTATTTATCCAGCATGGCATCGTTGACACTGGGCTTTCGTCTTGCAATGACATCCTCAAAGTCTTTTGTTGATATACTTCTAGGTTGAGAACCACCGGCGATGTCCTTTTTCTGTGAATCCATTTTTTCGAAAAACTCATCAATTATTTGTAATTGAGTGGACTGACAGATGTCTTTGATGTCACTTGCACTATAACCAGATGTAGCGGCAGAAAGCTTTTTCAGATCTATCGAGCCTTCGCTTTTTATTTTTGAAATATAAAGAGAAAATAAATTTTCCCTTGCTTCAAGAGAAGGAAGTGGAATGTAGATCCTCTTTGTAAATCTTCGAAGAAAAGGCCAATCCAAATTCCATGGCTTGTTTGTGGCAGCCATCACATACATCTGAATATCTTTTCCCTTGCTGTTTATGCCATCCATCTCTGTGAGAAACTGGTTTTTTACTCTCACTTCTCCACCGTTTTCACTTTGTGTGTCTCCAAGAAGTGAGTCAACCTCGTCTATAAGCATGATAACAGGATTGTTTTTTGATGCATAGCCTCGCGCCATAGTGAATAGCTTTGACACATTCTTCTCGGCTTCTCCTAACCATTTGTTCATCACAGATGCCGCATCTACATTTATGAAATCTCCTTGTATCTCGCTAGCAGATGCAGCTGCGAGGAGAGTTTTGCCACACCCAGGAGGTCCATACAAGAGAATCCCTCTTGGCCAACCAAGAGTAAACAAGTCTGGTCTTCTGGTCGGATAAACTATTGATTCGCGTAGCGCTCTTTTTGCGTCTTCATGACCTATTACCTCAGTCCAGCTAACATTTGGTTTTTCTTTAAGTATCATCTTGTCCATTTCGCCTCCACGGACAGGTGCGTTTGTAGTAGACCCTGATTTCATGTCAGAACTTGGCTTTGCATCAGAGCTTGGCCTGGCATCAGAGCTTGGAGTGGATTCATGGTATCCGCGTAGCGAGTTTATCTTAGACTGGTATACATTACAACGGTCTTTGTATATCGTATTTATCGGATTTTCAGGAAAAAGTTGAATCATTTTAATGAGTGCGTCAACAGCTCTTTGATAGTTTGCAACTGCCATGCCGTTTGCACCTGCCTCTTCTTGCTTTATCGCTTCTGCCGCATGCTTGCTAGCTATGGCTTCTAATTCTACTACAGCACTCATACCTACAGTAATCTGTTCATACGGCTCAAAATCATAAAATGTGAAGGTATATGCAATCATTTGTTAAATTAATTACATTCAATTCGTTCAGCAAACCCAAAAAGAACACTTTAGGTCTAATTAATTAAAACGAGTTTTCTCCCTTTTTATGATATGTGTATATTTCAGAGAAGAATTAGATGAAAGAATATCTGTCGTCAGTATTGATCACCTATCAATCTAGAGTTTCTGAAAAATACTCTCTATCATGGAAATTATATTACTGAAAATTTCTTCTGGTGTGTTTACCACTTGATTTATCGCTGCTACAGAACTAGTTTGCTTCTGGTTTGAGCTTGGAGCAGATGTTGTAGACGGAGTTGATTGAGTGGTTGATGGGGTAGATGAGGAGGATGATGGAGTTGATGTAGACGGAGTTGATTGAGTGGTTGATGGGGTAGATGAGGAGGATGATGGAGTTGATGTAGACGGAGTTGATTGAGTGGTTGATGGGGTAGATGAGGAGGATGATGGAGTTGATGTAGACGGAGTTGATTGAGTGGTTGATGGGGTAGATGAGGAGGATGATGGAGTTGATGTAGACGGAGTTGATTGAGTGGTTGATGGGGTAGATGAGGAGGATGATGGAGTTGATGTAGACGGAGTTGATTGAGTGGTTGATGGGGTAGATGAGGAGGATGATGGAGTTGATGTAGACGGAGTTGATTGAGTGGTTGATGGGGTAGATGAGGAGGATGATGGAGTTGATGATAGAGCGGACGACGATACAGATAATGAAGATGTACCAGAGCTGCCTGAATGACTAGAATCTCCAGCATAGGTAGCAGTTATTGTTATGCCGCTAGATGAGGCGGTGGGCGGGGTATATGTCAAAGCACATTGGTTATTTGCAAGTATACACACATTTGGACTAAAAATTCCTCCTGCGCCGTTATCACTCCATGATATGATACCGATCGTAGAGGAAGACGGATTTGAAGTGTCAGCAACAGTTGCAGTTACAGTCATCGCAGTGCCCGGAGTAAATGTTTCAGAATTTGGTGTAACCGTAGTGGTTGTTGCATCAAGCTGGCTTGTCGATATTTGCGATGTGGCTGAGCTGCTTAAATGAGTACTATCACCTGAATAGGTAGCATTGATTGTAATTGCATTTAGAGGATTTGTAGAGGTAGCATACGTTGTTACGCATGTTCCTGATGGCAATGCACAAGAAGATGGATTGAATGTACCACCAGCATTATTGTCACTAAACGAAATAGTGCCTGAAAGTGCAGTAGGTGAGCTTGATGTATCACTTGCTTGAACTGTAAATGTCAATGTTCCATTGGAAGGCAGGACGGCGGAATTTGGCGTAATAGTTGTACTTGTAAGATCAAGTTGGTTTGTTGTCAGAGTTGATGTTCCACTACTTGTGGCGTGAGTTGAATCACCTCCATAACTTGCGGTTATTGTAACTGAAGAAGAGCTGGCGGAAGGAGTGTATGATGTGGTACAGCTACCCGATGACAATGCACATGCTGGTGGGTTAAATGTGCCTCCTGCACCATTGTCAGTCCATAGCATGGTTCCGGTAGGGGTAGCAGATAGGTTTGAGGTATCACTAACAGTTACAGTAAGTGTTACAGATGATCCAGGATTTGCCGTAGCTGAATTTGGCGATACAGTGACAGTTGTAGAATCTTGAGTGTTGGAAACAGATGTACTATTGCTGTCGGTAAATACAATACTGCCATTATCTGCCATTGCCGGAAGAACAGTAAAGCCGCCTAAAAGCGATGAACCCAATATGCAAAATATAAGAAAAAATGGAATCACGGAATTTCGCATGTTTCGTTTACCATGTGCATTCCATTTATCGGATGTTACATGTCTGTTTTTCTCATACATCTGTTCCCTGAAAGGAATTTTGAGATAATATGACCCGTTGTAGAACCTTGGTAACTTGTATGTGAAGATTTTTACAAACAGATGATGAAAGCTTGATTGCAATTGTCATTTCCACCAAAATATCTAAGTAACCTTGATTATTCCACTAGATACTAGATATTGTATTCCTTTTACAAAATCGTCATCTGATATCTGTCCTTGTGCCCACCACAAAGCACTTGTTTTAACCCAAGCAGGAATCTGCTGCGATGAGGAAGATTGCACAGCTTGTGTTTGAGGCATCTTTAGTATTCCTTGCTGTATTAGATATTGCACACCTTGTATAAAATCAGAATCGCCAAGCTGGCCTTGTGCCCACCATTTAGCGTTATTTCTTACCCAACTTGGTATTGAGCTTGTAGTAGACGAGGAATTTGTCATACTACCTTGTGTCATGTTAGAGTTTTGGCTACTATTACCTCCTTGTGTTGAATTTTGTGAGGCATACGGATGCATCTTAAAACTTGTCTGGTTTCCATATTGCCCAAAATGATACGTTCCATTACCCATGGTTCCATTTTTACCATATTGGTGCGTCACGTATCCACCAGTCATGTTTCCGAATTGGTGCATCATGTAACCTCCGGTCATGTTTCCATTAGGATTCATTCGGTAATTACCAGTCATGTTTCCAAAGTGGTGCGTTCTATGAGTTCCAGCGCCTTGATTTTGAAAATAATTATTATGCATTCCAGATCCTGCCTGGTTTCCACCTGGCATTGCCTGTCCCATCCCTTGATTGTATTGAGCCCAAGCAGTAGTTGAGCCATATTCTAAGCTAGATAGTACAAAAACAAATGCGAGAATTAACGGAATCGCCTTATTCTTGAAAAACATAAGTTACAGTACCCCACAGTTTCAGTTTCAATATTCGCGTATTTTAAAATTGAGCAACAAAGTTTCTGAACATTGTTCTTGTCTAATTTTTTAATGCATGTCAAGTTAGAATCGAGACCTATAATTTTAGTTCGAGTGATTCACGAAGCTCCTTGCATCGGTTCCGTATTGTCATCTCAGTAGTAGACGAGGAAGCCAGTACAATGGCCTTTTGAGACTTTGACTCGCCATTTATCTGACATGATATGTACAATGCAGCGGAAGCAAACCCGACAGGATCTTTTCCTGAAGAGATTCCAATTTTCTTTGCCCGTTCTAAAATATTAAGTGCCGTACGCTTGGTTCGTTCTCTCACATCTACCTTGCTTGCGATGAAGACAAGTGATTTTACAGGATCTGCGACTGGCAGCTGCAAGTCTCAGCTCTTGAATAAGCTTCCTATAACTCCTAGACAAAACTTTTCTATCAATATTGGCAAGATTGGCTATCTCCGACAAGGTATGAGGTATCTCATTTTTTCGGCACACTGCATAGAGCGAAGCTGCAAGTATTACAGACGTGGATCTGCCCCTGCAAAGACGATTTAGATGAGCTTTCCTGTAAACATATGCAGTCTCTTGGACCATCATATTTGATAATGCGAGTTTGTCTTTCAGTCTTTCAAGCTCCGAAAACGCCTGACGATAATTTCTGTCTTCAGATGGATTTACACTTGTTCTACTGTCCCACATGCGGAGCCTTTCAATTTTGTCTCTTGCGTCAAATGGGATTGGTTTGCCATAGGCGTCCTTGCCTGAATTACCTATTACCGTGTTGAGGCCCATATCATGCATGGCAAGAGATATCGGACTTCCCACCCTTGACTGTGTTGGTGCGTCATCATAAGATCGCCATTCAGGTCCTGAGTGTTCAAGGTTTTCTTCAAGCACAAGGCCGCAGTGCTGACAGAATAATTCTCCTCTAGTGGAATCAGTGATCATCTTTTGTTGTGCGCATCTTGGACAGTTTTTTGAGTACCATTCTTCCATTTTAGTTCACTTTACTTAGTATTTTTTCTCCAAGTTTGCATAGGTTAGATACCAAGTCACAGCTGACATAGAGCAGTTCTTTACCTAGAGAGAATATGAGTATGGCAATCTTTTCTCGCTTGATGATAACATAGTTTACTTTGCCTAGTTTTCCATCAAATTCACGGTGCATTCTTGTAATCAATGCAGCTTCGGTTAGCACGACTTCGCCATCGTTTCTATCTATAATGGGCACGAGTCCACGCCTAGTTCTGGAAACTATTGGTTTTCCATTGTCTGTAATGACTACTACGAAACGTATCTTTGGATCGAGTTTGATTACTCTATCACATGCAGATTCGCAGGTCTCCATCATGGGTTGATGATACATTTGCCCCACGTTGGAAAGGTAAGAAATGCAATGACCGATACATTGGAATTAGCTATCGCGTTGTGCCTTGCCACATAATTGAGACGGTAGATAATTTATAATGATTTGCGATACTTTGTTAATGAACATTGTTAGTTGAAAAGTTTCAAGACAGCAAAGAGGAACTAGCAAAAATATACAATCCATGCAAGTTAAAAGCTGCAAAATCGATCGGTTGCCTTGATCTATCTGTTGAGAAAGCATTGTACAAGCATATGATCAAGCGTAGTTTTGATAAAATGATCTGTGTCAACTGTAAATCTAGTCTGTTGGGGTTATCATTAGCTTGTAGTTATTGATTTTTGTGTAGTTACAACATTATTTTATGGGGATATAAGATGTCCCCAGCCTCTTGCAACAAACTTGGATATATCACTTGAGCTTATGCAAGCCGGTCTTGAATCAAATGAGTTTAAGACAAGGCCATATCCCGAAGGACAACTAACATTAGTTGGAGCAACCCCTGAGATTATTTGTTGTTCAGGGGATTTGGCAGACTGCGGTACGGAACTGGCAGTCACATTTCCATTAGAATTTGTTCCGTAATTACCAGTCATGTTTCCAAAGTGGTGCATCATGTAGCCTCCATTCATGTATCCACCTGTCATGTTTCCATTAGAATTCATACCGTAATTACCAGTCATATTTCCAAAGTGACGTATCATGTAACCTACTGTCATATTTCCAAAGTGGTGCATCAAGTAACCTACTGTCATGTTTCCGAATGGGTGCATCAGGTAGCCTCCATTCATGTAACCACCTGTCATATTTCCAAAGTGGTGCATCATGTATCCACCTGTCATGTTTCCATTAGAATTCATTCCATACATTCCTGTATAATTTCCAAATGGTGCTACTTGTCCAGCGTTACCTCCCGAAATGGCCTGATTCACGCCTTGTTGAGTATAATTTTCTGGCAGGGTCTGTGCAATGGATGGTTGTACCATGATAACTTGCGAGGACACAAAAACGAACAGCATTACAAATAGAATTAATCTCATCATATCCAATATCTAGAGGAAAGGAAGATAAATGCAGGAATTATTTTCATTGTGTCTTTTGTGCAAAAAATTTTAGCTTTTACATAAAGGATGGCAGAAATCATCCAACATTGATAGAAAATTGCGCTGTCTCTGAAATTGGCATAAAGTAAATTCCATCTACTTCTACTACTACATTATAAGATCCTGCATCTTGGAACTGGTATGGTATAGTAATAGAACCTTCAGCAGCATGTAAAATCGAAGTTGTGAACACCTGGGTTGTTCCTTTCATAATTGTAACTTTGTAATCAACATGCTCTTCAATTGAATTGGTTTGATTGTCCATGAAAACAATATTGAGCTGAGTTGGCTGCCCAGTAATTGGATTTTCAGGATTGGTTGATAATCCGATTTTTATATTTCCACTGCTTGATTGATTTGTACCTTCTGTCTCGTTATTTTTCTCGACAGTATACAGTGCCAGCATTCCACCTTCGATATGATCATACACATGACAATGGAATAGCCAAGTGCCAACGTTGTCAGGATACATATCTAGTACTTTCATGCTCATGGGAAGAAGTTCTACCATGTCTGTTCTCTTATCGTCCATCAACAGCGTGTTTCCATGCCAATGTGGTGAATGAATATCGCTTTCACCCCCCATACCAGCTACATACCAACGTACATGCGTATTCTGCTTCATCGTCAGGCCAGGAAGATTTCCATATATGTAGCCATTTATCGAATACTTCAAGTTGCTTTCCCAAAACATAGGATCAGTCGTGTTTGCCTGTGACATGTTTTCTCCTGTAAATGTCTGGAGATTATACGGAAAGTACGGGCTGTTTGTCTCATTAAATATTGTAAATAGCGTAACAAACTCTTGATCTACTCCCTTTGGAGTTCCGTCAGGATTTGCTTCCCCATGTCTTGTTATTATGATTGGTCCAACAAGCCCAGCGTTTGGATCGCCTATCTCATCAACGTGAGAGTGATACATCCATAATATCGAACTTGGATCGTCGGGTCCTGGACCTGCCCTCTCTGGAACCTGCCAGATGTATGTGAAGTTGCCTCCAGGAGGCACTGCATCACCTGGTTTTTCAGAATCTGGAATTCCATCATCATATGGTGCGCCCTCTGAAGCTTTGTCATATAAAACTCCGTGAGGATGCATGCTTACAGGAATGCGGCAATTGTTCTTGAATACTACTTGTATTGTATCACCGACTTCTGCATGAATCACAGGTCCCAATATGCCAAGATGCTCCCATTGTGCAGGCCTTGGTTGCAGCGTGGTAAAAGTACCATCAGTGTATCCTTGGTAAAGGCATTTCAGATATACACTTCCTATCCTGTCTTTTCCATTTTGGGTATAGAGAGCTGCCAAGGGATCAGTTGCAAGAGGCTTTCCTGTGATCATGTTCATCCCTGTCGGAGCGTAGTTCCATTTTACTTCATTTGCAGCAATGTAATATGTACGTGTTACACCTTGAAACTGAGAAGGCGTAGCTGTCTGTGTCACCATTGTGACTTGATTAGAATTTTGATTTTGGTTTTCAGTAAAGTGATAAACAAGAACACCAGTCAATGCCGATGTCAATGCAATAATAATTCCAAACATTACAGTGGTGTTTCTAGAGGTCATAAGTCAGAATCTACCTAGTCTTACACCATGTTTACAAGCCAGCCAATCATAAAGCCAAAAAAGACTCCAATATAGATTGCGCGTTGGTTCAAGATGTGTACTAGTCTATTACCTATTTCTTCAACTGTTTCTGATTCTTTAACCATAATCTGTGGCCTAGCATCTGGTTCTCTGAAAAGTATTCGAAACATTGGAAGTATGACGTATAGTATAGCGCCTATTGCTATTCCATCAAATGCCACATCAATGACGTTTGAATTGTAAAAGTATCCAACTCCTCCACCGACTATTGTCGGAACACCTCCTATTAGGAACATCAGCAGCAATGCACCAAGCCTCTTGTCCAATTTCCCCGCCAGCGGTGCAGCTATTGGGAAGCCTTCCGTTAGATTCTGGAGAGTGAAACCCACCAATATGACAAGCGTCGTGCCTACAAGTCCATACTGCACACTTGCAGCTCCGAAGACCAACCCCTCAGTTAAATTCTGGAATCCCATCGCAATAGCAATTATCAGGGCCAGCATGACAGGTGACAACCCCTTCTTTGATCTGTGCTCAAGGAAATACAATACAAGAAATCCACCAGCTACGGCTGCGCCAAATATAGCATCAAAAAGTGGGGATGTGCCATATCCTTCCAACGAACCGTTGGAAAGCATTGGAGTGACATCAGAGTACACATCTGCCATTAAAAAGACAAGAATGCCAACCGCAGTGGCGTTAAGGAACTTGATTTTTCTATCACCCATTTTCTTGCGGAGAACAATTGGTAGCGACAGATAGACAGAAAGACCCATGATTGCAGAAAGTGTTAATGTTACTATGAGGTCAACCAATTCAATTTCCTCCTACGCAGACTGGATTATTCATGCAATGAAGGTGAGCACCGGTAAGAATTGCACCTGAAAGATCTGCACTCTGCAAGTTTGCACCATCCAGATTGGCATTTGTCAGATTTGAACCATCAAGCTGTGTATCGGAAATGTTTGCGTTGCTCAAGTCTGCACCAGAAAGGTCAAGCTGAAGCAGCTCGGTATGGTAAAGATTAGCATTTCGAAAGATTGCTCCTTTAAGGTTTGCCCATGAAAAAGTACTATCATGGAAATTTCCGTCCGTGAAATTTGCATCAGTCATGTTAGCATAGCGAAAATCAACAAATGGGGCATCTACACCTACCAAGCTTGCACCGGAAAGATCTGACTCTGGCAGGTCGATGTTTGTCATCTCAGCATAATTTAGGTTGGCATTATTAAGATGTGCTTCTGTCAGATAGGCCTTCAAAAGATTTGCATGTGACAGATTTACGCCTTGAAGATTTGCATTGTTGAGGTCGGCGTGGCTCAGGTATGCGTTTGAATGGTCACATCCATGCCAGTCCACTAGTGGAAAGTTTTGGTCATTGCAGTTCTTTGATTTTTGATATGGCAGAGATGATTGTGTCATATTTTGAGACGGTTTTACAATAGTAGAATTCTCTTGGGGCATCCATGATGACAAGAACCTATTTTGAACAAACAGACTTATTCCTTGCAGATATTGGCCATCACTTATCTTTCCCTCAACCCATAGCTTTGCATTATCTTTTAACCACGATATACTAGTACTGTTATCTGCATATGCAGAATTTCTTGAAATCGCTGATAGTGTAATCACGGAAATTAATACTCCAGTCAACATAACGAGTGTTGAACGTTTCATTAGGCTCACCTAATTCGAACATGTATTTAATTTGTCGAGTAAAGATAATCCGTGAAAACAAATACTGATTCTAACAATGTAGAATGCTGCCACAGCAGAAATATCATGTAAAATGATTTTTCACAGTATGAAAACAGTTGATTGTTTTTTTCTGGGTAAACGTCATACAGTTTCTACTTTTTCAAATCCTCCATGTGTGTCATCAAGTAACACGGTTACACAATACATTAAATTCAGATTGTGTTAGATAATGTGGAATAGGGATAATGTACGAATAATGAAGAAAAAAAATTCAAGTGCAAGGAGTGCAAAATGGAGTTTGATGATCCTGTAAGGTTGGAGAGGCACTTCAAGGCAGCACATCCCCAAAAACACAGTGGCTTTAGACAAAAGTGGTATTGGGAAAGCTAACGTACAAAACTAACATGAAGTGCGATTCCGGACCCATTACAGAAAAAAGCATCCATTAAGGCATTAGATGAGTTCCATACGTTGTATTATCTTCCCAAGTGTTATAGTATCCAAGCTTGAGCGAGCTTTACCTTCTTTTATTTTGGTGTGCCATTCCTTTACCTTGCCAAACTTGTTGTTTTCACTGATTATCTTTACAGCAAGAATTGCGTTTGAACCATACCAAGAGATTGCAGACTGGACGACATATTGTAAATCATAGTCTGTCAGTATAGGCCAGTGCCTGCTGATTGTGCTCTCAAGTGGCACGTCTGAAAGTCCTAGTCGTTTCTTGATCATGGACAGGATCTCAGAAAATCTAGATGGGTCTTCAAGTGCAGAAATTGAAACTTTTATGGCATTTCCATCTTGTGCACTCTTGTCATCATCTGAAAAAGTGAGTTTAACAGAGCCGCGCTTTCCCGAGATAATAACATGGTCTTCTTTACTTTCAGTCATGCCTCCCATCTCTTTGATGATGTCAAGTAGAACCTGCAATCTCTCTTTTGTAATTTTTTCAATCAATATCATGGTATCATGTTTGTCATCTGCTGGAATAGTTACAGTCTCAGATGATTTTTCTAGATTTATCTTGATACAGCTTAGCGCTGCCCTTACAAGTTCAATGTCATCATTTTCAAAGACCAAGGTGCCAGGAACTCTTTTGTCTTTGGAGCCCAGTCTGTTCAAAAAGCTGAAAATCTCCTCAGGTATGTTGCGCAATTCTTTGAGTTCAATGAAAACATTTTTCCCCAAATCATCTGATTTCCAATGAGATACGGTAGGTTCTGCCACAGTACACATTATGTTGTACGCTGCACGTTTTTCCATTGGCACAAGTGCCGTAGAACCACTGCCATCCTTATTTATACGATAATAGATTGTCCCCTCTATACTAGTACACTTTAAGATGTTTCCAAGATTGACTTTGGCTGTAAATTTCTCATTTTTATTGCTAACTTTAACTTGAATCCAAGTTCTGGTTTTAGGGTCAAATTCCTCCCATGTGTCCATGGTTGCAAGCTTGACATTATCAGGATCTCCCAATTTTCTTATTTCCGGCTTGTATAACCTGGTTAACACCTTGACATGATCATCCAATGTATGAACAGATACTCCAATTCCCCACAGCGAGTCAAGAAACTCCTTTCGCGTAGAGTTATCCATTGTACATGTCCAGCGTCTTTCAACCATTCGTGGTGTTACTTGTAATTTATTGAGAATTCTATCTAGTTTGGTCTGTTGCGAGAAATGTATCGAGTTTATTTTTGTAAACGTATTCTTGTATGTCTCACAAAGATTTGGCTTTCCCCGCTGAAAGCAAAGATCACAGAATTCAAGAGGATTGGCATCATTTTGGGTCTTCACTGCATTTGCACCCAATTAATGCTAATTTCAATTTTTACCTTCCATATTCTTGCATAATAGTAGATTTTTCAAGAGGTTTGCTGCCAGATTAGCTGAAAATGCCGTTACAGTGAATATAGGAATGTAAATCAGTAAACTCAAAATTTTAATAGGCATGAGGCTCGAAATAGTGCAGAAGTAATATTACCATGTCGTTAACAAAAACTGAACTTTCCGCTCGTTCAAGATCGCTTTCAGTCATAATTCCAACATACAATGAATCCCAGAACATTACAAGAATGCTGGACATTGTTTCATCGTGTCTTCCTCCAGAAACAAATGCCGAGATTGTTGTAGTTGATGACAATTCCCCAGACGGTACGGGAAAAATAGCAGACGAATATGCAAGAAAGTCAAGAGATAATGGCGGTTGTGAAATCAAGATAATAAATAGAAAAGACGAGAAAGGTCTTAGCTCGGCAATACTTGCAGGCATCAGGGCATCAAGTGGCGAGTCGGTTGTGGTAATGGATAGCGATTTCTCGCATCCACCAGAGACCATAACAAAGATGATAGAAGAGATGAAAAAATCTGATTGCGATATCGTGGTAGCATCAAGATATGTCAAAGGCGGTTCCATCACCGGATGGCCATTCAAGCGCAAATTGATTAGCAAGGGGGCAACGAAAATAGCACAGCAAAGCCTTGGAATAAAAATAAAGGACCCAATGTCTGGATTCTTTGCGTTTCGTAGACACGTTGTTAGAAACATCAACTTTGATGCAATAGGATACAAGATACTATTGGAGATACTTGTAAAGGCAAGAGGAGCCAAGGTCAGAGAGATACCTTACAACTTTACAGATAGAAGAGAAGGCACAAGCAAACTAGATGCAGCAGTAATCTTGGATTATACAAAATCGGTGTGGAAGCTATACAGATATGGTAGGTCCATAAGGGAGAGGAGAACCTCTGTTCATTTCCTATCAAAGGCAGGACGATTCTACACTGTTGGAGCCACTGGACTGCTTGTAAACTATCTTGTCTCATTTCTCTTTGGTGCAGTTCTGTCCAATCTTTGGTATATCTATGCAACTATGATTGGAATCATGTTTTCGATGACGTCAAACTTTATTCTAAATAAGATCTGGACGTTTGAAGACAGGGACATGAACCTAAAGCGGACCCTTTTGCAGTATGGTTCATTTGTGTTATTTAGTGGAGTCGGTGCAATATTCCAACTTGGAATGGTATACCTAATGGTGGAAACAGAACATGTGAGCTATGCGTTAGCTTTATTCATATCTGTTGCAATTGCGTCAATTGGCAACTTTATACTAAACAAGAAATGGACGTTCAAGGAAAAAATCTGGAGCTAGTACTTTTTTCCACATTTGCACTATCTTGTTCCCCTGAGGTAAAACTCATTTTTCCTTGATCAGGATTGGATTTTCTTCATAGTTTACCTTGAGACTGGTATATGGATAGAGCGAAATGTCGTATCCCTGGGTGTTACCTACAAACGTAGCGACCGTCTTTGTGTCATTGTATAATTGTTCAAGTTGTGTTCCTCTGCTCATATCTACCATTACGTAATGTTGGTCTGCAACCAATACAACTTTTTCAGTTGTGATTGGCTCAAAGAGGGCAAGAGAATAGTCGGCAAGAACGTTTTGTTTGTGAAATACATAACTGAATATCCAAGAATAGACTGGACTTGCAAGAATTGTGGTCTTGTTGTCATTGTCATTTACGTGTTGCAAGACAAAAGAGGTTGCCTGAAACTCACTTGATGCCATATTTGTTGTTATGAGTAACAGAGTACTTGCAAGACCAAATACCCCTATACCCAAAATCACTGCAACTGGAAAATTTTTGTGTATATTTTTTCTTTTGACTTGCCCAAGAACTTTTACAATAAGAATAGATGCAGATATGCAGAAAACTGGCAAGACTGGAATCCAATAGAAATATTGGTTATATCCCATGGCAAGAAGAAAAATTGTGAAAGGTACAAACCACATCAAAATAAAATAATCTTTCCTGTAAATACAAAAAACAATTCCCGCAATTCCTAAAATAAATAAGACAGGATCCATCTGTAAAAATAGATACGATATGTATGGCAAGCCGTAACTATGCTTTTCTGCTTGCTCAAGCACGTCCTTAGTCCAGAGACCAAACTGTCCAGATTCGATACTCTGAAGAGGCCAGAGAAAAGGAATCAGAAAAACTGGAACTAGCCAAAGCGCCACAAGTTTTGGCCTTTTTTCGTTGAAGTATATGATATATGTAATCAGCGGAATCATTGCAAATGCAGGAATTTTGGTAAATATTGCCAATCCCATGCAGATGCCTGAAAGCAATATCATCAGACTTTTCCGATCAGAGTTTTTTGATTTCAGGGCAAGCAAAATGGACAACAGGAGAAATGGCAACAGTATGGAATCAAGAAGTATTTCCCTTACAAGCCATGTGATTGGCATGACAGCAAACAGCATGGATGAAATTAACGCAACTTTTGCTCCGTAGCGATTTTCTGCAATCTTGTAAATTAGAAATGTATCAGCTATTGCAAGCATTCCCATTACAACTCTGGGCACTAGGTACAGCATAGATATGGAATTTGGACTCGATGATACATGAAGAGAGCCTGGAAATCCAATCAGACCTAAAACTGATGCCAGAAAAATTTGTCCAAAGTAGGGATGATCGTAAAAAAATGACTCTTGTGGACCAAGGCCTGCCAATACATGCATGGCTCTTCTCATGTATATGCCCTCATCGAAGAAAATTGCTGGAAATTCTGCAGCGTTCCAAATGTGAGTAAACCCAGATAACACTAGTAATCCTAAAAGGAACCAGTTAGCTCTTCTAGAATTGATTTGGTACACTACTTGAATTCAAGTACACTGTTAAAATTGCTTGTCATTTCAATGACACGGTATAACTTTACTTCTGTCTGATTACAATCATGCCTCACAGGTCTGAATCAGGCAAAACCTGTTTTGATGGACTATTGCAGGAATCTTGGAATCTTTTTAGCAATATGCGATATAGATATTCTTCCAGGCCCCAAAACGATTATTGTCAACAAGATGATAAATGCCAAGAGCTCAAGTTCTATTCCCGCGTTACCTGAAAATGATTTTAGCTTTTTTACATATACTATAGCCCCAAGCATGTCAATTGCAATAAGACTGCTCGCTATTCTCGATAGCACTCCAACAATGAGAAGAATTCCTCCAATCAATTCCAGCAGGCCTATGAGAATTGCCATATCGGCCGGAAGACCCAAACTTGAAAGAAACTTTCCAAATCCGCTACCAAACTTCATTTGACTGTGAACGATAAAGAAAACCCCCACTACAATTCTCAATCCAAAATGTACAACATCATGTAGTATGTGCGTTCTAAGAGTGGCCTCAGCCATTTGTTATTATTTTTGTTTATAGTTATTATTAATCTTCGTAATCTGTTTTTTATTAAAAAATTGTGTCAAATGACAGTCAAAGATTTTCATTTTCACGTTAACTGCATTTGGTTTTTGTTATTTACTACATTTCCATAAATTGGTGAACGGTACAAAACATTTCCATGAAATGTCCACCAATGGTTTATCAACGTACCGTACCATTCACATCTATGCCAAGAAAAGAATACAAAACCATTACCGTGAAAAACGAGTCCTACGAGCAGTTCAAAAGAGCCGTCAGGGATGCAAAGAAAAAGGACAAGTCTCTTGACAATAGCACGTTTCTAAATTCTCTCATAAGTCAACACCACAAGTCCAGAAAGCCATGACAGAAAAACAAAGAAAACCAACACTTGAAGAGATGTGGAAGCAGATTAGTAGAATCCTTATTCCAATGGGCCAGATGCCAGACAAGGCAAGCATGGATTACAAGCAGGTGGAGGAACTTTATTCTAGTCTAATTGTAGCCGACAGGACATTCAAAGATCTTGTGCAGATTGCAATTTTTAAAAAAGAGATAAACGAAATAGAAAATGAGTAAATAGGAATTACTTACGCTCTTACGTCGAATTCTCTCAATGCGTGACAAATTTAACACATGATTATAAAATCGATAGCATGGAAACTGTAGGATTGAAATCTGCCCAGAGTGTTGGCAGGTCTGTCTTGAACTGGGTCTTGTTATCATTGGTGACATCAGTTGCCACTATCTGCAGATCAGTTGTTATTTTTGAAGAATCAACGCTGATTGTAGTGCTATTGATGTTTGGTATGACACTTATTGCATCTCCAATGTAACCGGTAAGATAGTTTGCCTGACATGTTACTTATGCAAGTGTCGCATTCATGGAATCTTGTTGTACAGTGGCAGCTTTACTTTTTTGCGTGATTGGAGTCTGCGCAAATGCAGCTGCTGGAATGATCAACAAGGCATATGCCATCAACGAGACACATTGCATCTTAGTATGCACGAATGGACTAGAGAGTTTGTTTTATAAAGAATTGCTAAGCTTTGTTACTTAACAATGTTAATTTAGATTTTTATGAGTTTTTGAAATTGTACAAAATTTATCTGTGACTTTATTTGTCAAACTTTTTTTTAATTTATTGTGCAGCAATTTATTGCAACCAATCGCAATCATGTCTTGGAAAAAATATTTTCTTTGTTAAAATGTAGAACGGGTTTAATCTCTTCTGAGTGCCACCATTGGAGATAATCGTGATGCTTTCCAGGCAGGATAGATTCCTGCCATTATGCTAAGAGTCAATGACAACATCCAAACCTTGATCAAGTCCTCTGGCAAAAATATTGGCGGTATATGCGTAGAATCTCCCCCAGTAGGAGACGGAACCGTCATAATCATGCTAAGAAGATATCCTGCACCCATCCCTATTGCGATACCAACACTTGCCCCTATTACTCCAATCAAAGCTGCTTCAACCAAGAACAGTGAGAGAATTGTTGTGTTTTGTGCGCCTATTGCTTTCATTGTACCAATCTCTTTTATCCTTTCACTAACAGAATTGTATAACGTGGTGACAATTCCAACAGCTCCGACCACTAACGCAATTATGCCAACCATTAGGATAAATGCATTATTTCCGCTTGCTGCCTGTTCACGTATTGCCATGACAGACTTTTGGCGTGTTTGTCCCAATAGTGGAACCATATTGGGTGGTTATCTCTTTCTGTACCGTATCAACATAATCAGGCGAATCTGCCATTATATACAATGTATCATACTTGTTTGATTTTTGTAATAGTTGATTTGCCGCATCAGGGTTTATGAATATAGAAGTGTCTGTGTATGAATCGCCAGTGGGTTTTACAATTGCCCTAACAATAAAATTTTTTACGTTGCTCTCCTGCTGTCCTGCAGAATTTGCATATGTGTATGTCAGCTTTACTGTTTGTCCTAGAACCACAAAAGGTGTTGTATCGCCCGGTGGATTTGCCACGGTGTCTCCAACAATTACTGCTGCACGATCAGCAGGGTTTACAGATGAGCCGTCTACATACTGCAGGTTTGGCACCTTGACCTGTAATTTTGTGAGATCCATGCCAACAACTGTCACATGTTGTGTAGTTCCCTCTGTATCCATCTCTACAGAACCCTGATACTTTGGTATGACATCGTCTACGAACGGAAGTGACTTGATTCTGTCTACTATAACAGCATTTAGGATAAGCGAGGAAGTAGTAGTGGTAGATGAAGCATACGAGTGCTGGCCTGAGCTGGCAAAGATAAGATTTGCTGCAAGCGTGTTGAACTGCTGCTCTAGAAATTCGGCCTGTCCTGCACTGAGTCCGTTTAATACAACTACCAAGCTGCTTCCAAGAACTACCATCATCACAGTTAGAATTGTTCTGACTTTTCTGTCGACTAGTGCGTCAAAGGACAGAGAAAATATATCGTGTATTTGCATGGCTTGTTTTCCTTACCACAAGTTTTTGGCAGTGACCAAAAAGGGATGAGGTTTAGCATTACCAGATAAGATGTATGTGGTTTTGCTGTAACTTGACAAATTGTTCATGATGACTTGCAGACCCTATTATTTAAAATGTCAAGAACGCAATTAAGTGTAATAGTACATTTATCGAAGGGTACTCAGAGATTGCAATTTTTCTGCAATATATTGCAAGCATTTTATCAATTGATTTGCTACAAGACTTTTTTCATTTGTCAGATGTCAGTTAAAGATTACCTTTTTTCTCCACCCAGATACAAAGAGAGCTGTGCCAATTCCAACTGATATCATTCCGGCATATACCAGCATATGGCCTACAGTTTGTACTAGATTTTCATTGCAGTGACAGCTAAAGGTCTTGCCTGATATCTGGGCAGGACAATGACAAACAACATCCGAGTATGATCCGTATCCGAGTACCGACATTAAAAGTCCCATAACAACAAGTATCGCACCAAGAGTTTTCATCTTTATCACGTATATGACATAGCCCTCATTTAAAAAATCGGCTTGTCTATATTATAACACTTGATTGCAATCAAATTTCCACAGCCCTTAATCCAAAGGTTGATCCTGTAGTACAGGATTACCAGACTGGATTGTTCTACACAATATCATGAATAACACGTCCATCATCAGGGACAAATGAGAATTTTCATCAGGATTGTTCCCTGTCTTGTGATTGTTCCTGTTTCCGATTATGACTGCGTGAGACAGCATGTCAATATCAACGGTTTCTAGACTTCGTTCCATGCGTATAATACCCTGTTTGAAAATAAAACGATTGTTGAACTGTGTTAGTGCACATTGTTCTTGAATGATGAGGCGGTAATTTACAGGTTAACAGGCATAGAGTGGCATCATGATTACATCCAGTGATGTGGCATTTGAGAAAGTGTGGGTTTCTAGCAAGATCATCTCAGAGAAATGATCAATTGATTATATCATGAATATTTTAAATGAAGAGTCAAGATAGTTTTTCCCAGATTTTTTTGACAAACGTCTGGTCTATTGAATTATAACATCCACACATGACTCTTTTTTTGAAGATGAGTCAAACTGTACAAAAAGACAAGATGTTGTTGCTCTCTTTTGTAGCAGCTGCTGTAACGGTAATTGCCGGAATAATGCACTTGCAGATGGTTCCAATGTCCATATCGCATGACATTGGAGAGGGAATACTCTTTCTAGTCGGTGGCGCACTGCAAGTCTTTTGGGCAGTGCCTGTCATAAAACGATGGGGTATGATATGGCAAATTATTGGAATTGTTGGAACCGCAGTCTTTTCGATAATATGGTTTTCTACTCACATACATAGTCTGATAGGCGGTCACGGAGGCAATATGCCTGGAATGATGCCAAGCAACATGTCGCAGGCATTTCATGGCAACATCACCGGAGGCAATTTCCCAAGAGGGCCTCCACCTACAGGAATTAGGAGCATACCCCAGATAGAATACCTGCAGATGGCATTCATTGTTTTGTATGCTGGCCTAAGCAAGATGATCTCAAATAAAAAGAAAGAAACTGCAATACCTGATGTAAACAAAAAATAAGACTTAGATGTAATCTTTTTTTGATATCAGACTGTTAACCCGTCTTATTATTCTACGAAATGTTGGATTTTCATCGCTGCCTTGTATCTCAAGCTTGCCGTCCTTGTAATAGTATACTGCAATTTTTCCGTCAATTGATACCATCTCAAACGAGTCTAGCATCGAATCATGGTATGAGGGGTATTGCGAGAGTATGAAATCTTTTGTAAGCGATCTCTTTACAGAATAAAACAGGTCTGGCGGCACCTTGTTGTAGTTTACCATATCATTGCCTTGCGTTCCATCATTTTTAGCGTTTTTTTGCCGTAAAATTGCCTCGAGTTTTCATTTCTTAATTTTTAATTCTACTGGTATGGTATGCACTGCTGTACATCATGCAATCTTGCAATTGCATTTAACGCATTATTTTTGTAATCTTCATTTCTTGCAAGCCATGAAGCAATATCTGTTACAGTCACTATTCCCGCAAGACTGCCATCTTGGCCCACAACTACAAGACGCCTTATGTTATATATCGACATCATGAGCGCTGCTTCGGAAATTATTTCGTTGGCCTCAATAGATATGATTGGATTTGACATTATCTTCTCCACAAGTACTTTGGACGGATTCAAATCCTGAGATACCACCTTAGTTACAATATCTCTTTCTGTAAGCATCCCTGCTGGTTGCGCCCTCTGTGTAACCACAATTGATCCAATCCCTAACTTTGTCATTATCTGCGAAGCCTCAAAGACACTTGAGTTTGTAGGAATGGTCTGGACAAATTCTGTCATTATTTCCTTGACGGTTGATTCGCTCATGCTGAGAAACTATTTTGGATACAAGATATTAATTCAGATATCTGAACAATCTGAGTCAGTGTTAAATTAATTTAAGTTAAAAAAGTAAGCGGTGTAGAGAGGTAAATTGAGATTAGGCAGTAATGTCGTTTGGGTTCTCGATTTTCTTGCAATCAACTCTAGTACGAGCTCAAAATCTTGCAACCAGCCTTTTTGACGTATGCGACCACAGTCAATTTTTGCATATACCAACTCATGCCCAATAGGGCACTTGGTATCACAGTCTTTGCACTCTTTTTGAATTGCTTGAACATTTTGCATGTTCCAATTTATGATCATGCCCTTCTTGTAACCACTAAACATCAGTGCAATATCGTTTGCAAGAAGAAAAAGTAGGTCTAACTAATAATCTGAGATATTTTTGCAATATCTTTTGGTAACAATATGGTTAGGAGTTACGCAGTTGACCTTCACAAGATAGCCTAAGGATTCATTCCATAAATCTTAGATCCAAGACGATCCCCTCTTTGCAATGAACCAATCAAGATGTGATGTACTAGACTACATACAGTTCCTCATAGCATCCCAGAAGACCTTTACATGTACAGAGGCTGCAAGATGCCAGCCCGTGGAGCTGTACAAAATCCCATCCCATGACTCCTTTACGCGCCTTCTACAACGACAGACTCAAGACACTGAGACGGTTTGGAAGGAAGCAAAGGCAATGATAGGAAGCGGGGGTGTTATTGTAGTCGACGATACCACTCTTGACAAGCCGTATGCCTCAAAGATGGACCTTGTAACATGGCACTGGAGTGGCAAGCACAGATGTGTGGTCAAGGGAATAAACCTCATCACGCTTCTGTGGACAGATGGAAAAAAGCGCGTACCGTGTGATTGCAGGATCTACGACGCACCTGTCACAGGTCTTACAAAGAACGACCGCTTCCAGGAGATGCTGGTAAAGGCCAGGCAGAGAGGCATGAATCCGCTGTATGTGCTCTTTGACAGTTGGTACTGCAGCATTGGAAACCTCCATCTTGTCGCAAAGCTTGGATGGTATTTTCTGACAAGGCTGAAAAGCAACAGGACTGTCAGTCTGAAAGATGGTAAGAACGTGTCAGTGAGTAGCATGGAAATACCAAAGCATGGAAGAACAGTCTACCTCAAAGAGTACGGAACCATAAAGGTATTCAGGACAGTTTCCAAAAACGGAGACGCTGAGTACTGGGCAACAAACAATCTGTCAATGAATGCGGTAAGAAGGGAGGAGCTTGAAAAACATGGATGGTCAGTAGAGGTGTATCACCGTGGAATCAAGCAGTGCTGTGGTATTGAAAGGTCGCATGTCAGAAAGGCAAGATCGATAATCAGTCACATACTCTTGTCTGTCAGGGCTTTTCTGCGTCTTGAGGCATACCGGATAGAGACAGGGACGAGCTGGTATGAGGCAAAGAGTGCCATAATCCGGTATGCGATACGGAACTATCTATCCCGTCCGTTCTGTCATTTGGGCTCAACTGCGTAACTCCTAATGGTAAAAGTGACTGGATTATTTCTAACAGAAATTGTACCGTGGTGTTGGCCAATTATGTTTTTACAACTTGGTAGGCCAAGTCCAGTCCCACGTTCTTTTGTGGTAAACAACGGTTCAAAAACCTTTGACAGTGATTCGTCAGGTATTGCAGGACCCGAATTTTGAATATCTATTTGGATCTCATCCTCTTTCTTGGCAAGCCTTATTGAAATTTCTCCAGCGGTTTTTTCTCCAATAGATTGAATTGCGTTTGTCAATATGTTATAAAAGACAACTTCCAACTTTATTTTATCGCATTTTATCGAGATGTCATTTTCTGGAATTATTATTTTTATATTGGCTGGAACTGGAATTCCATCCAATGAACTGCGAATTATATCCAATAGAGAATATTTTTCTATAATTAATGGCTGGGTTCTAGCAAAATCCAAGACACCTGTTATCAGCATATTCATTCTAGCAACAGAACGACTTATTCTTGAAAACTCCTCTAGCATATCCGAATTAAGCTTTCCTTTGTATTTTATGTTCATCAGGTCTACCGTATTTTGGATTATTGAAATAGGGTTTCTCAGATCATGGCTCAGATCAGATGCCAGCTCGCCCAAAATTACTAGTTTTTCGTCTTTGATGTTTTTTTCGGTCTTAGTTTGTTGCACCTTTGTAACAAATTCACATTTTAGACCAAGTGACTCGTGATGTTTCCAAATGGCCTCTTCACTAGGCGCCTCCAAGATACAGTATAGCTTGTCTTCATTTTTGTTGTGAAATATTTCCAAATGCGTGACCCCAAAGCCATCCTTGGGTAAATTTACCGCTTTTTCCAGATCTTCCTGACTGAGATCTTTCATATTGTGGCCGTCTATGAAGATTGGCAATCGTATATCATAGCCGATTTTCTCATAAATATCTTTCACACATGAAGGTCTAGAAGTTCTCCGTGTTCAGTTTCAGGTGTTATTTTGCTATTTGATTATTAATTAGATATTCCAGAGCCCTCAAATTCTTCATTTGAGATCTCCCCATCTGCCAACCAGTTAGCATCATTGCGTAGCCATGAAGGAATGTATGATATTGAATCCGATGTACTGTTTGTTTTTATGATTCCATAATCAATCAGATTCTTTATTCCATGAGAATAGTCTACATCTCTGATCTGGCCGTATGCCATAACTTTGAGGCATCTTTGAACCACAATGGGATTGTCTTTGATGGCACTACATCAGTTGATGATTGATTGGATGATTTTATTACTGATTCGTAGGTCTCGCTTCTGGTGTAACCGTAGAGTTTTCCCCCAATAAATAATGCATAAAAGTCAAATGGATTGCCATCATCTTTTGGCACTGCCTTCCAATAAGCCAAGAACTTGCCATCAGAATCAGTGGTAGTAATTGCCAAAATTATATCAGGTCGTGTATACGCCGTATCATCTTCGACGAATATGGCACGATTAGGAATTGGCGTTCCATCAGCATCAGTCAATACACCTGAGAATGTGGCGTTGTAACCTTCTCTCACGTCTCCGCCAACTAGATTTAGATGAAGTTTTGCGTAAGATACAGCATAGGCACTAGGCAATCCCAGCAATAGAATCGCAATTAGTAAGATTATTCGCAATTTGAATTGTGGAAGATGTTTTATCTTATATTGTTGTCTTTGATAAATTCTCAGTCTTATTTTTACCCAAGTCTAAATTCCTGTTTAACTAGAGCAAATCCGATAAGACCAAGATTATGCTATTTTTGTGCAATTCCAGACCCACATTAGATGAGTGGTAAGGTATCTACCCAGATGAGTTTTACTGCACATTTTTTTATCAGTGTCTTCCATGATTGGTATCTTGAAAGTCTGGAATTAGAAAATTAATCAAAAAAAGTTTTTTGTTGAAATCATTGGCACATGTATATTGGTTATCGTTTCTGCTGGACCTGCAGTATTGAATGCAAAGTATGCGGGAATGTTTGGACCTTGGTTTCTTGCACTATGCCCGGCGGTCGGAGTTGGCTTGGCAATACGTGCATTTACCAAAATTTCAATGGCGCATTACAACCCTGCAGTAACAATTGGGTTTCTAATAACAAAACATATGCCACGAAACCTTCTTGGGTTATACCTTGCAGCAGAATGTATTGGTGCATTTTTGGGTATTCTTTTTGTCAAATATTTTATTGGCACACAGGCCAATATTGGTGCTAATGCGCCTAACTATGCATATCCCATACCGCTAATCTTTGTAGTAGAAGTTCTGGCTACTATGTTCGTAATGGGAATTACTCTAATTGTTGTTCATGACAGAGGGCACCATGGACATGGATGGGCTGCGGTGGGTGCGGTCATCGGATTGGATATTTTCTTTTTTGGAACCGTATCAGGTGCATCCATGAATCCAATTAGATCGTTGGCATCGGCAGTAGCATCAGGTTACATAAACGACTTGTGGTTGTATCTGACTGCACCGTTCATAGGTACTAGCATTATTGCATTGATATATCGAAAAAAGTTTAAAAAAAATTAGTCTGGAATTTTTTCCAATGCAGTTAGGTGTTTGTAACAAGTATGACGGCTAGATGCGAGTCTGGTAAGACCCAAATCAACTGTGTGTCCTAATACGTATCAAGGTACTTTGTTATCTCCCATGGAGTAACTTCGATCTTAAACTCTTCCCACTCTTTTGTTTTAATTGCAAGATATTTTTCAAGCAAGCTGTTGCCAAGAGTTTCTATGACAAGTTTGTCGTTTTTCATCTCCGACAATGCATCAAGTAGTGATGATGGCAGAACATTTACATGCCTTTTTTTAAGATCTTCGCTGTCAAAGTGATATACGTTTTCTTCTACAGCCTCTGGTGGAACAAGATTTCTCCTTATGCCATCAAGTCCTGCCTTGAGCATGACTGCAAAGGCAAGATACGGATTGCATGTAGGATCAGGACACCGCAATTCAACCCTTGCAGACTTGTTTTGCCCAAACCATTTTGGAATTCTAATTAGCGAAGACCGGTTCATGCTTGCCCATGTGATATAAACAGGAGCCTCAAAGCCTGAGACCAGCCTCTTGTAAGAGTTTACAGTAGGACAAAGAATTGCACAGATTGCCCGTATGTGTTCCATCTGTCCTGCAATGAAGTTATAAGCTGTCTTTGAAAGATTGTACTTGTCGTTTTCGTCATAAAACAAGTTACTTTGAGACTTGTCAAAAAGGCTTTGATGTACATGCAACCCAGAACCTGCAAGTCCCATCATGGGCTTTGCCATAAACGTTGCATGCAGCCCGTGTTTTTGGGCAATTTTTTTTACTGTATACTTTAGTGTAAGCAACCGGTCAGCTGTCTCGATTGCATGTGCATAGTTAAAGCCCACTTCATATTGGCCTGGCCCTACCTCGTGGTGCGAGGCTTCAGTATTAATGGAAAATGCACCAAGCGAGTTCATTATCTCTTTTAAGACAGAGTATGTCTCCGATGACGACAAGTCAAAATAGCCTCCCCCGTCTACAGGCAAAGTTTTAGATGCGTCATTTTTCTTAAATAGATAAAACTCTGGCTCAGGGCCAGTGTTGTACTCGTAGCCTAGTTTTGATGCCTCTAATACTGCCTTTTTTAAAATGAATCTTGGATCTCCTTCAAAAGAGGTTCCGTCCGATTTGTAAAGATCGCAGATGAACCTGGCAGTCTTGCCATTTTCAGAATCCCATGGAACTACACAATAAGTTGTCAGGTCAGGTTTTAGGAAGAGATCACTTTCTTGGATTCTTGCAAACCCCTCAATTGAAGAGCCGTCAAACCAGACTCCTCGTGTCAGGGCGCCTTCCAGTTCCCTTGTCGGTATTATCACTTCTTTGACAACGCCTAACAGATCGCTGAATTGCAAGCTTACAAACCTGATTTCGTCAATTTTTGCCTGCTTTAGGATCTCTTCAATTTCCACATCTTTTCTTTGCGGGTAATGCTTAAAGTATTTTCCATATCATACTAGAGATATCATTTCTACTAGACTAGTTTAGCACCATCTTTCTTATTAGAGAGGATGACATAATGATATACAATGAAGTAACATGTCCCAAACCATAGACCCCAAGTCTATTGAAAGTAGCCTTTCAGTGGATGGAGTGGAGTTTGTGGGTTTTATCAGCAAGCTGGGACGTGTCATAGATTATTCGTGTAAAAACGAGATCAACCTCACACAAGAGCAAAAAGAGACGCTGTTCATGACAACTTCGCTGAATCTGTCAATGCAAAGAGATTATGATGATGATTTGGGGGCTGTTCAGTATATTGTTTCAGAGAGGAAGAATTCAAAGATTGTTTCAATACCTGCCCCTTTTGGGTCTATCATTTTGGTCATGAAAAAGAAGACAAGGCCTTCCTTACTTGTAAAAAAGCTTTTGAAGGCAATTGACCATGCAAGGGGACTAGACGATAAGTTGCCAGGACTTAATTCAACGGTTATCGAAGAGGTAAAAGCATGTCTTTGAGCATTTTGGAGCTTAGATATTTGATTCGAGATGCCATGGTTAACAGACAACTAGTGGAATTTAGATATGATAACCAGTACGTGCTTGGAGAGCCGCATGTCTATGGGATAAAGATTAACAAAGTGCACCTTTTGGTCTACCAGATAGACGGCCAAAACAACGCAAGGCTGCCAAGTTGGCGAGACATACAGGTTGAAAAAATTTCCAACCTTCGCTTACTTTGCTATCATTTTCAAGGCAAAAGGACAAGCGGGATAAACATTCAAAGAGACTTTGACAAAATTTTGGAAATGGTATCATAACTAGAGTCTTTGAAATTAATTCAAAATAAAAAGAAAGGATTTTTCTTTATGTTTTTATGTTGCCAGAATTTCCGCCGTCTGGAGTGTTATAGTTACACCATTGGTTTGCAGATGTGGAAGACTAGAGCTGTTTGTATGCCAGAAACACTATCAGCGCGATAGCTGAAGTTTATCGCTGGCCGAGGCCTCCGATTCCTGCCATTGGCCCACCTTAGGGTCCACTATACGGTGTCACGATGTTGATTCCTTGGTCTGCTGTAACCCTTACTTGCAGATCACTTCCACTTGGGGGAGAGAGCATGATTGTCTCGCCGGGATCAATTACCGGTACGAGGTCAGGTTTTGTGTTGTTTCCATAATCGACCCTTACATTAGTCACAGGTTGGCGTCCAATGTTTTTTATCATAATATGAGTATAGGTCCCAAATTGTCCCGTAGAAACCATTGGATTGACTGACAATGCATACTCTTGTGTAGGAGTCAAGACCAAAAAGTAGAGTACACCTAACGCCGCAATTGCGCCTGATATGGTTACCATAATCAACATTTTATTCATTGTAACCCTTTTTCTTTTTTGATATTTATGCATGATCAAACCTTAACGATATCACGATGTAAGAGACTTGATTTTAGTTTTGATTTTTCTTTATGGCATCATTTATCATTTTTGCTGCCATTTCGTTGTCGTCGACCTCAAAGACTATCTTTTTGTAAAACTCGTGGTTCAAAGATACTGTTATGCATCGGTCTTTATGATGCATCTCAAAGAATACAAGACCGTCTCCTGTCATGTACGTTCCATCTTTTATGATTCCAGGGATTCCAGTGCCTGCAACCTTCATTTGTTCAAAGACTCCCCACGGTACCTTTTCAGCTGAGGCAGACACGACATGGCTTAGCGGTATAGTTATTGTTCTTCGCATTGTTAAAATCACATCTACGCCGTGAATTTCAAAAACCAGGTTGTCACCTTCAATTCTTACTTTTCCAGACATTTGCTTGGTTTTATGATACTGTTTGCCTTGATTTTAATCTGCTGGATCTTTTGTCTTTTACTGGATACTGCAAGAAGTACATAATGAAAGAGCATAGTTTCATTTCTTTTCATGTACTGTACATTTCATGATTTTAAAAAAACTATTCACTTGATTTTTTTGGTAAAATTTCAAGTCGTGTAAAACTTTTTTACAAAAGATTTTATTTTTCAAAAATCATTTTTGGCGTGATTTTTCTCTAAAAAAACTTGTTTTTTGCAATCAAGTGTGTCAAACATATTTTGACAACTTGTACACTAGATATTGAGCAGAACCTATATCAAGCTCAAATTTGACGGTTATAGTAGTTTTCATTTAAATATTTAAGTGAATTCGTCGTTTTATGACCGTTTTACGGCCAGTTTCGTGCCTAAATCTGGCCGGAATTTTTGGGTTGAAATTTCTTTCACGACACCTTTACACCATTACATATGCATAACTTGTCCATAAGTATGTCGACAGAAAAATTTGGAGAAAAATTGTAATGTGGGAGAATTTTTGTTGTTCTGCTCTCATGTTTCAATACATATAAACAAGTTTACATCAAAATCTGTTGAAAAATGTCCAACTACGGAATCCGGCACGATCCTAAAGTGCTCACGGTTGTAATTCTATCAATGTTGATGCCATCAGACCTTGGTAAAAAAATTCTAAAAGAATCTAATCTTGGAATTAGTGAAAAAACGCTTCAAAGAATCAAAAATGATATAAAAAATATAGGCGTTGCGCACATCATAGCGGAGGTACACAAACTGTATTTGTTGACTACAGTAGATTCGTTAGTTGATGCAATAAAATTAAAAAATATCATGTTTGACATCATAAACAGCCCTAGTGCAGATAGTTTGGAAAAAATCAAGGCAGCACAAGTAGTAGTCAGTATCTTAAAAGGAATTCCCGGACTTTACGATCCTGAAATTGCCGAGTCAATACCATCGAAAGACAGCGCAGACAATTCGAGGTCTGAGGTAAGCCAGGCAGACAAGGAGTGAAATAACAAGCTGGACATCAATCAGACAGACAAGGAGAGTCCCGAGGGCGGTCAAGATCCCAGCCATTGGACATCAGATAAAGGTGCAGGGATATTTTGAGGCAAACTCGTAAAGCCCTGAAAAAATATCATGACCAAAATAAACATGGAAAAAAGAAAGTCATTCCAGAGCCCATTCCTAAAAACATTCTTGAGTTTGTCAAAAATTACAGAATCATAAAAGGACAACCGTACTCGCTCAAAGGACGGGAATTTCTCATTCAGATATATTTGGATATAGTACAACAGATCAATATAGTTAAGGCAAGGCAGATGGGTCTTACCGAGTTTGCTATGAACTGGCTCTTGTTTCATCTTTTGACGTATCAAGGCACATGTGGCTTGTATGTAGCAGATAGGGAATCCCATGTCTTAGCGTTTGCGGACCGCCTCCGTGAAGCTGATACTCAGTTCAGAGAAGCTAAAGCCGTGGATAGTTAGAATAACAAACGAGAGCGTCAAATTTGCAAATGGTTCAATTCTATACATGATTACGGGTTGGGGCAAGTTTGAAAAAGCTCGCTCATATCCGGTTGACTTTGCTGTAGTGGATGAGGTCCAGTCACTTGACCTTGAGGGACTGCCTGTGTTAAAGGAAACACTGTCAGCCTCATCCCACAAGAGACTCGTTGTGATTGGCACAGGCTCTGATCAAGGCGATCTCTGGTGGGATGAGTGGCACCGTGGAACTCAACTTAACTGGGTACCGGCTCACGACAACACACCAAGATCTCAGGTATATGCGGCGGGCATAGGCTGATTGCGTAAAAAACAGCTGAAAATTAGTGAATTGGTTTTATCCAATCACTATTCCTACTATTTGATAACCAAAATTATGTAGATCATCTTTTTTGAAAAAAGACTGGATTTGCGCATTTTCTTGATTTTGCTTGCAAGTGGATATAATCACTCCATCTTGGACTCGTCTGCAACAAAATGCTTCATGAGCGATATGATATACGACGAGGTGCGGATGTTCTCGTGGGCATAGCTTGTATGGATGAACCGCATTTTTTCATGCATTGAGAGTGCCTTGGTCCATATCTGCCTTGCAGTGGAGCGGTCAATTGTCCACAGTGTGTCGTCTGACGTGGTTACAATTATTCTTCCCCCAGAGTATTTTGCAAAAAATGGCTTGGTCTGGGTTGCAAACTGTTTTTGTGTGGCAAGGTTTGTTGTCATTGTACCCCAATACTCGTCGAATTTCATGGTACGATTATAGTATTTACTTTGATTTAACTAGTTTTGATGGTTTTTTCTGCATGGTGTTGTTTTTGGGGTATTGGTGCCAGGATGAAGGTTGTTTTTGGATATATTGTGTTTGAACTCTAGTGGAAGATTTGTTGGGTGTTTTCGCCAGGACGACGGTGACACATCTCGCTTTCCGCGCCGTAAAATAATCAGGTAAGTAGGGTGAAAACCTGAAAAACCTTTTCCCAATTTTTTACTTTAATTAAAACAGATTTTGTTTAGGGATCAGAGATCCTATTTGTTAAAATGCATTATTCTTATCAGTTCTGTATTTGATTGAAGTTCAAATCGGAAGGTCTGGGTGCTGATATAGGTTCACTTTTTGGATTCATGTTTTAAATAGATAATTACAGGTTACTGGCATCCTGACCCATCTGTCTTCTTCGTGTGACAATACCGTGACATGAAGGGCATAATGCTCTACAATTAGATTCGTCATTATTCGATCTATCACTGTCTTTATGATCCCAATCCAAAATCGTAAGTAATCTACCACATATGGCGCACTTATGATCCTGTCTACGAATGGTTTTGATTTTTGTTTCCTCTGAGAAATCCAATCGCGGTATGTTTGTACGATCTTTTCTGATCTTTTTCTTTTTGTTTATTTTCAGGGGTTTGTATAGTTGAAGTAAATCATCTATCTCATTAACCAGTTCTTTAGTAAATTCTTTTTTTGTAACATTATTTATTTTAAAGAAGTTTGTTTTTACACTATTAATAATAGAAAAAAGATTATGTTGGGATTTTCTTTTAATTATTTTTTCAGCTGTTTTTTCAGAAAGATTTAAAGAAAAATCATCTGCTTCCCTCCATCCATTTTTGTATAACACATCCCATATTCGCGATTGAATTGATGATTTTAGATCAGCAAATGTCAAACAGATTTTATTCCAAATTTTTTTGTTAGTTCTTTTTCTATATTTAATATCTTTACTTTTGTAGTTTTGTCATAGATTTTACCCTGTCTAGTAGTTTTTTTAACATAAATTAGATCCTCTGCAAGCAGTTCCCCTATTCTTGTAGATACATGTGGTTGTCTCATAGGCTTTAGTTTTTTAACTAACTCATTTACAGTTCTTTCCCCATCAACCGCCAAAAAGACTTTTACCCTATCCTTTGATTTACCGAAAAAAATCATCAAATCAGTTACTATTTCTTTTCTGTTTGCACGAAGTAGCAGATCAACGGATTTGTCTAGACCATCCACTTTATACCGTATTTCTCTAACATCTCGTTCTAAATGTTCTGTCATATTTTATTCCTTAGATTTTGATTGTTTGATGTTTTTCGGAATGAATTCGTATAATGTTTTAGTACTCATTCCAGTAGCTTTCACTATATTTTCTATTGGTATTCCTTGTTTGACTAGTTGTATTATAAGTAATTTTTTGATAATGTTTAATTCTTTTTGTATATCATCCATTCTAATTCATCTTTCTCACTATTGCATGTACCTTATCTCTGTCAGTTTTTAGAAAATCCTTTATTTCAGATTCTTTCATACCTATTTTATACAATGTAATTACCTGATTTTTGAAATCGAGATCTTTTATTATATTTACAAGTAGAGCTTTTGTTAAAAAGTCAAGTTTATTGGTTAAAATGGAAAACTGATCATCATTCATTTTTTATTCCTCAATTGTGAGAGGGTAGAATTTACAGTGTTTTGTGTCTTGTCCAAAATTTTTGCTATGTCTTTATTACTTATCCCCAACTTATGTAACAATAAAATTTGTTCGCCTGCATCTTTATCTTTTATCAACCCAAATGCGAGGAGTTTGATTATAGTATCCAACTTTTGTAGAGTTTCTTTTTCATTCATTTGTTTTCACCTTTTTTGCTTTTGATTTTTCTTTTGCAACCATATTAGTGGTCGTATCTAAAATATTGGCAATTTGTTGGTTTTCGTATCCTTGTGAAATGAGATAAATTATTTTCTCACCCATGGTTTTATTTTGAAATTTTGATGGACTAAGCAATATTCCAATTATTGTTTCTAGTCTTTTATTAATATCTGTATTTTTCTCCTTACCTGATTCACTCATAATATCATTATATTGTGACTAGTTATATTTAAATTTTGCACATGGTGTGAAATATGGTAATCCATTAAGCCTTAATTATTTAAAGAAAATAGGCATAAATTTAATAATTTTCTAAAAGTAATATTACCATATTACCATATTTACATATTTACATATTTGTTACATAGCCACACACCATAAAATCCAATAACATGGTCATTTTAGTATCTCATATGTCAAAATCGAGAAAATCTGAAATAGAATTGTTGGAGGAAATGAATGAAAAATTAGGTAAATTAGTTGGCATTCTTGCCATTCAAGGAAAAAACGAAGATGAACAAATTCGCATTTTGAAGGTTCTGGGGTTTAGCTCAAAACAAACGGGTAGTCTGTTAGGAATTGAAGACTCTGCCATTAGGCATAGAAAAGCATGGACTCAGAATTAACTCAGACCCTGTTTTTTTATCCCTTTAACAAATCCGCCAATGTCTTTACTTTGGTTTTTTCGGGTTCTTCACTATTGATTCTATTCATTATGGATTCTTTGACAAATGCTGATGGCGTACAACCATGTTTGTTGCAGGCATCAAGTAATTTACTATGTTCGTCTTCGTTTAACTTGGTAGACACAACTTTGTAGACCATGGTAGACATTGGTAGACAGATGGTAGACTAGAATATGCTTTGTTATAGGTTCAAATTTTGAAAGATCTGAACTCTAAGGTTTACTCACTACAAACGAGTTCATTGATAAAGAGCAAAAATGGAATCCCCCCTCTTTGTGAGGAAAAACATGCTGTTGTCGTAAAACTTTAAGGGTGACATTTTCGGTGAAAATTTTATCTTGGGATCTGTATTTGTGTCGCATAGTAAACACGATGTCGATATAGTGAATTATTTTGCCAAAATTTTTGCTAGATTGAAATTACAAGCACATTTTATGGAACTAGAGGATCTAGCAGGAAAATATCAAGGTGCTAGAATATCTGACATAATTCGTTCAAATTTTGTTGAAGATACAAAGGCTGTAATAGTTCTATTAGGAGAAAACCTAGAACATCCTCCAACTCCTACTCCACAATATACGCATAACTGGGTAAATTTTGAAGTAGGTGTAGCAGCGGGTTCTAGCAAACCTGTGTGGGTTTTTGAAAAATTCGATGAAGTAATCCAATTTCCAATTCCCTATGTAACGGATTATTGTCAATACCATCTAGGCAATGTTGATGAGTTAAGAGGCATAGCGGATCTTTTAGAAAAACTATATCAACATAACCTTGTTGTCCAACCTGCAAGAATTCTAAAATGTCATCTATGCCAAGCCTCGTTCAGGCAATGGAATAAAAATCAGACATGTATTAACTGCCCAGTATGCAGGCAATTCACTTGTGGCAGTTAATAATTATCCATGATGTTAATTTCTAAAATATCCTTCTGTTCTTCTCTTATTGCAACCTAGGATCATGACAGGTAGGAAGGTAAGAGAGATACGGCTTGGGGGTTCCATTACAGTCTTGTTTAATGATATTTATTGCATGAATGCAGGTAGTAGAATTAGAAATTGTAGTGTGGGCACATTGGTTTAGAATGTTTTCCGTTTCGTTGTTAAGGTTATTGAATACTGTTGCGTTAATTGTTGTCTGACCGGTGTAATTGAGAATTTTTCCATCTAGGTGTGATGTTAATTGTTCGGTTTGATTATTGGCCTGTTGGGCTTGGGGAAGCTGAGATGGCAGGACAAGTAGAATAATCACAATACCAACAACAAGACTTGCAACACTAGTGATGAGTTTGCCTACAGTTTTCATTTAGTTTTTCCATAACCGCGAGTTGAGTATTTACGGCGCTTTAAAAGGCGTAGCAAATCCGGTTCTGCTACAAACTCTTTTCCCAAATTTTTTAATTTTCAAATTTCGAACCTTGTTCCTTTATCTAGATATCATAACTAAATATGCAATCGTGATTGCACCAAATGCGACAATAACTATGGTTGACAGATACACGATAGAAGGTCTTGGCACATAAATGCCCGCTTCAATGGCTTTCTGAGCCCTGAGATAGTTTACGAGTGCATAAATTATTAACAAAATTCCAAGACCAATCATACTCATACCAAGCATAGTTGATGAGAAAGGAACTGGTAGATTTGACGGGATTGTTTGATTTTTTGTCATAATGCCAAATTCCCTAAGAAAGAGACTGAATCTTGCGACCACAAAACCCAATCCCATAAGAGCAATGCAAGTGCGAAGCCATGCAAGAAAAGTACGCTCATTGGCAAGATGTTCGCTTGACCGATCAGATTTTTTATTTTCAGACAATTGTTTGAAGCTGAGATGTTGTTTACAATATAAGGCTCTGGTTTTGTGATTGTACCATATAGTATTGCACAAATATCAGATGAAAGACGATTTACCATTTGTGAGAATTGGTAGTAATTGCAATCAAGATTATCATTGCTGATAATTTACTAGATAACATATCAAGTCAAAATCATCATTTTTTGTCATGATAAACAGATATGTCTTTTACATTGCAATTTTTGCAATCATATTTTATGGAATAAATTTTAGCCTAGTTTATGGATATACTGATGTAGGCCAACTTATTGCAAGCAAGTATTATCTTTCGCTAGATAATAAAACATACACTATATTCTATTTCTTGCATAATCTGGATACATCAAATACCGACATGTCCAATCTGGATTATGCGGGAAAAATCTCATCAATATCAATGGAACCCAACAAAAATGCAATGCTGATCTCACTTGATAATATCTCAACAAATGATGAGCTCTCCGTGGGTTTCAACAGTGCAATAATTTCAGCAGATAATGGAAAATTCGTGGTTTTTGTAGATGGTGTTGAAAAAGGGTATGCCATATCAACAGCATTTGGAACTGACACGGTTATAACCGTCGTAACTCCAAACGGCACTAGTAATGTGGAAATAGTAGGTACACATGCAGGTCCAGAATTTGGCCCAGTGGCATTATCAGTGCTTGCTATTTCAATAATATCCATCATGATTATTTCAACAAGAACTAGATTGAGATTTTCACAATTCTAGATTATGTAGTTTCAAAACAAAAAATCTATGATGAATAAACATTAGATCAGACTAGAATATCCCGTAAGCGAAAAGTTTTGGTAAGTGATTCAGATCTCATTCTTAGAGCCACGGTACTTATTCCAGCAGCATCTGCCATTTGTTTCTGAGTAAATCTTTCTCCATTGTTTACAGATGATATGTAAAGTGCGGCAGCGGCCAATGCTATAGGGTTTTTCCCAGCTGCATAGCCGCTTTCCTTGGTCTTTGCTAGGATCACCAATGCATCCCTTCTACTCTTTTCAGAGGTACCTACGTTACTTGCTATCCTATTGATAAAAAATGAAGAATCATAAGACTCTATTTTCAAATCAAGATCCTCAATCAACAGTCTGACATCTCTTGAAAGATCCTTTACGCTGATGTTCCCAGCTGTTGCAATATCTGGTATGGTTCTTGGTGTGCTAGACTGCCTACAGGATAAATATAGTGAAGCCAATGTCAAGCAATCAATCCTCCTGCCCCTGATTTTCTTGGTCTTTGCCTTTCTGTATATGTAAGCTGCTTCCTCAATTATCGGATCTGACAAGCCAAGTTTTGTTCTTACGGTATTGAGTAGAGTAAACGCAGTTCTCATTCTTGCTTCAGAATTTCCAGATTTGCTGCGATTATCCCACATTCTTAGCCTGTCAAATGTCTGTTTCATTCCCCCTGATAGCGAGTGTCCCGTGGCATCTCTGTTTTCTTTGCCAATAATTGTTGACAATCCCATATCGTTTATTGCAAGTGTTGTTTTGGCACCAGTCCTAGATTTTTCAAAATACTCTTCACTGGTGAATGCCTGTTGTTCTGGCCCAGAAACGGGGGTCTTTTCAACTAGTACCAAGCCACAGTTGGAACACAAAATCTCTCCAGTGGCATCATCAGTTACGACTGAGCCTTTGCACTTTTCATTTAGACATTTTTCAATATCTGGTGAGGAACGCATGTTAGAAATCAGGATAATAATAGGTCGTTTTTCTTATTTAAACACTGATAAATTTAGGTCGCCCTAATTTTTTTACATAAAAATAGGTACAATAGAAATTGGTAATCAAAAAAATATTCTTATCAGAGGATGCAATCCTTATTTTGTGACTGAATACGAAGGACTGCGAACCGCAGATATTGTTGTCGAAGGTTTGCTTCGATGGGGAGTTGAAGTAATTTTTGGATTGCCTGGTGACGGAATTAATGGAGTATTCGAGGCATTACGACGCCGCAAAGAAAAGATCAAGTTCATTTTAGTCAGACATGAAGAGTCTGCAGCTTTTATGGCATGTGCATATGCCAAATACACAGGCAAGCTTGGTGCGTGTGTTGTAACCTCTGGACCAGGTGCCACACATCTTCTAACGGGATTGTATGATGCCAAAGCTGATGGAGCACCAGTAATTGCAATCACTGGAAATACCTACTCGGATATGATGGGCTCCAAGTATCAACAAGACATCAATCTCTTACAGCTGTTTTCAGATGTTACAGTTTACAATAACATGATAAATGGTCCTGAACATGCTGAATCTGTAATAGACATTGCATGCAGGGATGCTCTTGCGTTAAGGGGAGTAAGCCACATCACAATTCCAATTGACATTCAAGAAAGGAAACTAAAAGGAGAATATACAAGACATAATGTTGGCGGTCATACCGCACATCTTCTTTCTCCAACAACAGCCAACAGGGTTCCAGACACAAGATTGCTTGAGAAAGCAGCAACAATTCTCAATTCCGGAAACAAGATAGTTTTACTGGTAGGACAAGGGGCTTTGAATGCAGGCGATGAGGTGATTGCAACTGCCAGAAAGCTTTCTGCCCCTGTAGTAAAGGCACTACTTGGCAAGGCAGTCATTTCTGACGATGATCCTTACAACATTGGTGGTCTTGGTCTTCTTGGAACCGAACCGGCAAGCGATGCAATGGTTCAAGCAGACACTCTGTTAATGGTTGGCACATCTTTTCCGTATATGGAATATCTGCCGAAGCCTGGAAGTGTAAGAGGGATACAGATCGATATATTTCCAGACAGGATTGGCTTGCGGTATCCTGTAGAGGTGGGGCTTGTGGGAGATGCAAAACTAACCCTTGTAAAGCTGTTACCACTTTTACGTCAAAAAGATGACAAGTTTCTCAAATCAAAGCAAGAGGCAATGAAAAAGTGGAACAAGCTGATGCATTCGTCTAATCCTTCTGCCAAACCAATCAAGCCACAATTAATTGCAACGGCAGTCTCGGAAGAATTAGCTGATAATGCAATAATTTCAGCGGATAGTGGAACCAATACAATCTGGGCTGCACGTCACATCGATCTCAGAAAGGGGATGAAGTTCTCGTTATCAGGCACTCTTGGTTCCATGGCATGCGGACTGCCATACGCAATAGCAGCACAGATTGCATTTCCAGACAGGCAGTCAGTGGCATTTGTAGGAGATGGTGGATTTACCATGCTAATGGGTGAATTTGCTACCGCTGTGAAATATGATCTGCCGATCAAAGTAATCATAATCAAAAATGACATTTTGGGAATGATAAGATGGGAACAGATGGCATTTCTTGGAAATCCTGAATATGGCATAGAGTTTGCTCCAATTGATTTTGCAAAGTTTGCCGAAGCTTGTGGTGGCAAAGGTTATTCAATAAGAGAGCCAAGTGAAATTAAAAATGTGATTCATGAAGCCATGTCACAAACTAAACCAACTATTGTAGAAGCATACGTAGATCCGTTTGAACCTCCAATGCCTCCAAAGGTTGACATGAAATTCGTGAAAAATATGGCAGAGTCGTTTGCAAAGGGGCAGCCATATGCAAAAAGAATAGGATTGACAATTTTCAGAGATCAAGTACACGAGAAACTTGGAAAGATTCACAGTGACTCGGAAAAGAAATCAAAACAAGTTTGAATCTACATAAATTATTGCCTTTTCTGCAAGAGAAATAGATGGAAAGTGATTAGAATCCTGTGGCAAAGTTTGCCATCATATAGATAATTACGATTTGGAGCACAACCTGGCTTACAACTACTTTGAGATATCTTCTTGTCCATTTCTGAATTTTTTCTAAATTCGGCTCCGTCTTTCTGATCTCAAAATAGATACGAAGATTTGTAGGCAAAAGTATTCCAAGACCTTGCACTGTCATGGCTATGACAATAATCACTACGGCAGAAATCCAGTAAACCGTGGGTGTACTGTATGTGAAAAGCCCCATCTTTGCAGCAAGGTAATAGCCAGCAGTACTTGTCACTGCGGTAACGGTACTCATGTAAAAGACCATCTTTGGCATCAGCCATGAGATGATCTCTTTTCTGGTTTGGAGGGTAACATGCCTGAATATGGGGCCCAGCATGAATCCCATGAAAATGTCTGTTCCAGTCCACATGATTGCAGTGAAGACGTGAACATAATTCATCAAAAGGAAATTGCCAGTGAAAATTGCTACTAGCAGGACACCTATTGGTATCGCTACCCACAAGTTTGCACGTAAGGAAATGGAAGGAGGCTGCGATAAATTTGGGTTGGCGCTCAATTTACTTGACCACTAGAACTGGTACCATGTTTTGCTGTTAAGGTCTTTGCTTCATTCATGAAATCCGTAGCTTGTTAATTTCTATTAGTGGATATTAGTCCAGATCAGAGGTCTTACAGGACTCGAGAACATTAATCATGAAGTTTATCTAGAGAATTTCGGGTTTACTGGCATAATTCATGCCTAATCTCCACCAGTAGTGTCGCAAGCGCATAATCCATATTCGTCAATCCTGCTTTTGCAGACGGCACAATCTTCTCCATAATATACCTCCCACGGCTCCTTCAAAAATGCACGAAAATGTTCATCAATTTCCTTTGGAATTAGATTTTTTTCCCTTTCCAGTTCTGTTGTCAATGACCCTTTTGCAGCCATAACTGACCTCTTTTACTTGCCGAGTTATTAAAAAACAGATTATGATTATCATAGTTAGGAATCATAAATTGAGGTTTTCAGAGGCTATTCATCGAAGTATGATGACGCTCTAACCAAATCAAGACCTTTATTGTAGTAAGGCAAGGTTATGCGTCACACAAGAAATTTGAATTAAACCAAGACTGAGTCAGTTTTATTTGTCAAAACCTAACAAGTATCCTCGTAACAATTGTATGGCCATTGCTGGATCTACCCCTTTTGGGCAGACATGACTACACGTTCCAGCAAAGTGGCATCTCCATATGCCATGCGATTCATCGACAACCTTCAACCTCTCTTTTTTTCCGTTGTCCCTACTGTCTGCAACATAACGATAGGCTTGTGCCAGACCCTGTGGTCCAATAAATGATTTGTCTGTTGCCATAGTGGGGCATCCTGAATTACACAAACCACATTTGATGCAATAAGAAAATTGTAGGTATTTTTCTACATCTTGTGGAGTTTGTAAAAATTCTTTCTTTCCAGATTCCAATTCCGAGTCATCACTAATTATGTACGGCTTCATTCTTTTATGTGTAGAAAACATTTGTTTGAAATCAACAGCCAGATCTCTTATCACGGGAAAATTAAACATGGGCTCAACTATAACAGTATCAGAGTCTAACTCTGATATTTTTGTATAACAGGCAAGTCGTGGATAGCCATTTATTCTCATTCCGCAAGAGCCACATGATGCCTGCCTGCAGGAATATCTCACTCCAACAGAGTGATCCAAATTTTGTTTGACATAGAGAATCGCATCCAATACAGTTGTCCACTTTTGAACAGGAATCTTGTATTCACCAAATTTTGGCAATACATCTGTGTTCGGATTGAATTGCGATATTTTCAGAGTTATCGTTTTAGTTGTGCTTGATGCAGCCAATTCATCTGATTTTGATGATGCTAAAACTTCTGCCAATCAAAACTCCTACCATTTGGCATGGTTACATGATGAGTTTTGCGATTATTATTGTTTTAGAATACAAAATCAATTAATCTAATCTCTGTTTGAAATTTTTTCTTACTGTTAAATTGCACTTGATTTCAATCACTAAAAATCACAATTCCAAGATTGATAATCATGTAAGAAGTTTAATACCGAAACTCCGTATTCAACACATGCTTCAAAACAGATTCAAGAAGATTCTTGTGGCCCTAGATGGATCCATGCATTCCAGAAGAGGCCTTAACGAGGCAATATCACTTGCACGCCAGTCTGATGCAACTATAACTGCCATACATGTGATACCAGGTTTCCCAAAGACCTTTGGAACATCAAAGAAAGTGGAAAATCAAATGATGAAAAAAGTTAGAACATTCATTGAAGATGCAAGAATTAATGCTGGTAGACACGGACTAGAGTTTGAAGAAAGGATTGTTCGATCAAACGATACAGTAGCGGCAATTTCAAATCATGCTAAAACAGGAAAATACGACATTGTAATCGTAGGCTCAAGAGGTCAAGGTGCCCCAAAATCTGAATATTTTGGCAGTGTGGCAAATGGCATTCTCCATGACTGCAGAACACCAGTACTTCTTGTAAAGTAAAATTTGAATTAAATGCCCTAATGCACCAAAGAGGTCTGAATAATCCATTTTATTTTGTGATTATCAAAGTTAATACCCAAATTTTCATTTTAAATAAGAATAAATGGTATTCTTGGCATGCCTTCCACTAAATCAAAAATTCACGTCCCAGATGGTTCTGACAGCATCCTGGCAGAAATAGAGCTCCTGAAATCAAAGAGAAAGAAAATCGAAAAGGATTTTGAACGACTACGCAGCAAACTTCTTAACAGAAAAAAAGTATACAAAATCAATTCATCCAATTGGGAGGATTGGAAAAAGTTAAGCATTGAATACGATGAAATCGAACAAATCATGAAGGATATCGATGAAAAGCTACTAACTTTAAAAGGGCTCCAAGAAAAACTTCTAAAAAAACATATAAAATCAATCAATGAGACAAAAACTATCAAAATAAAGCGAGTATATGAAAAATACAAAAAAGACGATGGTTTTAGAATATTAATAGACAGGTTATGGCCACGAGGTTTAAGCAAAAACAAATCAAAAGTGGATTTATGGTTAAAAGATATTGCTCCAAGTGATGAATTGAGAAAGTGGTTCTCTCATGATCCTAAAAAATGGGATGATTTTAAAATGAAATACAAAAAAGAATTGAAAAGTAAACTAGAGCTAATTAGGAAGGTTGAACAAATAGAAAAAGAGAAAGGAATTGTTACGCTTCTCTACTCTGCAAAAGACGAAGAACACAACAACGCAATGGTTCTGAAGGAGATCCTAAAAAACAGAAAATGACAAGTTGACTGATATTATCAAGAATTGCAGAACCGTTTGCAATCAATTGTAATCATAATTATCAAGGATAGGAACATTATTCTCTGTTTATATCCGATGTGTACTTGAGTTGATCATTGACTGCCATCGATCTCAATAAAGAAGAAATTAAGATACTCATTGCAATAATGAAATTTTCAATAGACGCTTGTCCATTGGGTAGTGTTAGTCAGGAGTTTGAGATTGATGCAGAAAAGCTTGAGAAGTTAATTGCAAAGATGGAGAAGGGGTTACAATCGTAAACCGCGTCTTGAATCCAAAAAAGCCTTGTTGATTATCAAACTTGAAAATCTACATCCTTCTTTAAGTTCAAAATCTGTTCAATAGTATTGGCAAGGACGCAATTACCAAAGTATTTCAGGTATTGGCTATTTTAAAAGCGTCCGAGCCAAATTTAAGATAAAATAAGAAATACACTCGCTTGCATTTTCTTGCATTGTATTTAATATGACGGGTGTAAATTAAGATCAAGTCAGGGGTTACTGGCGTCAACTCCCCGTTGATAAACCACTATTAGTTTTATGAACCCCTGGACTGAATCATCTCATTATTCGGACAGGTTTGATCAAAGAAGTTTGACTCCCTTCTGATCCTTGACCAATTATGTATCGTAGTTTTACTTGCGAGTTTCCCCATCCTTCTCTTGTATCTACTTTTGTATCGTCTCTTTTCTTTCACATGATGTTTGCGTTTCTTCATGGACAGTTTAGATGAAATTACTATAGGTAGCATCAGATTTCTTTATTTCTATCCTTGCCCCGTCCTTGCCATACATGTAAAGTTTGCCAGATTCTTCTCCAGCGGTTTTTTTATGCGAGCCGTCGCAGAATGGTTGATTTTTACTTAAACCACACATGCAAATCCACTTTGATTCATTTCCTACTTTGATTTCCATTGGACCAGTAGCATCTTTCTTAACCAATCTTGTCATTTCTATAGTTGGTGTTAGTATTAATCAGATAAAAATTACACCCTAGTTCTTACAAGGCATCTGCCATCTGGTCGTATTTTCAGCCCTGTTTTTAACAATCTAACTTGACTGCATTTGACAGATCATCTGGTTTCTGTTCGTGCAGTGTCATCGACTCTAGCATTTTCTGAAGTATTTTCTGAATCATCCTGTGGTCAATTTTTACATGTTCATTCATCTCAGAGATTGGACAGGCAGTACTGCAGAAATTCAAGATTGAGATGATTGTTTCTGCCTCATCCTCTTCTAAACCAACTTGGATCTTAGCAGGTGATCGTGCAGACATGAATATGTTAATCCCTTCATAGAATTTAAGACGAAAAGACGATTCCTAACTATGATAATGACATACAAAAATATCGAGTTGATACTTTTGATGGGTATTGCAACATTAGTTGAAAACCCTCGGGGGAATTGATTAGTTAGTTTAGTGCCTCTTTAAAGATGATCAGCCCAAATTTATAATAGATCAAGAAATTCTTTCTTGGTAAGACCGCAATCAGATATTATTTTCAATAATAATCCTTTGCCAAGTTCATTTTTTCGCGGAATTGCAGTCCAGACGCCTTCTCCGTTTTCTACTATAATGTGACTGCCAGATTGTCTTGTTGCATAAAATCCCTTTTTTCTTAATGCTTTGAGAACTTCTCTCCAACCTAGTACTGGTAGGCTCAAACTGAAACAGTTACCAGATTAGAAGACTTTCTTTTTTTATCTTCCAAATAAGACAGGCAGAGCTTGATAGCTTCTTTTGTATCCTTTATTGCCTCAGATTTGGTGTTTCCCTGTCCCCTCAGCTTGAGGTATTTCAAGGCAATATCCAACATAGAATTTACCATCTTTTTTTATTATCATGTTGTAATCTCTTCTTTGTGCCATGAGTTATTGTAGTTGTTTTATTATATAAAACTGATACTTTTGAATTCACATGCCAGTTGATTAGGAAATTTCTCAATAGTTTAGTTCTCTGCAAAAACCAAAATTATCTTGAGGGGCCTTGTCTATTTAGATTAATTCCCCACTTTAAAACATGAACAAGTTGATTTTAGATTCGAGTCTAAAATAAAACTACACTGGGACTTAGGATGACCTCAATTAACATTAGTTTTCCGGTGTATCTTTTTGCCGGTACTTGGCCCATGCATTATTGATTGTGAAGACTAGCTGCTTGCCTACAATATGTTCCATCCATGTCGGTATGAAAAATTTCCTGTTGGGCGAAAAATATCGATAAAATTTTTCACTATCAATCTCGTCGTTGTCAAGCACACTTTTTGCAGCAAAATCTCCGCAGAATGTGGCCCATGGCAGACCAACGCACCCAAGCACAAAGTGAGTCCAGGGTCTAGTAGGATCTCGGAGTACAGTAGGAATGAGATCTCTTGTCATGTCTATGCGACCCTGCCAATATTGGATAAATCTCAAATTCCTAATTGATGGAATTTTTTCTTTTAAATTGTTTATCACTCGATTTACGACTCGAGTAGTTGTGGTGTCATTTTTTGCATACGTCGTTAGCATATCTCCTCCGCCAACTAACAACCGCTTTGTTCCAGTTAGCCTAAAATAAGTATAGACAAGATCAGAATCCCAGCACTGCAACGGCCCTTGTGGGAAGAGATTTGCAATATCATCGTCCCCTAACGGTTCACTGATAGAGAGAAAAGTCTGCGCATGATACACATCTTCAGAGTATTTCGTTATCTCTTTTTTTGGCTTGTCAATGCAAAAGATGATCTTGTCTGCAGTGGCAGATCCAAGATGTGTGTGTACCGTATGGTCGTCATAGGAGAGCACTTCGGAGGATTCATAGATTTCTACCCCCTTGTCCAGGAGAACCTCCTTTATTCCCTGGGCATAAAGGAGGGGGTTTACCCCATATGTTCCAGTGTACCGAATTGCTCCAGAGTATGCCTTTGAACCAAGAACAGATGGAACCTCGGGTTCTGTGTATACCATGCTAGAATACCCAAGATTCTTACGTGCCTCTACCTCGTCTTGGACGTCTTTCCATCCGCTTGCACCTTTTCCTATGAAAAGACAATCCTGTGTCTGAAGATCGCATTCTATTTTGTGCTCTTTGATGTTGGATACCATTATTTCTACTCCCTTTGCAGCAACTTCCCACAAATCTCTTGCACCCGCGATACCGTACTTGCGTAACAATTGGGATAGCTCAAGCTCGCTGTCCGGAGTCAAAAAACCCGCACTCTTGCCTGTTGAGCTTCCACCACAAATATTTTTGTCAATTAAAACAACTTTACTTCCAGAACTTGCAAGTCTGAGCGCAGCTGCAAGGCCTGATGCACCTGCACCTACAACCAAGACATCTGTCTTGATGTCCCCCTTTAGTGGAGGTCTAATAGGTTCCTTTACTCCCATAAGAGTAGTGAACCACCAATCCTGTAATATCATAAATTCTCAGGTGCCATACGCTAGACATTGACACTATTTGTGTCATGGTAATTCTCATTTTTACTGGATTAATGAATTCAAATGGTTGCAAAATATTGCGGGAATTGTTCATGATTTTGAAGAATATCTTTTACTGTATTGATCTTCAGATTCACATCACTCTAGCTTTGTAAGGACAAACAATGGGAACCTGTTTGCCTTGTGTATATAGGTCTCTTGCCAGAATTTATGCAAAAAAATAGAGCGGCCTTCATACATATTTCATTATTTTGTGTCTGAATGCCATCCATACTAAAAATGCAATAATTATGCCTGCCATGGCATCTTCCAGTATTGGGAAGACCGCCCTTTCGTTACTGGATATGTTTTGAGGCGGCTGCACTATGTTGACAGGTCCTGATGGCTGGGGGTTTTCATAGACATTGGTATCGTATGACACAGCAAGGTTCTTGTCTGCTATCTTCTCAAGACTGATGGTTACAGGTCCTGCGTGGTCAAAGGCAAAATATTTGTAATCTCCGGCCTGGGTCGTGGTTCCAGAGATTCTTGCAAGTTCCTTGCCATCTTGCGATATCACAAATTGATAATCCACCATGGGTGTTATGGCACCTGTTTGACCGGTGTAGAATTGAAAGATGAACATGATTTTTTTATCAGTTACCATATGGTGTGGCTCCCACGACATGTCAGCTTCATACTGACCGTCTGGCGTATACGCAATTATTGGAAATTCTGAATTCGTTGCGTTTGCGCCAGCTGTGCCGGTTTGTATTGGGTATAGCTGACCATACGCTACCGGTCCGCAAAGAACTGCCAATATGGAAATAACTAGCAACCATTTCATGCCTTTTCATCAAATATCTTGGTTATCACTGGCTTTTGCCAGCGTTGTTTTTCATTAGTATGAAAAGTGTCTTCTAGATATTTACAGATTCAGCTTCATTCTCAAAACAATTGCAATATTTTGCAATTTGCTTCTGATCGTGGACAATTATACCAATTGATGACTTGCAAATAGATGAACTAGATTGTTAATTTTAAAACCGCAAGGAACAGAGAATGTTAAATCATATTTTCTACAACATAACTTGGAACCTAAAATAGGACTATATTGTAGCGCTACCCCCTCTCGATCCAAACCAAGAAACCTGTATCATTATTATTACAAATCAGAGGGTTCAGACATGTAAGAGTTTGAATTTACAGTGATAATGGACTGTTTTTCATTTCTTTTAACTGTCAAAACTGGTAATCCACTTTGCGCTTTATATCCTATGAAGCCCATATGAAATTATGAATAATGAACCTTCAATAGATACAATCTGGTGGGTCATTGAAAAATTTGGAATTCAACGTAAGTTAATTGACCCACATCAAGATGTTGCTTACCATACTATTCATAATCTGTATTTGACTGTAAAAAATCAGAATTCATCAACCCAAAGAAATAGTGTTAAAATTCAATTAAAACAACCGACAAGGTAATAGTTCCAAGAAAAAGCATATTTGTTAGAAACTCGTACCGTACTCGCTAAAATAGTGAATTCAGACCTGTAAGGGTCTACAAGTGTTTAATGACCCATATGCTGGCTTGACTGAAAGTTCATGAATTGTTGTATTGCATTAAGCAATTCAGTGTCGTTTGTAGTAAGAATTAGAATCGAACCACCATCAATGTCTTTTATTGAATATTGGATCAAATTCTTCTTTGCGGTCATGACATCAGTGCCGGGAACAACTTGAGCATGAATGTAGAATGGTTTTGTAAAATTTCCCTGAGAAAACTCGTATTGTATGTCTTTGACATGAGATCTTATCTCGTTTATGGTCTTTGTGTCACTCATGTTTAATGACATTATCATGATTTGACCTCCCGTGGGGGTAGCCATGAAATGATGATGAATCATAGATTGATTGAATCCCATGGCCATGTTGCCACGTTCCAACATGGCAGTTTGGTTGAATCCTGTTGTTATGTTTGATGTCGTCTCGTTGACGGTAGTAACTTTGGATCCAGTTTGTACAAAATTTATAGCTACCACAATTACGACCAAGATCACTACGCCAACCACAATTGGAATTTTTTTATTCATGATTTTTTAGAACATTTTTGTATTGTCTGTAGGCAATATCATCATTACTTTTTGTCGTATTGGACTTGAATTCTAACCCCCGGTTCAGACCTGTAAGAGCGGACTAGAATAGAAAATATTGATTCTAAAGTTGAGTGACTCTGCATATCTCATTGAATTATTTTGAGAACTGAAATCTCAACTTGCTAGAAATTAGAATAACTCCAACTATTGAAATTGCAGTTACCATAATTGCAAGAGGGCCAAATTCTGGAACAGATAACGGAGAAGAATATGATACTACAGATACAGCATTAGAATTGTGTATTGTCACAAATATCTGCCCCTTTTCAGGGTCATAGACTGCACCAAAAGGAATTTTTCCAACGGGAACGGTTGCAACCACGGTATCTGTCTTGTCTGATATTACCGATACTGTATCAGAATTGTATTTTGTCACAAACATCTCCCCTTTTGGCCCAGATGCAAGATAATATGGATAATTACCAACTGGAATGGTTGCAACTACCGTATCAGTCTTGTCGGATATTACCGAGACAGTGGAATTTGTACTTGTTACAAATAGCTCGTCCGTTCCAGAGTCATAGGCAATGGCAAATGGATAGTTGCCAACTGGAACGGTTGCAACTACCGTATCAGTCTTGGCTGATATTACCGAGACAGTGGAATTTGTACTTGTTACAAATAGCTCGTCCGTTCCAGAGTCATAGGCAATGTCAAATGGATAGTTGCCAACTGGAACGGTTGCAACTACCGCATTTGTTTTGTCGGATATCACTGATACTGTGCTAGATTTTTCGTTTGCCGCAAACACTTCTCCTCTCAGAGAATCATATGCAATACCGTGCGGGGCAGCTCCAACTTGAATTGTATTCACAACGGTATCGTCACTATCAGATATTACAGAGACGGTATTAGAAAGAAGATTTGCAACAAACATCTCATCCTTTGCCTGGTCATATGCAATACCGTGCGGGGCAGCTCCAACTGGAATTGTATCTACAACGGTATCGTTACTATCAGATATTACAGAGACTGTGTTAGAAGCTGCGTTTGTCACAAATATCTCCCCCTTTGTCGAGTCGTATGCAATACCATAAGGAATACTTCCGACGGTAACTGTTGCAGGCAGAGATTCCGCACTTGCAGTACGTGTAAAAAGCAAGCAAAAGAGAACAAATATGAAAACTAGCACCTTTTCTGTTTGCGTGCTATTTTTTGTGATTTTGCCATTATTTATGTTGGCAATAATCTTCGGCCATGATGGTTTCAAGCCAGGCCCACACAGGCCAGATTCATATCGAAATTATTCTTTGCCAATACAAAAAGATTCATCTAATTTCAACTTTCAACTTGTCTGGATCTGGTTATTTGCATACATCAAAATTCTTCCTACAATGAATCTTGTAAAAAATCTATATGTGGCAAAAGTTCCCTTGTGCAAAGAAGAGATTTGAACCAATAATGGACAGATTAACTAAATTTGGTATAACTTTTCTGATATGCGGTTTAGGGGCGTTAGCTTTAGAGTATTTTGCATTGTTTTCTACAATGAACTCTGCTCTAACAAGATATACCTTGGCTCTTTTCTCCGACATTTTCTTCCTGATTGGTTTTGGTTGCTTTATTGTCAGAATTGTTCAATCTATCAAAAGTCATTAATTTACGATAATGTGCTTTACAATTGGCAGTACACAAGTTCGTTTTTTGTCCCTGTCATGTATTGACATTTGACAATTTGATTGAGATGATTTCAGGAACCTTTTAAATGATATGTCAGGTACGATGCAATGTTGGAGTTAAAAGTAACGCCACAAGAGTATGTAGAAAAATTATCTACCAATAAACACATGATGCTGGTATATGATGACGAAAAATACGGCAAGGAGGTCCAGTTGCTTTTTATCAAAAAAGGTTTGGAAAAAGGAGAATGTTGCATATACCTAGTTCACCATGAAGAAAGATTTACCATATCAGAGATGACAAGTTATGGCATTGATGCAGAAGAACAGATCAAGAAAGGAACCTTGCACATAATTGATACTGACAATTTTACAGACAGGATGCAGGGCATGGCAGAATTGCAAAAAATGTGTTCTGCGGGTCCACAGGTAAGAATTGTTGGCAGGTGGATTCCCTGCATAGATACTGTTGAGGGAATATCATCAGAGTTAGATGCAGAAAAGGAGTTGCACAAATCATTTCACAACTTTCCTGGGTCTGTGTTATGCACATATCCTGTTGACAAGATCTGCAAAAAAGATCAAGCGCAACGGACCATCGAACTTATGAATGCACATCAAACAGTAATTTTACTCACAGAATATGGAAAGGGCACCATACATGAGTTTTGATTAGCTCTGTCTTCAAAATTTACAATACAGTGTCTTGGCTAAACATTTACTGTATGATCGTGTCTATAGCCACATGATTGACACAAGAATACCTGATGCAAGTCTCCTTTCATATCTTTTTTAATTTCGGAAACTAGTTTGTCCATGGCAAGCCCCTTTCTTGGGCAGTCAGCATTGGGGCATGGCATATCATAATCTAGTACATGGTCCAGACAAAAGTATCCTCGCTTTGAAGAATAATTTCCTTCTTTACCGCACTTTACTTTCTCACAAAATCTTTTCTTGTAAACAGAATCTTTTGGGATTCGGTTTGCCGGTATATCTAATTCATCCATGGTTATCTATTTGATAATTTTGGTATTTTTCAAATGTTTCCACTAGACAAAATTACTTTTCATCTTCATAAAACTCAGGACGTATCCTGCTCCCATACAAAGCAGATTCCTTGGCTTCCTTTCTTCTTTTTAGCCACAAATGAATTCCGCCAAATAGCATTGCCCCCAAAAGAACCATTCCAGGAATTAGCCACATCGCACCAAGTACCATCATGATACATCGACATCATTATACCATAAAAGGTTCTGCAATCATTTCAAAATAATCGTCTACAGTTTACACTGGGATTCAAAATAAAATGAATCGTCGTATAGTCTCGATGTATGTGACTGAACCGATGTATTGTGTTGTTAGTGACGACTAGAACAATGTGAGTGCGTCATGTTCTCATTGCTATATTTATATCATACCATAGTCATACTATAGTATGACAAAAGTAAAGAGGACAATTACCCTTAGTTCAGAATTAGACAACATCATTGCAATGCTTGCCACTGGAGCAAACCAAAACACTTCAGAGTTCATAGAGTATAGACTCAGAGAAGACGAGCAGATCAAAAAAATGCTGCAAAAAATTAGAAATGCAAAAGATCCTCCAGAGTACAAGATTGGGAAAAAACTTACTATCTAGAACTTTTTTTCCATCGGAGTTAGCATTCCCCACACATTGCTAAATTCTGAAGGTCCAATTATTTCATATCCATTTGACTTCCAGTACCCGATTCGATTTTGAACAGAATTTAATGTGATTTTAGAATAACCAAACTGTAAAGATACAAGCTCAAGTAGTGTAAACAGCGAATATCCCGGATGAATCTCATCGCAAAGTTTGTCGTGTATTCTATTTACGGCAATCATATCAATATGAAAGTGATCACCTTCATCAACAAAAGATAAAAAAGCCAATATCTTGCTGTCAGATTCAAAGACCCAGACATGATAGTTGTCTTTATTTTCAATGTAGAGTTTTTGCAATGTAATATTTTTTGCAGATAAAAGTTCATTGTCAAAGTCATGTGATATATCAGTAGAAAGAATCTCCCTGTAAGGTAGGTTGAGCTTGAATTTTTTTCGCTCCAACAAGTTTTGATTACTAGAGTCACTAATAAGATCTTGATTTGAAATTATTTCTAGCTGCAGTGTATCATCTTTCAAGATATTTTTTCAGATAAAAATAATTTTCTTCATACAGCATCAAAATAATCGTGTACAGTTAACACTGGGATTCAAAATAAAATGAATCGTCGCATATAGTCTCTATGTATGTGACTGAACTGATGTATTGGGTTGTTAGTGACGGCCAGCTCACCCCTCGCCGAAGCTTGGGATTTATACTGCCGTTCTATCAACGCGATCTTCTTTCGCCACCCTTTACCTTACGGACGGATACCTTTTCTCGGGATGGGTTTCCTCCTTAGATGCTTTCAGGAGTTAGCCCAAATAGCTTAACTGCACGGCCTGCCTTATCAGACAACCGTTAAACCAGTGGCTACGCTGCTCTGTTCCTCTCGTACTCGGAGCAACTTCCCCTCAAGTATCCACGCTTCCATCAGGCAGAGTCCGACCTGTCTCACGACGGTCTAAACCCAGCTCATGTTCCCCTTTAATAGGCGAGCAGCCTCACCCTTGGCCCCTGCTGCAGGGCCAGGATGGGAAAAGCCGACATCGAGGTACCAAACCGCGGGGTCGATAGGAGCTCTCGCCCGCGACGAGCCTGTTATCCCTGGGGTAATTTTTCTGTCACCACGAGCCCCCAATAGTGGGGACGTCATGGATCGCTAGGCCCGACTTTCGTCTCTGAATCCCGTGCGTTTGGAGATCCAGTCAGTCCAGTTTGTGGCCTTGCCCTCTTCAACGGATTTCTGACCCGTTTGAACCGAACTTTGGGCCCCTTTGATATCTTTTCAAAGGGGTGCCGCCCCAGCCGAACTGCCCACCTGCACCTGTCCCACCATTACAGTGGTAAGCGGTACGAAAAGAAATGACTGGTGTTACACTTTCGCTTCCAACGCCCCCGAAAAGGCGTTAGCATGGCTACCAGTTACTCTATGCATTTCTCGCCATACCGCAAGCACAAGCTGCAGTAAAACTCCACGGGGTCTTCTCTCCCCGATGGAAGATGCTGGACTGTTCGTCCAGCTTATGTGGCTTCACCGGGTTGTAGGCGGGGACAGCGGGGCCCTCGTTGTTCCATTCATGCACGTCGGAACTTACCCGACAAGGCATTTGGCTCACTTCTGTTACTTTGAGCGACCTGATTATTTTTTGGAAACAAATCGAGGCGAGTTTGCAGTTTTGCAAACTTCCCTATATCGCTATAGGGGTCGGACTTTATCTTAATCGTTTCAAAAACGATTTCTGGCGTAAAGTCTCTGAGGATTCTAGTTTTGCGCAATTTTTTTTTATTCATGGAACAAAATTGTAACCGCGCATCTAGCCTTTCCTGCTGATCATCTGCAGTCAATGGCATTTTCAGATTTTTTCAAAAAGTTTTTTGAAGAAACCTAGCCTGACATTCCCAGACTTTCCAGCATATGGCCAAATTTTACTAAGGCAATCAAATGTTACCTTAAGAGAGTCAGAGTTACTCCCGGCGTTTACAGGCCCTTAGCTCAGTTGAACCCAAGTTTTAGGTACCTGCACTGGCCAGGATTCAGTGACTATACAAAGGATTTCTCCCTAGCAGTCACCTGTGTTTTTATTAAACAGTCGGGACCCCCTTGTCACTGCGACCTACGATGGCAGTTCTACACTACCGCCGCAGGCATCCCTTATACCAAAGGTACAGGACTAGTTTGCCGAGTTCCCTCGCCTACGGTATACCCGATACATCTTAGACTTCTCATCCAGCGCACCTGTGTCGGATCTCGGTACGAGCCTACAGGAATCTCACTACGTCACTTTTCATGGTCTCTTGGAGTCGAACAAACTCAGCTAACGCCAAGCCATTCCAGCCTCGGGCGAGTTCTCGTCATTACGACACTCCCTAACCCTCAAACTGTTAAACAGAACGATGGTTCTGCTTGTCCTATCCGAAAGCATGTGACTAGATTATAACGTCTCCTGTAAGGTGCAGGAATGTTAACCTGCTTCCCATTCATCTAACTCTGTTGAGGTTAGACTTAGGATCGACTAACTCCCGGCTGACGACGCATTGCCGGGAAACCCTTACGCTTACGATGGTGGAGATTCTCACTCCACTATGCTGTTACTGCCGCCAGGATCTGCAATAGACGCCGGTCCATAGGACCTCACAGCCCTACTTCTACCCAACGCCCACGCCTAACTACCATGCACCGTGCTTACGCACGGAGATCTGAGGTATCGGTACTTTGCTTTAGCCCCGTCCATTTTTGGGGCATCAAAGCTCGGCAGGTAAGCTGTTACGCACTTTTTAAAGGATAGCTGCTTCTGAGCTTACCTCCCTGCTGTCTTGGCTTTAATACGCCCTTTAGTTTGACACTTAGCAAAAATTTGGGGACCTTAACCTCAAGTCTGGGTTGTCCCCCTCTTGATTACGAGCCTTACGCCACGTAAATCCGTATCCCTGCTTCTACGACGCACATCCCTTCGGAGTTTGAAAGGGTAGCGAATGATTTCTCACCCGACATACCCGATCGGTGCTCTACAGGACACGCTGTCTCCACAGAGTCTGTACTGCGATACACTTCGTTAGGAACTAGCGATCACCAGACTAGATTGGTTTTTGACCCCTATCCCCACATCACACAAACAAATTGCACGTTAGAACTGCTACAGACCTCCATCGGGCTTTCGCCCAACTTCGTCTTGTGCAGGGATAGATCGTCTGGTTTCTAGCCTTGCCGCTATGACTCAACGCACTTTCACACGCTTCCCCTCGTTTATCACTGCGGGAACTTGATTTCTCTTCGCCTACGCTCTGATTGAGCTTAAGCTTGCCATAACAGTAAGCTCCCTGGCCCGTGTTTCTAGACGGAACTTACGACACTGGAGCTATGAACGCCAGACCTTCAGCTCTATTGCTAGAACCTCCAATCTGACAAAAACCCCTTCGATGCCGTAAACGTCTGTAACCAGTTGGTTTCAGGCACTTTTCACCCCCCTTCCGGGGTACTTTTCAGCTTTCCCTCGCGGTACTAATACCCTATCGGTCTTGAGAAATATTTAGCCTTAGATGCTACTTTCACCTATATTCACTGCCCACTACCAAGGACAGCTACTCTTGATATAGTAAGATCCTCTCTTCTTTCGCTCACGGGGCTATCACCCTCTACGGCGGGTCGTTCCAGACCACTTGAACTCTAATTTGGGGATCGTAATACTATAACGACACCACATCTCTACCATGTTACCATGGCAGATTCAGTTTGGGCTGTTTCCATTTCGCTCGCCGCTACTTAGGAAATCTCTGTTGATTTATTTTCCACGTGGTACTCAGATGCTTCACTTCCCACGGTTCGATCTCTGCTACCATTGTAACAGAGTATGCTTACGCATAGGATTCCAATTCGGACATCCCAGGATCACCGGTCGCCTGCACCTACCCTGGGCTTATCGCAGCTAGCCACGTCCTTCATCTCTTCTCAAGCCAAGCCATCCTCCAACTGGCGTCGGCACATCAGCATATTCAGTCACATATTACACGACTATACACGACGATCATCGCTAGTGCCGGGTCTCGACTACCAGCTTCGTCCTTCACCGGATAGTTTCCTATCCAGTTGCATCTTTTGTGAAGAAAGTGTGTGAACCCACACAACCCAATTATTTTCTAAGGAGGTGATCCGACCGCAGGTTCCCCTACGGTCACCTTGTTACGACTTCTCCCTCGTTGCTAAACTCGTGTTCGATGATGACAATTAGTCATCACCTCGCACAAACCCAACTTCGATGAAGCGACGGGCGGTGTGTGCAAGGAGCAGGGACGTATTCACTGCGCGATTGTGACGCGCGGTTACTAGGGATTCCATATTCATGAGGGCGAGTTACAGCCCTCAATCATAACTGAGATAATGTTTAAGGATTGCCTCCACCTTTCGGCTTCGGGACCCGTTGTCATTATCATTGCAGCCCGCGTGTAGCCCCAGGGTTTCGGGGCATACTGACCTGCCGTGGCCCCCTCCTTCCTCCACTTCAGCAGTGGCGGTCCTCCTAGTTAGCCCAGCTTTTCCTGAGAATAGCTGTGGCAACTAAGAGCAGGGATCTCGCTCGTTACCTGACTTAACAGGACACCTCACGGCACGAGCTGGCGACGGCCATGCACCTCCTCTCAGCTTGTCTGGTAAAGTCTTCAGCTTGACCTTCATTCTGCTGTCTCCCCGGGTAAGATTCCTGGCGTTGACTCCAATTGAACCGCAGGCTTCACCCCTTGTGGTGCTCCCCCGCCAATTCCTTTAAGTTTCAATCTTGCGACCGTACTTCCCAGGCGGCAAACTTAACGGCTTCCCTGCGGCACAGCATTAGCATTAAGCCAATGCTTCACCGAGTTTGCATCGTTTACAGCTGGGACTACCCGGGTATCTAATCCGGTTTGCTCCCCCAGCTTTCATCCCTCACTGTCGAACGTGTTCTGGCAGACCGCCTTCGCCACTGGTGGTCCTCAGAGGATCAGAGGATTTTACCCCTACCCCCCGAATACCGTCTGCCTCTCCCACTCCCTAGCCTTGTAGTATCTCCAGCGGCCAATCTGTTGAGCAGGTTGATTTAACCGGAGACTTGCAAAGCCAGCTACGGATGCTTTAGGCCCAATAAACGTCCTGATCACTCGAGGTGCTGGTATTACCGCGGCGGCTGACACCAGACTTGCCCACCCCTTATTCTCCGGTACTTTTAGAACCGGTAAAAGATTCCTTTAGCAGGAATCACTCGGACTAACCCAGTCGTGCTTTCGCACATTGCTAAGGTTTCTCGCCTGCTGCGCCCCATAGGGCCTGGGTCCGTGTCTCAGTACCCATCTCCGGGCTTCTCCTCTCAGAGCCCGTACCTGTAATAGTCTTGGTGGGCCATTACCTCACCAACAAACTGATAGGCCGCAGTCGCATCCTATGGCAGTAAACTATTTCGACCATGGGCCATTCCAGGCACCATGATCTATCGCGGTTTATTCTCAGTTTCCCGAGGTTATCCACGTCCATAGGTTAGCTTGACCACGTGTTACTGAGCCGTCTGCAGTGTATTGCTACACTTACTCGCATGGCTTAGTACCAATCCGATAGCAATCAGGTCCGGCAGGATCAACCGGATTCGTTTTAATCGGTACTGTATTTCAAGTACCTTGTCGAAGTACGACTTTAATTCACACTTGTATTGGGAATTGGTGGATTCACACACTTTCTTCAAATTTCAGATAAAACCGTTAGGTCATACCCACATCTTGTATGCGTAACTGGAGGCCTGTAAATCATACGATGGCATAATACCAAGTTGTCATTACAAGCGCCGCCTTGCTGTTACGTATGCAAAGAGGGGATCAAAGCGAAATAATATAAACCATTCAGAAGTGATGCCTAAAATCTGAATTTTTTGGGATCAATAATATTGGTCCTCATTCTAGTTTATGCATTGTCTTCTGCAGTTGAAATCTACAAGAAAAAAACTAGAAAATCTGCCCGTGTTTTTGAAAAGTCAAAAAAGTTTCATGTCAACGGTGTAAGCCATAACATAAGATTTTTCAAACCGTATCCATTTGTTACCAAGTCTGCAAAGGGCAAGTCCATTTCAGACATAGACGGAAACCGCTATACAGACTACTGGATGGGGCACTGGAGTCTTATTCTGGGACATGCCGCACCACCTGTTGCAAGCCTTGTCAAAAAACAGCTGCCGTCATGTTGGATACATGGCACTGTAAACGAGATGACAGTATTATTTTCCGAAGTCATACAAAATGCAGTACCAGTAGCTGAGAAGATTCGTTATGTTTCCACCGGTACCGAATCCACAATGTATGCAGTAAGAATTGCAAGAGCTTTTACTGGAAAAAAGATAATTGCCAAAGTAGATGGGGGCTGGCATGGATACACCACAGACCTGCTCAAGTCAGTCAACTGGCCCTTTGAGCAACCAGAAAGTAGTGGTCTGACAGATGATTCGCATATCATATCAATACCATACAACGATCTTGAAAAATCGATTCAGATATTGCAATCAGTAAAAGATGATCTTGCAGGTGTAATCATTGAACCAGTTTTGGGGGGAGGAGGATGCATTCCTGCAACAAGAGAATATTTATCCGGAATACAGGAATTTGTACACAAAAATAATGCACTGTTCTTGCTTGATGAAATTGTGACAGGATTTAGATTTTCATTTGGATGCATGTATGATACTATGAAGCTAGACCCAGATATCGTAACGCTTGGAAAGATTGTGGGCGGTGGATTTCCAATTGGTGTGATATGTGGAAAAGAAGAGATAATGAAAATTTCTGACACACATACACACACAAAACTTGATAGATCATATATCGGCGGTGGAACATTTTCTGCAAATCCCATTACAATGACTTCAGGCAGGGCAATGTTGCAATTCCTCAAGAAGAACCCTGTTGTGTACAAGAAGATAGGACATCTTGGAGAGATGGCAAGAAAGGGACTTGGTAAAATTTTTGACGGAAAAGCTGTCATCACTGGAAAAGGCTCTCTTTTTATGCCACATTTTTTGGCAAATGGAATAACCGAGATTAAAAATGCATCAGATGCTGCAAGGTGCAACACTGATCTATTGCATCAATATCACTTTGAGATGATTGCAAGAGATGGAATATTTTTCCTTCCCGGAAAGCTTGGGGCAATCTCATATGCACATAATGAAGCAGACATCAAGGCCTTGCTAGAGGCATCTAGAAGGTTCTTGGACTTTGCCTAAATGTGAACTTTTTTTCACAGAAGAAAAATACAAAGTTTGGTCGAAGAACTATACAGAGTAGACAATTCATACTGTTTCTCTTTTCCATACCATTCATACAGATCTTTGTCACTTTTTGCCAGATTGCATTTGGGACATGCCTCATCAGATAACGAGGCAATTGCACGGAACGGCTCAATCTTTAATTGTATAACATTGATTCAAAAAATATGACTAATCTTACCAAAGAACTGATTATTGAAATCAATAGAGGCATAATACAAGAATGGTTAGAACAAAATCCCACTGCATTTGAGGCTATCAGCGCAAATCAAGATGAATTGAAAAAGATTTTGAAAATGGTCGATAAACAAGAAAACCTCATAATGAAGGCATCTTATCTTTTAGGTGGAATATCATGGGCACAGCCATTTAGTGGCGGAAATAAAAGGACTGCGTTTGTATGTGCAGATACACTTTTGCGCCTGAACGGTTATAGATTATCCGTTGATAATGAAGAAGAACAAGAATATCTCCGAAAACTGCTTTTTGAGATTCAGGATGAGAGGTCTAAATTAAACGAAGAGACAATGGCTAAAATAATTTTATATGTATCAAAAAGGATTAGAAAGATATGAATCAAGAAGCACTACAAGTAGCAAAGGCAAGTATGAGGGATAATCACAAGTTGCTTACTGCGCTGGGTAATGAAAAACCAGTTAAACTGAGTTATACTCCTAAAGAGGAATCAGTTTTATCATCAATATTGGATTTACTTCCAAAATCGACAGAAGGAAAAATTGCCTTAGCTGGTTTAATAGCGCTAGTTGTTTGGGATCTAGTTCGTAAAAAAGATTCAAAATAAAATGCGCTCAATTGATAGGAGATCTTTTAACGCAAATCAATGGCAGATATCAAGATGTGATAGGTTGTAGCCTGTGCAGATATTTCCATGACCCATAGAAGGAGACAGTTACCGTTTCACAGATAAATCGGTCTAACCGAGTTTATCTTCTCGAGTAATTGGTTTGACAAAATGATCGTTTTTTTCCATAGCGATATTTATTAACTAATATTTCTAGAGTCGTTCTCGTGTATAAGATAGCCATAGCCCTTGCAGCAGTAGTTTTGCTGATTCCTTTTGCATCCCACTCTTTTGCATCAAATATAGAGATAGATATCCATGCAGGCTCTGCTGACCAAAATCAGCACCTAACGTTTTACCCCCCTACATCATCGGCATATGTTGGAGATGTCCTGGAGTTTGGAAACGGCGATACAGTTACTCATGAGATAGTCTCCGGAACCCCCGACGCAGGATCTGATGGCAAGTTTGACAGCGGCACACTAAACCCAGGCCAGTACTTTACATACAATGTTACAGAGTATGATGTCGGCACACTCAGTTTTTACGACAAGTCATACCCATGGATGACGGGCAATGTCATAGTTCAGGAAGCACCCACAGGATACAAGGTAATTCATAATGTTGGTGCAGATGTCGGAGACGGCAAGACAACGTTTGATGTCCAGTACCAATCAATAAAAAATATCATCTCTGCTGAAGTGGGGGTAAAGGACAAGTCCCTCAACTTGGTACTTGTAGGGCAGACAAACCAGAGTAGCACCCTAGTGCTTAACCTTCCAACAGATCTTATCGCTACCCCATTATTGGGAGTACAAGTTGACGGTGCGTTTACAACGAACTTTACTGAGACAGACCTGAAAGGTATGACGGTTCTTACAATACCCATTACGCCAGTTACAGAACAAGTCAGCATTATAGGAACACAGGTAGTGCCAGAGTTTGGTCCAATTGCGGCCCTAGTTCTTGCAATATCTATTTTCACACTAGTACTGTTTACGAAATTTATGCCAATCCGTATACCGGGATAGCTGCTCCGTTTATCGGTCTTGCATCATCTGACGCCAAAAAGAGAATCACTTTTGAAATATCAGTAGGTGTTACCCATTTTGCATGATCAGCATTTGGCATTGCTTTCCTGTTTTCTCCAGTATCAATAATGCTTGGCATGATGCAGTTGACATTGATTCCTTTTGACTTGACTTCTTCTGAGAGCGACTCGACTAGTCTTATCACACCGCTCTTTGATGCAACATATGCTGCATCATGTCCTGCACCCTTGAGTCCAGACCTTGCCGCAACATGAATCACTTTGCCGCCAGACTGTTTTGTCATCTGTGCAACAACATGCTTGCTTAACAAAAATGCTGTCTTGAGGTTGATATCCATCATATGATTCCAGTCATTTTCGTCTATCTCAGTCACGGGTTTTCCCGCAATGTATCCGCCAATCACATTTGCAAGCACATCTATCCTTCCAAATCTCTTTACTGCCTCAGAGACCAGAATTTTCACATCATCTTCTTTTGTAAAATCTCCCCTCAACAAAAATGTGTTTTTTGCCGTACCGCAGATCTTTTGCAACGATTGAAGAGAATCACTAGAATGGTATGTCAGGACAATAGATGCTCCAGCCTTGAGAAAGGCCTGGGCCACCTCAGTTCCCAGTCCCCCACTGCTACCAGTAACGAGTACAATTTTTCCTGAAAAATCATAATTGTTCATAATGAAGCAACTACAAGGAGGATTAAAAAAGAATCTTTTCTCGTGGCATGATCACCTTTATCAAATGATATGACAATACAATATCATGTCAAAAGACAACAAAACCCCAGATTGGGAAGAGATGTGGACTGAATACACCCAGACACTAAAAAAATGGATGCAAAATCTAGAGGCTCTGCAAAAGACAAGTGCCGAAGTACAAGAAAAGTACAATGAGGTAATGGCAAAAGCAATCAATGACTCAAGCCAGAAGACAATAAAGGAATTTCAAGATAACTGGCAAAAGGCCATGACCAAAGCAGGCGCATCTGCCTTCAAGCAATTTGGCGAAAGCTGGCAAAAATCAATCAGCGAGTCAGGACTAGGTCAGCTCCAGACATATGGAGACATGATGAGCAAGTTTGCCGAGACATGGCAAAAGATGTGGCGAAGTTAAAAACATCTAAAGATAAGAATTTAGCTCTTGTCGACTTGTTCGCTGCCAGTCTTGGACTCGACCTCATCTGCCATCAGATCAAGCTCTGAGGTATCTCCTAGTTTTTGATATGTCATTTTTTCAAGTGTCTTGAGTATACTTTTTGCAGAACGATACTGCGGAAGTTTTGGCTCGTTGAGCTCTGCATACAGACCAATTCCCTGAATGCCGTTCATCTTTGCAAATCCCAGGATTAGGCCGTTAAATCCAGTAATTATCGAGGCCTCGGGCGTTGTCTCAATTCCAAGTTTTCTTACCTGGTCTGTCATCTCTAATGATGTCGTAGTGACAAATGTCTTGGGTTCTTTTCCAATTGGTTTTTTTGTATGAAACCCTCCAAGCGTGTAGATGAATCTTGTTGAATATTTTTTTGCGACATTTATGACATCTTGGCACAACACATTGAGTTCCTCTGTTGAAGATGGCTGGCCAGAACCACCTCCGAAGACTATGGTGTCCTTGCCAAATCGGTATTCCCATTTTTCTTCGGGCAGATCAATGTAGCCGCCATTATCTATAACATAAGCAGGATAAGATGGAAGAACTTCACGAAATACAACAGTTTCTAGATTTTCGTTAATAAAATCAATCACTATGCTTCCCACGTCTCCCATATCTTGCATTGCGGCAATCATCATAGGCTTTTGCAGATCTGGCTCTCTTATTTGCGAAAACTTCACTCTAGTTCTTTACTTTTATTCTGATTAATACCTTGCATTCGTTCTACATGAGATATAAGTAGAGTTTTTTAAAATTCAAGGCATGGGTAAGTATGAACTGCCTCCTCTTCCATATTCCTACGATGCACTAGAACCGTACATCGATGAGACTACCATGAAGATCCATCACACAAAACATCACCAAGCCTATACAGACGGACTAAATGATACTCTTGCAAAGATAAACGCGCTATCACATAAAAATTACATTATTGGGATTTTGTCCGATATTAGTACAGTTCCAGAAAATGCAAGAGATGCAATCAACTTCTACGGTGGTGGATATGAAAATCACAAGATGTTCTGGGACAGTATGAAGCCAAATGGTGGCGGCAAGCCTGGTGGGAGGCTAGCAGACGAGATAGGGGTCTATTTTGGAAGTTTTGACGAGTTCAAGAAAAAGTTCTCAGAAGGGACGATATCAATACAGGGAAGCGGCTGGGGATGGCTAGTGTATAACCAGACATATGCAAAATTGGAATTTATGACAACTCCCAATCAGACAAGCCCTTGGACCCAGAGGCGCATTCCTCTCTTGGGCTTGGATGTCTGGGAGCATGCATACTATCTCAAGTATCAAAACAAGAGAGCGGCATATGTTGAATCATGGTGGAATGTTGTCAACTGGTCCGAAGTTGAAGAGAGATTTATCAGAGTGAGCTTCGTAATGACATACTCCAAATCATTTGGTTCCAAGAAAAAAACTGTAATTGTGACAGGTATAGTAATACTGCTTGCAATTTATTTTGCGTCAGCCAGTTATTTCTTTCCGCAATTTTACCTCTCACTTGTACAGCAATATCCAAGACCAGTTATTTCAGATGTAAAAATTTCAAACTCTACCATACACCTTGGGCAGTCATTTGAGATTACAGTTGTAGGAACAAACAAAGGAGTAACGTCTGACATGCAGACATTGTCGGTATCATTTCCTAACATGACAGGTATAAAGGGAATATCCATCAAAGATGATAACTTTACGCAGCATCCCATAATTATCAATACAGGACAAGAGGTCGGGTCACATTATCAGGGAACTCAGTATCCAGTGTACTCACAGTATCCAGCAGTGGAATCATACAACAGACCATGGGAAGCCGGAGCGTCTCATGCAGTCTCTATAGATATCACGCCAGAATCTGCAGGAAAGTTTCTAGTATTTGTCAAAAGCGTGGTCTTGCCTCGCATCGATATTATTCATTATCCAATGAATGGAACTGAAGACCAGCAAAGCGAGTATGTTCTTCCCTATTCTGTAAATGTCACAGATCATTAGTTATAAAAATCAGGCAATGAGAAGATAATCAAATGGCAACTATTGGCCTCAAGGGTTTTCAAAAATATCACATGGATAGATTTTTTGCAGGCTCTCTCCTTGTTTCAATCGGAATCTTACTTACAACAACTGGCGGAAGCTGGGACATTACAAATCATCTCATAAACAGGCCAGAGACATTTTTTTCCATACCTCATACGGTACTGTATTCGGGGGTACTAGTTGCAATAATTGGCTCTATCATAATGCTGCAAGCTTACAGATGCCAAAGAGATCCTCTCAAGTCGCTTTCTACAAAGATGGCTGTAATTGGAAGCTTGTTGCTAGTTGTAGCAGGCCCTGCAGATTTTGGCTGGCACCAAGCGTTTGGGCTTGATGGATTACTCAGCCCAACCCACATGACGCTTGTTGTAGGAATGCTCTGCTCAAGTCTTGGCGGCTTGTTTGGAATAAGACGCTCAATTTCTGACAAGACAAATCCAAAACCGATGCTCACAACAGTTCTTGCCATGCTTCCCACATGGCTTGCTGCAGCAGGCATGCTTGATATGCTCTCCCTTCCATTCTCAAATACAATTCATTTCAAGTTTAATCCAGATCCAACTCTTGCTGTGATACTTGCAACTGTAGCGTTCCCATTTCTGAGCGCAATTATTTTAATATCAATCTCTTCCATGTCACAGCGAAGGTTTGGATACCTCTCTGCACTTGGGGCAAGTTTTGTTGCTGTTGCGATACTGACTACCATAATACCTGATGACAAGATCAGAATTTCAATTCCGTTTTACCTGATAAACTTGATACCAATAGTGGTTGCAGACATCATACTATCAGTTTCACAGAAAAAATCCCTGACATACTTGGCAGGTGCAATACTTGGTCTTGGCTTTTTCACGCTGTACTTCCCATTGATTACGCATGTATACAACGAGGTACTGACAACGGCACCTGTCTGGCCAAGTGCGATAATTGATACTTACTTTGCAGACCTTGCCAAGTTCTATCCAATTGTTTTTCTGCCGGCTATTGTGATTGGAGTTCTTGGAACAATTGCAAGCAAGAGACTGGTCGGTAAGGGGTCAAATTCTAACACTTTAGAAGATGTCAGACAGCCTTGAGTTGAGAAATGATAACTCTCAATAACTAAAGCCATACGTTGAAACCAAAAAGGTGTTAACATTGATCACACCAGTGGTTCTTGCATTCTGTTATGACGGGGTGATTGAAAATGAATTAAATGTTTGGCATTAAATTTAGCAAAAATCTGTAATTACAAGAATTTCATATTTTACAGAATTAAACATGTTATGTTTAAAAGGATTCAGCCAATTATCTCGTCGTGAGTAAACAGGGTTATCACTAATATGATGAATATGAGCAAGTTAACAGTCGTATCCGATTTTGATGGAACTATATCTTTACATGAACTTGGAGAGATCATTTTAAAAAAATTTGCACCAGATGACTGGGAAAAATTTTATTCACAAATGATACGTGGAAATCTATCTTTTGATGAATGTATCACAAAACAATATTCATTAATCTGTGAGAAAAACCGTGAAAAAATCATAAATTCAATCCAAGACAAATGTGAATTGAGGAAAGGTTTTAGAAATTTCGTAGATTTAGTAAATAAAAACAACAGTCAGTTTCTCATAGTTAGCGGCGGCCTTGATTTTATTGTAGACTATTGTCTGCAGGGCAACAATATATCTAATGTACAATACATAGCTCCACGAATAAAATTGGATAGTCGTGGCGCAACGTTACTACCACCTAGTAGGGCAATTGTAAATTTTGGCCGTTCTAATTTCAAAATGGATCTAGTTGTAAGATTAAAACTCTCTGATAGGAAGGTGTTATACATTGGAGACGGTATTAGTGACTTTGCACCAGCATCAATTGCGGATATGGTGTTTGCTGTCAAAGGTTCTACTCTAGAAAAAAAATGTCGCAATGATGGAATGGCATACAGATCATTTAGCGATTTTGAAGAAGTGAAGAATTTCATAATTTCTAGCTGATCGAACCTGCAATGAAAGTATGAATGATTCAATTGTTATTGTGTGTCTAAAATCAAGTAAAACCTACAGTAGGAGGGGTCCATTATTGTCGCAATGCCGTACAAGATACTTTAGTAGGTTCCCTCTCCCACACTATCATGTTTTAAAACGATTTAAGGCATTTCTATGAAATTACTAGAAATTCTAGAATTTCCAGAATTTACAATAATTAGTGAGATATTGATTATAAGCACAGGATAGTATATCAAGACAAGAAGATCAAAGGTGAAATTGGAAGATAAATACAATTCCAGTGGAAAAAACCTAGAACGATGGAAATGCTACAGGTGTAATTTTATTTTTCTAAATGAATCAATCGCAAAATTACATGAAGATCTTCTCAAGCACCAGGTCTACAAGATAAGATCAATTAATTATTGAGCAATTTTTCCATAAATTAACTGGTCAAATGTCTCATGCTAGTAATTATTCTTCGTCACTAGCATATCCTCTTTCTACAAGGAATTTCTTGAATTCGTCAGACTCTGTTATCATAAGATCTATGGATCTAAGCAGGCTTGCATAAAAGAATTCCATTGCCTCATGACTTCGCTGACAGTTTGGACAAACATTGGTATTCTGAGTTGGTAAAAATTTTCGTAACTCTTTGTTTTTTTCAAACTCGCTTCGTAATTCCTTGAATATTTTTATTATTGGTTGACGAAGCTCCTCTGTCATGTAAGCCATCATGCCACTCATCTTTAATGCTGCATCGAATTCTCTGTCTATGCCGTATTTTCCCCAAGTGCCTTTTTCACAAACAAAGCGTTTCTTTCGGTCCCCTTTACTTTTCTTGTCTCTTGGATACAAGAAGATGAATTCTAACCTGTAAAGTTCTTTTAAAATTGAATAAACAACACTTGCCGGAATTTTTTCTTTTTCAATAATGTCTTCAGCCGTTATTCCATTTGCTCCAGCTTGTCTGATATCATCCATTATTTTCCATGCTAATTCTTTTGACAGTATGTCTGCTTCAAGATAAGATTCAACTGGAAAGTGAGTCAGATAGGTCTTGATATTCTTGGGTTTTGTATTGTTCAATACCAAAGTTTGCACTTTTCACATTTTTATATGTTTCACAGAAACCGAATTTCTGGAAAATCTGGAAATTCACATAATTCGGTTTTTACTTACCAATTGTTTAAGTTTACACATTACAAGTGAGAGACAAATGTACTCTGATCTCAAGATGGTAAGTTTCAGGTGTGCAGAAATGGGAACGAATTGTAGCTATACATTGGTTGCACGCAGCAAGGAGGAACTGTTTCGGGATATCCGAAACCATGCACTAAGAATTCATGGAATGGAGAATTTGCCTGCAGATCTTGCCAAGAAGATCGAGTCTGCCATCAAAGTTGGTTAGATGTGAATCTAGGCCAGTTATGACAATTATGAGCACGTGGTTTTTCCAGATTCCTAAATCCTGAATTTTTCAAATTTATGTAAATTCAGAACAATTAAATGTCATAAAACGGGGCATAGCTCAAGATATAGCACATGATTGGCGTTTTCATAGAAAGTGAGAATTAGAATCCGTTGATTTCCATGGTGGACAGTTTTACATTATTTCAAGCTGCAATCTTACTTTATGCGGTAGGAGCCATCTTGGGGCTTCTTTCAAGAAATGCCAAATTGACCAGAACTCTAACATTTGTGCCTCCCATAATGGCCTCTGTTCTACTTGTTGTTTTTTCCAGCAGCGTAATAATGAGCGGGAAATCATTACAACTTGTAGCACCAGGTACACTTTCTTTCTTTAATTTTGAAATTCTCATAGATGGTATCTCAGCATTTTTCATTTTGATTATAGGCATAGTTTCATTTGCAGTATCACTGTATTCAATAGGCTATTCAAAAGAATATGAAACTAAAAAAAGAACATCGGCTCTGGGATTTCTTTTCAATATTTTCATACTTTCTATGGTCCTAGTGGTAGCATCAAACAATGCATTTTTCTTTTTAATATTTTGGGAATTGATGTCGTTGGTATCTTTCTTCCTAGTGATTTATGATCATGATAAAGAAGAAAATCTCAAGTCTGGAATGACTTATCTTGTTATGACACATTTTGGAACTGCATTCATCTTTGCCTCATTTTTGTTAGGCTACATCCAAACAGGGAGCTTTAGTTTTGATTCGTTTCGCAATTCCTCCGCAGCATTTCCTTTATTGATAAAAGATCTTGTTTTTGTTTTTGCGTTCATTGGATTTGGAACAAAGGCAGGAATGGTGCCTTTGCATATGTGGCTGCCTAAAGCTCATCCATCTGCACCAAGCAATGTGTCTGCTCTCATGTCAGCAGTTATGATAAAAATTGGCATCTACGGAATAATAAGGACGGTTTTTGATTTTAGTGGATTTGGTATGTCCCCTGATTTTGCATGGTGGGGAATGCTCTTGGTTACTGCTGGCTCTGTATCAGCTCTGATAGGAGTTCTTTATGCGGTTGTGGAACGCGACATCAAGCGAGCCCTTGCATTTTCCAGTATAGAAAACATTGGGATAATCCTAATTGGCCTTGGACTGTCTGTTGTTTTTGCATCGTTCCATCTTACGGCACTTTCTGTGCTGGCACTAGTGGCAAGCATGTATCACACCATTAATCATGCAGTCTTCAAGGGCTTACTCTTTATGGGAGCAGGCTCTGTGGTGTATGCAACAAAAACAAAGAACGTGGAAGACTTGGGCGGTCTAATAAAACAAATGCCATGGACTGCTTTGTTGTTTTTGATTGGGGCAATTTCAATTGCAGGTCTGCCGCCATTTAATGGATTTGTCAGCGAATGGTTGACACTGCAATCCTTACTGTCCAGTTATCAGATTCCATCAACCATACTGCAAATCTCTATTGCTTTTGCAAGCTTGCCTTTTGCACTGACAATAGGAATTGCCGCTGCAACGTTTGTCAAACTGTTTGCCATGACATTTCTTTCAAAAGCAAGAAGCAAGCATGCCATAAACATCAGTGAGGTTCCGCGCAGTATGATTTTAGGAATGTCTATTCTTGCTGCCATTTGTGTATTGCTTGGCGTAATTCCATTCCTAGGAATTTCACTGATATCTACTGCGTTTCATTTGTCTTCCCAACCATCTAGTCCGTTTGATGCTATGACAGTACAGAACAGCTCTGGAATGAGTTTTGCAAGTCTTTCCATGCCTGTTGTTCTAATAATAATATCATCAGTTGCAATTGCAATTTTTGGTTTCATTCACGTATTGAGCGGCCATACCAGGAAAACCACGTATGGGACATGGGATTGCGGGTTTGGCAGCCTTGATTCCAGAATGGAGTACACTGCAACATCGCTTTCCCAGCCAATACGTGCTGTTTTCAAGGTTTTTTTCAAACCTCATAATCAAACCGAGAAAGAATCTTTTGGAGAAAAAAATTCCTACATGTTAAAGACAGTAAAAATTGAAACTGTGATAAAAAACATTTTTGAAGATATGCTTTATTTGCCAATAGTATCCTCCTTTGTTTTCTTTTTTGACAAGATACGCAGACTTCAGACTGGAAAGATAAACGCATACTTGCTCTATATGATGATAACAATAGTTCTGCTTCTTTTGTTTGCGAGGTTAAGCAATGCATAGCATACAGGAGATCATAATCGGATTAATTCAAGTGTTGGTCATACTATCACTTGCTCCTCTGTTAACTGGAATCATACGAAAAACAAAGGCAAGGACACAGAAAAGAATTGGCGCCAGTGTTTTGCAGCCATACTATGACATACTAAAAATGATACAAAAGAACGAAGTTGTATCAGAACAGAGCTCTTGGGTTTTCAGAGCATGTCCGTGGGTTAACTTTGTAGCAATGGGCACTGCCGCATTTTTCATTCCAGTGTTTTTGGTGTACACGCCATTTGGGTTGGTAGGTGATCTTATTCTTGTCATCGGTCTTTTTGCCCTTGCTAGATTTTTTACAATGCTGGCAGGATTAGATGTAGCCAGTTCCTTTGGTGGACTTGGAAGTAGCAGGGAGATGATGATCTCCGCTCTTTTAGAGCCTGCGCTTTTTTTGAGCATATTCGTTGTAGCCATAACATACGGAGGAACGAATTTGAGTACACTGATAAGCGCATCCTCAAATTCATCATTTTTACCCCATCCGCAAATCATCTTTGCAGCAATAGGCATGTTCATCATCATATTAGGCGAGACAGGCCGCTTGCCATTTGACAATCCTGCCACCCATCTTGAACTTACCATGGTTCATGAGGCAATGATCTTGGAATATTCAGGCAAAAGTTTAGCCTTTGATGGAATGGTCGCAGTCAATAAAACAAATCATACTTTTCACACTAATGGTAAACATCTTTGTTCCGTGGGGAATTTCGTTATCTATTTTATTGCCAACACTTGCGGTCGGATTTCTGCTGTTTGTTGGAAAAATTTCCTTGTTTGGAATTCTTGTTGCTTTTCTAGAATCATCTGTTGCAAAGTGGCGGCTATTTAGAATACCTGACTTGATTGCCATAGCTGTTGCAAGTTCGATGATAGGCATAGTGTTCTGTTATCTTTATTGATCTTTATGGAAACAATACAACTAGATTTTTTGACAATTTCTGGCGCCATATTGTTGCTAACTACGTTTGGGATTGTCGTAAGACGAGGATTTCTAGATTGGTTAAATGCATATCGCTATCAATCGATCGTTCTTTCAGGAGTAACTGCCATCATAGGATACGTGACAGGAATTTGGGAAATTTACATTGCGGCTGGTATGACACTGGTAATAAAATCAATCATCATTCCCAAAGTTCTGATATATGTTACCAGAAAACTTGAAATTGAATTCAAGCTAGAAACCAATCCTTACGTTAGTATTCGTGCGTCAGTAATAATTTCTGCGTTACTTGTGACTCTATCTTATTTTCTTACTCAACAAATTCCATTCAAGTCTGATCAAATTGTAAATGTATATCTGCCTGTTTCAATGGCTCAGTTTTTCATAGGACTCTTTGTGCTTGTAAACAGAAGAACCGCCCTGAACCAGATAGTGGGGCTTCTCATCATAGAAAACGGCCTCTTTCTCTTTACCATGGCATTGACGCATGGCGTATCTTTGCTAATAGAGGTTGGAATATTCGTGGACATTCTTGTTGGCATTGTAATCTCTTCCATACTGCTCTTTAGAATAAGCCTCACGTTTGACAGTCTGGACGTAGGAAAGCTAGAAAATTTGAGGGATGACTGATGGATGATTTAATATCTAATTTGACAATTCTATTCCTTCTTTTGCCTCCCATGGTGGGGGCTGTGCTAGTAACAATTTTGAAAAAGAAAAGGACAATTGGAATCATAACAATATGCGCCTCATCTTTGATATTGATTCAGGTGTTTTTTTTAGTATCAAGAATAATAACTGAAAAATCCATTTCGGCATTTGGAAATACGTTCTATGTTGATTCTCTAAGTGCTGTAATTCTAATTTCAATTTCGGTCGTAGGTTTTGTTGCAGCACTGTATTCAAAAAACTACATGGGCAGGCAGTATGACAATGGCATCATAGATGACAAGCATATTGTGAGATATTATCAGGGCTTTAACGTATTTTTGCTAACAATGCTAATAGTTCCAATAGCAAACAACCTGGGAATAATGTGGGTGATGGTAGAAGCTACTACTCTGGTATCAGTTCTCTTGATAATGCTTTACTTTAAGGAAAATGCAATCGAAGCTGCCTGGAAATATTTGATAATTGCAACAGTGGGTCTTTCCTTTGCGCTTATTGGAACAGTGTTTTTCTATTATGTAAACATCAATTCTGGTTCCACTGAAGATGCCATGAACTGGACAGGAATGGTTCACAATTCAAAATTTTTTAATCCTAATTTGGTCAAGATTGCTTTTGTTTTCATACTGGTAGGATTTGGAACCAAAGCAGGTCTTGCCCCAATGCACACTTGGCTTCCTGATGCACATAGCGAAGCACCAACGCCTGTAAGCGCGATCTTGTCTGGAGTACTTTTGAATTGTGCATTTTATGCAATAATTCGTTTTCATATAGTAAGCAGTGTTTCCATAGGACCTGGATTTTCAAGCCAGCTTTTGATAATACTTGCTGTCGTTTCTATTGCCATAGCAGCTGCGTCAATGTACTTCCAAAAGGACATGAAAAGACTGCTTGCCTTTTCCAGCGTAGAGCACATGGGTTTGATATCGCTAGGCATTGGCTTTGGCGGCCTGCTTGGAATCTATGGGGCAATACTTCAGATCATCAATCATGCCATAGTAAAACCGCTGATGTTTTTTGCAAGTGGAACTGTCAGCCAGAAATACGAAATGAAAGACATGTCAAAAATAAAAGGAATAATCAGGAGTATGCCAGTTACCGGTATTTTGTTTTTGATCGGAGGACTGGCTCTTGTAGGCATGCCACCGTTCAACATTTTCCTAAGCGAATTTATGATTCTAAGTTCAGGTTTTAAGAGCGGACAGTTTGTTGCAACATCACTAGCAATTTTGTTTCTGGTTGTTACATTTGCAGTCTTTTTGAGGCATCTGATAAAAATGATTTTTGGAAATCCATCTCCAGAAATGAAAAAGGGCGACATGGGTAAACTTGCTATAATCCCCATGGCAATACTGTGTTCGCTTGCGGTTATTTTTGGCATCTACATACCTGTACAATTGCAGACACTGATTCATAACACATCAACCATAATTAATGGAGGTGGCTTTGCATGAACAAAACCAATCTAGAAAAATATGCAAAAGAAATTGAAGCCGAGTTTTCAAATAAAATAACAAAGACTTACCAAGACAATAATGAGATACATTTCAATGCAGAATTAAACGACATGCCAGAAATTTGCGATCATGTTTATAAAAATTTGAACGCACGGCTTGCAACAATGATTTGTTCTGATGAGAGAAAAAATGGCATGGGTTTTACAATTCGCTATGTTTTTGAAAAAGATGATGTTTTTATTTTCATCATAGTTTCCACAGGTCAAGGTTTTTCTTTTCCAAGCATTGCTTTACGCATTCCTGCCGCGGCACTTTATGAACGGGAAATAAAAGACATGTTTGGATTAATTCCAACTGGGAGTCCAGATACAAGACCGCTAGTTTTGCATGAGCATTGGCCTGATGGCATTTTCCCCTTGAGAAAAGAGTTTGAACTTCATACCAAGGCAAAAAGACAAGAAAAAGAATACCCATTTTTAAGAGTACAAGGTGAAGGAATCTGCGAAATTCCTGTCGGTCCCGTGCATGCTGGAATCATAGAGCCAGGTCACTTTAGATTCAGCATCTTGGGAGAGAATATCATCAATCTTGAAACCCGTCTTTTTTACACGCATAAGGGAATTGAAAAACTTGCAGAGTCTATGAAACTTGATGACGTCTTGCTTTTATCAGAACGCATAGCTGGGGATGAATCTGTGGCAAATTCATCAGCATATTGTCAAGCAATTGAAAAGATAGCGCAGGTAGAGATTCCAAAAAGGGCAAAAAAGATTAGGTCAGTTTTTGGAGAGATGGAGCGAATCTATAATCACATAGGAACATTGGCAGGAATCTCAACTGATGCAAGTTTTCCTTTTGGTTCTGCAAGATTGAATATTCTAAAGGAAAGATTGATGCAGCTTAATGAATCACTTTGCGGTAGTCGCATTCTCTTTGGAGTTAACAGGATTGGAGGAGTACGGTGCGATATCACAGATGAAAATAAAAAATTAATTCTTGAAACTTTAAGTGAAGTCTCAAATGATTTTGAAAAGATCATAACCCTTCTAAAATCAAAATCATCTTTCATGGATAGATTGCGTAATACTGGTACCATACCAAAAAAAGCTGCACATGATCTGGGAGTAGTGGGAGTAGTTGCCAGATGCGTAGGAATAGATGTCGATACAAGGCGTGATCATCCGTATGCCAGTTATTATTTGCACAATAACAAGACATCACAACAAAAGATGCAATATCAAGTTGAGATGGAGAAACGATCTGGTGATGCCATGGCACGGTTTGAAATTCGTATAAAAGAGGTAAGAGATTCATTTGACATCGTTAAAGAATCACTTGATCTTGATGATGGCACTCTGTTTGTAAATATCTCAGAGCATCTTGAGCCTTTTAGATCAGCACTTGGCTATGCCGAGTCTCACAGAGGACAAACGCTTCATTGGGTTATGATTGGAGAGAATAATTCCATATCTAGATACAAGGTTAGGACTGCATCATTTTGTAACTGGCCTATTATTGAGCAGGCTGTGTTGAATGATATCGTACCTGATTTTCCACTAGTCAATAAAAGTTTGGACCTGTCCTATTCGGGAAATGACCTATAATGAAGAAATCAAGAAAGGACATAGTTGGAAATGGCGTAGAAACGATCAAGGATTTTGCCAATTCATTCACAAGTAAAAATTATCGTGGGAGTGTAACTTTCAAAACATATCCTACAAATGATCAGAGAAAAACACTTGAGGATTCTTGCCCAACAAAAGCATTATTCCCAATCAAAGAAAATGGCGCGATGGGTTTGGACAATGGTAAATGCATCATGTGCGGTCATTGTAGTGAGGCTGCATCAGAAATAATTGAAATTCATAGCAACCCCGCCATTCCTACAAGAAACAGGAATCAGATGATTGACTATTCCAGTCCACAAATATTTCCTACAGAAAAACCATATGAACAAATTGGAAATGAATTAAAAGAAAAAATCCAAAAAATGTTCGGCCGATCACTTGCAATACGTCAGGTTGATGCCGGTTCGTGCAATGGTTGTGAAATTGAAATTGCCGCTCTTAACAACCCGATTTATGATATTGAAAGATTTGGAATACATTTTGTAGCTTCTCCCAGACATGCAGATGTCTTGCTAGTAACTGGACCTGCATCAAAAAACATGGAAGTTGCATTGTTACGAACCTATGAAGCAACACCTGATCCTAAAATTGTGGTTGCGGTAGGCGCTTGTGCATGTAGTGGTGGAATATTCGGTGACACATATGCAACAACAGGCGGAATTGACAAGATTGTTCCTGTAGATGTTTACATTCCTGGGTGTCCGCCAAGGCCACAAGTACTTCTTCAAGGATTGCTATTGGCGGTCAACAGGTTGAAACCTGAACAAATTAATCGTTTAAGGTGAGAGTACGCAACATTTGACAAATTCCCCAGTGGATCTGAAATTGTTTAATGTAGTAACTAGATCTTAGTGGATTCAGACCTGCGAGGCTTGTAACCCATTTTCCATCTTTGCAATTAGTTTCTCTAGTTTTTCAGCGTCAACATCTACCTCTTGACTAACACTGCCTAGAGGGCATGCAGTTATGGAAAATTGCATTATTGCTGTAAGGATCTTGATTTCTTCTTCGTTAAGATCTATTGAAACCATAATCAGTTTATGCTACCATTTGATTTAAAGAATAAACACGATTTTCATATCCTGCATGACTTATTGTTTCTGATTACTCATCTCATTAGGATCAAAATCTGCGAAATATGTTGCCTCACACTTTGCACATTACTTGCATGAAAGAATGCCTCAGATGAAATGCATGATAATTCCATGATGCCACCTTGTAATTACGTGTAAAACAACTAATGTCACTAGCAATGCCGCAAGAATGGCTTGGCCGTGAACTAGTCTACTGAAGAATTTTAAATTTTTACCAGATGTGAATTTAAGTATTATGCCACTAATCATTGACACTGTCATGACTATGACCAATGAAAGTGATATGTAGTCCAGTCCTCGAATGAGCATGAATCCATGCGATAAACCAGCAAAGAATCCTACTGAATTTAGCATGATGTGGAAATTCAATACAGGTTGGTACATTGATGTCAAACTTTGCGAGATGCTAGACCCACCAATTAATTTCATGACAGGCATCTTCTTTATCATTTTGAATATGACAAGCGAGAGATTTGCTGCTGTCCCACAGCCAATGGCTAGCCAGCCAAGAGTAGCAGCTGTGCTAAATCCTCCATCATCATCAGCATAGGCTAGAGTAGGAGCAAATGCAAGCGCTATCAATATTGATATTTTCAAATAAGAACTGGTAGAAAAAATTTGCATAAAGATTATGTCACTCTCATTTTAGCAGCCTTTCTTCTTATCTTGTATACTTTCCAGACTGAATATCCAACTACGCCAAGTATTGCAGAGATGGTAACGTATAATGTTAAACTAAAGATTGTCAGGATCATCATGTTTGGCTGACCGCCTCCTTTGTTCTCATATTGTGCAAGAGCTAGTGTTGGCGCACTTGTGGCAAGTATGACAAGTGTCATCAGTATGTATGAATATATTTTCATAGAATAATTAATATTCAAGTCAGAATAAAACTGGTTCTACCATTTTTATCGATGAGAACGGTAACAAGTGTTTTATTAAATCTGTAGCACAGTTATGTCATGATGCTGACTCAATCAGATACGCTTGAATCTATTTGTGGCAAGATTCTCAACTTGGATTCCAAAATAATGTTTGTTGGAATAATTAACGATAAGGGCAGACTGCTTGCTGAAAATAAAAGAGAAGGGGCAGAGATACTTGCAGATCCAAAAGATCAGGAGATATTTTTAATGGAAATTGCATTAGGTATAAGGATGCGTAGCGAGCATGACGGGCATCTTGGACCAGCAAAATTTACCATATCATATGGAGACAAGGTTATTTCAATGATCTTTCCTTTGGACGAGAAAATATTGTATGTCTCTGCAGAAAAAGAAATTGATATGTTAAAAGCAACTTTCCTGATATTACAGATTTTGGAAACAAAATAAAAATAAAAGTTGGTTCTTAAATTATGGCCCGGATTCACTTGATTCGGTAGATCCAGATCCTGTTGATTGGGCTGTTGCATTTGTTGTATTAGATTCTTGAATATGCAATGCACTTTCTGTGTTTTCCTCTCCAGGTATCTCTGTTGCTTTGTCTCCTGCGATTGCCTTGACGCCCACTATAGCCATAGCAATCACAAGTATCGCAATGCCTGCACCAAAAACAATCTTTTTGTTCATGATGTACTTTTTTTGTTGTCTTATAAGAGGCTAGTTCCCATTCCCATCGTTAAGAATGGTCATATTAATTAAAAACAAAAAGTTTTACGACAACTAGCATGTTCTCACACTCAAAGTATGGATTCAATTTTTACTCTGTAGATAAATCATCCAGATTTCAGAGTTTTGTAACCGTGAAATCCATCATTAAACCAACAGTCATCACAAGTTTTCTCGTGTTTCTCTTATTTGCTCCGCTTGTCAAGGCAGAAGCAGATGGCGGATCGGGCATAGTGCCAAGTTGGATCAAACATGATGCACTATGGTGGGCGCAGGGAAAAATCTCTGATAATGATTTTATCAATGGAACGCGTTGGTTAGTGGAAAACAAAATTCTTCCAGTAGAAGATCTAATTGAGGAAACAGATAACAATTTAACACCTGATTCAGTAAAAAAGATTGCATATTCCTGGAGTCAAAACCACCTTCCTGATTCTGTCTTTCTTGAGGGAATTCAATATTTGATCAAAAACGGAATAATGGAATTAAATAACAATGTAGCAATTGAAATTACAAAGGAAAGGTTGGATCAAGTTTCGGTATGGAATGATACAAAGAAATCAGTTGTGATAATTCCAGTGTTCACTGCAAATGCGTATTCAGATCGTGGATTTTATTTGTACTATGTTGGCAAGTGTGATTCAACTTGTCTTACCTCAATGATAAATACTAATGCATCATTGGGGTATACTGCAAGTCAACATGCAGTAGATGTTTTGCGATCACTGGGTTATCACACTATAACTGATATTGACGTAGACAAGCATCCATGGATTTTATCTCAATATGACAAGGTAATTGTTCTACATAATGAATATGTGACACAAAAAGAATTTGATGCAATTACCACTCATCCGCATGTAATCTACCTATACCCAAATTCGTTATATGCCAAGATAGCAGTAAATTATGATCAGAATATGATTACGCTTCTTAGAGGTCATAATTATCCTGAATCAAATATAAGAAATGGTTTTGGCTGGAAATTTGACAATTCACAATTTGAATATGATGTATCATGCAATAATTGGAAATTTAATGAAATTATGAATGGGATTATGCTTGATTGTTATCCTGAGAATCATCTAGCATATAACATTCCACTACTCAAAGCAATAAAAGATTACTAGATCCTTACAATAATTTTTAAAACGGTCTAGTCTTACAGAATTTTGAACGTTAATGGGTAGGGCTTGTCAGTTCCATTTGCTTTGAGTACACTAGGTCTTAGAATCGTATCTTGATTTCCTGTGTCTTTTCTATGAATTTCTGTAGCTGTTGAAAAAATTGTATTCCCTTTTCTGTAATGATAAAAGTACGGTTTCTGTTGTCATGGGTGGATTCTACCAATCGTGAATCTATTAACCGCTGGCATTTCTCCACTACTGCATAATGAGACAGATTGGCTCTTCTAGATATGGACGATATTATTGCCCCATGTCTTCCACAATCCATTATTATAGATAAAATATCTGAAATTATGCCTAGTTCGGATCTGTATTGATGTTTTGACATGTTCTTCTATTCCTGTATTTGAAATGAAATAAAATCAGTTCTACCATTCTTACCAATAAAAATGGTAGTTAGGCAATTAAGTACAGAATCCCATATTATAAACATGGAAACCACAAACCAAATTCCAAAAAATCGCGTATCAGAAAAACAACATGAACACAGATGGACTGTAATCACATCACACTGGCAATGTGAGATCTGTGGGAGGACTTTTGGCTAAGATAGTGTGCTACAAATTGTTGCTATGTGCAGTAGCAATGTTTGTAATAGCAATTGGTCCAAGCCTCCTTACTTCAGCCTTTGCATTGACAGTCAGCAATGGTTACTACTCCCATTCACATGTGACGGCCCTGACAGATCCTAATCTAGTATGCGGAAACCAACTGTGCACTCCAGGTGAAATGCCTCACCATCCGATAGTAGTGGTACCTGCTAAGGGGATTCAATAGATGATGAGCAGGCTATACGAGATAGGGGCAGTAAACCATCCGCATACTTCCACCGCTTTTTGGATATGCTACAGGTGTAACCTGACTTTACATGAAAAATCCTCAGTATCGTTACACAATGAAATAACAAATCACTCTGCAAGAAAGATTGAATTTTCAGTGTCAAAGGAGAATGAAAATTGTCGTCAATCAGAACAGTAAACCGTCAAAGTAAAAACATCTTGAAAAGATTAGTGATAGTTCTGAGATATTTTGTATTGGATTTCTAATAACCAAATAAACAAATCATTATTCAAGTCAGAATAAAACGGATGCTACCGTTTTCATCAACGAGAATGATAGTTAGGCAATTAAATAACAAATACAGATTACAAACAATGAAAAAATCTGTACAACAGTTCATCATGATTGCAGTAATTCTAGTACTTGCAAACAGCGGAATCTATTTTGTTACTGCCTATTCCCAAATGCAAGAATCAAGTGATGTTCCAAGTCAGGTCCAGACAATGCTTTTTACAACTGCTGCAATAGTATACTTGCCACTAGGAATATGGATGATCAAGAACAACCTTCACAGTAGAGCTCCGTATGTCATAGCAAGCCTGATCTCAATTGCCTTGATCGGACTATATGTCGTATCAAGAACTGTTAGTCTTCCAATAGTCGGCATACAAAATGATGTAGGTCTGGTGGATATACTAAGTAAGGTCACTCAGGGCTCCATAGTTGTGGTATCTTTGCTGCTTTTACGAAACTGGAACAAAGAAAAGATCAAAGTATCACAAATCAATTCATTTTTCTGAGAATTTCTCCCAAAGCCTTTGTATCTTTTCATCCATGGCAAATTTTTCAAGTTTACAGGAAATCTGGCCATCTCTGAACTTTACTTCTATGCCTGAGACCAAACTCTTGTAGTAACTTTCGTCAAGACCCTCAAGCGTACGAATAACTTTGGTCTTCTTTATGAGACCCAGACTTTCCAGATTCTTGACCTTTCTGTAGGTAGTCGAAGCAGGAATGCCAAGTTTTGCTGATATTTCTTGGGCATTCAACTCATTTTTTGCAAGTATTGAGAGTATCTTTCTGCCATATTCATCTCCCAGTATTGCCAAGATATCATCATCATTTGTCATTTTTTCAGCTTTTCTTGACTGCTATGATTAATACGATAAATCCAGCTATCTCAAATCCTTCTTCTATTATTCTTTGCAAGTCCTCGCCAGCAAACGAAAATGCGTATTCCATGACAGTCTCTCCAAGGACTAGAAGTGTAAAACCTATGACTAAAAGTGCCATGGGCGGATATTTTGTCCTCTTGAACGCTTTAGCAGCAAAGAAGACAAGTAAAAACCCAACTATGAGATGAGCGGCAAGAAGCACATAGTGGGTAATTGATGATTCAACCATTGTCTACATCAACTTGTCACATTTGGCTCTAATAGATACTTTGTCATGGGCCAGATTCTGTCGACTCGGAAGAACTTGACTCATTGCCAGTAGATTCTCCAGTTGGTGATTTGATCTGTGATTGATTGTTCTCTTGTAGGTTTAATGCCTTTTCGGTGTTTTCTTCGGCGGGTAGTTCTATTTTCTCTCCCATGATTGATTTTACACCAAACGTTGCAGCAATAATGACAACCCCAACTGCAATTCCTATGATGATTTTTTTATTCATGACACTCAGTTCTTTATGATGCATAATATGCTAACTACCATTCTCATTGACGGGAATGGTAGTTAGCATTAAAAAACACAAATAACAATAATTCTTGTTGTCCTCAAATACTACAATAATAACGCTAGGTCTAGCTATTGCCGCAATTACTATTGTTATAATTGCTGTAACAATGCTTATCCTCCCCACATCACAAGCAACAAACCAGAACACGCTTCAAACAAGCAACACTCAACATTACACAGGAGAAAAGAGGGAATTTTGGCTATTCAATAGTGAGATCCCGGGTTTTAATGAGACTCAAATGGGAATGCCACATGATGTTTACAGCATGCCTGTCATGGCAGTCTTCAAAGGTGACAAAGTGATAATCCATTTTTTTAACATTGAACAACCTGGAGGAGACAATCATTCATTTACTATCTTGGACAAACCATACAATATCAATGTCATTTTACATCCAGGCGAGAATAAAACCATAACATTTGATGCAAATACCACTGGAACATTTACCTATTATTGTACATTTCACTACCCCACCATGAGAGGCCAGCTCATAGTACAACTTCCTCCATACTGAAATAATTTCAGATATGTTACAACTACAATTCATGCAAATCAAGATAAGGAGAACATAATAGGAAAGAGTGACTAATTAAGTATGTTGAACAAAAAGAACATTTCCATTAGTATGATGAGGGTTCTACTGGGTTTGTCTTCATCTTTAGCCATCCCATCTGCATTTGCAAGTGGAGGTTCTATGATTGCAATCATTGTTACAACAGACGATCCCACTCTGGGAAATGATCTTGCAACATACGATGCTCAATACGGTCTTCCTGCCTGTACCATCTCAAACGGCTGTCTTGAGATTGCTACACCATTTGGCATCTCAAACTCAAATCCCTCCACAGCTTCAGATGTCTCGCTTTATGTGGAGCAAGCACATCAGGCAGCCCCTGGTGCAAAAATACTTGTAGTGGAAGCAAAATCAACTAGCTGGCAGGACAGATACAATGCGGCACATTATGCAGAAAGTCTGCCCCAAGTGGCTGCAGTTTCCTCGGCTTCTGATTCCAAAGTTATCATGGAAATTAGTCTTGTATTAAAGTAAAGTTAACGATATGTCTCTTTTTTCAAGGAATCATCTGTTTTCACTAAAGTTGCTGGAATAATACCAATCAAAAGAAGTGCGCTCCTTGTAGGTTTGTCCAAGATAGGTTTGCTCCTTGTAGGTTTGCTCCAGACAGGTTTGCTCCTTGTAGGTTATCCCCTTGCATATTAGCATCTTGAAGGTTATCACCTGAGAGGTCATAACCTGCTAGATTACAATAAGGAATATTTGCTCCCTCAAGATTCAGCTCCTCCTTTGTTCGGTACCGGGCAATTATGATTGTATACAGTTTGTGTAAGTGTCTTAGTACTCGCTGCATAATTTGTGTCGCCTGAATATGTTTCGGTAATGGTATGTAATCCTGCAGATAAGAAGTATATGGAGAGTGTTGCAGTACCGCCTAATACTGGTACAAATAGTTGAGCTGTTCTGTCAATTGTAAATATTACATAACCAGAGGGTGTGACAGAGCCAGAAGAGGGTGTAACTGTAGCTTTGAATGTAATAGAGTTACCAAACGTAGATGGATTGGCTGAGGAAGAGAGTGATGTTGTGGTAGAGATCGGGTTTGTAGCCTGTGCAAGAGCCAATGTTGGTGCACTTGTGGCAAGAATGACAAGTGCCATCAGGATGTATGAATATAATTTCATTGGATGATCAATATGCAAGTTGAAATAAAACCGGTTCTACCATTCTCATCAACGGGAATGGTAACAAGTCTTTATTGATTCTCTGACGTAGTTATACCATGCTTAATCACAAAAAAATAATAATTCCAGTAATTGTGGCTTTGATAGCTGTTGCGGTAACTCCATACGCAATACATCCTGCAGAAGCTCACATTCTAAAAACTTTCAACAATGTTTCAGTAAAGATTGGGTGGCTAAATGAGCCACCACTTGTTGGCGATACAAACCAGATTGACATCTTTGTTTACAACGGTACTAACGATAGTGCTCCCCCAATATCGAATACGGGCCTAGATAACCTGACTGTGACAATACAGTATGGAGGACAGACTAAAGATATCACCTCATATTTTACTGCAAGCGATGATACTCCAGGATTGTACACTGCGGCTATCATTCCTACGCAGCTTGGAACATACAATGTGATTATCAAGGGAACCATAGACGGAGTGAGTATTCCACCTACCACATATCCAATGCAAGAAGTTGAATCCAAGTACAAGTATAGTTTTCCTTGAGACTCATCTAAGACCAATTTGTTCGTGTTTTAAAGTGGGGAACTAAACTAATAAACAAAACCCATCAGTTTACTAGTGCTATCTCTGATTCTCAGTTATGATATTTTACTTGAGATCTTATAATATCAAAGACAACACTATGACATCAAATGCTAGAAAGAAAGGATCAAAGTTTTAGTTATACTGTAAAGACTCAAAAGACCATAAACCAAGCAGTAGATGATATCACAGCTAGTCTTAAGGAAGTAGGGTTTGGTGTTTTAGGCACTCTAAATTTTAAGGAAATTTTGCAAAAGAAGGGACTAGATTTCAAAGATGAATACAGATTGTTAGAAGTATGCAATCCTTCCGCTGCAAAACAAGCCTTGGAATCAAACCCTGAAATAGGTTTGTTGTTGCCGTGTACTATTGCAGTATATCAGAAAAATAACGAGAACTGGATCAGCTTGGCAAGACCCACATCGCTTCTTGCAAACATCAATGATAGACAATTAGATAAATTTGGGGAAGAGATTGAACAAAAACTTGTCTCAGCCATACAAAAGGTGAAATGATGGACCCACTTGTTTCTAAAAGTCTAGGAATAACTAATGAAGAGCTATATGACTTGCTTTCTAGTGTAAAATCACTACTTGTCTATGACATACGAACTAAAGAACAGTTCGAGTCGGGCCATATTCGGGGTTCTATCCACGCAGTTTGTGATTTTGATGTCAAACAAACCGTTATGCCTGATATTCCACGAGGTTCCAAAATAGTTCTAGTTGATGATGATGGTGCAACATCTTCTGAATTAGCTGTTGTGATGCATTCGTTTGGATTTGACAGTTATTTTCTAAAAGGAGGCATTAGGAATTGGAAGGGAAACCTAGTAAAGAAAATCTCTGGTGAAATACACAGTCCAACTTTTTGCATAAGACGTGGTTGAATGATGGATGAAAAAGTATTCTTTGAATTATTACGCAAGAGGCGTTCGATTAGGTCTTTCAAAGAAGAGCCTATCGAGGAATCTAAACTAAATAAGATCCTTGAAGCGTGTAATTTAGCACCATCTTCTGGTGGTTTACAAACTTTTGAAATATATCAGGTTAAAAACAGGGAAATGAAAGAAAAACTTGTATCAGCTGCAAAGGATCAATCCTTTGTTGCTCAAGCCCCATTGTTGCTTGTATTTTGTGCAAATCCATCTCGTTCCATAGAAAAATTTGGAGAAAGGTCTCAATTGTTTTCTGTCCAGGATGCTACAATAGCTGCTACTTATGCTCAGCTGACTGTGCATCTTTTGGAATTGTCTACAGTATGGGTTGGGCATTTGACGAAAAGAAAGTGTCAGAAATACTGCAATTACCACAAGGACAAAGACCCATAGCTATGCTTCCAATAGGTTATGAGAATGAAAAACCAAAAGAAAAAGTAACGAGAGGAATTAAAGATCTGCTACATACAATAAATTAATTTTTGGCTGTAGATTTGAGTCAGAGCCTTACTTGACGATCAAAATTTTTGGAAATTTATTTTCAAACTAAAGCATAATTTAAAACTGTGAAAATTTCAATCTAGTTCTTGTTGAAATAACTATGATAGATATGATGGAAATAGCAAGGATTGCTAATGCTACTGGACCAAATTCTGGAGCTGCGTGTGTACCTACTATTTCCACATGACTAGTGCCGTTTGGAGTTACGACAGTTATGACTGTGTCAGTTCCAAAGGCTGTGGAGGTAGCATATCCTTTTTCATGACCATCAACAAAAACTGTAAAATTCTCATTATTGCCTGAGATGATTCCACTGTCAAAACCTACAGATAGCTCGTCGTTTGTCAAGATATTATCGAGTGTAATTAGCTTGTATCCTTGTTAGGTTCCATTGATATAGAGGAAATCTTGCCTACATAATCCATATTGGATATGTCGGGATTGGATGTATTCAGGTTATGTAAGAAATAGAAGATAGTGTGGGTTTTGTTATTTAATGTAAGATAATACTTGTTTGAGATTTTCAGAAGAGCTAGACCTTATCTTAATTGATTTCACTAAAATGGTGGCAGTGAAGGAACACTATGTTACAGTCGATGGCAACAAGATAAGATATCTTGAGGAAGGCAATGATGGAACACATGTTGTTCTAATACATGGCCTTGGCAGCCAAGCTGAGAGGTGGCAACAAGTCATTCCACACCTAAGCCGGAATCACAGAGTCATAACTCCAGACTTGATAGGATTCGGTAAAAGTGAGAAGCCGCAGGTTGACTATACGCCAAAATATTTTGTAAAGTTTGTCTTTGATTTTTTAGAAGAGCTTGGTATTAGCAAGACCATCATGATAGGATCTTCCCTTGGAGGCCAGATTGTAGCAGAATCTGCAGCGGCCTCAGAAAATGACACAATCCAAAAAATAATTCTCGTCTCCCCGACAGGTACCATGCGTACAACAAATCCTACGCTTGATGCATATATCATGGCAGCCCTGTATCCGCAGCATGATCTGATCAAGACAGCATACCAGATGATGGCAGGCAAGCAAAAAGATGTGGATGATTCAACCATCGAGAGATTCCGCAATGGTATGTCCCAGCCAAATGCAAAAATGTCTTTTTTGTCTTCAGTCATTAGCTTCAAGCACTGGCCAGCAATAACTGATAGATTGCAGTTGATCTCAATACCAAGTCTGGTTATTTGGGGAAGAGATGATACCATGATTCCAATTAATCATGCAAATGACTATGTATCAAATCTCAAGGATTGCAAGTTTGTCGTAATGGAAGGATGCGGGCACAGGCCACATGTAGAAGACTCTGAAAAGTTTTCTCAGATCATGCTAAAGTTTCTAGGCAACAAGATGCAGATTGCACAGCAAATTACAGCGTAATTGTACGACTGAATATTTTTATACACTGTTAATTTTTCCAATGTAGAATGGACGCATATCTTGAAGAAGAGTTGTATGACCTGATGACTTTTTGCGTGCAAAATGCATCAACATCTCCTGATTATGATTCCAAAAAAGAAAGGATTCGCGAGATAGGCAAGGAGATTCATAGCGACGGAGGAGCAGATGCAATGGAGAACATGTATTTTGCGATACAAAATAGGATAAAAGAAGAGATTCAAAAAGATGCCAAGCCCTATCGCTCATGGTGGAATGGCATCACAGATGAATGGAAGTACTAGATTAATCAGTTAGATACTACAGTATGACACCAATTATCAATTAGTTTTGGCTACACAACCCTGCAGGACTTGATAGACCTGCCTGGTTATTTTCGCATATGTTGTTATCATATGTATTGCCAGTACTATCAGGATCAGCTAAAAATCCAACATGGTTATTTGTTTCAGCATCATTGTTGACAAGATTGTTGTTTGTGCTTACAAGTAGCAGATATCCCACCATGCCATTATCAATAGAGGTGTTATTTTCAAGATTTATTCCAGTGCTTCCAAAAAGTGCAAAGCCGCTGTAATTATTCCCTATGGCTTGGCTATTTTCCAACACATCGCCAGAACTTGAGCTAATTATAAAGCCGTCCTGTAAATTTTCGTATGATTTATCATTTTCAAATGTGGTATCATTAGATCCAGTCAGGGCAACAAAGCCAGCTTTTGCATTTCCACTTGAGAGATTATTATCAAGTTGATTTTTGCCGGAGCTTGACTCGATGACAAACCCATAGCCTCCATTGTGAGCAGCTTCTCCATTGGCTAGTTGGTTGTTATTTGAATTTGACATTATGTCAAAGCCATAGTTACCGTTATTGTCTGCCTTGTCAGAGATCAGATTATTATTTGAGGAACCGGATCGTACCACAAAGCCGTTGTTAAAGTACATTACATGACAGTTCTTTACTGTCACTCCATTTGCATTCACGAGTGTTATGCCGTTAAGGCCAGTCATACCATTAGGAGAAGAAAATGGTCCTGTTATGGTGTGCCCCGCACAGTCCAGAACTATATTGTTGGCGCCAATTGATATGCCGTCGGTGCCGCTATCCATACAATTAAGGTCAGCCTCAAGAGTTACCGATTGGGTAATTGTCTGGCCGCACGTAATGGTTTGTGCGTTTGCGTTGTATACTGGGCTTGCGATAATAACCAACGCTAAAACAGCAAACATTGGAAGAATGAGAATTTTTTTCATGCTATGCGATAATTTACCGATAGCGTCCTATAAAGATGGTTCTATCAACTTGATGGCTCATCCAACAAGTAGACTCGGTGCAATCTGCTCCACATCTTTGAACTGCTTCATAGCTTCACCTTGCACTGCGTCAGGCTCGAACCGTGCTGGTTCTTTCTGCTCCAGCATTGCCAAGCCTCTAGCCAGAATGTTCTTGCTGGCGTTGTTGTCCCTGTCTGTGGTAACACGACAGGTAGGACATCTCATCATTCGGCGCTCTTCGGGTATCATTTTTGACCCACATGCCGCACACTTCGATGAGGTTCCATTTGGTTTTACAAAAATTACTTCAAGGCCATTACAATCAACTGACTTGTATTCGATCATCTTTTGCAACTTGAATCTTGACCATGAGTTTAACCTGAATCTAAATTTTTCCCTGACCATTTCCTTTTCTGTATAATCTTCTTATTCCGGTGAGATTCTCCATTATGACTTGTCTTCCTTGCGATATAATCTCCTTTGATTTCTGGTGCAGGAATGTATCTTCCTTGTTTTTCTGCTTCTTGCCATATTTTTGTGCTAGATTCCTTCTGATCCTGTGGTCATTTCTTGTAAAGTGCGACAGTGTATCTCTGTATTTTATTTTCATTGATACGATATCAGATGTATCTACTATTGTAGTGATATCGCTTTCATCTGTACCAGTTGCGTTCTCAAGATTCATGTCAATTCCAATGTATCCAGCCGGTTCCTTTCCTGATACCTCTCTTGTATAGGATATTGAGAGTTTTTCACCAGTTAATGTAACCTCGCCTAGTTTCAGACCTGGTTGCAACAAAACATTACAGGTATGGTGATTTAGGTGAATGTAGACAAACTGTCTTGGTCTAACCGGAAACTTGAGATGGTTGTGGATTATCTCGTATCTCTGGTTATCAATTACTAGTATGCATCTTTTCATAAATGGTATCTTTACACTTGCATTCTTCTTTTTTGCTCGACGATAGTTTTTGAGCATGGTACAGGCCTTCCAGATTGCAGTATAGACATATCCAGAATACATCGTCTTGTTTAACCTTGGGTAGACAAGACTACGCAGTTTGAATCGTGAGGTGATATCATGTTCGATACCAAGCCTTATTGCCTCGTTTACAACAAACCTGAAATCCTCCATCACTGGTAAAATCTCGGTACAGCGATGATTCTGTGTTGCACACTTGACTGATAGCACGGCAGGCTTTTGATATCTCTGATCTTCTTAAAAAGAAGGTAATTGTGATATACCACAAAAAGTTTGCAATGCCTGACCATGAGCCATCAATTGACAGAACCTAATTTCAACAATATTTTTGCAACGCTGGCACCAATCATTTTGACTTGCTCTTCTTGTTTTTTGTCCTTTAGTGTTCCATCCGCATTAAAGGCTTCATGGGCTTTTCCAATAGCAACCTGGTCTGGCATAACAAGTACTCCTATATTTCCAAGTATGGATCTGGCATGAACTAGCCCTCTAAGACCGCCTAGTCCTCCAGGAGAAGCACTCATGATACCTGCAACTTTTCCTTTAAAACAAGCTAAACTCAGCTTCACCTTCAGACTGGCGCGATGTCCAGTCAATTGTATTTTTGAAAACAGCAGAGACCGAGCTGTTGTATTCTGGCGAAGAGATGAGAAAGCCTTGATGTGTCAACATCAGGTCCTTTAGCTTGCGCGCATTAGGAGGTAGCCCTTCTCGCTGTTCCAAGTCACCATCATAAAGGGGCATAGGAAAATCTCTAAGATCAACCACAGTCACATCCGCACCTGTTTCTGTTGCACCAGTTACGGCTATCCTGATTAGTTTTTTATTAAATGAATCAGTACGGGTGCTTCCTGCAAATGCAAGTATTTTTGGTTTTGGCATCACAGCATCATCTGTTGATATACTGTTTGACACATTATTCAACATTTCACGAGCCCTAACCCATGAAATTCTAGTCCTAAAGACGTGGACTTGAACTCATTATCAGAAATGGTAATCTCGCCATTCTATAATAACTGAGGAAAAATAATGAAAACTGCCGTGCTGCCTGAAAAACTATCTTTAGATGAGATGTGGAAATTCATAGATGAAATAATGCGCCCCAACGAACTGATTCCTGACAAATCTAGTCTTACCTACGAGCAGGTGTTTTCAATATATTCAAAACTATATGAAATTGATAGGATATTCAGAGAGATTGCACAAATTAATATGTTAAAAAAAGAACTAGCCAAACAGGAACACGGTAAATATTCATTGCCTGTGAGACCATCTAAACAAGTATTGAGTTTTTGAAGCAGGTCTAATGATGGAATTCAACTCGCTAAAAAAGCAGAAAAGATCTGGAGAACGTTCTTTTCCTTTCACGGTTCAAAGAATTTTCCTCTGTTCAAATGAATTAGCATTTACTACTGCAATCTAAAAAAAAGAGTATGTAGAAAATCAAAGACGAAAATTATTGTTTCCATACAAGTGGAGCTGCAAAGATCACAATCACAGATACTCCCAGAATTATGATAGTAATCCAAACAAGAGTATTTGATAGCAATCCATTTGTCTTGCTACCAAGGACTTTCTTATCATTTGAAATCTTTAACAACATTACAAGCAGAGGAACTGAAATTATTCCGCTAATTATCGATGCGTAAACGAGGGCTTTTATTGGATCTATGTTCACTAGATTAATCCACAAGCCAATGACCGTAGATCCAATGATGATCAAGTAGAATCCCTTTGCTTGCCTAAATTTTTTACTGAGACCTTCTTTCCATCCAAAACCATCTGACAAAGCATAAGCAGAAGACCCAGCAAGAACAGGAATTGCAAGCAGACCCGTGCCAACTATTCCTGATGCAAAAAGAATTTCAGCTATTTTACCCGAGTCTGGAAAGTTGTGAACCAGCGGTTCCAATGCTTTTGCAGCTTGGGCTGCAGTCTGGATGTCAGTTATGTTATTAATATGCAAAGTATTTGCTGTGGCAATTATTATAAACCACATAATTATTTGTGAAAAGGCCATTCCCACAGCAGTATCTGCTCTCATAAGGCGCATCTCTTTTTTTGTTATTCTGGGCTTTCCCTCGCCAATTTCTTTTATTTTGTTTTTGAGAACATCTTCTTCTGCTTCCTCAGATGCTTGCCAGAAAAATGCGTAAGGAGAAATTGTCGCACCAAAGATCGCCAGAAATATCATTAAAAAACCTGCATTCAACTCAAAATGAGGAATAAGAGTAGACCAAATTATCTTGCTCCAATCCCCACTTACTACAAATGCGGTAATGACATATGAAAAAAGAGCCAGTGTCATGTACTTTAACATCTTTGCGTATCTTTTGTATGAAAAGATAACCTCTGTAAATAAAATAAAAGCGGCAAAAGAGGCAGTTATCAAAACAGTTGGCACCTTTGGTATGATTAGTTGAACTGAAGACCCCATGGCTCCAATGTCTGCGCCAATGGTTATTGTATTGGCAATCAACAGCAGTCCGACAATAAAGATTGTTATCTTTTTGGAATACTTTTCCTTTATGACACCTACAAGACCTTTTCCAGTGACAAGGCCGACTCTTGCACACATTTCCTGAATTGCCATCATAAGTGGATACTGAAATAATGCAAGCCACGATACACCTAGCCCAAATTGTGCACCGCCTTGTGAGTATGTAGCTATTCCTGACGGATCATCGTCAGCGGCACCACTGATTAGTCCAGGCCCAAGAATCCGAAATAGTGATTTTATAGACTTCATATTGGCATGTTTGTTTTAAGAGAAGATAAATCTAGACATAATTATTATTCGTGATAAAGTCAAAAGTAGGCCATATTTTGGCAGTAATTTTCTTTTCGCACAAATATGTTCATCAATTATTCAAAAATACTGTTGCCTTTTGTGATTACAAAAGTTGAATACCGTGAGCTCTCCTATGAGTCAACAATTCTTCTTCGTTTGAAACTACATATCCACACATCTCACATCTAAGAAAACCAAAGTCTTCAATTGGCACTTCTTTTGCCAACAAAAAATTCGTAGGATCAATGTTACGTACTTTGTAGCCCCGTCGTTTTGTTTCTACAAGAAAGGATTCCAGAATTTGCTCCACATTTGCTTCATTTACCATCACCGATGATTCTTCCATCTTTGCCTCGATGTGGTGATTCTTTAAATAATTTGTCAGATCTACTGCGATTTCACTATCATTTGCACAATCGATTATTATCACGATATAATTTCAAGACTGGTGCTCTCAATATGTCTTGCTAGAAGATTCAGAAAATTATTGCGGTTTGATTTCAAACTAGTTAATGCTCTAGCTTTACTCCTTTTGACAGATCGTCAGTTTTAGTATTTTTGAGTGTATACGCATCTATCAGCATGGCTATTTTCAGGAGAAAAGTTGCTCCAAACTCTTCATCCTTAGAAGAAATAGATCTCCAGATTGTGATATAATCCCAATAATTTTCCTTATCAATAGAATGTCGGGCAGCAAGACTCCCATAGCCTTCTAGCAAGATCAGTGGTTTCCTCAGTTTTATCTGAATTTGACATGTTATCTTTGTCAATTTTCTATATCTTATACCCCCCTTCAGATTATCAACATTGGAAATAAAAAAGGCAACAACCTAAGCAGGATTCAGATCTTGATGATCCTTTGGTCACCAGTTTTCTTCAAAACACATTCCTTTCGGATCTGTTTTTTCTTGCTTGGTTATTACCTATACATTATACCACATTGATTAATAAAACAATGATCTAGATTTTCATTTTTGATAATCAGCGATGCAGCAAGGAACAAACTCTTACAGGCCTGAACCCTGTAAGACTCAAGCATACCAACATCTCAAAGCGATGGAGCAGTTGCAATGCCATCGCATTTGGTACAACGTCGTGATGTGAATGGCTCTCCAAGTTTCATAGTTACATCAAACTGATTTTTACATTTACCACATGTGTATGGAACTTGGATTGTAGTCATATTCGATAGAAAACTTCGCCTTTATTTGCATAAGAATTAGGAGGGAAATTATCAAAAGTGGAATTCAACAAATATGGAACCCCGTAAGACTCTATCTTCGTCTCTGAAATTAGCATTCTACCTTACAACCATTACGGGACAGTTAGCATGATGCATCACCTTTTGTGATACACTGCCAATTAACAGTTCTTGAAAAGATGACCTGCCTCTTGTCCCCATAATGATAAGATCGTAGCTTTTTGCTTTTGCTAGTTCAATTATGACCTTGGCAGGATCTCCTTGCATTATCGTTATTTGCATAGATGTGTTACTTTTTGCAGCTTCAATCCTGTATTCTTCTAACATTTTCATGGCCTTGTCTTTGAGATCCTCAATTATCTCAAATGTATTAGCGCTGTCGCCCCCTACCTCGCATTGTACTACATGAACTAGATCTAGTTTCGAATTGCATTTTTGAGCAAGATAGATTGCTCTCTGAAATGCTTTATTTGCCGATTCAGAACCGTCCACTGCTACCAGTATGTTTGAGAACATTGGATTGATACGTGGTTGTATCTAATATTGTTGATCCTGTTTATCGTATGATCAGTATCTTTTTGTGCTAGTTTGTCCATATTAGAGATAAGACATGAAGAATAAACCACATTTGGTGGGCTACGAACCCATCATGGTGGAAATTTGTTCTAGTCTTTAATTTTTTTATTTTTCACATTTTTTGCAAGTAAGACTTGGCAAGGCCTGAAGATTTAGACTCCACAGGTCTGAATTCAATTTGTTAATTTTTACCAATAGGCACTTTCACTTTGTGTAGAAGAAGAATCTTTTCTATCCATATTGACATATTCTCTGACGCCTTCAAGATCCTTGAATATGCCTTCAGGAGCAAAAACAGAAGGAGCTTTTGTAGTCGGGAGATCACCACAGCAACTTTCAGCAAATTTTCTCATGTCATATTCAACATACTCGATCCCGCTAGTTTTCAAAAGAATTACAGCTTCCTGTGATTTCTCTGAACCGTCTATCAGTAGAACAGGTTTACGCTTTATCATAAAAATTAAACCATCTTGCAAAAAATTAAGGTTTCCTAAAACCTTTACTTCACTGTCCAAATATAATCGTCAAACCTGAGGAAGCTGTCGTACCATTTCAACGTTTTTCGGTGTCCCGCTAGGGAATATGTGACATCCCTGTGGTGTCCATTCCAGTGTTGCACAAACTCTTCTTTTGTGTCCTCTAGTTCTCCGAATTGGTTTTTGACAAAGTGTGATTCAAAATCAAGGCTAAACTTGTTGCACTTGTCACAATCACGAGCATAATGAGAAGTAAAGCCATAGGCCTCTCCCACAACGCATGTGTCTCGATTGTGAATGTCTAAAAACCACTTTATTTTAGTCAGAAATGGCACGGGCAATTTTGACAATCTTTGACTCCATGTAGGAGCAATCTGACTCAAGCCAATTGTAGATTCTTGGACCAGCTTGTTAGAATAGATTGCATTTGATTGCGCCATAGTTCTTTATGGCACAGAAATTATTTAACATATGGACCTTATTATCATCTATGGTATCTATCTTAACATTATTTAATAATTAGAAGAATATCAATAACTCCATGACTAAAGGAGAAGTTCCGAACATTGTCGCCCTTGAAGTCCTAAAAAAGAACGGTGTAAACATAGAGAAGTTGAAAGAACTAATCACTAAAGGAGTAGGTGCAGAGTTTACGACATACTACTACTATACCATACTTCGTATGCACTGTACAGGACTTGAAGGAGAAGGCATAAAGGAAATCGTAGAAGACGCCAGAATAGAGGACAGAAACCACTTTGAAGCAATGGTGCCCAGATTGTACGAGTTGGGCGGAAGCCTGCCAAGAGACATTAGAAAGTTTGCAGACCAGGCAGGTTGTCCAGATGCTTATCTACCAGACAACTGGGAAGATATCAATTCCATCCTGAAAGTACTGCTTGAGGCAGAACAGTGTGCAATACGCTCATGGGGAGAGGTCTGCGATATGACCACAGGAAAGGATCCCAGAACGTATGACATTGCACAGAGAATAATGCAGGAAGAAGTGGAGCACGAAGCATGGTTCATAGAATTGTTGTCCAAGAGGCCGTCAGGACACTTTAGAAGAAAATTCGCTGGACAATCACCGCATACTGGATCGCAAGGCGGTATGATACACCTCTAAGAATTGACTTAAATATTTTCCAATTTTTTATTTTTTATAATCATGACAGATTTTACCAAAATGACTCGATATCCGGTCTGTAAAAGTGGGGAATTGGCTGACAATACCATGCAAAAAGCCACCATCAATACCATCGATGTTCTAATAGGAAGAAAAAATGGAAAATTATTTGCATGTAACAACTCTTGTCCTCACAAGGCGGCCTCTCTTTCAAAGGGACATTTTAGCGGAGACAACATAGTGTGTTACATGCATGGATACGAATACAATCTTTTTACCGGAAAGCTGGAAAAAATGAGTTCGTGGAAAAAGGAAGATACATGGGTTGAGCAGGATCCAGAATGGAGAAAATCAGGGGATTTAGTTTTGTATTCCATTTCAGAAGAAGACGGGATGGTTTATGTCACTCTATAGGCTGTGCAGAATTCTGTGAAAGGTCTGAATCCTCGATTGAATCCTATAAGACTTGTAAATCAAAATTTTACGCCAACGGGAATCTGAAATCTTCCTTAATCTTCTCTAAAACAATGTGAGTGTTTGTCCTGTAGACTGAAGGATTGTCCAATAATTCTTTTGTAAATTTGCCCAGTTCACTTGTATTTTTGAAGCTTCCAACTACTATACAATCCGAGGTTCCAGTAGTGTCGTATACCTCATATATATTGGAAATTTGTGCCATTTTTTTTTCAAGTTCTGCCAGATTCTTGGTTACTGTTATCTCGATTATGGCAGTTATATCATAGCCCAATTTCTTGTGGTCAACAACTAGGGAGTAGTTCTTTATTATTCCCCGAGATTCCATGTCTTTTACTCGTTTGAGCACGGTGTTCGGTGAAATTCCAAGAATGCCGGCTAGCTGATTGTATGAACGTCTTGAATTCTTTGAGAGTTCGCCAAGTATTTGCTCATCGATCTTATCAAATGTCATACTAATATGCATGATTATGCAATAATTAAGTATTATTAGGGATATTTATATATCAAATTATCAGTTATCCGTATATTCACCCTCAACGTATTGTAATACATGCAAGTTCATTCAAGAAGACTTGACAGAGAGAACCGCGGGGGATCCCGTAAACTGTACAGATGGATAGGAATTGCCATAATCGTGGTTGCAATACTTGTGGCCATAGGCATAGTAAGTATCCACTACGCAGAAGGTAATTCCCTTGTCAATCAGATATGCTACCACAAGGGCGCGCATTTCTGTTTCTTTCCAAAAGTGACGATGCCATAAGAGGATCGAAATAGAAGATGCAGTCTCCTGTTGTCAGACAGAACTATGCCTGGCTTCCAGTATTGCGCAAAGGAACTTGTTGGTTTTGCCAGACATCATGCGATATGATCAGATACACTCATGAAGAATGCATATTGAATTATTTCAGAAAGACAAGATACGATAGATACATCTCGTGATATTTTATCTCAGCATCTAAAATTTTCTAATTGGTTTTGTAATGAGTTTAATTGATTATACATTTGCGTATCTTGTTGGTATTCTTGGTCAGAGGTGGCAACACTTGGTCTGCCATCATATTGAGTCTTTAATGTATTATATTGTTGTTGCAATTGATTGTATTGAGTAAGCTGAGTCGAGGTGCACGCATAGTATACCTTGTTAGACTCGAATCCTTCTGGAACCATTGGGGAAGATTTTGTTATCGAATATGATGTTACTGGAAATTGCCCCCCACTATCCTCCAAAAACACTACAACAGTGTAAACTCCCGGCTGTGTAACTAATGGAGAAAGGTCAAAGGAAACAGATACGTAATTGCCCTGTTGTGTCCATTTGTCAGCAACCTCAAAAGTTTCGTTACTTGGAGTATAATATTCACCAGCTTGTGGCGGCGGCTGTATGATTGCAAGTTGATTTCCCATTTCGTAAGACCTGTCATTTTTATGCTCTTGATAAGTTTCAGGTGTTGGCAGGGGATCATAGTATATTCCAATGTTTTGAAAAGAACCAGATGTTAGATTCCCTGAAAAACTGACAGTCCCGTTGTTTTCTATAATTGGCAAAGTGTAGTCTATGTAATTATTTTCAAAGTTTTGTACCATGTAAAATGAATATTTAGCATAAGCAATTCCGATGCTTACATCTGTATGATGTTTATCCAATATGTTATCTCTATGATCCCAGTTAGAAGCTTGATCATTGTACATCATGGCATATTCTGATGAGTTTAGGGATTGTTTTGGATCGATTTGCGTGCAAATGACATTTGGACTGCTGCATTGTGGTATGTTTTGATAGCCGTCAAAAGCTGCATTTTGTGCCACATACCCAAGCCCTCCAAATCTGGTATAAACCATATATGGTTTTTCACCATCGCTTAGATAATGAGACAAGGTTCCCATTTTCAGCATGTCATCAGCATGAACTTGAGCGGCTTGATTGTTGCTAAGCGATACTGGATTCAGGCCATAGTTTGCTCGATCATTATTAATCAGTTTTAGAGCATAGGCGTACAATTGTTCCAATTGTGGAGAGATTTTCCCAACGGCGTTTGTTGGCGTAGAGACTGGCTCATTATTACCTAGCAAAGGCAAGGAGGAGTTTTGCAATGTACTACCTTGCGGTGTTATGTTTTGAGATGGTAAGACAGCATTATTTTCCGATATGCCGATGGATATTATGCCATTATCTATCAGCCACTGAATGTCATGCAACAATTCATCGTTGCTAATATTTCCCTCGGTCCACCATCCGGCTATTTGTTTGAACCAAAATGGTATGTGCGTCGTTTGCGAATAACTAGTCTGTGGTATGTGGATCAATCCATGAATGCTAAGATACTGAATGTCTTTTGCAAAGTCGGTATCTTGCAAGGATCCTTGTATCCAATACATCACGTCATTTTTTATCGCAATTGGAAGCGATGTGTCACCAGAGGCAAAATTTTCGCCCCATGATGACGCAATAATAATGGAAACTAGAAAGAGAATGACTATGGATTTGCTGTTTTTCAACATGGTGAACTACTAATGAGCACTTAGATAAGCTAAACTGCTCTTGCTTTAATGAAAGTTATCACAATGAAAAACTTGTTTTAATTATTGTTACACTAATGAATCATATTGAAAATGTTTAATGAGAATTAAACAGTAGGGCTCTAACTTTCCTTATTATGGCCGATGTTTTTCAGATTGCATAAATTCGTAACTTGTTATTGGCGTGTCTTTATCTTGTTCTCTAGCAGCTTGTAGATTGGCCCCTTTGCAAAGTCAGTTACCAAAAACCATGCAAGTGCGTAACCCCAGACAAATAATGCGTTATACCACCCTATTGCAGGTACTAAAATTCCTTGTGCGGTAATTATTGTTGCAGTTGTTTGTGTTGCAATTATTGCCAAAAATAACTTGGATGCAGGCTTTACTGTCCAGAAATGACCGCGAGTTCTTGCAACAAAAAATAACAGATGACCTGCAACTGATAACTTCAAGTAAACTAACGATTGCAATGGCCCTGTTTTCAATTCGAAAACATTCATTCCTATGTAAAGTAGACCAAAGGAAGAGATAACTCCTATCAAGCCAAGCGCCGTTGCAATTCCTAAAACCTTTCTCATTTCCCATCTTTCAGGTCTATTTGATATTCGTACATTGTCATATGCAATGGTCATGATTGGAACATCGTTTAGGATAGCTAGTAAGACTATCATTAGTGGAGTTATCGGATAGAAATTGAGGATCAGTATTGAAGAAACCAAGAAGAAGAGAATCCTAATTGTCTCGCTTATGCGATATATCGCATAATTTTTCATTCGCTGAAATATTTTGCGACTTTCCTTGATTGCATCTATGATAACCGAAAGCCCAGGTTGAGTCAGAACTATGTGTGCTGCAGATTTTGCAACATCGGTTGCACCAAAAACTGCAATTCCAACGTCTGCCTTCTTTAGTGCAGGTGCATCGTTTACCCCGTCTCCAGTCATGCCAACAATGTGTCCCTTTGCCTGAAGCATCTCTACTATCTTGTACTTGTGCTCTGGAAAGACCTGTGCAAAACCGTCAGCTTGTTCTACAATGCTTTGGATCTCCGTATCTGTCTTGTCAATTAATTGAGAGGCAGTTTGTATGTCAGTACCAAGATTCAACTCTCTTGCTATCTCTTTTGCGATATCAATATGATCCCCTGTTATCATCTTGATATCGATGCCCATAGTTTTGGCTTTCTCGATGGTATCCTTGGAATCTTCTCTCGGGGGATCATGCAATGAGATAATTCCTACAAACTCCCAGATTCCTTGCAAGTTTGTCCTTGCCACTCCAAGAGAACGGAATCCTTTTGATGCAAGTCTTTTTACACTCTCATCTACCTTTGCGGATATGCCATCTTTGTTTAGCACAAGTGCAAGTATGGCCTGAGGTGCACCCTTTGACACCAACAATTCACTTCCCGAGGGATCTTCGACCTTTGATTCAACCCTTTTTATTACAGGATCAAACGGTTTGAAAGAAAGTAGTTTGTAAGACTCGGATCTATCCAAGACATTTGAGGCCTTGGCTTTTGTAATTATTGCGTTATCTATATGATCTCTGTCTTCACCCCTTGAGGCCAGAGTGGCAAACATCAACAGATCAGAGTCTGTGAATCCATCAAATATCACAAGATCTGCTACACTTAGATCATTTTTTGTCAGCGTTCCAGTCTTATCTGCACATAAAACATCAACACCTGCCATCTCCTCTATGGCCACAAGTTTGCTAACAAGTGCCTGTTTTTTTGCAAGCAAGGTAGCACCCACCGCCATTGTAACAGACATAACCGCAGGAAGTGCCGCAGGAATGGCAGCAATCATCAACACCACCGCAAATTGGAGCGTTTCAAGAAGACTCTCGTGTCTGAATATTGCTACCAGAAAGACAAGCGCGATTAGTCCGATTGCAAGGGCAATAAGGTAATTCCCTATTTTTATCAGGGCTTTTTGGAAATGACTTTTGGTCTTTGCTTCCACAACAAGTTTTGCAGTCTTTCCAAAGAATGTTCTCATCCCTGTGGAAACCACAAGTGCATTCATCTCGCCTTTTTGCACAATAGAGCCAGAATAGGCAACATCTGCAACATATTTTTCCACAGGCAGTGATTCGCCAGTAAGAGCAGATTCATCAACCGAAAGGTATTCGCCGTCAAAAAGTTTAATGTCTGCTGGAATGATGTCGCCAAGACGGACTCTTATTACATCAACCGGAACAAGCTCTTGTGAGGCAAGTTCAGCCCATTTACCATCTCGTAGTACCCTAGCTTTGATGGCCAGCTTTTGTTTTAGAAGATCAATCGCATTATCTGCCTTATGTTCCTGAAAAAAGCCTACTATGCAGTTCAACAATAAAAGTGCAATAATTACCCAGAAATCCTCCCAATGGGAAATAAGGGCAGAGATGGCAGAGGCAATTTCTATCATCCACGGAATTGGACCCCAAAAATAACCAAGAATCTTTCTTAGTGGGTTTATCTTTTTTTCTTCAATCTTGTTGTAACCGTATTTTTCTAATCGATTCTTTGCTTCCTGCGAGCTTAAACCCTTATTGTCGCTTGAAAGAGAAGAAAATAGGGCTTCCAGCGAAGTATTTCTTATCTCGTCAACCGTGGGAGTCTTGTTATCCAGATCTATCATCTTGTAGATCTGTTTATTGGTATTAAAAAGATGATTTTGGAAGAATTATCAAAGTTTGTGTCTATAAGATTAGGAACTGATTTCAACTAGTTAGCAGCAGCAACCAGTGGCGCTTCTTCTACTGGTTCCTCATGTAGTTCTTTTCGTGCTCTTGCCAGTACCATCCTGAGATGCTCAATTTCTATCTCATCAATCATTTCGCACATGGATGCAAATACCAATACCTGATACTTAAGGTATATGAAAATTCATGCAAGAATTCTAGATGTTTCCCCTTTTAGTGAAACAAGGTTTGTGCAGTATTCCTTCCACTGGTGTGTAAAGAGAATTTCCTTGTCTCCGTGGACATGACATCCAGTGAGAAATTTGTTTCCATCCTTTAATGAAAAGTCTACAACAAACTTTTCCTGCTCGTCGACTTTTCTAAAATACGTAGGTCGCAGTCCCATTGAATAAAGATCAATTACAAAGCTAAACGGGTTTGTTGGTTGCAGTTTGTCTTTTGCAGATTCATATGCAATGTATCTTGCGGCATATTTTGCAGCGTCACGTGCTGCATCTCGTGCGGATTCACCTAAGACATACCCTCCACCATACCAACCATAGTTGTCGCGTGCACTGTAGCTTGCTTCTTTCCATGCATAATCCCATGCGGCGTCCCAGGTATTTGGCCTGCCAGATTTTACTGCTGCAATTCTTGCAAGGTCCCACAAGGAATCGCTTGCATGTTGGATAGTATCACCGTCTCGCTGCCACGGTGCAAGCGCCTTGACATATTTATCTATGGCTTCGTTAACCTTTGGAATAATTGAGTTTGCCTCATCGATAGTTCTTGCAGGAACAAAATACTTTATCGATTTTAGCTTGGATAGATGATCATTTATTGAAAGCGTTTCATTTGGTTGAGACAATTCAATATCAGAACTTTTTGAGTTTTATATTAAGGCACCGTCTATTTGCAGACAGAATTCTGTCCTGGATACAATTCCCAATTTCCTCCGGCATTTTTCTTAAATTCTATCATTTGTTTACCAATGGCATCATGAGTGTATTTAGTAATTATCTTACCAGTCACTTCTGAATACGGCGCAAAATAATATTCGGAGCGTATGAAAAGATATGTGTTGTTTGAGTTTTGAGTTTTGTTTAATGTAGGCAAAAGTTGTAATATGTGTAATTTTTCTTCAACAGGATCAACCAGTTCTGGATTTGAATCATTTCCTAGAGTTCCCACTTCATCTCCAGTGGTTTGATTTTCGTTATCAGTTGGAAGAGTGTAATACCTAAAAAGAGTGGTTAACATGAATTTCAGTGTTACAGGATCACCATTTTTATTTAAAATAATTGTGGAATATGCAATATCATTATCATCTGCTTCATAATTACAGTAAGAAAGATCAGTCTGGAATGGAGTCTCGTCACTATATTCTTTCATGATGGTTTGTTGTGATATGTTAGAAGACGTACTGTTTTGAACTTGTATTAATTGATCAGTTCTGTTGACCAAGGTATCCAAACCTGCGGTAGACTTTTGCATTTCTGTTAACAAGTTATCAGTTTTGTTAAGTAACATGGTCAAACTTGCTGTCGTCTTTTACGTATCAGTATCAATCTGATTAAAATGATATACTTCAACGATGGCAATCACGAATAAAAGAATTGCAACTATAGTGCCACCTATTGTAAATTTGTGCGCTAGCCCTTCTAGATGCATATCAAGTTATGAGTATGGAACATGTATTAAATACCCTAAGAATTCAATAAACCATTTTTCATTACATTTGACAACAATTGATGCATGATGTATCATCAATCATTTTTTGGTACCGTCATTGTCATTCAAATCAGAATCCTTCGGTTTTTTCTTGTCCTTTGGCAACCATAGCCTTGCAACAGCGCCCATCATGAATCCGCCAACAACAACTATCGCAATTCCACTGATTATCAGAACGATTGCTCTTACAACAGATTTGAAAGATGTCATGCATTAGATAGCTTGTCTCCTGTTAAATAGGGATTGGCAAAATTTACAAGGTATGCACCGTGTAACAGTTCTTTTCATCTGTTTTGATCTTTGACAGAACTGCAGTGTCACCCTTTAAATTGAGCAGATCTGAGGTTAGATGAATGTCAGACGATACAATTAGACTAGTTCAGTCACTTATTGATTCTAAAAAAGGAGATGCAGGTAGATTACAACAAATTTTGGATACATTACAGCAAGGCAAGTCTCTTGACATTTCTGATCAAAATTACTTGCAAGAAATTTCCGCAGAACCACCAAAACAGCCAGATGAAGGCCCTGCAATGGTTTCCGGCATTCCCGAAGATGAAACTTCGGACAAGCAAGAGTCTTTTGATTCTCTAGAATCTGCTCCCAAAGAGGAAGAGACCAGCGAGGCCCTCGATGATGATGCCGGAATACGAGATGCCAGAAATGCACCTTCAAGAAAAAAGATTGCAGTGGTGGCAGCGGTGATTGTTGCGATAGTTGTGGCATATGTAGGACTTGATTCCTATGCAGTAAGTACGCTCCAGTTCCGCCCTGATGCAGAAAATCAATATCAAATGTCGCCCACGCAGATCCACATACAGGCAGATGTGTGCAATCCTTCCTTCTTTCCCGCAAGTTTTAACAAGTATGAGATAACCGCATTTTACAATTCAAGTGTCATAGAAACGGCAGAAATGGGCGGAGCCACATTATCTTCCAAGACCATGTCTACTGTCGATGGCGTCTTTTCATTAAATGCAGATGCCATACTCAAACTAAAACAAGAGAATGCCACATTTGATCCAACATTGGCAAAGATTACCACTAGTGTTGATGCCCCAATATTTGGAATAATTCCATTTTCTGTGGTAAAGCAATATTCTGCGCAGCAATTCCATGATGTACTCAAAAATGGCCCTCCTGGTTCTTTTAGTTGCGACTAGTTAGATTTTTCCTCGTTCCTTGAGTCTTTGCAGCATTCTCTTCTCACCGTCATCAAATCTTTGCCTGTCTTCCTCGGTTTCAAGTAAAAGCGGCGGCACTTCAGCCGTCTTGCCATTAGGTCCCAGTGCAACAGTCGTAACATAGGCGGTATTTGTCAGGGTTCTAGTTCCAGTAATCAAGTCTTCTGCCTCTACCTTGATCTCTATTTCCATCGAGGAGCGATGAACATAGTTTAGCCTCGCATTGATAATTAGTGCATTTCCAACATAGACAGGCTTGAGAAAATTTACCCGGTCTATGCTTGCTGTCACAGCATTGGTTCGCGAATGCCTCTGCGATACAAGTCCTGCAATCAGATCAATCTGTTTTAGTATCTCGCCACCAAAAACGTTCCCTGCAGGATTGGCATCAGATGGAAACATCCTGACAGTCATTTCTGCTTTTGACTCGTTTGGACTCTTTGGTGGAAGAACCATATTGTTGTCAAAAATCAAAACATGCATTTATGAGTTGTTTTTCTTGTTGTTCTCGTTGTCTACTGATGAGCTAGTACCAGACTCGTCGTACGAGTACAAAGAGTCATCTCTCACATAAGTTCCGTTGTCGGCAAACTTGCTTGAATTGTCTCCCCCCTTCTTTTTGTACCAGAACCTGAAAATCACTGTAAGAGGACCTCCAACGAGTCCAATGAACAAAGGAATGGTCCAATCAATGAACATGTGTCAACTCACCTCAAACTCTAATATCAATGTCGTGGCCCTGTGACATCTTAGTGTAGGATCATACTTAAACTGCAACAAAGCCTAAAAATGTCTTTATTGGACATAAGGCAATCATGACCTGATGAAATATTTTTGGTGGAGGCTCTTAGATTATGCAACTGGAGTCTTTGTCGGCGGAGGAGTTGTATTTCTTATTTCCAAGTTTGTTTGCCACAGGTGTCTTGGATCATATACCACTATTTTGTTTCTTGCAGTATGGATTGGTTTTATGCTTTTAGTGAATTTTGTATTTCAGAGAGCAAAGCCGCAAAGCATGTCAAAGGATAACTAACGTTTGCAGTGTAGTGCACTATATTCCCAGTCTTTATCATTGGTAGACACCATACAAGAACCATGCAAGCAAAATTAGTTACAAATGAATATGATCCATCCAAGGTAAGATATTCACTGGACAGACTCTTGATAAACAGGAGCAACGAGTTTCATGAGATTGCTCATGCAATTGGATATCCCATCACACAGCAGTGCTGGGAGGAATTCATACTAAGGTTCTGCCTTGAGTTTGATGACTGTTTTAAGATGTGGTCAGACAAGGAAGATTATGTCAATCACAATAAGGTCCACAAGTGCATGACAATGATGAGACAGATTGCAGTGGGAAAGCAAAACATGACTGAGGTTACCAAGCTTCAAAACGCCGCATACAGAATTGCAGAAGACTTCAAAATACTGTACCACAGACTCAAGTGACTTGCCAGAAAACAAATATAGCTACTGATAATATTCCTAGTGAATGAACATATTTGAAGAGTTTTGCAGGGAGGTAGTTGAACTGGATCCCAAAATAAGATTTGCGGGAATTGCAGATGTGGATGGAAAGCTAGAGTCCACAGCAGATAGAAAAGGACTTGTGCCATTGCTAAGTGCGGAAGAAAGGGCCCAGTATGCAATCACGGCTGCAACAAGACAGTATACCAGATTAAGGTGGGAATACAGGCTTGGGAAGATATCATATGCAAGTTCGCATTATACAAAATTGATTAGAGCTACTATTCCCATTGCAGACGAGAACAGCAGACTAGCACATGTGTTATTGCTCTCATTTGATGCCGATGCGGACAATTTTCACCAGATAATCACAAAGAAGATCATCCCTCTAGTCGCAAAAAACATGGGTAAATTTCTCAAGGCTACAGAAAAATAACAAAACCGATAATTACTAAATATTTTATAGTAAACTATGCCTGCATCAACAGACAGTAGTCCGGAAGACATACTAAAAGCAGAACAACAGTTTTCCAAACCACACCGTAAAACTCTACGTAAGGAGTTCTACACTCTTGCGATAAAATTCATTGTGGTATCAGTAGGTTCATGGATTTCTCTTCACCTGTTTGAATTATTTGTGGCACCGTCGCTTGGTGTCACACACACTCACATTCAGATTGTAAGTGTCATAGCCATAGTAATCATATCATTTGCCGTAATCAAAGCAACAAGACGTCTGCTTAAGGAATTTGCAAGAAAAACGCACCCACAGTTTTCTGCCAGCTTGTCATTTTTTATAATAATATTTGTCTCCCTTATTGCAAGTTTTGCCATTTTGCATCAATTAAACGTCAACCCACAAGAGATCCTAATCAGTGGGGGTGTAGCTGCAATCATTTTAGGTATCGGAGTATCCACCATCATAGGAAACATACTTTCAGGCGGATTGATACTTACAACTTATCCTGCCAAGATTGGAGATACCATTCATGTTGTAGGTGACAACATTCGAGGAAAGATTGACGAGATCAACATGTTTTACACAAAAATACAGACTGATGAAGGCAAAGAATACATCATACCAAACAACGCAATAATACAAGGCAACGTCAGAATACTAAAGGACATTCCAATTACAGAACAGTTGCCCTATTCTGAAGGCGACGTAGTAGAGATAACAGGTTCACTTGAAAAATATATTGGAACAGTAATCAGAATCACATCAAAATTTACTACAATCCTAAATGACGAGCGAACCAAAGAATACATCTTGGCAAACAGCATGGTTTTGCAAGGCAATTTTACCATAGTAAAACATAGGACAAAATCCTAAGATTAATTGCTGCCACCGTTGACTTTAATCTGAGCCATGTTGCGCTGCTCAACATACATCTGTACCCTAGTATCTGAACAAAACGGATAGGTTTGCTCCTGGCCCTTGTTTTGCTGACAGAATTCCGATATCTGCAACATTTCTTGGTCACAATCAGATGTGGGGTTTGATACACACGAGTCGATATCGCTTGCAATTGTGCTTATCGTATCAGGAGATTGCATACTAGAAGAAAACTGCGAGTTTCCCTGATCACTTGACGGTTGATTGAAAAGTGGAAACCCAATGAAGATGAAGAAAAAAGCTGACGATATAGCGAGTATGACTCCAGTGATAATTCCTCCCTTTTTGTTCATCAAATTTGTTTTATCTCCTCCAAATTATAACCGATGTGGAACTAGGTTACTGTTATCTTCATGGTAAGAGGCGATGACAAGGCATCAGGATTGCTTATCCCTGACCAAACATAAATCTGCGCGGTATAATTTCCAGGTACTGTCGGCGTCCAAGATTGCGACGGGTTAAGTGTCTGTCCAGCACTTAGTGTTCCTGTAATCCATGAAAGCTGAACTGCAACTCCATTCTTGTCTATCACTTGAACGATATACGCAAATGGTTGGTCTGTGTTAAGGCCACTTGTTAGATCGGCTGTAATTTGCACTTGCTTATTTGTAGGAACTGTCCAGACCCCGTTTTGCAGGCTGGCTGACACTCCAGAAAGCTGTGAATGTGCCAAGGGTATTGTCGAGGATAGGGCAAATAGAATCATGACTGAGAAGGCAATCCATCTTTTCATTAGATTACTTTTCTCTAGTCCCATTTTTTAGCGTTTGTTATTTTGTGACTAGTTCTTTCTTCGTTTGATTGAGAGGGTTTTCTGTACTTCGTTAATACTGCTCAGAAACTTTTGCTTTGCCTCATACTCGTCTGTTACCTTGATCAAAATCTCAGTAGGAGAAAACATGACGTCTTTTACAAGTATGGGCAAGCTCAATCCCAAAAGCTCGCTTAGTATGTCAAATATGTTTCTAAACGTGGAACCGCCTTTGTACTTGAAAAGAGTGTTACCATCTGCAATCTTTGGATTTGGTTCCAGTGGAATCACAAGTTCTTGCGATGTGAATTCGGTGATAAATGTAGAAATGTCTTCGTTTATCTTAGTTGTTAGAGTTTCCTTTTCTCCCATGAGCTTTTCCTTTGCAGATTCCAACTCTTTTGTGGAATCGTTGTATTGCTCACCTATCATCTTTGCAAAATTTGATTCAGTTGATATTTTGAGTGGAATTTCATGAATTCTAAAATTTATTGCAGATAGACTCGGTTTCAACGTCAGTTAGTCGCTGTCTATTTTTCTTAATTTGGGTTGCAACTTGTTCCAAGAAATTAAAGTCTGCCATACCTAAGCACTAAACTGATGAACGACGTCCATTAGGCTTTGTTTGAACTCTTCATTTGTTAGTCCCCATTTGCCATATTCTTCCTTGTAACTATCCCAGGAGGCTTCTGCCTCGCTTGCAATTTCCAAAATCTTGGGCCCAATTGCCTTTGTGTTTACAAGTATTGTGACATTAGCTTGCTCTGTCTCCAGTATAGGAATCTTGACAAATATCATTCTAGAGTCTTCAATATGGAACCTGTCCTTTATCATGTTCTTTAGGATCTCTCTTTCTTTTACATCAAATTCTCCTTTGATTTTGACTAGTGCGACACAAGAATCGCGTTGTCCTCCCTTATCTCTGATATCATTTTCGTCGATATCAAACAATACTGCATCATCTTTTTTGTGAATGTGATCTGTAATTGCATCCATGGTATTTCCCTTGCCTGCAGACATCAAGTCATTTCCCCATTGCTTTTCCTCTGGGACAACTGGAATCACCCATGGTACTGCAAATCTTGGCATCTTTGTTGCAAGCCATGTCCTATAGTTTGACATGTCCCACTCGGTCTCTCTTGCAAATGATGCAATAAACATGGACATTGCGTTTGCGGCAATCAGGTTCATGCCTTTGTAATCCTTCCAGCCTATTTCATGTTCTTTTGGAAGATCATCAATGATTGACTGTATTTTTTCAATTTTTTTCTCATTTTTGTGAGCAACCTCCCTTAGTCTCTTGTTTGAGAACAGGATCGCGCAATCACTGTACTTTATCTGGTATTCAAGATTCATCACTATGTTGATTGCAGCTGCCTCAAAAATCACCGGGTCCCATCCAAATTCTGGCAAAAGTCCAAACGATGCTATTGTTGCATGTTCCTTGGAATCCTTCTTTATGTATTCCATAAATGCACTGGCAAATGAACTCCCAGTTCCTCCGCCCATTGCAAAAGGTATTGTAAAGCCCCTGACAGGTTCAGGCGATAGCCCTGACAGTTGTTTTTGCAAATCATACTTTTGAGTTACATCAACAGTAAACCTGCTTCTTCCTTCAGCCCAGTTTCTTGCAGCACCACCTGCTCCATGGATTACATGTTTATCGCGAAGTGCAAACAGATCAGGATATGATTGCAGTATCAGATTCAGCTGCCCTTGGGTCCAAATCAACCAACAAGGCCCTTGGAATCAGCGGAATATCATGTCCTCCATAAGAAGTTGGAAATCGTAAAATTGTGCTGCCGTATCTTTTCAAAACACGAGACTCATCTTTTTCTCCTTTTAATGTAGGCTTGAGAGGATCAGCCCCTACATCAATCAATAATCTTCTGTATGCCTCTGCACCCAAACCTATTCCGCAATGACCAAAACATGTCATCAATACTGGCGCTGGTGGTAGCGGGGCATTAAGATTTGACAATACTAATCATCATACTACAGAGAACTGCTCACTTTAATCGGATAGTGTAAGATTGTAAAGTCGATACTTGATTGTTATAGACATGCAAATAAGGTCAGTACGCTTGAATGCATCACACGTATGACAAATAATTCTTTTTTAAATTTAAAAATTAAGAAAAAATCATTCTTTTGAAAAAATTTAGAATCCAGTTATGGCTTTTTTCAGGTCTCTGAATTCATCTATTGTTATTTTTCCTTCTGCAAGCCTTATCCTGAGAAGTTCTATCGGGGTATCGGCTTTTACCTCTTCTGGGACTTTTGACTTGATTTCGGTATTATTTTCCTGCGATTCCCCTGAAATTAGACTTTGAATGTACTTGTAATCAGACATGTAGACGGGGTTTTTCTGTTTTATTGAATCCAATATTTCACGCAGTCTCTTTGTGTCTCCCTTGCCAGAGGCAAGAAGAGTTTTCACGTCTTTTAGCAAGTCTTCGGACATGTATTACTTCACAACTGCTTTGAATCGTAGATCATCTTTTAGTCTATTAAATACCGAGTCCTTGACTGCCCATCCCTTTATCGTCTTTCCATAGTACAGTATTGCCTGCGCAAGCAATTCAAGTGCCTCACGGTCCTCTCCAAGTTCGGCCTTGCTTCTTGCCTTAGAATAAATTACTGTGCCATTTTTTGGGTTGTCTTTTAGGACTTTATCAAACAGTACAATCGCATCTTGGTGTTTGCCAAGCTCTGCAAGACTTGTGGCCTTGTAAAACAAGGCTTCAAAATTTTCTGGTTCTTTTTCTATCACCTTGTCAAAACACAATAATGCGTCGCTGTGTTTCTTCTGTTTTCCAAGTACAAGACCCTTAAAATAAGTGGCAGAAACATTTTCAGGTTCAATAGACAAAGACTTGTTAAAACATAGAAGGGCTTCATCGTACTTTCCAACTCCAATTTCTGCAATGCCCTTGTTGTATAGAACTGGCACGTAAGTTGGATCCACTTTCAATGCCTTTTCGTATAGGTTTATCGCTCGTTCAAATTGCTGTTGTTCAGCATATGAATTTCCCAGATTGTTCAAAGCCAATACATGGTTTGGGTCTTTCTCAAGTATTTTTTCAAAACATGCAACTGCATCTTTGCTTTTCTTTAACTGAATAAGAGACATTCCTTTGTTGTATAATGCATCCACATTTTTCGGATCGCCCTTTAGAACCTTGTCAAAAAAAGATATGGCATTCTTATGCTTGCCTAGTTTGGCATAGCTCTTGCCTTCTGATACCATTCCAATAGACTCACTTTGATTTTGTGTCAATTTGATACTATGATTAGTATTGATAGATTATTTGGTGATTTAAGTTTACAGCAAATTCTTCATGATGGTATAATGATTTATTGAGGTACAGTACTTTGAGGAAATGCTTTCTTGATGTACCTTGATAGCAACGGATACTGGACTATCAAAGACGAGAGAACTACTCCGAATGTTATGGGCTCCAAGATGTCCTTGAAATTGCTGTCTGGAAGAGTTGCTACAAGTGCAACAGACAGAGCGCCCCTCATTCCACCTAGCATTACCACATGTCTCCATGCATGTGGCCATTTTTCATGTGTAAATCTATTGGTTGCAGCAAGTATGGGATATGTAGATGCAGCTCGTGCTGCCAATACCGCACCAAATGCCATTGCAATCAATGGCAGGTTCTTGCCCAAGTCATGAACATCCATACTTAGTCCAAGATACAAAAAGGCTACCGAGTTTGCAAAAAAGGCAATCATCTCCCAAAAGTGCGAACTGTACATTAGTGTTTTTTCGCTCATTATTCCCTTTCCCTTCATAACTAAATTACCAAAATACAATCCAGCGGCAGCTGCTGCAACTAGACCAGAAAGTTGCAGTGCGTTTGCAACAACCACAGAACCAAACAAGACAGCAACAGAAAGAGCAGTCTCTGCAAGCGGCTCATCCATGAGTTTGAAAAGGAATCTGGCACCCAGTGCAAATCCAAGACCTACAGCTATTCCACCAAAAAATACAATAGCAAAGTGTACCACCTGTTCTGGAATATTGACATTTATCTGTCCAATAGTCTCAGGCGATGTCAGTGCAGAGCCTTGAGCTGCAGCTATTGCAATAATAGAAGAAAAGACGATAAGACCTGCAGCATCATTAAAGCTGGCTTCTGATTCCATAAGCATTGTCAGCGGTCTTGGGACCTTGACTTGTTTGAATACTTGAATTACAATGGCTGCATCTGTAGGTGCAATTAGTGCTGCAAATGCGAACGCAACAATAATTGGCAAGCCTGCAACATATGAGAGCAGGAACCCGCCTACTAGGGTAGCAAGAACCACACCAAGAGTTGCAAGCAGTAAGGATGAAATTCGTATTGCCTTGAATTGTTCACGATCTATTTTCATCATGGCTTCGTAGATTAGAGGCGGGACGATAAAATACAGGATTAGTTTTGGGTCAACGTGGAACGTGGAAGTATTAAAAATGCCAAATCCTGATGTGTGTACAAGTGATACTGCTATTCCTATTCCTACCAGAACCATGGTATATGGCAACCTGATCTTTTTTGCAAGTAATGAGGCAAGGAAGATCATACCAAGAAATATGGGAATAATCCATTCTGTTCTAAGCAATGTGCCTATGCTTACGTCAGCCATCCCTACTTTCAAGGTAACAAATTATAAAAACAGTTCCAAAATGTCGTATAATCTCTTTTTATTTTTCTTTTTTTCGAATTTTGGTGTTATCGTTTTTTCTTCAGCTGTCGAAATCCCAAGAAGATTCCAAGTACGAGATTTATCACTCCAAGTGCAGCAAGAGGAAAACTCGGATTTTTGAAATAAAATATTCCCATTGAGAGCCCCCAAGCACCGGCTACAAGAAACATTATCGATATTGCCCTGAGCTTTTGTGGAGATGGATTTGCCATTAGCTTTTGCTGACTTTGACACTATTAAAGCATTGAGAATTTTATTTCAGAAAAGCTATTGCCCAAATTCTTTTCGTACATTTTTGAGAAACTTTGCATGGATTCTGATCCTTTCAAGACTCTGAGCAAGTTTCATTTCAGTTCCTGGAACATGGTGTTTTACAAAAAAGATACGAACTTCTTTTTCACGTTCCATGTCTGCCATAACAGATACGCTTCCAATTATCCTGTTAAGTAATGGATTACCTACACCAAATTTCTTGACAAGACTTTTCCAGTTCTTTTTAATCCATGGCCATACCAACTCTTTTCCATATGGATTTGCAACCATCCTTGCAACTGGCATAAAGAGATTCTGCGTCCTTACATCCTTTGATAATGTAAAGGCCAGAGTCTTGACAAGCAGTCGTTCTTCCTTAAAGTTTGAAAGTGAGCCAAGAAATCTTATCTTCTCTTCCTGTGTGGGCGCCTTGCGGTACAGGCCAACCATTTGTTGATACGTGCCAGGGTTTCCGTCCCATGCAACAGTAGAGTATACTGCGCTTCTCAGATCTGGATTTAGCGAGCCTGATCTGAGAGTGTTTGAAAATCTAGACTGGGCCTCTTCCGTTATTTCTTTATCATCTAGTTTTGCAAGGGAGCTTATCAGTCCGCTTCTCAATAGTGCATATGTAGGCTTTTCACCCTTGATTTTATCCCAGCCTATCCTTTGGAATACAACATTCATGAAATATCGATTGAATTCTTTTATCTCATCCCAGAACTTTTCCCCTGAGAGTAAGACATACAAAAAGTTCAGAAATCCAATGATGTCAGATAACACAACATAGTCATCTTCTTCTTCGTAATGCCTTACAAAGTCCAGATAGTGCTTGAGAGGGTACTGGTTTGATAGCACCAGGGCAGTCAAGTCATGATGGATGCTCCAGCGGTCAAGATTTGATATCCTCTTTTCTTCTACTAGCTTTCCTAGTTCATCTAGCACAGCCTCATTGTATCTTACCCTGTAGAATCCCTTCTGGCCATCATTTACCTTGAACCATCTGCCAGTATATGGCATAGTGACAGGTCCACGCATCATCTTTGTTACCACTTTATCTTCCATCCTAATTGAGATTGGAATCATCCAGTTTCCTGGACGTGACTTGCCGTCATTTTCAAGCAAAAACCTCTTTTGCGATAATTTTATTTTTGAATCAACTGCTGTTGCCTCAATTATAGGATATCCAATCTGCCTTACCCATGTGTTCATCAACTGGCGCACAGGTTTTCTTGATGTAGCGCCCAGAGAATTCCAGAGATCTTCTGTTGTGGCATTAGAGTATGCATGTTTTTTGAGATAGCTATGCATTCCCTTTTGGAAATTTTCAGGTCCAATGAAATTCTCTAGCATCATGAGAACGCTTCCTCCCTTATTGTAGCTAATCTCGTCAAATATCTGCCGAACCTCTGCAGGACTTTTTACATCAACATCTATTGGATGAGAAGATTTTAGCGAGTCAAGACTTAGCCCTCCTGTCATCTCCGATATTAGGAATTGGTCCCAGAAATCCCATTCCGGATAAATCTTGTCTACTGCTTTTGTTGCCATAAAAGTAGCAAAGCTTTCGTTAAGCCAGAGATCGTTCCACCACTTCATGGTAACAAGATTGCCAAACCACTGGTGTGCAATCTCGTGCGCTATTACTTCAGCAATGTGTTGCATTGTATCAGTGGATGATGTCTTTGGATCATACAATAGTACGGTTTCCCTAAATGTGATTGCCCCCCAATTCTCCATTGCGCCAGAGGCAAAGTCTGGAATTGCTATCATGTCAAGCTTTGGTAACGGATATGAAATCTTGAAATATTTTTGGAAATATGACAGGAATTGTTTTGTAAATACAAGGGCCATCTTGCCTTGTTCTTTCTTTCCCTTGGTTGTGACAATTCTAACAAGGGTCTTGCCCAGCTTGCCTTGCAAGAACTCAAACTCTCCCACTGCAAGATACAGAAGATAGGTAGACATTACAGGGGTTGTGTTAAATCGAAATGATGTTTTTTTGCCAAGTTTCTTCTTTGATACAACAGGCATGTTTGAGAGAGCAGTTAGGTTATTGTCCACTATGAGCGATACATCAAATGTCGCCTTGGCTTCTGGCTCGTCCCAGCACGGAAACGCGCGCCTTGCATCTGCTGCCTCAAATTGGGTAGTTGCAAGGTGTTTTTCTTTTCCCTTGTACTCGTATTTGCTCCTGTAAAAACCGACCAGTTTGTCATTTAGCGTGCCTACAAAATTAATCAAAAGTGCAGCCCTTCCAGATATTTTTTCAGGGATATCTAGAACAAGTTCCTCATTTTTCTCGTCAAGCCTTACTTTTGCCTTTATCTTTTTTTCATTCCAGAGTACAGTGCAGTCCTGAATATCAAGTTCTGCCGAGTGTAGAATTATCTGTCGTGTTGGTCTTGATACATTTATGATAATTTTCTCTTTTCCCCTAAACTTGAATCTGTCAAAGTCTGGCTCAAATTCCAGCTCATAGTTAATTGGTAAAACAGATTTCATAATATTTGGTTCCAAGATACAAGTAATATACCTTCTAATGCAGAATATGAAAAAGCCAGTGCAAGAAATGAACGCTCAAAAATACTATTGCAATTGATTTTACTGTCTTTCCAGTTGTCATCGCAATAGAATATTTTATAATGTTATATTTTTTGGTCCCAGCTATTATGGATACGATATCCCCAATTATTGGAATCCAAGGAGAGATAAAAATTACTGTACTCCAACCGTACTTTGTCATTATGTTTACGCTTTTTTGTTCATATTTTGGAGTAGATTTTCGAAATTTTCCTATCAGCCTTCCCTCGTATCCAAGATAATATGCAATGTAACCACCGATTATAGAGCCAATTGTCAAAACCACAAAGACATGAAACGGTTTTGCACCTCCCAAAAGCAGAGTCGAGGTGGTGATTTCAGTTGGAATTGGAATAAATGAAGAAAACATCCCATTGAAGAAAAGACCGACAAGACCATATTTTATGAACACAGTATCATGAAATATTGCATGTATGACATCCCATAGAACCATCGCCTGACCTTTTCCTTAGCTCATTTTAAATGAATTGCCATATTTTTCGTCTTTATCATAAATTGCAATTGAGATTTTTTTGAGAAGTTTCTTCTTTGATTTTTGTGCTTTGGCATCATTGCCATAATCTTTTTGTTCTAAAAGAGTGTGCAGGCGCTCAAGCTCAACTCTTGAGAGCGCTTGAACTCCCCTGCTCATTATCACTTCCAAAAGCGTTACTCTCTCAAGATCGTCGTTTGACATATAGAGTAACTACCTCTTTGTTTAATATTTGTCTTGCAGAACAAAGTTCACAATTGCTATACAAGGTAACGGTCTTTTTCCACACGGACTATATCGAGGTAAAAGACGACAAAATTGAGATAGGAGTAATGTCAAGGCCGCAAAAAGGCAAGGCCAATTCCGAGATTATTAAAAAAATTGCCAAGCATTTTGGGGTCCCTCGTTCCAATGTCAGGCTAGTTTCAGGAGAAAAATCAAGAAGCAAGATCATCGAAGTAACATGACAGGCAGATTGACCAAAAAACCTTCTACGTATAAAATATAACGAGGTAAAAACTGCCCTCTTCCTGTGAAGAAGAACACAAAAAAGCTTTTTGCTTTTGGTTTTATGGCAATTTTTATAATTTCAACTATTACTGTAGTGGGAGCAGGTTACTTTCATGGTAACCCGCAACAGACAACCCCCCCAGCTGCCTTGACTGGAACGCCTGAGGACAATTATTCTCCTGACAAGAGAACAACTTTTTGCCAAAGTCAAAATGATACAGAGTCAACAAAATACATTACCGAGTTTAAGATTCCAACCCTGTGCACACAACCTCTTGCAGTTATCACCGATCCTTCTGGAAATGTGTGGTTTACCGAAACTAATACTGGAAATATTGGAGAGTTTGTTCCCGCCACGTCTTCATTTCATGAATTTGACAACCCATTATGGCAGAAAGGAGAGAAATCAATGCTATGGGGAATCTACTATGCCCCTGACGGTAACATTTGGTTTAGTGATTCACAGCACAGCTTGATATGGGAATTTAATACACAATCAAAGAATTATTCAAGTTTCATATTTCCAAAGACTACAGATCAATCAGAGTCATTTCCTCAGATGCTAAAGCCTGATGGTTCTGATATCATGGTAAATGACTTTACGGGGAAAAAAGTTGCCGTTTTCAGTACAGACCAAACTGGTAATGACTTGACTACAACCAATATCATCTCTCCTGGAAATTATAACTTTACAAGCGACATGGCAACTGACTCTACAAACAAAATTTGGTATACAGTGTGGAACTATCAGCTGGGAGGTCTTCTTGTAAGCTATAACCCACAGACTTCACAGTTCTCAAACTATACACTTCCTACTGGAATACTTGCACCAAATGGAATCTCAGTTGGGCCCAATGGCAAGATATGGCTGACAGATACTGCAAGTAGCATGTTTGTTAGTTTTGACCCACAGTCTCAGCAATTTACGAAATATATCACTGCGCCACCACAACTCTCGACGTATGGCAACGTCTCAGGACTGATAAAGACTCCAATTACAAGACCGTATTGGAATCAATTCGATAGTCAAGGAAGGCTTTGGTTCAACGAGCAAGTAGCAAACTCACTAGCAGTATTTGACCCAATAAAAGAATCTCTTGTAGAATACTTGGTACCGTCAAAGAACCCCAACTGGTCAGATTGCGGTAACCAGACCGATTGTGGAGTGGCCCAAGTGCTCGCTTTTACGGTTGCAGACAACAAGGTATGGTTTCCAGAGTGGGTTGAAAATAACATTGGCGTGCTAGACCCAACTGTTCCACTACCACTTGCTCTGAATGCATCTACTACAGTGGTCACCCTACACAGAGGTCAGAATGAAACCGTGAATGTTACACTCAGTCCAAATGAGCAGCTAACCAGTACAGTGGATATACTTACACAGCAAACAGCAAATACGCAAGACCTTAGCGTTACACCAACCAATCAGACAATTACATTGGATAAACAAAAAACCATACCAGTAAATCTGGCTGCTGACGATTTTGCGCTTTCAGGTACATACAAGGTTGTGGTTGCGGCAAGATACCAAGATGTAACAATATCGCAATTCATTACAGTTACCATACAGTAAAGAAGTGGTCCCAAAGACTAGATAATTTAATTGGAATTTCCATCTATTGTACCAATACACAAGGTACTGGAGGAAAGATACGAACAAGCCAAGACCAATTCTTTGTGTCCGAAGTCTTGCGCGAGAAGACACTTGCAAAGATTTCACAGTCTGGAAACTATGCAGTCTTTAGGTTAAAAAAATCTGGAATTGATACAAACCATGTACTCTCAGACATATTAAAAAAACAGGGCTTGCGATTGAAGGCACTTGGCCTAAAGGACGCAAATGCCACAACTGAGCAGTTTGTTTGCGACATGAATGCCTCACGTATGCATGAAAACATAACAACAAACAGGTATACACTTGAAAGAATCGGTTTTGTTCAAAAACCTCTTACAAAAAAGGACATGGTTGGAAATCATTTCAAGATCAAGATAGAGGATGCGGATTTTGCAAAGATTTCAGGTTTTGACCAGTATGATAAGATTCTAAACTTTTACGGATACCAGAGATTTGGGAGCAGAAGAGCAGTCTCGCATCTCATAGGAAAGGCAATGTTGCAGAGAAACTTTGACCTAGCCGTTGAAGTCCTACTTTCATCAACCTCAGAGTATGACTTTCCTGAAAACAACAAGATCAGGGAGGCGCTCAAGGACAAGGCAAACTATTTAAAAATTTTCGATGACGTGCCTCCACAGATGGATACCGAGAGAGTTGTCCTAAAAGAAATGATAGAGCACGGTGATGCACTAAAGGCATTGCGTGCCATACCAATATCTCTGAGAAGATTTTTTGTTGAGGCATATCAATCATTTATCTTCAATCGCACTGTCAGCATGGCATACGAAATGGGCGAGAATATGTTAGCGCCACAAGCAGATGATGTGTGTTATGACAGGGACGATAATCTCGGCAGATATCAAAATGATCCAGAACAAAAGCCTGTCCATACCTCTTGTCGGGTACTCATATTCAAAGAGAAACAGGTTTGACTATCAGATATCAAAGATACTTGGCGAAGAGCAGATGAGCCCAAAAGATTTCTTTGTAAAAGAGATGCAAGAGATAAGTGGAGAGGGCGGATTCAGGCATGCCGTCATGCTCTGCAGAGATTTTGCATCAAGCCCGCCACATGTAAGTTTCACACTTTCAAGAGGCTCGTATGCAACCATGTTGCTAAGAGAGATAATCAAGCCATCTGATCCTGTTGCAGCTGGTTTCTGAGAAAATGTAAAATCAACTGCCAATTTATCAGCGTCATAATTTTTATTGTCATTTCTCCAACATGCAAACATGTTCGACAAGTTTTACACCAAAGTAACAAAGGCTCCAGAATTTCCGTCCAACTTTGACTGGATTAACTCAAACGAGCCTCTCTCACTTGAGAAACTCAGGGGACATGTAATTGTTCTAGACTTTTGGACATATTGCTGCATAAACTGCATGCACACACTGCCTGTCTTGGCCCAACTTGAAAGAAAATACGAGGAAAAACCAGTGGTATTCATTGGAGTTCATTCTGCAAAATTTTTCAACGAACAAGACAGAAACAACATAGAGCAGGCCGTGAGAAGATACGAGATCTCTCATCCCGTTTTAGTAGATAAGCAGATGACAGTCTGGCAAAAATATGACGTCAGCGGCTGGCCTACAATTGTAATCATCGACCCAAGCGGCACCATAGTGTACAAGCAATCAGGGGAGGGCCAGAAAGAAGTGATAGAGGATACAATAGATGTACTGCTAGAAAAATATGGTAAAAGCGGAGATTTTGCCAAGGTGCCAATCAAAATTACTCGTCACATTCCCCAAGACAAGACAACTCTTTCTTATCCCGGCAAATTATCCATATCAAATGGCAAGGTAGCAATCTCTGATTCAAATCACAACCGAATTGTCGTGACAGATATGACAGGCAAGATTGAGCACATCATAGGAAGTGGAAAGATAGGACTGGTCGATGGAAATTTTGCAGACGCCGCGTTTTTCAGGCCGCAGGGAGTGGTTTTCAAAGACAACACAATCTTTGTTGCCGATACTGAAAACCACGCCATACGAAAGATAGACATGGTTACAAGTAAAGTAACCACAGTTGCAGGTACCGGAAAACAAGGACCTTGGATGTCAAGTGGTGGAAAAGGAAAAGAGGCATCGCTTTCTTCACCTTGGGATGTCACTGCAAAAGACAATCTCATTTTCATTGCCATGGCAGGAAACCACCAGATATGGACATATGACACCAAGACAGACATGACATACCCTTTTGCAGGAAATGGTTATGAAAATATCATAGATGGTGACAGGATGAGAGCACAGCTGAGCTCAGCCAAGCGGTCTTTCAATATCGGATGACAGATTATATTTTGCAGATAGTGAAACTTCATCAATTCGCGAGGTAGACCTCCAGTCAGGGTATGTCAGAACAATTGTAGGACAGGGGCTTTTTTCCTTTGGATACAAAGACGGACATCATGATGAGGCACTCTTCCAGCACCCGCTTGGATTGTGTGCAACATCAAACCAAGTTTTTGTTGCAGACACCTACAACTCTGCACTAAGAGCCATAGATTTGAAAAATGAGAATGTGACAACAATAATTGGAAAGCAAGGCATGTCTGGAATTTGTAGACTTGGTGACCCAAGTTGTGATTCTCTTGGACTCTACGAGCCAAGCGATGTCAAGTTTTACCAAGACAGGCTATACATTTCAGACACCAACAATCATTTGATACGAGTCTATGATCTCAAAACAAATGTTCTCAAAACTCTGGAAATTACCAATTAGACCAAAAGATGAAAATCTAATCAAAGAAATCTTTTGGTATGATTTGCTGATTTATTGCAAAATCCTCGACTTGTTGAAAAGTTACTGTGCCCTTTTTGTATTGTTCCCAGATAAACTCTAGATACTGTATCCTTTCTGGATGTTCCCCGTCTGGAGATTTTGGCGATTTTTTTATGACATCGACACACAGTTTCTCAAGATGTGGATACTCGAACTTGTCAAATATAGCACTCAGTTTTTCCACATTCTCGTCTTTTGGTTTTGTTTTGCCAAAAAGTCCCATACGGCTTGTTAGATATATGGTCATTTAAAAACTCTAGAATTAATTCCCAATGTACAATAAAATATAGCAAATGAACCAAGTCTTCCAAATTTCCATCAAGAACAAAAGAATCCCTCCCATTTCAAGTAAGATTTTAAAGCTGTATTTTGTTACAATACCATGGAAAAAGCATACATATTGATTGGCTGCGAACTTGGCGCAGAAGGCGAGATAGTGGAGAAGATAAAACACATGGAGAAGGTCAAGGACGCAAGAGTTGTCTATGGAGATTACGACATTGTCGTGGAAGCAGAAGCAAGTACCGATGTCCAGTTGGATAACCTAATTACAAAGAAGATAAGAAAGATGGAAAAGGTCAGGTCAACTATGACCTTGGGCGTCGTAAGCTAATTCCAATTCCAAATACAACAATTCCCGTACCTGCAGCAGCTATCACTCCGCCGTTTACAATCCATTTGGGATTAGAGTACATAAAAGACGAATGTGGTCCTACAATTGAATTTCCCTGTAAAAAGAAGATTATGCCAAAGGCTGCAATGATGGCGCCTATCCCTATCAGTGGAATCCCCACACTGCGTGCTTTAGAAAGTTTTCCTCTACTCCTCATGTAAAAGTATGCGATAACAACTGCCGCAATTGCGACGCCAACTATGATTGTACTTGCCGGCATTATTGATTCACAGGTTTATTACTATTAAGTGGTGATAAGCGTAGCAGATCCAAATTTAAGAACAAAGAGGCAACAATGATTGCGTCTATCCCCATAGTCCCTACTCTCAGGGTGTGATGCAGTACACTATTGATAAAAGACAAAATGAGTTGATAAAATAGACAAAATCATTTGGATTTCTTTCTTTAATGAGCTTTCATAAAACAAATCTAAGATTGGACGAGTGGGGACCTGACCTATTTGAGCTTGGACACAAAAGAAGCTGGTTTGATATCGGCATCTTTGCCGGAGCAGCAGCGCTCTCAATACTAGTTTCCGTGGTATATGGCACTGTCATTAACCAAGCCATCGGACAGTCGCCAATCATTGTTGACTTGATGTTCATTCCGTCTTTTCTCATTGGCCTGCTTTATGGAGTAAAGATGGCAGAACGTGTAATGTCTCCTGCAGCACCCCGAAGTCCAGTCAGGAGAGGGATAATCAAGATATTTTTGTTCATATTCATGATGGGTTCGATATTCACATCTGTTTCATTTGCGCTTCATGGAGGAGCTCATCCTCCAGAGAATTCCATTTTAAAAGAAGGAGTGATAAAGTGGATAAACGAGTTCGTCCAGGCAAATGGAGGACTGACATTTCTAATAGTATCAAGTATTACCATGATGGCTGCTGCAACTAAGCGCATAGTTGGAATGGATGGTCTTCTAAGTAAGGTTTTCACATTTGTTGGAACGTATATTTTCTTTACAATGATTGCCTTGAGTCTAACACATAGCGACCCTACCCATTCCCAGGTGTACTTGTATGCATGCTACCAAGCAGGAATAGTTGGCGGAATATTTTACCAGGTTAACAAGTTTACCACGCGCTCAAACATGTGGGAAGACTATAACAATGGATTCTGCTAGATCTTTTGGTATCGCATAGTCAGAAACAAGATTCCAAAAGATGCGGCCATTATCATTGGAACAATTCCTGAAAACTCTGGCAGGTATGTTGTTCCTGTTATGTCAGTTTCCACCTTGCCAGTTTGGTTAAACTTTAAGATTATAGTAGTAAGATTATTGGCGTTCCTCAGCACGATGGGGTGAAGTTGCGTTCCGTTCTGAAAAGTAGTATAGTTTCCGCCAATGAGGTTAGTTGGTATATCTATTTCGGCAATGTTTCCAGTGTGAGAACTGTTGCCAATAAATGCCAATGTCTTGGTATTGTTGTTAAATGTTACATTTTGCATATCATAGTTTGATGTAGTGACTACTGTAAAGATCCACTGGCTTGCCTTGATTGGCCATTCCCATTTTATTCCAGGGTGGTAAAGTTTGAGATGCTGTGGATTTGTCTGACCAAAGGCCTGTGTTGAGAATAATACAGATGATATACCTAGAACAAGTACAAGCGCTAAGAAAAGAGCTGCCTTCAATTCTTCAGGCCAGCGATTTTGCCGCGCATTTCTCTGTCGGTAGATATTCTTGGATGCGACGGATCAGCCAGTATAATTTCATACCACAAATAGACACCGTCTTGGTAAAGATAGTATGAACCGAGAAGTTTCATGTTTGGAAATCTTTCTAAAACTCTGCGTTCTGCCACTCTTTGCATGCTAAGTGCAGGCTTTATTCGTAGTACACCAAGATGTTTTGGCCTTCTTCCTGCAACAGGTCTCTTTTTGCGCATGTTTCCTCTGCCCACGCGCATCCTTACTACTGCTATACCCTGCTTTGCCTTGTATCCAAGTTGTCTTGCTTTGTGTAACCTGCTTGGCCTGTCAATTCTTTCCAGGGCGTGCTGCTTTCTCCATTCCACAGCCTTTGCTCTAAGCTCAGGTGAATTTTCTTTCCACATCTTAAGCCATACCTGTTCCTGGTGACCTACCATATACCCCGCACTACTAAATTCCCCCTTAATATTCTGTTACAACAACCCATGCATACCAAGTTTCAAAACCCTATTATGAAATTGAATTGTTGCAAATTCTATGAAGTTTGTAGCAATGTTAGTAATCGTAATGGCAGTAGCATTTCTTGGTTTGATTGGAGTATCATATGCTTTGCCTGAGATATCAGTTGTTACAAGCAGGCCAGTTTACCAATATGGCGACAGCCTTTCTTTTTCAGTTACAGTCTCCAACGTTACAGGAGACATGGCAGTTTTAGAGATTGTAGATCAGTCAAACAAATCATCATCACCAATTGATATGATAATTACAAAGCCCGTCTCAAATATCACGGCTCCAGTTCCATTTTATAAAACGATTTTTGCCCCTGGCACTTATTTTGTCAAGATTCAATATTCAGGTTCCAATGCAACGACAAGTTTTCAACTTGTGGACACGGGAGATATTGTGATTCCCCCACAGTTCAAAGAGGTAGCAAGTTCCTGGGGTCAGAACCAAACATCTAACAAGTTATTTGGAGAAAATATTTTCTATCTTGTCGATTCAGGTACAATCAAGATAGACGGTTACCACGACCAAAACATGACAGCAATTCCATCATGGTTCAAAAATGACGCACTTTGGTGGTCAAATGGCTCTATTTCAGACAATGATTTCGGACATGCCGTGCAATATCTTTTGGAATCCAAAATAATGATAGTCTAGTAGCTCTTTACAGTCTTACTTGGCCTTTTTCTTGCAGTACTTGCAATTACAATTACTACAACAATAGAAATGGCTCCAATTACTGCACAGTCAATTGGGCTCAGGTGGATGGTTGCGTTTGGAATATATGCAACTCATCCTAAAACCCTCCAATACATCATTATTCCAGTAATGTTAAGAAATGCCAGATAATTTTCTGCAATTCTCTCATATCTGATTCTAATTCTGTGGAATCCACATTTGAGCCATGCAAAGAATCTCTCCACCACGTATCTTGTCCTGTTGTAATTACTCTGACTTTTCTTATTGTTGTTATTTTTGAAATTTCTGGATGGAATGCAGTCCCTGATGTTTCTATTCTTTAGATACTCTCTAATCTTTTTTGCATCATAACCCTTGTCTGCATATACAGCTACAATCTGTTCTATGGAATCATCATCAAGATATTCAGAGATGTTTTCCATCACATCGATGAGCTTTGTTGAATCATGCTCATTTGCAGGACCAATAATTATTGATACTGGAAGTGAATTGCAATCTACTGCAACATGTATTTTCGTGCCTGATATTCTTTTGAATCCGTCGTATCCTGTCACATCTCCCCTTTTTTGGCTGCAACAGTTGACGAATCAACCGATACCTTTTGCAGCTGTATCTTCCCTGAATGGTGTGCTGATTTTATTGCATCAGATAAGATATTTTGCCAGATTCCTTTTTGCTGCCATTTCTGCAATCTGAGATGAGCAGTTGATTTTGAGCCGTATCTTTTTGGCATCTCCTCCCACCTGCAGCCGGTAACCAGAATAAACATGATTCCATTTATTGTGGTACGGTCATCACACCTTGGTCTGCCTGTTCTGGCAGGCGATGGAAGGTGTTTTTGTATTGTTTCCCATTGTTTGTCTGAGATTTCTTGGAATTTCATGGAATCAGTGTGATTATTCCATCTGATAGATCCAGTGATCGTCAAAAATTTACTAAATGATCAGTTTTAGGATGAGTTGATGGTATCGTAAAAACAATGTTTCCTCCTGCATTTGTTTTAGATGGAGTATTTCCCGGCGTTGTGCTTGGCGGTGTTTTTGATGTAACTTTAGATAGCGGGGATTGTGTTGTTGAATTTTTTGTGGTAGCATATGGAGATGTCTGCGATACAGTATGATTATGCACCTGTGACAATGGCGGGGTTTTCGGTGTATTGTTAGAAGGTGGCAATTGAGTCACGCCTCCGTTTGGCCCAGGTGTCACAAGGTAAGTTCCAATTATCTCAATTTGTTTATTGTCAGGAGTAAGTTGTAGTGACAGGGTTCTTGTGGTTGCAGTTGGAGTCTTTTCTTCAATATTTGCAGGTGTTCCGTCAATTACTGCAAGAAATGGAGTGTCATTGTTATGTTGATCTTTAGCGTCAAGTAGCGCACGAGGTATTGTCAGGTCAAGAGACGCACTTTGACTTGATACCTGTACTGATATCGTAAGCTCGTCGCCGTATGTTAGATTTGGTTCAATGTCCTGTATCTTAACTCCATTTGCGTTATAGTTTATCTGATATGTATTTCCAAAAATAACTGGAAACGAACCCGTGTCAGCAAAGACAGGAGAGAATGGAAGTAATACCAAGAATAATGCAGGCACTACTAGTGCTAGACGTACCAAGTCTAGATTACGCCACGAAGAATCATTATTATCTTTTCTGCTATAACATTTGCAGCTGAAAGCCTGAGCTTCTCTTGTCTGAGCTCCTATGTGAGGTGTGCAGATTACGTTGGGCAGAGTGGTAAGCTTGTTTCCAACAGCAGGCTCTTTCTCAAATACATCTAACGCTGCTCCCGCAATCTTTCCTTCCTTTAGTGCATTGTAAAGGGCATCTTCGTCAATTATCTCACCCCGGGATGTATTGATGATACAAGTTGTCTTTTTCATCTGGGACAACCTTTGCGCATTTACAAGGTGATGTGTTTCTGGAGTAAAGGGTACATGAAATGAGATGTAATCTGCACTTGATAGCAATGTATCAAGATCTGCCTTGACTAGTCCCACTTCCCTTGAGAACTCGTCTGGTATAGGAATTACATCAAAACCTATGATATTCATGTTCAGAGCCTTTGCATGTCTTGCAAGTTTCTTTCCAATGTTTCCCAGCCCAACTATTCCAAGATATTTGCCAGAAAGTTCGCTGCCCATCAATTCCTTCTTTAGCCATTTGCCATTTCGTATCTCTCTGTCTGCTCGTGGTATCTCTCTTGCAAGCGATAGCATCAATCCCAATACAAGCTCAGCAACTGCATTCATTGCACCTTCTACTGCATTGATTACACGTATGCCCTTTGCCTTTGCAGCGTCAGTATCAACATTATCAAGGCCCACCCCAACTCGTGCAATTATTTTACACTTGTTGGCTTTTTCAATCAAGTCCCGTGTTAGCTTGGTCCTGCTTCGCACTATGACGATTTCATAGTTGCCAATTTTTTCCTTTATCTGTTCTGGTGTAATCTCCGGCTCGTATGTAATTTTCAAACCATTTTTTTGCAAAATTTCATTTAGTATTTTATCAACTTGATCACAGATGAGAACTGTTTGGTTCATGCTCATGCAAGAATCCCACTATGTACAGAATATAATCATTGTGTGATACTAGGATAAAAAAGGAAAAAGTTGGAATTAATGGACTTATTGTCCAGACATTCCGGTCATGCTTCCTGACATTCCGGTCATGTTTAGTTGGGCAGCACGATCGCTTGAGCATTCACAGTGGACAAATGTCTGCTGTGCGATGCTTGTATCAGGTACGCTCGAGACTGGAGGTACAGCATCCGATGGATTTGGAGCTGGACTTGCCTGAGCTAACTGGACTGCAGCTGCACCAGTAAAGATTGCAGCATAGTCATGATTGACTATCACATATGCGCCCGGTTGGTCATAGACCACATCAACTATTGCATCTTGTGAACCACCAATGTTCCATGTCTGAGTGCCCATTGCTTGTACCATATTACCTTGTGTAACTCTGTCCATCTGTCCTCCCACAATGTGGAAGAATACTGGCATGTTACCTTGGTTCACTACGAAGTATCGTATGTGTTGACCAACTGGTAGAATCAACGGGGCAGACTTGTCATTAGCTGCTGGAGCATTGTTCCATACCTTTGTTACAACTGGATCATAGCCAAATGGCTTGCCGTTGATTACAGTCCAAGTTGTATTGTGTAAGAACATTGCAGCTTGGTTGTAAGATCCGTCTGCATTAAGGTATAGTTGGCTGAATTGCAAAGTGAACTCGTATGCTGCTGGGTCAATCAAGGTTTGGTTTAGTACAACCTGACCGTTTTGTGTCGCGGTTCTTGTGATTAGGAGTTTGTGATATCCATTGAGTGGATCAACAATTATCATTCCGTACATGCCGGAAAGAACATGCTGGTCCATTCCAATAACACCTACACCTTCACAGTGATACTTGAAGGCACCAGGATAGTTTGCAATGTATGCATATGTGTTCGACTTGCCTGGCATCACAGGACCAAAGTTTGGCACTGCTGAGATTTGAGCAGCGTGCATGTCAAGGCTATGACCTGTCAGCTCAGTTGATGGTACATTTAGTGTAACTTCGACTACATCGCCTTGTGTTACTCTAATTGTTGGACCAGGAACTTGGCCGTCAAAAGTCATTGCATCATACATTTGTCCGCCAGGAATTGGCAGCTTGACGCTTTGTGCGGTCAGGGTAATCTCATGTACGGTTCGACCATTTGCTTTTTCAACAGCAACTTGATCTAGAGGAATTGCATCCGCTCCGACCATATTGAATACCAGACCACCGACGCTCTGTACATCTTTTGCAGTGACAGAATCAATTGTCTGTGGTGTGACTTTGTCAATTGTAGCTGGTGATACGCTTTGTGCGTTACCAGATACTACCTGCGTGTTTGAATATGTGCTACCGAACAGAAAGCTGGCCACTGCTACTACTGCAACAATGGACAGTATACTGTATCGTTTATTCATCATCTCGAATTTTGTTTATAAGTATATTAACCTATTGGGTTTTTGCCCCAAAACAAGTGGAACTTACGATCTTTACTTGAGATATTTTTGTAATTTTTCAAATGCGAATGAATATTAGGAATTTTGATTGCATGATGCACGTGGAATATAGAACAGAGCGAGATTCTCTAGGAGAGGTAAAGATTCCAGCAGATGCATATTATGGCGCCTTTACATCAAGGGCAATCAACCAGTACCACGTAACTGGTCTCAAGCCGCACATCAATTTGATAATGGCCTTTGTGATGATCAAAAGATCAGCTGCAGTTGCCAACATGAAGACTGGATCAATAGATGCAAAACGCGGCAATGCCATAGTCAAGGCATGCGATAAAATATTGGCAGGAAAATTTCTTGAACAGTTTCTCATAGAGCCAATTAACTCTGGTGCTGGTACAGCATTTAACATGAATACAAACGAAGTCATTTCAAACGTAGCTTTAGAAATTCTTGGAGAAAAGAAAGGAAATGACAAAGTCCTACATCCCAATGATCATGTCAACATGTCCCAGTCAAGCAATGACACATTTCCAACTGCCATGCATATGGCAATACTTTTCAACATAAAACAAGTCATCCCCGCACTGGATGATCTTATAAAAATAATAACAAAAAAAGCAAGAGAGTTTTCAGGATACCAAAAAATAGGCAGAACGCATCTAATGGATGCTCTTCCTGTAACTCTTGGAGGAGAGTTTGCAGCATATGGAACTGCTATTGCAAAAGCACGTGATGCGATTTTTGCCGCAAAAAAAGAATTGGAACACATTGCATTAGGCGGAACTGCTGTTGGTACAGGTGCAAACACTCCAAAAGGATACAGAACTATTGTGATATCAGAGCTTGCAAAGATTTCAAAATTGCGGCTCATGCCGCAGTCTGATATGCAATATGGTTTGCAGAGCAGATTTGCAGTAGCGAATATTTCATCTGCTCTGAGAAATTTGGCTCTTGAGATGGGAAGATTTTCAAATGATCTCAGATTGATGGCTTCTGGCCCTGTTGCCGGTCTATCAGAACTTGGAATACCTGCGGTTCATGCAGGTTCTTCCATCATGCCAGGAAAAGTCAATCCCTCTCTTGCAGAATGCATGAACATGGTATGCTTTGACATCATAGGCAACGATACAACTGTAGCCCTTGCAGTACAGTCAGGTCAGTTTGAGCTCAATGTGATGCTGCCTGTAATGTTAAAGGCAGTTTTGGAATCAACAGACATGTTAAAGAATTTCGTACCAATATTTTCACGCAACCTAGTTGCAGGACTTAGCGCAAACAAACAGAAGCTTAAACATTATATCGAAAACAGTCCTGTGATAGTAACATTGCTTGCGCCAAAGCTTGGCTATCTAGCCTCTGCTGACCTGTACAAGGAATCTCTCAAGACTGGAAAGACCATACGACAACTCGTAGTCTCAAAGGGATTAATGAGTGAAAAAGAAGTCAACTCACTATTAGGATAGCATGGCAAAGATCTGGGTTGAGGCATACGGGTGTTCTGCAAGCTTTGCAGACTCTGAAATGATTATCGGTCTTGTAGTAAATGGCGGCCACACGCTTGCAGAAGATCCTTCAGACGCTGACCTCAGTGTCATAGTTACATGTTCAGTCAAGGACGTAACTGCGCACAAGATGGCACATAGAATAAAACGATTAAAGAGCAAGCCGCTAGTTGTGGCCGGCTGCCTTCCCAAGGCAGAGACAGTAACTGTGGAAAAATTCAGTCCAAAGGCAAGCCTTCTTGGACCAAATTCTCTTGGAAGGACGCTTGAGGTAATTGATTCCACACTTAGGGGCCACAAAAGAATTGAACTTGAAGATTCAGACACATCAAAGATAGGGCTGCCAAAGGTACGCCTAAACCCAGCTGTTGGAATAGTGGAGATAGCTAGCGGGTGCATGAGCGAGTGTACTTTTTGCCAGACGAAATTATCAAAAGGAGAGATTCGCAGTTTTAGGATAGGAGATATCGTAAGGCAGGTAAGGCAAGAGATCGATGACGGATGCAGAGAGGTATGGCTAACATCTACTGACAATGGTTGTTATGGTTTTGATATTGGAACAGATCTTCCAAGTCTGGTAAATGCCGTATCAGAGATAGAGCGAGATTTCATGATTCGTGTAGGCATGATGAATCCAATGTACATGCCAAGAATACGCAAAGACCTGCTAGAATCATTTGAAAACCCCAAACTCTTCAAATTCCTTCACATTCCCGTTCAGAGCGGAAGCAACCAAGTCCTAAAAGACATGAAACGCGGCCATACTGCAGAGGTCTTTAGAAAGTCAAGTGAGACATTTAGGAAGAAATTTGAGAGATTTACAGTTTCCACAGATGTGATAATAGGATTTCCAACAGAGACTGAAGAAGACTTTGAGCAGACACTTGACATGATACATGAGACAAGGCCTGATATTGTCAACCTCTCAAGGTATAGCGCAAGACCTGGAACAAAGGCAGCCTTGATGGATCAAGTAAGCGTCTCAGACATGATGGAGCGAAGCAAGAAACTTTCCGAGATGGTAAACAAGATATCCCAAGAGAGAAACCAGGAATGGGTTGGCTGGAAGGGTGAGGTCTTGTTCGATGAGATCTCAGATGATACCATAAAGGGTCGCAATTATGCATACAAGCCCGTTTTTGTACAAGAGAAGATCAAACTTGGCCAGAGGATAAAAGTGGAAATAACAAGAGCCGCAAAACATGGTCTTTATGGCCAGATTGCAAGTTAAATTTTTTAGATTGAACTTTGGATCAAAACTAAGCAACAAAGTTTTTTAATCATTTTTGCAAGCAAGATAGAGTCATGGAATTTCAAATACAAGATCCAATCTTAGTTGTTGGATTGGGCGGAGCAGGCTGCAGACTGGCTACAAGCATAAAGGAAAGGCTTGGCTGTGATTCTCTCCTAATAAGCCATGACCCAAAAGACCTAAACCACGACTCTTCGAAGATTTTGATAAATACCAATCCTGTTCTCAACCCTTCAGCATATCTTATCAGAGGAATATCATTTGGAGCAAGAGGCTCGATTGCACAGAAATTAGAATCCTATTCCACTATAATGATTGTAGCCAACTTGGCAGGAAAATCTGGCGCCGCTTTGGCTCCAGTAGTATCCCAGATTGGCAAAGAATTAGGCAAAAGCGTACTTTCCTTTGGAATAATGCCCTTCAAGTTTGAAAAAGACAGGATCTTCTTCTCAGGGGTTTCATTGAAGAGACTAAAGGCAAATTCAGATTGTACAATAATCATTGATAATGATGCTTTGCTTGACAGCAATCCTGACCTGACACCTGATTCTTGCAATGTAATCACAAATGGAGCATTGATGCATGTTGTCTCCACCCTGAAAAATTCATCTTTGCCCCTTAAGACAAATATCCTATCAACAAGCAAAGACATATCAGATATTGAAACATCACTTAGAGATTCAATCAAGATGCTTTACGAAGACGCACCTCCAAACAACATCAAGAGTGCATTGCTCTACGTAGTAGGCGGCAACAAAGTACCAATAGGTGTTCTAAATTCAATGGTAAGCACTGTTAGCGGCATATTCAGTAATGACAGTACACGAGTCAGCTTGTCTGTCTCAAATGGAGAAAAATCCAAGGTTGTTTTGCTTACTTCGATAGAGGGCGAGACCCGTTTTGACAAGTACGACCCGCTTGGAATGATTCCAAAAGAAAATGTCCTTGATTGGGACGAACCAGATGCCAGTGTAAAAATTGACTTGGATCTAGAACAGATAGAATAGATTTACTCTTTTGATTTCTTTTCAGATTTAGTTTCTGAGGGTTTCTTTTCTTCCTTCTTTGGTTTTTCTTCTGCTTTCTTCTCTACTTTCTTTTCTTCTTTCTTTGCCTTTGGTTTTTCCTCGGCTTTCTTTTCTTCCTTTGATTCCTCTTTCTGGGGTTTCTCTTCTACTTTCTTTTCTTCAGATTTTGGTTTTTCTTCCACTAATTTTTTCTCTTCTTTCTTTTCTTTTGACTTTTCCTCTACCTTCTTCTCTTCCTTCTTTTCATCTTTCTTTGATTTCTCTTCGCCTGTTTTCTTTTCTTCTTGATATTTTGAAACTATGATATTTCCGTCATCATCTTTTGACATCTTGACTCTAATTTTTCTTGGAGGATGTCGTATTCCGCGCTCCCACACCAAGTGACTGACATCTTCCTCAATTTTCACATTTTCTGATTTCATGTGCTTTATGGCAAATTCTCGTATCATGTTTATTGCGCGCTTTGCTCTATGATTGTTTGAAGAAAGTACTACCTTTCCCAAATTAATGGTATAAATCCGCTCTAATGCTTCTTCGGACAAGACTAACCTACCCCCACGTCAGTTTTGCGCCACTGTCTTCTCTTTGGATTTGTTCTCACTTTACGTTTTGTCTTAACTATTATCCAAGCTGGAACAACTGCATTTTGTTTCAGTTTGCTCATCAACCTTATCTTCCTTGGAGTTGACTTGTTGGCACCCATGAACGTTTGAAAATCTGACCTCTTTTTAAATGAATCTCGAAAATATTACAGTAAACCATTTGCCGACAATGCATTGACAATCTGATTTAGCATCCTGGCAGAAGCCCCCCATATCAGATGATTTTGAAATTTGAAGGTATGCATCTCCTGGATAGACTTGTGCTCTGGATCTTTGTCTTCATCCATAGTTTTCAAAAGCGGAATTAAGGGTATTTGCAAGATGGATTCTATTTCAGAGGTGGTCCTTATCAACGGGATTTTTTCCAAGATTGTAACAAATGGAGCAATCGTAAAGCCTGAATTTAGCGTTGTAACTGGCCTGAGCTGTCCTATGACTTGATTATTGGATATTTGAACCCCTATTTCCTCCCCAGTCTCCCGTATGGCAGTAGCAAGTAGATCTGCATCACTTTTTTCCCATCTTCCGCCAGGAAACGATATCTCACCTGCATGATGGTCCATGGTTTTTGGCCGCTCAGTCATGATTACAGAGGGTTCCGGACCACAAATCACAATTAGTACTGCGGCAAGTTTTGTGTTCTGGCTACCTTGAACTTGTGGCGATATCGAGTCTGACAGTGCGTTCTTTATTTTTTCTAGTTCCAACATGATGATAATGTCACGGTTTGTTATTTTCTGTTGTGATCAAAGCGCAAAGTATTCAGCTTCTGGATGGTGTACAACGATGGCAGCAGTTGATTGTTCTGGGATTATCTGTCCTGATTCTGTTAGTGTCATGCCTGATTTTTCAGGCTCTAGCAGTTTCCAAACAATATAGTGTTGCGACACATCTGGACAGTCTGGATAGCCCCAGCTATATCGCAATCCACGTTTTCCTTCTATCTTTAGCTCATCTTTTATTTTTTGGTTTATCCATGCAGCCATTGCTTCTGCTGTTTCAACAGCAAGGCCATGTAGATAATATGCATCAGTGTACTTGTCTTCTTTGTTCCATTGTTCTATTATCTCAGAGACCTTGGTTCCAACGGTTACTGCCTGAAAAGCCACAACATCGTCCTGCCCAAAATAATCAGCAAGGCACAGATGTTTTGCACGAGACGAGCGAGGAAATTCAAACACAAGTTTTTCGCCGTTTGGATGGTCTACAGTTAGGTTTCCATCTTTTCCGTGACACTTGAAATATCCATATACTGCTCTTGGTTCAAACAATTTTTCTGCAATAATTTTTTTCTTCCATTCTTCAAAAAGTGTTTCATGTTCTGCCTCTGACTCTTTGGCAGACTTGCCTCTCAGGCCCCAAGATAACACAAAGAGTGATTTCTTGTCAAGATACCTCCATACTTCATTTAGGTCTATATCTTTTGGCTCAAATCTTATCGTTTTATTGATATGAGGTGGAACCGGAGGAGTGACGGGTTTTATCTCGCTGTGCTCTATTTCCTGTCCTTGGGGTTTTTCAACTACGGTCTCAGTCCATTTCTCAATTCTTTGCTGCCACTGCTCTACAAACTTTGATCTTTCTTGCGATACAAGCGTATCCATAGTCTTGAGGCCGTCAAACATTGTTTTGCAGTAAAACACTCCTGGCTTGTATATGCCGCCGTCTTTTGCAACACGGTTTATGTAGTTGCTGTTAATTGCAGCCCCCCCACACAGCACTGGAATCTGCATATTGTTTTTTCTTGCATGCTCGACAAAAAACTGCATCTGCTTGGATGTTGATACCAAGAGTGCTGACAGTCCTATCGCATCTGCCTTTACCTCCTCAATCTTTTCAAGAAACTTTTGCATCGGAACCTGTTTTCCTAGATCATATACAGTGTATCCATTGTTCTCAAAAATTGTCTTGACCAGATTCTTTCCAATATCATGAACGTCGCCATAAACTGTGCCCAGGACAAGTTTTCCTTTGGTGCTTCCCTTCTCCTTTAGAAGATATTTTTCAAGTTCTGCTACTGCAGCCTTCATGCATTCTGCAGATTTTAATACAAATGGCAAGATGAGCTCTCCTGCCCCAAACTTGTCGCCCACCTCCTTCATTGCAGGTAATAGATCGTCATTTAGTGTCTTGATTGCAGCTGGATGTGTAACCTCTTTTGGAGCATCAATGACCATTGCTCCTTCCTTCTCTGAGATGCCATGTTCACCCGAAATCTTTTCGTATATTGCACTTACCACGTCCTTTTCTATGCCGTCACGAATCCTGTTTACAATCCTAAAGTTGGAGCGTTTGCCTGCAGGCCATGATGGATCTACCTCAACTTTCTTTGCGGCAAGCTGTGCCGTGCCCTTTGTTGTCTCAAAATATGCGATAAACTCTGCAAGGGCATTTGGGTGCTTGTTAAATATTAGATCCTCTGCAAGGTGCCTTTCCTTCTCGTCTATTTCCGTATATGGAATCACGTCTTTTGGGTTTATTATTACAGTATCAAGGCCTACTTTTACGGCATGATACAAAAATACAGCATTTAGTATCTTTCTTGCCCTTGGAGACAAGCCAAAGCTTATGTTGCTTAACCCAAGTGTTGTAAACGAATTTGGAAATCTTTTCTTGACTAGGCTGATTCCCTCTAGAGTATTTTTTCCGGCATCAAGAAATTCTGCCTCACCGGTAGCTAGCGTAAAAGTAAGAACGTCGAAAATAAAGTGTTGCTCTTGCAGTCCATATTTTTTTCCTGTTTCAATAAGAAGTTCTGCTGTTTCAAGTTTCTCCTGTGGAGTCTTTGCCATACCTTTAGGTCCAATGCACATGGCAATTGCTGGAACGCCATATTGGACCATCAGAGGAGCTAGCGAATGAAACCTACTTCCATCGCCTTCAAGATTAATCGAGTTAATGATTGGTTTTCCAGGAATCTGTTCCAGTGCAGCTGCTACAACCTTGGGCTCGGTAGAATCTATCACAAGTGGAGCCTCGATTTCAAGGCTGAGTGACTTGACAAGTTTTTTCATAAACTCTAGTTCGTCTGAGCGCTCCGTTGTGGCAACGCATACATCAAGACAGTGCGCTCCATCATCTACTTGGTCTCTTGCAATTTTTACCAATTCTTCAAAATTGCCATTTAGGACACATTCCTTGGCCTTTTTCGATCCTTGCGCGTTGAGTCTCTCCCCTATAATCATGGGGGCTGGGTCTTGCCTTAGCTCTACTGCTTTTAGTGCAGAACTTACTCTAGGATCTTTCATTGTAGTCATTCTCAATTGCTTTTTCTAAATACCTAGCGCTTATTTTCTGATTGCTTTTCATCAATTATTTTTCTTAAGAGTGCTATATGTTCAGTATTGGTGCCACAGCAGCCACCTATTATTCTGACTCGGTCATATTGAGACAGGAAATCTCTCATTACTTTGGCCATGTCTTGGGGCGTCATCTTGTAGACTGCTCTTCCTCCTTGGTTTTCCGGCATTCCGGCATTTGGCACAACAAGTAGCGGTAGATCGTTTTGTTCATTTAGCCATTGTATGCTGGGGGTCATCTCAACAGGACCGGTGGAACAGTTGAGCCCAAATGCGCCTATTCCCATATCAGATACTGTAGTATATGCTGCCTGAATATTTGTTCCAAGCAACATCTTGCCATACTTGTCTAGTGTCACATTTGCAATGATTGGAACTTTCTTTCCTGTCTTTTTCATTGCATCGTGACATGCCTCTATTGCCATCTTTACTTCCAAAATGTCTTGGCTTGTCTCAATTAGCAATGCGTCCACTCCACCCAAGATGAGTCCCTCTGCTTGGATCTCAAATGCTTCCCTTATCTTTTCAAGTGGAATTTGTCCAAGTGACGGATCGTTTGAGCTTGGCAAAAATCCAGTCGGTCCCATTGAACCAACTACATATCTTGGCCTATCAGAAAACTCTTTTGTGATATCAACTGCAAGCTCGGCAATTTTTTTGTTAAACTCTAATGTTTTATCTCCATAACCATATTCCTCAAGCTTTAGCTTGTTTGAGCCAAAAGTGTTAGTCTCGATACAGTCTGCACCTGCCTTGAGATAATTTCTGTGTATATTTTTTATCCATTCAGGTCTTGTAAAAGACAGGCCATCATTGAAGCCGTCCTTGCCGTCTGGAAAATCTTCTGGGACAGGATTTAATTTTTGAATCTCAGTTCCCATGGCTCCATCAAAGAGCACTATCTTTTGCTTCATCAATTCAACTAGAGGAATTTTTGCTGTCAACAGTAAGTGATGCTGTGTTTCAATGTATTAATTTTCTTTTGTTTTGTCACCTGTTAACTGCCTTCAAAGGTTATAATCAAGTAGCCGTGACACTCTTTTATGACGATAATTTACGAGTTAAACCCGCCAAAGGTAATACAGGGCAAGATACTTTCTCACAGCGAGTTACAAGAATCTGTTGACAAGTTCAAATCAAAATCAGTTGAGATAGGAAAGGTCTGCGATAGCATACATGTGACAGATTCTGTCCTTGGCATCCCAAGGATATCCCCTATAACGGCAGGATTTTTCATAAAAAATTCCAATGGCAAGATAAAGATCTCTGCAAGCGTTAGAGTACGAGACAGAAACTATACCTCCATCACACAAACCGTCTGCGATGCAATACTCTTGAACCTGAACGGTGTACTGATGGTCAAGGGAGACCCGCCACCCACAGGCCCAAAAGATTCCAGGCTTGTCCCAAGTGAAGTTGTAAAACAATTCAATGAGCAGGGTTTTGGAGAAAAAATTGACCTTTATCTCTCAATCTCAGGCAATCCCAACTTTGACAAGATTCACAAAAAAATAGAGGCTCAGCCAAAGGGGTTTGTCACACAGGTCATAAGTTCCATTGATCAGGTAACAAGAATAGTGGACAAGCTAAAGCCGCAAGGATTTAGGATAATACCATGTGTACTGCTCGCGTCAGAGCTTAACCAAAAATCTGCACAGATGCTCAACCTTGACTGGTCAGGATACAGTAAAGACACGGCAGGATTTGTAAAAGAGGTTCACAAAATTGCAGGCGATGTGCTTTTGAGCTCTCCAAATGATTTCAAGGGAGCGCTTGAAGTGCTAAACAAGATTTAAGAAAAAACTATTGCTAAAATGTATTAATCTTGCCTTGAGCTCTTTTAATCTCACAAGACCGACAAGATCTGCAAAAGAAGCAGAAAATTGCCATTGCTAAGACATGTGTTCAAAGTCTAGGCCGATTTCTGCATAAGATTGGTTAGTTGCCGTTTCTTTTTCTAGTTCTTGCACCTTTTTTGCCTGCTGCTACATAAGATGCATGTGATCGTTTTTTCATACTGAAATTAGGGGGAACAGAGTCATTATAGGGAGATAGTCACCATTAGTTGCTTTGTTAATAGAGTTTTTTAAACTGGAAAGAGATGATGCAAGAAAAAGAAAAACTTCATTATGGATTTTTTTTATGAAGTCAACCTGCTGAGGGCATAGTAGTTTCTGGTATGGTGGGCAATTTCTTTTCTTCAAGAACCTGATTTAGTATACTAAGATCAAAAATGTTGCCAAGGTCTGGTTTTTCGTTGCCTAAAAATCCCAAGTCATAGGCAGCATTGGCAGACTGATAAAGTGAACTTTCCACCGGATCGTATGTAATATCCATCCTTGAAAAGGCCTCATCTAGCTCATCAACAGGAAATGTCTTTCCAGTCAGGTTTCCTCACTGCTCGTTGAATATTGTAATTGCTTGGTCTTTGTTGCTGTTAATCCACAAGGTCTCATTTACGTGAGCTTCCAGTAGTTTTTTTATAATATCAGGATGGTTTTGCAGATAGTCGGTTCTTGCAACAATCAGTGCAGTTGCAAATTTCCCGTTTGGCCACAAGTCTCTCTCATCGACAAGAATCTTGCCATTGGCTTCGTGCTCCAATTTGGTTCCCCATGGTTCTGGCACCCATGCACCATCAATGTTGTTTTTTAGCATCATGGCAAAAACATCGGCATTGTCTGCATTTATGATCTGCACATTTCCCCCATTGTCTGACGTCTTGTATCCATTTTTGAGCAAAAATGATCGTAGCGCAACATCTTGTGTGTTTCCAAGTTGTGGTGACGCAAATTTTTTCCCTCCTAGATCAGCAGTAGAGTTTATTCCATCATCGTTTCTTACCACAAAGACGACTCCTCCGCTTGCCGCACCTGCAATTATTCGAAGCCCCTGGCCGTCTGACTTTATGTATCCATTGATGGCAGGATTTGGTCCAACATATGCAACATCAATCCTGTTTGCAAAGAGCGCTTCTATTGCAGAAGGACCTGAATTGAAGACCTGGGTCTGCACCTGTACTCCTGCAAGCTCCTTTTGATAGTCCCCATCTCCTAGCCCTATTACTGCCTGCGCGTGACTGATGTTTGGAAAGTATCCAATTCTTAGGATATTAGTTGAAGAGTTTGTTGCCATGTGATGAGTTTCACTAGTTTCCGGTATTGAGATAAAGCTCACAGCAATTACAGCTGCAACTATTGCACCTGCGATTCCAAACTTTACCATTGGATTCATAGGATAAGCGACCTCAAAGAAATTCCAATATGACCGAGTTCAGATATGAAAGTCATTTCAACGGTGATTGTCAAGTCCCCACTTTCTTCGTATCTTTTCTTCAATCGTGTTTAACAAAAATCTGTCAATTATCAAGCCTATGGTAAATATTGTAATCATGCTGGCAATTACTTCACTCATATCCAAAAAGTCCCTGCCTACTGAAAGAATGTGCCCTAACCCTACAATTGACATGAGTATTTCTGCTCCAATTATTGCGTGCCACGCAAATGACCACCCCTGTCTTAATCCAATTATCAGAGATGGTGTAGCTGCAGGTATTGTGACATGTCTGAACAAGCCAAATCCCTTTGCACCCATGTTTTTTGCAGCATCAATATAGATTGGAGGTATGTTTCTGATGCTGCTATAAGTCGATATCATTACGGAAAAAATTGAGCTCATTATTACCACAAACAGGATGCCAAAATCGTTAAAGCCTATCAACAGGATCGAGAATGGCACCCATGCAATGCTTGGAAACGCCAAGAGCCCTGCTGAGAAGGAACTCAGTGTTCTGCCAAATCCCTTGAATCTTATCATTGCAAATCCTATGAACGTGCCAAGAATTATCGAGATTGAAAATCCTGCAACAAGTCTTCCCATTGTTACTGCAATACTGATTGGCAAAGACATGTTCAGTATTAGCTTGGCAAACGAGCCTGCAACCATGATAGGAGACGGCAGAGAGATCTTGGGAAATATTCCTAGTACAAATACAAGCTGCCACACACCAACAAAGATTGCCAAAAGCAGAACTGCGTTTCCGGCATCATGCAAACTTTGCAGTTTTTTTTCAGAGATTGCTTTTTCACTCATGGGTTCTCATCTTTTATTTGCGCAATCACTTCATTTTTGAGCTCTTCTACTATCTGATGATAATATTTTTGTAGATTTTCATCTTCCATGAGCCGGGGTCTGCGGTAATCAATTGTAATCTCTTTTTTTATTTTCGAGGGCCTGTTTTTGAAAACAATTACACGGTTTCCCAGTATAACAGACTCTGAAATGTTATGGGTCACAAAAATAATTGTCTTTTTTGTCTTCTCCCAAATGAGCTGAAGCTCTACAAGCAACAAGTCGCGAGTCTGAGAATCAAGAGCAGCAAACGGCTCATCCATCAGCAAAATTTCCGGGTCCATTGCAAGTGCTCTTGCAATTGCAACTCTTTGCTTCATTCCAGTTGATAGTTGGTATGTATACGAGTCTGCAAACTTTGTTAGCTGCATCATGTCCAAGTATCGCTGAGATATCTGTCTGCGCTCATCTTTTGGGATGCCTGCCATCTTTAGTCCAAACTCTACGTTATCAATCACCTTGAGCCATGGAAAGAGTGCACCTTCTTGGAATACCATGGTCCTGTCAGGACCTGGAGTAGAGATTGGAATTCCATTGAGCAGGATCTCCCCCGAGTCTGGCTTTTCCAGGCCAGCTACAATATTTAGAAACGTAGACTTGCCACATCCGGAAGGGCCCACTATACATACAAAGTCTCCTTCCTGCACATCCAAGTTTATCCCACCTAGGGCAATCACAGAAGTACCGTTATGATCAAAGTGCTTTACAATATTTTTTGCCTGAAGTTTTGTCATTTGTTATAACCTCCCCTCCAATCTTTGCGATACCAGACGCTGTAAGGTGCCCGCAAAGGGGTAATTTTCATATAACAGCGTTATAATATTGCGGTTAAATAGTGTTCGAATTTTAGCTTGGACTAATTTGGTTTGTCTCATGAATTAGAAAAATAATTTACAACTTTTTGCCAAGATAAAACAAGACCGGATTGAGGATCATAAAAGATAAATGCTAAAATCTGATCACAGAAAACCTCAATGAAAGGAAAAGCGGTTTTAGCTTTCTCTGGCGGATTGGACACATCCGTCGTCGTAAAATATCTACAAGAAAAACACGGGCTAGATGTTGTTACCATTACAGTTGATGTCGGACAAGGCGACGATCTAAAAAAGATTGCAGCCAAGGCAAAAAAACTTGGAGTGATAAGACACTATAACATTGATGCAAGAAGCGAATTTGTAAATGACTTTATTTTACCAGCAATCAAGGCAAACGCGCTATATCAAAAAAAGTATTGTCTTGCAACTGCGCTTGCACGACCACTCATTGCACAAAAAGTTGTAGAGATTGCCAAAAAAGAAAATGCATCTGCTCTGGCTCATGGATGCACTGGAAAAGGAAACGACCAGGTGCGATTTGATGTCACCATGCGATCAGGCTCTACTCTGCCAATCATAGCTCCCATCAGAGATCTCAACCTTACTCGCGATATAGAATTAAAATTTGCAAAAAAGCACGGAATACAGATTGATACTGCAGCAAAAAGGTTCAGCATAGACCAAAACTTGTGGGGACGCGCAATTGAGGGCGGAGATTTGGAAGATGCATATGCAGAGCCACCAGATGACGCATTCATCTGGGTCAAGACAAAGAACATGCCAGACAAACCACAGTACCTGGAAGTCAAGTTCAGCCAGGGAGTGCCGGTTGCAGTAGATGGCAAAAGCCTAAAACCAATTGAATTGATCGAGTACGTCAACAAAAAGGCCGGAGCATCAGGTGTTGGCATAGTGGATCATATCGAAGACAGAGTTGTTGGAATAAAATCTCGTGAAGTATATGAAACTCCGGCTGCTTTATGCCTAATTGAGGCGCATACAGATCTAGAAAAAATGGTTCTCACAAAACACGAATTAAAATTCAAAGCAATGGTTGATTCTGAATGGTCATGGTTGGCATATTCTGGACTCTGGCAAGATCCTCTCAAAGTAGATTTAGATATGTTTATCAATGCGTCACAAAAAAGGGTTAGCGGAACTGTAAAGCTCAAAATGTTCAAAGGAAGTCTTAGAGTTGTTGGGAGAAAATCAGATTATTCATTGTATAGTCATGACTTGGCAACATATGGTTCAGGTTCCACTTTTGACCAGACTCTTGCAAAAGGGTTTGTAGAATTGTGGGGACTACAATCAACAGAAGCTAATAAATTACTAAAAAAGAGGTGAATGATCAAAGAATGAATTGCCCAGAATGTGATGCAAATTTAAAAATTCCAGACGACGCAAGTGTTGGAGAAATAGTATCTTGTCCTGATTGCGGTGCAGATTTCGAGATTGCTTCAAAGAACGGTAGCGTGTGCGAACTAAAGCATGCTGAAAAAGTCGGCGAAGATTGGGGAGAGTAAATGCCCAAGGTCCGTATCGTGTTCGATAGAGTAAGGCTAGAGGAAAAAATGCTAGAGGAAAAAGCAATCGAGCTTGGATATGATACAAAAATGATTGATGCAAAGATAACAAATGTCAGTACAGAAAGCAAGAAAACCGATTTTGATTTTGGCGACGTAGTACTAGAAAGATGTGTCAGTTATTTTCGAGGCCTGCATTTTACAGCATGTCTAGAGTTTCTTGATGTTCCAGTATTCAACAGGTTAGAGGTTGCCAACAATTGTGGAAACAAGATGTTGACATCGCTTTTGTTAAAAAAACACAATGTTCCCACTCCCAAGACCTACTTTTCATTTTCATCAGAATCTGCAGCAGAGATACTTGACAAGCATGGATATCCACTTGTCATAAAACCAATCATAGGAAGTTGGGGAAGGGGTGTCATACTGCTAAAGGACAAAGAGACAGCTGATGCCATTTTTGAGGTAAGAGAGCTAACCGATGGTCCACTTGACAGGATATTTTATCTGCAAGAGGCAATAAAGAGGCCCCCAAGAGACATACGCGCAATTGCTGTCGGAGATCAGGTAGTAGCGGCAATGTACCGAACCTCAACTGGAGGATTTAAGACAAACATTGCTCTTGGCGCAGAGCCTGTGCCTTGTGAGATAACCAAAGAACTTGAAGATGTTTGCATGAAAGCATCAAAAGCAGTAGGTGGAGGAATTCTTGGAATTGACGTAATGGAAGATGAAAAAAGAGGATTTGTGGTTCACGAAGTCAACAACACTGTAGAGTTTAAGGGACTGGCAAAGGTTGCAAAACGCAACATCCCAAAAGAAATGATAGAGTATGCAGTTAATTCAGCTCTCAGATAAAATAGAATTTAGAAAATTTTAGAGTTTAAATTATACCATGTTATGCTAGGAGATCACTTATGAGAATAGGGGTAATAGGGGCATCAGGATATGTTGGAGGAGAGATCCTAAGGTTACTTGTTAGTCACCCAAAGGTTGAGATCACAACAGTCACTTCAAGACAGCATGTTGGCGAATACATCTCAAGGGTCCAGCCAAGCCTCAAGGGATTCACTGATCTAACTTTTTCAGAACTAAATTATGACAAGTTGTCAGACAAGTGCGACTTGGTATTTACTTCGGTACCACATGGTACGGCAGTTGAGATTGTAAAAGAGTTGTATGACAGAGGAATGAAAGTAATTGATCTGAGTGCAGACTATAGGTTGCACAATGCCCCAGACTATGACAAGTGGTATGGTTGGAACCATCCACACCCAGACTATCTTCCAAAGTCAGTATTTGGAGTTCCAGAACTTCACAGAGAAGAGATCAAAAAGGCACAGCTGGTATCATGTCCTGGGTGCATGGCAGTTACGTCAATTCTTGCATTGTACCCACTAGTAAAGAAAGGAATCATAGATACAGAGCATATCATAGTGGATTCCAAGATTGGATCTTCAGGAGCAGGAGCAGGTTCTGAGGCAGGAACTCACCATGCAATGAGGTCTGGTGTTGTCAGACCATACAAGCCAGCAAAGCACAGACATACGGGCGAGATTGAGCAAGAGCTGAAGTCAAGCAGCTGGAATGAAGATCAAGATATCAATGAGTCCACATGCAGTAGACATTGTAAGAGGAATTTTGTGCACAAACCACACATTTCTCACAAAACCAGTAACAGAGATGGACATTTGGAAGATATACCGTGAGCAATATCAAAATGAGAGATTCATCAGGCTAATTCGCGACAAGAAAGGATTCTACAAGTTTCCTGATCCAAAGTTTGTGGTAGGCTCAAACTTTTGCGATGTAGGGTTTGACATTGATGAAGACAACAACAGGCTAGTGGTATTATCAGCATCAGACAACCTAATGAAGGGTGCAGCAGGTTCTGCCATACAAAACATGAATGTAATGTCAGGATTCAACGAGATGGATGGCCTGGCATATTCTCCGCTAACTCCTGTGTAAAAATATGATTACAATAAAAATAGGAGGAAGCGTGGTAGATGGTCTTCATCCTTCCACGATATCAGACTTGAAAAAAGTTTCAGAGCAGGAAAAAGTAATTCTTGTCCATGGCGGAGGAAAAGAAGTAACAAGGATTTCAGAAGCTCTTGGCAAAGAACAAAAATTCATAGTCTCACCTGGAGGCATCAAGAGCAGATACACTGACAAGGAGACTGCAGAAATTTTCACCATGGTAATGTCAGGAAAGATAAACAAGATGATTGTAGGAATGCTGCAAAAAAATGGAATCAATGCAGTGGGCCTTTCAGGCATTGATGGCAAGATAATCCAGGCGGAGAGAAAAAAGAAACTAATCGTCATGAATGAAAAAGGAAGAAAGATGGTAATTGATGGTGGATACACTGGAAAGATACGGGAGATCAACACTGGCCTCATCAAGGTAATTTTGGACCAAGGATATGTCCCTGTAATCTCACCTATTGCCATAAGCGAAGAGTTTGACTTTCTAAACGTTGACGGTGACAGGGCAGCAGCATATGTTGCAGGCAAGATGCAGTCAGACAAGATTTTGTTTCTCACTAATGTTGATGGCCTCTTGATGGATGACAAGCTAGTAACGAAACTATCGCTTGCCGAAGCCAAGGCCATGCTTCCAAAGATAGGATTTGGTATGGAAAAGAAGATACTAGCTGCTACAGAAGCAATCGAGATGGGTGTAAAGCAGGCACTAGTTGCAAGCGGTCAGAGGGAAAACCCAATATCAAGAGCCATAGCTAACGACAACTGTACGGTGATATCAAAATGACAGAAGATCAATTCATGGGAAACATTTACCAGAGGTTTCCTGTAACAATAGAGCGAGGACTTGGGGCCCATGTATGGGACCTGGACGGAAAAGAGTACATCGATTGCATGGGAGGATATGGTGTTGCACTTGTCGGCCACTGCAATCCTCGCGTAGTAAAGGCGCTAAAGGCACAGCTTGACAAAATAATTACTGTTCACAGTTCACTTTACAACAAGACACGAGAAGAGTTTCTTGAAAAACTCATCAAGATTTCACCGCCAAGTCTTAGTCAGGTATATCTTAACAACAGTGGCACAGAGGCAATAGAAGCTGCAATAAAATTTGCTCGCAAGTTCACAGGCAAAAAAGGAATGATTGCAATGAATGGCTCTTACCACGGCAAGTCATTTGGCTCACTATCAATTACATTTAATCCAAAATACCGCAAGGCCTTTGAGCCACTCCTAAGTAACGTTTCCTTTACACCATTTGGCGATATAGAGGCGCTAAAATCTGCAATAACTCCTGACACTGGATTTATCATACTAGAGCCAATCCAGGGAGAGAGTGGAATTCATGTGGTACCAGATGGTTTTCTGCAAGAAGTAAGAAAGATTTGCAATGAGCGAGGAATTGTTTTGATATTTGACGAGATCCAATCAGGCCTTGGAAGGACTGGCAAGATGTGGGCAAGCCAGCACTGGGATACAGCACCTGATATAATGTGCCTTGCAAAGGGAATTGCAGGAGGCGTGCCAATGGGTGCAACTCTTGTAAGACCAGACATTCTTGCATGCATTGGAAAAGGCGAACAGTCATCAACATTTGGCGGCAACCCGCTTTCATGTGCTGCAGGGATTGCTGCAATTGATGCCTTGACAGAAGATGGGTTGGTTGAAAACGCTACCAAGATGGGAAAAGTCTTCCGCGAAGGACTGGAAAGACTAAAAGAAAAACACAAAATAATTCGCGAAATACGAGGCAAGGGACTCATGATTGGAGTCGAGATGAAGTTTGAAGTAAAAGACATCCTGTTTGATGGAATTGCAAATAATTTGCTGCTGCTTTATTCCGGAAAAAACATACTAAGGCTGTTGCCTCCTCTTGTGATTTCAGAGTCTGACATAAACAAAGCTTTAGAAACTCTTGATCTCATACTAACAAAAGAGGTACAAAGAAGAAATGTCTAGAGACAAGATAGACGAGACAATAATTGAGATGCTAAAGAAGGACTCTAGACAATCTTTTGTAGAGATTGGCGAAAAGCTTGGGCTCTCAGAATCCGCGGTTAGAAGAAGAGTGAAAAACCTACTTGACGGTGGTACGATAAAAAAATTCACAATAGAGACTGGCGATAGCAATTCAACTAGCGCAATAATTCTGATATCTGTTGATTCTTCAACTGATACGTCAAAGGTTTCAGCACGACTCTCAAAACTTCAAGGAGTTCATACAGTCTACGAGATAACTGGCCAGTACGATATTGCCACAGTCATAAGGGCGCCTAACATCACAGAGATCAATGCATGCATAGATGCACTGCGTAAGGTTCCCGGTGTTTTTGACACAAATACTGTCATTATACTGAGAACCGTATCATAAAACGAAGTTCGGCTCTAAATTTGAATCATTAACGAAAACCGTTGCAAAAGCTACAAAACTAGCCGAAATCTGTACGAATATACTTATATTTCCAAAATTTTGATACTAGATCAGTAATGGACGATCCGAATTATTATGCATACAAGTATAACGAGATGGGAACAAAACCAAAGAAGATCCACATCCTCGATAGTACTCTGAGGGAAGGAGAACAGCACCCAGGTGTTACGTTTTCCAACAAGCAGAGAATCCAGATTGCATGGATGCTAGACTATTTTGGTGTTGACCAAATTGAGATTTCACCAGTGGTGTCACCAGATCATAAAGAAGCTACCAAGACAATAATCAAGCAGGGACTCAAGGCAGACATCGTCACTCATGTGCGCGCCCTAAAGGAAGATGTTGATATTGCACTAGAGTGCGATGCCACATGGATGGCAACCTATCTTGGAATATCTGACATTCACATGAAAGACAAGCTGAGAATAACAAGGGAGGAGGCACTACGAAGAGCAGTGGATACGGTAGAGTATGCAAAATCGCACGGATTTAAGATGCGATTCACAGTTGAGGACGGCAGCAGGGCTGACCCAGAATTTCTCATCAAAGTTTGCAAAGAGATTTCAGATGCAGGTGTTGACAGAATCAGCATACCGGATACTGTTGGAATAATGAGACCAAATGGTATGTACAATCTAGTAAAGGCAGTTCGTGATAAAATAAAGACCCCGCTTGATGTGCATTGCCACAATGACATTGGACTTGCGTTATCTAATGCACTTGCAGGATGCGATGCAGGAGCTGATCAGATTCACACTACTATAGACGGTATCGGTGAAAGAACCGGCATACCTGCCCTTGCAGAGACTGCAGTTGCACTCACTTATCTTTACAGGTCTCCAAATAATTTTAGACTGGACATGCTGATGGACCTATCAAGATTGATTGAGCAGTACACAAGCATTACCCCGTATGATTCTAAACCAATTGTTGGCTCAACCGCATACAAGCACAAGGCAGGAACACACCTGGCTGCAATTCTTAGAAACCCCGCAGCCTATGAGCCAATCGAGCCAAAGGTTGTAGGCAACAGGAGAAAAATAGTATTTGGTGAGCTTGCAGGCAAGAACGGTGCAGCATACCTCATGTCAATACTAGGTCTTGACCAAGATGAGGAACATGCAAAAAAAGTGGCAGCAGGCCTCAAGAATCTAAGGATGGGAGACCTACTTGAGATACCGCTTGATGACAAGCTTGAAAGAAAGATAATTAATGACACCCAGGTTAAGGTAAAGACAGGTAAGTAATATGAAATGCATAGAATGTGACGCCGACATCAACCCCCCAAAGGATTCAATGGAGGGAGAGATTGTGACTTGTCCAGACTGTGGTGCAAGTTTTGAGTTATCCAAAGGATCCTCAGGCTTTGAGTTAAAACCAGCACAAACTGTTGGTGAGGACTGGGGCCAGTGAGCTCCGGTCTATCGATACTCTACGATACCATCAGGTGGGAAGAAAAAGACTCTGTTTGATGCCGCAAAGAAAAAAGACATCGATGCAAAGATGGTTGATTGTAAGAGTTTATCCATTAATTTAGACAAGACCGAAGAGAGCTATGGCACTGCCATACAGAGATGTGTCAGCTATTATCGCAGTCTGCACTCCACTGCAGCACTTGAGGGAAAAGGGGTCAATGTAATCAACAGCTTAAACACCAGCATATTTGCCGGAAACAAACTCTTCACCCACATGCTCTTGGTAAAAAATGGAATTCCAACACCATTTAGTGCAGTTGCATTCTCAGAAGAAGCTGCACTAGAGACTTTGGAAAAAAGGGGATACCCAATGGTTCTAAAACCAACTGTTGGAAGTTGGGGAAGAATGATTGCCTTGCTAAATGACAGAGATTCTGCACAAGGAATAATGGAGACACGGGAGACAATGTATCCAATTTATCAGGTGTATTACTTGGAGGAATTTGTCAACAGGCCACCACGAGATATCAGAGCCATAATGATAGGCGACCAGGTGGTCGCAGCGATTTACCGCTATTCTGGCGATGGGCAGTGGAAGACAAACATGGCTCTTGGTGGCAAGGCAGAGCCACTGAAGGTGACAAAGGAACTAGAAGACATTTGTATCAAGGCAAAAAATGCAGTACAGGGGCAGATAGTAGGAGTAGATCTGATGGAAAGCAAGGAAAACGGCCTGGTGGTTCACGAGGTCAATAACACAACGGAATACAAAAATACCGTAAGAGTTACTGGCGTAGATATACCAGCCTTGATGATAGATTACGCAATACAGTCGAGAAAGTAAGAATTGGACTCTTCAATTACCATTACACCAACATATGCAGTAAAGATGCTAGAGAAGGCTCTAAGACTTTACACGCCATCTCTTTCTGAAAAACCACTTGCGGATTTTCTGGCAGACAAGTGCGACGACTTGGGCTTTGAAAATATTCGCGTTGATGAGGTAGGCAACCTTATTGCAACAAAGGGCTCGGGTTCCCCAAAGATACTTCTTTGCGGTCATATGGATACTGTTCCAGGAAAGATAAAGGTCAGAAATGAGAACGGGTACGTCTATGGCAGGGGAGCTTCGGATGCAAAGGCGCCATTGATGTCAATGTTGCTAGCAGCCGCATCTGTTCAAAATAACACAGGAACAGTTGTCTTTGCAGCAGTGGTGGACGAGGAAGGAAATGCAACTGGGATCAAAAGTTTGGTCAAACAAAAATTAGATATCGATTACGCAATTTTTGGCGAGCCTAGCAGCATAAAAAATATCACCATTGCATACAAGGGAAGAATTGCCATAAACCTGAAGATAAATGTAGGAGACAGCGCTCATGCCAGTGCACCATGGCTTGCAAAAAATGCAATTGAAGAGTCATATGTTTTTACCACTGCAATAAAGGAAGCGCTGGAAGGAAACCAAGATGGCAAACCAAAAAGCATGATGTTGACTGTTGCACTCACGGAAATAAAGGGAGGCTCAAGCCACAACGTAACTGCAGTAGAGTGTGATGCAATCATGGACATAAGAATTCCAGTAGACATGAACTGCAAAATGGTTGGAGAAAAAATTGCAACAACAGTCCAAGAGGTTGCCAAAAAACAGGGAGTAAATGCATTTTATTCCGTTCTAGACGAGACAGAACCATTTGAGGCACCGCATGCTTCACCACTTGTCAGGGCATTGACATTAGGAGTATTAGATGTCGAAAAGGCAAGGCCGCAACTTATCAGAAAGACTGGAACAGGTGATATGAATATCATTGGAAACACACTGAATATTCCAGTGGTAACATATGGACCTGGAGACCCCCATGCATCACATACAATTGATGAGCACGTATCAACAGATGAATATGTACGAAGCATTGAGGTATTCAAGAGAATGCTGTACCATCTCAAGAGATTGCACGACAATCACACAAGTTCTGACAAATAACATAAAACGAACACCAAAATATACAACAAAGAGATTTGCGTTATGTTATGGTTTATCGGACTTGGGATTTCAGGACTAGATGGAATTAGCCCAAGCACATCAAAGATTTTAAAAAAAGCTGACTTGGTTTTCTTTGAAAACTTTACAAGTCCTATACCAAAAAGTGACCAGTCCAAAATAAAAAAACTTGTCAAAAACAGGTTCAGGATTGCTCCGCGGTGGCTAGTAGAGGACGGCAAGATAATTCTTGCAGCAGCCAAGAAAAAGACAGTTGTTCTTCTTGCATATGGCGACCCTTACATTGCAACCACGCATATCGAGCTGCGAACTAGGGCAGAGATTGAAAAGATAAAGACCAAGACTGTACACGCAGCATCTGCAATACCATCCCTTGTTGGAGAGTGCGGATTACAATACTACAAGATTGGGCGCCCTGTTACGGTAATGAGAGAGCAAAAGTCTTGGAGTACCGTATACCATACCATTTACGAGAATCTTGTAAAGGGCGCACATAGTATTTTGATACTAGAATACAGCAGCATTGAAAATTTCTTTTTAGATCCAAGAGATGCAATCTCAAGTCTCTTATTTGCAGAAAGCGAACAGAAAAGAAATGTTATCGACGAATCAACATTTATCATAGTAGCTTCAAGAATTGGATCTAGGACCCAGAGCATAACGGCTGGAAAACTCTTTACTCTTTCCAAGATGGATTTTGGAAAACCCCCGCATACAGTCATCATTCCAGGAAGGATGCACTTTACAGAAACGGACGCGCTCAAGGCGTTTGCCAAATGTATTGACGAGCCCTTTGATAATTCATCGAAGATACAAAAAATATCAGACCAGATGATTACAAAGTATGTTCCAAAGGCAAGACGAGCACTAGACGAGGTCATCAAGATCTTCCAAGACGACAAGAGTGTACAGCCAGTCATAGAAAATGCGCATCTCTATATCGATGACGCTGAGAAATTTCAAAGCGATGGAAAAGAAGAGCTTGCAATACTTAGCATTGGATATGCAGAGGGCCTGATCGATGCGTTGCGTCTCTCAAAGGGCATAGACCCGTGGACATAGATTAATCAAGTGTTAGAATATCGTATCTTGAAGCTTAAACAATCCAACGCCCTGCCCTACAATTCATTTATTCTCTAATTCGTGGTCTTTCGTCAATGTGAGCGTCACCCAAATCCTTCTTTAAAAGCGCAACTTGTTCAAGTTCTCTAAACAACATATCAGCTGTAAGAAGTTGAACATATAGCTCCATCACTTGTTCATCTGACATGTTTGTTTTTTCTGGCATTAATCCATAAGGAACTAAAACACTTTCTATAAACTTCCACATATCTTCTAACGCATGACTATTTTCATTCATACTCTTATGATGATAACGTGAATGATATACAAGTGCATTTTCCGTTGTCGCCAACACAACTATAGCCATGAGATTTTAACACATAGTGTTCCTTTATCTCATGTCCACAACTTTTGCACTTTGCTGTATCAAGTCTATCAACAGAATCTTCTTTTCCATACATATGCGTCGTAGTCAAATTCCTACCCCCCCCCCCCAAGTCTTATACTTTTTGCTTACACTCCCAAAATCTGGTCTTTCGTCAATTAGCGGAGTGTGGGAATGAGGAACGAGTGACGAATGTAGCGTAAGACCTGAAAGACCGCTTAGAAAAACTCACATTCCTCTATGACTTTTAGGAGGCCCAATTTGTATTCTGTATGACTGGGTATCTGCACTCCAAAGCAGAGCAAACCCTGCACCGTGTGGTCTAATCGCTTCACATGTTTCGGCATCAAGAACGAATTCTGTTTGGAATAATCTGACAGGAGTTCTTGCACCTACCAATGAAGCGTAGATTTCAAGCAGATGTTTTCCTGATGTAAAACTGAAACCATCAGTCTCGCCTGATAAAAGGAAGTGGTCAAACAAAGTCCGTCCTTCCTCACCAATTTTAACTCCTCCAAGATGAACCTTGTTTCCCTCAAAGTATATCCATTCACCGAAGGTTGCTACTGACCCATCTCGTATAACTTTGACAAACATAGATTCCACTACTTGACCACGCTTTGCAGTACTGTAGAGTAAAGCCGTTACCACTATTTTGAACTGACCGTCATAACCATCTCTTGTAAAGAACAAGGCTGTCGGTCGTGTCAATTTCAAATTTCCTCGTTGAAAATATGTCAGGTATAATGCAACCATAGAAATGACAAAAGAACCTGATGCAATCGCTAGACTAAACAGATCAACCATTACGCATCTATTCTTTCAAAATAATATTAACATGTTGAACTACCCCTGCCAAACGACTATCAACGAAGTTGAAGGAGTGCGGAGTCATCGTCAGATGACGGAGACCCTGCCAAACGAACGTAGTGAGTGCGGAGCGAAGCGGAGACCCTACGAGCCGACATAATCCGAGCGGAGCGAGGACGAGCCTTGCAAAGCAAGGCGAAGCCCGAGGGTGCGTATACGCACCCGAGGTGTTATGGAGGGGAGTGCGTAGGGGGTGCGTTCTGACGCACCACCGTAGCCCGTAGCACAGCGTAGGGTGAGGCCTGGAGCAAAAAGAGGGTGGCTCGAAGAGACGGGTGAATTTTTGCGTAAAGCCAAATACTGCCCTCCATAACAATAGCAATCACGGAACGAGCAAAGCGAGGAGGATTGCGTGGGTTATGTCGGCGAGTCATAATTATGGAAGCGAAGTCTCAAGAGGGGTGTCCGAAGGACGGGGTGAATTGAGATTGAGCATATCAAAAACAATATTAGAATAATCTACAACCAAAATAAGTATAGCAACACGCAAAATGAAAATAATTAATGTTGGATTATCTGCTCTCGGCATGACAATATCATTAATTGGCACTTTTGGACTATGGTTCACAACCCACAAATTTTATCTTTGTATAACAAATCCTGCTAATAGCGCAAATTTAACAAATTGTGTAAACATGTCTAGCGAAGATTTTCCCTATGTTCTTATGTCAATACTGGGTATCTTCTTACCTATCTTCGCTATGGTATTAACAACAAATCTCAAAAAAGACGATTAAAGTTGAGCCTTCGATTCTCTTGTGATGTGCAAAAGGCAGTGCATTAGCGTTGCAAACCACAAAATATAACGTTGTGCAACGTATCTAAGAATAGTCGGAATTTGCCAAAGCGGGGTATAAATAACAATAAATAACAATAAATAACTCGGACGCAGTAATTACAGTATGACCAGACATTGGACAGATCAAGAAGTTCAAGCCTTCAAAACATGGAATGAAAAACGCAGTTCAGGCGGTTTAGGAAAACCTATGCGTTTTAATAACGTAGATTCTTTGATGAACTGGTTACATGCAAAATAGTAATTGGGAAATCGAAGCCTATCCACTCTCAGATTTTAAAAATGAGTTTAATTCTCTAAGTTTACCTGCACAAAATGAAATTGAACAATTACTTCGGGAGTTAGTGGTTTTATCTGACCCAGAGGATAATGATTGTGCAGTTGATTGCCCAAAATTACCTGGATTCAATAATGCTGTAAAATACATAACCCAAAATGGCGCAATCCTGATTGTTGCTTTAGAAAGAATAGAACTTGATACTCTTAACACATACACAATAGTCCTTTTCTCCTGTTCTGAATAAAATTAAGCGAGCCTTCGGCTCACCTCTTGGGATTGTAAGAAACAGATGTTAAGGCGTTGGATTTTATTAAATCCCGACAAGACTCTTTTATACTTAGAATTGTCATACACCGTAAATGTATGATATGTCATCAATAAAAGACAGATTTGATTTATTTCTCAAAGCATCTCTTCACTATAAGAATCGCATAGAGTCTTTATCCCATGATGATGACATGAAAGTATATTGTGAGATAACAACGAATTTTTTGAGTAAAGATGTGTCATTATTAGAAGAAATAACCAAGGTCATTAAAAACAAAGATTTACAAAGTTTCAAAGATCAGATGGACAGATACCAACCAATTATCTGTTTAGCAATAACATGCTACCTCAAGGATTTACAAAGTTTCAAAGAAAAATTACCGAAGAAATTTGAATATGTTATGCTCACTTCCTTACAAACTGTAGCAAAGGAAATCGAAGCCATTGAAGAACTTAAAGCAAGTTTTTGTAGATAACATTAAAGTGCAAGATCGCCGTATTATAACTGCCTAAGAACTAGGCGAGGTGAAACCGTGTCAGACAACATCGAGCAGATGGCTTGGAAACTAGTGGAAGAAAACCCACTGTTCAAGCACGCAAAACCATACCTCAAGTATCTAGCCATGAAAGAATTGGAATACAAGATACGAAAGGCGGTATGGGAACTCAAAGACCTCTTAAGACAGTAGCACCTTTCGAGCCACAAGAAAAGTAAGCGTTCAATCAAGAACGCCCAAAAAGTAATGTGGCTCAACCCATTATTCTCTCAAAAGTCTCTTTAGTTCCTTGATTTTAGACTCGCTCACAACTTCGCTATCACTAGAGTCGTTAAGGTAGTGCCATAGTTTCTCTTTAGACCTCTTGAAAATATGGTAACCTATTATGGCAAGCGAGTCAGACGAACCCAGCATAGAGATAAAGTCAATCAGTTCTACAAGGCTAATCTCAGAAACAAGATAGAGAACCAGAGCCACTACACCATTAATCAAAAAGAAGGCAATCGCTATCACGACAATCTGCGTAAAAGCAATAGCGATTTTATGGTCTTGTCTAAGCCTCATCTTTCTCATCACTTGTTAGTGGCTTTTGCCTGTGCCTTCTCGCTATATGGTCTGCCAAGTTTTCTGCCGAAAAGAATCTCATGCTACACCCAGCCATACTGCACCTATACTTTGGCTGTTCTTTCTGCTCGCCTCTTGTCTTGAACCAATCCAAAAGGAGTGTGTTAATCAACTCGTTTGGGTCTATATGCTCTTCTTGTCTGAGACGTGTCAACGCCTCAAAGTTTTGTCTTGTTAGGTATATTTGCATTTTATCACCAATAATGATATGATAAAAACATCTAAGAACCCATACGCCAGTTTGCTTTTACTTTAATGCTCAAGCACTAACATGAAAACTGCAAAACCTATCATGAAAAAAATTGGAAACAATTTTTCAAACAGTCTTTCTTTACTTCCTTTTCCAGAATCCTCTATTGCCCATTGATTTTTAGTCTTAGGATAATCTGGGTGTTTTCTTAGTAGCCTTTCAAAAAGCCACCACATCTGCGAAGCCCTATGATTTCTTGCCATTTAAATCCCTGAACTCTATGATGCCAAACTTTTTCTTTACAATTATCGCCAGAACAGCAACAACAACCAAGAAAGCAATAGCAACTACAAAGATATTATTATCATGAGTAGCAAACCAACCAACAATCGCAAGAATTTCAATTCCAAATACAAACGAAAGTATTTTCTTAAGAAACCTATACAATTCTAAACCGCTTACGCTCTTTCTCAATCTCATTTCTCAAGTTCCTTTACAGTGTCAGCCAATTCATTTAACAAAACAATTTTTGTCTTTCCAGCCTCTACACACGAAAGATATGAATATCGTTCACGATCCTGCTCGTTGCAAACTACCGTAATCACAAACTTATCAGACGCATTTGTCTTTTGGTCGTATTCAGCAAGGCTCTTCTTTAGCGATGTTTCGCACTCAATATCAAAGCCATCGCATATAATATCCACTCCTTGATTGATAAAACCAAGTTCATATTTTGCATTAGTCTTTTTCAGAATCACCTCACAGTCTTTGAGCATTGTGCGGTGCAATTGACTCTCTCCATTTGGGATAGAGAAGTAATATCGTCTAGGCTTCTGTCCCGCCTTCAAGGTTGAAGTTACATACAGTTTTTCACGTATTTTTTCTTCTTTAACAAGACGCTTCAGGATATTTACTATTCCAAGCCTCTCCATGCTGTTCTTGGGATAGCCTAACGCAGTTGCTATCTCTGAATAATACATACAAAAATCAGATTTTGTCAAAACTTCTATGACTCTACTTTCAATCTCATTAGCAGTTTCTTTCTCTTTCTTTGCTTCCTCCTTCTGCTCTTCTTCCGTAAAACTTTCGTCAGGTTCGGAACAAAATCTAGCCTCTAATTTCGCATTTTCCAAGTTATCATAATTCAATTTCCATACAGGTATCACACCTTCACCATGCTCATACTTCAAATCCATAAATTCAAAATCAGAGAGCAATCTCACTCCATCCCTGACATACGCCCCATGCGCTCCCTCAATCGCTTTCATATCTTCATCATTAGAATTACGGAAGCAAAAGACGCTACCAAAATGCCCACGATAATCTTTATCGAGATGACAGAAATTTTGAGTTATAATTATTAGATGTATGAAATACGCACCTTGCAAAAGTAGGTTACCGATAATAGATTTCTGTTGTTTTGCTTGTAGTAAGTGCCAAGCCTCATCTATGACAATATACAATTTCTTTTCTCTTTGTTCTTGTTCCTCGATCCTGGCAATCTGTCTTAGATAATATTCTGCAAAGAATGTTTTAACTTCCTCATCTGCTAGATTGCCAAAATCCAACACTATGTCACCCTTTCTGAAATCTATGCTACCAGTTTTAGCGTTCTTGGTTGCTTCTTCAAGTAGCCTAACCTTACTTTCAACTAAATTTGCTATGTTATTTTCCCAATTGCCTTTTGCGACCTTGTTTAACTTCTCAAAGAACTCGCTGAAACTCTGAGGCTTCTGCCTCATTACTTCTGCATATCTAGACTTTATTGTATCAATCATCAGTCCTCGACTATTTGCCTCTGCAAAGAAAGCCGTGCCAAACGCCTCTATTGCACTCTGCGAATCTTCCCAGAAATTCGGTAAATGCTGGCTTACGTCAGTCCAATTATACCCAAAATCAAAATCTCTTATTTTAAGTTGAAACTTCTTAAATGAGACGATGATTTTTCTTTGTGGTAATTTTATGCAATTATATTCTCCAAGCGAAGTCTTACCCAACCTACTTCCACCAATAATTTCTGCGTTCCTGTTTGCTTTCGATTGAGTGTACGCAATTAAATCAAAACCTGTCGAATGCACATATTGTTTTTTAATTTGTAAAAAGTTGTGCAAGTCCTTATTCTCAATCCTACAAATAACCGCAGTAATAGCCACATCAGGCTTATGCCCGTGCTTCCAAAACTTCCAACCCAAAATACTACCACCGATCGCCACAGCGACAAGCCAATAATGCAGATACGCAAGTAAAGCAAGAGCAGACGCTAACGCAAAGTAGCGTGCAAAATGAACGTCTTTTGGAACATGTCTTATCTAATCTACCAATAATATTATGCACCAAAATAACTAAATGGCTTTGCATCAACCACACCCTGCAGGAATTTCGTCTAGCGATTTTTTCTTCTTTCTTTTTTCAAGTATTATCTTGATAAGTTCGTATAACTCTTCAACAGGCATAGTCTCAGCCTTGGCAATCGCATTCTCGCATTCTTCTTCATAACCCAGTAATTTATCAAGTTCTAGTGTTTCTTCGTCAGTTACTCGACAATTATACGATGATGGATTTCAAGTCGTTGTCTTACAATTTCAGAAAGTCTAATGCCACTCATGCCGTTGTAGTCTCCCCATCATCCAATTTCTTTTTCCATGAATTTACAATGCGTAAAACAACTTCGTGCTCGCTTCTAGAACTTCTAAAAATTTTTTCAACCTCATTTTTATGAAGATCGCACCATACGCCCAAGCCACGCTCAAAAAAGTCTTTTTTGTATGACTGTAATTTGTTCCATACATTCTTTCTAGAAATAATTATCCTTTCCTCGATTTCTACTCTAGTTGTATCTGTTCTAACCCCTAGTGCGTCTCTTTCAGAGATCACAGAAGTTCTGACATTTGTATTTGTGGCATCTCTTAATTGAATAACAGGCTGTGGTGGTGGAGGTGGTAAACGTGGTCTTAAACTCCACGCAATAGAGAAGAAAATCGCTACCACAGTCAAACAAATCAATACTGCAACGAAGAGCCAGTTATTGAAATGGAAAGCATCATCCTGTTGCCCTGAACTTTGTCCTGTATTTTGTGGCTCATGTGCTTGACTATATGTAGACTCTGTTCCTAGATTGGAAGAACCAGAAGAGCCAACAGGGGCAGTTGAAGCCGAAGACTCAACAACATCAACATCAGTTAAATTGAATTTTGATTGATATGGATTTCCCACCGAATTTATGGCAACAAATGCGAAAATATGCATACTTGGTAATAGATGAATTTCGTTGAATGTGAAACTAGTCGCAGGATAGTATGTTTTTAAAAATTTTCCATCTTCGTAAAGGTCAATAGAACAAGGGCATAACGTTGCATCTGGTATCCACCCTGCCACAGTAAACTCTTGACCTGCTCCAATAGTTTCATTTAGAACCGCAGAATTGATATGAAACTCATTACTATTTTGAACACTTCCCTGTTGTCCTGAATCCTGCGCCTGACCAGAAATCCGCAAATTACTTTTTTCTTCTACACTTTTAGGGACATAATCATCACAATTCCCATAGTTATCTAATCTATCACAAACCCATCCCGTTGCAGAGCAAGAGCCTAAACCAGCCGAATGACTGCACATGTAATTTCCATAATAATTTTCTGCAAATGCAGACTGAATAAATAAAATCAAAAAGAAAAATGAAAGAAGTGTTACGATTTTCAAGATCGCACCTCTATTTTTCTTACGAGACTGGCGAGGTAGACATCTCCGCATTTTTGACGCTGTTCTGGGCTATGTCCTGTATTATCTTCCGTTGGTCTGATGGGATTTCCACAAACGATGCAGCGATTATTCGGCATTTCCCTGCGATTCCTTCGGCACATACTTCCAAAGGGAGATGTATCCAATCAGTTCCTCTTTCCCGTCAGTTCCTTTTTTTACGACTTTTCCCGTATAGGTAGGGCTTGAGTTCTTTGTCATTAAGGTTGTAATACACCGACTAAATAATTAAAAAGCCAGACCAAAACAACCGTTGTCCAGAACGTCGCAGAAAACTTTTTAGCTCTAATGGTCAAAATAGCAACAGTGTCTAATAGAGTCAACCAACCTCCAGATCCTTTCAAACATCTAGAAACATCTCAACGTCCTCCATCTTCCACAAATCTCCTAAAAGCAGAACAGTGGATTATTTTCACCCTACTTGTCGCAGACGAATTTGAATTTGATGCTGACTTTAATTTAAAAACAAAACAGTCTCACAGCAGATTATCAGTAAATGAACTTGTTAGGGCAGTCCAGAAAAATCTTAAACAATTCCAACCTGACGCTAAAATCTCAGAAACCACAATCAAAAACGCAAGACTTCATCTTGTAGAATTAGGCGTAATCAAAGAAATTCATGACAAAAAGAGCAATATCAAAAACCCTCCTACCGTGAGTTATCTTAACTATGGCAATCCATATGTTAAGTCACAGATTCAACATGAAAGACAAGAAGAATTTGAAAAAAGAATCATACCAAAATTAAAACATGGTGTTTATCTTAAGTATTTAACAGAATTAAATTTCTATCAGACGCTATTAAGATTGATAGTGAATTCTAATGATAGACATTACTGGCAAGAACACTCCATGGACATTCCATATCATTTCAATGGCATTACTGAAGAAGCAAAACAAGAGATATTATCTAACATAGAGGATTTAATTCAAGATAAGAAGGACGAAGTAAAAAAATTACTTGATAAATACAATAACAAAAAAATACGACTTACTCAATAATCATTACTTCTCTTTACCTAAAAGTTCATACAAATTACGAATATCTTGTTTCAGTTCAGCAATTTCTCGGTCTTTATTGTCTTGTAGTTCAGATATTTTTTCTTGTTGATTCTGAATAATTCTCTGGCTCTCATCAATCATCAACGTATTCATGTGCTTGGCATATTCACCGAGCAGTTGAGCTGCACTTGGTTTGAAATACGAATTGTCAAGTTTTACCACTCCTGAATGTCCTGCAAGCTTTTCAATTAAGGAAATATTAGCATTATCTGCACTCTTGCACAAAGTGATAAATCGTGTCCGATAACTATGGCTCATCGCCTGCGAATGCCTGACATACTTTCCGTAATTTTTCCCCCTGACTTTGCACGCCATTCGATACAAGACCAGCTTTATCGAAGTGTAGCTCATGGGTTTGACAGGCTCTATACCAATTCTAAAAGAAGACCGCAATAAAGGGCTTGAACCCTTGATGCTTTCTCCAACAGTTCTACGGCTTTCAATATACGAATCCAGTAGTTTTGAGCAAGACGCATTTACGAATGCTATGTATTCATCTTTCGTTCCAAAATACACAATAATTTTTTTGCAACCATATTCTACATTAGAAACATGTTCTATTTTCAGCAGAGGCAAAGACCCAACTCTGACTCCGCTTGCGCACAAGATATTTACGATTAGTTTGTTTCGCAGACTTTCGCCGTCCAGCATGGTCTTGATTTGTTCATTACTCCAAAATCCACCGCCTCCTGCCTTTGAGGTTTCTGGATACATCTTTTTCAATTTTTTAATCCGCACTTCCTTATCGTTCAAAGTAAGAAATAGATCAATCGCATTAATCTGCGTCCGTATAGAACTTGTGGATAATCTCTTTTTCATGTGAAACAAATAGTCTTCTAAAATCTGTTGCAGAAAATCCGTCTTTAGTTGTAATAGTCCTTCTGGAGTAGAAATCTTAGCCCATTCACAAAACTTTCTTAGTGCATAGTGGTAAGCCTTCCTCGTGGCCTCTGACTTTATCGCATTATCAAAAACCAACATAGCCCTGTTTTCCACATATCCTTTACCATTCCACAATAATTAAGCTTCATATCGCCAAACTATATCAAGTGGTAAAGCTTCAGCTCTTGTGAATACATTTGGACGCACTTGACAAGGAAATAATTTCAATATGTTATGTTGCCTCACTTTCCGGAGAAGATCCAGTGGAGATAATAAGAAAAAAACTCTCTATTAGTCCCGATTACATCGCAAGCAGACTTGATTTGCTTGTAAAAAATGGTCTGATTGAAAAAGACAGGACATTGACTGAGATTGGGAGGGGTGCTATCAGAGTAGTGCTGGCAGGAGGAGTCTTTGATATAATTCATCCCGGGCACATACACACACTGAGAGGTGCAAAGGCACTTGGAAATGTACTGGTGGTAGTTGTCGCAACAGATGCCACTGCACAAAAGATGAAAAAACGCATACCATTGCACAACATGGAGTTGCGAAGAGACCTTGTCGGCTCACTGTCAATGGTAGACTATGCAGTGGTTGGCCGCGAGGGTGACATATTCAAGACCGTAGAGCGCATCAAGCCCAACATTGTAGCGTTAGGCTATGACCAGATACACCAAGAAAAATTCATCATAGATGGATGCAAAAAGATTGGAGTAGAGGTATCAATTGCAAGGCTCCAGTCCCCAATACCAGATGTCAAGAGCTCAAAGATAGAAAGTGATTATGGAAAATCCATCTACGGTATCTAAGTGTCACGCAGTCACTGTGAAAGTTTAGGTTTTACATTGACCCGAATCGTAACTTGTGAGCCCGTTGAAAGCTTTGTCAACTTTTTGATGTTCTCTTTTGAGACAAGCTCTATTATGGAATCATCATGGTGTGTTCGTTCAAGTAGAATCAGTGCGGCATCCACGTTGTTGATCCTTGCCGGATAGCACTTGACCCATCCATAGGTGCGTTTGCCGTCCGAGAATCCAGCTACCATTATTGCAGGATGTGCGTCAAGTGATCGTTTTGCCTCAATGAACTCCTTGTCCTTGAGTTTTACATTGAGTGTTCCCGGAAACGGGGCATAACCAAGCTTTGACTTGAATTGTTTTGTGTAGCCTTTCATTGACATGTAGTATGCCCCCTCTCCCATCCCTGAAATTATTGTTCCCTTAAACTCCACATATGGTAAAGAGGTCTCAAGACTTGATTTTAAGACAGAGAAAATCTTTGACATCTCCGCATGTCCTTTGGTTGTAATTCGAATAGATACTTTTGGCCCTGTCCTTAGCCGCTCTATGTATCCATCAGCTTCTCAGCTCCAAGAGATGTTTTGATGCAGCTTGTTGAGATTTGTGTATGCTTTGTCCAAGCGATGAGGTTGTGATTGGAATGTAATTATATCGCGCACCTTTGGCAAAAAGTTCTGCAAGCGTGAGTATGTGTTGTAGCTTTAGTTCCGGCATTGGTTTTATGCAATACCAAGCTCTGTAAATGTTTTGAGGGTCAGCCCGTCAGTTGATTTTAGGTTTGCAGCCCTATGCCCTACAACGCACTCTATTCCTGCCTGTTTTGCAGAATCAATGAGCCTCTGTGTTATGATGCCGTCAAGTACGAGGTACTTTATTCCAGAACCAGGAGAGAGTTTTGCCACTATCTCGCTTACAGGAACTTTGAATAGACTATTGAGTCCCTCATCTAGCGCTACAGCCTCTAGAGATTCATTGAGATCCGGATATACTTTTTTTACAATGTTTGCGATTGGTTCATCTTTTGGATCCTGAAGTTTTGGTTTGGCAGTTTCTTTTTTCATCTCCTCTGCTGTTTCCTTGAGAATATCTGCAATTTGTTGAGGAGTAAGTTCTTCTACCTCCACACCATCTGGTGCGCGATGAACCACGTCAACTGTTACAAGTGACTTTAATTCTTTTAAGATGAAACCGCCTGCCCTGTCCCCGTCAAGAAATGCAACTACTTTTTGCTTTGATTCACAAAGTGACTTGATGGATTCGTCAATCCTTGCACCTTCTATTGCAAGTGCGTTGTCAAATCCCGCCCTTAGAAGATTTATCACGTCTGCTCTTCCCTCAACTAGAATTACCCAAGGTGCATCAAAGACTCCTGAACCGCATGCAAGTTTTTCTTTTCCAAATGCAACAAGTTTTCCAGAAGATGTTACTTCTTGGACGTCCTTTAGCATCTCGTCTCCTTCACTAATTGTTTTGGTAGACCATTTCTGAACAATCTGTTTTGCTCTGTCAACAATCTCTTTCTTTTTGGCAGAACGAACATCCTCTATTGCTTCCAGTTTAAAGTTCGCCTGGAATGGGCCCACTTTATCGATGCTTTCTATTGCAGCTGCAATTAGTGCGGCAGTATTGATATCAGTACTCATAGGAATTAAGGCATCGCCTTTTGTTTGATTAGTCGTGCTCGTAGTGTTGACCTCGATTCGTCCTACTTTCGAGACTTTCTGAAGTTCATTTAGGTTCATCTCTGGACCAAGCAGACCTTCTGTTTGGCCAAAAATAGCGCCTATGATATCGGCTTTTTCGACGAGTCCATCTACGTCAAAGCTGAGCTTAACGTGATACTTGACAATTCCACTATATGGCAAATCATTATCCTCTTAATTTTTTATCAATTAACATTCTTCAGGGGCAGATATAAGTGCTTATTGTCGGTTCTGTCAACTTGATGGCTCATGACAGGCATGTAAACTTTTTATGATATATCACAATTACCTTCTTCTTAAGAAGATCAGAGATATCAAAAGCCTGCCGTGCTATCAGTCAAGTGTGCAACACAGAATCATCGCTGTACCGAGATTCTACCAGTGATGAAGGATTTCAGGTTTGTCGTAAACGAGGCAATAAGGCTAGGTATCGAACATGATATCACATCTAGATTTAAACTGCGTAGTCTTGTCTATCCAAGGTTCAACAAGACGATGTATTCCGGATATGTCCAAACTGCAATCTGGAAGGCTTGTGCCATGCTCAAAAACTATCGTCGAGCAAAAAAGAAGAATACGAGTGTAAAGATACCATTTATGAAAAGATGCATACTTGTAATTGATAACCAGAGATACGAACTGGTCTACAACCATCTCAAGTTTCCGGTTAGACCAAGACAGTTTGTCTACATCCCTCTCAATCACTATACCTGTAATGTTTTGTTGCAACCAGGTCTGAAACTAGGAGAGGTTACATTAACTGATAGAAAATTATCCATATCTTATACAAGAGAGATGCCAAGAAAGGAACCGGCTGTATGCATTGGAATTGACATGAACCTTGAGAACGCAACTGGCACGGACGAAACAGGCACCACTACGGTACTAGACATGTCTGATATCGTATCAATGAAAGTAAGATACAGAGATGTACTGTCACACTTTACAAGAAACGATGCCAGAATACAGAAGAGACTCAAACAAAAATATGGCAAGAAACAAAAGAACAGAGAAGATACATTCCTGCACCAGAAATCAAGGGAGATTGTATCGCAAGGCAGACAGGTCATAATGGAGAAGCTCACTGGAATGCGAAAACTGTACAGAAAGGGAAATGGTCAGGGAAGAATATTTAGGTTCAGACTAAACTCGTGGTCAAGATTCAAGCTGCAGCGACAGATTCAATACAAGTCGGTTGACTGGAACAGCCTTGAAGTGATTTTTGTAAAACCAAATGGGACCTCATCGAGGTGTGCGGCATGTGGGTCTAAAATGATACCCGAAGAGCACCGAGTGATGAGATGTCCGACCTGTCGTATTACGATAGACAGGGATGTAAACGCCAGCAGAAACATTCTGGCTAGAGGCTTGGCAATGCTGGAACAGAAAGTGCCAGCACGGTTCGAGCCTGACGCAGTGCAAGGTGAAGCGATGAAGCAGTTCAAAGATGTGGAGCAGATTGCACCGAGTCTACTTGTTGGATGAGCCATCAAGTTGACAGAACCTTATTGTCAGATCCTCGTTCAAGAGTACAAAGACAGATCCTCGATATGTCGTGCCTTGCCTTTTGTTATCTTGATCAATCTTCGTCTAAATGAGAGATCTACAGTCATGCGGTGCTCAAGGTGTGAGACTGTCCTTTTAGTAAGATATGCCCCCTTCCTGTCGTAATCAAAAAGTACAATCAGTTTCTTGAATTTTGGCATCGAGTCTACAAATTTTACCAGGCCCTTGAAGCTGTGAAACTGGCAGATCCTGCCAGAAAAGCCAAGTTCTCGTAGTGCTTCTTCGTCTTTTTTTCCCTCCACTGCTACAATACAGTCCTTTTTTGAATTAAGAGAATGGATGAAATGGTGTAACTCTGATATCTCAGATTCATCAAGATGCATGGTTTTATTTGCAATTAAACATATTAAGCAATTTTCAAAGATTCATCCATGGCAAGCGTTCTGGCAATACAGAATACAAGAAATGAAGGAATTGCCACGCTAGGCAAGTTATTTGAAGAAGACGGTTTTAGCATTACAACAGTTCTTGCAAAAAAAGAAAAAATCCCGTCAATTGACCCCCGTGTCATAGTAATACTTGGTGCGCCAGAGAGTGCAAACGATGACCTACCTTACCTCAAAGAAGAGATGGTATTGATACAAAATGCAGCCAAAAATAATACCCCGGTTCTTGGAATATGCCTTGGGTCGCAGCTTATCGCCAAGGCATTTGGTGCCAAGGTCTACCAAGGCAAGAGAAAGGAGATAGGATTCTATCACGACATAGAGTTTGACAACACTACAAAATCAAGGCTCTTCCAAGGAATGCAGAGTCCTGCCACCGTATTTCATTGGCATGGAGATACGTTTGATCTTCCCGATAATGCCATAAGGCTTGCCCATTCAAAAGACTATCAGAATCAAGCAATAAAGGTTGGAAGCGCAGTAGGGGTACAGTTTCATCTAGAGGTAGACGAGCCCACAATCCAGTTATGGCTTGACAAATCCAAAGATGAGCTGAAGTTCGGTACCATACATTAGGCCTGAAGAGATAGTCAAGAGTATCCCTCAAAATATCAATACCGTACAAAACAACATGCGAATATTTTACCAAAATTTCAAGTCAGAGTTTAATCTTTGATAAAAGTTACTGGTATCATTTCTGAGAATCGTCTTCTTTCAATAAATACAAAGAAACATACCGCCATCACATGAAAGAAAACACAAAGATTGTAATTATCCTAGGCATTTCAATAGCAGCCATATCTATTGCTTCAATTTCAATAATGACTTCCAATAGGGAATCGTCTGAAGAACCGTTACATTACATGGGGGTCACAAAAGAGTTCTGGCTATTCAATAGTGATATTCCTGACTTTAATGAGACCAAAATGAACATGCCACATGATGTTTTTAGCATGCAAACCATACACGTTATAAAAGGAGATACTGTTCTGATTCACTTTTTCAATCTAGAAGAAGCAGGAGGGGATACTCATGACTTTGTCATTGGCCAACCATACAACATAAGTGTAATAGTGTATCCTGGTGAAAACAAAACTTTTTCTTTTAATGCAACCACAGCTGGAATATTTACTTACGAGTGTACATTCCATCAACCCACCATGAGAGGACAATTAATAGTAGACGAACCAAGCGCATTCAAGGACTGATTACAAAAGACAGATTTCATTTTTGAAAAAACTAAGTGTGGTGAGTCAATCATCTTTTCATCATGGCTTTTTTTCAAATTTACGTTTTCATTTTAATGAACACATATTGGATTTCCAATGCAATGTAGGTTTGCACCTGCTAGAACAGCTCCCGCAAGATCAGCGTTTGTAAGATTCGCTCCTGTCAAGTCAGCATTTCCCAAATCTGCATGCGTAAGATTTGCAGACGCCAAATTGGCATTCTTGAGTACTACCGAGCTAAGACCCGTATTTTGCAAACCTGCTCCAGATAGGTCGGTTCCCGTGAGATTAGAATTGGACAGATCAGCGTCCAAGAAATTGGCACCTGATGCGTCTGCAGATGTAAAGTTAATGCCTGTCATGTAACATTCTTGAAAGTTGGCGCCTTTTGCATTTGCACCAGATAGATCCGCGCCCACAAACTCTGAATGACTAAAATCAGTATTTACAAGTGTGATGTTTTCAAGCACGGCCCAGTTTAGAGAAGAGCCTCTAAGGAAAGAGTCGCTAAGGTCAGCCCCAGTCATATCTGCAAACCGCAAATCAAGATACTGTCCCAAGACGCTCACAAGGTGTGCATGTTGGAGATAGGCTCCTGGCAAGTCAGCATTTCGTATATCCGCGTAGTTTAGGATTGAGTTTTCAAGATGTACATCTACAAGATATGCCTTCTCAAGATCTGCGCCAGACAGGTTGATTCCAGTAAGATTTGAACCATGAAGGTCTGCATGGTTCAGGTTTACACCTGAAAAATTGCAGCCAGACCAGGTAACGATTGGAAAGTTCATATCTTGACAGTTCTTTGGTTGCCCTGCCTGAATTACTTGCGAACTCGGAATCATGGTAACAATATAACCTTCTTGCCCCTCTAGTTCCAACTGTAGCAAGTCATGTTGGATGGCATACCTGTACGCAGTAGTGAATGTCGATTCGCTTATCTTCCCTTCGTTAGCCCATTTTGCAGTATTTTGTAACCATGTAGGCGGGTTGTAATTTTCATTCTCCTCTTCGTCTTGTGCTGAGACAAAATAAATAGAACTTGGAATGGTCGCAATAACCAAGATTGCTACCAATCCTGCAACAAGATAGGAAAATGTATTTTTGGTCGTCTCAGATCAATACACTTCACAGTATGCAGCATATTAGTAGAAAGGACGAATATCAACAATAATAACAAGAGATCATCTCAAAACCCCCGTTAATCAGAAATGATTAACTATGATCCTTTTTTGTCAAGATATATTTTCCTGCATTCTGACAGAAGTTTAATGCCGTATTAAACTCTCTTAAACTCATTCCAATCTAACGCCCTACCTCTATCTTGTTTCACATCCCAAAATCTGGTCTTTCGTCAATTAGCGGAGTGTGGGAATGAGGGACGAATGACGAACAGAGCGTAAGACCTGAAAGATCGCTAAGCAGGAGATTATAATTTTCCAATCTTCATCTTATAAAATACAACTAATGATGTAATACATATCAACAAAACTGGAATCGTAAATGAAAATTATTAGAATTAAGAGAATAGAAGAAAGGAAATTCAAATTAATAAATGCAAAACTTTGATTAAATGTGTCTTTGACTGTGTCCATGCTACACATCTTTCTAAATCCATCGCAGATATCAAACCCGGATTCGAAGTGAAAAACTGGCAGAGAATATCTTGAAAATAGTTTAACATTTTAAAAGATCGTAAAAGGTCAAATTTAGTGGTTATATGTAGGAATTATGCGAATAGTTTTTTCCATCGTATTGCCAAGAAACGAAATGCCGATTTTATAAATTCCTTCCTCATAGATAGCTAAACTTCCTAGACTACCTTCGGTAAGATGCCAATTTTGAGTTACTGTCCAAGAGTTAGTCACAATATCACAATACATCGGATCTAGTCTGCTTGTCCATATGATGGTTCCATTTTCACTGGTTACAACCACGGATGGTCTTGAACACTGTTTCGAAGTAGTTGTTATGTTAAATTCAATTGGTTGACCTACTAGATATTGGTCATTCAGAATATCAACACTGAGTTTTATGCCGGTAGAATTTCTTTGAAATATGGAAATTTCGGAATTTTGTTGACTCACGATACTAGATTCCATAAAATACAACGCGAATCCCGCGATAGCTAATATGACAAGTCCTATTATAGTGAACACGGGAAGATAAAATCTCATCTTGTTAAGTGGATAATTTGTACAATTTAAGAATTATGAAAGATTGTTCTTTTATCTCAAAGAATATTTTCAAAACTGAAAATTATTTTAAAATAAAGTTGGGTAGTTGGTTATGACCAACTATTTGTTATTGACGCTGTTGTTGTCCCTGTTGCACTATATGACATTGATATTCCAGTACTACTTGTTGGTCCATTGTAATCTTTCATGGAGGAAGAATAAGCATCCACCATACCTGTATTGGGAACGTACAATGTAACAGAAGTAAAGCTTATGGATGAGGATGGGAAGTAGCTCGTTGTAGGAGCATCATATGCTTCTAGGCTCACAACTGGATATGGTAGGCTATCTGATAGCCCCGTATCACTGAATGGTATTACCGTAGTTACATAGTCGAAATCGTTGTTGTCTGTTGCGTAAGCAACCCATTCGCTGTCTGTGACATCTGCATAATTTTCTGTCGATATGGAATCTCCCGCTGTTTCAGAAAGAGAATTGCCACAGAAAGTAGTGTCACAATACACTGAGCCATACTGGAAATCACCCCAAATTTCAGTGAACATGAATGGTCCGTTGAGACTTCCAGTGTTTGTAGCATTGTATAGCCATCCCCCTTGTACCAACAAAGAAGATGAAGGACATGATGGTCCAGAACTTCCAGAACCTGAACAATTAGTTAATCCATCCCAATAGCTTAATGCGTAATTTGTTTGTGCACTGCTTGGTGCCGAACCTATGTCTGTGTCACCAGTTATTTCATCATAAGAGGAATAATAATCAAATTCTCCTCCTGCAAAACAATGGCTACTACAATCTATAGTTGTGGGCCCCCAGCTCATAGGTCTCATATGTGGATGAATGCATGAAACTTCTTTTATTGTTTCATCTTTGAGGTTACCTGTGAGACAGCCAGCAAAATGCGGATGTGTTGTAAGCCAATTAACAATAGGCTTTGGCATCGATAGTTCATTGACTGCATTTACATTGGGCATTATGGAGGTCGGTGATAACAGTCCCAATCCTATCACTATTGCTGAAATGATCATTGTCGTTTTGTTGTTTTTGATGTTATTATTTGTCATTGTCCTCTTCATGTCCAGTACATGCTAATAAAACGGGCAGTTCATCATGGTTAGAAATAGTTAGATTCTAGTGCAATTGAACACAATACATTGCATGAAACACTCATAACGCTAGTTGGAATATTATTGTTCACTGCGACATTTGAATCTTTGATTCTACAAAAATGATGATATTCACCACCTATTCACTAAATTATTTTATGCATAATAAAAATAAAAAAGAAAATGAAGGGTTGTAGTTTTTCCGTTATTGTTGTACTTCTAGATTGAGAGGAATGCCGGAAGCTTTACCATCTCCTTCAAACATAACTATTGTGAGAAGATACATGCCAGGTTTGGTATCTTGGGATACTGAAATGCTCAAATTGGTCGTATCTCTTTTTGTTATAGTTATTCCGCTTGTTCCAAGTGATGGAAGATTGACAACGGTCTTATCTAATGTTGCAGATATTCCCGCGGGTAGGCTAGCCTGCCCTCCATGAATTAACCCTAAATGGTCATTCATGAGTGTTACACCTATTTTTGCTTGTAAGGCATCTGGCGAAGCAAAGATTCCTACTGGAATGACAGTACTCTGTCCAGCCTTAAGTACAATGTTCCTATCAGGAACATTCAACGCGAATGGGATTTTCTGGGACGCTGGTTGTTGTGCATCTGCCTTCTGACCAAAGAAGTTTTGTACAGATGCATCATGTGATTCAAACACAACTGCGGTTACAACTAATATTGCGATAGCAGATACAGCATACAATGATTTTTTATGTGTGTTCAATTTTATCATCTCTTATTTGTAACACGATCCATCGTCACATATTGTCATACTGTTCGTTTCCGCGTAACCACTACTAGTACCGCCCCAGTAATATGCTTCTGACGTTGACGGATTTCCTCCTCCTTGTGCCTGCGCATCATTGAAAACTCCTTCGTAGAATGTGTTGCTTCCGCTATTCACAAGGCTACAATCTGTATAGTACGAACCTGATACACTTCCGCTGGTGTTGACAGGCGAACTGTCACAATATCCAACGAAGCCATTCTGGTCGTACATATCCACCTCAGTAGTCATTGCTACATAACCCGAACTTGATATCGTGTCTTGACCATAATAGCTAATGTTTGCATTATAATCTATGGTGGATGCAGAAGATGATATCGAGGGACTTGAACCGACACTGGTTCCATCATAATTATTGTAAGCTGTTGCTTCACTAACAGTCGAACTTGTTGATATTGCTACGAGTTGGTCTATACCACTGGATGGTGCATATGCACATGCCGCGGACGAACCAGTACACTGTCCATTAGAATAACTTGGTACTTCCTCGGTTAATGTCCATGGTCCACTTGATGTGTCACTTGTTGCAAATGCTGGAATTACTGAAACACCTAACAATAGTGCTGTGAATATAGTCACAATTCCTGTTAAAGCTTGTGGCTTTTCATTCTGTATTTTCATTTTGGATCATTTTTCTCCTTTTGCTTTTTCCATATGAAGGGACTTTATCTTCATACCACACATATGAACATCTGTGTCATACGAATAACACATCTCATAGTGGTTAATGTTAAGCATGTCCTGTTCATGTCCAGTACATGCTAATAAAACGGGCAGTTCATTATAGTTAGAAATAGTTAGCTTCTAGTGCAATCGAACACAGAGTGTTGCTTGAAATATTCACAACGCTATTTGAAATATTATTGTTCTCTGCGATGTTTGAATTTTTATTGGCTCTTTTATGGTACAATCAATTAGTGATTTGATAAACTCTCCAAGAAATACAGAATACTTTTCGTTGATGTTGTGAGGTATTGAAAACCAATGAATGGAGCCGTGGCTTTTATGCTCATAGCCTGCAAACCTGCCTGACCACATCTCCAAGAACTGCAAAATAGTACTCTTGTTTATGTCATGATATAGCAACCTCATGTATTCTACTGCGTTGTGCGACCCTAGCTTTTTTGCCAGCTGAATAATCTCTTTATCATCAACTAGCTCAAACAGTCCTTTTAGTGCATCATTTGGTGTTAACGTAGAATCAATCTTGTCGAAATTTACCTTGAAGGCATGTTCCTTTATCATTTGATTTAATGTCATGTTTATTGAGACGCTCTTCTTTTTTGCTTCTTTTTCCAATAACTCGTACGAATCAGGTTCTATGCGAAAGGTGTGAGATACTGGTCTTTTTGCATTCTTGTCCATTATCATGAAGATTACATCAAGATCGTACGTACGGTACACAAACTATTTTAGGGTTACGTATTATAGTTAGGAGTTACGCAGTTGACCTTCACAAGATAGCCTAAGGATTCATTCCATAAATCTTAGATCCAAGACGATCCCCTCTTTGCAATGAACCAATCAAGATGTGATGTACTAGACTACATACAGTTCCTCATAGCATCCCAGAAGACCTTTACATGTACAGAGGCTGCAAGATGCCAGCCCGTGGAGCTGTACAAAATCCCATCCCATGACTCCTTTACGCGCCTTCTACAACGACAGACTCAAGACACTGAGACGGTTTGGAAGGAAGCAAAGGCAATGATAGGAAGCGGGGGTGTTATTGTAGTCGACGATACCACTCTTGACAAGCCGTATGCCTCAAAGATGGACCTTGTAACATGGCACTGGAGTGGCAAGCACAGATGTGTGGTCAAGGGAATAAACCTCATCACGCTTCTGTGGACAGATGGAAAAAAGCGCGTACCGTGTGATTGCAGGATCTACGACGCACCTGTCACAGGTCTTACAAAGAACGACCGCTTCCAGGAGATGCTGGTAAAGGCCAGGCAGAGAGGCATGAATCCGCTGTATGTGCTCTTTGACAGTTGGTACTGCAGCATTGGAAACCTCCATCTTGTCGCAAAGCTTGGATGGTATTTTCTGACAAGGCTGAAAAGCAACAGGACTGTCAGTCTGAAAGATGGTAAGAACGTGTCAGTGAGTAGCATGGAAATACCAAAGCATGGAAGAACAGTCTACCTCAAAGAGTACGGAACCATAAAGGTATTCAGGACAGTTTCCAAAAACGGAGACGCTGAGTACTGGGCAACAAACAATCTGTCAATGAATGCGGTAAGAAGGGAGGAGCTTGAAAAACATGGATGGTCAGTAGAGGTGTATCACCGTGGAATCAAGCAGTGCTGTGGTATTGAAAGGTCGCATGTCAGAAAGGCAAGATCGATAATCAGTCACATACTCTTGTCTGTCAGGGCTTTTCTGCGTCTTGAGGCATACCGGATAGAGACAGGGACGAGCTGGTATGAGGCAAAGAGTGCCATAATCCGGTATGCGATACGGAACTATCTATCCCGTCCGTTCTGTCATTTGGGCTCAACTGCGTAACTCCTAATAGTATTGTAATATATATAAAAAATATAGATTAGTGTTTCATAAATCAAGATTGTATCAATGCTTCACGCTCACATCCCAAAATCTGGTCTTTCGTCAATTAGCGGAGCCTGTCAAAACTGCTGTTTTGATAAAACTTTTCCTAAAAGTTTTGCAGAGCGTAAGACAGGAAGACCGCTTACCATTCCAAAGTTATGGATTTGGAACATACCAGATACCGATGTTGCTTAGACCTACAATATTGTATTGATAACTCATAAGAGGACATGCAGTAATCTTGTTTACCCAAGGGAGATCATTCACAGTAATGTTTGATTGGTTATCGTATCCCACTGCAAATGGCATACCTGAACAAAATATAGTTAATGCGTAGAGTCCTGTCTGATTACCTGTTTTTATCCAATATACTACTGTAGAATTTCCTTTTGGTATTGTTGTTCTGTTTCCTAGTTCATTCCATGTTGTAATTTCTGTGGCATTTTGATTCATGTTATTTGCGTTAGAGGCTCTGATTCCTAAAGGTGCAGGAAAATCATTAAAATTGGAATATCTCACACATATTTTTCCAATAGAATTTGCAGGCATGTATAATACCACTATGCCTGTGTTTGATTGTGGAAAAGGTGTGTCACATGGCTCAAATGAGACATGTAATGTAGAATTCTGAGAACTTGTTGTATTTTTCCCACTTGATGTTTCAGAGGGAAAAGTTTTTTCCGATAAGACAGGTAGCTTTACGAGGGGATTTCTTGCCCAGCCACGTTCTATCAAGATATTGGCTGTATCAGGTGTTACACATGCTGGAGAACCATCTTGCGATTTAAGAATCAACTCAAACCCTGTTTCACATTGAATATCTTGTGCTTGTATCCCTGATTTTAATTGTCTTAGTGGAGAAAGCATTGTTTCAGGCTGTGCAAATATTGTATTACTGCCTACAACAAGTATAACCGTCAGAATTGCAATTATTGCAAGATGTAGAGTTTTCAAAATATACCGTTCTTCAATCTTCAAACCATAAAAAACTGGCGTAGATTCCCACAATAAGATTGTTCTAAAAAGAAGCAAATTCCTTAGATGGTGTTTTCTCGATTTTGACAAAAGTTTAATATAATGACATCAAGACTCGGATCTCGTTATGATATCTCAAACTAGAATGCAGAATGGATTCTATCCAAACAAAAAGGAGTGTTTGCCTTGAGCGCAGTTAAGAAAGTTTTCGAAGAAACCATATCGACAGACCACAAGGTAATAACAGAAGATCTCTCAAAAGCAGTTTTGAAAAAATATGGAATCAAGGTTCCAGGATATGCACTGGTAAATAATGTAAAAGAGGCAACACGTGCAGCCAAAAAACTAGGATTTCCTCTTGTCATGAAAGTAGTATCACCGCAAATTCTTCACAAGACAGATGTGGGAGGAGTCAAGGTGGGTCTACAAAATGAGAAGGAAGTAAAAAAGGCCTTCACTGACATGTACTCCAGACTCTCCAAGAAGAAAGGTGTGCAGCTGAAAAGGAATCTTGCTTGAAAAGATGGTCCCACAAGGAGTTGAGCTAATTGTAGGATTACAAAACGACCACCAGTTCGGTCCTGTCATAATGGTAGGACTTGGTGGAATCTTGACTGAAATATTCAAGGATGTTGCATTTAGAATGCTTCCAATCAGTATAGACGACGCAAAATCAATGCTTGCTGAATTGAAAGGCTCCAAGATACTTCAAGGGTACAGAGGCAGCAAGCCAGTTGATCTGAACATGCTTGCAAAGGCACTTGTCCAGATTGGAAAGATAGGAGTTGATAATGCAGATTATTTTGACAGCGTTGACTTTAACCCAATTGTGGTATATCCAAAATCATACTATGTTGTAGATGCAAAGATAATTCTAAAAAAAGAGGTACAAAAGGGCGCAATATCAAAAGCGCAGCCAAACATAGAGTTCATGGAGACATTCTTTACCCCACAATCAGTTGCACTGGTTGGAGCTTCTGCCACGCCAGGAAAGGTAGGCAACTCTGTGCTTGATAGTATTGCAAAGCATGACTACAAAGGAAAGGTCTATCCAATAAATCCAAAAGCAGATGAGATTCTTGGAATCAAGTGTTATCCATCTCTTGAGGCCATACAGGATCCTGTGGATCTTGTTGTAGTATGTGTGGATCTTTCTATTACCGCACCAGTTCTTGAGACGTGTGCAAAGAAGGGAATCCACAATGTTGTCATAGTGTCAGGCGGAGGAAAGGAGCTTGGTGGAGAGCGAGCTGCATATGAAGCTGAAATAAAGAGACTCTCAGAGCAAAACAAGATTAGAATAATTGGTCCAAACTGCATAGGCATGTTCAATGCAGCAAACAGACTGGATTGTGCGTTTCAGGGTCAGGCAAGAATGGTTCGTGCAAAACAAGGTCCAGTGGCGTTGCTATCGCAGAGTGGAACAATGGGAATCAGTTTCCTTGAGACTGCAGATTCTTTTGGTTTATCTAAAATGGTAAGTTACGGAAACAGGTCAGATGTAGATGAGGCTGACATGATTTGGTACTTGGCAAATGACCCACAAACCAAGGTAATTGCACTGTATGTAGAAGGATTTGGAGACGGACGCAAATTCATCGAGACCGCAAAACGCGTGATGCAAGAGAAGAAAAAGCCCATTGTCATATGGAAGAGTGGAAGAACAGCACTTGGTGCAAAACAAGCTGCATCTCATACAGGCTCACTTGGAGGCTCTAACGCAATCATCATGGGCGCCTTCAAGCAAGCTGGCATAATCTCAGTAGAAAGCTATCATGAACTTGCATCTGCTGTCAAAGGGCTTGCATGGCAGCCACATGCCAAAGGTCCAAGAGTTGCTCTAGTGAGCAACGGAGCAGGTCCAATGATTGGAGCAATTGACCAGTTTGAAAAGTATGGATTGGAGCTTGGCAAAGTAACAGAGGCTACACTAAAAGAGATGAAAGAACACTATCCTCCAACATATGTGATTGGAAATGGCAATCCTGCTGATGTCACAGGTGGTGCAAATGCAGATGATTACCGATATGCAATTCAAAAGTTCATGGACGATCCAAATATCGACATTGTAATGCCGTGGTTTGTATTCCAAGACGATCCATTAGAGGAGACAATAATTGATTACCTAGGAGAATTCTCAAAGCAAGGAAAAAAGCCATTGCTTGTAGGTGGAAATGGTGGTCCTTATACGCAGAAGGTGTCAGCACTCATTGAGAAACACAATGTTCCAGTATATGATGACGTTAGAAACTGGGTAGCAGCTGGTGCTGCTCTGTACCAATGGGGAAAGCACAAGCCAGACAAGGTTTAATTTCCTCTAGTTTTTAGAGTCCCAACATGTCTCTTGTTATTGTTTCAAAGTCAGATGGAATCTGCACTGTCAAGATAAACAGACCAGACAAGCTCAACGCCATGAACATGGATGTTGCAAATGATATCATCAAAGTATTCAAAGAAATAGAAACAGACGATTCAGTAAAGGTAGTAATTCTTACAGGCGAGGGAGACAAGGCATTCTCTGCAGGTGCAGATATTGCCTACATGTCAACTATTACGCCAATTGAGGCTGAAGCCTATGCCAAGGTTGGCCATCTTTTGACTTTTACCGTAGAAAATTGTAGCAGGCCAACAATTGCAGCAATCAATGGATTTGCACTAGGCGGTGGATGTGAACTTGCACTTGCGTGCGACATGAGAATAGCTGCAGATACTGCAAGGATAGGCCAGCCCGAGGTGACAATTGGAGTCTGTCCTGGATGGGGCGGTACACAAAGACTGCAGAGAATCATTGGAATATCACAGGCAAAGGATTTGATCTATACTGGAAGAATGATAAAGTCAGACGAGGCAAAAGAGATGGGATTGGTAAACAAGGTTGTCGAGCTTGCAAAATTAATGGAAGAGACTACAAATGTTGCCAAGATGATTGCACAAAACTCTCCCATGGCAGTTAGAATGTCAAAGGTTGCAATAAACAAGGGTAGAAACTCAGATATCGATACAGGCCTTGCACTCGAGCTTTACACGTGGGGACTGTGCTTTACACACCCAGATAGAGCCGAGAGAATGACTGCCTTTGTAAACAAGTCAAAGAAATAGAAAAACTGCCTTTTACTACCATTCATTCCTAATATGCCCGGTATGAAAAGATTATTATAATTTAGACGCCAAGTTTGACTTATGAGCAATACACAGACAACAAAACTTGTCACAATCACACCAAAGGCCGCAGAAAAGGTAACTGCTTTCATGAAAGAGGAAGCAGAGAAACCAGAGTTTCTGAGAGTTTACGTACAGGGCGGCGGATGCTCGGGATTGTCCTATGGAATGGGCTTTGAAAAACAGGCCGAGGAAGACGATCTCCTGATCGAAGAGAATGGTGTAAAGATGATCGTTGACAGTTATAGTGCTGAATACCTCAAAGGCGCAAATATTGACTACATTGAGAGTCTAATGGGCGCGGGATTTAAGATAAACAATCCAAACGTGACCAAGTCATGTTCTTGTGGTCACTCGTTTAGCACCTCTTAAATTCAGATCTTTTAATTTTTATTTTATGATATCTACTGGAAAGAATATTTCAGACCACAATTAGTGTCATCGTAGTAAGGACATGGGGCACTTTGCGTATGTATCCTGTAACGGCCTTCTCCAGAGTCATTGAATCATTAGATTCTACTTCTACAATCACATCATATAGGCCAAGAACCCCAGTGACATTTTTTATTTCCTTTATCTCGGTAAGTTTTCGAATTACCTGCGACTCTTTTCCAGTCTCACAATGAATAACTACAAACGCCTTGGTCATTGCATCATCCGAAAATAAAGAATTTTGTTTACGGCCAGAGGCCTCTTGCGTCGTATGCCTCTAAGACTCGTCCCACGGCAAGCACCATGCTTGCTTTTCTCATGTCCACATTGTGCTTCTTAGATAAGGCAAGTGTGTCATGGAATCCCTTGACAATGTGGTGTTCCATCTTGCCTGCCACCTCGTCAAATGGCCAGTAGTATCTCTGCAAGTTCTGCACCCATTCCAGGTATGAAATGCATACGCCTCCAGAGTTTGCCAGTATATCTGGAATGACTGTTATCTTGTTCTTGAATAAAATCTCATCAGCTTCTGGTGTTGTCGGGCCATTTGCTGCCTCTGCAACTATCTTACAGTCAACATTTTTTGCAATCTGTGGAGTTATCTGATTTTCAAGAGCTGCCGGTACCAATATGTCACATGGAGTAGTGAGAAGCTGTTCTGTAGAGATCTTTTTGCTTCCGGGATACCCTACTACGCTTCCATTCTTGTTCTTGTACTCTAATACTTTTTTGGAATCTAGCCCCTTTGTGTTTATTATAGAACCTTTAGAGTCACTGACTGCAATTATTTTTGCACCCATTTTTTCCATATACTCTGCAGAATATGTTGCTGCATTGCCGTATCCTTGCACTACAACCTTTGCGCCTTTTAGTCTCAGTCCAAGTTTCTTGGCAGCTTCTCTTACACAGTATGAGACACCAAGACCTGTTGCAACATTTCTTGCCTGGGAACCTCCTATAGAAAGCGGTTTACCAGTAATTACAGCAGGCTCTCCTTGTCCGTGCATCACACTGTAGACATCCATTATCTGCGCCATCTCCTTTCCTGTAGTGTAAACATCGGGAGCAGGCACATCTTTGCCAGGTCCTATTATTTCAGAAATAGCATATGCATATCTTCTAGTCAGCCTCTCCTTTTCTCCAGCAGAGAGTCTTTTAGGATCACAAATGATTCCACCCTTTCCGCCTCCAAAAGGAACATCGACTATGGAACACTTCCAAGTCATCCACATTGAGAGTGCTTTTACTTCCTCTATTGTTACATCGGGGTGATATCTTATTCCACCTTTGAATGGTCCCCTAAAATCATTATGCTGAGATCGAAATCCCGTGAAAACTTTGATTCTTCCATCATCCATTTTTATTGGAAGAGAAACAGTCAAGACTTTTTTTGGCGATGCGAGCATCTCGTGTACGCCTGGATCAAGTTTTAAAATCTTTGCAGCAGATGCAAGTTGTTTTAGTGCATTCTGCCATGGATCTATCTTGTTCAAACTTACCGATTGTCTCCTAGGTATTGTATTTAAATTTGTTGAGACCAGATCGCATCTTACTTGGTAGGTTGCTCAGATCCTTTACCAGCGTTCTGTCCCCCAAGTTTGGACGAGATCAGATTTCGTAGATCGTCATCTGTCTTGTCTTTAGAATCTATTCCAAGAGTTTGTGCCATGACCTCGAGTTTTTGTCTCTCCGAAGTTGCTGGACCCTGTATTGGTATGCTAAAATCGCCCTTGGCCTTTTGAATCTCATCGTGAACAATGTTTTTTGTTTTATTGAATTGCCCCATAATTTTTCCTATCTTTTTTGATGCATCGGGCATGCGTTTTGTTCCAAGTAACATCACTAATGCCACAAATGCTATCATTATCCAGTCATTACCCATTATGACAAGGGAGAAATCTGTCACACAATGATTTTGCCCTTTCCAAAATTAAAGCTTTAGACTACTTGTAAGCGGCAACTATTACTGCCCCGCCCATCATTCCGGTATCAAATTCAACTCTTGCAAACTTTTCAAGAAGCAGTGATTCGAGTTTTTTATTTTGTGGCCACAATCGGTACGTGTCATAAAGCGCTGCAAATTTCAATCCCAGTTTTCCACCTGCAGCCAGTGCAATAACAGGCAGAAAGACTCGCAAGTAAAATGAGACGCCTGCCCTTATCAACAAGTTGTCTGGCTTGCCAAGATCAACAATAACAAACCGTCCTCCCTTTTTTAAGACACGATGTATTTCAGATATTGCTGTCCTAAGACTGATTGCATCGCGCAACGAGTATCCGCAAATGACTGCATCAAAATTCTCTTCCCTAAATGGCATGTGTTCAAACACGCCGCAAGTCAGAGCAGGAGTTTTTGCAAATAGTCTGCTTGTGTTCTTTAACATAGGTCTCAGAGGATCGTATAATGTGACTTGGAGATTATCTTTACAAATTTTCATGGCAGTCTTTGACATGTTACCAAATCCAGAACCTGCATCAAGAACCCTGTCACCTTGATTTACTCGGCCGCGGATTCCGCGTTCCCTAAACTCCAAGTCTTTTCCAAGAGAGATAAACGAGTTGACCTTGTCATAGACTGGAATTATTTGCTCCAGAACATCTAGTACCTGTCCCCAACTACTTCCAAGACCCACACAAACCTAGGCGGGGGTACATATTATATGTCAATCAGGATTTTATTTCTGAGACAACAGAGCCTACTCCCTCTTGATATGATGGGTATGCAAGATTGCATATTTTAGATATTTTGGAGTTTGATGCCTTGACTGATGTTGTAAGCAAAGTCACAAAGTCTGAACCCAGAATGGGTTTTGCAAGAAACGTTGGAATTGTTCCAGGTGTTTTTACACCCAGTTTGGAGCACACAAAACTTACAAACTCTGAAAACACGACAGGATTAGAATCAGTTACGACAAATGACTGGTTTGTCTGATTTTTCTCTGCAATTGATACTAATGCAGATGCAACATCATCCACGTGAACAAAGCTTCGATAATATTTTCCAGAGCCTGGAATTTTGAATGAACCGTTCTTGAGTCTTTCAATCATTATAGACTTGAACCAACCGCCGTTGCCATACACGTCTCCAAGATACACAACGCTAAATGGAATTCCAATTTGCTTGCAGTTGTCTTCAAGATACTTTTGCGCTTCGAGTCTAATCTTGGCATAGTCTGTATTTGGATTGGGGTTTGTATTCTCGTCTATCGTGTTTCCGTTTGTGTCTCCAAAAGCACCAAGACCTGAGACATACACAAAGAATTTGGTCTTGTCCTTTATCTTGCTGAACAAGTTAACTACTCCGTCGTAGTTTACCTTTCTCTGCAGTTTCTTGTCTTTCTCGCCAGGCCATGCAGCCGCAAGATGGTACACTACATCATATTGATCATCTATAAAGTCAAAGTCAGGATAAGTGAGATCTCCTGTAACTACCTTAACCTTGGGGTTTGGGATTTGTCCTGTACGTACAAGGGCAGTTACTTCATCTCCCCGTCCAGTCAGTTTGTTGACCAATTTTGTTCCTATAAATCCCGTAGCACCTGTTACAAGTACTGCCAATAGTCCAAGATAGAATTTTCTTGCTTAAATGTTTGACCTGACGTGAAATTCCACATGTAACTAAAAATTAAATCAGACAGTATGTTTCCGTGACATAGTGCACTCGTGTCCCAAATGTAAATCCAAGTTAGAGGTTCAAAGAACATTTAATCAAAAAATCCTATTTGGCTGCACACACTGCAAGATTGAAGATGTAATAGACTACAAGAAGAATTTAGATGAGGCATATCTTGATTTTTTGCTAAAATTTGACACTGGACAGACCCCAACCAAGAAAGAATCCCAAAATGCCCTAGAAAAAGAAGGTCTACTTCAAAGTGAAGACGAGATCAAAAAGATGATAGGAGATTCAAAGATTGACGAGTTAACTAGGTCAGTATTATTCTCAAAAAAACATTACGTATCGTATTTCAAATCAATTGAAGAGCCAGACCCAGAGATGGGCTCTACTGTTGATGACTCTGGATTAGATGAGAGAATCATAGAGGTGTTAAAAGCAAAAGGAATCGTAAAATTTTACAAATTTCAAGAAGATGCCATTCAGGATATTGTATTTGGGAAAAATGTCATAATAACTGCTCCAACAGCATCAGGCAAGACAGAGGCCTTTGTCATACCGATAATGCAAAAGATAGTTGATTCAAAGGCACCAAGACACAGCGTTCATGCTCTCTTTGTCTATCCAACAAAGTCTCTGTCACGTGATCAATATCCAAAGATAAAGGACATTGCGGACAAGCTCAATCTAGGAATTGCCGTTTTTGATGGAGACACAAAGGAGACTGAAAGAAAAGAAATCTCGGATACTCCTCCAGAGATAATAATAACAAACTTTGATGTACTGCATTATCATCTCTGGCATAGGACAAAGTTTGCTGCACTACTAAATACAGTAAAGTTTTTGGCAGTCGATGAGGCGCACATATATTCTGGAATTTTTGGCTCCAACGTTCATTATATCATCAAGAGGCTAAAGAGAATCTGTCCCAAGATACAGTTTGTGGCATCTTCTGCTACACTTGAAAATGCCCTCTTGTTTTGTCAGGGCTTGTTTGGAGTTGATATGATACAGGTCACAGGATCTGGAAAGAAAGGAAGAATAGAGTTTTGCATGCTGTTTCCATCCCTTATTACTCAACGTGCCTTGATGATTGACATACTAAAGAAGCTTGCATCAAAAAAGCGCAAGACATTAGTTTTCAGCAATTCACACCTAAATTCCGAACTTTTGGCCCTGCAGGCAGGACGACAAAAAATAGACATCAAGGTTCACAGGGCCGGCCTGATGGCAAACTATAGACGGTCAATTGAAAACCTGTTCAAAAATGATAAATTGTTAGCAGTCTCTGCAACCCCAACTCTTGAGCTTGGAATCGATGTTGGAAATGTAGATGGGGTGATATCGTCTACCATTCCAGTCAATCGTCTAGTTCAAAGAATTGGAAGAGCTGCAAGAAAAGGCCAGGATGGTTTTGCATTCTTGGTGCTTGGAAATGATCCAATATCACAATATTACAAAAATCATCCAGGTGACTACTTTGAGGACAAGGAGCAAATCTACATAGACCCAAAAAATCCATTTGTTGAGGAATTTCAGGTACTTGCAATGGCCTGTGACAAACCTATTACAAAACACGAATTGTCAGAACACCGTGATGCAGTTCAGAAGCACTTGGATGTTGGAAATCTAGTTCTAGTTGAAAATAGATATGTACCAAACTTTGATCAGAATCAAAAGCCTTCTAGAAGACTATAGCATCAGAGGAATTGGCAAGTCAATTGACATTTTCTTAAATGGCAAAAAAGTAGGAGATAGGATTCTTCCCATCGCATTAGAAGAACTTCACCCATCAGCTGTCTATTTTCTTGCCGGAATGAGATATCGCGTCAAGGAGCTTGGATATCCCCAAAACATGTCTGCAAAATTAGAATATCTTCCAAAAAATTACCCATATTATACAAAGGCACTTACAGAAGAATGGCCAACCATTGAAACAATTTTTGAGAAAAGGCAGGCAAATGGAATTGAGGTGGCATTTTGCAAACTACACATACAAAAACGAGTATACGGCTATGTCAATATCGAGCTTGGCCAAGAGGTGACACAGGGCCAAAAAGTTATTCTTGAAAATCCTTTAGACTATGATTTTGTCACAAAAGGAATTGTCTTCAAGGCTCCAAGACCACTAGTCGAGATAGGCGAGTCTGAAAATGAGGAGTATACCGAGGCAAGCGGATATCATGCAACAGAACATGTAATCATAGAAGGCAGTAACATGATTACAGGGGGGGTATCACAAGACTTGGGCGGAATCTCTCTTGGCACATCAGGACTAATTTTTGTGTACGATTCTGCAATTGGTGGAAATGGTGCAAGCAAGGCATTGTATGACAGACTTGAAAAGGCATTTGATCGTAGTTTGCACATAGTAAGAGAATGCCCCTGCAAAAATGAAGCAGGATGTCCACGATGTACCTTTTCCTATAGGTGTGGCAACAACAATGAATATCTGCACAAGTTGGCATCTGCTGAGATTCTCAAAAGAATCACAGGCGGCGAAGTAACAGAGGTTTCAGAGCCTGTTGAAGGAGACAAGCCTCTAGTTTAGGATTAGAAGAAACGACAGAAGAGCCAAGGACAGGTTCTACTCACAGAAAAGAAACAGAAGATCAAGAAGAGTGCAGTAGAACCGAAAATATTAATACGATTTTAGAATGCCAACTACTATGGAAAAAGTTGCAATTGTCACTGGCAGCTCAAGCGGCATAGGCTTTGAGACTGCGCTTGCCTTGGCAAGAAATGGCTATTACACATATGCCACAATGCGCGATACAAGGAAAAGTAGCAAGATGCTCGAGGCGGCAAAAAAGGAGGGCCTGAAGGTAGAGGTTTTAGAACTTGACGTAGACAAGGAAGAGACAATCAAAGATTCCATAAAAAAGATAGTTCAGGATAAAAAAAGGATAGATGTGCTTGTAAATAATGCGGGATATTTCCTAGTTGGTTGCCTTGAAGACCTATCAATAAAAGATATCAAGGCGCAGTTTGAGACTAATTTCTTTGGCGTCGTAAGAACAATCCAAGAAGTCTTGCCAACAATGCGCATGCAAAAGTCAGGAATCATAGTAAACGTAAGTTCAGTCGCTGGAAGAATCGGATTTCCTGTAACACCTGCCTATATCAGCTCAAAATTTGCACTCGAAGGGCTCAGCGAATCCATGAGATACGAACTTGCACCATTTAACATCAAGACAATAATAATAGAGCCCGGTGTTGTCAAGACCAACCTGTTTGCGTCACTGAAAAAATCCACAAAACCAGATTCCGTTTACAAGGATATCACTGAAAAGGTGATGCTGGGTCTAACCATGATGTCCGAGATGGGTACTCCTGCCCAAGAGGTAGCAAGAACCATAATCAATGCAGTAAGCTCTGAGAACCCATTACCTAGATATCCCGTGGGCAATGATGCCATAATGTTTCTTGAGGCCAAGAAGAGCAAGACCGATATCGAGTTTGAAAATTATATAAAAAAGGAACTTTTTAGTCAGATCTTTTCTACATATAAAATATTTTCAACATAACATGTATGATTATTCAAAAAATGTATGAATTTTTTACATTATTTTTGAATAGATTGATATAAGTCAGAGAGTCAATTTTTGTCAAAGTCAACAGATTTAGGTAAAAAATGCGGTGATAATGAAAATGAAATGGAAGACATTACAACATAATGGTATTGCGTTCCCTCCCCCTTTTGAGTCAAAGGGGATAACGATTAGGATCAAGGGTGAGAAGGTGCCCCTAAGCTTGGATGCAGAAGAGATGGCATACCAGTGGGCAAAAAAGAAAGACACCCCATATGTAAAAGATTCCGTTTTTCAGAAAAATTTCTTCTCTGATTTTATCACGGTACTGCCAGACAAGTACAAGAAAACTGTGTTTTCAGATATTGATTTTTCAGATGCCTTCAAGGTTGTGGATAAAGAAAAAGACGCAAAACTCACAATAACAAAAGAGGAAAAAAAGAAGATTGCGACCACGAGAAAAGAGATCAAGGAAAAGATGAAGGGAGTATATGGAAAGGCAATAATGGATGGCAAGGAGGTAGAAGTTGCCAACTGGATGGCAGAACCGCCTGGCCTTTTCATAGGACGTGGCGATCATCCAATCAGGGGGCGATGGAAGCCAAGAGTCACTGAAAAAGATGTTACACTAAACCTTGGAAAAGATGCCAAAGTCCCGCCAGGAAAGTGGGGTCAGGTAATTCACGAGTCTGATTTCATGTGGCTTGCAAGCTGGGAGGACAGGCTTACAGAGAAAAGAAAGTATGTTTGGCTCTCTGATACTTCAGACCTAAAGCAGGAGCGCGACAAGATGAAATATGAAAAGGCGACCAAGCTATCAGAGCACATAGACAAGGTGCTCGATGCCATAGTCAAAAAGATGTCAGATAAAGATGAAAAGGTAAGACGCATAACTACAGTTAGTTATCTAATTTACAAGACTGCAATGAGAGTAGGAGACGAAAAGGATCCTGATGAGGCAGACACTGTTGGTGCCACAACTCTACGTGTGGAACACATCAAGCTAAAACCCAACACAATAGAATTCGACTTTCTTGGAAAAGACAGCGTAAGATGGCAAAAGCCATTACCAGTAGAGGAGCAGGACAAGGTCTTTTATGAAAACCTAAGAAAATTCACTGAAAAGAAAAAGCCAGACGATCTCATATTTGACGGCATTACCTCAAGACATGTAAACGAGTTTTTGAGTGGCGTAGTCAAGGGACTTACTGCCAAGGTATTCAGGACATACTTGGCAACAAATGTTGTCAGGAGCTATCTGAAGAAGGTGGACAAACTGGATTCTAAATCAGAAAACATCAAGATTTATCATGCAAAACTAGCAAACCTTGAGGCAGCAATAACCTGTAACCACAAGAGAACTATTCCCAAGAGTTTTGAGGAATCTCTCCAAAAAAAGAGAGACGTGTTAAAGAAACTCAAGGAGACTGCTACTAAGACTGAGAAGCAGGCAGAAAAGCAAAAACAGCGAGAGGAGAAACTGAAACTTACCATAGAACTTGCCGAAAAGACACGAGATTACAATCTCGGTACGTCGTTGCGCAACTATATCGATCCAAGAGTAGTCAAAGCATGGTCTGATCAGGTTGGTTTAGAATGGGAGAAACTCTACACCAGTGCGTTACAAAAGAAATTCCAATGGGTTGCCAAAGTAGATACCAGTTGGAAAGAGATTGCCAAAAATTAATTTCTTAGGCCCTTGTCAGCAATAGTCATTTTAGATATTCCTGCGTCATACTTTGTCTTACATTGAATACGCCCTGATTATATTTTTCCTAGTGCAAGTAATACCATGACAGAATCAAAACACGAAGACCGTGAGGCACCAAGAAATCTGATGCCAATGTTTTTCGGGTTAGGAATGGTTGCAATCGTAGCTGTCATGATGACTATGGTTTGGCCCGTCTGGAATCTATTCCCGCAATATGTCACTGAACAAGTCAAGGTAGTCTCAGTAGACCCAAGCGGAGTATGGGCGGATACACAGGACAACTACCTAGTAAAATTAACAGGTACATACCACAATGTCCAACCAGGCCAGTACATCATGGGAACATATGATGTCAAGATAAAGGACAGAATGAACACATACGGCTAGGAACATTTCACTAGTGCCTAACTCTGGACAACACAGATAGCCCAACAATAGCAATGGGCTATTTTTTCTGCTTGTTTTTTCATTTGGAAAAATTTATTCAGAAAACCTTAGTGCAAATGTATTTTTGTTGTACTTGACAGTTATCTTTTTGTGAAACAGTTCGTCAAAGATTAGCTCCAGGATTGTCTTGTTGTATAATGACCAGTTTTTTCCAAGATCGTGTTTCATAACAAAAGTGTGCACTCCTTTTTCAGACATATGGCTTACCTGAACAGAAGAGTTTACCATCTGTATCTCAAACCATGACATGAACGAACCAACGTCAATATCACCCTTCATGAATAATGCAACGTCTTTTACCTCATCTTTTCCTATGGTACGTGCAATCTCTATCACTTCTTTTTCCTTCAAACCCCCAAAAATTTTGACAAATACAGGCTTGTTGAGGCTGACCAGTCCTATTCTGGGCTGATAAATGTCCCACTCAAGAAATCTTTTCATGGCCTGAGTGGCAAGTGTGTTTGTGCTTATCTGATGTTCCTTTGCTTCTTGTTGTACTTGTTTATGAGGTCCTCTTCAAATCGAAATGTGATAGTGGCAGTTTTTTTCTTGGTGTTGATGTCTGACTCCCCCATGAGATGTATTTCGGACTTTTGATATTTATGAAATGATGAACATTGTTAGTGAGCATTCACTCAACAAAATGTTGTCTTACAATGTGTACTCAGACAATTTATTGTGGTTTTTACAATATAATGATATGGTAGAAATCAAGGTCAAGGTACAGATTGACGCACCAATAGAAAAAGTATGGGAGGTCGTATCAAGAGTTAATGACGATCCAAAGTTTTGGAATCTCACCAAGTCTATACGAAACATCTCAAAGAACGGCAACGAGATAGTTAGAGAAGTGATCTTGGGCAAAATGGAAAAATGCCATCAAAAGATAATTCTTGTGCCAAAAGAAGCAATTCACGTCCTTTGGACAAAAGGAGTGATAACAGGAGCAAAAGATATTGTCCTGACATCACTTGGTAGTGGAACGCTTCTTGAGGTCGCGATGGATTACAAGATCTCAGGACCAGCTCGTTTCTTCCCAGGAACAATTGCAGATGAGCTGCACATGGAGGCTGAACTAGCAGTGGATCAGATAAAAGAGAAAGCTGAAGGAAGGCCTCATTATATCCCGATGGAAGAGCGAAAAATGTGGGCAGACCTAATACGTGGATAGAGTCAGCAAAGATTGAACTAGAAAACAATTTGACTGATCAACTATCGTGCCATTTGCGCCCTCTCAAAAAAGCAGTCTAATTAATTTTAGACTGCAAACTTCTTTTTGTATTTTAAAAGAATTAGTTTTTGAAATTTTGCCGAATATTTTTCACAAGCTACATTTAATTGCAGTTGAAATGACGCGTAATCTATGCCGGGGTAGCTCAGCCTGGCCTAGAGTGCCAGTCTCCACAAAAAGGACAATACTCATAATCTGGAGGTCGTGGGTTCGAAACCCACCCCCGGTATACATTTTTTTTAACATGTAATGATTTCATTTGCAGCAAATCTCTCAACCCAACAGATTAAAGAATAGTTCAGTGCGAATACAGTGATACGAAGGAGATCATTCCAAAGGGAAACATTGGCATACTGGTTATTACTACCTCAATTGGAAGCATAGGCAACATAGCACTCTCATTTCTGCCAATCTACTTTACCTCACTTGGCGGAACAGTTCTCCAATATGGAATAATTACCACATTTGCGACACTCATTGGAATACCATCAACTATTTCAGGCGGAATCATTACCGGGCGACACAGTCTCAAAAAGATTGCAATCCTGACTTCATGGATAGGGCCTGCCATACTTCTTGGCTATTACCTCTCAAACAGCTGGACTGTGCTTTCAATTCCCATATTGATTGGGGCAGTAGGGGCAATTAGCTCAACAGCTTGGCGACAGCTAGTAGCTGACGCCACAATACAGAAAAGCAGAACTGCTCAGCTCTCACTTTACCAAACACTTACCACAATACCCCTAATCTTTGCACCCCTTGTTGGCGGGTATTTGGTTCACACGATGGGAACAGTCGAGGGATTCAGGCTTGGGGTGTTAATATCACTTGCAATATCGCCAATTTCCACCATATTACTAGTCAAGTTTTTGCGCGAAAAAGATCCAAGATCGTCACATGATGAATCAGAACAGCCACTGTTACACAATATCAAAAAACAAGCGCCTCTTGAATCAGCATTTCGTTACTCAAAGGATTTTTGGTCCAATCTGACTACGTTACCAAAGTCACTGGTTCCGTTGCTTTCAGCCTACGTGTTAGTTATCGTAGCAAATTCAACAACAAGTCCTTATTTGATATTTTATGGCATCACCGTTGCAAAGCTTGATAGCTTCCAATGGGGAATAATACTTAGTATGCAGATCTTGTTTGCAAATCTAGTTAGAACACCTCTTGGAATTGTTTCAGACAGGTTTGACAAGAGAAAGATGTTATTGCTGTCTGTCATCACAACTGCACCGCTCTCGATATTTCTTATCCTTGAGCATTCGTTTTGGGGCATACTTGCAATATTGCTTGCAATGATTGCAACAGGCGTCAATTATGGCCCAACACATGAGGCTCTTCAAATTGAGTTGACGCCGAGGGCAAAGAGGCCTGCTCTGTTTGCCATGTATGACGTATTAAGAAATGTGTCAGTGTCTGCTGGAACAATCATGGGAGCCATACTTTTCACCATAAACTATGCATTACCATTTTACAGTTTTACCATAATAGAGGGATGCGCGGGAGCAATCATAGCTTGCGCATTTTTCTTAAAACCTGGAAAACAGAGATCAGTTACAACACCGCAAAAATCCTAACTAGGATACAATGATTGTATAGTATTATAAAAATTCTGAAGGTCGGCAATGGAGCTTGCATTAATATCTCCAAGCTGTCCTAGGCCATTTCTTCTTGATAGAACCGCACTCCATTGTTCTGTGTACCTGCCTGTAACGTCTTCTATCCTGTCTGGAGAAAATGCAATAACATAGACATATTGTTTCTTCCAGTTTTGTTCATAGTAGTGGGGATTGTCAAACGAGTGCGGATATTGAAACGTAGAATCTACATGAAACCACTTGCCATCAACAAATACCTCATTCCAGCAATGATCAAGGTAGTCATATGCTATTCTAGACTCGATTGACACCGAATTTAGTATGGCACCAAAGAGTATAGACCATTCACCACATCTTCCATACCTAGTCTCGGCAATTTTCAATACATCGCTATATCTTGGAATTATTTTTTCTGCTCCACATTTACTGCAAGTATGAATCTCTGTCTTACGTATCCTCCAAGAATTTCCTGCCTGCACTTTAACTTGCATCAAGTTTTTCGAATCATCATCAGCATTACAATTATTGCAGGGAATTTGATTTGGAGTCCAAGTCATAAAACCCACAAACCATTTCAAAAGCGATGGCACCAAATCCTTCTCCCCTAGTACATCTGCAGGTATCAAGTTCCTGACAGATCTTAAGACTTGAGGATCCTTGTACTGACTTGTCATAGTCTTGTAGAATAAGAAAGAGTTCCTGATTGTGTCAAAATCAAGATTAGAACAGCTTGATTGCATGTTTTCTTGATATACAAACAGAAAGATATGTTTTTTCTAGATTTAGACTGTAAGTACGTCCTTACCGGACTTGTTTATTATGGTAACATGTTTGTTCATCAGCTCTTTTGTAGGTATTACCACGCTTTCATTTTTCTCATTTGTTACAATAATGTGCAACAATTCGGAGGCCGTAATTGTTCCTGCTATATCTCCAATCTTAATTTTTTGACCTACTTTGAATATCGTTCTTTGTGTAGATGCGCCAGCTATTGCTGCTGGTAACACATCCTTTAGAGTAAATCCCAGACCTATGGCAATAGCGACTCCTACTGCTATTGCAATACTCCATGAGAATGCGGCCACAAGTGTAGGTATTATTGATTGGCCAACCCCAATTTGTGTTAGTCCCACTGCAAAGACAATACTGTAAATCACTGTCTTTACTCCCACGCCTATGTATCTTGAACCTCCGTAATGTCTAACCATGAGTTCATGGTTTACCCACTTGATCACATAGTTTGCAATAATAGAACCTATCATGACAATGAGTACGAAAGCAAGTAGGTTTGGAATCCATAACCAAAGTGATGTCATTGCGGTAGTAAGTTGTTGTAGTTGTAATGCGTTAATTGCTGCCACTATAAAGAAAAGATAAACGAACCACCTTATTGTTGCTGAAATCAGGTGAACAGAGTCAAATTTACCCATGGTTTCTTCGACCAAGTGAACCTCTGATATGCTCTGCAAGTTTGTTTTTTGCATGAGTTTCTTTGCAGCTTTTTCTACTATCCTGCCCACTATTTTTCCTATAACAAATCCAATTGCCAAGAGAACACCAGCCGCAATTATTTTAGGAGCTGCTCCTGCTATGGAGTTAGCAAAGGTTGTCAATGCAATAGTTTCTGGAGTATAGAATGTGCTACCAGGAGTGCTAGTTTGGGCATAGGCCAAGTTTGCACTCAGACCTAGTGCTATTACAGAAAATATCATCATACCGTATATTGGCAAAGCTAAACTAGATTTTTTTGGATTAAAGATCAATATGTTCTCTCATCTTTTCATAACTATTTCTACATAGACGTGAAGACTCTTCTTACAGCGTGCTAAAATCTTCTCAACCTAAGATTTTGAGCGCGATTTTTTTCAGATTTTGCCAAACTTTGAAAGATTAAATCTTCTAACATGGCAGGATAAAGAAAAAATATTTCACACTAACAAGAACAGAATTAGAAATAATACAGTGAAATTTTTAGATCAGATACAAAGTAATTTTGATTAGAAACTAAAGTTTCAAGCCATTTTGTAGTATTTTTGACATATTTGTTGTTTTTTTGATCTTTTAACAATATTTGATGCCAAAGTTAATGTTAAATGGGTTTAGATTGTCAAATTTGGGATGGACGAGTTTGAAGAATTTGCCTTTGCTCTTTTAGACCAACTTTCAGTAGAATTAAGCGAAGAAAATACGATAAAAGAATCCCAATCAAAGGCTGTTGAGGCCTTTGCCTCAAAGATATCTTTTGAGGACATCAAGGAAATATCAGAGAGACTGTTTTCTGACAGTGCCCAAAAAGTGCTTGAATTTACTGGAATTTCAGTTCCAGATAACACCAAAGTTGAGTCTCCAGATTTGATAGAATTCAAGCGCTTAAAGGGTCGCAAGGTCTTCCCTACAAGAAATTCCTCTTCATTTGTAGACGAACTCTTCACTTCAATAGCACATGAAGATACTAAGAAAATAGCACAACTTGCAAAGAACAATACTTCACAGTTTCTTGTGTATTCCACGTATGCCAAAGGATACATTTCACAGATATCTACCACCTACGGGGACTTTTACGAGTCAGTAATATACCTAAACAGATTTGTCCTTTCAGGCTATCCACAAATAATTTTGCACAAGCGGGGAGTTCCATACGAATCTAATTTTGATCAAGTAAATTCAGGATACATTGGAGCCTTGAAGATGACCATGTTGGAAGAGCAGGTTCATTCTGTCCAGAAGAATCTCTACGAAACAAACAAGAATGCAGTAACTATGGTAAATGAGATCAACGAAGAACTTGCAAACATAATACTGGCACTTGATAGCGCCAAAATAAAGGTGCTTTATGAATACCTGCAACTTCCCCCCGTACCAGATGAATATCCAATAGCGCAAAGAGCAAATCTCTTTTTTACTCTAAATCCTGACAACTTTATCGTCCGAGTTCTTGGACCAGATGTAATGACATTTACCAATGTCTCAGTTGACCCAAAGATACTAGAAATGATTCCTCAACTGCTAGATGTTTATCAGAGATGGCTCAAGCCCATACAAATTCATCATGCAGCATTTACAATCATGGAAGGAATGGCTGAGTTTGCAGTTAGAAGCATACTAAGAGATGACAAGGACTTTCACAACTACCTGACAACATTTGCAAACACAGACATATCTTCGTATCAGGTAAGAAAGAGCATTGGCATGGATTTCACAGAATATGTGTCAGCCAAGATTGGCAAAGGCACGTACAAGAGATTAATTGATGATCCCCCTACAACAAGAGAGCTCAAAAATCCTGAAAGCTATCTTAAAAGACTATGAACGATTTTGATCCATTTGTAGCAGAGTGGATTACTTATGCAAGGAATCCTAGATATTCCCTTGTTGAAAAATGCCTGAAACTTGCTCAGACTCTAGAGTTTCCTGATCTTAACCTAAGCCACTATATTCAAAAACTAAATTCAATGGGAGAAGAGTTGCGAAATTCTGTGTCCGATGTGAAAAATCCAACATACTTGATTTCCATGTTAAACGAATACATGTTTGATAACCTTGATTTTCATGGGGACAGTGATGATTACTATAACCCCAGAAATAACTTTCTAAATGTAGTAATTGATAAAAAAAGCGGCATCCCAATCACGCTGTCAATAATTTACATTCATCTTGGCAGCCACATAGAATTAGACCTAAAGCCTGTTGGCTTTCCAGGCCATTTTCTGGTAAAATATTCAGAAGAGATGATACTAGACCCTTTCAACGGAGGCATGTTGCTAGATATCGACGATCTGCAAGATATACTTGATACTACATATGGAGAAGGCATACAGTTCAGCCCAGACTACCTAAACGAGATAGAGCCAGAAAACATACTGATCAGGATTCTAAAAAATCTAAAAAATTCCTACATGCAATCTTTCAACTACAAAATGGCCATGCATTGCATAAACATGGTTCTAGGACTGGTTCCTGATTCTCCAGATGAAATTAGGGATAAGGGAATTGTACAATCAAGATTACTTCAAAACGATCTTGCCTTACAGTCACTTGAAAGATATTTGGAGTTAGCACCTGAAGCAGACGATGTTGATCATGTCCTAGATTTGATAAGAAGCATCAAGGAAAAAACTAATCAATAATTGATTTAATGTCAGTTCCTCTCTTGATCAGCCTGTGTTCGTATCTTACTATCTTGTTTCTCATTGTGCCTTTTATAATATCCACTTCGTGTCGGAGTGTTGCTACTTCATCTTCAAGTCTCAGCTACTCGCTCGTAAATGGACTCTTCTGCACTCTCTGCCATTACCCAGTCTGCACTGGATTTGATCTTAAAAATTTATGGTTTATTTTGTTGAGGGTTTTGTCAGTATTTTGCTACAGGTCAAACTCTGAATTGCATGCCTGGCACTTGCCTTTCTCGCTGCCAATCACGCCTATAATCAAAATTTTTCCTATGGTACCGCATTTAGGACACAACCCCGTTGTAATGTTCTTTGGACCGCTTGTTCTTGGCTTTACTGTTTTTCTCCTTACCATTATTGGAAAGAATCTCAAATTCGGTTTATTAAGTCTAAGTATGGATCGCAGAAAGCGCGGGGAGTGGGATTTGAACCCACGGGTCCTTGCGGACATGGGATTAGCAATCCCACGCCCTACCAGGCTAGGCGACCCCCGCACAGATGTGCTGAAATTTAAACTGTTATTATATTATTGCTAGTCCAAGCTTAAATTATCTGTGAGGCATAATAGAATCGTTGTTCCTTGCCTGATTGATTCCCTTTGGGTTGAAGGCTTCTTTTAGAGGTTTTTTATTAGTGTTAAAGTCGCTTCTTTTAGGTTTTTATCAACCATAACAAGTATACTAGATTTACTGTTTATTATGTATACTTTCTATTTTCTTAGATGTTAAGTAGTACTCAAATACATGACAACCTGCCCATTTCTTAATTTTCTAGTAGTTTCAAAGAAATATTGTTGATAATACAATGCCCTGGCTTCGGTTGTTTGAAGTGTTATACATGCACAGGCTACCCGTTCGTTGAATTTGCGAGCAAGACCAATACAATGCTTACATATTGCATCCCCTATTTTTCTGCCTCTGTATTTTTTATCAACACTCATCTGACCTATCAAAAGCGCAGGATAATGGGCAGTCATTTCTTTTACCTGTCTTGATCGCGGTACTTCTTCTAATCCAATTGAACTCATAGATAAAGTGAAGAAGGCTACAATTTTCTCCTCATACTTGACTCGCCATAAAGATGTAAGATTGTTTTTACTGTATATCAGAGCCTTTGTTACTAGAAAGTCCTGAACTCCTAACGGATCTGTTCCATCTAGTTCGGTACAATCAAGAATAGAAATATCGTCTCCTGCAGAAACAATATCGATATCCAAATCATCCGGGTTTATTTTTTCTGGCAATGCCAAATAGGGTTAAGCAGACCTATATTTTACAATGTTTAGCGTATACCTTGTCTGCTTCTGCATACAGGTTTAACTCTTCTGGAGTTCTTTTTCTGGACAAGTGTTCTAGAAATTTCTTTGCGTCCTTACCTTTTAGGTGCAGGATCTCATCACTGGTACTGGGTTTTACTTGTCTGGTTGCCATGTTCACTATATTGTAATATAGCGGAATATATTAATATATTAATAGTCAATCGCTGCGTCTCAATTCACCCCGTCATCTGACGATGACACCCCTCTTGAGACCGCTTTTTGTCTAATGACAAAATCCTCGCTCGCCTCTAACACCAGGCTTGTAAAACTCGCTTGGTGTTTTTTGCGGGTCCAAAACCGAGGCTCATCGAGGTAGAGGTAAAATTTCGTAGTTCGTTAGCCAATTCACCTGGATGTTTCCTCATGGCATTACCTCCGAAATGTATCAAACATAGAATAGACATGATAGAGACCCATAAGGGTGCGTTTGACCCTAACGCATTTGATTCTAATGCATTTGATACGGGTTATCAATGTCCCAAATGTATGGAAGAATCGAAAAAATAGTTACAGCGTCAGTTCTAAATTTGCTCTAATTTCTTAGCATCAAAGAACATAGCATGACCACAATCATTACATGTCAAGACAACTAATGCCATCCCAGACAAATAATCAAACGATTTATCTTTATTAATTCTTAATGTGACTCCAAGATCTTCCCACAAAGTCAGTTTAGGAGCCTGTGGAATATTTGTTGACATAAATGAACTACTTAACGTATAAGGAGAATAAAGAGGGGCTGGATTAATTAATTGTGATGAGCAACAGGGACACTTGAGATTAGGTGCTTTTGTCTTTATCCAACTTTCTATTTTATCTTTATCTACCATCTAATTCTGGCTCACAAAGGTTATGCTGTCATCAAAGGCTTCATTCCATCTGCGCCCAATAAATTTTGTATCTTTGTTTTCTCTCTTTTGCTTTACATATTTTATAAAATCTTCATTGGAACCGATGTATCCTACCATTGCATTAGTCTCTATTATTGGATTCCAAATATGTGTGTCGTTTGGGTTAGGTCTTACTCCAATTATTAGTACTTTATTTGCCTTACCTATGCTAGTCAACCAATTTTGTTGAATTTTTCCAATTACCGAGGGAGATATCTGCGTTGGTTTTTTATCCATGTATAAACACATTGCAGGATAAAGTGCTGTGCCCGAAAGACAAAATTGGATTGCCTCATTTGGCGAAACTGCTTGTATGTTTGAATTAAAAGATACACCTGAACCGTAACTTACGCCACTTCCAGCGTGTATGTTTACTGGGATAAAATTGCAAGATCCGTGTAACTTCCAAACTAACATTGAATTTTGAATGGGGCTGTCAGAAAAATAATTTACCTGTAAACCACTAGAGGTTATTGCTAGTTCTAATAGAACATCATAATTAAGCGAACTCATGGCTATCTCATTTGCATTTTGTTTTATACTTTCAATGAATCTGAAGTAGAGATTCTGACTAGGGTTATTTTGTCGAAATTGTGCAAAATAAAGTGTCAAATGTCGCATAAGTAAACCGACATTATGTGAATGATTTTCCCAAACTAATTTCATTCCTTCCTCAAAATTATCCTGAAATTTTGTATCAATATCATGAGGTAAATTTCCCCACGTTGAGGGAAAGTTCTTTTTAAGTATTGTATAAAGGTCAGCTCCCAGTGGTGTAGCATGTGGAAAAACATCATTAGAACCATAACTTGCCCCAGCACCAAATAGAACTACAGTATTAATTGTCATAATTTTCAGTCTTTTTTATACATAAAGGAATTATTAAATACAATAATTGCTTCTATGCCATGTTGGATAGAAATACTCTTACATGTCCTAACTGTGGCAATGTTTTCCAATCACCAGTTCAATTTGGAAGTGGAGTCACAATTGGTAGTGGTGTATCAGTAGGTGCAAGCTGCCCAAGATGTGGACATCAATTTAGTACTCCTCTTGGTTAGCCAATTTGGCTATTCTTCACCAAAACGCTTGTAGTTTTCAACAAGGTCCTTTAGTGGCATTCTCTTTCCACCTACAATTTTAAGGTCTACCTTGATCTTGCCTTTTTCAACAGTAATTATGTTGTAGGTATTTTCAAAAAGACCTCGTACTCTTTCTGATGCCGCAGTTCCAGCGTTGGCAATTGAGATGTGTCCAAAATGCCAGAACCAAGGCCTGTGTTTGTGGCCACACATTACCAAGTCTATCTTGCTTGCAAGCGCAGTACGCAATACGTCACCTGAATCAATTACCGTAACCCTGTCGGTTCCCGTGTCAGGCACGCCAATCAAATGATGATGCATTGCAAGCATCTTTGTCTTGCCTTCATACTTTTTCATAGTACGTTCAAGCCAGAGATTTTGTCGGTATCCAACCTCACCCTCATCCCGATCAGGTCTTGCGGTACCAAGAGTTACCAGTATTGTATTTTCATCCAATTCGTTTACGGAATCGATGGGAAAGAATTTTTTGAACAATAGGTATCCGGTATTTCTATAGTCATGGTTGCCGCTTATTGCAATTATTTTGTCTGTTTCAAATTTGGTAAACTTTTCCTTGCATCTTTCGTATTCTTTGAGTAAACCCTCATTAGTCAGATCGCCTGTTACTACAATAGCAGAAGGCTTGAGATCATTGACTTCTTGTATCACCTGGTCGAAGACCTCCTCCTGAAATTGCGCCCCCACGTGAATGTCTGAGATTTGAACTATTTTCATGATTTTATTATTAACAAATTATTGTTTAAGCTTTGGGTTTCTCGGTCTAATTCCTGAAAAAATTTTCCAGTAGAGTTAAATATACTCAGCTTATCACCTTGGCTGATTTGGGCAAGAAAGCTGCAATCATCAAAGGAGATGGCACTGGTCCAGAACTTGTCGATGCTATGTTACGTGTTCTACGAGCTTGCAATACTCAAACTGAACTAATCTTGTGTGATGCAGGTTCTGAGCAGTGGGAAAAAAATGGTGGTGCCACCTACATTCCAGATTCGACTATGAAATTGCTTGAAGAATGCAATGCATGTTACAAGGGACCTACTACAACAATTCCACGTCCCGATGCACCAAGAAGTGTGGCTGTTACCATACGTCAAAAATTTCAACTTTATAGTAATATCAGACCTATCAAGACATACGATAGGCTATCTCCAAACAAAAAATTGGATTTTGTTTGTTTCAGAGAAGCTACAGAGGGCCTCTATTCAGGAATTGAGTTCAAGATCTCCGATGATGCCGCTATTGCAATAAGGAAGACAACAAGAAAGGGCTGCCAAAGAATTGTCAAGGCTTCCTTTGCATGGGCAAAACAACGCAACATCAAAAAGATCTTTCCAATAACCAAGAGGAATATCCTAAAAGAGACAGATGGGATTTTCTGGAGCGAGGTAGAAAAAGCAAAGGCTGAGAACCCAGGTATCGAGGTAGAGGAATACTATATTGACAATATGACCCAGCAGTTGGTAAAAAATCCAGAGAGATTCAACGATTCAGTTTTGGTAAGTACCAATCTCTTCATGGATATCATATCAGAATGTGCATCAGGAAGCATCGGTTCAATTGGAAATGTCTATTCTGCCAATATAGGAGATTCTTATGCCATGTTTGAACCTGCCCATGGAAGTTCACCAAAATACAAAGGATTGGACAAGGTCAATCCCACGGCTGCTATTTTATCAGGCGCATGGATGGTTGAATATCTTGGTGAACCAGACATAAGAAATGCAATATTTGCTGCAACCGAGCAGGTAATCAATGAAGGAAAATATGTCACATACGATATTGGTGGAAATACCAGCACTTCCAAGATGGCTGAAGTCATAGCAGATGTTTCAAAGCAAAAACTACGAAAGTAGATTATATTCTTGTGTTCAGGTGCGAGCGGGTAGATATTACTAGAACGGAAGCAATTGACAATACAAGAATAAAGTAAGATAGTGGACCAAATTCTGGAACTGTAGTTTTTCCATTTAGTGTAAAGTTCGCTGATGTCGGATTTGGTTCTTGGCCTACGCTAATCTTAGGAATGGAAATAATATCTGATGAATAATCATTGCTTTCATTGGTCTGCCCGATAAGATTGTCTGCAGCTGCTTCAAAATTTAATCTATATTTTCCAGATTGAGGGTTATTCCATACAAAACTTACTGGAGAACTCTGTTTTGCTGGAACATTTGCGGTAGTTATGTTGTTATAAAAAAGATATCCGGTATCATTTAGTATCCGTAGCCTAAAAATTATCGAGTTTGCATCAGTGCCTCCAGTATTTTCAATCTGTTTTGTCACTACCAGTCCCTGACTTGCATTACTGCCTTCATTTGTTATCAAGAGTGAACCATTAACCCATCCAAGCTCAGCATGAGTTGGATTGTCGTTTCTTACAACAACTACGCCAGAAGGCCACATGTCTACCTTATCATAGTATTGATACTTTCCCACAGTACCGAAGAATTGTGTGAAGGAATGGCCAGGAAGTATTTGGCCGCTATCAAATAATCCCATAGGGCCATAATTTGGAGTGCCTGCCGTAGCAGTATGAGTTCTGGCATCATTGTTTACCCATGTAACAGTAGAACCCGGAGATATGTCAACCTCAAAAGGCTCGTAACATGATTGATATGGCAAACAATTGTTGGATGTACCATTAACGATTGTTACTTGAGTGTCTGCGGCATATGCACCTCCTGTCAGCATGAAAAGACAAGCAAGTATTGATCCAATACCATACATTACATATCTTAATTTCAATGAATCAAAGACGATCATCTTAGAGATAAATCCACCCATGTCTTATGAGTAATGCTTATTCGCTTCCAGATAAGTTTAGAGTTTGACACATTCCACAAGTACCAGTTCTTCAAAGAACAGATTCTTTTTTGCAATTATTTTTACAGAAAAACCAAGGCTCTCAGTTCTTCTTACTAGTTCCTGATAATTTGCAAGAGATGATGTCAGGTATACCAGTTTGCCGTTCTGCCTGACCACTTTGCTTGCTGATTTTATTATGTTTATAGTAACGCCAAGACCTTCTGCCAAGCCATCTACTGCAGGGTCTGCAATTTCCTCTGATGGCAAATATGGTAAGTTACATACCACTAGATCAAAATTGCAATTCAGAGCATCTGCCGCATTGCAGCAGATGCAATTTTCTACAATCTCATGTGCCTTTTTCAGCGCACGAAAATTGATATCAGTAGCCACTACAAATTCAAAATTATCAGATAAAACCCTTGCAAGAAAACCAGATCCTGTTCCTATGTCAAGCGCAGTGTTTCCTTTTTCGTTTTGAATGTGGTCAGCTAGAAATAGTGTGTCCTCTGCTGGCTTGTAATATTCATCAAATGATTTTTTTTGCAATATCGATTATTTCTCCATCAGATAGGTCTTCCAGTCTTTTATCAGAGTCTATAGTCAGGTTAAATTGTCTTGCAACATTTCGTACCGTCTTTCTTCTAAAGGAAAAGAGATTATTGACTGCCATTATGATGTCTTCAGATACGCTTTGTTTTGGTTCAAGGTACAATACCACTGAATCAACCTTTGGTTGAGGCTGAAAATTTGTTTTCTTGACATCCATGAGCTTTGTCATTTCCATGCAATAGCTGGCAAGTACAGAGATGGCTCTTCTGCCCTTCCCCTTTCCTGCAAGCAACTTTTGAGCAAATTCCTTCTGAACCATTATTACTGCGTGAGAAAACTTCCTTTGTACTAGCCATTCCATGGCATTTCTGCTCTCAGAATACGGTAGATTTGAGACAAATACGGTAAAATCCATGTCCATCTCAAAGGCATCACCATGCTCCAGAGTCAGATTTGGGACATTGGAGAATTTTCTTTTTGCATCAATGTAGAGTCTAGAATCCTTCTCAACAGAGATCACACTTTTTGCCTTATCACACAGGTAAGGAATCAGTATGCCTCTACCAGTTCCCACTTCGAGAACAACATCACTTTTTTTTATGGCAGCAAGATCAACTATAGATTTTGCAATTAAATCAGATGTTAGGAAATGTTGCCCCAGTGAATGGCGTTTATTTTCTGACAAAGAGATTCATCCTAGTTTCACCAGTGATCTCTTCGATGATTCTCTTTGCAACTTGTTTTGCAGGTTCTTTGAGTCCCACTCTTCCTTGCAGGTCCTTGAAATCAGAAAATTTTCGTTTTTCTCGCTCTTCAAGCATTGTCTTCATGTAGGTTTTTCCAATACCTGGAATCAATTCTAGTGCATGTATTCTAGGAGTCAGGGGCTGGGCATTGTTTAGATAATCTACAAATCTTTGTTCGTTCTGCATGACTATCTTTTCAACCACAGATATTAGTTCACTTTGTGCAGAAGATGAGATTTGATTAAATTCTAGCCTTCCCAGTACTGAAAGAATTTTTGTTCTTCCTTCCTTTCCTATGTAAACACGTTCACCAATTTCAAAAGTAGAATTTGGCATTGCAAGTAACTCTAGTATCGTAAGCCTTTCCTCACCTAATGCTGTAACAATAATTCCATCTCTTCCTCTTACGGTGGTGGACTTGCCCCTAGTTACAAAATCTAATACGTATGCGTACTCTTCATACTTTCTAGTTTGAGCTCTCTCCAAGAAAACTCTACTCCTGAAATCAGGCGTTCTCCTTGATAAGCTTTAGCATTTTTTCAAGCGTTTCTGCTAGAATAAGTTTTTTCCAGCCAAAAGTAAACGCTCTCAGTTCGGCCTCAGTAGTTGGAAGATTGTTTACAATCTCAACTGCTTCTTCGTCAGTGATGCTGCAATCTTTGACAAGTTGTTGCTTGAGTTTTTTTCCGGCCTTTGAATCGATTTTTGCAAACTTGGTAACATAATCATATGTCCATCGCTGAATTTGATCCATAGATTCAGGATCTACCTTTTCCATAATTTCTTTAACCTCTGGGATAGAGATAGGTTGTTTTTTCTTAACTTCTTCCATATTTACACACCAAACGGTTTGATATGGTCTAACCTAGTGATTAAGGTTTTTGATTTTTTACCAAGATTGACTGCTAATTTTACTGTCCTGCGCCCCACTTCTTTTACAGTACCTACCTTTCCATGATACCTACGATGTGGTAGAGCTTTATGTTGAGACGGGTCTATTATCACTAAGACTTTGTCCCCGACCTTGTACTCTCGCAGTAAGAATGAGACTCCTCTAACCTCGTCCTTTGTCATTACGGATCGCGCCTTGTGCATAAATCCGTGAGAGTGACCTCGCGGCTTCTTAGTAGTCATATCGCTAAGACTCTAGTTGACCTTAATTTAACACTTACTAGCGGTAAAAAGGAAAGTCGGTCTTGTTTTGGGTCTTGAGAACTTCAATAACTGACAAATAAAGGAAATGAGGTTTATTCCTCTGGATCTTCTTTCTTTTTCTTCTTTGTCTCTTCTTCTGGGTCTGCTACACCACCCTCGGTAACAGTAAAGAGTACTTCTTGTTCGGGGTGATGTGGGCTGTCTACCATTCTTGCAATTCTCTTCTTACCAGATTTCTTTAGGTAAACACGATAAGTTGAGGCGTGACCGACAACATTTCCTCCGACTGGTCTTGTTGGATCTCCAAAGAACGTGTCAGGAGATGACTGAACTTGGTTGGTAGCTATTATTGCAACATTATACGCTTCAGCAGTTCTAGCAAGCAAATGCATGAACTTGTTTAGTCTTTGTTGTCTTACGGAGAGAGTTCCTCTACCAAGATATTCTGCTCTGAACAATCCAACTGCAGAATCTACTACAATTAATTTTATCTTGTTTTCTTCAACTACAGGACCAACTTCTTGCATTATTAGTTCTTGGTGAGAGCTATTGTATGCTTTTGCTACTATGATTCTGTCAAGGGCTTTTTCTGGATCTAATCCTTTTGCTTTTGCAATTGAGACAATTCTTTCTGGTCTGAATGTTCCTTCTGTATCAATATACAAAACTCCTCCATCTAGTCCACCTTCTTCTTTTGGTTTTTGTACATTTACACATAATGTGTGACAAAGTTGTGTCTTTCCAGAGCCAAATTCACCATAGACTTCTGTAACTGCTTGTGTTTCGATTCCTCCATCAAATAGAGTATCAAGTGAATTAGTTCCAGTAGAGATCTTGCCTATATCCTGTCTTCTTTTGTAGATCTCAGTTGCGCTGACAAACTCTTTTTGAAGTTGACCGTTTTCAACCAGTTGTTGTCTTGCCTTGTTTACTATTTTTACAGCTGCATCAATATCCATACCGGTAATTTCAGATATATCCACGGGACCTCTTACAACAAGATCCAGTATGTTATGGACTCCTGCATCACTGAGACTTCTTGGAAGTTACGGGGCCTACCCCTTCTAGACTTTCTAATCTTAAATCATCCATCTTACCGTATGTTACGGTACGAGTACCTAATAAAGATATTGTTTGAAGGCTCTGTAAAGTTATCGGCTCAGCAAAAAACTGTAAAAATCGGCTCATTTGGACACCCTTTTAAAACACAGACACGATCTTCGAAACTAAGAAACTATCAATGTTTTACCAATGGATTATCAAAATTTTGGGTGTTATGCTTGGAAGTGTTTTAACAGTCTTGACTTTAATATTTCCAAATGCTACCAAAGCCTTCCTGATTGCTCATTTAGGAATAACAGACTCGACAATTGTGTCAGATTTGATATTTGGAACGGGTATAGTAGTAGCAATTGGAGTGGCTATCATCATAATTCATAGTATACTCAAACATCTAGGGTATAGAATTATTCGTCAGGAAAATGGATTAACAAAACCAATGCCAAATCAAGAATTAGATAAAAAACCTCAAAATGGTTCTCGGGATGAATTATTATTGGATAGTACAAGTACAATTAGTCCACAAACAAAAGAACAACAAGAATTGTACAAGGAAAAACCCCAAAAATCAAAGTTAGAAGATCTAATACAGGAATTAGACGCATTTAGGAAAAAATGGTCAAAACGTCGTGGTTGGAAAATTGGTTATCGTAGTAATATTCAAGACAGAAATATGGGTAAGGGCACTATAGAAGAATTACGAGAGAAATCAAGACAGATACAATGGAAAATTAAATACTTTAAAGAATTAGAAATCGCAGATTCTCAAAATGTTCTCATTCCGTTAGAACAAATTGCAGATAGAATAACAGCTTTCACATTAGAAATCGAATCAACTTTTCAGGATAAATATCTAAAAGAAGCTAAGAAAATAGAATCTGAAAAAATAAACCGACTTCTATTAGATGGAGATAGAATCAATGGAGAGTTGAAATTGCTTATTCAACAATTAGAATCGTTAATAAGAAAACTACCATGATGAGCTATCCTGATTTTCTTAAATACTCACTTAGTATGACTCTAATAGTTTCAGGTAACGTTTCTAACATTCTTTCCTTACGTTCCTTCTCTAATGCCCGTTCCATTTCTTCAGGTATAGAAACCATAAATCGCTTCATTGCCATGTACTTATTGATACTTATAGATATATTTAATAATATCGCTATGTATAGTATCAATAGGTATCTAATGAAACAACTAGACAAATGCAATAGAGAGGAAAGCGGAAAGGAAATAGCCCTTAATCCCAATCAGCAGATTCTAAGAATCAACGATTACACTTATCACGTAAAATCACAGACTACCAAGAGAGAATATGACGTAATCTCTACTGAAAGCGGTTGGATTTGCACATGCCCAGATCACACATACAGAAAGATATGCTGTAAGCATATCCACGCAGTAGAATTTTCAATCAGGCTTCGAGAACAAGTGCGAAAGGAAAGATCAGTAACCATACAACAAGTAAACGTAACTGCTTGCCCTGATTGCATGTCTGAGAACTTTGTAAGGCATGGAATCAGACACAACAAGCTTGGAGATATTCAAAGATACTATTGCAACGACTGTAAGAAATGGTTCAGTTTCAATCTCGGATTTGAAAAGATGCACGCCACACCACAGGCGATAACATCAGCAATGCAACTCTATTTTACAGGCGAATCACTAAGAAGCGTTCAAAAGTTCTTGAAACTTCAAGGAATCAAAGTTTCTCACATGACCGTTTACAACTGGATCAGCAAATACACTAGTCTAATGGAAAAGTATCTCGAAAAGATAACTCCACAGGTAGGAGATACTTGGAGAGCCGATGAAGTGTGGGTAAAGGTAAAAGGCGACAAAAAGTATCTATTTGCACTGATGGATGATGAAACACGATACTGGATAGCAAAGGAAGTGTCAGACAAGAAGGAAGGTCACGATGCTAGCGGACTATTTAGAGAAGCAAAGCAAGTAACAAAGACTAGTCCTAAAGTTATGATAACAGACGGCTTACCATCTTATGATGAAGCATTTAGGAAGGAATTTTTCACACAAAAGAATCCTAGAACCGTTCACATCAAGCATATCAGAATGTCAGGGGATATGAATAACAATAAAATGGAAAGACTCAACGGTGAGTTTAGAGATAGAGAAAAAGTAGTCAGAGGACTAAAGAAGGAAGATTCGCCACTGATTAACGGTTATCAGATATTTCACAACTATATCCGACCACACATGGCTTTAGACGGCAAGACACCAAGCGAAGCTTGCGGTATAAAGATCGAGGGTGACAACAAGTGGCTTACACTAATTCAAAATGCCGAAATGAGCCGACAATTTACAGGGAGAAAAATGTGCCGTTGATTGTACAGAGCCTGTTTGAAGGTGCTGTATAATCTGCGGTTGATAAATTTACTGTAAAGAATCGGTTGATTATGGAATTGTAGGATTTTCTTTTGTACTTCTAATGTTCTGCATTCTGATCTGTTCTTCTTTTTTTACACTTGCCAAACATTTTAAAAATTTATCATGACCGATTTTGCTTTTATTAATGAAGTAACGTATCTGGATCTCTGGAATGTGATTTTTTCTAGGCAGTAAAATCTCAGTTTTTCCATCATATAGTAAAAAATTATCTACGACTGGCGGTCCTAACTTAAAACCATATTTCATAAAAACGGGTAACAAAATGTACCAACTTTCATCTCTTGGTACCTTCAGACTTGGTGGATCCATTAAGATCCACGATTAACAGCGTACTTTAAAACTCTTTAATCCCGCTGTACTTGCTCTAGAGCTTTTTAAAATATCATGAGCTATCGGTGAGGTATGCAGATATGCTACAGCTAGATCTTTTAATTTATTATTCACTATTTTGGACGTATCCCCATAAGCAGACACAGCTGGAAGATTGGCGATATAGCCAAAGTAGTTTCCTTTTGAATCAACTTTGAGGTCATAGTTCAATATGTGAACGCATCCTCTTGGCATTGTCATGTTATAATTAACAATAAACGATTATTTAGAAATTACTCATTTGGTATCACACTTTTTTTTTATTGTGATACTAGAGTGGTAATAGAGACATCTTTCTACCTTACATGAGAGGCGTTCTCAATAATGGTTTTCCATTTATTCTCACCCTTAATCTCAATTCCTGCCCTGTCTGCTGGCGTTTGACCGTCTAGTGCCATGCGCGGTCACGTAATTATGAAAGATTTGATAGCCCTTAATCAAAGGCGAGTCGTCTTTTTTCAATCCCCTTACTACCTTTTCATGATCTCGGATCTCCCATTCAATCTCTGGTTCTGTCAACTTGATAGCACATCCCTTCACTTTTTCTCCGTGTCAACTGTAGGTTCATTTTTACCATTCCATACGTGATACATTCTGAGGGAATACAGAATACTAATCAGTATTACTATCCCAAACATAACAAAGAGTAATGGAATACCTGTCGTCAGTTTATCTGGTGTTAATTGATACTTTTGTATAACAAAGTAGGAAATTATTGAGTAGATAGCCGTAATAATAACAACTCTTGCAATGAGGTCTTTAGTAACCGTTCCAAAAATTCTCATGTTTGTTTTTCACTCGCATTTTGAATTAAGGTTTTCCACTTGTCATTCCCATGAATTGTTATACCACGAACTTCCGCAGGAGTCTTACCTTCTAAAGCCATGCAAGGTCTAATGTAGTTATAAAATATCTAATAGCCTGAGATTAACGGAGAATTTTTCTTTTTGATTCCTTGTACACTTTCTCTCTGTCAATAGTCAGTTATGAATTAGAATTTACACTAGCCATTGACTCCGTTCCGGTTTAGAGTCTAAGATAGCGTTATGGGATTGTATGGTATTTGCGCCCAGCAGCTCCCCATGCTATGGAAAAGGCAACTACACCAGCCACTAGAATCATTCCATACTGTTGTGCTGTAACTAGTGGTGTGCATCCAATGTATCCGTAAGCTTGTTCTCCACATGATGGTTGTTGCTGTGCAAAGGCTAAGTCGGTACCTGCAATAGCAAGTATACCTACTACCATGGTAACTCCAGCCAGTTTTGCTGTGCCTAGGTTAACCATATCATAAATAGGACACCGCGATATTTACGCTTTAATTAGGACTTTCAGTTTTTCATCAAAAGTCAGGAAATCTCACGCTAATTTACGTGCCAGATTTTTTAATCTGTCAAATATCTTGTAACCTTAATTCTACAATCATCACACCGCAAATACTTTATTTCACAATCATTATTCATTCTGATTTTACATAAAGAATATTCGTATGTGATCATAGTTCTCACCGTTTAGGCGCGTTCCATTTTGTTATTGTTTATGATACCTTGCAATTTGAGACGGTTAACTTTCCATGGTTTTGAAAAATCTTTCCATCTCTTTTTCTATATCTACTAACTTCTCTAATTCCAATTTGATATCATCTAAAATGGACTGGTAGTCTCCCTTGTACACTTCTTTTAATATGATCCGTAGATATTCCGGATGCTCGTAACAATCTATAATTGTGCAATGGTAAAGAGAATCAAGTTTGGCCATTACCAGATGATAATTGGTATTTCCCCTTCTCATCAAGACTACCTCTACACAGGTCATAAAGGCTAGCTTGTTTTGTTCCCGAGTAGAGTGCATCATCGTGAACCACGTTTGATATTTTATAATATTTTGTATCATGGGATTTGAAATTAATGATTCATGATTTTTTAAGTATGGCCTTGGCCAGTCCAGCGACTTTTCTATAATCCTTGCAATCTTCTTTTCTTTCTTTCTTTTAGGATTACCCATCCAAATCCAATACTTGCTACTCCACAGACAACTGCTTCCACACCAATTCTTAGCAGCGTGCTTGCCCCAGGCTGATGAAGAACAAACAGGTTATAGCTTACAACTTCGTTTGAATTATCTGAAATATCTAGAGTATAGCTACCTGGCTGCACTATCCACACAGTAGAGTCTGTTGTATCAACTCCTTTCATATCTACCGGATCAGTGTCAGTCTGCGCACAGTCTGTAGTGTCACTATCTCCCTCAGGACACAATGTAACACTTGGATTTCCCTGAGTAACTTGGAATTTTACAAACTTGTCATTTTGTGCAACATCTACTGTCAAAAGAGAATTTTGTGGTCCAGAGTCAGCATTTGTAAAGCTTATCGTATCAGAGACAACGGGAGTTTCTTCTAGTTCTGAAATTCTGACAAGGGTAGAACCAAACCATACAAGAAGACATATGCTAACTATTTCTGCTATAACATAAATTTTAAAATTCAAAGCAAACTCCTTTTCCACATACCTTGTTATATACTATAATAGCCCCTTTGTATTTAAAATCCTTCAATGCCAAATATTTACAAAATCAATATTTATGAATTGATTATCTATGTTATACTAGCTGGCTTTATTTCCACATCGTCACGATTATAGAATATTTTTTCATGCGATATGGTAATAGTACAGTTTCGTTTAAACTTCATCTCTCTTCCATTTCCTACAGTGTCCTTGAAGAGCACTCTTGGATCATCGTTGATATCGATTGAATATTGTTTTCCTTTCTTGGTTGTGCTTGGTTCTTTACAGCCTCGCACATCGATTAATTTGGAACAACCCACAGAATTTGATTCATTTATAGACATGCAAAGATTCCCCATTCATAACTATAAAAAGAGATTCTGTTATCGCCAAGTTATGAGATATCATTTGTAAAATAGCAAAATGATGAAATTGTGACTACTTTCTTCTTCTTTGACCTGGTTTATTTTGTCCAGGAACTCGTTTTAGGATGAATCTTTTTCTAAAATTATCTCGATTTCTTGTAATGCCAATTTCTCCATGTCTTTCTCTTGATGGGACCTTTGGAGTTTGGCCTCTAACTTTACCTGCTTTAGTAAGCGATCCGTGAGTTGGCACGAATTAGTTCATCTGTTGATGCAATTTATGTATTTGGTTTCTCTTACCAGTACTTTGTCTTGATTGTATCAATTACTCTTTGGTGTTCTGCACCTTTCTTTCGGGCATATTTTTCCATTGCACTCAATGGAACTCCTCCCAGTGTTTTTGCAATACCAGTGAATACTTTTCTTCTGAGTGGACCGTTCTGTCCTGTTTTATCCATGAACTTCTGAATTCCATACTTGAAGTTGTGCTGCCATGTCTTGTACATGACACCTAGCTGAGCTGCAGTCATCTCATTGCCAATATCGAAGAACTCTGATTTTTCAAGCAATCCAATTGGAACAAAAGTCAATGGAGTTGTTGTAAACATGGATTCTGGTTGTTCTTTTTCTAGCTCATTGATGAGGCGTATGGTATCCCATGCATCTTCTTCAGTCTCTGCATTATCCAATCCCATGATGAGTGTAAATGCAGGTATCCAATGATGCTCGTTTAATGTCTTGACTCCTTCCTTTACAACCCAATGCCATTCTTCTGGCTTGTATGGTGATAATTTTCTGTCTGCATATTTTCCAATCAATCGTAGGCTTCCTGTCTCAAAACCGCATTGGACTCCAATCTTGTTAGTTGGACCTGATTTGATGATTTTTGAAAGATTTGGAATTAATTTTTCATCAGCTATTGCACCTGCAAGTGTGCCGTGAGTTGGATTAGTGTGGGCTATACCAGCTGACATTACTGCCGTAAATAGCTCTTCTAGCGCTTCTCTGTTTGGTGCCATGTTCTTTGTCTTTCTTGGGTCAAGACCATACACAAAGATATCATCACTGTGCAACCAAGCATTTCTTTGTCCACCTTTTTTTATGTTGACTTCGATCTCTCGTTTTACTTTCTCAGGAGGATAGTATCTAAGAGGCCTCAGAGTAACATCACAGAATTTGCATCCTCTTCCACATCCTCGCATGACCTCAACCATTCCGTGCATGCTAGGCTCTACAATATCAGGTATCTCATCAACTTCAGGCTCGTCCCAATAATGGATGAATCTTCCGTGGAACTTGTCGGCATCTCTTCCAAATTCTTTTACCTCAACTTTGAAATCACTTTTAACGAAGGGATTCATGTTTTCAAATTCTCCGCCGATTAATTTGTTAAAGAACTCTCCTGCATGACCATCTAGCTCAGGAGCAATGCCGCCAAGCTCTCCTTCCAATACGGCATACAAACCGTATTCTTGGATTTTCTTTGGATCGTAATTGTATTGCCAAGTTCCTGATGCACCAACAATTACTTTGGCATTGCTTCCATTCTTTTTCTTTGCCTCATTAATTTTCTTGTGCAAGTATGCATTGTAATATTCATCATATGATGTCTGCTTGCGACCATAAGTGAATGTCATTGTAACTGGGCCCATTCCTAGCGGGTCCATTTCATATGTACCGACAACTTCTGTCTCAGGACCGATGAATTTACCAATGTGATCTGGATGAGCCACCACAACATCTTCTCGTCTGTAACCATCTCTCAATAATGCGGCTTCTAAGCTTTCGTAGTCCATATGGCGCATAGTTGGCAACTCCATTAGTATGAGTTATAGGATTACAAATGAAATCAAAGAGTACCTTAGGAGTTACTTGATCTTTTAAAAGGAAATACCACATGCTGTTTTTTGGTCTGTGCGGATCAATTGCAGGAGCACACCCAAAGAATGTAGCTAATGATATCCCACGATAGGGGGACATGAGTGTACGATCAGCACTTAAGACAACTTTTGGGTGACCCAATTTTCAATCTCAATGAATTCCTATAGCATTTTAAGGTTTCTTGTATTTCCAAGAGCCTAATAGTTCTCTAACATGCCTGACTTGCTTCTGTGAGTGTACCCAAATTCCTTGTTTGTAAGTAAATATTGACTGTTGAATACCGTACCATCTTTGCATGCCAGTACATCGCCAAAGCAACAACTTCCACAAAGTCCCATCCCACACTTCATCATTCTCTCAATACTGGCTTCAGCATAGATCTTGTTTTGAGAAGCTAGTTGCATCACCTTGTGCATCATTTTTTCAGGTCCGCAGGTATAAACTGCATCAAACGCATTTTCTTTGAGCAGTCTTTGCATTGCATCAGTTACAAGTCCTGACTCTCCATATGTTCCATCTTCGGTTACTACAATGACTCTGCGAGGATTTTGCTCTAGAAGTTTATTTGCAAGTCCTTCAAAGAAAACCTCTTGTTTTGTTTTAGCACCCATTATTACGGTCACATTATCAGTCTTTTTCAAAAATGTCGCAAGTCTCATAAGAGGAACAAGTCCCGTACCTCCACCTACAAGCAACAATCTTCCCTGCAGTATAGTAAAGGAATTTCCATATGGACCTCTAACTCCAATTTGGTCACCTGATTTCACAGAGTAAAGCGCTGTGGAAGCCAAACCATGCTTTCTAACCGTAAAAGCAGCTTTTCCTTTTTCTTGCGATATCATTACACTCATTGGCAGCTCGTTTACTCCTGGGATCCAAACCATTGCAAATTGCCCAGGCAATACTTTTGACAGAAGATCATCAGAAAAAACCAGAGTACGCACAGTTGGAGTCTCGTCAATTATCTTTTCAATTGTAACTATTGTTGGGTAATCAGTATTTCTTTGCAATTCCAACCATGTCACCAATTTTCTGAAAATTTTTCTTTTCCATGTATTTTGATATTCCACTATTTACTTCAGAGAATGTTCCACCCAATTTTTCCGCGACAGCGCTGCCAATCTGAACTGCGCTAGCACCTCCGAGTATAAATTCAACTGCATCTTCCCAACTTGACACCCCGCCGCAACCAATAACTGGAATGTCAAATTTTGACGATATTTCGTAAACACATCGTACTGCGATTGGCTTTATTGGGGTACCCGATAGTCCACCTATCTTGTGACTTAGGACTGGTCGTGTAGTTTCAACATCAATTGCCATTGCCCTTACTGTATTTATTGCAGTTATGGCATCGATTCCTGCTTCGCAAGACGCTCTCACTGTTTCAAGATAGTCAGACGAGCCAAGACCGACTTTGGATATTACTGGAACCTTTGATGCTTTTTTTACCTCTTTGACTATTTTTTGTACAAGGTTAGGATCATCTCCAACTTCAAGCCCTACTTTTTCTACATGAGGACATGACAAGTTCAGCTCATATGCCAGAACTTTGACGTTCTCAAATTGTTTTATCATAAAAGTAAAGTCTTCTGGAACAGACCCGACCAAGCTAACAACAATTGGAACTGTTGTGTTAGATAAGATCATCTTGGCAAAGTAGGAAGCACCGGGATTTGAAAGTCCGACAGCGTTTAGGTATCCGCTTTTTACTCCAATTACAGTAGGATTTGGATATCCCTCCCAAGGCTCTTTGCTGAGTGATTTTGTTACAAGCGCACCTGCTCCTTCCTTATATAAGCGAGCAAAAACTTCAAGCGATATGCCAAGAATACCGGAGGCAAGCATTGTGGGTCGTTCAAGTGATATTGGCCCCACATTTGTAGAGATGTCGGGATTCACTTCTAATTATAAAAAATGTTTGTCTTATAACAGTTGATGCAGGGCAGCCCAATGTTACCTTTTTTAGTAAGACATGAAAATGCTCTGTATGCATTCTGTGATTCTAACAGAGCTCGGTGTTGCAATTTTTGATAACAACAAATGTGTAAAATCATTCCCGTTTAGAAATCCTGCAAAGGAGTACATCGAACTAAAAAAGGAAATGTCCAACATTAATGAACTTGAACAATTCCTTTCCAAGATAGGAACAAGCGTATCTGTCAATGATACAAGCCTTCTCAAAATTCTAAAGAAAAGATCAATAGATGCGGAACTTATGGAGGAAAATAAGATTGAAACAATCCAGTCTTCCAAACTTAGAGTACTTGTAGACTCGGGTTTTGCAACAGATGAAGGTGACGCAAGAGGAAAACTAAGAGAGTTTGCAATGCAACTTTCTTCTTCAAAGGTTACAGAGATCTCCGAGAGTCCAGATCTTCACATTATTCAAGCTATTGGCGCATTAGATGAGACTGATAAAATAATCAACCTGTTAAGCTCAAGACTTAGAGAGTGGTATGGTCTTCACTTTCCAGAGCTAGATAATCTAATTGATACAATCATAGGTTATTCTAAAATAGTTCTGGCAGGCAGTAGGGACAACCTCAATCAACAGGTGTATGTCGATGCAGGATTTCCTGACGAAAAGGTAGAGATGTTATCTCTCTTGCAAGCAAAAAGCAGGGGAGGACAAATTTCCAATGAAAATCTCGCCATAGCACAAAGCATTGCAAAACAAATCTTGGAACTATCTGAGTTAAGAACCAATTTAGAAAAACACATAGAGAATCAGATGCAGGTAATAGCCCCAAACCTTTCTGGAATTTTAGGAACTTCGGTTGGAGCCAGAATACTTGGAAGAGCAGGCAGCCTCAGAAGATTAGCTACCATGCCTGCAAGTACAATTCAGGTCCTAGGTGCAGAAAAAGCACTTTTCCGAGCTCTGAAGACTGGCGCTCAACCTCCAAAACATGGCCTATTGTTTCAACACACTCTAGTTCATGCTGCTCCAAAGTGGCAGCGGGGTAAGATTGCAAGGGCAATAGCAGCCAAGGCAGCACTTGCTGCAAGAGTAGATGTTTTCGGGGCAGGAAGAAACGATACGCTCTTTGAAAAATTAAATGTAAGAATTAAGGAGATTGGAGAAAAATACAAGGATCCTCCACCTGAGAGACCAGCACCACCCATGCAACAACGTAGACCGTTTGAACAAAGAGGAGGAAGACGCGGTGACTTTGGCAGACAAAGAGACAAAAAGAACGACTGGCAAAAGTCAAAACGAAGGAAATTTGGAAAACGAAGAGGATAACATTTTCTGGGTTAAAATAGATGGAGAAAAAAGACTCGCAACTTTAAATCTCGTTCCAGGAAATCAAGTTTACAAAGAAAAACTAGTAAAAATTAAGGATGAGGAGTTCAGGGCATGGGATCCGTACAGAAGCAAGCTTGGCTCAGCCATAATGAACAACCTCAATATTCTTCCAATAGTTAGAAAGTCACGGGTTCTTTACCTTGGGGTTTCCACTGGAACAACTGCAAGCCATGTTTCAGACATTGTAGGTCCAAGTGGAATCGTATTTTGTGTAGAGCATACAAGCAGAGTTGCACGAGAATTTCTTGACAGAGTTGCATCTTACAGATCAAACATAGTACCTATTCTCCAAGATGCAAGAAATCCCAAAGAATATTTTTCAGTTTATGGAGTTGTTGATGTTGTCTATGTTGACATTGCCCAACCAGATCAAACCGAGATTGCCATTTTGAATTGTAAGACATACCTAAAAAAAGACGGCTACCTGATGCTTGTAGTAAAGTCACGAAGCATAGATGTTACAAAAGATCCCTCAGAAATAACTCGCAATGAGGTTAGGAAACTAAAAGACAATTTTGAGATAGTTCAGGAGATCAACTTGGCACCTTATGAGAAGGATCATAGCATGATCATTGCCAAATATCTAGGATAGTTATTCAGAGTACACCAAGCAAAATCTTGACTGGTTTCCAGCTCTTTCTTACAAATTTTGGCGGTGTTCCATTCAAGTTAATTGCACCTTTGATAAAATTCATTGTCTTAGAATCTGACGGATAGCCGCTTCCCACATTGAAATTCTTTTTTATCTTCTCAATGGCCCTGTCTCTGTTTACTTTGGCTATGATAGAAGCTGCAGAGACTACTGGGAATCTTGCGTCAGCGTGATGGCTAGAGTGCACTTTTTTAATTTGAGCAAGTTTTGAAATCAGCAACCCAAATCTTTTTGGATTTACGTCACATGAGTCAACATATGCTGAATCAGGCTGTAGTTTAGCAATTACTTTGGCCATGTATTTTCCCTCCAGTTGGTTCAGTTCATTCTTTTTCACACTTTGATCTATCACATGTGGTGGAATTCTTGCCACATAGTAGTCATCCACTATAGCAAGTATTTTTTTGTATAAATTTTCTCGTGCACGTGGACTGAGTTGCTTTGAGTCTTTGACCCCAATATCAGAGAGTCGTTTTATTTTGTTGCGCTCAATGCATATACCTGCAATAACAAGCGGGCCGATGACCGATCCCCTTCCAGCGTCATCAACCCCACATACTAACATTTGAGTTGTTCTTGCGTTAGATGTATTAAATCATTTTAGGTTACATCATGTAGTTGGAATCAGATCTTGCTGAAATAGTTGAGGGCACCACCAGGCTTCTAGTGCCTAAAGGGTCATTAGTAGATAAGGTGCCCCCAATGGAACCAGCTTTCTTCAATCCAAGAGCAAGGATAAACAGAGATTTTTCCATAGTAGCATATGCCGCTTTTCTAAGAACTTTCAAGGGACCCAAAGTCTTTCTTGATTCACTTGCAGGCATAGGTGCAAGAAGTATAAGAGTTGCAAATGAATTAGATTCAATAGAGAAAGTCTTCGTCAATGATGTAAATCCAAAAGCCCTAGAGATTGCAGAAAACATTGCCAAATTAAACAATGTTACAAATTGCAGTTTCTCAGAAAATGAGGCTTGCAGATTTCTTAGTTTACATTCTAAAAGAGAGCACAGAGGAGCAATTGTTGACATTGATCCATTTGGATCTCCATCAAAATATCTCGATTGTGGAATAAGGGCTACATTTCACGGCGGTCTTCTTTCTGTTACGGCTACAGATCTTACAGTATTACATGGCCTATTTCCTGCTGCTTGTAAGCGAAAGTACTATGGCGTACCAGTCAGGGTGGAGTACGGAGATGAAATCGCACTTAGGTTAATTCTTGGATGCATGAATATAGTTGGAGGAAGGCTAGATGTGAAAATAGTACCTCTGTTTGTACAAAATAACATGCATTACTACAAGGCATACGTGAAAGTGCTTGTTAAAACAAGCGACAAGGATGAAATGGGTTACATATTGCATTGTAAAAATTGCGGCAACAGACACATTACAAGCGAGGTCAGATACGAATGCGATGTTTGCAAGTTGAAAGCAGAACTTGCAGGTCCACTCTGGATTGGGAGTCTCTACAACAAGGACTTTGTAAATGAGATGATTATTGAAGAAAAACAATTTCAGGTAGATAAATCATGCAAGAAGATACTGGAAAAATGTAAAGACGAAATAGATATGCCTCCCACATACTTTACAATTGATGAGATAGCTCACATGAAACATTCTGCTCCAATTTCACTGGCAAAAACAATAGAAAAGATCCAGAATGCTGGTTTTAGGGCAAGTGCAACAAGCCTCAATCCTGCAGCTTTTAAGACAGATGCCCGCGTAGATGAAATCCTGTCTATAATCTAGTTTCCAAGATATCCCAAGCAGATATGATACAATTCACTGCTTGTTCTTCTGCTGGCTTTTGGTTTTTTTAGCTGTACTTTGACAAACTTTTTCTTCACATAGTCTCGAAACTCATTTGAATATTCACCGTCAAAGACCTTGAACAATGCATTACCTTTTCGTGCAAGAACGTGATCCATTATTTTACTTGCAGCGTAATTCAAAGAGATTTGGCGACCATGATCCATAGACCATGTACCGGTAATTTGTGGAGAAATGTCACATATTACAGCATTTACCTTTGTACCAAAATAGTCAAAGATTGATTCCACAATTGATTCATCTTCAATATCGCCGCGTATTATGTGAGCATTTGAAATTTCTTCAACAAATGCTTTGTCAATTCCCATAACTTTTCCCCTATTACCTGCTAATTCGAGGGCTACCTGAGTCCATCCTCCGGGAGAGCATCCCAAATCCAAAACGTAAAATCCCGGTCCAATAATTCTGTAAGAGAGGTTTAACTCTTTGAGCTTGTATGCGGCTCTGCTCCTATACCCCTCTTGATGAGCTAATCTTCTATACAAGTCACGCCGTGCGTCTATTAGTTTCATTTCTTTGTCTTTTTAGAATTTCCAAATTCAGTTAAGACCCATTGTTCTATAAGAGGACAGGTTCGTGGGCTTACTTCACCTTCTAGCGTGCACTTTGGTTCAACAGGACAGATAAGACATGGTGCAGATTCTATCGATAGAGTGCTGACAGGAACATGAGCAATCTTAAGTTTGTATGTCCATCTTCCATCTTCTAAAATCTTTTCTCTTTTGATCAGGTGTTGTCTTTCAAGTTTTAGAGCAAGTCTTGAGCCATCTCGGATTGAAAGTTTGAGTTTCTTCCATAATTCGCTTTGAAACATACCGTCATCGCCACGTTTTGCAACATGGGCAAGTACTGTTGTTTTGAGTTTTTCCATGTCCAGTCCTTCAATCTCAAAGTTTTCAATCTCTTTTTCATCAATTTCCTCAAGTTCCTCTTCAGTAGGTTCCACTTGTTTCTTCTTTGACTCGGAAATCTTCTTTTTGTCTGCCTTTGAGGGCATTTTCTTTGCTTCTGCTTTCTTTTCTTCTGACTTTTTTACCTCTACTACTTTCTTTACTTCAGTTTTCTTTGATGATTTTTTCTCTTTCTTTTTAGCCATAATTATATCTCAATAACAATAACGTTACTCCTCACTGATACTTGGTTGATTGCAATATAATAACATATGATTCAATTATTGAACGTTAAATGTAGCAGTCACGTTTATGTCATTCTGATATGATTTATCCTTCATATCTGCCACAATCTGATAGGTTCCAGTACTATTGATAACTGGAGAAAACATCGCATGAAGTGGGAGTGTAGAATTTGTTTGTACAAAGCACTGTGAAAAGTAGGCGTTCTGGTCTATGGCTTGTTTTGGAGAGGTCTGCAAATTATAGACTGTCATGTACAAGTCACCACAGTCAAAAGAAGTGTTGTTTACTCTTACAGTGAAGTTTAACGGTACAGATACTGGATATGAATTCGAAAAATTCACTATTTTGATATCTTTGCTGCCCTCCTGGGTAGGCTGGGCTACAAAGTTAAGCTGCCACATGTTTAGTTGTCTATCAGGTTGTGCCAAAACGTTTGACAAAACAAATCCACCAAGAATTACTGAAATTACTACAGGGAGTACGAAAACAACATAAACTATTTTCCTTGCAGCCATTTTGTAATCTAACCGCTTGAATTCCCTTATATCTATTTGGTCAGAAAATGAATTCTCATGATAATTTTGACGAATAAGTTAAATCACAGACTGGGCAATAGCCGCTAGATGCGACTTAGGAAATTTAGAGTTAGATCTTATCGTTGCATTCATGATTCGGGGGAGATTAAAGTTGGAGACTTGGCTGCATTTGTAGGAAGAAATGAGAGTGGCAAGACAACAATACTTGAGGCTCTTACTCTACTAAATAAAGATCAAAAGGTTTCAGAGTTAGATCTCTGTGACGAAATGTCTGAGGAATTAAAATCCGAAGTTAAACTTGCTGAAGGAGACTTTGACCTAAATGAAAAAGAGATTGCGCTAATTAGAGAAAAATTCCCAAATCTCCAGGATATAAGAAAAGTTAAGATTTACAGGACAAACAAGAACCCCCGCGTTCAGTATGACTTTGGAGACGTTAAGATAAGTGGAGAGGCAAGCAAGCGGCTCAATTCATGGGAAAATTTTGCAGATAGAATACAGGATTTTGTCAATTCCATGCCAAACCCCATTAGAATACGCGTTGATACAAAATTTCTATTAGGATCTCCCCCAAGGACAAGAGACGTTTTCATGAACATGATGTCAGAATTTAACAATAATATTTACTTGCTTGCCTCAGAGGATCCACGGATAATATCAGAGTGGAAAAAGATCTACCAAGATTTGGACTACATATTTGATAATATGTTGGTAGGAACAACTGAAAAGTCTGCCTTGGAGAATTTTGTTGAAGATAAATTACATCCAAGATTTGTCTACTTTTCTGATTACAAAAAAATACTTGGAAACATTGACCTTGAAGAATTCGTGAGAGAAACAAAGGGGATTAGAGCCAAAGGATTGGAGTATGTTGAAGAGTTTGACAAAGTCGAAACTGTTATGAATTTGTTTTACTTGGCAGAACTTGATGCAAAAAAGCTCGAAGAGGCTCAAGGTAGCCCTTCAAAACTGATAAAGCTGCTTCACACTTCAAGCAGAAAGCTTAGTGATAGACTCAATCCTGCATGGAAGGGCGATCCCATTCATGTAGAACTAAGATGGAATCCGGGAAACATTTTGAGTGTTGTAATATCTGACGTTCACAAGGATGGAACTGTCACCAATACAGGTCTTTTGAATAGGAGAGCTGAAGGATTCAAGTGGACATTTTCTTTCATAGTAAACTTTGCAGCAGAAACTCAAAAAGCTGACTAAAAGAAGCAATATTATTGCTTGACGAGCCAGCAAGAAACTTACATCCTGCACAACAAAGAGGCATATCTGATCTTCTCAAAGGTCTTGCCGGGTCCAATCAAATACTATATGCCACTCATTCACCGTTTATGATATTTGATTACACTCCTGGAAATCTTTTGGTAGTCGAACTTGATAAGAGAAAACACCTAAGTCATATTTACTATGATTACTGGAATGCAGATGATCAGACATTAATTCCCATATTATATGGTCTTGCAAGGGGATTAACAGAATCTATCGTTGACAGACAAATTGGATTTAATTCAAGACCAGTCATTATTGTTGAAACAATGTCAGATTGTACGTATCTAAATGCATTTGATAAATTTCTCAAAGATCCAAATCTATCCATGAATCCATTGAATGTAGTTCCAGTCTACAGTAAAAACTCCGTCATGCCATTAGCCACATTTTACAGAAATCACGGATATGACACGTTTGTGTTGCTTGACAATACAGATGAATCTAGTCAGATCTCCACACAGCTTGAATCAAATCAATTCAAAAAGGTGCAAATGATATTCTTTGAGCTTGGCGGACAAACAAAGCAGTTCTTGGAAGATTTGATAATGGATGAAGATTATTTGTATGCCGTGAATCAAACATATGAAATAAAACTAAGAAAAGAAGGATACAAAGCTCTAACTAAAGAAGTGGTTTCATCCAAGGGAAAAAGAAGCATGGTAGATAATCTAAATGAGATTTGGAAGGAAAACCAGCATCTTGGATGGGAGAAATTTGATAGAGAGGAGATATGCAGATACATCTGTGAAAAAATTGCCATAGGTGAAACTGACTTTTTGACAGATAAAACAAAAGACCAGTTTAGGACACTATATAGGCTAATAGCTGAGCGTATAAGACAGAATCAAAATCTAGGCTCACCGACAAGCCTCACCTACTCACGACGAGAGTAACTTGACTGTTTTTTAGAATATCTACTTTACTCATAAATCACACTCAAGCAGAAACGACAATGAATGATTTATCATTAAGATTTAATTTAGAGACTGGTTGTTCTTTCGTTGAGAAATGTTATTAAAATCTAATATACTTATTGCTTTGATCATTAGCAGTGCATTTATTGGCCTTATACTTGTAGCACATGCTTCATCTAACTTGGTGACAGTAACCTCAACAAATACACCAGGTGGCATAACTCAACTACAAGTTACCAACAGTCCTTCAAACACTGTTGGCATTTCATCTCTTACTTTACAGATTAAAAATGGAAATTTCAACTCTTTTACATTAGCAAATGGATGGATAGGAAAGAAGACATCATCTGCCACAATAGCGTTTTTTGCTTCAAATCCGCTCGAGCCTGGCAACTCAACAACTATTACAATCAACACCAACCAGCAGGCTCCAGATCTTGTATGGAGCGCATTTAATTTAAATAATAATCAGTTAGGGACTGGTGAAATTGGAGCTCCAATAATACCACCAACTCCACCACAAAATCAAAACCAACCAAAAAATCAAAACCAACCACCACCCCCACCTACCATAAATCCCGGAATATTAGGAATGTCTACTTTCAGAATTATACCTTCAACGCCAGCTCCGGGTTTTGATGTTCGTGTTGTCGGGCAGAGCTTTGCATCATCGACATCCCTTGATTTGTATTTGGGAAGTCAAAAGATAGATACCTTTTCGTCAGACAGTGATGGGAACTTTGTCATCACCACAACAATTCCTCAGAGTCAACAGCCAGGCAGCGCAGATTTTGTTCTAAAAGACCAAACAAATAATCAGAAAACATTCACTACAACCATAGAATCAGCACCGCCTTCTCGCACAACAACTCAACAAGTAATTCCATTAACTGTAAATGTTGATCCTATTTTACATCCAGGTGACACTGGAATAATTAACGGAACAGCAAATCCTGGCAGCACCGTGACAATTTCTCTATTGAATTCAACCGGAACAAGCATAACAACATTTACAGTGACTACTGCCAAAGATGGGAATTATGCAATTTCACAAACAATCCCTAATGACAGGCCATTTGGTAAGTATACAGTTGCAGTTTCAGATGGACAGAGTCAAGTCAGTAAAGACTATACCGTAACATCTGTCCATCAAATCTTAATATCAACACCACAGCAGGAGTACAACCCTGGACAGGTCATGACAATAAACGGCACGTCAACATCTAATCAGCCTGTATCTATAACAATAACAGATCCAACTGGAAATCAGATATATGCAAAAGATGTCAATGTTACGAGCGGGCATATATCACTAGCATATCAAATAGATTCCGCTGCCATTACAGGCACCTACGCTATCACTGCATCACAAGGAAGTGATTCAGTTCCTCTCTACGTTGGAGTTGGTGCAGAACCAGTAGCAGGTATAACGGCTACTTTGGATAAATTAAATTACCAAAATACTGATAATCCAGTTGTCAGCATTTCAGCACCGCCTACTTCGACATTAAATCTTGTGATAGTAGATCCTTCCGATCAAGAAAAGTTTTCTGACATAATTTCAGTGGGAGCAGACGGTTTTGCCACATATTCATTTAATTTGACATCTTATACTCCTGGTATCTACTCTTTAGTGCTGACCAGAGGAGATGACAAGGTAGAAGATAGCTTTGCAGTAGGGCTTCAAACGGGTTGTGGACAGATATCCATTAGGACTGTGGCATCCACATACTCGCCAGGAGATGGTATGCTCATTTTCGGAAATGCCAACCCAGACTGTATCATACAGCTTGCTTTAACAGATCCAAATGGCCAGCTGATAAAAACTGAACAATTATTTGTAAACAAAGAAGGCATTTTTTCGGCATTTGACTTTAGGATACCCGACGATGGAGTACCTGGCACTTGGAAGTTGGATGCTACAAGCGGCATAGATCATATAAGTTTGGACGTTAACGTACAATCTCAATCTCTAATGACTATACAATTAGATAAAAGCCCCCCGATCTATGCTACAGGAGACCTTGTTAAGATTTCAGGAAGTGGAATAGGCCATGACTTGGGCGTCTTCATTAACATAATTGGAGCAAACAACACAACCGTTGATACTTTATCCATCCATTCAACAAGCACCGGAGACTATAGTACAGAATGGGTGGTTCCAACGTCCTTAAGTGCCGGAGTCTATACGATACAAGTAGAATCCACCGTTGGCAAAGTGACCACACCCATAACAATTCAATAAAATCCAAATTAAGAAATATTTTTTACATCCACAGCTTGTGAAGCATTTGTGAATCTAAAAGAAAGAATTGCAGAGATACCTGATTTTCCAAAAAAGGGCATCTTATTTAGGGATATTAGTCCTCTTTTAAGAGATCCAGCAGCGCTTTCACTTGTAGTAGAAGAATTCTCAAAACGCATACATCCTAAAGAGGTAGACGTTTTTGTCGGCATAGAATCAAGAGGTTTCCCGCTAGCCTGTGCACTGGCTCTCAAATACAACAAGGGCATGATAATGGTAAGAAAGCAAGGAAAACTACCAGGCTCCACGCATAAACTGACATACAACATAGAGTACGGTACGGCTACAATGGAAATTCAAAGTACTGCAATTAAAAAAGGCGAGAAGGTTCTCATATGTGACGATCTGCTTGCAACTGGTGGCACAGCAAAGGCTGCAGCCAAGCTGGTTGAAAAGTTGGGCGGAATTGTTACAGGTTTTGCTTTCATCATAGAATTAACGGAGCTGAAAGGATCTAAAGCAATTAAGAATTACCGACATGAATCACTGGTGAAATATTGACAGAACAAGCGGAAGTTGGGATATTTGGCGGTACTGGAATTTATGACCCAGGATTACTAAGTGAGAGCAAAGAGATCACAATAGAAACACCATTTGGAAAGACTTCGGACTCGATAACTGTTGGAATTTACAAAGGCACAAGGGTTGCTTTCATGCCCAGACATGGGAGAAAGCATACAATTCCTCCACACCTGATAAACTTTAGAGCAAATATTTGGGCCTTCAAAGAGATGGGCATTAAGCGAATAATAGCACCGTCAGACTGTTGGCAGTCTGCAAGAAAAATTAAAACCCGGAGATGTTGTAATTCCTACCCAGTTTATTGATTTTACAAAATCAAGAAAGTATACTTTTTTTGAAGACGGTAAAGTAGTACACATATCAGTAGCTGACCCTTTTTGTCCTGAACTTCAGGCCTCGGTATATAATGCTGCAAAAAAGATGGATTTACACTTGCACAAGGATGCAACCTATGTCTGCATAGAGGGACCTAGATTCTCTACAAGAGCAGAGTCCAAATTCTACAAGAATGTCATAGGAGCTGACATAATAGGAATGACCCTAGTTCCAGAATGCCAACTTGCAAGAGAGGCCCAAATGTGTTATGTCTCAGTTTCTACCGTTACAGACTATGATGTATGGGCAGATAAACCAGTAACTGCCAAAGAGGTTTTAGAAACATTGTCAAAAAATGTCAAGACCACAAAGAATCTTCTCGGAATGCTTCTTGACTTGATCCCCAAGCAAAGAAGTTGCGCTTGTGCAAAAGCACTGGAAGAAGCAGGATTTTAACCGTCTGCAAAGGACTCTTTCTTGAGGCCTTCAGGTAGAGAAATGTCCCCATGAACTAGCTTTTGTTGTAGTTCGCCTATTATTTCATCCACGTCATAACCAAGTTTTACCAATTCCTTTTGGACAGACTTTTGAAATTTTAGCGCCAATATTATGGCCTCCTATCCTTCCAAACGCAATGGCACTAAACTTGAAGGAATGACTGTCTATGATAAAAATGCCTGTTATCTTGGCTGCCATTTGACTACCACGCACGTTTTTTATATGAACCTCAAGATTCATGCCATGTTCTTATATCTCTACGGCCTTATTTACAGAGTTTTCAATTAAAAAGTTCCAGTGCTTGTCATCTTCTATTTTAAAGTCCTTGACTTTGAGGGTGATGACTTTCTCTTCCAAGCATTCATGTTGAATTTCATCATCTTTCTTAATCTTAACAAGTTTCCATTTCTCCTTGTGTTTTTTCAGATTACATAGAAGAACGGCCCATTTCTGATCCGGAGCTATTTTTGGCATTCCAACATAATCAACAATGCTTTCAATTCCAAGTTGTTTTTCTTCACAAAAGACTTTTTTGCACTTTACACAACGCCAGATGTCTACAGAACCAATCGTTCGCTTTTCATAGTTTATGTTAGTGACACCAAAGTAAACTATCTCATGTTTACAAGAGTCTTGTTCTTCGGACATTATTCCTTTTCAATATGGGTTCTATTTAGTTCTTGCATCATCATATGGTTTTTCTAAAACAATCGATATGTTGTCAACCAGTAAATTCTTTTTAAAAGGAATATTTTCTCTCAAACACATTCTTCGATACATGTTAACTACAGCAAATCTTGGATGCATGGATTCAAACTCTGTCTTTGTGATATCAATAAAGCCTCCCAAGTCAACAAGACTTTTTGTTACTTCAGATGCCTGTGAGTCTGATATGCTAAGACTTTGTGCAACATCCTTTGCCGATTTTTTTCCTTCCTTTACAACCAAGACAAAAACTTTTGCTTGCATTGGAGATAGCCTAAGTTCTGAAACAAGTTTTTCTTCAACGTTATCTATGTTTACACTCACAAGTGCTGAGACAAATTTTGCCATAATTAAAGATGCCCAAAGCTATGAAATTAAATAACGAAGATGAGCAGTTCTGTCATGAGACTAGTAATAGGTATGACAGGTAGTTCCGGTATTGTTTATGGAGTAAGAATGCTCGAAGTCCTGAAACGTTGCAATATTGATGTTCATCTCGTAATGACTGAATGGGCTAAAAAGTGCTTGGCGTTGGAAACAGATTTTGATTTAAACTATGTCAAATCATTAGCAGGTAGTTATTCTGAGGATTCCAACATGGCTGCAAGTGTTTCAAGTGGTACGTACAAAACAGATGGAATGATCATAATACCTTGTAGCATGAAGACACTTTCAAGCATAGCTAATGGCTATGAAGAAACTCTTGTTGCACGTGCTGCAGGTGTCACTATAAAAGAATCCCGCAAGCTGGTAATTGTTCCAAGAGAGACGCCGCTAACAGGTATTCATCTTGAGAATATGCTAAAGCTTGCAAGAATAGGAATAATCATCTTACCTGCAATGCCCGGATTCTATAACAGGCCAAAAAATGTAGATGACCTGATAAATCATGTGGTTGGAAAGTGTCTTGACCAATTTAACATCGAGCACGATCTTTTCAAGAGATGGGGAACCTCAAAACCCTCAGTTGATAATTAAGAGCACATCAGCACGAGCATAAACTAGAATTAGATTGCAAAATGGACGAGTGTTTATATTTGGATAGATGGTTGTTGATACAGAACAGATTGACTAGCTACAAGAGCCGATATTCTAATGACAAGTCGTTTGATTTCATAATACCGCTTATGGTTTTGCTATTTTTGGGAATTGTATACGTATTATCGTTAAGAGATGATGCAGGATATGTTAGCTTCATTTTAATTGGAATAACTGCCGCAATCATGATTTATTGGGTAAGAGTACTCAAGAAAATGACAAAAGACAGTCAGCCACAATATGTTCCCAAGGAATCAGAAACAAAGAATTGGGTATACGATCTGATTAAAGGTGATAATGAAATTGTATTTGTAGCAGAGGTACCAGGCCCAGAAGAACAGGTAACTGTGAGATTAATTAACGGAGTCTTATATGTACGAGGTTCAGGTCACTTTTCAAAGGAAGTCCCAATCGAGACAACACCAGACATGGGCATATATGATTTCAAATACAGAAACGGTGTTCTTACGCTAAGAATAAAGAAACTAGAAGCTCTTTGATTCTTCTAGTTTTGCTGGAAGATATTTATCGGTAATATTTGTCAGGCCATATTTTGAGAATGCCTCTAATTCTGCTTTTCTCTTAAGTTTTAGAAAGACTTCTAATTGTTTCTTCCAGTTTCCTTCTTGATATCGTGGGTCCTTTTGTAGATCATAGATTCTTTTAATGTCAGACTCAGTCATTGGAATCGTAGGAAGTTTGTATTTTTCAATATCAGTAGCCCACACTCCAAGCCATTTTGCATCTGGAACAGTTAGTTCACGTAAATGAGCGGCATTAGCTGATCCAGATTTTATAACCATGGCAATGTGTTCTCCATATACGTCTCCGTCAGCTAGAATTACTACTGGAAGCCCCATTTCTTGATTCAATCTTCTCAAAAGGTTTCTTGTAGAACGTGGTGCCTGACCTGCAGTATCCACTATAATTGACTTGAATTTTTTGTGTACTTTTTCTTCTACAAATCTTGTGAAAAGACCACCCTTCTCAATTGCTATGACTAGTTCGGCACTAGTATCCACCAATTCTGCGCTACTAAGACTTGGACCTATCAGATATCCATCAGGATGATCAGAAAGATTCATTCTTTTGCCTTCATATCCCGGTACTGTATATTCAATAGTCAAATCTCCAAAGACACTGCTTCTCTCCTCAGGGAAGATGTGAAACTCCTCACGAGGACTCAGGGTGACAGCTTCCAAGTCTACTATGATATTATCTGATTCTGGTTGGTCTTCAAAATCAATACTAAATGCCTGGGAAGAATAGTAAATGTCTCTCAATGTAGACGATTTGCCCTCTCTTACCAATCTATTAACAAAAAATGCAAGCCATGCAAGTTGTGTGTAAGAGCGAAGCTGCGACATGTTTCTTGAGCTTCTAACTGCGTTTGCATTACCTAGAATATACTGTCTTAGTTTCTTGTCGTAGACAATGTTATTTACAGATCTACTTGGAATGACAAACTGGGGAAATTTTCCTTGATCAAGATTATCATATATGTTAAGACCGTGTTTTTGTAACAGAGAAAGAAGCTTTTCTTTTTTTGCTTCTGCTGTTCTCTGGTTAGACTTGTTCTTCAATTTCACTTCCCATCTTTATTAGTTGTTTATAATTTGGCTCTTTTTTCTTTCCAGATAATTCTGTTGCAAATTGAGATATTAATGGAACATATTTTGCATAAAGATTTGCCCTTTTCTTCTCCATGTCTGCGGCTCCCTTCCTTGACATGTGAACGGCGAGCTTTCTTGCCAAATATTGTAATGCGTTTTTTAGTTCACGCTCAAGTTCTGGCCTATCAGCAACGTTCTCTTTTCCCACAGTCTTATACGGGATTCTAGTGGAACAGATATGAGAGACTATTACAAGAGGTGGATCTCCTTTTACTTTGTACCTGCTCCAATCCATCTCATTGACAATCTTTAGTACAACATCACTTCCTTCATCATAGAGCAAAGGAATCCTGTTAGCAAACCTGTATACCTTAAGCCCAGCTGCTGGGATATCCCCACCATATGCAATACCCATCTCCACGACAAATGGAAATCCAGAATATGCAGATGCACTGCGCTGCATCACAGAGGCAAATTCAGGGTTGAAGAACTTCATAATTCCTTTAGAAAGAGGCTCTTCTCCTAATGGTGCCAGACAGCTTGGATCAGGTGCCAGAAAATCATCAAATTTTTGTAGTGCGTCAGCTAATCTGACCAATTCCTCATTTGTCATACTACCTATCCTTCTTTCGGGTTTTAATTTTGCAAATTCACAGAACTTTTCTGCAGTAGTTGGACCTACTCTTTGGAATCTTTTAGTCAAGAATGTAAGCAAAGTGTCTCCCTGAATTGTGTTTGCAAGTTGCTTGTAGTATGGACTTTCTGAATCAAGTTCTATTGCGTGAGATTGCGACTCACCAAAGTCCCAGTAAGTAATTTTTTTGTTAGCAACATCAATGTCATCAATTCTTATTTTTTGCAACCCATCAAAATCTACGTTTAGAAATGACATAACAGCGATTATTGTTCTTACGGGTCTTGATAGATCTGTCCAGCGTTTCTGAGCTCTTTCAAGCATGTCTTTAGTTGTAAGAGTCTTCTTTTGTAGACCCAATTCCTTCTTTACTTTGTCTATCATTTTATTGTCAACTGCCGGAATCTGATAATGAGTATCCACTATCATTCTCCTTATGGTTTCAACATCCACACCGTGTGGATGCGGTTTTATTATTGTGGGTGGGGGTGGCATTTCCTTTACAATTCTTGGATAATGGAATTTTTCGCCAGATGGGTCTTCAAATGTCATGGAAGCATAAGGCGTGATAAGCGATGTTTGAGAAACATAATCACGTATTTTGGATCCTGCTTTTGAATAATCCCCTTCAAGCACTATACTAACAGAGAGTCCTGTCTTTGATGCTTCCTTTACGTTATGTTTTAAAATTACAGGCTTGTTTTTCTGAATATCAAGCAACATCACAAATTCGTCAATTGTTTTTTCATCAGCACAACTTTTCACGGTAACTGGTTTGTTTGTAGTTATTTGACCATACAGTATGGCCATAGTAGCACCAAGTCCAAACATTCCCCTTGCCTGCTTGAGTCCAAATTTTGAACCATAAAGAACAGTACCAAACGCATGAGGCACGTGCTTTGGTTCAATGCCAGGACCATTGTCTTTGACTGTTAAGACATAGTGTTTTGGATCGGATTGTTCAGGATCTACTGCTTTTATTGACATATGAATATCAGGTAGGATCTTCTTTTGATCACATGCATCAAGTGCATTCTCTACAAATTCCCTTACTGATGTGTACAATGATCTTGTAGGATTACTAAAACCTGCAAGATCCCTATTCCTGTAGAAAAATTCGCTGGGAGATATTTGGCTGAAGGTTTCCTTACTCAAAGATATTTTCACCCTCCCAGAGTTGTAATTTTTCCATCTTTTGTCTTCTCCTTGAATCTTGAAGATCATTGTAAACCTTCCCATGAGTGCTACCATTTGAAAGAGCTGTAATAGCTTGGACTGCAGACCTTAACTGGTTACCCTCCCCTATTATTGCAACCGTGCGGCCATAGACGGAGACGGTAGCTCCGCTTAGATCTTCAACATTTTTTCTAACTCTTCCGCCTTCACCTATTATTCTGCCCTTTACTCGCTCGATCTGTGCTGTTGATTTACCCACAAATTCTCGTAAATCAATTATATGTAATGAATTTTCGCCTTCAAGAAGTCTCATAGCTTTGTCAGGAGAAAATCCCCGACCTATTGCCAATACAATCTCTTCTGCTTTAAAGGGCATTACATTTTCGACATCGCCGGATCCTCTAATAATTATCTCTCCTGTTTGACCATCAACTGATAAAGAAACAGAACATATTTTTTCTATCTTGGCCTTTACCTTCCCAGATTTACCTATTAAAGCGCCCACCCTTTCAAGGGGGACTAGAATGGTTTTTTCAAAGATCATTTCATTATCCTCTTTAGTATATCAGATGGATTTGCAACTGTCAATCCCCTTTTAACAAAGAATTTAGTTATATTTTTAATGTCTCTTTCAAGAAACTTGATCGCATTTGGATGCTTGATGTCCACTGCAGAGCCAAGATCAAAAATCAACAGTCCTTTTTCTGTCTTAAAGATATTATATTCTGACAGGTCAGCATGCACTATCTTTGCTTTATTATACAAGTCATCAATGATTGACATGGCACTTTCATAATCATTGTAATCAACTTCTGTCTCAACCAAGGTTGGTTCTGGCACACCATTCTTGCCTGCAAATTCCATTACAAGCACATTTTTTATCACAGTTATAGGCTTCACGCATGGCAATCCCTTCTTGAAGCATTGATTTAGGTTCCCAAACTCTTTTTGTGCCCAAAGCTCCACCAAATGCCTTGTACCTTTTCTTATTTTTGTAAATCTAGGATCTCCCAACAAGTACGGATATCTCTTTTTAAAGTTCGAAGTTGCTACAAGATATATCTTCAATGCCAGATCCTTCCCAGACGGTCCAACAGCCCAATATGTTTTAGATTCTTTGCCTGAGCCTACAGCGCCATTCACGTAAGAAATTATTCCAGAGTTTTTCAACCCTGAAAGAGTCATCATTGTTGATTTATCAAAAACCTCGTCTAGAACTTTGTTTTTGTCAAATCCGTCTTTCTCTGATCTTCGCCCTCTTTCTTTTTCTAAAAGTCTACCATCAATTCTTTTTGCTAATTTTTTTTCAAGTTCTTCGGTCAACATTTTGAAATAAACAGACTTGGTAAAATTGATTGCGTTGTCAGAAATCTTTTGCCAAGTGACCGTGTTCCTTTAACCAATCTACCTGCGATAATGTGTATCTCCATGTGATATCTCCTCTATCATCTGCCTTGAAATCCCAAGGTGCTATAACAACAATATCGTTATCACGAATCCATATTTTTCGTTTCAATTTGCCACGAATCCTTCCCATTCTTGTTTTATCATCAGTACATCTTACCAACACATGATCACTGCCTAATAGTTTGATAACTCTGCCAAGCATTTCTCCTTCTTCGGGGATTTTCATCTCCTTCAATTCACTTTCGTTTAACACCTTGCGCTTTCCCAAAATTATCAGTCTTCGATCTGCTCAGTACGTATATAACTGTTGTATTCTCAAAATTTAAAAACTAAAAGTAATGGTACACCATCAATCTTTTTGACTCCTTTCAATGTTCCTACTCCAATTTTTACAGATAACGTAATTGTTTTTTCTCCAGCCATGTTAATGATAGAAGAATTTCGCAATAGTTGTTCTGCTTCTTTTTCCTCCACAATTCTTTCAGCGAAGTAGCTTTGACTTAGATTCATTGTAATGTCTGACCCAACTAGCGTTCTTCCAACCAAATCGACATCGCATATGTTTAACATTCTGTTACGTTGATAATTGACAACTTTTACCGCAAATGCCATTATGCATATTGGCCCTTTAGAGACGATTTAGCACCGCAGGCCTCACATACAAGAAAGTGGACTCTGTTAGATTTCTCTACTCGGGTATCAGGACTCTTACATGTTGGGCACTCCACATATTCCTTGACGTATATGGTCAGAAGAGACGCAAATTCCTGGGGTTCCTTTTTACCTACAAACACAGCTTTGTCTCCTGCAAATTGAGCGGGAGTAGCAAATTCTTTAGACAGATACTGGAGTATTTTTTCAGGCTCCCTACGCAAGACTTTTGGAAATTCTGAAAAGTTACGAAAGAATGTCCTATTTCCTTGCCACATGATATCTACTTTTGGAAGTTCAAATCTAGATGTAGAATCCTTCCTACTCTCAGATACCTTATCCTGCACTTTCTTGAGCAGTTTTTCATACTCGCTTTTTGGCAACTGCATTATGCAAGATGGTGCTACCTATATGGATTTACTTCAAAAAAGAAAAAAGTGGTCCCCTAAGGCTTTCCTATTCGAAAGACGTTAGTGCCACATTTTGGGCAGGTTCCCTTTACCGCAGGTCGTCCATTCTTTCACTTAACTTCTTTTGGATTTGCGATCTCGACTTTCTTCCTGCATTTTACGCAATACGCTTGAGTCATTTCACGTTCTTACGAAAGAAGTTGTATATAGCAAGGCGCTGTAAAAATTATTTAACTATACGCTAGAGGCTGTTAAATTTTTACAATGTCTTTCTCAGGCCATACATAAAGAATTTATACAAATAGTTGCACTTTTTTGATATTTCTTAGATTGAAATGATCCAACTTGAAGAAATTAACAGATTGGCCAATTGAATCATCAAATTGTTTTACCCGAGTTATACTTTTAAACGTCATAAAGAGAGTCAGTGAAATGGTAACCAGAAAAGGCATTATCATTACGATCATAGTATTTGGTGCCATAACAGCAGCAAGTTCGGTCATATGGATATTGCCGCAAAATAGAGGGCCAACTTTTGTTATATCAGATTATGGAAATGAGATTGAAAGTGTAAAAGAACGACATTTGTTGATAATGAGTGAGATGGATTCAGACCTAACTGGCTTGTTAAACAACACTATTACACCAGACGACTTTATAGCCAGAGCACAGGCATCATCGTCTCAAACTACTTCTCTCATAACGGAGGTTATAGAAAGTAACCCTCCTTCAGAATGGGAAGAGAGCTATCTCAACTATGATGAGGCATTAAAAAAGTACAATGACTACCTCACAGAAACCATTGCTCTGGCCAATAAGATAAAGGACAACGCTTCATCTAATGATTTGTCTGACGAGATGTCAAAGATAGATTCATTGAGAAATGATACCAACTCATTTATTGTAAAGTCTAATGAGACGGCTCCATGATATTATCAAAATCCCCCTTGAGAGGGTCAAAACTTTCTTCAATTTTTGTAATATTTGGTAGAAATTAGATTAATTAATAGGAAATACAATTTTTATCCTGTATCATGGCAACCAAAGAGACCAGTTTACGAAAGGGCAGTACAGAGACAAAAACTAGCAGGCTATTGGTAATCTGCGTTGACAGAGACGATGACATAGGAAGCAAAGCAGGAGTCAATACCCCAACAGTAGGACGAAATGCTTGTCTTGAAGCAGCACAACGACTTGCGCTTGAAGATCCTGAAGATGCCGATTCTAATTCCATCTTTGCCGCTGTTAAAACTTTTGAAGATTTGGTAAGCAAGGGATACCAAGCAGAAGTAGCAATCGTTTCTGGAACGGAAGATAAAGGAGTACAAGGTGACGAAAAAATTGTTTCACAGGTAAGAGCCATAGTAGAAGTGTTTTCAGCTAATGGTGCAGTGATTGTATCAGATGGAGAAGACGATGAAAGTGTGATTCCAATAATTCAAAATGTTTTGCCTGTAGTATCAGTCAAACGAGTTGTTATGAGAGCCAGTAGAAGTGTAGAGTATTCTTATGCAGTATTTGGAAGATATTTGAAAGCTATTGCTTTTGATTCAAAGTATTCAAAATTCTTTCTAGGAGTTCCTGGAATTTTACTAGTGATCGGCGGAATCGCAACAGTACTTGGACTTACAAAAGAAATTTTTGCAGTAATGGTAAGCATTCTTGGAGGAGCATTTCTTATCAGAGCGTTTGATGTTGACAGGGCATGGTCACATTGGACAAAACCAACTCCTGCTGGATTCATAAGGGTGTTTACACTTGTGGCGGGAATTCTTTTTGTTCTAGCATCCATAGCAGCTGGAGTCACTGCTATTAGCCCGCAGATATCAACTGCAAAACCAGACGAGATACTCAAGATAGTAATGGACAAACAAAATATCGGACTGTTTGTTTCCGGAATGCTGCCATTTCTCTGGATGGGAATTGGTTGTATACTTGGTGGATCGTTGCTGAGCAGTTGGTTTAGAGGAAGTATTAGATCAATTACAGACATACTAAGAATAATTGTGCTTCTAACACTCTATCCAATAATTGCGCAGTTCAATGTAGTCATAACAAGAGATGAGAGCCCTTTCACATTGATTCCTCCGTTGCTTCTGGGTTTGGCAGTAATACTGATATCAGCGTCACTGCTCTTCCATAAATATAGAAGGAAGAAGGGTGGCGAGGTTCTATCGGAATAAAAGACATAACTTTTCAATTAGGGGGTTTTTACACCCTTTACTCTAAAAAACTTGAAAAGGAAATACGTACAGGAGAGATTCCAAAACACATAGCAATAATACTTGATGGTAATAGAAGATGGGCTAAAAGAAACCTAATCATGAAGGCAGATGGCCATTTTAGAGGAGCAGATGCTGTTGAAAAATTGTTAGACTGGTGTGAGGAACTAAACATCAAGATAATTACCCTTTATGTCCTGTCGGCAGAAAATCTAACCCGAAACGATGAGGAATTAGAGCATCTTTATGATTTGATTAACCGGAGATTAGAGAAACTGTACAACGACCCACGAATTCATAAAAACCGTATGCGGGTAAAGGCAATTGGTCGTATTGAACTACTGCCAGATTTCCTAAGAGAGATCCTAAACAAGCTTGAAACAGTGACAAAGGATTACGATAACCATTATCTCAATATAGCGGTGGCCTACGGAGGGCAGAACGAAATGGTTGATGCCATAAAGAAGATTGCTTCTAGGATCAAGGATGGTTCTCTTGATGTAAACCAGATAGACAAGGATGTGATAGAATCGTGTCTTTACACATCACATCTGCCACAATCATCTCCTGACATGATATTGAGGACGTCGGGGGAGAAACGACTGAGTGGATTTCTAATGTGGCAAAGTGCCTACAGCGAGTCTGTTTTCATGGATGTTTATTGGCCAGAATTTAGAAAAATTGATCTTATGCGAGCCATTAGAACATTTCAGAAGAGGGGTCGCAGACTTGGCAAATAGAAAAGAGAAATACTAGTTTTATAAAGTTACAACATAATGCTTGAGGAGAGATCAGCTGGGGCAATCTTATACCGTGAATCACCTTCAGGTAAACTCTACTTGCTTTTGAACTATCCCTCCGGACATTGGGATTTTGTCAAGGGAAATATTGAGAAAGGAGAGACTTTCAAACAGACAACCTTACGAGAGATCAGAGAGGAAACAGGCATAACGGATGTGAGTTTTGTAGAAGGTTTCCAGAACAAGGTGGAATATCATTATCAGCGCGATGGCGAGCTTGTGCACAAGGAAGTTGTTTTCTTTCTAGCAAAGACAGCAACGGAACATGTAGAAATATCATACGAGCACTTGGGATTCATCTGGCTCAAATTCAATGACGCATTGAAGAAATTAACATACAAAACAGCTCAGAGCATGCTGAAAAAAGTAAATGAACTAGGGTTCGAGACTTAGTTGCTGAAGCTTTTTTGCTTCTGAAATTTGGTTTTGAGAATTGAGAATTGTTCTTCCAACTATTAGGTAACTAGAGCCTGCTTGCAGAGTTTTTCTTGCATCTCCACCTTGTGTTCCTACCCCTGGTGAATAAATTTCGCAGCGACCTCTGATAGATTTAGCTGTGGAAGATATGATGTCAGGCACTGTAGCACCTACCACTATCCCATCAACATTTGAAGAATATGACCATTTTAAGAACAAGTCATGAAGTTTTTGCATTTTACCTGTTCTGGGATCCTTTACACCAAGTCCATATCCCAACTTTGCTCCTGGGTGACTCATGTGTACAAGCGTTATCACTCCATGTCCATCACTGTGAGCTGTCTTGACTAGTTCTTTTAGATTTTCAAGTCCCATTATTGGGTTTGCAATGACTGCATCAAATCCACATCTCCAAAGTCTCTGTATAGCAATCATGTTTGTATTTCCTATATCGTTTAGTTTGATGTCAGCAATTGTTTGCAGTCCTTTGCTGTGAGCAAGTCGATTTATTTTTGTTAGACTTTTGTCGCTCAAAGGCAGTATCACGTGAAAATTGAATTTGATCGCACAGAGATATTTGCTCAGTCTATTTATGTTAGCAATTGTTTTTTTTTCTAATTTGTCAGCACTTGTGTCATCTAAATCATTGGCAAGTATTATTCTGCTCTTTCCTGATGAGGCTTTTTCTATTCTTCTTCTAAAACCTATCATAGCTTGACTAGAGGGTGTTTACCTTTTAGCTTTATTACTTTAAGGTATGAGTAACCATGTTCGTTTAGACCGCTAACAAAGGAGGGTTCAATGCCATCCTTGCTTGAATATTTTAGGAATGGTTTTGTGGGCTCATAGTCAATTTTAACATGGCAAAAATAGGATGCTTCGTCAGATTCATTAAAGTTCATGAACACGCCTACAAGCCATTTTGAACCCTCAGGAAATGCAAATAGTGGGAATGGAGACTCTTCAAATCCATAGCTTAGTTTTATCAGGCTTGTAGAATCCTCAAGCTCAAGTGACTCGTACATTACTTCAGATTCAGCAGTTTCGGGTTTGAGAGATTCTGGCAGTGTCTTTATTCTTATAATTGGAGAGTAAAGATAAGTTGGATTTGTTATTGTGTTGACAATATTGCAATCTTCTTTGTTTGTTTTGAAACCATATGAAAGATAGTGACCAGTGTTTGCATTTTGGACATAATAACTCACAGGCCTTTCTTTTAGGAGATCCATTTGGACTGAAATTACGTCCTTTCCATCCAACGCAAAAGAGAAGCACGTACGAGGAATTCTTTCCAGAGCGCAAACAAGTCGTGAAAATTCATTCATATCAGAAACTTCGACATAGTACGGATGTTTAACCATAGGATCACTCCTAAAATCACCACATTAAAAGTAGTCGTTTGTTATTTTACTGGTTTCTTCTATCAATGGTGTCATTGACTTCAGGTCCAGTGCCAATCAAGGTTACAGGCACCTTCAGTTTATCTTCAATAGTTTTTATGAAATACTGAGCAGGCGAACTGAGGTCAGAAAATGATTGCATGTGAGCACATTCAGGATATAGCACGTCAAGCTTTGTGATTGCAATCTGTGTAGCACTGTTTAACATTATAGATCGTTTTGCAAGTTCAAAATCAAATTCTGCTGCTCTTCTTTGTCTACCTGTGACAGTACCAACCTCTTGCCATCCTTTTGCGATGGCCTTTTCTGGACTTATTTCATTTTTTAGCGGACCTTCTCCCACCCTAGTAACAAATGATTTGAAGACAATTACTACCTCGTCGACGCTTTTTGGACCTATCCCTACGTCCGCACATATTCCAGATGCCGTAACATCCTTTGAGGTAACATATGGATATGTCCCATGCCACAGTGAGAGAAAAGTTCCCTGGGTTCCTTCTACCAGAACTGGTTCTTTCCTTTCGAGCGCAAAATTAACTGCATTAGGAATATCATCAAGGTACAGTGCAAGTGAGTCAATCTCTTTTGCAAGCTTGAGTGTTCTCATGGCCCTGTCTGCATTGGCAGGTCCAGTTCCTGTTCCCGTGCTGCCAATAGATTCTTTCAGCCTTCCTTGAGAATCAGCTGCTCTGTGAGAATCCTCAATGATTCCACATTGATAGTCAACAAAGGATCTATCCTGAGTGCCAAATTCAGATATTTCTTTTAGTAATACGTCCAAGCTTAGTACAACACCTGGCCCCACCAGCAATCTCGTATTAGGATTTAGAAATGCACTTGGGAGCATTCTTACTTTGTACTTTTTGCCATTATGCTCTATAGTGTGACCTGCATTAGGCCCTACACCACCTCTAACGGCTATTACAGGATTATCTTTCATAGCAAGGTATGAAACAATCTTGCCCTTACCTTCATCTCCAAAGAAACCACCAACAATAACTGTAGAAGGCATAAAGGAGGAGCGTATGTGGATATATTTAAGCCAAATCTTAGCAATACAATTTTAGCAAAGAAGATGAACTGCAACTTTGCATGTCAGAACCAAATTATGCTGGAAACATTATCGTCTCCTTGGCAAATCTTCCAGAATTTCTCCGCAAGCCCATACTACAAAAAAGGTTGTCAGAGTTTTTTTCAATGTCAAAGGAAGACAAGATGGAGATCATAAACAATGCACTACAAGCAGGACCCACTATCAGGTTTGACAAGTTTTCAACCTTGTTTAAGACATGGCTTGAAGTGTTATGCAATCTATCAGAAGAACAGAGACGTGTAATGTTTAGTACATACATTATTGAGATTACAAGTCATCCCGAAAAGATAATCGCATTTAACCTAGACGGAATTTTTGAAGTGTATCTTTCATTAACAGATGAGCAGAAGAACAAGATATCAAACACCATAGGAGAGATTGTGAATTCTCTTGATATTGATTCAAGAAAAAGGCTTTACCTTATAATTCCTGAAAGAGCCAAAAAAGAAATAAGAATTTAAAGCGGCTTGTCAGGTTTTCGCTGGTTCTCATCAGCAAAATTTACGATCTCGCCTTCAGGCGTCATTACTCCAACAAAGACCTTTTCGTACTTTTTTACCACTTTTCTGTGGTCTGGCATTGACATATCTAGCCGCATTTCATTCATAACCATGACCCTGTATTGCTTCCATTCCTCCCAACATTCGTTACAACAAGGGTAGGTAGATGCTATAGGATCTAACTCTACGTTATCAGGAATTTCCTTTTTACATTTAGTGCAGTTTCTTGCCATAGTAAACCCACCAAAATTTAGCAATTTATTTCTTTAAGAAGAGATATTAGGGAAAATCTACTATAATATGACATGAAGGTCAAGTGCCCCAAATGTGACGACATTGCTGAATTAGGGGATGACTTTTCCTATGTAAAATGTTCAAAATGTTCCTTGGACATGACGTATGGAGAATATGTCAAATTCATAGCATACAAGGATGCCATATATTCTGACATATTGGGAGATTACGCCAAAGACACAAACGGTTCGGCAGCAGGAACTCTTGATGAGTGGTAGAAAAAAAGCTACTACAAGGCTTTAATTAATTTCGAAATGCTAGTGCGCTTAGTTGGCATTTGTATTTGAGACAGACTCTTAACTTGCTGGGGTTTGTTGTCGGTCTTGCATTAGGAATTTTTTCTTACATTGGATTCAAGAATACTGGAAGCCCGACATTATTCAGGCTAAACATTGCCTTTTTTTCAATCGGCATAGGTTTTGGAGTGGTCGGATTTGGGTACATGATAGAGTCGTTCATACTAAACTATGCACAGACTGACAGTTGGATTCAGACACTTGGAATAGGAATTCAGACCATAGGATACTTTTTCATTGCGTTTTCACATGGTATCAAATCATTTTTCCCAAAATCTCGGTACTTCAAATCCATCATATTCCCACTTTTCATCATACCCGGAAATTCAATTGAGCACATTATAAGGTCAATTTCTTTTATCCTATTGGTATATGGGACGATTGAGACCATTATGTCGTATATGGAAAATAGGAAACGAAGCACTATCTTTGTTGCTGCCGGACTTGGATTGCTTGCTTTGGGTGAATTCCTAGGTTGGTATTCAATAATATTTCCAAAATCGATACTCTACTTTGTCTCGCTTTCTACAAAGATAATAGGTCTTGGCGCTCTGTTCATCCCAATCTCTCAAGTTCCTTTAAGAGGAGGTCTAAAGCTTGGCGGCAATATATAGAACTCACATGAGCATCATAGGAGACATTCTTTCTACTACCAGAGATGAGGCTCCAGATGAATCTGGTGCAAGCGTAACCTACCTAATAAGAAAAGCCAATGTCTCATACGGAAGACTGGCAAAAATCTTGGAGACTCTGGTTCAGCAAGGCCTTCTTGAACAGACCACATCAGACAGAGCTTGCAAATACAGAATTAGCTCAAGGGGTAGAGAGTTCCTACAAGCATATCGTGGTTTTAGAGAATTTGCCGATTCCTTTGGGTTAAGAATTTAATCAGATTCATTTTCAACGTCTTCATATTCATCTTCTATATCGTCATCGAATTCATCTTCAAATTCATTCTCGAACTCGTCAGACATCAAGGATTAGAGAAAATATTTTACTATAAAAGACTTACACAGATGCGTCTGCGTTATTTGCAAATGTTATCACACGATAGGTTCTACCCAACCACCGCATGAGACACAGATATTCATGCCGTCGTCATTTACGTATGTTTCTCCGCCGGGTGGGCAATGACATTGCGATACTTCTTCATCCATGTAAGATATATGCGATGCAACCTTATATCGTTTTTAGAACAAGAGATAATTTACTACTATTTATCAGATAAGTTATGATCGTACCATGTGACCATAATGGAATCATCATGGCGTCGGATATAGTTAGGAAAGGAGGTACCGTGGTATTTCCAACAGATACCGTATACGGAATAGGATGCGATCCATTCAACAGCAAGGCAGTTAGGACAATTTACAGAATAAAGGGACGCGAAGAATCAAAACAGTTACCTGTTCTTGGCTTCTCCATTTCTGAAATATCAAAGATTGCCATTTTTGATGAATTGTCAAAGAGATTTGCTGCCAAGTTCTGGCCAGGGCCATTAACACTAATTCTTGGCATAAAAGAAGAAAAGATTGCAAAATCTCTTGGTCTTGATGAAAAGATAGCTGTACGTGTACCAAGTCATCCATGTGCGCTAAAACTTCTCAAAGAATGCAAGCTGCTTGTGGGAACAAGTGCAAATATAACTGGCCAGCCATCCTCTGCAGACTCGCATGAGATAATAAAAGAATTAGAAGGATACGACATATTGCTAGACGGCGGAAAAATACTAAATTCTGTCGAGTCAACCATCATAGAAGTTGTTGGAAGCAAATTTCGCATGATACGTGAAGGGAAAGTTAGTGAAAAGGAGTTGCTTGCGCTAGTTTGAATCTAATTGTAACATGTAGCCGTAATTTTGAGGAAGAAGCGTCTGATGAGATTTCAAATATACTTCAGACACTAGGAGATGACAAAGCAGTGACAAAGAACAGTGAATTTTCTGGAATAGTGGTAGTAGATACATCGCTAGACCCCTTTGAAGCTGTAGGTAAAATCAGAGCAAAAATTCTCGATGAGCCATGGAGTATCAGATATTGTCATCGATTCATACCAATTCAAGAGTCTACCAAGACTGTACTTGATGCAATAGTAAAAGCTGTACAAGAACATGTCAGTAACATACAACCAGATGATTCTTACCGAATCACAATTGAGAAACGCGGTTCAGAGTTATCCTCTAAAGAGATAATCGATTCTGTCGCAGAAATTATTAGAAATAAAGTATCACTTGAAGAATATGATTGGAATATCATAATTGAAATTCTTGGAAATATAACTGGCGTTGCAGTGCTAAAGGACCAAGACATAGTAAGCACCCTAAAACTAAAGCGAGATTCAATGGAGTAAAACTGCAGATCTCTCAACTATGAGATCCTCAAGCGGTGTATTTGACATTACACAGTCAAGTCCTTTCTTTGTTATGTTAAATTCCTTTTTTATAAAATTAGTATTGTCTGGAAATGGCAAAATTGATTCTGTCATGGGACTAATTTCAGCAAGAAGTTTTTTTATCAGAGATTTTTTGCCAATCATGATCAGAATAGAACCATTATTCTCCCGTAATCCTATTTTATTGATTGCCTCGCCAATCTGCCTTGTACATGCAAATCTCATAAGTATGTCAGTTTCAATTTTGTTAGAAAGCAGTGTGTTTGACTTGCTTGCTGCTAACGAGATTTCAATGACTCTCTTTGCATGACTTGTATTTAGTACATATTGTAGCCTAATACCTTGAATGATTACACCGGGAAACCTGATTCGTAGATTTTCAAGGAGTTTTATAGGATCAGTACTAGTTTTCTTCAACCTAGCTAATTCCACATTATAATTTGAAATGCTAAAGTTGACGCTTATTTTACCACCACCATGCACCACAGGAATTATGCTAACAATATCCCCATCCTTAAGAGACGTTTCTGCGCCCTGCAAAGCGGAGGAATCTACTCCATTTATAGCGACAAGAACATTTTTGTCATCAAACGCAGGCATGTTTTTTGAAACCAAATCCTGAAGAAAAACAAGTAGATCAGATACAGTCATGGAATTTTTTTCAATCGATATCTTATCAGAAGAAAAAGAACGCTTTGCGCCACCAAGAAGTTTGACTGTTATCATGATTTAGAAAAGTAGTTGGCTCAATATGGAATTTTTGGTTATGAAATATTTGACAGGTTTAGCTAATCAGTTGTTCTTCCATCTCGTCTGAGTGGTGGACGGTTTCTGGCTGATCTGCTAGTGATTCTTTTTCCTTTTGCTCTTCAAGTTCCCTTTTCAAATGAGTCGTTATATAACCTGCAATCTCATTTTTTAGTCCTTTGGATCTTACTATTGCAACTTCGTTGAGTAGTATCTTATTTTTTTTAAAATCAGTGCCGAATTCTCCTTTATAAGTAGCCATTAGTTCCGTGGAAATTCGTCTGACTCTATTCACGGTATCGATTGGCAGAAGGGGTATTTTATACCTATATACCAAGATATGAGTTTGTATTTTTTTCTATGATTTCAAGCGTCTCATCGTATCTCTTACCTAGAATTTGCGATGCACAAAAAAGAACGCTGGGCATGAAAGTTATTTGTGCAGTCTTGTATCCAAAACATTTTGAGAACTTTACTGGTCCGTCTGTTTCCAGCAAGATCTTGCTAGGTTCCGTTTGAGAAAGAAGAATCTGTTTGTCTTGCGAGTATACCATTGCAGGGCCATATGAAACATCACTGCCTATATCCATGGCTTTTTGTAGTTGCTTTTTGTTTCCTGCAAACCAATGTAACAGAACACCCTTGAGATGATACGATGGTAAAATCGAGAATATCTCCTCTAATGTTCTTCTTGAATGAATCGATATGGGCTTTTCAAGTTTTTCTGCAAGGGACAGCATCTTCTCAAAAACACTAACCTGTCGGTTAAAACCAGCGTCATCAGAGACATATGTTTTGTCAAGACCGATCTCTCCTATGCCGGATATTTTATTTGAGTTCTCCATGATCAATCTCACTACTGATTCCAGATCACCATTGGCCTTCTCTGGATGTATGCCAAGAAAAGGCAGAACTAGAGGGCTTTGTTCGCTCAGGTTCAGCGTTGCAATTGAACTAGAGTAATCCATGGACACACAGCATGCCCTTAGTCCCATCTTATCCATGGCCGTAAGCATGAACTGCAATTCAGGTTTGAATTCGTCATCTGACAGATGGATATGAGCATCAGTCAACCAGTTCATAGTGTACTATAACCACAAAATAGTGTGTATAAATCGATTCCCAGATACTCTTTTTTCTACTCGAAGTCTTTTATCACAGGCATATGGAGTTAAAATATGACAACATCTGAATTTGGCCTTTCTGCGATATACAGGATCCTAAAAAAGGCAGGAGCCGACAGAGTAAGCGACGAGTCGGCAAATGAACTGAGAAGAATATTGGAAGAGGTTGGAACATCCATTGCCAAGAGTGCAGTTGAGATGTCTACACATGCAGGTAGAAAAACAATCAAGGCAGAGGATGTTAGGCTAGCTGCAAAACAGTTTTCAAAATTCTGATCTAAAAGATTTAATTGTTCATAGGAAACCTTTTTGATTGCGGTGAGGTGGCAGAGCGGCTATGCGTTCGCCTGCAAAGCGAATCTATAGGGGTTCGAATCCCTTCCTCACCTTTTAATTTTTGATATAAAATAGCCTCAGCGTTACTGTTTTTCGTAACAACATTACGGAATTCTGTAATGCCACTTTTCTCTATCAATGGCAGTTCAAGCATGTAAAAATCCTTTAACTTGTTCCTGATCCGGTGCTCTAGAACTCGTCTGTAGGTTTTTGATGTTTCTAGCCTACCTGTTAGATAATCACGTTCAGTTTTACTTAGCATGCACTCACTCTAATGTCCTCACAAGATTCTCAAGGAATTTTTCAATAGTGATTTCTTTACCATTCTTTCTATGTGGATAAATATCCCAAATATCACCCTCAACTAACAGTGCCGGTTGTTCTTTACCAAAGAATATCCCACTTTGTCTATTAGTTCCAAAAGATCTCCTTACTTCATATTTATTGAAGACGGAAGGACCGATAACTTTCCCATAGGCGTCTAAACGTTCTGAATCATTCATTTTTGAAGTATCAAGTATTTTGTAATCTAGTTTCTTTGATTTTTTTAGTTTATCTAGCAATTGTATTATTTTATTCACGTCAGAACGGACGTTTGTTTCTTTAGTGCTTATGTATAATGAAGCATTTATTGGCATTGCACTACCACACCCCTACCACACCAGCACATATAAAGATTCATGCCAATAACTCCCTTATTCCTATAAATGCCTCCTTTATCTTTGATGCAGAATTCGGTGTCATCGATTTATCCAAAATGAATTTGTTAGATAAAAACAAAATATCTCTATCAATGAATCCGTTTGCTTTATGCAAGTAAAAATGATCTTTCTTCATTTCAAACTTTTCTTCGTCACCAGAAACATAGATTTCAGTTATCACACAAAATGCAATGTGTTGATATTTGTAAAGATATTCTTCCAATCTATTAATTGTGTTATCTATATTATCTCGTAGAAATGAAAAAGTATAATCTCTTATTATGATGATATTTAGATGATCTTTTGGTAGTTGTTTTTGTTCTGTTCCCATTTTTGTAGCCATTCTATAAATTTCATCTACCTGATATGTTGGTCCAGAAAAACCCCCTGTCATATTCCTTCTAGATGCCCAATCTATCAAGAGATCTCTCTTAGAATCCGTTGCGATGACTAATTCTATCACATTTTCTTCTATTATTTCCTCAAAACCGGATGACTTGCATCTTTCTAATGCATTGTCTATCTTTGAGAGTATATCCTTTAGATGAGGGTTGGACAGATATTTGTGTATTCGTCCCGTAAAAAGTAACGTAGGTTTACTATTTGAAGTCGTAAGAAACAATTTTTTAGATATTACATCAAAGGTTTCAGTAACCTCTCTTGCTTGTACACTTTGTCCTAACTCAGTGATTTCTACAAAAAATTCTTCTTTGGTTTCAGGATTTAAAACTTTAAGATCTGGCACTTTTCCAGTATCAATTTTCGGATAGAATTCAACATTTAATCCGGCTTTGAGAAACCTATTTGCTATGTCTAATTCAAAAAGTATCTCAAGAAATTTTTCTCTATTTTTCAATTTATCGACTAATTTTCTTGAATTATTACAACGTGACACGTTTTCTATAGCATCATAGAATTCTACAAACCATCGTCGTGACGACGGATTATGGAACTGGTATATGTAGTTCCAAACTATCGGATGGCCCTCTTGTGCTAGGACTGGGAGTGAAATTCCAAAGAAACGTTTGAGATGACGTAGAGATGATTTTGCTTTTTCTTTTTCTGTTTGAGTCAATCCCTCCTCTGTATCAATATGCGTTATCCAATAATCCCAATCTTGAATCTCAAATGACATACGATCACCTAAGCAAACTCAGATTTTAGTTGCCTTTAAGAATTCAATTAACTTGTATGAAGTTTCACAGTACACACGAAATAGCATTAAATTTGAAAACATCTCCATTCTTTCAATTTTTATGCCAGTTGGATGTCCTGTATCATTTCTCAATCTTCGTATGAGATTAAGTATTGGACTCGTTTTTGAGTCAAAATCATCTACCATATCACGTGGGAGGTTAGACTTGATTGTAATTTTGATTGTATCAGTCACTAATTGAATTCGTCTATTAATTGTCTTATCTCTAGTCTTTGCAAATTCATCTTTTATTTTTTGAGACGTAATAGAATCCATCATTGAGTCGTACAATATATCAAAGATGGCCTCAGCAGATACTCCCAACATAACTGCTGATGCAAGAAAATTTCCTCGAAGGAATGTTTCTAAACTTTCGATAAGATAGATTTCTGCAGTTGTATCGAATTGAGGAGATTTTGACTTTATAAATTTAATATATCCGTCAGGATCATTAGGAATTCCTTCTGTATTTGTCAATACTTTTTTCCCGTATGATGTTATTGACATAAATGGCGGATTTAGATTCAGCTCTATCCAGACCCCATCTTAGGACACCTTGTTGTAAAAGTGCATTTACCATATCTAATACATGCTCTACATTTTCTTCTGGAAGTGGTGAATGACCACCAAGATATGTTACTCCTGCGTCTTTCAGAATTCCTTTGGATAATGCAAGATTGTATACATCATGCATGAGAGAACCCATTTGTACACTTCTAGTAGAATTAAGGTAATTCGTTTTTAATACTTCAAAAAGTAGTTGTTTTGTTGTTTCAAAATCCACAATCATTCCTACAATTTAATGTTAATAAATTGCATAATACTGATATTTCCGGCTATGAACTAGGTTAGCTAGAACTCGTTCGTGTTGCTACGTGGAGGATTTCCTTATAGTCATATATTTTATCTAACTTAACTTACAAATCCCATTTGCAGACAATAATGTTTTTCTAATTGTCTTAGAATCAATTTTTCCTTCTCTCATCTTAATTATTGCAGAAAACAACTCAGTAGTAGTAAGTAAACATATTGAGAGTGGTTCTGCTGCGTTTATGGTTTTTTCTGTAAACGGTGCACCTCTTTTGCTAGGATACATATCAAAAAAATGATTAGCAACTAGTATAGCCTTTCTTTCCTTCTTATCAGTGGTTTCGTCCACCAGATAGTGTAATAATTGACGGAATTTCTGTATGTCTATACTTTCTTTTTGTCCTGTAACTTCTATAACTGCTTCTTCCTTTCCATAAATTGCAATCCAATCTTTATCTCCCTTTCTTTTCATAGTGAAACCAATTTCTTCGAATGCGGATCTTACAGATTCCTCTAGCGGAGTACCATGTTCATAAAGTAATTCTTTGATGAACGATATTTTTTCCAATTTCTCTTTTAGAATATCTTTTTCTGAAGTTAGTTTTTTTATCTTTTTTTCATTCTCGGCAATAGAAGAACTAATCTTTGCTTCATCAGGAACAGTAAAATCTTTGATCCATTTAGGTGATGGATTTTTTTCTCCCTTTTTTAATGACCTGATTGCATTATTTAGCAAGATCTCTGAAAATCTTTCATCATTAAGAGGAGGCAAGAATATCACAGTGCCTTTTCCTATGGATAGTTGAATTGAAATTGGTTTTTTTGCTTTGTTTACAGCCAGAATTTTGAGGTTTTCCTTCGGTATATTCTGTAGATCTTTGTACAAATCAAAATATTCTTTGTCTAATCTAATATCATCAATTTTTTCAAAATATGCTTCCCAGTAGATTTCATTCATCTTAAGATACGGAGAAAATTCTGTTTGAGTAGTAACAATTGCTTTATTTCCACTTCCCTGTACCAGCATATTTTTAAAACTGAAAATATTATTTTGTTTAAAAGGTAACCAATCATAATTAGACAGATAGGCAGTTGTATGTCCTTTTCTTGAATTGAAGTAGTCACAACTCATACCACAAACAGGACGAATAATACAAACTACTGTACCTCCGTTTTCTAACAAAATGGCTATCTCTCGTTTAAATCTCTCTACATCTTTTTCATAACTGAATAATTCATCCTCAGGAAATTTTTCATAATTCCAAGGCATATCACAACGAACATGCATTGTGCGATAAGTATCAACGATGACCAGATCATAATTGAATGCAGAATTATTTGATATCCCATTTTCTACATCTACATTTTCATTTTCAGTTTCTATACCTAAGGATAGAATTTTGATCAACAGATCATTTCAAAACAACTATCTAATGAGGATTCTGTAATTTGTTAAAAATTGAACGATGGATTCGAATTGCATAATGCCAATAATTCCGGCTATGAACTAGGTTAGCTGAAACTCGTTTCTGTTGCTATGTGGAGGATTCTCCGGAGCTTGTTTGCTAAAAAGTTCCCTTACTGCATCTGCAAACCAAACATTGTCTTTACGTGCTTTACGTCTATCAGCCCTTTCAATGACACCTGAGTACAGTAGGATTTTGCTAGCTTCAATTCCTGCTCTAGCCCATCTGACTTTGCCATAATTATCTAATTTTTTTGAACGAATCTTTCTTTTTGATAGTCTTAGCATCTGTCTAAGGTATGAAACAGCTTCATCTTCTGGATTTGAGTAATGATCAAGCTTGAATAAGTCATCATCTTGATGTTTTACTAAAAACTTTGAATTATCTGCTGAGTTTTCATCCATTTTTTATCACCCACTACGGAAAATGGCTTCTTTCATTTCCTTCGTTCTTTTATTCAGTATTGCACCAAATTCAGCTAATTCATCATCAAAGTTTTTTCCTCTCATATTAACAAGATAGTTCCTAAAGTCAGTGTAGATATGACCCCATGCAAATCCTAAAGCATAGTCTCCTTCTTCCTTGATTTGTAATTCTTTTTTGATTTCTCGGATTTCTTTTATCCATGATGGAATGGACTCGACCGTACGGTCAATGAGTTTTTCAAGAGTTCCACGTTCAACAGAGTCTAGAGCCATACTTGTTTCTCGATAATGATCACAGTTCCCCATTCTCAATGTTTCGATTTGCATATTATTTCAAATCCATCTAACAGCCTACTCACATACGTATTTCTGCAATACAAAAAATTAATTTTCACAGGGTTTTGTTTCCTAATTTCTTATAATTTGGTTCCCTCGTAGACACTCATAACATGAATTATTTTCTTTAAATATTCATATCAGTTAAACGGCGTTTAACCAATATGAGCACAGAATGTTAAAATTACCAACGTTTTGTATTAATCTCATTCTTTTTCTGTTTTTACCCTTTTTCTCTTTTTGTTACATGTTATTTTATTATCTTGATGATAATACTGGATACATCTTGATCTAATGGGTTGCCTAACTCTTTCTATAAAATCGAGGGGTGTTATCATATCATGATTGAGAAAAGTTGTCATAATCTGTAATTTTCTTATTGTTTTTAGAAGTTTTGTCTTCAGGTTCTACCTGCATTTCTGTTAAATCTATTGGATGTAACCTGTGTTCACCTCTTATTTGTGGACGGTTTTTCTTTATTTTCGGTATTTGTTCTGGCTTTAGAATTCGTTTTTCTCCATCAGGCATAACTACTCGTATTTTCATGCTTTCATGGTCAGCACAATCCAATATCTTTTGATTCAATGTGATTCTTGTCAGTTTACGTTTACTCGTTTTTGAATGAGAGGGATACGGCCCTTTTATGGAATGAAAAATGAGAGTTTTATCGTTCAAGTCAACATCAAGTTTCTCTCCATCTAACATTATTGTGTTATCGTCGTTTATCACGTATTCATTAGGATGTTGTTGTTCGTATTCGTTTATGACTATAGCTGTAATTCTAAAATTCTGTGGCTTTGATGAATATTCAATAAACCATTTTTTTGCTTCTTTTACAGTTACAAAACACATAGACCATATCCTTCGAATTGATATTTGATAAACATTATTTTCATAAATGCTGTACAATCTACGGGACATAACTTGAGTTTTTGGCCTTGTCAAAGTTGGGACATGATTAGTATGGTCTGTAAATCTGTTGGATTTGGAATAACAATGATTTCCAAAACATAGCGTTTGGATCTCCACCTGAAATGACTACTATGGTAGAGTTAGATATCCAATTCTGACGATCTAATACTTTAGAAATATCATCATTAGAAATCCCCCTCAACTGATCAGCCAAACAATGCAATGCTGCTAATGCAGCAAAAGTATCCATAACTGTAGTATATGTTATTTTAAACTGTTTTTCCTTTAACTCATGTTTCAATTCATTATAGGCTTCCCACCATTCCAAGTCTCTTGTAAACGGTGTAAATTGTAATTTATGGAGAATTGAAACTATCTTAAAATTTGACAGCACTGTTTTCTCATTTATTTTTCTAATTAATGCCGGAATCCCACCATCGATAATGATATTGCATCTACTAGAGATTAGTCTTGTTACTGCCTCTATCTGTGCCCCACAAACCAACATCATGTTTAGTAATCTTGGTGAGTAAATTTCTCCTGTTCTTTGACGTTCATAAGGCACAACCTCATCAAAGTTTAACATTTGTTTTTCAAGATCATTGTGTAATTTTCCTAAATTCTCTAAATCTGCTTGGAACCATTCATCAACCAATTTGGTTATTTCTTGCTGAATTTTGTATTAAGGGTATCCAATTGTTATCAACTTTCAAGAAGAATTCCTGAGGCTCCGAGTTTCAGCAACTATAGGATTCCACGTATCTATCCATTTACTCTTATGTTCATACATAGAAGGTAAAAAGTAATGTTTCTGAGATACATTACCTCTCCTACCTTGCATGAATTCAGCCAACAAAGGATCAACCTTACTGGCATTTATTGTAAAATTCAACTTTCGTAGATATCGTATTTCAAAGCCAAGTTTCTGCTTGTTGATTTTAGTATAGACAAGTCTGCTCATTTTGAAGTTTATTTTATCATGTAATTTAGGATGACAGAAAACTGCATTTGCCTTCTTTGTTCCTCTATCCCAGAATAACTCCATTATTCCGTCATTGCAGATGTTTGAATGATTGTTAAAGGCATTTACTGCCTCTGTTGTTCTAAGACCACTTACTAATGTGAATAATCCAAATATCCTGTATCGTTCAGGTAGTTTGCCAATAGAGTCTAAAACTTGTTCTAACTTCATGTTATTTGCCATAAGATAGTTATTTACAGACGGCTTCCTAGACCATTTGAGTTCCTTTTTCTTTAGCCAATGTGTGAATTGTTCATGAAAATTACTATCGTTTTTTATGTCTAAGAACCGTGTAAGATTTGCTACTGACTTTAACACGTCTAGTTTCTTTCTAGTGTCATTCAATGATACAAGTTCATTAGAGAATCCCAAATGATGATATTTCTTGGAATAACTAAAAATGATACTTGCATATTTTTTGTTTTTGTTTGAGACAAGCCAGTTGTAGTAATCTTCCCAGTTTAGATCTCTTATACAAGTCCTAAATTGTTCTATTGTAGTATTAGATTTTGCCACACTGCAAAGCGAATCTATAGGGGTTCGAATCCCTTCCTCACCTTTTATGATATCATAATAACCTACTTTACTAAATACACCAAGTTCTACCAAATTCAGATTTGGCCGATAGAAGTAATGGATTGCTAGAATACATACCAGGGGCAAGACCGCTTTTACAGCAGTCATCTAATGGACAACCGTTAGAGGGGTTTGCCCAGAACATACGGGATAGTGTAAGAGAGTACGCTGAAGATGCACAAAATGAAGTTGAAAAAGGCCATAATTTTCTTCAATGGGTGCTTACAAGAGTATTTGAGGCAACAGAAGATGATGCAACCGATGCAATTATCGATGGACCAAACGATCTGGGCATAGACGCATACCTGCCAGTTGACTTTTCTGAAGATAAGATCTATCTCTTTCAATCAAAATATGGAACTTCGCATTCCATGGAAGCCATTGCCAAGTTTAGACAAGACGTGCAAAGTTTACGCACTAGGGACATTACAAAGATGCGGCCCGAGATTGCACGTCTAGTAACACAGATCCAAGAAAAAAATCTGAAAATTGAGTGTGTTTATGTTACTGATCAAAAAGTTGATGAGGAAAATTACGAGTCTGTTGAGATACACGATATAGATACAATAATCCAAAAACTTTGGGATAGGATAAAAAAACCTGCAGTAGGAAAGAAGGCGGCAATAAGGCTAGAGAGCAAACTGAGGTATCAGAACACCCTCCTTGGAATCTTGAAGTTAAGAGAACTAACTAACTTTGTAACAAAAAATAAGGATTACGTCTTTGAATCAAACATAAGACAGTGGATGCAGTTTAAAACGACTGTAAATAAGGGCCTTCGCGAGACTTTACAAGAATCGCCTAACAAATTCTTTTACTACAATAATGGCATAACCATAGTTGTAAACGATTTTGAAGAACTTGAGGATAATTCAATACTTTTACACGCACCACAGATAGTCAATGGGGCACAAACATCTAATTCAGTATTAGATCATGCAAAACGAACTCACAATTTGGATGGAAGCATCACTGTCACCATAATCAAAGCAGCAGACGAATTGGACCAGAACAACATTACAAAGTACAGAAATTCACAGAACGCAGTAAGAGGAAAAGATCTGGTTTCTTTGATGGACTTTCATAAATCTATAAAATCTCAGATGGAGAATTTCAGATATTTTTATGAAATACAAGCAGGTTCATTTGATAGTAAAGCAAAATCACAACAATCAGAATTCATTGGTGATCCCATATACAACAAGTATCTTCCAGATAATCACAAAAAAGTCATTGTTGCCAAAGATGCCATACAGGCATTTGTAGCAGGAATTGAGCAGAGACCTACTGAATCATACAGCTCACCTGCACAGTTCTTACCAAGAGGAAGCAAGTATGACGAAGTATTCAATGAAAAACTAAAAGATGACTGTAGGCTATTGTTGTATCCTTATCTCGTAAAAGAATATGCAAAAAAGACGTTAAATTATGGAAAGAAGGGAGGCCACAAAACAAAAAGATATGCGACCCTCTTTTTTGTTGCAGTTTACTTTAAAATTCTTCATGAGAAAATAATACTTACCAAAGGCGACTTTAAAGAAGATATTGCAAAACTAGAGCCAATTTTCAAGAGTGTCAAGCTAAACCAGAGAATTTTAAAACTTACAGACACCGTCGCGACAAAATTTCTAGAAGATACTGTTGTTGACGATGAGATGACGGCTGCAAATACATACCATAACTTCTTCTCACATCATGTATGGCTGGATTCCATGATACGTGTTATTGAGAAGAAGATAAAGCAAGAAGAAGACGAGATTGCCAGTATACGAAAAATAGTGCAAGATCTTTTCTAAAATTTTTATGAAAAGTAGCGGCAGATGGGTGACCGATAGGTCTCTTGCAGGAGGTCCACATTAGCCATCCGTCTACCGCTGTTTTACCGTATGAAATTGGTAGTATTTAACATCATTTTTATAACGAAAAAAATGAATTTTAATAACTTGGAAGAAACAAAAAAATGCGCTTTATGCAATAGTTCTTTGGATCATGAATATCATCCCATGGATACATGGGACGTCAAGGGGTTTTTGTGTAGCAAGTGCTATTCTAAAAAACTCGGTGAGCATTATCCAGGCACTCATGAAAGAGTTAACAAGTCAAACTAAAAACCAACCAGTCTTTATCTGAGATTTATCTGACGCATTCCCTATTCCAGTTGCATATCTCCATACGTATCTAGCCCTAGTTTCCATCTTGTTCTTTATTTGGGCAAGCGATTCAAGTTCAGACTGAATATTTCCAGTTGTACTGGAACAGCTTTCACAAAATTTGCATTTTGGATCTAGGGTTGGAGGCTGGGATTCCATCAATGGGTATGCCCTACAGGCAAGCGGCCTATCTTGGTATATTTTGCATTTGTATCCACCATGGGGCGATCTGTCGTTGCTTTCAGTGTCAAGAAAAGGGCATGTGTTTCCATCAAGTTCCTTTCCCATTAGTTGATATGCAAGAACTTCATCTGGCTTGTCATTTTTTTCTGAAACACCTATTCTGGGAAGAATTTCTGCTGTAATAGAGTGCTTTTTTGCCAAAAATTCTATTTTTTGTTTCTCATCAGGTAAGATGAGCACTCCTATTTTGCCAAATTGCACAGATGGATAGTATTCTCTTTCTATACAACATTTAGAACATCCTTCTACACATGAAAAGTCCAATACAGTCTAGATGTTGAAAAGGGATAAAACCTATTTCATGACAGAATTATTTTGGACCAACAGGTATTTCGAAAGGAAGCGTAATACCCTTATATCACCTCACCTTATAAGTACCGAACATGGTAGCGTATAGATCTAGTATGCAGATAGTGCGAGATCTGCTTTCTGTCACAGAAGAAAGTGGCGTAGGCGGCATCAATGTAACAGCACTTCTAACAAAGGCTAACTTATCACATTCAAGACTCTCCAAGTTTATCGATAACCTAACTGGAGCAGGTCTAATAAACAAGATAGAGTTTGATGGCAAGAACACGTTTGTCATAACCTCAAAGGGCAAGCAATACCTAGAAACCTACGTACAGTTCCAAAGCTTGGCTGATTCTTTCGGCCTAGAACTCTAAGTAGCCTTACTAAATTTTTAATTTTAAAAATCCCCAGTTTTGAAATTATTTGTAATTTTTAAGATAGTCATTTCAGGTCTTTGGCATAATTTCGAAAGTATCACGTTATAGAACATATCACTTACAAAAAGAAAAAGATGCAATGGATCTTTTTTCTAAAGTTTTTGACAAATTTTTTAGATCAGAATTAGATCTGTAGGTCAGGTATAAGACAATCGACAGATCTATAAAGGCGTAGACTGGCTTATGTTTGGGGAGTATAGACGTGACAGAAGTAATAATATGGTGGAAAGGACTTGCAAAGGAACTAGAGTTAGACATAGAAACTCTCAGTGACGGACAAGAAAGAAAGAAACAATTTTGAATTTTTTGCCAGTTCTGTACTGTAATAGGTATTTAGTTTTTTGAAAATTTAATTTTATGAGCCTCGAGTGGGATTCGATCCCACGGCCTAACGCTTACGAGGCGTTCGCTCTACCAGGCTGAGCTATCGAGGCATTGGTTCGCAATGCCATCAGAGTTTATAAAAAGCCTTTGTGCTTTGGATTCATTGAAGGTAACAATTTCCGGAGTACGCGGAATTTTTGCTGATGATCTTAATATCAAAGACATAATACATTTTTGTCGGAATTTTTCACATCTCATAAAATCAAAAAGATGCGTTCTGGCACGTGATACCAGACCGTCAAGTGAAATTCTTTCTCATGTTGCGTCTGCTTCGCTCATGGAAAGAGGCATTTCAGTATACAATTTAGGGGTGGCACCCACCCCAGTTGCGTTCAGAGAGTCAAGAAAGTATGGAAGTGGACTGATAGTAACATCTTCCCACAACCCCCTAGAATGGAATGGGCTAAAATTCATCATAGACGGCAGAGGGATTAATGAATCAGAATTAGAACGCATGCTAAAAGAAAAATCACAATCAAAAGAAAAAATAGGTTCGGAATCAGAAATCGATTCTAGCTATGTCAAAGAAGCTGCAAAATTAATTGGCAAAGTGAGCGGTAAACCAAATGTTGTAGTTGACGTAGGAGGCGGAGCAGCCTTTGAAGTAGCTCCATTACTTTTAGGCAAACTTGGATGTAAAGTAAAAAAAATAAATCACATTCCAGGCAAGTCCTCGCGTGGGCCTGACCCAACTTCTGACAGATTATCAGACCTGATAAAATTATCTAAAAAGGCAGATATCGGATTTGCGTTTGATTTGGATGGAGACAGACTTGTAGTAGTAAAAGATGGCAAGAAACAAACACCGGATGTAACTCTAGGACTAGGAGTTGCCAAAGCGCTTGAAATTGGATACAAAAAGTTTGTTTTAAGCATAGACACAAGTGTTGCAATTGAGAAATTTATCAATAATGAAGGAGGTCAAGTTAAGAGATCCAAAGTTGGAGAAGCTAATGTCGTAGATTTAATGTTAAAGACAAACTCTCAAGCAGGCGGAGAAGGCAGTAGTGCTGGTTTTATCTTGCCTGAGTTTAACATGTGTAGAGACGGATTGCTCACAAGTGGCCTGATTGCGTCAATGGTTGGGACTGATGAATTTTCAGACATTTCCAAATTCATGGAAGGATATTTTCAAAGAAGAATCAAGGTAAATGTAGACTCGAAATTTCACAAAAAAACAATGGAGATACTAACCAAAAAGATGAAAGGAAAATTCAGCCACATAATAACAATGGATGGAGTCAAGGCAATCATAGATGAAGACAATTGGGTTCTGGTACGACAATCAAATACAGAACACAGCATAAGAATTTCTACTGAATCAAACAATTTGAAAAAGGCAAAATCTATAGAAAAAGAGGTTACTAATCTAGTCAGTAAAAGCTATGAAGAATCCAGACGAAATAGAAATCATTAGAATATTTCAGCACAGATTTGGGCAAAAATCAAGTTTTGTCCCAGAAGACTTGGAGCTCCTAGCAATGGCCAATAGAAATTTTGTCGTAAAGTCAGACATGCTAGTTCAAAGTACAGATGTCCCAACTGGCATGAAATTGTACCAAGTGGCAAGAAAGAGCATTGTTTCATGTGTGAGTGATTTTGCCTGTAAGGGAGTCAAGCCAAGATATGCCACTATTTCACTTGCTATTCCTCAAGGATTTACTAGAAAAATGATAAATGAACTGGCAGATGGTTTTGCCATGGCCTCAAAAGAATTTGATGTAAAGATAATTGGCGGAGACATAAATCAAGGAAAAGAAATTGTCATCGATGTATCCATGTTTGGGGTTAGTACAAGTAAAATAATACCAAGAGGAGGGGCAAAAAATGGTGATGCGATAATTACGTCTGGGCCATTTGGATACTCTTCATCAGGATGGAAGATCATATTTGGAAACCTCAAAGCAGAACCAAAATTTGTTAAAAAATGCAAAAAAAGTGTCTTTTTGCCCACACCTAGACTAGAGTTTGGATTAAGGGCAGCAAGATATTTTTCTTCTTCCATGGATTCAAGCGATGGCCTATCTATCACTCTAAATGACATGAGCAGGTTGAGCAAAAAGAGATTTGTCATAACTACAATTCCAACTGGAAAGGATGTAGAAGCGTTTGCAGAAAAGAAGAGAGTGAGTCTGACAAATCTTGTCTTTTGCGGAGGCGAAGAGTATGAAATAGTTGCTACAGTTCCTGCAAAGAAGATACATGCAGTAAAGAGGCTTGCAAAGATGCTTGGCGTACCTCTTTTTGAAATAGGTCATGTCGCCAACGGCAAAAATGTATCTCTCAGAGATGGAAAACGGGAAACACCTCTCAAACGATGTGGATGGGTTCACCTCAGATCCTAATGTTTTAGCCAACTGCAAAACAGGGGTCTAAATCCAACACTACTTAACATTTGCTCATATCACAAAATTAGGTCTTTTGTCAATTAGTAGAGTCGTGCGATGTAAGGATTGGTTGTTATTCTTTAAGTAAGAGCTTGGCCAATCTTCATCATGAAAAAATTTGGGAACATGTTTGGTTCAAAGAAAGATACGCTTGAAGAGAGCGAGAAGGTAATAGGTAAAAAAGATAGAATAGAAAGAAAAGATCTTGCAGGGAATAAGAAAACCGCTGTGGGAGTTTTGGAAGAGTTGGCTAGTGATAAGGATTGGGAGGTAAGAAGAGAAGTCGCTCGCAATGAGGCCACACCGTCAGAAGTTTTGGAAAAGCTGGCCAGTGATAAGAAAGAGGAGGTAAGAAGAGAAGTCGCACATAACAAGAAAACTTCTGCTGAAACTTTGAAAGAGTTGGCTAGTGATGATGATTGGGAGGTAAGATATGGCGTGGCAAGGAATCACAATACCCACGTAGCGGTTGTGGAGAAGATGCGCACAGATAAGGAATGGAGGGTAAGAGAATGCGTGGCTTGGAATGAGAAAACCTCTGTGGGAGTTTTGGAAGAGTTGGCTTTGGATCGTCGGGAGGTAAGATATGCGGTTTTAATGAACAAGAAGACGCCTATTGATCTTGTGAAGCGTATAAAACTTGAGAATGAACGGGAAGACGCAGAGAGAAAGAAAACTGAGACTCAAAAGAGCAGATATAGTTGAGATGAAGACATCCTTGCTGATGCAGGATTACTCTGCTAATGTAACTGCTAATGTAATGGCTGAGTTGTAGTTGACATAATACGGAAGAATTTCCAAAAACCGACCCTATCTTTTCCATCTCTTATTCCCATCCGATGGTTTTTTGTCAATTAGCGTAAACGAAATCAAAACCGCATATCTCAAAATACTAATGTTTTTTAGTCAACTGCAATACGGTGGTCTAAATCCAACCCTTCAACCTTTAATTTTCTACCTTATCACAAATCAACCACTCTAACATTATCTTAGACCTCGAAACCCCTGGTGTCTGCGAAGCAGATGGGGATGAATTGAGACTGAGCGTCTTCAATAGTCAAACATAGTTACAATAGTTACACATAGTTTTAATTATTCTACTATGCTATAACATAGTGAAGATAACATGCAACGAGCCACAAAGAAACCCAAACAAGAAGTAGACGATCTCACGCCAGAAGAGATAGCAGACATCAAAGAATATGAATCCGATAAAGCCAAAGGCAAGATAAAACGAAGCACTTTAGAAGAACTGCTCAAAGAACTACACGAATAAGTTGTGAGCATTGCCTGTATCATCACAGCGTCTCATAAATAAGACCAGAATAAAGAATTACATAAATGTGGATACTTGCACCAAACAAGAAGTTTATCAAACAATACAAGTCATTGAGTTCTGATTTACAAAAAAGGGTAGACTCGGCACTTGCCGAATTAGTCAAGTCTGAAAACCCTATAAAATTAGGCGACTACAAACCAAGTCTAAAAGTATGTGCCTACAACCTTGATAAGAGTAATAGAATTATCTACTCGGTTGATTTTGTAAACAATACAATAGAGCTCCGCAGAGTCGGCACTCATAAACAAGCATATGGTAAGGATTAGAAATAAGTACGTTTTCACAATAACAATCTTCCAAAAATCCACGACTGGGTCTATTTCTTCGAACAAATGTTTTTTAAACCCGTTATAGAGCTCTGAAATGTTGTCAGAGCAAGAAACTAAGGAGAAATGGGGAGTTGCCCACATATACAGTAGTTATAACAATACTATTGTCCACATCACAGATGTTTCTGGTGCCGAGACGGTAGCCATCAGTTCTGGTGGAAGACATGTAAATGCAGACAGGTATGAGTCATCTCCTTATGCTGCAATGAAATCCACTGCAGCTGTTGTAGGGTCTGCTCATGACAAAGGTTTCACAGGACTTCACATCAGGGTAAGAGCTGTGGGCGGAGTTGGATTGAGAGTTCCAGGACCTGGAGCGCAGGCAGCAATCAGAGCGCTGGCAAGAGGCGGATTTAAGATCGGCAGAATTGATGACGTAACACCTATTCCTCATGATACGACCCGCAAGAAGGGCGGCAAAAGAGGAAGAAGAGTCTAGGTTTCTGTTAGTTTTACCTTTACTTTTGCATTTTTGTTTTCAAAGAAGTTTGTCATAAAACTGGCAAATTTTTCTTCATATGTTTTTCCTTTAGACGCTTGAATTTTGTCATCAAGTTTTAGTTGCATTGCAGACAAGAGTTCGTCTTTTATCAATATCTTGAAAAACGCCCAGCCAAATCTATTCATGGGCTCGCTAATAAGAAACCCATCATGTACTTCACAAAGCATTTGCAAGTTATCCATTGCAGAAGAAATTAGTTCAATGTCTGTTTCGTATTTTGTACTTGCAATTTCTAAGAGGGTTGGTCTGTTATTCATCAAGTTCCCCAGCCAAGGTCTGCAGAAAGAGCCATCTTACATTTCCAGAATACTATTGTAACATATTTAGTAATTGATTTACATCCGCTAGACGTAATTTTAGATTATCACGAGTGGTTGCGCTGATAAAAATACTATCTACAAATGTTTGGAGGGATACTTTTGTTTCAGCAGGAAGACCGCTGACCATTAGCTTGTTAGGCAGCACTGTGGATAATTCTAAGAGTTTTCCCATGTTGATTGCCCTATCGCTTTCAACGGCAATCTGTACTTCTAGTTCAATCTTTATGTCATTCAGAAGTTCGATTACACCACTATAATCTGGACGCTCGTGGTCATCAGTCTCTCCTTTCAATTTGTCTGACCATGATACCAATTTACCGTCCTGTTCAACTTTTATTGTGGTTTGTACCTTAACTCGAATTCCAATCGACCTAAAAAGCGTAAGAAGTTTTCCCCCATCAATAATTTCTGTAACCTCGCCAGACTGTAGCAACTCTGCAAGTTTTGCTACCACCATCCTGGTCTCTTCTGGAAATTGCGCCTCTGCATTTTCAAGAACTTCCAGGCCCCGATAACCAAGTTTTTTGACAACAATCTCTCGTGGCGATATAGCAGAAGCGGTCGGCTGATTTGTCTTTGATTCCTCAGTTTTCTGTTTTTTGGAGATGTTTTTTTGCATCTCAAGTAGTCGTTTTGCCTTCAAAAGTTCTAGTTCTTTGTCTTCCTCTGTCATCCCTTGATTACCCCGATAGGAACGAGTTTAGCTACTTTTGTTGCTATTCCTAACTCATGAGATACATTTGCCACAGCGTCCACATCTTTGTATGCCTCAGGTGTCTCCTCAACAACACCTTCCCTTGTAAGAGCTTTTATGAAAATTCCCTTGTCGCCAAGAGATTTTTGAACTTGACTCTCGGTGAAGCTGCGCCTTGCAGCTGATCTTGACATCATCCTTCCTGCACCGTGGGCAGTAGAACCAAAGCTCAAGTCCATTGAACCTGGTTTTCCCAAAAGAATCCAACTGCCTGTACCCATGGAGCCTGGAATAAAGACGGGTTGTCCCAAGTCTCGATATTTCAGCGGTATTTCATCTCGGCCTTTTGGAAATGCCCTTGTTGCGCCTTTTCTGTGAACTACCACTGATTGTAGCTCACCGTCAATTTTGTGTTTTTCAACCTTTGCTATATTATGAGCCACATCATAGATGAGTTTCATATCCAAATCTTCCTCTGTTTGCCCAAAGACTCGCTCAAATGCCTTTCTTGTCCAGTGTGTAATCATCTGTCTATTGCTCCAAGCAAAGTTCAATGCTGCAAACATTGCTTTTCTGTAAGATTCACCTTCCTCAGAAGAGTTTGGTACGCAAGCAAGTTCTCTATCGACTAGATTTATCTTGTATTTTTGAAGTGCTTGTTCAGATGTTCTGAGATAGTCACTGCAAACCTGATGCCCAAATCCTCGTGAACCACAATGAATTAGCACTGTAATTTGTCCTTCATTGTAAATTCCCATTCTGTTTGCGGCTTCTTTATCGTGAATTTGATCAACACGTTGAACCTCAAGAAAGTGATTTCCCGAACCAAGACTGCCAAGTTGTGGAGAACCCCGTTTGCGTGCAGTTTGTGACACTCTACTTGGGTCCGCATTTTTTATTTGACCGTTTTCTTCACATACATCTGCATCATCTTTTGAGCCATATCCATGATCTACTGCCCATTGCACCCCACGTACAAGAACCTCATCAAGATCTGAAGGGCTCAGTTTTACAGCTCCCTTTGAGCCAACCCCTGAAGGTATAGATTTGAAAAGCTCAAGTACGAGTTCCTTTAGTTTTGGTCTTACATCTTTTTCATGAAGATTTGTCCTTACCAGCCTTACACCACAATTAATGTCATAGCCAACTCCTCCAGGGCTTATCATCCCTTTTTCTGCATCCATGGCAGCCACTCCGCCAACTGGAAAGCCATATCCCTCATGACCATCAGGGAGTACCACTACGTGTTTTACAACTCCCGGTATCGTAGAAACATTTACAGCTTGAGTTATAGTCCTATCAGTTAGCATTTTTTGCAATAATCCTTCATCTGCATAGATCGTGACTGGAACCTTCATGCCTCTTGAAGCATCTGCCTCAATGCGATATTCCATATTTCCTATTTTTTTGGGAATTAACGAAGTCATTTCTTTCTGCGAAAAAGGATATTTGGACACAATTTAAATCATGAGTAACACTGGTTTCTGATTTCTATTTTATCAGCTTGGTGGTATGTCTATAAAGATCATGTAATCTTTTGCCATCAAGGGAAGATTCCTCATTATGATTATCAATAGTATTGGCGCTATCCATGTCTTTTTTCTCTTCTTTTTTGATGGTATCCATACCCTCACGTTTGGATATTGATATAAAAGATTAGTGATAAATGGATGAGACCAATGAGAGTTTAATTCACATCTTCTTCAAGTAGATTTATTTTGCTAGTATAGCTTACTTCAGATATGCCAATTCTGCCGATTGATGCTGGTCGTTATGGAACAGATGCCATGAAGGAAGTTTTCGATGATCAAAAAAAGATCCTGTACCAGCTGAGAGATCGAGGCAGCTGTAGCTCAATCACAATCAGAGATAGGAATGATACCAAAAAGCGCAGCGCAAAATATTGCACAGATGGCAAGATCTGGAAAAATCACCACAAAAAGAGTGAAACAGCTAGAGGCAAAAAGTGATCACGACACTGCAGCTCTAGTAGAGGCTCTCAGTGAGATATGCAAGTCTTCTTCAAGGCCTTGGATTCATTATGGTTTGACAAGCAATGATCTTGTTGATACCAGTAATTCTTTGCAGATGAGGGACACGATTCGCATAATAGAACCCAAGATAGCAAAACTTGCAATCATTTTAGCAGAATTAGCAGTAAAATACAAGGAAATGCCAGCAGTGGGAAGAACTCATGGTCAACACGCAAGCATAATTTCATTTGGTTTAAAATTTGCAAATCCTGCACTTGAGATGGCAAAACACATTGAAAGAATTGAAGAGGTAAAGAAGAGAATCTTAATTTGTAAGACTTTGGGTGTGGTTGGGACAGGTTCACTCATGGGAGCAAAGTCACTTGAAGTTCAAAAAAGAGTTGCAAGAAAACTTGCCTTGTTTCCTGCGGATGTTACAACTCAAGTGGTACCACGTGAAAGATATGCAGAATATGTTTTCGCTCTGGCATTAATTGGCTCTACGCTTGAAAAATTGGCAGTAGAGATACGAAATCTTCAAAGAACAGAGATAGGCGAAGTGGCAGAACCATTCAAGAAAGGACAGATGGGAAGTAGTGCGGTTCCAGTCAAGAGAAATCCAGTAAAAAGCGAGCGAGTCACATCACTTTCAAAGCTATTGCGAAGCCAGATTTCGGTAACATTTGAAAATATTCCTCTTTGGCACGAACGCGACCTTTCAAATTCTGCAAATGAGCGATTCATTCTTCCCACAAGTGCCATTCTCCTCGATGAGATGCTAGAAGCAATGACAAAAATTCTAAGAGAATTGTACGTCAATGAAGAGCAAATCAAGAAAAATTTAGAATTCACAAAGGGTCAAATCTTTGCAGAATTTGTGCTTGAGGCACTCATAAAGAAAGGAGTTCCCAGATTTGAAGCATATAGAGACATACAACGTGTTGCGTTTGCGGCATTAGAAAATGGGATGGATTTCAGAGATGCAGTAAAAGATGACGGCGCCATATCATCACACCTCACAGAAGAAGAGGTAGACAGCATTTTTGTTCCAGAAAATCACCTTGGTGCATCTGGCCAAATAATCAAAAACGTCTACAGTTTAGTCAAAAAGTCCTGTGTCAAGTTTTCTTGAATTTCATCAAATTTTTGTGAATAAGCGAGCCATACTGTAGCGCTTTTTTTCTTTTCAGTGCAGAATCGCTTGGAACTCCAACTGACAGGGCCAGTTTTCGTATTATGTGTTTTCGAACCAAGTCATCCTTGTTTTTTATCTTTTCCTCAATTGGAATGGTTTTTGCAAAGGCAATAAATTCCTCAGAAAGTAGTGGTTGCAGTATTTTTACACCAAACCCCGAAGATACCACATCTACTGCCTTCATCATTTTAATTTCATTCTCAAGTTTTGACTCCATTAGAACCATAACAGCTTTTTCGCCATTTTCTATAACTTCCCTGTAAGCATTATACCCGCAAAAGAGTTCATCAATGCCATTTGCTGTAAGAATTTTTTTAATGCCATGCGTTTTTGCAAGTTTTGATACATAGTAGAAAGCTATACAATTCTCATTCCAAGAAAGATTGTCTGTCATTATTTTTAGTTTAATTTCTTTTGCAACACTAGAGAAAGATTCTTTTGATATAATGAAAGTGAAATGTTTGAATCCAAGCAAAGTTGCAATTTTCTTTGAAAATTCAATATCATGCGAGCCTTCAAATCCTATCGTAAGTAGCGTTACATCAAATCCAATGTCAGAGCAAATTTTTGCCAGTAGCGAACTATCAACACCTCCAGAAAAGGCTATTGCAATTTTTTTTGTTGTCAGTGTATTTTGTATTGCACGAATTATTTGCTCATGTATTTGCGTGACAGGATTTGCCATTTGCTTACGATCTAGTACTTTTTCTATGAGAGTTAAATATAGGATTCGCTAGGAAAAATCATGACACTTGCCAAACTGACCGAGGAGCAAATCCAAAAAGAACTGGCAAATTTGCAAGGATGGAGTGTTGTAAATGGTAAACTGCACAAAGATTTTGTTTTTGCCGACTTTATAGAGGCCTTTGGCTTTATGACTAGAGCCGCCATCCACATAGAAAAGATGAACCATCATCCAGAGTGGTTTAATGTGTACAACAAGATCAAGGTGGAACTGGTAACTCATGATGCAGGCGGAATAACACAAAATGACATCAGCCTTGCAAAAACGCTCAACTCTTTGGCAAAATAGCACTCGTACTAACACAACGGCCTGTACAGAATTTATATACGGACAGTCTAAAATTTTTCAAATGCCAAGCGGTTCGGCAATTCTTGACTCGGATTTTCGCTATATCGACAAAAAAGGAAATCTCCTAAGGAGCAGGACAGAGCTTTCCATAGCTGAGATGCTAGCATTTCTTGGAGTGGAATATGAATACAATTACAGTCTTACGTTGAAAAATGGAAATAAAGTTAACGTCGACTTTAAGACTGAAAAAGGACTCATAGAGGTAATAGATGATGAAAAAGACATAACAAAATACAAGGAATTAAAACAAGAAAATATAGATGCAAAAATAATTGCCATTGGCCATCCAAAACTTGCTGCCAAGCTAAAAGAGCTTGAAGACATAGTACTTTACAAAACAAAAGATGTTCAGACTGGTTCGATCTTCATCGAGGATCCCTCGTTTGCATTTGATTATGCACATATCTTGCCGCTGGTAGAAAAATGCTCTATCCTTCATGGCCATACGTCATCAGTTATGGTAGAACTTGTAGGAGAGATGAAAAATAACCTACTTGTTGATTTTGGAGAAGCAAAAAAGATTATCAAGGAAGTCATTTCAATTCTAGACCACAAGTTCTTCATCAACAGAAGATATCTTGCAAAAGAAGATGATCTTCATTACAATATCGCATTTGATGGTCCCAAAGGAAAATTCGATCTCCGGGTTCCAAAAAATACAACATATCTACTAGAGGGAGAAGCCACAGTTGAAAACCTGTCAACTGAAATAATAAAACTTCTAGTTCCCAAGATGCCAAAGAACATAGAAGCGGTTGGGGTATACGTCTACGAGGGCTATAACAAAGGGGCCCACATTATTTCACAGATCTCAAGATCATAGTGACATGGAACCAAAGATAAAGGAAACAGCATGGAATCCTGAGATTGAAAAGCAGATTTTAAAACAATGGGAAGACTCTAGAGCCTACGAGTTCAAGCCCCAAGGAGAGATTTTCGTAATTGATACTCCTCCGCCATATCCATCTGGAAGACCTTGGCACATAGGAGCAGCTGCTCATTATGCACAGATAGACATGATAGCAAGAACTGCAAGGATGACAGGAAAGAGCGTACTCTTTCCAATAGGAATTGACAGAAATGGCCTACCTGTAGAGATGTACACAGAGAAAAAGCACAACATAAGGATGCATGAGACAGACAGAGCAGAGTTTCTGAAATTGTGCGCCACTGCACTTGATGACCTTGAGGCCGAGATGATTCAGATAATGAAAAACCTTGGACTTAGCGGAAACTTTTCAGAATATTATAGAACTGATTCCGAACAATATCGAGCCCTTACGCAGGCCACGTTTATAGAATTGTGGAAAAAGGGTCTGATATACATTGCAAATAGACCAAATAACTACGACTGGATTACTGGAACCACTATTGCAGATGCAGAAATAACCTATGAAGAAATTCCAACTAAACTAGTTTACATGAGATTTAAGATAAAAAATTCTGACAAAGTTCTCACCATAGCTAGTACCAGGCCTGAGCTTTTGTGTGCATGTCAGGCAATAATTGTAAACCCAGAGGATGAGAGACATATTGATTCCATAGGCAATAGTGCAATAATTCCCGTTATCAACAGAGAGGTTCAGATTAGAACTCACCCTTCAGCAGAAATGGAATTTGGTTCAGGAGCCGTGATGGTTTGCAGTTATGGTGATCAAAACGATGTTGCGTTATTCAGAGAACTCAAACTACAAGAGATTGTAGCTATTGGCAAAAATGGCAGAATGACCGAAGTTGCAGGGCAATATGCAGGACTCAAAGTAAAACAGGCAAGAGAAAAGATAATCGAGGACCTTCAAAACCAAGGCTTGGTCGAGAAGGTAGAAAACATCAATCACAGAACCCCCATTTCCGAGAGGAGTAAGGCACCAATTGAGATAATCCCCATGGAAGAATATTATCTAAAGCAAAAAGAGTCCGTAGGAAAAATCAAGGAATTAGGCTCCAAGATTGTCTTTCATCCTTCCATGCACAAACAAATCCTCATGAATTGGCTAGAATCAATAACCATTGACTGGCCTATTTCAAGAAGGAGATTTTACGGAACAGAGATTCCAATATGGTACTGCAAAAAATGTTCAGAGCCGCACATACCTGAACCTGGCAAATATTACAAACCATGGAAAGATCCAAGCCCCATCTCAAAATGTACAAAATGTGGTGCAACTGAGTTTGTCGGAGAGGAAAGAACGTTTGATACTTGGATGGATTCAAGCGTCTCACCGCTATATGTCTCAAAATATGGTCATGACGAAGAATTTTTCAAAAAGACTTATCCTGCAACAATCAGACCACAGTCCAAAGATATCGTGAGAACGTGGCTCTATTACACAATCTTGAGGTGCGAACAGACTTACTGGACAGACACCATGGAGTGAGGCATGGATTATGGGCTATGGTGTTGATGAACATGGAGCAAAAATGAGCAAAAGTAAGGGAAATGTTATCGATCCCCTCCCGGTAATTCAAAAATTTGGCGCAGATACATTTCGATTCTGGAGTGCAAGCGAGATAAATCTTGGTTATGACTTTAGATGCTCTGAGCAAAAAATTGAAACCACAAAGAAATTTCTAAGCAAACTCTGGAACATATCTAGATTCCTATCAGGCTTTCCAATTGTCAGGTCAGTCAAAACATATCCTGCAGATAAATGGATACTATCAGAATTGGATAAAGTTGTATCAGAATGCAAGAAGGGATTTGATGATTACAACTTTTTTGTCCCTTCAACTAGCATTCGCGAGTTTACATGGAATTTATTTGCAGCACATTATATTGAAATGGTGAAAGGCCGTGCATACAGCAGCAGTTTTAGTGAAGAAGAAAGAGATGCGGCAATTTTCACACTGCACAAAGTTCTTTCCACACTGCTTCTTCTTCTTGCACCGATAACACCATTTATCACAGATTATCTTTGGCAGGCTCTATACTCTGATAAAACAATTCACACGGAAAAGTTTCCACAGCAAGAAAATCACGAAGACTGGACAAGATTCACAAAACCAATTACAGAGTTTAACTCTAACGTATGGAATAAGAAAAAGGAACAAAACCTATCTTTGAAGGATTCAATTGAGATGGGCATTCCTGATGAGTTGCAACAGTTTGCAAAGGACTTGCAAGCCATGCATAACCTAAAGTCCCAATAGATTCCTTTTTTCAAAGCCGAGTTTCAAAAATTATATTTCCTTTAAATAGTGATTTTTGACTATGCTATGTAATTGAAGGCAGTAGTAATTAGAAAACACGGCGGCCCAGATGTTTTGTCATATGAAGAAATCGATGGGCCGCAGACAACCAAGGGTCATGCAATAGTTAAAGTGGATTATTGTGCGGTAAACCACCTTGACATATGGGTTAGAAACGGTTTGCCTGGTAAGCAAGTTTTATTTCCTCATATTCTAGGCTGCGATATTTCTGGCACCCTTGTAGAGGGCTTTGGAAAATTCAAGAAAGGTGACAAGGTCATAGTGCACCCAGCCATACAAAGCGATGTACCAAGAACATCATTTTCCATCATAGGAGGTTTTGGCAAGTATCATGGAGGCTATGCAGAGTTGGTTCGAGTTCCACAAAAAAACATTGTAAAAAAACCAAGTTGGTTTACCGACATGGAAGCATGTGCATTGAACGTATCATATCTTACTGCATGGAACATGCTTGAAAGATCCAGATGCAAAGAAGGCGATACCGTATTCATTTGGGGTGCAAACAGCGGTGTTGGCTCTGCTGCAATACTGCTTGCCAAGGCAAGAGGTTTTAGAATCATAACGGTTGTATCAAATGAAGATAAGACAGGCCTTGCAAGAAAACTTGGCGCGCATCTAGTCATAGATAGAAACAAGTCAGACGTAATGGCTGAGACGCTAAAGTATACCAACAACCAAGGCGTTGATGCAGTAATTGATCATGTCGGAGCAAAGACATGGCCAACAAGTATCGAGATACTCAAGGTAGGCGGAAAAATGATTGCCTGCGGTACCACCACCGGAGGAGAAGCTAATGTAAACATTAGAGCTTTGTACAGCAAGGAGGCAAGCATAATTGGCGCATATCTTGGTACAAAATTACAGTTAATTGCACTGCATAAATTCATGAAATCAAATAAAATAAGGCCAATAATTGACAGCGTATTTTCCCTCAAAGATGCCCAGCTAGCGCATCAAAAGATGGAAGAGGGCTCTCAGTTTGGAAAGATAATCCTAAAGGTTTCTCACTGACAAATTGCCTGCAATCACAATCTAGTACTAGGCATGTCTCTTTTGTTCTGATATGATCATCTATTGAATGGCCGCATTTTACATTTTTACATATGCGCCTTGTTTCTTCTCTTTGGACAACTTTTTGGGCTATCTGATTTGCCTGTTCTTTAGAATATCCTTTTTTGTCAATGTAATAGTGTACCACCCTGTTGTACAATTCACTTGGATCAAACCTACGGCTCATCGTACAGATAATATCACATCAAAACATTTTAAGTTGCTGAGTAACTAGTGCAGGAGATTTTCTCTTTCACGCAATATGTTAAGGGCAGATCCTGCCTGAAACCACTTTATCTGGAAATTGTTGTAAGAGTGGTTTAGCAATATACTCTCCTTTGTGCCATCTTCATGATTTATGTATGCTTGCAGCTGTTTGCCTGGCTGCATCTCTGAGAGTCCAACTATGCTTACCCTGTCAGTTTCTCTAATCTTGTCATAGTCAGCTGGATTGGCAAATGTTAGTGCAAGTACGCCTTGTTTTTTCAAATTAGTTTCGTGAATTCTTGCAAAACTTCTCACTATCACAGAGGCGCATCCAAGATATCTTGGAGACATGGCAGCATGTTCTCTGCTACTGCCCTCGCCATAGTTGTAATCACCTATTACAACCCACCTTAGTCCCTTGCCTTTGTACTGTCTTGCTATACTTGGAAAAGTATCCATGGCACCAGTGAGGAGATTTTTTCCTTTTCCCACTTCGTTGTTGTAAGCATTGACTGCACCCAAGAAAACATTGTCACTGATTTTATCAAGATGGCCTCTAAATTGCAGCCAAGAACCTGCAGGCGATATATGATCTGTTGTACATTTTCCTTTTGCCTTCAATAGAATGGGCAAGTTTACAAAATCTTTTCCATCCCATTTTGCAAATGGTTCAAGTTTTTGAAGCCTGTTGCTATTTCCAGGAATTGTCACTGCTACAAGATCTGGAATTTCAGAAGGTGGGACGTAGACGTCTTTTACACTTTTGAATCCTAGCGGTGGAATCTCTAGTGCCTTTTTTGGAGGCTCTAGTGTGAATTTTTTGCCATCAGACGCGGTAATTTGGTCTTTCAGGGGGTTAAATGACAACCTTCCTCCAAGAGCAAGTGCAACAATTAGTTCTGGGCTTCCTATGAAGTTCATTGTTTCTCTTCTGCCATCGTTTCTTCCCGGAAAATTCCTGTTGTATGAGGTGATGATAGTGTTAGGTTCACCAGGCTTTAGTTCCGGTCTTTGCCATTGTCCAATACACGGCCCACATGCATTTGCCAATACAGTTGCTCCAACTTGTTGCAGGGTCTCCATCTGTCCATCCCTTTCTATTGTAGCACGTATCTGCTCAGAGCCTGGAGTTACTAAGAGTGGTATCTTTACCTTCAACCCTTTGGCTTTTGCTTGCTCTGCTACATTTGCTGCTCTTGTCATGTCCTCGTAAGAAGAATTTGTGCAACTACCAATTAACGCAACAGATATGGTATCAAGATAATTGTTTTTCTTGACATCCTCTGCAAGCTGCGAGATTGGCCTTGCAAGGTCTGGCGTATGTGGACCTACTACATACGGTTCAAGTTTTGAAAGATCAACTTCAATTATTTTATCAAAATATTTTTCTGGATGTTGTTCAACATCTGGGTCTGCAGCAAGTGAGTCTTTGTGGGTATTTGCGATATCGGCAATTTTTTCACGGCCTGTCGCTCTAAGATAGGTTTCCATTTTTTCATCGTATGGAAATAATGAGCATGTAACTCCGATCTCTGCGCCCATGTTAGTTATTGTTGCCTTTCCTGTACAGCTTATTGTTCTAGCACCAGGCCCAAAGTATTCCAAAATGGCGTTTGTTCCGCCTGAAACCGTAAGCTTTGATGCAACGTATAATATGATGTCTTTAGGTGCAGTCCAGCCACTTAGTTCGCCTTTTAGATTAATGCCAATTCTTTTTGGATACAAAAGCTCCCAAGGAAAGCCAGCCATAACTTCAGCTGCGTCCAGTCCTCCAACTCCCACTGCCACCATCCCAAGCCCTCCTGCGTTTGGAGTATGAGAGTCAGTTCCTATCATCAGCCCTCCAGGGAATGCATAATTTTCTAAAACTACTTGATGTATTATTCCGGCACCTGGTCTCCAAAATCCTAAACCGAATTTTCGTGAGGCAGATTCAAGAAACTTGTAGACTTCGCTATTTTCATCAAGAGCTAGCCTAGTGTCTTCTTCGCTTCCCACTCTTGCTTGTATGAGATGATCACAATGCACTGTGCTTGGGAGTGCAACCCGTTTTAATCCAGATTGCATGAATTGCAATATTACCATCTGACCCGTAACGTCCTGCAATGCTACTCTATCGGGTTTGAGAAAGACATAGGACTTGCCAGGCTCAAAGTCCTTGGCAGTATCAATATCTTCCAAGTGGCCAGCAAGAATCTTTTCTGCCAGGGTTAATGGTCGGTTTATTACTTTACGATATTTTGAAATATTTTCTTCTAGTTTTTTGTAGACTCCGGAAACAAGCTCAGGAGTTGTCCCTATATCCATGATAAACATATTGATAATAATCTGAATTTAATATAAATGGTCCCTAGGGCAGGTTAGAAAATACTAGATCTAGTTTTTCTTTTGTACTAGATTAACAAAGTACTTGTGTATTGATATGTCTGCTGTAAGTTCGGGATGAAATGAGGTACCAATAATGTTTCCTTGTTTTACTGCAACTATTTTTTCATTGAATTTTGACAGTATCTCTACATCCTTACCTGCATCTACGACTGACGGTGCCCTTATGAAGACACCGTGAAATTTTGGTATGCCAATCTTTTCAAGCGTAACATCTGCCTCAAACGAGTCCTTCTGCCTTCCAAAAGCATTTCGCTCTATCTTGATATCAAGATAGTCTAGCAAGGGCTGCTCCATCTCTCCTACAACCCTATCCTTTGCTTTCTTTGACAAGAGGATCATTCCTGCACATGTACCTAAAACAGGTATGCCAGAAGCAATCTTTTCTTTTATCTTTTTCAAAGAGCCATTAACTAGTGAAAGTGTTCCAATTACAGTGCTTTCTCCGCCAGGAATGATGAGTCCGTCAAGATCAGAGATTTGTTCTGGACTTTTTACTTCGGTTACAACTCCTTCAACTCCAAGTTCATCCATTGCCATTCTTGTAGCAGACAAGTTCTCTGCAACATCTCCCTGAACAGCAAGTACGCCTATGTTTACACCGGTCATGCCGTACTACCTCTTTCCTGCATTCTAAGTTCTAAATTCTTGGTATCAAGCCCCAACATGGATTGTCGCTCGTCTACCATCTTTTGGGCTTCCTTTACTTTGTCAGAGTCTTCCCAGAATGTCGTAGCAAGAACAACAGCTTGTGCACGCTCTTTTGCATCTTCAGACTTGAAGATTCCAGAGCCGACAAAGACTCCGTCACATCCCAGAGTCATCAAGTATGCAGCATCTGCAGGAGTAGATATGCCCCCCGCTGCAAAATTTACTACCGGAAGTCTGCCAAGGCTTGCAGTCTCTTCTACAAGCGAGTATGACACTTTGAGCTCCCTTGCAATGCTGATTAGATCTTGTTCATCTCCAGCATCATAGATTGATTTTATGCGTCTTAATTCGGTATTTACATTTTTTATGTGAATCACAGCTTCTGCAACATTTCCAGTTCCAGGTTCGCCCTTTGTTCTTATCATTGCCGCGCCTTCCTCAATTCTTCGTAGTGCTTCACCCAGGTTTCTTGCACCGTTAACAAAAGGTGTTGTAAAATCCCATTTCCAGATGTGATGAAATTCATCTGCTGGCGTGAGTACTTCGGATTCGTCAATCATATCGACGTCTGTCTCTCCCAAAACCTTGGCCTCATAGACATGTCCTATCCTGCATTTTGCCATCACTGGAATTGTTACAGAGTCCATTATCTCTTCAATAACTCTAATACTAGCTGTTCTCAGCTACACCTCCAGCTTTTCTTACATCAGCTGGAAGTTTATCCAATACCATTACTGCCACAGCTCCTGCATCCTCTGCTATCTGGGCCTGTTCTGCGGTTGTAACATCCATAACAACGCCATTTTTTAGCATGTGAGCAAAACCGCGCTTCAGAGTTGAGGTACCCCTGCGCGTTTCAAATGATCCTATCTTCTCTCGAACTATTCCTTTTGCATTACCAAAATCGCCTGAAAGCGGAATCATACAGTTTGATCGCCTCGAGATCTATTTATTTTATGGTTCTAGCAAGCGGATGGCTCATGCCTTCAGATCCAACTTTGATGCATCAGCTCGAAGGATTACGGCCCATCTTTTGAGTACCTATTGTGTTATTTCACCGATGATACCATCAAGACTGGTTTGTACCTGAGTTATAATCGGTGGAACAAACTCTTGGCTGGCGTTTTGGTCTGCCCACTGAAGATTGACAGTCTTGCCATCAAGAGTGACTTGAATGCCATATTTTTCATAATTTGAGATGTCTGGCTTGGCTTGGTAGACATTACTTGGAATATCCACAAATCCAGTCTCCTTAATGAGTGCCTTCAATTTTGTCAATTCATCTTCAGACAGTTGATATTTTACGTCAGGCTCTGAATAGCCATTTTTTGTAAGGCTGTACACAGCAGAGCCGTCATTTTGTATTGTCAAGACTTCGGCAGTATCTGCCCCAATGCTTTGTGTTAGCCCAAATGACACTTTTTCCAGATGTTCTTTGGTATACTGGAGAGTCATTACATCTTCAGAGTTTACTGCAGAGCTTTGAATCTCCGGCCTTGTCAATTGAGGAACAACTATGAAGATAGCTGCAAGTATAGGAATAACTCCTAGTATGAGCACTATTGGTTTGACCATGACTTTTCAACTAATTTTTTTGGAGTTATGCAAATGAAAGAAAACTGCATCAATTTGGTAGAGTACACACTTTATCCCCAGTTGATTAGGTTTTCATGTCTGCAATAAATCTTCAGAAACTAAGTAAATTAAAATTCAAGTGCATTTATTGACCAAACGTGGGGTCGTAGCCTAGCCAGGCATGGCGACAGGAAGATCACATGATCACCGCTAAGGGCTCCAGTGGTTCAACTAGCTTCACTGACGAAAGGATGATGTACAGTTTGGAGCTGTAGTGACCCGTGTGTCGCCGGTTCAACTCCGGTCGGCCCCACCATTTTTTTAGATCTGTCATTTTGGAGAACAGTTATAAGGAAAAACCAGCTATCTAAAACTGATCAAGTTGGGGATGATTTGTGGCACTAATTATAACAATGGAGGATGTAAAAATTGAGTCGCGGTAATTTTCCTACATTTGGGACTTCTAAAACTGGAACATATGTTTCCACCCTGAAAAATTACAACCTGCCTCCGTTCATTCTTGAAAAGGTCGCAATAGATTGTAAATCTGACCTGGTCAGAAAAGGAAGGATCGAGGAACGCCTGCAAAGCATGAACGATGCAGCTCTTGAGATTCTTCATAGAGTTTTTGTTGATTGTGAGGAAAACTCTGACGGCACTTATGCCAACTATCGCTTTTTTGCATATATTTCCAGCATGTTTCACAAGTGTGAAATTCTTCTAAATGAAAAGATTCCTGGCCAGTCTGGCAAGATTCACAAGATTCCAATTGCAGTAAAAAACAATGGCATGTACATTGCGGTTGGTTTTAACAAGTCAAGCGGCGGTCCAATATCAAAGAGAGAAGCAATCAAGTTCTATGAGCTTGTCGATGACATTAAGAAAGGAGAACACGGAAACCAACTCTCAGAAGGAGTGTATGGTTCTTCAGTTGGCTTTGATGGCGAAGCACTTGTTACCTTGGAAAATTTGAGCAAGGCTCGCAAGAAAGACCCACAAAATAAAATAGATTTTAAAACAGCAAGCTTTGGAAATAGAATCTATTCTGTCACAAAGTGCTAGTGCTTCTTTTTAGCAGAACAGAATTTTGTATGAACTTGTTTTTCTACAGTTAGCGTTGTTTCATTTTCATGAAACATTTTCTGCCCGCAATCAGGACAAATGAATTCTGGCATGAAAAAACTCTGAAACACTTACTTATAGTCTTTTAGAAGATTTGGAAATCCAAAGTATATGCATTGAGAGATAAATAGTAGAAAAGATACGCAATGTATTTCAGTCATGGTATGGAACTTGCTAAAATAATGGCAATGGAAGATGCCAAGACCACGTGTAAAACATTTGGCTGGTTCTACTACAAGAGAGGAAAGATGTTTCGGTGTTACAAAAAACCATTACCTTCCGCCTGGAAAATGGCAGACGTTATGCGGCAATCACGTGGTGGAACCGTCAGATATCTCGCATGTTTGTTTTACTGACGCGAATCAACTTTTCAGACATAAGCTTTGTAAAAGCTGTTTAGGTGTACTCAATGCCAAGTCTTTGTTTGAAACCTAGTCAGCATTTAATGGCTGTATTTGTTTTAATGATTTTTACTGCTTTAGACTGGAGGTATCAAGTGTTGCAAAAAGAGGATTCTTCTCAGTATTTTTGTAGTTGGCATCATAGTATTCAAATGGCAATGCTGCAAAAAGATGCTTGTCCCATATCTCGTGTACAAGTTCTTTGTAGTTCTTGTATCTGGCTTGTCTGAGAAACTCGTGAGAGAGCTCGTGAGAGACTTTTGTGCAGTTTTTATCCATTAGAAAAGCGATATCGTCTTTTTTAGGGCTCTTTTGCCACCACACCATCCCAAAGTTTTCTGCAAAATAACCTTCGCAGGTACAATCTGTCCACATGGGCCTAAAATATGTCAGATAAAAGTGAAAAATGTGTTCGCCCCTGTTTACATGGTCTTCCATAATCACAGGTGTGTCAAGTATCCTGAATCGTTCCCCAGATCTTACTACCATCTCATCTGATTGGACATCAACTTTCTGTGAAAATGTTTTTTCAATCCATGTCTTGTAAAAGTTGGCCATTTTTTCCACATACTGAAATTCCCACTTTCTTTGCTCAAGTTCTTCTTCCTTTACAAGAAATATGAAGTGTAGTAGCACATTTGCTCAAGGCTATCACACAATTAAAAGGTCTTTTGCATACGCCTACTAGCGTAATATTTCATAAATTTTTGTGGTATCTCAAGTGATCCATTGTTAATTTACCAGTGTCTCTGCATCAAAAATAAAAATTGAAGGTAGTGCTCTTGAAAATATGAGGATGGAGGGATGGAAAGTAAGGAATTAACTTTGACCTTCGATTCCCATCAAAGTTAGAGTAGAACGGATCTTCTCTATTTTACGAATCTTCCATGTGATTATCTCCCTGAGGGCTTCTACTGTTGGAGATTCAATTTTGGCCAAAATATCGTAGGCTCCAAACGTACCATGAACTTCTTTCACTCCGGCGATTGCTTTCAGCTGTGAAATGATTGCTTCTTCTGAGCCTAATTCACAATTTATTAGCACATATGCAGTTGCCATACTATATCTATACAGGGCAAATATATCAATAGATCTGTTGTTTTCGGTCTTGACAATAATTGTCAAGTAGCATTATAATCAAGAATAAGACTCGTTTTGCGTTCAAAAATAGCAAAAATTATTGTGATTGTCAACATTTTTCAAAAATTAAATGAATGTTCCCCGGTTCTGACTCACAGAAAATCATTGGTAATTTTAGCCTAAACCCTCATCTTGTTTTCATACCGGGGTGCCCTGTCGCACGGCTGGGTGGACCAAAAATCATATTTTGTCATCACAGTCCGTCTGCGTGCATTTGGGGCGTAATGAATTATCTACTAGTCAAATATTAATCCAGTGAGCTTTATCCAATGTTCGATAACAGGCACAAAATGAAATCCTTATGCAACATTTACAGACTTTGATGATTTTTGTACAACCTTAAACCAAGTTCAAATTTGTTTGATCCCGTAACCATATTGTCGTAAAACTTTAGAACATTAGAAGATCAGAGATATTGATGAAAAAGACAGTGTTCCTATTTCTGATTCTTCTTCTGATTCCAGTTACAGCATACGCACAAGCAGACTATTACCAAAATACTGGGTTCAATTTGAGCGGGAATCCAATAATATGCTTCATCAAGCCAACTGATCCAAATTATCCAAACATAGGATCAAAGATGCAAGGATTAGTCACAGATGCTACTGATGATTGGTCAAACGAACTTAATGCAGGAGGAACTAGTCATATTCCCGTATGGAAAATAAATTTGATACCAAGCTCACCTGATGTACCAATATCAGATTTGTGTAACATAGTAATTCAATTCCAACCTGCGCCATTAACAAATCAGCAAACAGCTGACATAGTTGATCCGGTTGGAATAACAACTTGGAATTTTGAGACACACACTGCAAGTATAGTAATTTATTATGATATGATAGATTACAACACATCAGTAACTTATTCTTCTGATCAAGTAGGATTAAATCCTATCACCCAGAGTGAAGCAGTACGTAATGGCGGATTTATTCACTATTCAGGAACACCGTATTATTCCAATTCACTTGCATCAGATCCACAGTTAAACATGGCAATCAGACATGAACTGGGTCATGCCTTTGGTCTAGGACACTACATCATGTCTGATACAGAAATGAAGGAATGGGACACAGGTCAAATTGATCCGCCATCCATCATGATCCCAAATCTTCCGCCTCAGGGCTACAATGAATTTGCCATAACTACAATCGATATAAAACAGTTAAAGTCACTTTATAGTTCGTCTGGATTTGGCGGAACAATTTCTCCACAAAATACTACACAAGATACCACACAAATTACACAGACAACACCTCCATTACCACAGCCTCAGACCTTGCCATCTCCAATTCCAAGTTGGATCAAAAATAATGCAAAGTGGTGGTCACAAGGACAGGTTAGCGATGATGAGTTTGTCAAGGGAATTCAGTATCTTGTTCAAGATGGAATAATTCAGATCCCTCAAACACAGGCATCACCTAGTGAAGGATCACAACAGATACCACAATGGGTTAAGAATACTGCCGGATGGTGGGCAGATGGACAAGTATCCGATGCGGATTTTGTAAAGGCAGTTCAATATTTAGTCAGTAGTGGTATTATCACGGTCTCCTAGATCCTATCTTCGGATCCACCTAGATCGTAAAATCGCTAAAAAATAGCAGTGAGATTTATCTCAAAGCCAGCCACGGGTATTCTAAGCTTAAAGTTATCCAGTACCTCAGGTGCTAGTTCCCCAACAATTCCAACCTTTTTACCATCAACAAGAATGTCTGCGGTTCTTCCCGGAACAAATAACGGATCGCTTGAAATTTTTGTGGTAGGCGTAACATCAAATCCTGATTTTAAAAATGATTGCAGGATTGATTTTATCTCAGTATAGACTTACATCGTTGTGTGCACTCGCACATGCCAGACGAATCTCTTCACCAACTGGATCGTCTCTGTAAAATGCAGTTCCTATCTCAAAAATTTTCTGCGGATATGTCTCATGTATGTTTCTTGACAGAACGTCAACCAGTCCTGGAAGTAGCGCATCACGCAATATTTGGTGTTCCTGGCTCTTAGAGTCAGATACCGACATCATACCAGACGAGTCTCTTTTTGCCAGATCATACAGAGTATGTTTTCCTGCCAGTCCAAAGTTCATCACTTCAGAATAGCCAAGACCTATCATAGTGGACCTGGCTGCTTCTAGCGATACAGTGACTTTATTTTTTTGACCAGCAGACTTGGCTTGCGGTATTGTGGGTACTAGATTTTGGATTCCATATCCCAGTGCCACTTCTTCTACAAGATCAATTGGTCCAAAGATATCGGTCCTGTATCTTGGAACCAAACAGAGAATTTGCTTGCCCTTTACTGTAGCATCTAACCTGCTCTTTCGGAGTGACTTTACCATGACAGATGTGGACACATCAAGTCCGAGTGTATTTTTCACAAGTACTGGATCAAGCGACATCTTCCTAGATGTCAACAATGGAGTGGAATTTCGCGGTCCCAATATGCGGACAGAGGACAGTTTGAATCCAGCACTCTGCATGGCATATGATACCACAGCAAGTGCATCTTCGGCGGCATTTTTGTCAGTGGCGGTTACTTCAATCAAGAGATTTTTGCTTGCAGTGGTAACTTCGGTCAGCTTTGAATTGATTATTGGCGGAAATGATATCGTGTTTTGCGCAGAATCCATAATGACAGGTACTTTTTTGCTTTCTCCTTCTCCAAGCAAGTGCTTGTATGCCAAGCCAGTCTCTGTCTTGTCAAGTATTTCAGATACAGACATGCTATCTTGCGAGTTTAATGGAATGAATCTGTGAGTTCTTTCCACAGTCTTGTATACTAGCGGGAATTTTATTTTGCTCAAGTCATGTATTCCAATAGAGACCTTTTTTCTTTTTCTCCCAATGCCGTTATGCAGGTCTTCTTGCATTGTGATTATCTGCCTTATTGTTTCGTCATCCATCTTTCCATTTAGTGCCTCTATTGCAACAATGTAAGGCCTGACTTTTCCAACTGAAGCATCTGCTTTTATCACATGAGTTCCTTTTTTGATTCTAAGTTGTGGTGCCCCAAGATTTATCCCAAGAATGCCTTGCAAGCTTGTGACTATGCCATAATCTGTGGAAAAATCCGGTCTGTTTGGACTGTATTCAACATTGACGTGATCTGATGTCTCTTCTTCAATATCAAGACCCAGAAACGGCAATGTGGAGATGATTCTTTCTTTTGAGACCTTGCTTCCTAGTAGTTTTGTTATCCTGTTAAAGTATAATGTAACTACTGGCATTTTGGTACGCTCCTCAACCATCCCAATTTGTTGTTGTACAGTTCGCGAACATCATCAAGACCATACCTTAGCATTGCTATTCTTTCAATTCCTCCTCCCCATGCAAGAACTGGATTTTTTATGCCAAGCGGTTTTGTAACTTCTGGTCTGAAGATTCCCATACCAAATAATTCCACCCACTTGCCAAGCCTTTCATTGTATATCATTGATTGAAGAGAGGGTTCCGTATACGGGAAAAATGTTGGCCAGAACTTGGCTTTTTTGATTCCCATTTTTCTATAAAACTCCATTTGCAAGCCCATCAAGTCTCGCAGTGTTACATTTTTTCCAACAACTACTCCTTCTACTTGGTTAAACTCCACGAGATGCTTGTAGTCTGACCTTCTCGTTTCGAAATACTCTCCCTATTGAAAATAATCTTGCTTCGTCATATTCTTGGTCTGCCAGTGCCTTTATGGTAACACATGTAGTGTGGGTTCTCAGGACCATTCTTTTTGCAGCATCCAAGCGCCAGTCATAGTGCCACCCGTTCTTGTGAGCTGCTTCAACCTGCTTGATTTGTTTTGGTGTTGCAACTGACTTTGCACTGATATCTTTGAGGTAAAATGTGTCTTGCATCTCCCTTGCAGGATGGTCCTGTGGAATAAACAGCGCATCAAAATTCCAAAAACTGGACTGTGTGCTGTTACCAACTAATTCGGTAAATCCTAGGCTAACAAATATCTCCCGAACCTCATCGATTACATCTGCCAACGGATGGCTTCGTGCTGCAAAGACTACAGGAGCGTGGGCCTCCACGTCAATTGCCCGTTTTGCAGACTCGTCTGTTACCTGGCTTGCATTCTTGGCAGCCTCTATTCCTTTTTCTGTTACATCTACTGTTGTATATTTGGTAGAAGTAAAATTAAGAAACTCTGGCCTTTTTTTGAGCAAGTCAAGTGCACCCTTGTCTTCTATCTCATCTAATGATATTGCACTAGGATCTTTTGATGCAATTAATTTTAGTATTCTTTCTTCTGAGGTAGTATCATGATATCCCCTGAGCAAGATTCTGTTTTCATGTATTTCTATCCAGCCATTTTTCTTTGCGTTTGCAATGGCTGGGCTAAATTCATTTTTTAGCTGATCTTTTGCCTCATTAATTTCACATGAGGAAGCAGGTAGTGATTTTAGATAATTAACAAGTTGTCTTTCTGGCAATCCCTTCTGCAATGACTCATTTCCTCTTTTTCCTAATGCAACAAAACTTTTTTCAGATTCTGTGACTTGAACCAAGTCTTTGAACTTGAGCCACTCTATGCCACGCCTTACTTGGTCTATTGATAACTGTGATTTTTCCGACAACTCTTCTGGTGTCGAGTTTTGCTTTTCAAGTAATGATTTTAGGATCTTTTGCTCTATCGGATGAAGAACTTGTGACATTATCACAAACATCCCAAAAAGACTTTTTAAACGTTAACTTGACTAAATCATGAATGTCGTCTGAGGATTTCACAGTAACACCTTGGAGCGTAGAAGGCGATATTGATTATGACAAGCTGATACAGAAATTTGGCACAGAAAAAATTTCAGACGAACTGCAGGCACGCGTAAAAAAGATAACGGGCGAGATTCACCCGATGCTAAAGCTTGGATATTTTTTCAGCCACAGAGATTTTGATAAAATTTTAACAGAATATGAAAAAGGCAACAAGTTCTATTTGTATACAGGTAGGGGTCCCTCAGGTTCAATTCACATGGGACATCTGTTGCCATGGATCTTTACCAAATATTTACAAGAAAAATTTGACGTGAATTTGATTTTCCAAATTACTGACGATGAAAAGTTTTTGTACAATGATGAAAAGTCTTTCCAAGACGTATCAAAGTACACGACAGAGAACATCTATGATATCATTGCAGTGGGGTTTGATCCAAAGAAGACAAAGATTCTAGTTGATACAAAAGATATCAAGCGAATTTACCCAATAGCGCTTGAGATAGCAAAACGCATAACATTTTCAACCGTAAAGGCAGTCTTTGGATTTCAAAATTCTACAAACATTGGCATGATAGGTTTTCCTCCCATCCAGGCGGCACCTTGCTTTCTTCCGTCCGTCATCGAAGGCAAGCCAACACAGGTTCTCATACCTGCTGCAATAGACCAGGATCCGTACTGGCGTGTCACACGAGACATTGCAGAAAAGATTGGCTTTCCAAAGCCAACACAGATTCACTCCAAGTTTCTGCCGGGACTTGGAATGCAAGGAAAGATGTCATCTTCCATTCCAGAGACTGCAATATTTACAACTGATACAGAAGAGGCAATAGATAAAAAGATCTCAAATACATTTACCGGAGGTCAGCCCACTGTAGACTTGCAACGAAAACTTGGAGCAAACTTCAACATATGCCCAGTGTTCTGGTACCTGAGATACTTTTTTGATACCGAAAAAGAATCAGACGAGCGGGCAAGAAAATGCAGGGCAGGTGAGCTTCTTTGTGGAGAGTGCAAGTGCAATCTCAAGGATGCCACAAAACCATTCATTGCAGACTTTAAAAAGAAGAGAGAAAAGGCAAAAGATCAGGTAGACAAGTTCTTGTTTGATTAGTTTTAAAAATGAAAAAGAAAATAATCTGTGAAGACGAATACGAAGCACAAAAGCTTGCAAGCTTAATCTACATTAGAGATAACAGTGAGACATTCATATCTGGAATACTTGAAATTATAGAAAACGAGCTTGTGATATCGCTCAAGGATAAATCAGCTCATAGCATACTTTTCAAGGATAAAGTGGAGGCAGAATCTTTTGCTGATTTTATCCAATCAGTAGTAGAGCAAGTCAACAGACTTGTGGACACCAAAGTTACTCAAAACATAATAGAAATAACAAAAGAATAATCTATACCAATGATTTGTCCATTTCTTGCGATACAATTTCCTGTACTTTTAGAAAGTATAGCCTGGTCGTATATGGCATATCATCCAGATTATTTGCTATTGCAATCATAAGATATCGTACTGCACGCTTTGAGATATCCAAGTTGAACTTGAGATACAAGATGGGGTCCTGCTTGACATTTATCTTGTCTACAAGCCACGGCGGTGCCATCTCTTTTGCCTCCTCAATTATCTTCTTGTACCAAAATGCAATGTTTTCAGGATCAAGACCGTCTTTTAGGCCAGATATATCAGAAGACATCTTACTGAGCATGTTATTGGTTATTTCCTTCAATGATATACAGAGGTATTTTTGGGGTTTTAGAACGATTACTCAAATATAGAGAAGCTACTTGTCAACGGCAAGAATATTGCCATCAGAATCTATCTCAGAGCTCTTTATTCGCGAGGTCGATATGCGTCTGCCATCTTTTGCAAGTACCATTGGCACCACTATCACGTCCACATCAGGCGAATTTCTTTGTCTTCGCAGTAGATTCAGTTCATTGCCCTGAAATGCTGTTTCTTCGCTTACAACCAAGGCCTCAACTTCTTTTTCCAGAACTGCCGGGCCAAAATCATTTTCTAACTTGCTTATATCGTATTTTACATTTGGAAAATTTCTTTGTATGATATCCTCCAAGGCCTCGTATCTTTGCGCATAGTCATGAATCAGATACTTGCCCTTTTCTTTAGCCATTTCATCGCTAGTCAGTCCAATAATCACTTTATATGATATGTCAAACCCTTTGCGTAAAAGTTCCAAATGTCCACTGTGTAAAATATCAAACGTCCCGCCAAGAGCTATCAACTTGTATTTTTTCATACAGATACAACTCCAATTAGCAATTAAATGATATCACTATTTCACAAGCGCGATGTTAATCTTAGTTCCTGAAGACGAGATCGGTACACCGTTAGAATCCCACACGTAGGTTTCTATGTAATACGAGCCTGCGGCATCAGGAGTCCAAGATACAGATTCGGTATGGTCTTGGTCATTGCCACCTAGAAATACGCCTGTGGTATTGCCAATAAACTCAACCTCGCCTCCAAATTTCTTTACTTGCACATAGTAAACATATGACTGCACACTATCAAGCAGATAGTTTAGGTTACTGCTGATCTTAACTGGAGCATATACAGGTATAGTAGAATATGGGCTTCCCGACGGATTTGTGACATTTGTACTGCTTACCATCACAGGTAGTGCCGCAATGATATTTGTAACATTGGTAGGCAGGGATTGATAGTTATCAGACTCGGCAATAATCTGGAATGTTTTTGCGCGGCTGCTAGGAGTAGATGTTATGGTAAAATTTGCCGTGTTTCCTGCACCAGTATTAGGTACTGTAGTGGCATCAATTCCAACTACTCTTTGAAATGCGTCATATGTTATCAGATAAAGATTAGTATTTGTGGCAGTAGATGTTCCGCCGTTCTTGAGGATACCAGTGAGGATCAGATTGTCAGATAGGTGAAGAGAAATAGATGGTATTGTCAGCGCCTGATCTTTTGCAGATGCCGGGGTAAAGCCTGCTAGGTCTACTGCTACTTGAGTAATTGAAGGGTTGGCGTTTGTTGAAGATATTGAAAATGGGGCCATCGAATTTGGCTCTACAACTTGAAGAAGTGTCGTGCCAGTCTTGTATTCCAGTACGTTGTTATTAGGATCCTCAAAGGTAACTCCAACTTTAACACCGGCTACTGGAAAGTTATTGTTATTTTGAATGTCACCCAAGACCACCGTTGTACCATTAGTTGCCTTGTAGCTGTACGACGAACAGACTACAACTGTTAGTGTGCTTGAAGGAGGCAGAGTCTCGCCTCCATTAGATGGGGCAGTTTGCAGGCATGGTTGCTGCATATTTCCTTCATTTGTTACGCTGGTGGGGGCAGTGGTACAATGTATGGAGGCAGTTTGCAGGCATGGTTGCTGCGCGGTTACTTCTGCCGATGTCCACATGAAACCAGCGGAAAAGAATGCTAAAATGAGCAGACTTGCAAGAATTACTGTTCTCATATACCATACTTTTTACGCAAGTAATTAATCATATGCGACATATCATAATCTATACAACGTGGACTAGAAGCTTTTACCAAAATATACTGACAGTACATCAAATTACAAAAAGAAGAGTAAAAGGTGGTAACTTACTTGTTTTTCTTCATTGCGGTGATTACACACCAGTATATGAATCCGGGGATTAAACCAACGGCCAATGGTATGTATACGCCTGCTTGACTCCAATCTTGCATTTTTAATTACCTAGCTAAACAGAAACGATATAGTATTTAAATCCATCTTTCAGAAGTACCCTCTCACAAACCATTCTTCTTTAAATAAAACTAGACTAGAGTTGAAACTAGGTTTGGAAATAACAATAGATCCCTGGAAAGAACTAGTCATACATGAAGTATTGGAGTTAAAGTTTGACGATTGGATTACCCAAGTGATCGCAACTGCGCGATCAGCAGGCGGTGGAATACCTACAATTTTTTGGGCAGACGGAATTGCATTTCATTTTGCAACTTTTCCTGATACTGAGACCACAGTACAAGAAAAGATCAAGGGACGAATCCACTATTCATCTGTAACTTTTGCAGTCAAGGAAAAGTTTGAGCGACAGGTAGTAAGAGAGGGCGGTACTGTAAATTTCACAGATGTTGGCCACAATGAGATATTTAGCAAGTTGATAAATAAACTCAAAGCAGGATCAAAATTCAAGGGATAATAGTAAAGGCTAGTTCTTCTTCACTTTGCGATATACCAGGCCAATCCCTGCTACCACAAGAACTGCACCTATAACAAAAAGGTATGGAGGATTAGATTCCATAGGAGTTAGGAAGATTCCCGCAGTAATCATGGCCAAGTAAAACAACATTTCAAAATCAAAATCCCACGCCATTTAATGATGCCCACCATCTTCCATAGTATAAATGGCACTGTTATTTTTCGGCGGATTGCATCTTTTGTCATATAATCATGTCATGCCAAGCCTCAGGATAGATAATTGAGATGATGAGGGCGTATCATGGATACATCAGAGATCATTGGCGAATAGAAAATCCATTCGTAATATCTAATTGTAGCAAAATAATAAGGACATGAAATGCGCGGAGAGTTTTTTATACTATTTTTGGCAATTGTTTTGGCTTTACTAGCATATCCAGTAAGCGCAGAAGGCTATAGCCTGAATCCTTATTTTGCGAGATACTTTGGAAACCCTCAGATGCCAGCACCTGTCGGCATTGCCTCTTATGGTCTTTATCCGACTGGCAATGGATTTAGTCATTATACCATAGAAACTGACAAGATTGTGGCAAACGCTACAGTCAATGCCCTTCAAGCACATGACATATCATCACAGAATTTACCATTTGCCAGAAATTCCATGTGTATAACTGGGCAAGAATATGAGCCGTCAAATGCAGATATGCAAAATGGCGCCAATCTTCAGTTCAATGTCATGATGCAAGTCAATACCACTGTAGGTTCACAGACAATATGGCTTCAGGATACGGCTCGTTTCAATACGGCACAAATGACAATGATTATCCCCCATGACATTGTTGCAAATCTTACGTCTGGGGGAGGTGAAAATATAGCATATGGCAATGGTATCGTCAATCCCTCTCAACATGGAATTGAATATTACGAATACGAAGGAACGTGTTACAAGTATTTGTTGCCGTTGACAATCTCATACGAGATAGATGTGCACAAGATCTCAGGCAGTCTAGTGCAGGTCATATTCAAAAATGATGATAGTGTTTTTGATACTGTCAATCTCCCTATACCAAATGTAAAGTCGGCACATATTGTAGTGACTCCTAATCAACATGGAATTCCATATGATGCAGAGTTTGTATGGGTAGGATATTGTTGTTCTCAAGAGTCTACTTTTACACAGATGAATTCTACATTATCCATGTATTATGAAGGAGATGGTAACAAATTGCACAGTTTTCCAACACTTTTTACATTTGGAACCAATACTGCAGAGACCGCAAGTAACTTGCTTGTTAAAAGAGATGGACATGATTGGCATGTAGTCATAGGCCAGAACAATAATACATTTTTTGAGCAGAGAAAAAACTCTACATCTACAACACATGGCAGTATGACCATCCCATCTTGGATTAAAAACAATACAAAGTTGTGGTCGCAAGGAGAGATTACAGATACAGGTTTTGTAAAAGGTATGCAATACTTGATACAAAATAAAATCATACAAATTTCTACCACACAGCCTAGTTCTGGTACCACACAACAGATACCGGCATGGGTAAAGAATGACGCGGAATGGTGGGCAGATGGACAGATATCAGATGGCGAGTTTGTCAAGGCAGTACAATACCTCATCAACAACGATGTAATTCAGATAAGCTCATGAATTTTTTTAGACTGACCATTGTTGCAATATACTACCATTTGGTCTTTTCATACAAAGCATCTATTTCAGTTTGAAACCGATGGCTTTTGAACTAACGATCAGCTGAGAATTGAGGATTATCTGCAAAAATTATTCCAAGCCTTTGCAATATCACTAGAATAATTCCTACTATTCCTACAAGCAGAATCACAGGAAGTACATTATGCTGGTCCAGGCCAATTTTGAATACTCTATAACCAAACGGTCTAACAACAAGAATTATCATGCCCGCAAGTATGCCAAGAAGAATGACCACATCTCGCAGATTATGTGAATCGTTTGGCAAATGCTTTTGAGACTTTTCTGACATACATTTTAGAGATGGGGACCTTTGATAAAAATTTACGCTAGATTCTATTCAGCCCTATATTTCTGATCATCATAATGATTCAGATATTTACATGGTTCCTACGTAATGCTTTTCATACCTTACGTTTACCGTAATGTCATTGCGTTATTTATCGAAGGCAATTCCTCTTGTTCTTTTCTTAATGTTATACAACAACATTGGTTTTAATTACATCTGTAAGAGGACTTGATAACAGATAGCCGTTGAGAAGAAATGCTCCGCAAATATAATATACAGAGATCGCACATTGTGTAACATGGTGGCAGATTTGAATTATGATTTTGGACAAAGCGCTCTTCTCCCCCTAGAGACCTGCTTTTTTAGAATGGTTTCTGCCATCTCTTTTTTCAATTAAGAAATGACCTGCAAAGAATACATCAATGGCATCATGGAAAAACTACGCGTTGTTCTCCTTGCTGTTGTGGTCATTGCAGTGCTTGGTAGCAGTGCTGGTTTTATACATGCAAGTCAGGCTTCTTCTGGTCCGTATGCCACAACAGACAAGATGGCGTTTCCTGATTATGTGAGTTTATTTAAGATGACACAAGGCTCCATAGTCCAAATAACAAGTATAGTATCGGATCCATCTGAGATCATCATCACAAATGGTATACAGTCTAACGCTAACACCACTATGCTTGGCTCGGGGTTTATGTATGATACTGCGGGACACATAATCACAAATGCCCATGTGGTGGGTCAGAACAAGGTTGTCTATGTAACACTCATTGATGGCAATACCTATAATGCAAATGTAGTTGGGATAGATCCATACAATGATTTGGCAGTAGTACAGTAACTGGCAACTTTACCGGAGAAAACATAGTACCACTACAGCTTGGTAACTCTTCCCAACTTGAGGTAGGGCAGTACGTGGCAGCAATCGGCAATCCGTTTGGCCTTGAAGATACCATGACTAATGGTATCATATCACAACTTGGCAGAACACTTGACGATGAGGAGACTGGTGGATTTTCTATTCCTGATATTATTCAAACTAGTGCAGCAATAAATCCTGGAAACTCTGGTGGGCCACTTCTTAACATGGCAGGACAGGTAATTGGGATGAATACCGCAATAAAGACCGATACCGGTGACTTTGCAGGAGTCGGATATGCAATTCCATCAAACCAGCTTGCAAGAATAGTGCCAGTCCTGATAAAGAATGGTACATACCAGCACCCTTGGCTTGGCATTGAGGGAAGGAACCTGACCCCAGAGATAGCCCTTGCAAATGGGTTTGCGCAAAACTTCAAGGGCGTAGTAATAGAGAAGATATCAACTAACAGCTCTGCTTCAAAGGCAGGCCTTGAGGTTGCAACAGATGACCAGAACGGCATACCACATGGCGGAGATATCATAGTATCAACTGATGGACATCCTGTCAAATCCATCTATGATATCATAGGATATCTGGATGATTACAAATCAGTTGGAGATACCATAAATCTTGGAATAGACAGGGGCGGAAAGACGATTGAGGTTACACTAACATTACAGGCAAGACCACCTCCTGCACCGCCGGCGCCTCCAGCGTCTATACCATCTCCAGACCTTCCACAAATTCCTGGCTTTCCGCAGATCCCAGGCTTTCCACAAGTCCCATAATTTAGAGTCCGGCAAGGGCTGGATTTGTAGAGCCTGAACCGATGGTAGTTGGAATTTTCTAGTCTATCAAGATTCGAGTCGGGTTCTCTTTTTCCCATGTTAAAGTTAGAGTGACCAGTCTCCAAAGGTCAAAGGATTGCCGTAATTAACATCATTCCTTGGAGTTCTATGGTCTTCATTGCGATATACATGATATGATTAAATTGTTTGCCTGCAAAACTGCGTGATATAGCTAGCCATAGGGATCATCGTTTTCTTTTGGTTTGTTATAATATTCTCCCAAATGGTTCTCATCACAAGTGCAAGATCCAAGTGTTTTTTTACAGAACCTGCAACGTTCAGCCATTTCCCTAATTTAAAAATCCGAGGTATTAAAATCATTATTTACAACAAATCACAACGTGAATCTTTTACTTTTTGGGTTCAGGCATATGAGTTTTTTTGCTGATCAACTTCAATATGATCTATTATTATATTTGGAAAATTAATTACAAGTCATGCCAAATATTCGTGTCTGCCCCAATTGTAATAAAATATTGCAAGTTGGAGAGATTCATGATTGTAGATTACCTCGATCTGAGCTTGTAACATGTAACAAATGTGGACAAAAGTACAAAGAGGGACATGGTCATATTTGTCCCACAATGATAAAATAAACTCCAGAAATAGACTATTTCAATTTAAGATGCTGTTACCTTGTGGGTTTATCAATCGTGATTTTTGATTCCGTTGACAATGGTTTAGAAAAATCAAATCCTTTGGCTTATCTCATTTAGAGACTTTCTGCTTCTTTTTTCAGGCTCTTCAGCAGGAAAGCCAATAGCCAGCATCGATACGGGCTTGAAATTACTATCTATCGAAAAGAGTCTATGAATCATTTCTTCATCAAAGGAGCCAATCCAAACAGAAGAAAGCCCTAGTGCGTGTGTAGCAAGCTGTGAATATGTACAAGCAATTGTTGCATCTTGTATGCAATACAGTTCCACGCCGCGAATGCCACAAGACTTGGCAGAAATTAGGTCTGCACAAAAAATCAGTATTACTGATGCATCTTCAACAAAATTCTGGTCATGTGTTGCACTTACAAGTTTCTTTTTATCTTCCTTTTTTTGAACTACAAATATTCTATAAGACTGCAAGTTCCTAGCAGAGGGAGCACTGTTTGCTGCAGATAGAATTTTATCAATGATATCATCGTTTAATGCTTCTCCCGTATAGGCACGAATAGAGTGTCGTGTAGCAATGAGATCAAAAAAATTCATTTTTTCATTTGATGATCTTTGGTACAGGTTTTTCCCTTTTTGCATCAATTATATCTGTTTTACAAAGATATTAAATCGATTAACGATTTTCACTAGTGAAAACACCTTCCAAGTGTTAAAAGGCGTTCAGAGGTAAATTGTGCTGTTACTGAATCACATAATCATCTGAATCTGGTAAGACGACTTTTCTTAACCCACTTCCATCTTGGTGAATGCGTAGGTACCAAGAAACAGGAAGAAGAGAGCACACCCTGCTATGACTGCAAAGTCAACAAATGGCGATATGAGGTAGACACCAGTAAGAGAACCTCTGATACCATCAATTCCATATGTGAGGGGGTTAACGAACTGGACCTGGTAGAGAACAGGTATGCCCTTGACTACATTTATGGGAAACATGCTGCCCGAAAGAAAGAACAGTGGCATCTCTATCATTGCCACAAGAGCCATGAACCCTTCAGTCCCTTCTATGAGTGCACCAAGTGTCAAACCAAAGCCCACGAAGGTCCAAAACGTGACCACCATAAACCCAAGCGCTAGCAGCAAACCAGTAAAGCTGACAATATGGAAACCAAACCATATGCCAAAGAACAACGCAATGGATAACGAGATTAGCCCCTGAAACATTGCTATAGTCATAGCACCAAGACTCCTCCCAATCATGAGCGAAGTGCGCCTGACTGGAGCAACCATGACCTCTTTTAGGAAACCAAACTCCTTGTCCCAGAGAACTGTTACACCACTGTTAGTGCCAGAGAAGAGAAGCCCCATTCCCAAGATTCCTGGGACAACGAATGCAAAAAATGGAAGACCATAAAAAAAGTTTCCTGACGGGAATAGCTTGCTCAGTGGCAATCCAAAGAGAATCATCCATGTAAACGGCGAGACCAGTGCAGAGGCAGTTCTAGTCTTCATTCGGAAGAAACGTATTAGTTCCCGGAGCCACATGCTGTAGATTGGCTGACCCTCCAGCAGCGGTCTCTTCTTTTTTCCGGCCCTCATAACATCGCTTCTTGTCTTAATCTCAGATGGCTTATCTGCTTGTTGATCGTATTTCTTCTCTTTGACCCCTGATTGGTCAGTATTGTGTTGGTCTTCCAACTTTATCTTGCTCCTGCTCTTCTCATGTTTCTTTTCATCTGCATATCCTTTGACACACCTTCGGCTTCACGTATTGTTCTTCCGGTCAGTTGAACAAAGACATCTTCGAGGTTTGGTTCACGTTCATCTATTGATATGATTGTAAAACCATGTTTTTCTGAAAAGCTTACAAGCTCTGCCACTCTTCCTTCTCCACGTTCCACATCCAGCAGAATCTCCTTGCCATATTCTTCAGCTCCTTTTACCCACTCAAGCTGCTTCACTTTGCTTACAAACTCTAGACCTTTTTCTTTTTGATTTGCTATTGCGACCGAGATAAGGTTCGTGCCAACAGCTTCCTTTAGTTTGGCAGGAGTATCAATTGCTATGATTTTTCCTTGGTCTATGATTGCAACGCGGTCGCATAGATAATCGGCCTCCTCAATGTAATGTGTGGTAAGAGAAACGGTTACGCCCTCTGTTTCCCTGGCGGTCTTTATCTGCTCCCACAAGTCCATCCTTGCCTTGATATCAAATCCAATTGTGGGCTCGTCCAAAAAGACGACCTCGGGAGAGGTAATGAAGCCTCTGGCAACTTCAAATCTCCGCCGAACTCCCTCGGGAAGGTCGTAAAGCTTGACATTCTCTTTGCCCTTTAGGTCAAGCAGAGCAATTACCTCCTCTATTCTTTTCTTCCTCTCTTGGCTGTCCAGTTTGTACATTCTGGCATGAAAATCTAGGTTCTCCCTGCCAGTAAGCCACCAGTCGCTTGAGCGGTCCTGAAAAACAATACCTATCGAACTTCTGACCTGATCTCTTTCCTTGACGACGTCGTATCCACATATCTTCGCAGAACCCGATGTTGGGTAGAGAAGAGTAGTCAGCATCTTTATAGCTGTTGATTTTCCAGCCCCGTTGGGACCAAGGAATCCAAAGATCTCCCCTTTCTTGACTGTAAAGCTAACACCATCAACTGCTGTAAAATCCCCAAACTTCTTGGTAAGCCTGTCTGTCTCTATTGCAGCTTCCAATTCACTTGTCCACCCCCATTGCTTTCTTCCCTGTATAGTGCAAGAGTACGTCATCCAAACTGGCTCGGTGAGATTTTATCGAGGAGATGCCAAATCCGTGATCTGTGGCAAACCTGACTATTTCCACCATGCCAATAATATTATTTTTCATGCCAAGGACAAACGAAGAATCGACTCGCTTGACATTTTCTACCCATCCCATCTCTCTTAACAGCTTGACAAACTCTTCACCTGAACCCTTGGATATCTTTACTGTTACCAGGTCCTCACCCACAGAGGCCTTGAGCTGGTCTGGTGTGCCTATAGCTAGTATCCTCCCTTCGTCAATGATGGCGGTCCTGTTGCAAAGGTAGTCAGCCTCGTCAAGATAAGATGTTGAAAGTAGGACTGTTGTACCCCTCTCCTTGTTTATCCGTTTGATATAATCCCAAAGGTATCTTCTGGTCTGTACATCTAGGCCTATCGTAGGTTCGTCCAGAAAGAGAATATCAGGATATGTCAGCATGCCCCTTGCTATCTCGAGCCTGCGGAGCATTCCTCCCGAGTAGTAGCGCACTTGAGTATCAGCATGAGCCTCAAGTCCTACAGTTTTGAGGACCTCGGCCACTCGCTTTTCCCTCACCTCTTTTGGTAGGTTGTACATTCGAGCTGCAAAATCAAGATTCTCCTTGCCTGTAAGATAGATGTCTACTGCTTCCTCTTCAAATACGAGACCTATACAGAGTCTTACACCATCTTTTTCCTTTACTATATCGTAGCCACATACTGTGGCACTGCCTGAATCTGGATTCAAGAGTGAGGAGAGCATCATTACGGTTGTAGTCTTGCCTGCGCCATTCAAGCCAACAAGACCGAAGATATCACCTTGAAAAACTTGAAAGCTTACGGAGTTGACTGCTGCGATCTTTCCGTAGTGTTTGGTGATTGCCCTCACGTCAATAACAGGTTGGCCCTCACCTTCGCTTGTTTCACCAACAATAGTAGTAACGTTTGTCATGCTACCTCCTGAGAAAAATTTTCCAACTTCTTATCTCTTAAAACTTTGATCAAATAAGCAATTAAAAAGGTAACACGTTTCCCAAGTCTGAGAAACAATCAAGGATTCGAACTGAAATAATGAATTCATGAGCAACCAAAGACGTAACAAATCCTAAAATCAATACTTGCAGTCCTTCAACTCAGATTTTTACGTCTACATACGTGCGTACTGGATACCATTTTGGATAAATAGGAAAAAATAGGAAAATTTGGCCCCTTGTTTTTTCTAATATTCTGTGTACCTTTTGGGTTGATGAGCAAAATAGGAGTGGACTGGAGGGGTTTCACTAACTGCAGCGTCTGAAACCCCTGAATTTTTCTCATTTTTCATGGTTTCATCATTCATGTTGGTTATGATACTGGACCATATTGTTAAATTTTTGGGACCCCATGCAAATGAATTATTTCACAAGTGTAAAACTGTACAATACTTTACAGCTTTCAGGTAGTTTCAATCCTTGTTATGATGGATTTGTCTTTTTGACAACCTGCTTTGATACCCTCACCTGCTTCGATACCCGTTTCAATCCTTGTTATGATGGATTTGTCTTTTTGACGATCTCCAAGGTGCATATCTCCGAGGTGCATATCTCGTTTCAATCCTTGTTATGATGGATTTGTCTTTTTGACCATGTTTAATTCTGTCGAACCTATCACTGCAAGAAATATGTTTCAATCCTTGTTATGATGGATTTGTCTTTTTGGCTTTGCTATTCAAAACCAGATCATTCTTAAATCATTCTTTTTGTGTAGATCATCATGCTTGCATACGAGTTATTTTTGATTAATAAGAAATCAGATACAAGTGACCCCCGTGGAGGCTCACAGCCAATTAAAAAAATATTCTTTCAAAATGGTACAGTCATAATAGATAAAGCCCTTGAGGAATACACTTCAGAATATTTGGAAAGAACCAAACAATTACAGGACTGGCTTCAGATGCCATTAAACACTATTGACAAGAAAGAACTCAATCTTCCTGATATGAGAGTGTCTTTTGCACAGCCTAGTCCATATGTCGAAGTTTATGGTAATGTTAAAACAAACAAAAACTCAGAAAGTATGCTATCTATTACAATAGGTAAAAAACCAAACATCATTGAATACTCCTTGGACGTATTGACTGGAAAAATTATTAAGAATCACAACTCAAAGATCAAGCTCAAAATTGATGACAAAAATTATTTTCTAAAAGACAATAATCTGTTTACATCATATGTTGATTCTGGACTACTAGATAAAGACGGAACTATAAACAACAATGCCTTTGATATCATATCTAGAGAGTTTCTAGAATATGCCAAAACCCGTGCTTGCAGTTTGACAACACAGGGAAACCTTAGATTTAGAATCTACATCTTACCAAATGATTCTGAAATTAAAGTCAAAGAAAAAGAAATTACAACTAAAGGCGATTCGTTTTTGGATTATTTTGGCAATACGTCATCAGAGTATGCATCTACACCCACAACAACTACAAAATTTTTGTCATACGATGATAAAGCATTTACAATTAACTGCAAACAAAAAAGTGATTTTTATAAAAATGTGGGAATTGGGAAAGAGTCACTACAAAAAATTTTTCGTCCTAAAGGAAAAACTTTTAACATTAGTGGACTAGAATGGACATTTCTCAATATTTCTGATAATGATTACAAGTTTAAAGATACACGAAAAGGCATTTTGACACAACTGTATGAAAATTATAAAATACTTTCAAAAGACTCTGGACCAAGCAGGCAAATTAATCTCAAAGTCATTTGTGTGCGAGTTAATCAAGCAAAACAGGAACTTTTGATTGATGAAAACCTTACAATGAAACAAATGTCAAAAATGTTTTCTAAAATAGATGAAACAAAAATTCCTTTCTCTGTATTTGAGATACTCATAGACAAATCCAATAAAAATCCCATTTGGAACACCTACTTGTATGTGGTGAAGAATTATCTGTCCGGCAACTCTGTTTCTAAAGAATTCCTTCTGGCATATTTTACAAAATTGCTCAAACACAAAATATTTGATTGGATAAAACTGAAAAACAATAAAGAACAACTCGATTTCTTTTCCAAATCTGACTTTTGTATAAAATACTTAATTAATACAAATATCATACAGAACTACATGAATTCTAATGAAGAGTTTGCACTAAGAATTGGACAAATTGCAAGACGGTATGTTGATTTTAAACAGAGTAATAAAGATGGAGATAATTCACTAGGAGATATTTTGACATATTCAAAGTATGACCGAGAGCGATTACGATTTGTATATTCTAGAATATCACGTGGAGTTCAGCTTGCCAAAGTAGCAGATACATCAAAGGACGATGTGACTAAGAAAATTAGCTCACTTCGACCTAAAGAAGAAATTTCTGATGATGATGCATCAAAAGATTATTCGTATTTCTTTTTTAATGGATATTACACAAGTCAGGAGATTAAAGCATGACTTTGACTGAGATTCTGTTTTACTACGAATCAAAGCAAAATCCAAACGGAGATCCTGGATTTGAAAATCAACCAAGAATGATGCCTGATGACACAATAATGGTAACAGATGTGAGAATAAAGAGAACAATACGCGATTATGCCAGAGATATTCTTGGCGAGACTCTGTTTGTCGATTATGATAAAAATGGTTCTCCAACAACAGCTGATGGAAAAGCCAAAGAAATTCTCGGTTCACTTAGTGGAGATGTAATTAGTGGTTTGTTAAAAAAAACATTTGATGTTCCATTGTTTGGTGCGTTAGTTACAATTAGAAAAGGTTCTGATGATGAATCAGGTTCTGCAAAATTGACTGGTCCATTACAGTTTGGAAATTCCAGAAGCGTAAATAAAGTTCAGATTATAAACCCTACAATAGTTGGAAGATTTGTTGGGAAAGAAAAAGAAGGAAAACAATTTTCAACATTTGGAAAATTCTATTCTGTAGAATATGCATTAATCAAAGTACAGGGAGCAGTAAATCCAAAAAATCTTGGAAAATATAGTGAGGACAAGGAAATTGTAAAAAAATTTGATGAAAAATCATCCATGATTCATAAATGTCTGTGGCATGGAACAACCAAACTGATTACAAGATCAAAGTTTCCACAACGCAGTATTTTGTATATTGATGTATCTTACAAGAATCAAATCTACAATGATCTTCCAAATCTAGTTGATGAAAGTAAAGAACTAAAAGGAATGGCAAAGGATCTAGGAGCATCACCATTTGATTTTTCTAAACTAATTGATACGTTATCTAAAAGAAAGTTGGAGATAGTAATGGTTCAATTGAGAGGTGCGGAGGATGTTTCCAAAGATGTAGATGAACTAGAATCCAAGTTAAAGTCAAAAGGAATCTCAGTAAAAATACTGTCAGATTGAAAATCATCTCATTTAGAATATCTGGAGCGTTTGGAGCATTTAGAGATCCATCAGTTACCTCAAACCAAACCGTATACTATATTCCCTCAAAAAGTGCGGTAGTTGGGATTTTGGGCGCTATGATTGGAATAAAACGCTCAGATCAGTTAGAAGATATTTACAGTATAGAATATTTGGATTTTTTTAAGAATACAAATATTGGAATACAGTTAGAATCTCCCCCAAAAAAAGTGGTATATTTTACAAACCATCGTTCCATAAAAGAGGCAAAAACAAAGCCATTCAAGACAGAGGTAGTTGAAAATCCAAGATATACAATCTACGTTGATACTGAAAAATCATACTTTGAGAAACTATCAAACGCATTGATGAAAAACCAGTTTGTATATTCTCCATATCTTGGTCATGCATATTGTCCTGCATCAGTTTTTGATGCCAAAGAAATTGATGCAAAAGTTGTAGATTTTGAATATGAAAAAACAAAATGTGTGGTTCTTGATGAATCATATGATCCTAGTTTTACTCTTAAAATGAATCCTACTGATAATGAAGGTTCTTTGATGATAGAAAGACACATCCATCATTTTTTTAATGAGGAAAAGTTTGATGGACGTGTTTTAAAACATTGGATTCCAACAAATAATTCAGAGTATAAAATTGAAAGAGACTCTCCAAGAAAGATGTCAAAGTTTTACAAGGTGGGAGAATACGTTGTGTGCATGTACTAGAGAATTTTTATCTCATCCTATTGATGAACCAAAACACTCCCTAATAGAACACTTGATTGCGGTTGGAAAAAAATCAAATGAACTTTTTACAGAGACTAGCTTCAAAAATAAAAATATCGCATTTTATTCAGGACTCTTGCACGATGTAGGCAAGATAAATCCGTGGTATCAAGAAATATTTAATGCAACACAAGATAGGAAAAAAATACAGGAAGACGTATCAACAAAATTTGTACAACAGCATTCTGTATTTTCTGCTTGGGCAGCAAAATATCTTTTATCCAAAATTGGATTAGAATATGACATAATTGATAAGATACTTGTGCTAATTTACGGACATCATAGTACAATACGAAGAAACCTCGGTGAGATGAAAAAGGGAAAACAATTCATTGCATCTCATGATTTTATGAAAGAAAGCATCAAAGAATTTTCATCTCAAGTATCTTCCATGTCTGAATTTTCCTCTCTGAACTGGAACTTGTGCATGAATGAATTTAGTAATCCTGTATCATTTGATCTAACATTAAATTCGACTAGCACTCCAGATGACTTTTTGGAAATGTCTGTGGCATTTTCATGCCTATTGCAAGCCGACAGAGGCAGTTTCAAAGACTGGTCCATCCCAAAATTTGATCTAAGTATTGATACTACCTCCCTAGCAAAACCCCAGCAAATGAGAAACTTGTCATCTTCTGCTAGACTTCAACAGGAGAAAATGGGAGACATGAGAAACAGATTCCAAAAAGAAGTCATGGAGAACTTTGATTATTCTGAAAAAGTCATTGTAATTCATGCCCCCACTGGAATAGGCAAGACCAAGGTCTTTCTTGACCTGATTTCAAAATATAAAGGCGACAAAATGATTCAACGAGTTTTTTATTTTTCACCACTTTTAGCACTGACTGAAGATTTTGAAAGAAAATTTGAATCAACCCTTCTTCAGGATAAAAAGCAGTCTAGTGATATTTTAATTTACAATCACATGTTTGCAGATTCACTTGAAGAAAAAAGAAAATCCGAAAATGAAGGATACACTCACGAGTGGAATTTTCTAATTGAATCATTTAACAAAAAATTTGTAATAACTACCACCCAGAGACTTTTAATGACCATTTATTCCAATACTGCAACAGATAAATTAAAACTGGCATCATTTAGAAATGCCATCTTAATTATTGATGAGGTCCAGACAATTCCAAAATTTATTTTATCAAACCTCAAAGAGATATTTCTAAAAATGAGTCAATACATGGGAACAAAAATAATACTTGTCAGTGCAACAATTCCAGAAGAAATCGGTGATATGAAACGAGTGAAAATCTCAGAAAAACTTGTATCTGATTATCTTGATCAAACACAAAAACAAATAGCAGTGGTGAAAAAACTTGACCTTTTAACACTGATAATCAACAAGACACTAGTCATGGCAAACACTAGAAAAAAAGCAGTCAACATTTACAATGACATATCACAAATTTATACCGATACAACAAAAATTTATCTTTCATCTGGAATAAGAAAAAAAGACAGAATAGAGATTTTAAAAAATCTCTTAGAAAAAGAAAACTATGTTTTGGTATCTACTCAAGTAGTAGAAGCAGGAGTGGACATTAGTTTTTCAAATATCTACAGGGAATTTGCTCCACTGGATAACATCATACAAGTAATGGGGAGATTGAACCGAGAAGGATTAAACCCTGATGCCAAACTGATTATCTATTCAACAGATGGTAATGAATTTCCATACAGCCAACTTGAATTTGCTGAATCACAGAAAAGACTGGAAAATATACACAATTCAAAGGAACTATACGGTATTTTGAAGTCGTATTACAGTGACATATCTGCAAGAAACAATCGCAATATTGCAAAAACAGATGATCTTGAACGTTACATCAAAAATTTAGATTTTGATGGTACATGGAAGTTTGTAAAAAATGAACTTTTTACAGAAGACGATCGAGACTCGGTTTTTATTCCTGAATTGAAAGACTGGGATCAACTCAAAGATGCACTAGTAAATAATCAGTTGAAAGACAATTTTAAAAAATATGGATTACTTACTGCGACACTCCCACGCTCAGTCTATAAAATTGGTACAGAGTATTTTGATGAGGCTTTATTAGAGAAAAATATTTTACTTCCAAAAAAAGAGCATCTTAAAACAATCTATGATGAAAACATGGGATTAGATAAATGGATCATATCTGAAACTGTAAGTAGTGATTGAATAGATGAAGATGTGTGATTCTCAAATGAATGACAAAAGAATAAAGATATGCCACGCAATACTGGATTTTGATTCAGAGAAAAATGTAACACCTATACAACTACGAGGATTTTTTGCTCATCTGTTTACAAATATTTCTGAATTCCACCACCACTCTGATAATTCCTATCACTATCCACTGATTCAATATAAAAGAATTGATAAGAAACTTGCAGTCATTGGTATAGGAGAGTTTGCAGACGTTGTATTTGACAAAATGTCAAACCTTGATCACATCACTACTCAAGACCAAAAAATACCGTTAACCAACATTGAGCTACAAAACAGCGTCTATTTTCCTAAAGAAGTCGAAAACAAATACAAGTTTACATCCCCTTGGATTGCATTAAACAAAGAAAACTATTCAAAATATACATCGCTTGAAAAAAAAGATCAGAGACAATTCCTAGAAAAGATTCTTGTAGGAAATATCCTGAGCATGCTAAAAGGAATGGAAATATTCATAGATCAAAAAATAACCGTAAAAATAAACAGTTGCAAAACAATTACCACTACTGCACACCAAAATAAGTTTGCAGGATTTTTCTGCGATTGGATTTCCAGCATAACTATTCCAGAATACTGTGGTCTTGGAAAAAGCACATCCAAGGGATTTGGAGTTGTAATTAGTTCAAAATGATCGTAGAGATTACTACTCATGGAAGTACATTGAAGAGAGATCATGATTCATTCATAGTTCAAACTACTGATGGAAAAACTGATATTCCTGCAGAAAAAGTGGATGCGATAATTATATCATCAAATTCTCTAATCAGCACACAGGCAGTACGTTTGTGTATTGAAAAACAGATTCAATTAGTAATTTCTACTTGGTCTGGAAAACCTATTGCAAGATTGTGGTCAAGCAGTCCAGGAAAATCTACTGAATTACGTCGCAATCAATACCTCAATCAAGACACGGTCATAGGATATGAAATATCATTGAACATACTTTCCAAAAAACTAAAGGGACAAAAACAATTCCTAGTTGATTTAAGAAACAACCGAAAACTGCCTCCAGCAAAATTAGAGACTGCCATTTCAACAATAGATAATTCCCTGAAAAAACTGACTGCAATAAAATACACCAATGACTACAAGGCAACATTTTTGGGTCTGGAGGGTGCCTGTGCTGCAAACTATTTTCAGGCAATTTCTTCAATCCTACCTGAAAAATGGTCTACACAAAAAAGAAGTCAGCACCCAGCACATGATGAATTTAACGCTACATTGAACTATCTGTATGGAATGGCATATGCTGATGTTGAAAAAATAATAATTCTCTCTGGACTTGATCCAAACGCTGGCTTTTACCATTCTGACTCTTATGGAAAACCAACGCTTTCATTTGATATAATAGAAATAATCAGACCAGTTGTTGATAGAATTATAGTTACATCATTTACAAAGAAGATGGTAAAGGGTAACTGGTTTGAAAAACAAGACGATGACACAAACTCAATTTTTCTTTCAAAGGAAGGAAGGCAATTTCTAATTTCATCATATATTGAAAATGGACGCAAGACTGTGGAGACTGAATCATGGGATTTTTGCAAAATTATAATACAAAAACTACAGTGATACATGTATGAAAAAGAATATGTATTATGCAGTCTATGATATTACTGAAAACTCTACTCGTAGCTCAGTAATTCATGTCCTAAAGAATCATGGATTTACAAGAATCCAAAAAAGTGTATTTTGTGGAAGTTTATCTGGGCAGAACAAAAAAGATTTGATTGAAACAATAAAGACAATCGTTGATGAAAATGATTCATTCTATCTAATATTGACATGCAACCAATGCTTTGGTAAAATAAAAATAATTGGAAAAGGATTTGACGAGGAATACGTCTCAGATAAAAAACCGGCAGTGGTACTATAATAATGTCACTGACAGTAACTGATGTAGTAGAATACACATTTTGTCCCAAATTTCCATATTTTATCAACGTCTTGGGACTAGACCAATACGAACAGAAGAGGGGGACAGTTACTGCAGGACGAAAACTGCACCAACTACACGAAAGAAATAATCTAGACTATATCCCCCACACAAATAAAGGCAGAAAACTTGTTGCTAGTAAATTTTATTCTGAGAAACTTGATTTGTCTGGAAAGATAGATGAGGCAATTGAGACAGATGATGAGATAATTCTAATAGAACGAAAATACAGTGACATTTGTGACATATCTAATACTCTTCTAGTTCAGTTAGGACTGCTGTCTATTCTAATTGAGGAGAATCTTGGGAAATCTGTCAAAAAAGCAGTTGTGATTTTTAATAAAACTAAAAGAAAACAAATCTCTGTAGTAATTGATGATGCCGTAAAAAATCACTCACTTGAAATACTAGAGAAAACAAAAAAAGTCATTCAAATGGGAATAATGCCTGATGCTGATTTTGATAACCGTTGTCTTAACTGTTGTTTTAGAAAAATTTGCCCTGTCGGATCCTTAAATAGTGGATGATAATTATTGGAAACCACTAAAATGGGGTGATTAAATACAAAAAAACTGAATAAAATAGGCACAGTTTAGCCTGTTCTAATGACGGTCAAAAAGACAAATCCATCATAACAAGGATTGAAACCAGTGACATAAATCTGTTCATGCAGCTGTTAAGAGTATGTCAAAAAGACAAATCCATCATAACAAGGATTGAAACAATGTCAAGTAACCTGATCATGAGTGCAGATCATGCATGTCAAAAAGACAAATCCATCATAACAAGGATTGAAACTAAAGTCCAACTCTGCTCATACAGATGATAGAATTGTCAAAAAGACAAATCCATCATAACAAGGATTGAAACCAAAATATTCAGCCGGTACCCCAAGTACTTGGGTATGTCAAAAAGACAAATCCATCATAACAAGGATTGAAACCAGAGACTGGATTTGATGTTGCTCTTGCAAGAGGTCAAAAAGACAAATCCATCATAACAAGGATTGAAACAAGCAAGTTGAGAACAATGCAATCAAGACCATCATTGGTCAAAAAGACAAATCCATCATAACAAGGATTGAAACCACTTACTATCATCAATCACCACCCACGCAGAGAAACGTCAAAAAGACAAATCCATCATAACAAGGATTGAAACCTATTTCTCTTGATTTTTGTATCTTTTGTAGATACCGTCAAAAAGACAAATCCATCATAACAAGGATTGAAAC